>JAIPEG010000009.1 GCA_021737405.1 Bacteriovoracaceae bacterium
TAGGCATTTAGAACCTTCAATCTGTAATTCGCATATGTATGCTTTATACAGAGAAGTATAATCATGATGTTGCAATACAACTTGTGGTCAATGGTAGCGAGTTTAAAGACTTTATAAGGTTTCGTGATATTCTGAGGTCAGATGAAAGGTTGTTAAGAGAATATAATGAGCTGAAATTATCTTCGTCGGACTTAAATGAAGACGAGTATAGAGAGAAAAAATCTAAATGGGTTCAGGGCATTTTAATGAATAGAGGTGGATGATGGAGCAAAATTATAAAATTAAAGTAATGACGCAAGATGAGCTTCAGCCTTTTTTTGATAAGTGTCATGACATTGTTTTTGAGGATGATCATAGCTACTCAAAGTCCGACTTGTTTAGCGAAAATGATAAAATTAAAAGAGCTGCTCTTACAGAAAATATGGGTAAACCATTTTGCCTTCATCTAGGGGCATTTGATTCTAATGATAATTTTGTTGGCTGGAGTTGGGGATTCCAAGAAAATAGTACAACTTATTATATGTGTAACTCTGGTGTTTTAGAAGATCATAGAAAAAAAGGTATATACAATGCTCTGCTTCGTAAAAGTATTAATGTTTTATCGGATATGGGCTTCCAGTTAATTTATTCTCGTCATTGTGCGACTAATAATGCTGTTATTATACCTAAACTGAAAGCCGGGTTTGTTATATCGAAAATGGAGCTTAGTGATGTCTTTGGTGTACTTGTTCATTTACATTACTATACTAATAAAACTCGCAAGAAAATTATGGATTATCGCTCGGGCCAGCTTAGGCCTGATGATGAGATAAAAAAAGTATTTAAATTGTAAGCTAGTCTCAGCGATACCAAGGAGAACTCGTGACTGTAGTAAAGACATTATTTTTATGTTTACTTTTTTAAGCGCAAAGCCTATTGACCAAAAGCATTTGAAAGTTATCGGTGATAAATATCCTAATTATAAAATAGTCGATTATAAAAATTTTAATGAAGAAGATAAAAAGTTCATTAAAAATAAAGTACCTGGCTTTGTAGTAGGTGATTTTAATGGTGATAGTCTTAAGGATTTTGCTGCTCTGATTCATTCAAATGCATCTAAGAAGTACGATGCCGGTAAAAACTCATATAACTTTTATGATGGTGTTTTCATAATATGTCATGGCAACAAAAGTAGGAGCTTCAATTGTCTTGAGCAGACAAAGCTTCCTATAACTAGGCCATACAACTCTTTTTTGAAAATATCTAAATTAAAGAATCTTAGTTGTTATCAGAGTGATGGGAGAAAGAAAACAGTTAAGGCGAAACACGACTCTATAGGCTGGTATTATCCTGAAAGAGGGGGGAGCGTATATGTCTTTCAAAGAGGCGAAAAATATTTAGATTGTGCCGTATCAGATTAGTTGAGAATGACTGCTATCGTAAACCCTAGAGATTATATTGATGAAACTATAAGTGTTGTTGTTGACAGGCCTTTGGGTTCTAAACATCCACGCTATCCCAAAATGGTTTACCCGATTAACTATGGGTATGTTCCGAACACGTTATCAGGTGATGGTAAAGAGCTTGATGTTTATGTTTTGGGTATTGATAAGCCTCTAACGACATTCACTGGCAAATGTATTGGCTATATCGAGAGACTTGATGACAATGACGCTAAACTCCTTGTCGTTGGTGATGATCGCTTTTATTCACAAGAAGAAATAAAAGATATCGTTCACTTTCAGGAGCAATATTTCGATTCAAGAATTATTAGATGGAAAGCGGACTTGAGTAAAGAGCAAGTCGAGATGCTTGAAATTGAAGCAGGAAATATGATTCCTATCTTAAAAAATAATAAGATGACTTATGATTATGTAAAATCAGCTGAGAGTGTCTTAAAGAGTGAAAATACTATAGTCGTTAAGTCTAACGAGTTCGTTACAGGATTCTTGCGCTACAGTGTAAAAGATAATGTCGCCAAGGTTTATAGTATTCAGCTGAAAGACCCTGAGAGTGGTAATGCCTGTCTACTGCCTTTGTTAAGAAAAACAATTACTAATATGAACCAAAAGGGCGTAAGAAAAATTGAATCAGTAGTTCAGAAAAGTAATAAGAGGTCACTAAATTTTCATGAGAAACTTGGTTTTGATAAAGTAGGAGAGGATAAGGAATCATTCTTTTTCAAGCTAACATCTTGAGTTGTAAGTCAGTATTTACCCATCGTTCCATGCTCCTACATTTAACATCACCAATAATAGTGATAGGAGCAAATTATGAGTAAAAACATCAGAGAAATTAAGAAGGCCACACGTAAGTATTTTTCCGCAGAAAAGAAGATTCAAGTAGTCCTTGAAGGTCTGCGCGGAGAAGTCACTGTCTCTGAAATCTGTAGACGTGAAGGCATTGCTAATGTGACTTATTATAAATGGTCTAAGGACTTTCTTGACGCAGGCAAAAACGGCTTAACTCTTGAAACTAAAAGAAATGCTACAGCTGATGAAGTTAAAACTCTTAAAGCTGAAAACTCTGATCTTCGTAGAGCTGCTTCTGAGCAGATGCTTGAAAATGTTCGCTTAAAAAAATCCTTGGGGATTCTTGTCTAAAAAAGACAAGATTTAAACGAATGAACTCAGATGAAAAGATGACACTGCTTTTAGCTGTGGAAGAAAGTGGTTTTAGAATTACGGAGGCACTCAAGCGTCTTGATATACCAAGATCAACTTACTATCGTTGGCGCTCAAAGCTTAGGCGCAAAGGGTTTACTGGTCTTCATGATAAGAAGCCTGCTCCAAAGAAGCAATGGAATGCGATCACGCCTAGAGAAGAGCAAAAGATACTTGATGTCGCGGAAAATGAACCTGAAAAGTCTTGTCGAGAAATCAGCTATACGATTACAGACACTTCATTTTTTAGTGTTAGTGAATCAACAGTGTATCGCTTACTAAAAAGTAAGGGATTAATTAGAGAGACCAAAGTAGATAGCTTTCCAGCAGCAAAGGAGTATCACTCAAAGCCACGGTATGTGAATGAACAGTGGCAAACAGATGCTACTTATCTTCATGTTGAAGGATGAGGTTGGTTTTATTTAATCTCTATTTTAGATGACTACTCAAGAAAGATCATTAGCTGGAAGGTTCAAGATTCAATGACAGCAGATGACTTTATTGAAGTACTTGATGATGCTTGCGATAAGGGCGGTCTTGATAAAAAGAATATACCTAATCTTGTATCAGACAGAGGGCCTGCTTTAATCTCTGACGACTTAAAAGGGTACCTAGAAGGTCAAGACATGCACCACATTTTAGCGAGTCCTTATCATCCACAAACAAATGGAAAGATTGAAAGGTATCACAAGTCATTAAAGTCGAAAGTTAAGCTCTATGTTTATAGCTGTCCTAATGAACTAAAGAGTGAGGTTGATAAGGTTATTAACTTTTACAATCAAAGTCGCTATCACGAGTCTCTTGGCAATGTGACGCCTGACGAAGTCTTTTATGGAAGACGAGAAAAGATAATTAAAGAAAGGGAGGAAAAAAGACGATTGACAATAATGAGAAGAAAAAACTACAACCGGGGTTCAAATACAGTCATGCTGTGTTAGGACATAAATGAGCATGGTTGTCTCAAATGTGCTGAAGACTTACAACCCATTTCCATTTTAATTGTTTCGACTTACGGTGAAGAGCTTTTATTTCTCTTGTCTTCAAATCTTGCGGGACTAGGGCACCCAGAGAGCACAAAGGCTCCAAATATGAAAAATAATAGTGGTTTAAGCCATACCATTTCTGCCTTATCGGTCTTAATTGCCACTAATTTTAGTCTATTATAGACGCCTTTAGCTTTAATCAAATTCAACAAAATCAGAGTCTTAGTAAAGAAGTTGCCTTTTTATACCGAAAAGAGGGAGTGAGCGATTTAAGATATAAAAGCCTTCCCCCATTGTGGTTGTTGAATTTGCTTATAAGGAAGTGGTTTTTGAAATTAATTGAAATACTTTTTTTATCCTGGCTGTTTATTTTTCAGCAAGTCTTCGCTACCCAAAGTCTTTTTTTAGATAATCGTGGGGCAGGGGTTCACCATTATCGTCAGTACAGAGATCATGTCATGGCCTTGAGCATGACCCTCAATAATAATCAGTCCCGTCTTAATGGTCACCCTTCACGAAGAGAGGCCCGTGATCTTATTGAGATTATTCATAGTGAAGCCTTTGCCCTGTCTACTCGTCGTCATGCAGGTCCTAGAGATTTGGAGCGTCTTAATAATATTCGCCAACACCTTTCCCAGCTACGGGCCACTGTCCCTGATTTTGTTGAAGCTGCTTTGAGAAATCCTATTAATTCACAAGGGGTGACCGATTTTTCTTTAGAAAACTTTAATCAGGAAACAGGCGATTCTAATCTTGAAAGACCTGCTTATTGTTCAAATTATCCAAATCTCGATCATGAGACCTTAAGAAGTTTCTACGGTCAAGCTGAGTTGGGAGATGGTTTTACTTGCTATGACCTCAACGGCAATGGGATAGGGCTCGATCTTAGCTCCATGGGAGAGGCGCTCATCTCTTTGGAGGCCGACGCTTTAAGTGATCAACGACGTGAGCTTCAAAATAGCCTTACTCTGGAAGCAGTAAGAGGAATTCTTGATGAGAGCGTGGCCTATGCGGGTATTTATCCCGGTACTGATAACAACCTGAGCTCTTTAAGGCGTTGTGCGAGTAATACAGCGATTCACAATAGTGGAAATGATGACCTTCGAACTCTTGTGCGTGAGCATCAAGATTCTCTTGATACCAGAATTGCCGCCTTTAATCGACCTTTTGGAAGTGGAGAAACTGCTAGAAGGGATGCACTTATGCGCATGCAAGTTCGCCAGGCCTTGATCATTGGTAATCTCTATGACCTCTCTCGTCCAGAAAGTCAGCCAGATCATCAGTCCGTCAATATTGGGGACGGACAGCAAGAAAGTTTTCCAGCACAAATTGTGACCAATTGTCAGGAGCAAATGCAAGAGGTCCATGGCTTTGCTTTTGCTCGCCATGACCCTTCTGGACCTAGTCGCTTTATGGTTTGTCGAGAACCAGAAGTTTTAAATCGTTACGAACATGAAGATGCTTGCGTTGGCGCTCTTCAAGACTTTCTTAGTAATCGAGAACTCTTTGCCTTGCAGAGAGAGTGTTATTATCGTGAAAGCCGCAGGCTTGAACCGGTTACAGCTGATCGTCTTGTACCCATTATGAGTGCAAGCGTTGACTCTCATCCGCTTCTTTTTAATAGAGACGATGGAAGAAGGCTTATTCCATTTTTAGCCGCGGATGCGAGTTATGTGCCGTCTGATTTTTCAAGGCGAGTACAAAGCTTGCCTGGAGCAGGTGAGATTTCTCAGGCCGTTGAAGATCTTCTTCTTACCAATCCTGAAGACCCTCACATGGCCATTGAAGAGCTCTTGTCTCAGCCTGAAATATTACCTCAGTTAAGTCGTCTGATTGATTCAGCTGTAGAGAATCAAGAAATGCATGAGTCTCTTAAAAATGAAATCACTAGATATCAAAATGAGCTGGGCCAATCGGCGACTAACGTGTGTGTGTCAGACGGAGAACACCTGCATCAGTTTAATTTTCTTGTTGAAGATGCCATCGCAAGAGAGCTAGAAAATGTGACAGACCCTCAGGAAAGGCAAAGGCTTGTGGCCCGCAGGCAGGCTGCAGAGTGCTGGATGCTTGAGGATGACCCCCCGGAGTATGAAGGCGGTCTTCCCACTGGATTTATGGCCCTCGGTGTAGGGGCTATTGCTCTAGGTATGGTTCCTGGCGTGGGATGGGCTGCCTCGGCAGCACTTATGGCGGCGGGGACTGGAGTCGCTGGAACAAATGCCTACCTGCAATTTGACCATGCCCGCGATCGCCTCAATGCTACAACCGCCGCTTTTCAAGGAGGCTGGACTGACTCTCAACATGTCCTTGAGCAAGTTAATGCGGCCAATGATGCTGAATCGGCCCTTTGGTTGGAGGGACTCGCCGTCGGTATTCTCGATGTGGCTTCACCAGCTGCTCGCGCGCTCTATAGGGCGGCAAATACCAATGGAGAAATCGCTGCGAGAATCAATGCTTTTGCTCGGGGTGAGGCGGGGAGCGTAAGAGTACCTTTTTCTAGAGGAGGATCTACTGTCAGAGAGGCAAATGCACCAATTATCCCTGACGTCCCTTCCGACTTTAACTGGCAGTCTGCAAATTATCGAGGAGTTCATGAATATCGTTTTTCTAACTTACCAGATAGGCAGGCTTATTTCGGGGCTCAGCGATTTGATCAAGAAATTCGTGAGCTAGATAATGGTTACTTAGATTTTGAGGCTCAGGTAAGATCTACTGGAAATGGGCCTGCTCGTTTGCAAACAGTACGAGTGGATCGCCAGCTATATGAACATTATGAAGAGCATGATTTTCCCTTTCCCGATGAAGCTATAGAGCAGCTTTTGGCAACATTAAATGGGGGAAATCGCGAAGAACTATTAGCAACGCTCAGGTTATCTGAAGAGAATCTCACAAATCCACAACTGATTCAGCAAAGGATTAATGATTTCATAGGCGAGCTAGGCTTTAGAAAAACTGTTACAGCAACCTTCCCGTCCGATATCCCTCCTGTCCGAGTTCTTGATGAGCTGAGGCAGGGAAATATAAGTCTGGTGCAAGATGCTGGACAGGATGCTGGCGCAACTAGGCTCAATTATTCTTTTGAATTCGCTGACAGAAGATTTGTAACTACCCTATGTAATAACCCTTCTGGTTGTCCTCGGCCAGGAGGCTCAGGACCTGAGGATTTAGTACCTGAAGGGTCAATACTCAGACTCCACCCCTCTTGTGGACGAGGAACTTTTCAAATTCGAGGAAGGGGCGACTTTGTTAGAGCTATTCAAAGAAGACTTAATAATTCTAGTGAGGAAATACCTTTTGATGTCTTTGGCGATGAAAATGATATGCTTATTAGATCTGGCCCTGCAAATGCTGAAGGTTTTGCAGGAGGACTTTTGAGGCCAACGACTGTGTGCTCAAATTAAAGTGAGTAAACCTATTTTTATGAATAAAAAACCTGATCATGATCGCTTCCAAAATCTATTACTAATTCTATGATTCGCACAAAGATTTAAGAAGGAGTTAATCATGCTGGAGCTATTAAGCTTACTATCAAGCAGTAAAATTAAGCTAACGAAACAAGATTATATAATTCTGATTGTTTTAAAACTTATTATTGTGGTTAGTTACATTCCTCAACGTTAATCAATGGCCACGTTAGGTACGTGATTGATCCTAACGTAAGTTTAGGCGTGTGGCTTAGTAGTTCTTAAATTTGAGGAATACTACCGACTATTAAGATAAGCGTAATGATGAAAAAAATCGCATAGTCTTGTTTTTCTAATCTAAGTTTTGAAAATAAAGAGTGTAACATAATTCTTCCTGCCTAATTATAAGTGGAACTGGCAGTTGAATTTATAACTTAGGTGATATGAATTGAATTCAATGGTGTAATTTCTTCACGTTTAAATTGTTACCTAGTCCTAAGTAACCGAAAACTAACCAATACATTCGATCGCCTAATCCTCCTAAGGAAAAATGGGCATGGTAGATAATAAAAACGAGTAAATGAGAGAATAAGAAAATACCCATGATCCTCATGTCATAGGATTTTGAAAACATTCCATTTATGGCTCCAAATATCATAAGGATAAAACCCGCGACCGAGAGAATTAAAAGAGGCCAGCCTCCAATAACTCCTGCGCTGATAAAGAGGTTGTGGGGATCTTTAAAAGAGTTGTAGCCACTGACTTTTATCCCCTTGGCCGACATAAATTTATAGAGAAGTCCTCTTCCCATAAAGGGCTCTTCTTGAAAATACTCGAGTCCTCTGTAAACCTCTTCCAGTCGGGTCTGAACACCATTTTGTGCCTTTCTCATACCAAAGCTTTTTTTACCAGTCGTCACGTCATAGAGAACGCCAATACCTTCTCCACCGTAAATACCAAGGGTGAGAGTTATTAAAATGAGAAAAAGAATCTTAAAGAGTATCAAGCTCTTTCTCTTTGATGGGAAGAGAAAGAGAGCGGCCAAGAAGGTCATGATCATGGTTAAAATGGCAGCCTTTGTTGAAGTTAGAATAATTGCAATTCCGCACAGAAATAGAGCGATTATATTGAAATTTCTTCTAAGTCTGCCCCAAGATTTATGGGGTCTGAAAACATCTCTTATAAGAAAAATGAAAGCAAATGTCGCAGCAGAAACCATATGGGGAATGTGCTTAAAGATTCCAATGAATCTTCCTCCCTTAAAGAAAAAAGGGAAAAAGAGAGGAAGTAATATGAGTGAGAGTAGGACAAAACCGACCGAGAAATTTCGAATCCAAAAAATTGCTTTTTCAACGGGAAATATATTGGGAATGATTACTGAGTATAAGAGAATTAAAATGATGGCCATAAAAAGGCCTGATAATTGTAGTAGTGGAGAAAAGGAGACATTAACAAAAATAATTTGAAAGATTGTTTGAATCCCAAGGGTGGCCGCTAGGACAAATAAAAAGGTACGATAATTCTTACTGGTTTCAAAAAGAGGTCTACTCTTCATCCAATAAAAAAAAAGGATCATGAAGGCCAGTAAATTGAGGCCAAAGTTTATAAAAGGATGCATTCCGTATTGAAAAAAGAGTGGGGGAAGAGTGCTTGGGACTAAGAGGGTCCACTTAAGAGAGAGTTTCGAAAAGAACATTAGCCCTATTAAGGAAATAATGATTCCCTCAACAAGTGTACGAATCTTTATTTGGCCAAAGGATTTATGATTTGAACTAATCTTTAAGTCTGTCATCAATTGCGACAATGGTTAAAATCGAAGTTAGGGCCAAAGAAATGAGAGATATCAATCTCCATGTATCAGTATCAATAACGGGCTTTTTTCTCTTCACAAGGACAACATCGTCTGGTCTTAAATCATAGAGATGAATTTTTCCCTCCTCTAATTTCTTTTCAACATTGATCTCCAAACCCTTATTCGTATTGTTGTCTTTTTGGCCTATCAAAACATTACTTAAGTTAGCGTCACTTGTTGTCCCCCCTGCAAGAGAGAGGAGTGTTGCAAGATCCATTTTCTTAGGGACGTGGTACAGGCCTGATTTATTAACGGCCCCTAGAAGCTTTATGGTCATTAATTCTTGTCCTTTATAGGACTGAAAGACAAATTCTGAAGGGGTTCCGATTTTAAATTGGTTTAACCGATCTGTTCCTAGCGCCAAAATGTGCTGCTGGCTTAATATTAAACATAGTAAAAAGGTCAGGGTTTGCTTCATATTTACTCTTGGGTTAATAAATTCTTAAGGATTTTGATTATTATAAAGGTAAATCGTTAAGAAGAAATATTGATTTATAAATAAACTATAGTTGATCTAAACCCGATAAGCTCTTTGAATCTCATTAATTTTGGAAATATCATGCTTACTAATGGTCCAGAACCAGACATTTCAGAAAATTCTATCTCCCTAAATCAGGCGCTTGTGACTTTCACAAAACGATGGAAGCTTCTTGTTATTCTGGCGCTTCTCTTTGTCTTAGGTGCTCTTGTTAAACATAAGTTCTTCCCAACATATCCTGCAAGAGGGATTCTTCTCATTAAAGATGTAAAGAACTCTCGATATCAACTTCTCTTGAGCTCCATTGCCAATCAGTTGGGAGAATTTGCTCCAGATGAAGGGCAAGGAGTTGACGCGGTCTCTCAGGCCATAAACTTCCTAGATACATATAGCTTTCACAAAAATTTGGCCCGAAAGTTATTAAGTATTTATGAAAATTCAGAAAATAAGAATGAAATAGAAAGTCTAAATCTTATTCTAAAAAAAATAAGTAAAATTAAAGATGCACCACTGAGGGAATTACGAACGGCACAAATTTTGCGCGCTTATTTAGGCTATTCAAATGAAGGTGGAGGAAGACTCAAAGTTTATCTTAAAACGAATAACAAGAAGCTAAGTTTCTTGATTGTAAGTGTCGCATTAGAAGAAGCGAAAAAAGAACTTGTTAGAAGAGACATTCATGAGCTTGAGGAAGCCGAGAAGTATTTCTCCCTTCAAATCAAAGAGGTTCAAGGCCACCTTGATAAAATAGAAAAAGAAACCATTGAAAAGATGCAAAAACATCAGGTCTTATCTGTGGATATTGAAAAGGGAGAAACATCTAGATATCAGAATGAACTAAAACAGAATATTTCCGAAACAACAATATCAATTAGGAAGAATAATAATCTCATCCGCGACTTAGAAAATAAAATAAAGGACATTAAATCATTGGAGACGGGGAGATTTTCTGGCTCATCTCAAATTAAAAACCTTCGCGCTGAAAATAAAGAACTTTCGGCGAAATTAAAATCACTGGAGCAAACGCTAAGGGGATATGGCAAAAAGCAAAAAGGCCTTCTTCCTTTTCAACAAGAAATTGAAAAGATGAGAGCGAAATATACATATGAATATAAAGTGTATGAATCCTTGAGAGGGTCGTTAGCAAAAATTGGCCTTCAGAAAACCTATATCAATAACAAAATTGAAGTCCTTGAACCTGAATTTCTTGAGAGAATACAATCTAAGCCAGGACTGTTGATCATGGTTCTATTGGCCTTCATTTTGAGTCAAATAGTAGGTCTTAGTAGTATCTATTTATGGGAGCTTTTTAGGCCATAAATAGCGAATCCTAAGCGACTTTAAAATTATTGGGACTTTGCTTTTTTTATCAAATTGACGAGGTCACCTAGTTGAACGTTACCTTCTAGTTTATGACGGAGTGTTTTTTTCTTAACAATTTTATAGCGATTAGATCTTCCCACTTTCTCTTTTTCTATATACCCGGCAGCTTCAAGGTCTTGAACGATCCCTAAGACGGAGCGCTCGGTTATACCAACCCTTAGGGCCACCTCTCTAAGGACAATGCCCTCAATTGTTGCTAATAGAAAATAGATATGGGCGTGATTACTGAAAAATGTCCAACCTGCCTCTTTTTGCTCCACTTACTCCTCCAGATATCAGTATTATAGCTCCTTTATGTGAAAAAATATACATGAAACTTGAAATAGGAAAAAAAATACATGAAATAATTTGCACCAATTGGCTGAAACTGTTAAGGTGATGAAGAAAGGAGAATTCATGGATTATTTGCATCTGACACTACCTCTATTTTTGGCTTTTCCCATTATTATCAATTGTTTAGCGAGCTTTTACCCCAAGATAAGAGTTAGCCTGGCCCTCTTCTTAGCTCCCTTAGCACTTTTAGGGCTTTCCCTCGTGAGTTTTATTCAAGGTGGACCTTTAACCTTAGAAGTCGCAAAGGTTAATGCTCTATTCTCCTTAGGTATAAGTCTCGATATTCTCTCGGGCTTGATTGGTGCCACGGTTATGACCATTGGAATTATCGTTGTGCGCTTCTCAGTGAGATACCTAGAAGATGATCCTGACCAAGAGGGTTTCTCAAAGAATCTATCCTTAACGCTTTTCTTTGTTCTCTCTATGCTCATGTCTCCCAATTTAGTTCAATTCTTCTTATCTTGGTTTGGGACTTCTTATTTTTTACATAATCTTTTAACTCATTTTTCTAAGAGGGAAGGAGCTTTAAAAGCTGCTCATCAAAAATTTTGGGTGAGTCGATTAGGAGATGTTTTTATTTTATCTGCAGGGGTAATCCTTTTTCTCATTGTTGGTTCATTAGATTTTGACTCGATTTTTCAGGCAGTAGGAAACAGCGAATTTATTCAAGAAAATAGATTTTTAATAAACCTGGCGTCTATTTTTATTGTCCTTGGGGCCATGACGAAGTCGGCACAATTTCCATTTCATTTCTGGCTACCCAATACAATGGAGACTCCCACTCCAGTATCTGCGCTGATGCATGCAGGAATTATCAATGCAGGCGGCTACCTCGTCATAAGGATGAGTCCTCTCTTATCAAAAGCAACAGTTTCACTCTCTCTCTTAGCGATTATTGGGGGCCTCACGACTTTTTGGGCAACATTAGTTATGTTTACTCAGCCTAATGTCAAAAAAAGCTTAGCTTATTCCACAATTTCTCAAATGGGCTTTATGATGCTCCAGTGTGGACTTGGTGCTTTTTCAATCGCAGTTGTCCACATTATCGGCCACTCATTTTATAAGGCTTACTCTTTTCTAAGCTCTGCCTCTGCAACAGATATAGGCAAATTGAATAGATATTTTCCAAAAGAAAAAATGGCTCAATCTGTTTGGAGCCCTTTTTTCTACGCTCTTTTAACGATGGCCATTTTCATGAGTAGTTTAAAGCTGATTGGGTTTGGGATACAAGCAGATCCTGGAAAATTCATTCTGGTCATGATCCTATCGTTAGCGATTTCTCAAATCTTTTTAAACACAAATGAAAAGTTTAGGTCTTTGTCTTTAAGTCTAACGATCGTTTCACTTTATTTCTTGTTATCAGCAGGGACTGAACTTCTTTTGAAGGGGATTATTCCTGAGAGTATTCAGTTCTCTGGTGCGCTAACTTATTCAATTTTCTTTTTGTGCGCTTTCTTGTTTTTGACTCTATATCTAATTCAAAATAATTTAGAAAAGATTTCAAATACTGAGATAGGAAGAAGAATTTACGCAAAATCATTAAAAGGGGAAATCCTATGAAGGATAAGCTGCATCTAGAAACCATTAATATGAAAGACTCCAATGAACTCGTCGAAGGGAATCTGAATGATTTTGTGCTTAAAAGTTTTAATGAAGCTAGCTCGAAGTTGAGTCCTCTCTGGGACACTCGAGACTATGTAGCTGTAAATCCTTTTTTTGGCCAAAGGAATGATAAATTTCTAAACGTTGCAAATTATCTAGAGGATGTTAGTGGCACTAATATTCTACCTAAAAAGGATTTTTTCAAAAGAAAGTACGAAGCGGGTGAAATAAGTGACTACGATTTAGAAGTAGGTCTAAGGCTTTGGGAAAGAGAGTCTGGCGAAGAGAAGCAATTAAGTCATCAGGACTTGCTTGATTATATTGAGAATACTACCTCTCGTAAAAGTGAGAAGCGGACTCTCAATTGTGTAAGTGATTTATTTGATTTAGAGAATAATTCAAAGTGCAGTGATCTCATTACTAATGAGATCTCTCGTTGGGCTTCTGCTTACTTCGATGAGGGACAAGCTCTATGGAAGGTTTCAACCGAAGGGAAGACTCTTTATTCCTGGTGGAAGTCTCTTGCAAAGTATGAGGATCCTTTTAAGAAAGAGAATTCAGATTTCTTGGCGATTATAAAAGCGTTACCACATGAAGCTGAACACGCACTTGCCGTTTTAACGGAGAAGCTACTTAAGTACACCTCTTTAAACTCAAATGAATTATCGAATTATTACTTTAGATTGATCACAACCATTATGGGGTGGTCCTCTTATATTAAAAAGTTTGAATTTGAGGCCGGGCGCACTGGTGACTCCTCTCAACTGGATAAAGTGGGTGGTTTGATCGATATTCTTGCCATTCGTATGACCTATGACTTGGCGCTTTTAAGAGATAATTTAGAATTTAAGTATATATTGGCTCCTCTTAATTCTCAGAAGAAAGACTTTGATTTCGCCTATATTTGGCTTAATGCTGTAGAGAGTTCATATCGTAGAAAGGTAGAGAGCAAAATTTCTGAAAATCAGGTAAGTCAGGATTTGAGTAAAGTGCCTATGGTTCAAATGGCCTTTTGCATCGATGTTAGAAGTGAAATTCTGAGAAGGAAATTAGAAAAGTCTTCAGATAATATTCAGACGATTGGCTTTGCAGGCTTTTTCGGAATGCCCATATCAATCAAAAAGTTGGGTCATGAACACGGAGATCAAAACTGTCCGATTCTTCTAAATTCTGTGTTTGAGATTGGTGAAAAATCTTCTGGTCAAGAATCGGCACTCAAAGAGAGAAAGAAAGAATTCGTAAATAATCAGATTTTTAGGAAACAGGTTCAGTCCTCAGCGAACTCTGGTTTTTCCTTTGTCGAGACTCTAGGTTTCTCCTATATTCCTAAAATGATCTTTAATGGTTTAGGAAGAAAGAGGCCTAATATCGATTTCTCTCTTCTTGGACTTACTCCTAAAGACAAGAGAAAAGTTAAGATTGATAGTTCTTCACTGTCTTTAGAAAATAAAGTGACAATGTCTTGGAATGCTTTAAAAAATATGGGGCTGACAAAGGCTTTTGGCAAATATGTGTTCTTTATAGGCCACGGAAGTGAATCGTCGAATAATCCTTATGCCTCGGCCCTGGATTGTGGAGCATGTGCTGGTCACAATGGAGAAGGGAATGCTGAATTACTGGCCACACTTTTAAATCAAAAAGAGGTGCGAGAAGAGTTAGAGAAAAAAGGAATCTCGATTCCCAATGAAACCCTTTTCTTCAGTGGCTGGCATAACACCACTAGCGACAAAATAAATATAAGAGAGCCTGAAGAATTAAGAGACGAAAACAAAGAAGAGTTAATGAAAATCTACCAATCTTTCGAGAAAGCCTCTGAGGATTGTCGCCTTGAACGCTCGACAAAGTTTCCAACGTGCTCTGATTTATTAGCAACCGAGCTCAAAAAGGAATTCGAGGAGAAAGCTTCGAATTGGTCGGAAATAAGACCAGAGTGGGGTCTCGCGAGAAACGCCTCATTTATTGTAGGGAGAAGGGACTTGACTAAAAATGTTGATCTCGAGGGACGTGCTTTTCTTCATGATTACAATTTTCATGAGGATCAGGACCTTTCCATACTTGAGCTTATAATGACTGCACCCATGGTGGTAACCAATTGGATTAATATGCAATATTATGCCAGTACGGTTAATCAGAAACGCTACGGGGCAGGAAATAAAGTTCTCAATAATGTCGTAGGAGGAATTGGTTGCTTAGAAGGAAACGGAGGCGACCTTTTAGGTGGTCTGACGGAGCAATCCGTTTGGTATAAAGGTGATTACTTTCACGAACCGATAAGATTACAAGTCTACATTGAGGCCGAAACATCAGCGATTAATCAGATTATTGAAAAGCATCTTTTGGTCAAAGAGCTTATATCCAATAATTGGCTGAAGGTTATAGCGATAAATCCAAATACTAAAAAGTTTAAATTGTATCAGACGGATAAGTGGATTGAGACAACCGAAGACTTATGGAATTAACTAGGTGTCTAATTTTTAAACAAATCCTGTAATGATGAATATTCTCCCTCATCAGCGAGGGCTAAGATGGTAAAAAGGGGTATGAAAATGCCCCTTCTTTTTTGTCTCCTCATTTTGACCAAAATTTGCTTGGCCAGTGATGATTTCTTTATCGATTATTACAATAAGGGAAAGACTGAAGTGATGATGGTTTTCTCTTCCCATACGACTTCTGCTCAGGATAATGAACTTAAAAGGCTTTGGCGTATTCTTGATGGAGAGGTCTCTGATAGGCAAGTCTCTCATTTAAAAAAACAAATAGAGGCGAAGCTCTCACGAGAAAGGGAGGCCTTAGCACTTGAAAAGCAATTAGTTTCTCTCATTGAAGAAGAGCACAATCGCTCTCCCTTTCAAGGTGCCCTTGGAGAATTTTCAAAAGAAAAAAAAGACAGGTATCTTTTAAGAATTGAGGTCGCCAGTTTTGTTCGAATGAGGCTTTTTGAGAATCTCGATATTGGTAAAGAAAAAATAAATGATTATATGCTTCTTCTCACGGGGGAAGATGTTTATCCCTTTTTGGAAGGAAACTTTCTAGCAGCTGTTCCACTGATACCAAGTGAGGATCATGCTCTCCAAGAAGAAATTGGGACAAAGATAGCCACTTGCAAAGGAATGATGGGAACATTGAGTCTTGGAGGAAGTGAAATTTCTCAATACACTTCAACTATAATGGAGCCTTTCTATCGGCCTGATCCCCAAAACTATCCTACCTTCCTTAAAAGTCGTGAAGAATTGGTGGCGCTTTTTAAAGAAAATGGTCTTCTTCGCCTGAGGGTGGGAATTCCTAGTATTGACGATATAGAAGAAGCAGTTTCAAACTGTGATGCTCTCTTTGATACTAGAAGAGATGATTTTACAGTAAGAGTAATTAAATCCTTGGCTCGAGGAAAATATCTTCTCACGAGAGGTATTGCTCATCGCCACCTGATGACATTGCCCTAGATATAGTTTGCCTACTTCTATAGCTAAGGGCATTTACTCAAAAAAGTATTAGTTATACGTCAAAGCTAATCTACTTTACTTTCTAAGTGCCTAGAGTAAAAGAATTTATGAAAATTTATGTCCTAATTCTCTGTTTATCTTTTACTTCTCGAACTATCGCGGAGTCTATAAAGCTTCCCTCACTCGAAAGGGGTCGCACGGATGTGAAAGTTCATTTACCTCGAGGCTTTAAAAAGCAAGATAAATGGCCCTTGATCATATCCATGCATGGTTATGGTGGGAATGCCACCATTCAAAACTATTATGTTCGATTAGGCGCTTACAATAATAAGTTTGGTTTTGTTTATGCCGCACCAAATGGGCTAAAAGATAAAAATGATAAGGGCTTTTGGAATGCTTCTAACTTTTGTTGTGACTTTGAAAAGACTGAAATTGATGATGTGGGCTATATCAAAAATTTAATTGAACAAATCAGCCAATCTAAGGATATCGGTCGCATTGATAAAGATCGTATCTATCTAATTGGTTACTCCAATGGCGCGTTTTTGGCCTCAAAGATTGCATGCTCAAATGAAGTCAATATTGCTGGGATTGTCACCATCTCTGGAACGAGTGATTTAAGAGATGAATTCGAAAACCTCATGCCTTTTGATAAATCACTTTGTGAACATAATCGTGCTATTCCTTTATTGCATGTCCATGGAACCCGCGATGAAACAATTCCTTACGAAGGAAAGGACAACGGTCATAACGGATCGGCAAGTGCCCTGTCGCAGGTGGCCCGCTGGGCAGATCAAAATGATTGCAAGGGAAAGCTTGTAAAGGTTGAAAGAAAATTAAACGCCTCTAACTTTGTGAAGGGTAAAGAGACAGAGTTCTTTGTTATGCAAGAGTGCCAGGCACCCGTTGAGCACTTTAAAATTAATGAAGGGACTCATTTTGGTATCTTTAAACGCAAGTTTACTAAGGCCATGTTGGAATTTCTCTTTCGCACGCGTTAAGAGTGGCGCTAAGCGTTTTTTTCGTTGTCTCTGACGCACATCTAAGTAAAAAGTTTCAAGTACCTAGACATTATTGAGATTAGAAAAAATACCCAATATAAATAAAAAGTGATTAATGTCTGTTTTTCTTCATATTTGCATGGTAGCTATGCGGCACCAATTTATTTTATTTAAATGGAGAGAGAGCATGAAAACCGACACCCCTCGTGATTGCCAGAAATGTGTAGCCTTTGATCATTGTATATTTCGTGACCTAAGTGAATCGGCAGCTAACATACTAAAAAAGAATAAGATTAAAAATACCTATAAAAAAGGCCAAACCCTCTTCATCGATGGGTTTAGCTCTCATGGAATATTCTGCGTATCAAAAGGTAGTATAAAATTAACGAAAAATTCATCTCAAGGAAAAGAATCAATTGTGAGGATTTCAAAAGTTGGCAGCTTTATAGACGAAGGGTTGTTTACAGATGGAATTCACAAATTAACGGCAACGGCCCTTGAGGACTCCAACGTGTGTTTTATTGATAAGAGTTTTCTCGAAACGCTCATTCAGACGGAGCCAGGGTTAGGTTTAAAGATGATTAAAAGAATGTCAAAAAGGGCATTTAAGTTACAAACAAATCTTGTCTCGCTTCAGCACAAAAATGTAAGAGAAAGATTAGCAGAATTATTGATTCGATTAAAAGAAGAGCATAGTGACTGTGGTCCAGATGGGCGTTATAAAATAACTCTTAATTTGAAAAGAAGTGAAATGGCCACGATGGTCGGAACCGCAAATGAGACGATTATTCGCTTTATCAAGGAATTTAAAGAAGCCAATTTAATTGAAGAGATTGGAAAGACCATCTATATAAAAGATCTTCCTGAGCTATATAAATGGGCCAATTAATCTAATTAAAGGCCTGAAGCTAATTGCCAAAATTTTTGACAGGTTAGAAATTATTACAAGAAAACTCAATACTTTCATGGGTTTAGATATAATCTCGCTATGAAATCATTAAAACTATTACTCTCTCTTGTGCTCCTAAACTCTTGCCTAACAAAGGAAGACTTCACTGTCGTTGAAGGCTTTGAAGTTCAATTATCTAAATATGTCGTAGGAAGCCGCGATAATAGAAGACTACTAACTAAGAGCACAGTTGATAGATCGACTGTCGCCATTGTTGGAGAAAATAACAATTTGGTTTGCACCGGGACGGCAATTGGTACTTACTTTGTCTTAACAGCAGCCCATTGTCTTTACGATAAAGAGAAAAATCAAATCCGTCGTGACCTGACAGTAATCCCATATATTCACATGGCCGAGTACTATAAGCCTTACACTAGGTTTTTGATTAAGAATATGTATGTTCCTAAATCCTACATCAATTCCGTTAAAGGAACTCCTTCTTCAATCGAGCGAGATATTGGTATTATTAAAGTTAGAAGCTTTCAAAATGCCCCCATTTTCGGCGACGTTGTTAAGACTCGAGAAGTGGGAACGATTGCTGATGTAAGGGACAATGGCAATTTGCTGAGTATGGTCTCTTATACGGGCGAGGAGTCAAAGAAGGCCTTGTCTCAATATCGTCAAGACAGCTGCTACTATGTAGGACCTGTTAGGATAAATTCAGGTGCCTTTAAACATGACTGCGATACCATGCCGGGAACTTCTGGATCTGGAATGGTATCTGGTGGAAAGGTTGTGGGAGTTAATACGAGTCACAGCACGAGCTCCGTTTATAACTTCGGCGCCATTATCAAAGATTCTGACTTTGAAGAGATTAATCACATCATCAATAGAGAGCCTGAGCTTCTAAGAGACTTTCAAGATTTTGACGTCAAAGGGAAAGCCTATGTTGGTTTAGAAATCCGAAATAAATGCTCTATGGATATTCAGTTTGCTATTCACTATCAAGATATCGATGGGCGAGTGCAGACAAAGGGTTATTACACCGTTCATGCCAAGACTTTAATGCTAATGAATCTCAAACTTAGTAACACTTCTCCTTCGATTCATGCTCTTTCTGTGGATGGGGTGAATGAATGGAGAGGGGATCATAATATTAACTTTTATGACAAAAATCGACCTTTTAAAAAGGTTCACTTGAGACAAGCCTATGAGGATGGATTAATTAATTTTGATTGTGATTAATTAAATTCTTAGGCACTCACGAATCTTGCGCCAAAGACTCTTCTTAGGAAAAGGCTTCTTATAAAGCTTCTCCCCGTTTTCATTGATTCTCACATTGATAAGCTTTTTCTTTGAGAGACTTAAGAGAATATTCTCTAAAGTTTCCTTATTAAAGTCAGCATGCTCCTTGAGGAAATCTTCCTCAAAGTCCATGATAATTCTCTCCCAACTCATTTCTTCATAAAATGAGAGAACTTCTAAAACAGAATCTTGAAAGTCTTTTTTTACTTCAACCATTGATTTACTTTTTAAAGCCTTTTAGGGCCTTCTCGCTTAAGTGACTCTTTCCGGCCTTATCAATAAGGATACCATAGATTTCTTCTCTGTTAAGAAGAGCGAGAGCATCTCTTGTATCTAAGGCCATGGCAATCGTGCCCCAAACATCAGTCTCAAGGCAAGTATCTCCAATAATGGTGCTTGAAACAACGGGAGAACTCTCTTGATCGTTATAAGAGGTAACAATATGATGGTCGCGGTCACTTGGATCTGATTTATTTTTTAAAATATAAGAGCCTGAAGTGGAGACACTGCCATTTTGAAGTTGAACTAGTCCTGCGGCTTGATTTGGATCTTTAGCAAACGGGTTTCGAATCCCAACTTTCCAAGGTCTTGGAGCGTCTACTTCTGAGTGAACTCGCATATCTCCAGAGCCATTGACCGAAAAGTTGATCACTCCCTTTTCTCTTAAAAATTCAAAAGCACGATCAACAGCATAACCCTTTCCAATCCCACCTAGACCAATCCTCATCTTTGGAAAAGGTAAGAAGACAGTCATCGCTTTTTGATCAATTTGGACCTGGTTAAAATCTACATTTGAGCGCAGCAATTCTTTATCAACGCTAGTAAGGGGCTGACCATTCGTTAGAGATTCTCGCCAGCGCTTACTAAAACTTGCGTATGTGAGATCAAAGACACCGTGAGATTTCTTAAAGAATTCAGAGGATTTACTTAAGAGGAAAAGCATTTCCTCATCGATTGGACAGGGGGCAATTCCAGCAAGGTCGTTAATCTTATTAAGGTCACTTGGTTTAAATTCAGTAAATTTACTTTCAATCCTGATGACCTCTTGATGGGCCTTTTGAAAGAGTTCTTTTAACTCTTCAATACGGTAGAGGCTTTGAGGGTAGGCCTTATAAATAAATTGTCCACCCATTGCCGAAAAAGTTAATTCACAAGGGGCGGACATATTATTTCCTAAAGTTTTGTTGGGGGTACATCTTTTTGATAAATGATGTTACCAGATTCATCAATCACTAATGTTTGGGGAAGATTTAAGATACCCATTCCTTTAGAGAAAGACTTGTCCTTGTCCATAAGGATCTTATAAGAAAATCCATGTTTCTTTAAAAACTTACTGATTTTCTTCGGAGTGTCTCCGGCACTAACGGCGACGAATTCAACCTTTGGATAATCTTTCTTTAGCTTTTCTAAAAGGGGGATTTCTTGAATACAACTCGTGCACCATGTGGCCCAAAAGTTGATGACAAGTTTTCGCTTTGATTTTAAAGGGAAACTAAAAGTCTTCTCTTCCTTGTAAATAGGAAGAGAGAAGTTTTTAAGTTCTTTGGCCCATAGAGGGCCTTGTAGTAAAAAGAAAAAGATTATAAGTACTTTCATAAATCCCTCTAAAATTTAAAGCCAAAGCCCGTTTGGTAGTAGCCATAGCGCAGGCCATTGGTGCGCGTGCTGTAGACAAGGCTATGACTCCATGTAACATCTTCAAACTCTACGCCAAGAACTTTAAAGTCTTTTCTCATGGATTCGTAGAAAACACCACCTTCATAGGATTCATAAGACGCCATATCAGAATCACTTGTCATAAAAGTCTCTGCGGCTGCAAAGCGGCCTTTAAAGTATTTTGTTTCGTTTTGCTTATGAATTCGCGCAAAGATTTCCATAAAGCTTTCATCTTCTTCAATGTCAAAAAGATAAGCGCCTCTTACGGTATGGGCATTTATGTCCCACTGGTCCCAGTAGTAACGATAGCTAAGGTTCAAAGCACTCATTTTACTTAAGCCGTGAACCCATTTACTAGAGAGAGCATAACGGCTTCTTGTATCAGGCAGAACTTCGACTTCGCGAACCCCAGCGATATTGACTGTATTTGCCGTTGATTCCAAATAGCCCTTTGAGCGCGCAAAAGTAGCATCAAACTGAATAATATCTCTTACCGTTAGAATTTGACTGGCCGTTAGAGACGCCGCCATGATCTTTCGGCTTAGTCCTGTTGAGATTCTAGCAGCACTTGGAGGGGAGATATCTTTAAACAGACTGACTTCATCATTATAATATTGAAAAGAACCACCAAGAGTGAAGTTATCATTGGCAAAAGAGCGAGAAGCACTGAGCGTGCCATTTAAAGAGGTATAGTCATACTCACTTGAAAAGCCGACATCAAAACCATAGTTCCATACATTCGTTCCGACTTTCTTTTCTTGGCGTGCCCCAAGGTTAGCTGAAACTCTTGCCTGGCCCATAATGGGGGTTCCACTTGCACCGGTGTAGTTATCTAGTTTAGTGTCACTAGCAGCAGTCCATGCATCAAAGACAATTCGGCCATTGATGGCAGTGTCTTCATTAATTTGATGCTCAATAAAGATCATCGGCTCGACAACATTGGTTTCTTCTCGACCTGAGTTGTCGGCAACCTGATTACCGTCGTTACTATTTTGATGATAGAGATTGAAGATCGTTTTAATTTTTGTTTTTCCCGCCTCCATCATTTCAGCAAAAGTATTTTGCAAGGCCAGGATAAAGAAGAGAAAGCTATGGAGAATTTTGATAGTTTTCTTAGTTACATCCACAACCGCCCCCTACTGCTGAAGAGCCACCAATGGCACTTTCTCTAAATGAGCGCACCTCATTTCGAAAGGTCGATTCTTCAGGGTGGGGGTCAAGTTGCATGATTTTCTTTGCGAGAATTCCTCTGTCAATTTGATCGACATTGGCGCAACCAGATAAGAAAAAGATAAAGATGAGAAAAGTGATACTTTTTGTCGGCATAAATGATCCTTGTTGAAACAAACAATGACTAAAATTTTAACTTCTAACTAGCTAATATGACTTGATCTAAATCAGGAAATCTCTGCCTTTTTTATTCCTCTTTTGACGCTGCTGGTTGTTAGGTCATAATAGGTTGGGTGAGAGTTAAAGCGTTGTTCATTCTACTATTGATGCAGATTTCTAACCTTTTTGGTGTAGAAGTCACCCCCGATCATTCCTACAGAGTGTCGAATGGCTCAATTGAGACAACCACAGGTGATATCATCAGACCGGGTGAGTTTATTAAGGTAACTCGTGTCCATCAGGGCTGGGCCTTTGCTTTTCAAAGATTAGATAATTATCTAAGGCCCACAGGGCCCATGCTCTTTGCCTCTCGAAATTGGGTAGAAGCTGCCGTAACAGACATGAGCATCGAGGAAATTATCCGCATGGTTCAAGGGGCAGGGGATGTTGTGCAAGAGATTGTGGCACCAAGAGTTCCGTGTCCTCCCCGAGATGACATTGCCCAAATCATACTTGAAAGTGTTGCTGGTGATCTAAATACAGGTGCAGTGACGAGATCTCCAAGACCTGTTGCGAGACCGACTCCGGCAGCGACTCCAACTCCAACGGAAGAAAGCTTTGCTCCTATCAGTTCTATAAGACCAGTGCCAAGGCCAGAGCGCAGGCCTACAAGGGAGCTCTCCTCATTTCTTTATAAATCTCCTGCAGATGCTGATAGCTATTTTGCTTGTTACAAAAATAGCAATGACCTTCACCTCGACTACGAAACCCGCTATCGCACAAGCATTCGTCGTATGGCCCAAGCCTATGGTCAGCAAACTGGAGGAGAAATCCCTCAAGATGATGTTACGACTCTCATGAGCTGTCTTATCTTTAGAGAAAGTGCACAGTGGAGAGGGGGAACTTCTTCAACAGGTGCTTTAGGTCTTGGGCAATTTACCCAAACAGCAAGAGAGCAAGTGAGGGACATATTAACGTATAATCCAAGTCGCACGAGAAGTTTTGATGATCGTGTTGCAGAACAAAGATCCGAGCGTGAAGCCGGTCGTTTATCAAGTGCAGAGCTTAGAAGAAACCTTGGCATGATCGAGGCCGAGAGGGATAACCATGATCGAAAGGTTGCGCTAAAAGAACTTTGGAATTCGATTCCAATGACGAATCGTCCTTCTGCCTCTCAGATAAACTCCTCCTTTGTTGCTGATAATGATAACCATGAAGCAGTGATTGCAATGAGTGCCTTGATGCTTCGGAATTGCCAGATTCGCATGGAGCAAGATGATATTGAAATGGATGCCAGAACTTCATTGTTGGCCTGTGCAGGGGCATACAATATGGGAGTCGGTGGTTTTCAGCAAAATGCTATCGTAAGAAATGGCGCTCAAAGTCTTGAGGGCTGGATTCGTAATTTAAGAAACTCAGGTGATTCTCAAAGTGCGGAGACGAGAAATCATCTTGTTAGTGTTAATCGTTGCATAAGTGGAGGCGAAAATTTTCCACCCTGTGGGACTGGGCCAGATTATTGCACGGCCTTGCCAATGAGTAATCCATGTACTGAGGATGCGAGCCCAACATGTGTAGGAGAATGTCGATGAGAAAATATATAGCGCTCCTCTTTTGTGGGCTTATCTGTAGCGCGACACCCGCCAAATTAAGCTGGTCCAAATTGGAATTGTTGGAAGGAAAGTTAGAAAAATGGAGCCAAAATGTGGGGGAGAAAGACCTCATAAAGATTGGTAAAATGAACCAAAGGCCAGAAGAAATTAAATATATACGGGCCTTCTTTCCTTACTTGTTACCCCAGGGCTTTTTCTCGCGAAAACTCGATTTGAGTTGTTATCCCTCATTTGATCAGTTCAAAAAGGAGAGGAATTCAAAAACCTACCATTCATGGAAGAGTTGCATCAATGAGCTCTATGCAGACAACCCTCCAGAGTTGCTTCAAAGGGCGATTAACGATCTTCGTCCTGCGTCAAAATAGAACGATCTAATTTTGATATAGATACCCCTAGAAGTATTGTTCTTTAGTAAAATAGTCTGATTTGTTAAAACTTCTCTTTATAAGAGGAGATTCAACATGTTCAAAATATTGTGCGCTTTCATTTTATCCACTGGCTTTTCTACCAATGCGTATTACGACGACCAGCCTGAAGTGATCGCTCTTGCAAATGCAGGTGACTTTTCAATTGTTAAGAACTCTTCAGAGTGTCCGCGCCAATATGCTCCAGCAAATGAAAGAGATGAGCTTAGAGGAGAAAGAGGGTCCCTATGTGTGGAGTCACTTTTATTACCTGAAGACGTTCAGTTTGAAATTGATTTAATGAAGCAGGCCGAGCTTGAAAATGAAAGTGATTATGATCAAAGAATCACTTCTGTTCTTGCTTTTAAATACCACAAAATGAAAAATGCTCAGGCTTCCTTGGAAGAGCTTGAAAAATTAGTAACTGCCCTAAATATTCCCCTCGCTCAAATGAAGGGCTTATCTTTTAGTTCAGAAGTGGCAAGTGCGAGAACATTTTCTCGTTTTGATGATTTGTTCTTAGGAATTGAATTTATCACTAAGGCCAAGGTCAGAAACTTTCTTTTAAAGAGCTTCAAAGGTCAAAACCTTCAAGTAGTTTCCTTTGGAGATGGCGTGGAGCTCTACCCTGGTGGCGGCTTCTATGTGACTCACTACCTTTTTATCAGCAAAAATCAGGCAATCTATGTCAAACTTTCTTGGTGGAATAGCTAGTCCTAAATGGCAATAACTGAAGAAGACAGAATTTACGAAAGAGAGCTCCTTCGTGCTATTCCTGTAGTTGATGGAATGGATATTGGTCTGGTCGATCTTTCTTTAATTGACCTCACTTTATCAGCTCCCTTAAATACCCATATCAATTATGAGGGTACAGCTTTTGGTGGCTCTCTCAATACACTTTGCGTGCTTTCTTGTTACCTTTTAGTCCATCATCGTCTTAAAAAAGAAGGGCTAGAATTTAACTCCCTCGTCATTCAAGATAGTCGTATCAGTTATTTGAGTCCCGTTCACTCAGACTTTAAAGCAAGATCGCAGTTTGAAAATGTGGATAGTTTCTTAAAACTCTTTAAGAGAAAGGGCATCTCTCGCGCTGAGATGAGGGCAGTGGTCACTTGTGAAGAATCAAAAAGTCCTCTTGTTCAGTTTGAAGGCCGCTTTGTCGCCACGAGAGACCTTAACAGGCAAGCTCCTCCCATATAGAGGGCCCAAAAGAGAGCGACATAATAAAGAGCATTTTCACCTAACTCTAAAATCCCAAAGGCCGGACCTGCCCGATAGGCAAGGGGACCACCAATCACGCCAAAGAGAATCGCCATGATAGGTTTGAATAAAAACTTCTTAAGAGCGTGAAGAAAGTTAAGTGGAAAAACTAACCATAAGGCCAATAGCCAGACGGGGTAGGGTCCAATTTTATTTCCGGAAAAAGAGAACTTCTCAAAGTAAAAAAGTAGACCATCACCAAAGAGGCCAAATGAGAGAGCCAGAAGATAAAAGAGCGTAAAAGATTTCTTGTCTTCGATATAGTAAATGGAGTGAGTGATAAGAGAGGCGATAACAAAGATACTCAAAATGATGAGTTGTAGGTTATGAGTTAGGTACTTGCCACTTAAAACGCATATCCACCATGAAAGGGAAGTAAAAATAAAACCGAAGGTATTTTTCATAAGGTTACCTTAAAGAAATTTTTAGAAATAGAAAAGAAGAGAAGAGGTGACAAAGGTATCCTTGTCTAAGAGTTCCCCTTCAGTCTTTAAAGAAAAACGCTTCGTTAAGTCTATTTGAGTCGCAAGACTGACATATCTTAGAGGATGACCAGCTGCTTGAAAATTTCCCCAATGAGCTCCAAGGGCTAAATTAAGTCTTAAAATTTCAAAGGGGCTTGTCATCCATTGGGCCAACGCTTTTCCTTGAATTTTCAATTCATCACCAAAAGAGTCAGGGCGTGAGTAGTCTATTGTTACGGGAAGAGTCAGTCTCAGTATTCCTTTATTTACGCGCCAATTAACACCTACTAAGCTTCTCATATACGGACCTAAATCATAGGCAATAGTATTGGGATGATTGCGGGCCCCTACTTCAAGTCCCCAGCTCAAGGCACCTGTATTGGCCCAATTCTCTTGATTGGCCTCTGTTTTAAAGAGGGTAAATTTCTTAAGTTCAAGGCACTTTCTCTCTTCATCATAAGCTCCTTCAACTTTTCCAAGCATCAGTTGCGACCAAGGGGGGGCTCCAATTTGTGGGTCCATATATTCGTGAAAGCTAAAGCGGTAAGTTAATAGCAGTCTGTTAAACTCCACGTCGGGTCCTTTACGACTAAAAGTCTGCTTCTCATAACCCGCCGATAAGTAGCGAGAGGGATGGATAAAGTGAGGGCTTGTCGATTCTTTAACTACAATCTCTTCGGTATCGACATTTGAGAGCTTGGCCCTCGCTCCTTGAAGGGAGCGCTTTTCTTTAAGTGCTGAGGGATCTCTTTTAAAAAGTAATTTTCCTTTCTCTAGATCCATGAGGTCGATTTTAAAATCAAGTAGGTGGGCCTGATCTTCTTCACTTAGATTGTCTTTCTTGCCTTTGAGGCCAAGTCTGGCGTTTTTAGAAAGAGCTAAATGGCGCGCCTGAGTTTTCTTAAATTGAGAAGGACGCACTTTAATGTCAGAGACAAAATTTGGAATTTGGTTCACAAGGGATAATGTTTCACCAGGCAGCACAAAGTAGGACATGCGCTCTTTAAAATTTAGTTCAGGTCTAATGGCATCGAGAAATAATAATAAGTGATAGCTGCAATTTTCTGTTAGGTAGTAGTAATCAAAACGTGCCTGATCCATTTCCCAAAGGTGAGCGAGGAACATTTTCTTTTCTGATTCAGTGAGATTCAGTTTATATTCCCAGAGGTCCCTGGTTTCACTGTCATTATATTCGGTGATCTTTATGAAATAGGGTAGGAGACTAAAGTTTCCCTTAAAGCCACCAGTTAGGCCAAAGAGCGCGTATAATAGTGGGTTTTGGGTGGTCATTTGAGCGGCAAAGTTGACGCCATATTCAAGTAGGTCATTGTCGTTGCCAACGCCTTGAAGCTTAAAGAGAGTATGGCCAAAGGCACTGCTTGGATTATTAACGTAGTAGCTTGCAAAGACTAGCCAAACATTTTCGAGTTTTACTTTTCTTTTGAAGTACTCATATTTTGGACAATTCTTTATTTCCTCTGAGATAAGGCCTAATTGATTTAAATAAAGTGTTCGCGCTGGGAATTGGCAGCGTTTCTTGGGGTCTTCTTTTAAAACTTTAATGGCCTCCAAAAATTCTTTGTCGGGAGAGTGCCTGCCTTCTGGATGAAAGAAGAAACTGTCATTGGTGACGGCAGAAATATTCTTTGAATCATAGCGATAAAGATTTAACCATTGTTGATCGTACTTTTTTGTAACAAGAGTTTCTGCAGAGACGCAAAAGGTAAGAAATAAAAAAGTGAGTAGAGTATACAATTGCAGGGGCATAGAAAACGGGGGAGTGAACTCCCCCGCCTTATAAACTTAAATAAGTTCGATAATTTGACCGTGGATTGATTCAGCATCATTATCCGCAGCAAAAAGAGTGGCAAAGTTTTGCTGAAGAACTTTCATATCAGCATTGTTTGCACCAATAAGCTTTAAGTAAGCTTGAAGAGTTTCACCTTGACCACGAGCAATGTCGTTAGCAAGTTTTTCTCTGTTGTTTTGAATAAATACAGGACCAGAAACTTTTGCTTGTTGAGCATCTTCACAACCTAAAGTACCTGTAGACATAGCAAATGTTTGGTTACCTGATGAACCGTTAAAAGTTGCAGCTAGAACGTTGAAAACAAGTCCTTCTTTACCAGCAAAAAGCATAGATCCAAGACCACAACCTGCAGGCCCGTGAGCTGCAAAAGTGTTTCCTACAAAAAGTGTCATAGCGACAGTTAATACTAATTTCTTCATTCATCCTCCTCGATGATGTGTAGATTCTTAAAAAAGAAGTATACCCATTGTCCTAAACATTTAAGCAAAGTAAAGAGGCAAAGTTGGTATACCCGAGCCATATCCTTTTCTATTTTTAATTGATTAAGTTGGTTGTTTTGATCATTTCCACCAATGACTTTAATAACTTATCAAAAACATGATTAAAGTCATCTCTTTAGCTGCTATGTGGCATAGGCCGTTTTACCGATGAACTTCAAAATAAGGGCATATTGATTTTGAGGAGGAAATTTATGAAATTTGATACTTTTAAATGGAGTGATGAATTAAGTATTGGCGTTACCGCAATGGATAATCAGCACAAGGTCTTAATAGATAAAATTAACACCTTAATTGATGATCTGAGCGAGGATAGCCCAAACTCCCATAAAGATTTTCAAGCACTGGCAGGCTATGTCGTTGAGCACTTTAATGATGAAGAAAAGTATATGGAAAGTATTGGTTTTCCTGGACTGCCAATACACAAGAATATTCATAAGCAACTTTTAGAAAAAGTAGGAGAGTTTGATGAGGATATTCGGATTGGAACGGTGGATAAAATGAAACTAATCTCTTTTTTAAAAATGTGGTTAAAGTCTCATATAATGGGTATCGACATGAAATATGGTGATTTTTCCCAGGAGAAGTCTGCTTAATTACTCTGGTTTTAAGGCCATCTCAAAAAATGACGATAAGTTCTTAGGTGAGGTGGCCAGATGTGTGATGTATGTTATCAAGAAGAAATTGATTGGAAATTTAAAAATGGGGGTAAGTCTACACAGACTTGCCGATTGTACCGAGTCTATAAAGGACAATCGACTCCGATAAAACTGTGTCATCTTCATGCAATCGAACTCTTTTGCATCGGTGAATCTCGCTTTTTAGAATCTCACCCAAGGCTTGCGATGAGCCTACACGCTAATACACGCTCAACCAGTGACGTTTTTGCTTTTTCTTAAAGAATTAGTCAAACTACCAGAATGTTGGAACACCCAGAGCATTTCACCGAACTTAAAAATGCCTTAAACTTACATCGCATTTGTCCTGAGCCAAATCTTATTAAGGGTTGGGCCGCTGTTCATCTTATTTTTTCTCACGATAATTTGGGACTAAAAGACGGTCTTAAATTGGCGATGATTCGTCGTTCGAAGAGAGAAGATGATCCATGGTCTGGTCATTACGCTTTTCCAGGTGGCAGAGTTGATCAAGGTGAGAGTGTTTTGAAGGCCGCCTTTAGGGAGACCCATGAAGAGATTGGTCTTAAGTTAGGGAAGGAAACTTATCTTGGTGAGTTTCTTAATTTACAATTAAAATTTAAAGGAAAGAACCTGCCTTTTGCCATATCGGCCCACGCTTCCTACATTCAAAATGAACTGGCCTTTGAGCCCTGTCCTCATGAAGTAGATGAGGCCTTTTGGTTTTCTCTGAATCATTTACACAATGAATCCAACCTCCTTCAAAAGAAATTTAAGTTAGCAGGAAAAGAGGCTGAATTTCCTTGTATTAGTTTTTCAGGCCACACGATTTGGGGCATCAGCTACATGATCCTGCGTGAGCTCTTTTCTCAGTTGGATGGCATCCCTTTCAATAGAAAAGATCAATTCTCTCGATCTTTTCTTCCAGGACACCCTCAGGGAAAAGTCTAAAGACTAAAAAAATTACAGTATCAGGTCCCAAGTCTCTGATAAAAATCACTTTTTCTCCAGAGATAGCACCTGATCAAAGTCAGGTTCCCATTATAAATATTTCCCATTGATGAGTTTTACCTTATGCCACGCGCTAAATAAGTGTAATAAGGGGGAACCTACACATAATGCATGCCCATTTTTTTAGAGAGAGGAGAGAACATGTTACGACCAAAAGTGGCCAAAACGACGCTTATTGCAGCGGTGGCGTTGCTGGGGGCTCAGACCTTAGCGCAAGATTATCAAGCACAAGATTTGAAAACCTTTTTAAATGAATTCAATGCCAATCCCAAAAAGGTTATGGAGCAATTGCCTATTAAAGAGGGGATTGGTGCTTCTGTTCAAAGAACTGTAATCCCAGAAGAGGCCATCCAAAATAATGCTTTTATTGAGGCCAAGGACCAGCTTAGAAGTAAAATCTGTAAAGAAGTAAATGGGCTTGAAGTCTGTGCTGATCAGCTTTCAGGGCGTGCTGGCATTCAAAATAATGATAGAGCAGAGGATCTCGTTGATCTTGGAGAAGAGACTTTAAAGACTCTCTCTTCGATGGATAAAAAGGGTCTTCAAAAAGGCGAACTTAGTGTTCGTCCCTGGTCAGATGATTACTGGGCCATCTATAAAGGCGTGCTTGCTCGTCGCTACGCTGATCCTCAAAAAACAGATGGTGATGATTGGAAAGTTCACACGGATTTCGTAAGAGACAATCGATCAGATCTCTATATTGAAAGTGGCATGATTAGCGTTCTTTCTCCTTCAGAGAAATATGACCTTCTCGTTGGAGATAAGAACGAAACGCTGACAAAGAAAATGTTAAATGAAGGTCGCTCTTACTATGAGAACCAAGGAAAAGTAGAAACTTGGATGGGGATTTGTCATGGTTGGGCTCCAGCAGCCTTTATGCTTGAGAGACCAACGAATGTGGTTGAAGTTCTTGCAGCAGATGGTAAAACAATGATTCCTTTTTACCCATCTGATATTAAAGCACTTGGTTCACTCCTTTGGGCAAATGTTCGCACTTACTCAAACTTTTCGGGAGGCCGTTGTAATGCAAAAGAGCCAAACCGTGATAGTGAAACCGGTAGAATTACTGATCAGGAATGTTTTGATACTAACCCTGGTACTTGGCACAAGGCCGTTGTTAATCAAATTGGAGTTTCAGATCGCTCATTCGTGATTGATGCCACTTATGATTATGAAGTTTGGAATCAGCCAGTCTATGGTTATAGCTACCGCTATTTTAATCCAGAAACTCGTGAGGTTTCAAAAGATGATTATAGTGCCGTTGCCATTGATTTAGCCGATTACAAGAGTGACAAATTTAAGAAATTTCGTGATTCAAGAGCAAAGAAAATTGTTGGTGTTGAAATGAGACTTCAGTACATCGCTGAAACTCATCCAAGTCACAGAACTACTGATAACAAAGAAAACGATTATGTAACGACTGTTACTTATCGTTATGACCTTGAGCTTAATGGCCGAGGTTCAATCATCGGTGGAGAGTGGTATTCCAATAAGCACCCTGATTTTCTTTGGGTACCGCCAAAAGACACGCGTGCACTTACTCGTCTAGATCAAAGTATCGAGCAGGCCATTGCTTCTGGGAGAACTGATATTGAGTGGAAAAATGGTGAAGCCATTCCAGCGGTTTGGAGCCAATACATCTCTACTTACTCATCAGAAGGTAAACCTCTTGGTTTAATTGTTGAGGGGTTGATCAAAAGATCAAGAGCAGAGAATAACTAATTTTACTAGCGGGAGGTCTTTTAGGCCTCCCTTTTTTTTATGATGAAAACAACCTTCTTCTTTATTACCGCTCTTTTTTGTCTGCTCTCCTTTGGGAGTGAGGACTATCCTAGCTGGTATCCCCAAGTAAGTTGTGAAACAAAGTGGAAGAATCTAGGAGATGATCGCTTCTATTCTTTTGAAAAAGATGCCTTTTTAACGGACCTTGGAAACACCGGTTACGACTCTTATAAAGAAAGGGTGAAACGCGAAGAATGCCTAAAAGAGTGGACGGTATTGGTTTATATGGCCGCAGATAATGATCTGTCTCCTTATGCACTTTGGGATATCCATGAAATGGAGTCTCAACTTAAAAATGAATTAAACCTCGGCTCTTCAACGGATAGGACAGATGTCATTGTTGAATTAGATACTCTAAGAGACACAGGTGTCAGAAGGCTTCATATTTTTCAAACCGAAGAGTCCTATCGCTCAGACCTCTCTCTTAATGATTATGAAAAAATGGATGAGCGCTTCGTTCGCTCACCTATTGTTAAGCACTTTCCTGAAATCGGGGCAGGGCGCTTACAATCAGCAGAATCTCGCTTCAAAAGATTCTTAAGTTGGGGCGTTCAAAACTATCCTGCTAAGAAATATATGATTGTCATGTGGGGCCATGGTGAAGGGTTTCTCGGCCAGTACTATGAGAAAAGTTTTGAAAGAAAAGAATTAAGCGCCTTACCAATTGTTGAGAAAAAATCTCGCTTCTTCGTCGCAGAAGACTTCGCACTTGATTCATTTATCGATTTACCCCAGGCCAAAGCCTTTTCTCTTGAAAAGCAATTTGGAGGAATAGCCTTTGATAATTCCGATCAAAGTTTTATTGATATCAGCACTCTGGGAGATATTTTAAGAGACTGGAAAGAAAAGCTTTTAGAGGGGAAGAATTTCGATTTCCTGGCTTTTGATGCCTGCTTAATGCAAAGCCTTGAAGTGATTGCAGAGGTTTCTCAATCGACTGACTTTATTGCGGGCTCTAATCAAATTCAAAACTATTTAGGCCTTCCCTACAGAAAGCTTCTGGATCAAATTAACATGGGCGTTGGTTCTTATGAATTGGCAAAAAGTCTTCCTGTGTTAACAAGGGATTCATGGGGACAAGAAGGATATCAAGGAAGTGTAGATCCAAAGGGCTTAAAGACTTTTACAATGAGCACTCTGGCCTCTTCTCAGGTAGAAAATAACCTATACTTTCATTTTCATAAAGTTGCTACCCAACTAAAATCTTATATTGATGAGGATCGCTCGAGAAAACAAGAGTTGCTTTTTATCCTCGAGCAATCACCGCGCTTTCAAGGTGAAATGATTGACCTAGGTCTTTTCTATGGTCTTCTTGAAAAACTTTTGTGGAAAGAGCGAATGGCGGGTGAAGAAACTTCCCGTAGTCTGATGCTTTCAAAAACTGTTGGCGAGGCCCATTTTCGTTTGCGCGAATTATTCATTGAGTCTCAATTCGGTACTCTCTACTATGACGGAGAGGAGTCTGAACGCGCGGGCTATCTTCTCGGTCATTTCACTGGAATGAGCCTTTGGCTTCCAAAAAATGAGCGCCTTTACAATATGCGAAAAAACGAAATGGCCAAAAGTTCTCTCTTTTTAAGTATAACCTCTTGGAATGTCTTTCTAGAGGAGCTTTATAAAATCGATTTGTTCGACTTTGGGCCGTTGTAGAAGCCCCTATTATTGATTAGGATGAGCCTCTAACGAGAATAAAAGGAAGACCTATGGACTTAGAATTTCTTATGAACCTTAATGAATTACCTTCTTGGCGTATTCTTAAAAAAGAGGTTTTGACTCAAGACTTTCCTATGTATCGACTTGAATCGGCTCCCCTTGGAAGTCATGAATTGGTTTATGTTCTCGTTGATGAGTCAGAGCAGCCTAAGACATTTAGAGTGAACGAATCTGATGTCGATTCATTCGCTATTTTTACACGTCCAGAATTGGTAACTCGCTTACAAAAGGCTTACAAGAAAGAAGATATTCAGGGCGGAAAAACTCCTGCTCAGGATTTAAATCTAGGCCAAGTTGATTTTAGTCTAAAGATTATGATGCTTGGGCAATTGATGAATATTCTTGGCCATAAAGGTAAAGAGACGACCGTTAAAGTGAATCCGATCTTGGTAGAAGTGGGGGCTGGAATTGAGCCTCTTGTCTACGCGGAAGAAGTTCTCTTTGCTCCTCAGTATGATGCCTTTACGGGAAAATTACTATTAAGTAACCCTGAAGACGCTAAGGCCTTGTTGGCCCTCAATCCAGAAGATCAAAAGAGATTTGGTATTGAAATCGTTTTTTACATGATGACCACAAGAGAACTCCCTGAAGAAAAAGAAGAGCGCCAACAGATCTTAAAAGATGAAATAGAGAAACTCTCTTTTATGGCCTCTAGAGTTCCTATGAAAAGAGGAAGTGGTAGTTTCTTGGCCGTCCTCATCAATCTAGAAAATGAACTAGAAGAACAAGCCTTCATTCGTGAATACCCAATGTTTGATTCCTACAGTGATATTATTTTCGTGACCAGCTCTCTTAAATTGCTTACGGGTCGCTTAGAAGAAGTTCATTACAACGGCTCAAAGATTGATACTATCTTTGGCCCCCTAATCAAGTGGCAACAATCAAAGTCTCTTCAACGATCAAAGTTTTATTAGGAAGTACCATGAAGGGTCTTGATACTTGGTTAAGTGAATACGGAGAGAGTCATCAAAATGGCACAAATAAAAATATCCACAGGGTATGTGTGCCATTGATAATGATGAGTCTTTTGGGGCTAATGGGAGAGATTCCTGTCCCGCTACTCCTTGCTGATTATGGACTCAATTTTAGCCACGTCTTTGTTGTTCTCGCGATGGTTTTCTACCTTACTCTCTCTCTCCCTTTTAGTGCCCTCATGTTGGGGGTTGTGGCCCCTATGCTCTACTTTACGAGCAAGGCTCAACAAAATTTGACCTCTAAGGAAGTACTACTCTTGTGGGGCTTGGTCTTTTTAATCTCTTGGGTTGGTCAGTTTATTGGTCATAAGATCGAGGGTAAGAAACCCTCTTTTTTCCAAGACTTGGCCTTCTTGTTAATTGGACCTCTCTGGATTGTTGCGCCACTTTTTCCAAAGTATCGAAAATAGTTGAATTACCGGCTTAAATTATGGCCAATTCCTATTTTGGCTACCCCTTAAATCCATAATAATTCCGAATGCTTAGGTCTTCTTATAAGAACTGCCCCTATAATAGCTATAGAGGTAAATGAATGATTTTTCAGCTCCTAAAAAATATTAAACAGCTTGGGCTCTCTCGTGTGCTAAGTGCGACAATGATCGTTCAGGGCGTAACCATTTTGGAGACCAGGACTCTTTGTTTTTCTGTAAAATTTGATGACTAATCTTTTATGAATTGAACTCCAACTTTGAAAAGATCATCGTCGGTCATGTGTCTAATGGAGACGACCTTGCCCTTAATTGGTTGAGGCAATGGGTTTGTATTAATGCAAAGGACAGTTAGGAAATCGTCTTTAGCAAACATACCAGGATCTGGCGTTTTTAAGGCAAGACCTCCTGCTGAAATATCATACAGGTCATAATGTCTGTGCTTACTCTCACTTCCGGCCTTATAAAGAGTAACGGTCTGATTGTCGCCGGCCTGTTTTCGAGGTTGTTGTCTTAAGTGTTTACTTTTTCCTTCATTTTCTTCTTCTACGAGATTAATTTTTGCCGCTAGCTCCTGGCTTAGGTGATTGAGCTTTTCGGCAAAGCCCAACATGATGTAGTGACCTTCAAGCTCTCTAGGACGAAATTTAAAAGCAATATTTTTCTTTCTGCTGTAGAGAAAGAGGTCATTGTCTTTATTTTGGAAACTAAAGCCATCTTCAGATAGAGGGGTGAGTTCAATATTCTTTTTAAGAATATCGAGCTTTCTAAGGAGACAAAAGTGAACGGGTCTTTCACCTTGCTCATTTGTGGCATTTTGCCATATCCAAAGTTTCTCCTTCGTTTTATGAAGAATACGAAAGAATTCAATAATTTCAAGGTCATCCGTTATGACTTTCTTTTCAATTTCACTCATTACTTGACTCTTTTTCAATGTTTTAAAATAGATTTAAATACCCTCTCATCTTAACCGATAAGGAACTTGGGAGGAATATGGCCTTAAAATTTAATTTAAATAAATCTCCACGAGTTCTTACTCTTGATGAAGTTCTAACTGGTCTTGTCCAGTCAGGAATCATTAATTCTGAGCAAGAAGTTTTTATTCAAAAGAAGAAAGGCCGTAGTCATCACCATCCTCTGGTTTCTGTATTTGAATGTGACATACCCGATAGAAGAATTGAGGGGCGAACACTTACCTTAGAAGACCTAATGCGTTGGTTGGCCACTTACTCTGATAATGAGTTTTACACAATCGATCCACTCAAGATTGATATTGAAAAGGTAACAAATTTATTACCCAAGGCCTATGTTAAACGTTTGGGGATTTTGCCTGTTGAAGCAGATGAAGAGTTTGTAACGATTGTAACGTCTGAGCCCTTTCATTTAGTCTGGATTGATGAAGTTGAGAGGATAACTAAAAAGAAAGTTAAAATTAAAATAGCTAGCCCAACGTCAATCTCTTCTAGCCTTGAAGACTTTTATACCGTTCGAAAAGCTGTCAGTAAGCTGATGAAGGATCGTAGCAGTAGTTCATCTGGGAATCCAGAGTTAGAGAAAATGATGAGTCTTGGAAATAATTCTCTTCATGGTAGTGATGAGCAGGGGATTTCGGGAATCGTTGATTGGCTCTTTCAATATGCTTGGGAAGAGCGCGCCAGTGATATTCACTTAGAGCCCAAATCTGGTGTGGGCGTCGTCCGTTTTCGTATTGATGGCACGTTAAGAGTTGTTTATAAATTTGACCCAGAGATTATGCTCTCTGTTCTAAGTCGTTTAAAGATTCTCTCTGATATGAAAGTTGATGAGAAAAGAAAACCACAAGACGGAAGAATCAAACGTAAAATTGATGAAAATCGAATCATTGAAATACGTTCTTCTACTATTCCAACACACTACGGTGAGAAATTAGTCATGAGGATCTTTGATCCCAAAATGGCAGATAAATCTTTAGATGATGTTGGTATGTCTGAAAAAGACTTGCGAGTTTGGAAAGAGATGTCTGAAGGTTCTCATGGAATCGTCTTGGTCACGGGTCCTACAGGTTCTGGTAAATCAACCACACTTCACGCGACTCTTAAGCATCTTGTAAGTCCTGAAGTTAATATATGTACTGTTGAAGACCCGATAGAAATTATAAATGATGAATTCAATCAGATGCAGGTCAATAGTGCTATTGGAATAAATTTTTCAAATGCTATTAAGGCCTTCATGAGACAAGATCCTGACATCATCATGGTAGGGGAAATTAGAGACCCGGAGACGTCGGCGATGGCCATTCAGGCTTCCCTCACCGGTCACATGGTTTTTAGTACTCTTCACACCAATGATGCTCTTGGTTCAATCACTAGGCTTTTAGATCTTGGGGTTCCTCCCCATTTAATAAACGCGACTTTGAAAGGAGTCTTGGCCCAAAGACTTGTAAAGGTTCTCTGTCCTTTATGTAAAGAAAAGGTAGAGACGAATCAGGCATGGTGGCAATCAATGACAAAGCCTTATCTTATGAAAATGCCAAGTCATGTGTATCAAGCTAAAGGTTGCCCCGATTGTAAGGATAGTGGTTACCGCGGACGAATGAGTATTTATGAGCTTGTCGTCATTACAGATAAACTTCGAAGCTCCATTCAAGCAAAAGTTGAACTTCAAGAGCTTCATAAAATTGCTCACGGATCTTTTCTTCCACTGCGTCTTCATGCGGCGAAAAAAGTCATTCAAGGCTTAACCTCAATCGAAGAAGTTTTAAGAGTGATCGTCTAAAAAAAAAGGAGCCTTTTCAGGCTCCTCTTAATATTCATAAAAATGTTTTAAAAATTAGGCCATATTCTTGTTGGCAAAGTCCCAGTTCACAAGCTTCCAAAAAGCTTCAAGGTAAGTTGGACGAGCATTTCTGTAATCAATGTAATAAGCATGTTCCCACACATCACAAGTTAAGACTGCAGTCATTCCGTGCTTCATCGCTGTGTCGGCATCATCAGTGTTGAGGATGTCGAGTTTTCCAGAGTTATCTTTTACAAGCCAAGTCCAACCTGAACCGAAGTTTCCAGCAGCTTTTGCATTGAACTCTTCTTTGAATTTTTCAAAAGAACCCCATTTTGCATTAATGGCATCAGAAACGGCACCAGTAGGAGCGCCACCAGCATTTGGTGCTAATGAGTTCCAGTAAAATGTGTGGTTCCATACTTGGGCAGCATTGTTAAATAGACCACCACTTGATTTCATAACAATATCTTCAAGGCTCATCTCAGCGAATTCAGTACCTTTGATACCGTCATTCAGTTTTGTTACATAAGCATTGTGATGCTTTCCATAGTGGTACTGGATTGTTTCAGCTGAAATATGTGGGGCTAAAGCGTCATTTGAATAGGGGAGTGCTGGTAGTTTGTGTTCCATACTCTTTTCTCCTTAAGGTTGAGTTCGTAATTCATTATGTGCTCTAATGGTTATAAGAGTTCATGAAATAAACATCAAGGGGATTTAACCTACGTGTTGCGCAATCAAGATAGACAGAAAAGGAATACTGCTATGCTCTCGAAGATTTTGATCCTATTGCTGATCTTCTCATCATGCTCCCATCATGAGAGCTCTGGGCAACTCTTGGTCAACAGAGAAGCCATCTCTCCTTACAAAATAGGGGAGAGGACCAGACCTTATCCTGAGTGGGTGAGTCAGTATTATGATTTAGAAGTTTCAAAAAAGCTTAAAGAGCCAGGTCTGCTCTTTAAAGGAGACGCGTCATCACATGGTCAACTCTTTATCATTGATTCAGGCACTAGATTAACTCGAGCGGTGGCCTGCAACATGGTGAGGGCCAATGGTCTTGAGAAAATGGCGAATTATTATTCTTCAAAACTAGTTGCTCAATATAAAGGCAAAGCCTTTGATATCTACTTCTTAGGAGATGGGCTAAGTGTCATTAATAAGATTCTAAGAGAGCAAATAAAGAAAGAGAGCATCCAAAGTGAATATTTTGAAGAGCGAATTTGGGAAGGAACCTCTTTAATAAAAGAAAGGCGAGGGTTTAACTGTGCTATTTTAGTCCAGATTAGTGAAAAGACCCTTGCTGAAATAAAGAAAGAACTAATTAATGGTCTAAAATCTCAATTCTTTCACCTGCCGAGCTTAGAAGAAGACTTAAACGCTCTGTCTTTATAGGATAGGAATTTTTTTCTCTTTTTTATAAATGTAAGCATCCTTTCGCTAATTTCTAACAACAAGACCGAAACGTATCTTAATGAGGTACGCGGTTCTAATTTTTCTCCTTTCAATTAATGCTAATGCTCGAATGTTTGTTCGAAAGCAAACCACGATTGATGTAGAGCGCTCATATCGTTACGACCAAAAATGGACAACGATTGCTAAGACAGAAAAGCAGGCCATGGATGAGCTACTAGAGGTTTTGGAGCGTTCTTCAACAGGAAAGAAAGTTGTAGAAAAATCTAGAAAGAAGGCCGAAACTTATGGAAAGACTTTAGAAGAGCTTTTGCTTCCAGGTGAGGGATCATTAACGGATACTACTCTGGTTAGAAAGTTTGCTCCCGCCAATCCGAATGAAGTCGTTTATGAAAGTCGCTCTAAAGTTTACATTAATAGAAATCTAAGCGTTAAGAATGCTCTTCTTGATTTGGCCCATGAACTCACACATTTTGCTTTAAGAGAGCCCTTTAATCCTTATCAAGCTCCTTTTGGGCTTAAGGACTTTATCACTTCAACCGTTGAAGGCAGAGGTGGTGAGGTGGAGGCTTATTTAGTTGAGTGCCAAGTGCTTTTTGAAATATTTAAAGAAAGAAATCAAGATTCAAATTGTCACCGTGTCGTTGACCCATCATCTGGTCGAGTCAATAAGGGGCGCGGAATTCATGAATTTTATCAGCTTGGGCGTTTCTATAAAACTTTTCATAACTCATTGCGCAGACATGATATGAGTCCCACTGATTTTGAAGCAACAAGTCAAGCAGGGGCTCACTTTATTAGTTCAGCCTACGGACTTCCTTATCCACTTGCTGCCGTCCATGAATATGAGGCAATCATGGAAAGGGTATGTCAAAATGACGGTCGTCGCTTGGCCATTATGCGTGACAATATTAGTCGCCAGCCAGCAAGCCAGGAATTGGCAACTTACCGTTCTTTGGCCTCAGTACATGAAAAGAGATGTGCTCGCTTTTAAAAAATCACTAATTTTATTGGGCCAAATCAATTCGATTTTTTCTTAATTCTTCTCTTAGTCTAGCTAAAATCAAAAACTCTTATGGCGTGGTGTGATACCCTGACACAGAGTGTTTCTCAGTCAATGTTTTAGCTGCAGACAAAGGCCGAAAGGTCCTTTAGTTTCGTTGACTTGAAGGGGTGCCGCAGGTAAATTTAGAGCAAAATAATTCACTATTTTAAGGATCAAAAAAGATGCAAGATAGCGTTGTCCTGATGAAAGTTGACGACTTTTTTAACTGGGGTCGTAAGAATTCACTTTGGCCTATGACTTTTGGTCTTGCTTGTTGTGCTATTGAAATGATGGCAACAGGTGCGGCTAAATATGACTTAGAAAGGTTTGGCTGTGGTGCCTTTATGGCAACTCCACGTCGTGCCGATTTAATGATTGTTGCCGGAACGGTGACTTTAAAAATGGCCCCCAGAATTAAAACTCTTTACGAGCAAATGCCTGAACCGAAATATGTTATTTCCATGGGCTCTTGTGCAAATAAAGGCGGACCTTACTGGCAACATGGTTATCACGTATTAAAAGGCGTTGATGAAATTGTACCTGTTGATGTTTATGTTCCAGGTTGCCCTCCAAGACCAGAAGCCCTTATTGAAGGTATTATGACTCTTCAAAAGAAAATTGCTAACGAAAGAATTCTTCGCGACAAGTGGGTTAAGCATGCTTAAGGATATTGCTTCATTTTTAAACTCTCAAGTATCAGGCAGTAAAGCTGAAGCGTACGAAGCTGAAGTTGGCGACGGGCATGTCAGTGTTGCAGGCGAGCATCTCTTTGCTTGTGCTAAGGCCCTAAAAGAAAGTAGTGAATTCGACATGAATGTTCTTCAGGTTGTGTCTGGTGTTGATTATGCTGACCGCATTGAAGTTAATTACATGCTAGCGAGTTTTACAAAGAACACTGAGTTCATTCTTAAAGTTAAACTTCCAAAAAAGAGTTCTGACGATATTCCAGAAGTTGATTCGGTTTGTTCACTTTGGAAGGCCGCAAACTTTTTAGAGCGTGAGACCTACGACATGGTAGGGGTCAAATTTAATAACCACCCAGACCACAGAAGAATCCTTTGTCCTGAAGATTGGGAAGGCTTTCCTTTGAGACGAGACTATGTGGTTCAAAAAGAGTGGGATGGAATTGAAGTGAATCCTGCTCACAAGGTAAACTCAGCCGATCATAACTTCTTTAAAGATGTTATTGAGAAAATGGGTGGAGACCAAAAGAAAGTTACTTACAGCTGGAAAAGTGACGCTGAATCTTAATTAATAAAACTAAATAGGACTGGATAAAAGGCCATGATAGAAATTAACGGAAAAGAAATTGGCGATCTCTCATCTTTAAGTTCTGAAAAGATGAAGTCAGAGCTCTTGACCCTAAACATGGGACCTCAACACCCTGCAACCCACGGGGTTTTAAGAGTTGAGCTTAAAACTGACTCTGAGATTATTGCAGAAGCAAAACCTTATATTGGCTACCTTCACCGCTGTTTTGAAAAACATGCAGAGAGCATCGATTATCGTGGGATTATTCCTTTTGTTGATCGCATGGACTACCTAGGTGCAATGGGCATGGAGTGGGGCTACGCTTTAACAATTGAAAAAATGCTAGGAACGGAAGTTCCAAGACGTGCTCAGTACATTCGCACAATCGTTGGTGAGCTACAGAGAATTGCTTCTCACTTACTCTTTTATGGCGTTTACGCCATTGACCTTGGTGCCTTCTCTCCTTTTCTCTACGCATTTGATGAGAGAGAAAAGATTTTAAGGCTCTTTGAAGAATTAAGTGGAGCCCGTCTTCTTTATAACTACATCTGGCTTGGTGGCGTTTGGAATGACATTACTGACGATCAATTAAGACGTATTGAAAAATTTATCGATAACCTAGAAGAGGAAGTGAAGACTTTTCATAACCTTGTTGGTGAAAATAAAATCTTCATTGAAAGAACAGCCCATGTTGGTCCTGTCTCAGCAGAGATGGCTTATCAATATGGAGCAACTGGTCCCGTCTTAAGGGCTTCCGGAGTTGACTGGGATCTTAGAAAGAAAAGACCATATGGCATCTATGAAGAGTTTGATTTTGATGTGCCAGTTGGAAAAGGTGAAAAAGGTCAGTTAGGGGACTGCTGGGATCGATATCACGTAAGAGTTCAAGAAATTTTCGAGTCCATTAAAATTCTTCGTCAGTGCCTAGCTGGAATTGAGGAAGGTTCTATTATGGGGAAAGTTCCGAAGGTATTAAAAGTACCTGAAGGGGAGATCTACATGAGAACAGAATGTCCTCGTGGTGAACTTGGATATCATCTTGTTTCTGATGGGGGTAAAACTCCTTATCGTTTAAAAGTTAAGTCTTCATGTTTTACTCACGTAAGCATGTTGCCAGAAATGGGGCCAGGTCAATTGATTGCTGACTTTGTGGCCACTATTGGATCTATTGATATTGTATTAGGTGAGGTTGACCGATGAGTGGAATAACGCCAGATATTTCAGATTTTGCTACCAAAGAGAATCTTATCAACCAAGAGGACCTAACTTTTGGAAAATGGCTGAGAAATATTTATGACGCCATTAGGACTTGTTTTAATGGGATGGTGATCACTGGTAATGTTATTCTTACGAGAAAAGCGGTTACCATTGAGTATCCTGAAGTTAGAGAAGAGCTTCCTGCTAATTCTCGTAGTCGTCTTTTCAACGATGTAGATAATTGCATTGCTTGCCTACAGTGTGCAGCTGCTTGTCCCGTTGATTGTATTTATATTACGGCCACGAGACGTGACAAAGAAGCACCTAAGCTTAAAACAGATGATGGAACCCCCATTAAGCTAGATCTTTTGCAATATACAATTGATACAGCACTGTGCTGCTACTGTGGTCTTTGTACTACTGTTTGCCCAACAGAGTGTTTAACCCATACAACTGATTATGAGTTTGCCCAGTACACTCTTGGAGAGATGAAGTATGATTATCTTGAAGAAGATATTCGTGCTTGGAAACACAGAATCGTTAAGTAGATTTTATGAAAAAAACCGCCGATCAAATTATATCTGATATTAAAAACTTACTTGTTGATGAATACTCAACTCCTTGTAGTGTTACTGCGAAAGTATCAGACTCTGTTGAGTTCATTGGCGACCTTATGAAGCAGCACGGTGTTCGTCATATTCCTATTTTCAAAGATGGGCAGCTGGCTGGAATGGTTAGTGATAGAGACGTAAGAAATCTAAAAGACTCCCAAGTCGGTGCTGGGGAGATCATGAGCAAAGACGTCTATGAGGTAACTTCTGGCACTCTCTTAAGAGAGGTTGTCTTTGAGATGTCTTCAAAGAAAATCGGCTCTACAATTGTAAAAGATAATGAAAGTGGAGAGTATTCGATATTTACTTCTGTCGACGCCCTAAACGCTCTTAACGAAATTCTTCAATAATCATTTAACAAAAAGGTAACTCTTCTAGATGCCTTTTGAAAAACGCAATCAACTTTTCCTGTGTCTCGGGCCTTGTTAGCACTGACCAATAGAAGAGGCGATCGGGAAGCAGGCGTCCTGCGCTTCGGCCATTTCTTTTACTTCCCTTAAGTTGAATTTCCATAATGTCTAAGGCACAACGAATATTGGGAAGAGGTTTCAAGATAGAGACTGGATTAAGAACAGCACACGCACCATTTGGTTTTTTATCAGATAAGCTAAGCTGAAAGAGGCCCTCTGACCATTCTCTAAGAGGCTTTTCATAATAGCGAGTATTTGGATTAAACGATGATTCTTGTGAGCTGATAGAGGACATAAAGACTAACCAGAAATGTCTTTTTTCAAAATCGTTTGCCTGCCTATAGCCTAAGCAATTTAACTTTTCTAAATCCCCATACTCAAGTTCTATATTCAAGAGCTCGGTTTCATTTACATATTTGATTAGTTCACTAGACCACACTTTTTTCCATGTATATGGATACCAGCGAAGTTTTGAAATGTTGGGCACTTGGGAATCATTATTTTGAGCTTGAAGATTATTTTCAATTGATGGGACGCCTTCTTTTTTACCACAGCTAAAAACAAAAAGGGTCAACAACAGAGAGAGTAAAACTCTTTTCATCAAGATCTCCTTGGTTTTAAAAACCTTTCAGGTATTGTTTAAGGCCTGACCCAAGAAGGCAAGTTTTCTCTAAAATAAATACACACATTAATTAGAATTATTTTCTTACATTTTCCTAACAGAATAATAATCCTTGTTTTAATTATTTCTAATTTTGGTAAGCTAACTATTCAATTTAACAAAAGATTTTATGAAAATTAAATACTTCACATTTCTTATATTTGTCTTAACCTTTCACGCTCGAGCTGGTTTTCACGAAGCCAATCGACCTTTTGGACACAACCTTTCTCATACAGATTATTTCCCAAAGAAAAGTTGCAGTGTCGGTGTTCAAGTGATCGCATGTGGAAGAGAAAATTGGGCGATTGGTACGAGCCCTTTTCTAATTAGTATTTATAATATGAATAATCTCTATTTTATAAGAAGACTTGGAAGAGAGATAAATGGAAATAAGAAGACTTTGCAGGTGGCGTTCTTTGATACCTTTTCAGAAGAGGACCGTATAAGCACCGTTAATCCAAATGCTCGTTTAAATTCAAGTTATCAGCAAACGTCGGCGATGGCCTATTACATCTACTCTCAAAATATTCGAGATAACTATCGCCTCCATTGGAATACGACGGTTTCTTATTTCTTTGATGATAAGTATCCGTTCTCTTTAAGAAGACCAACAATCAGACGGCGAAAGTATCAACTTAACTTAACGACTCTTCATGAAGTGAAAATGACGGAGTACATGGGGATTCAGGGAGAGGTTGGGTTGATTCATTTAGAAGACCTCTATCCTAGACTCCATACCGGAGCTTCCTTATTTTTCAAAAGTAAGCGTTGGCTCTTTCAAATAGGCTTCACTTTGACTTCCACGATGGATGGTCTTTTTGTAAATGCGATGGAGCCCAATCGCTTTGATTATCAGCAAGAGCTCCGTATCGATAGTAGAGGCTATGAAGGGCCATTTGATAAAAATAAAATCAAAGAAGATTTTTCAATGCATCCTGAAATCGCTATCCAATACCATTTCTAAGAATAAAGAGTACAGGCTACAGCAATGATGGAGAAGAAAAGGCCTAATGCTTTCATGGTATTAACCGGAACTTTATCAACAGTAATATCCCAAATGATTGAAGTGATCATTTGAGCGACGACAATTAATACCGTTACCTTTACGGCACCTATTTTAGAAATCCCAAATGGAATACCGCTGATAATAATAAACCCACAGATGCTTGGGATGATGTACCACCATTTGAAGCTCGAAAGAGGCGCACGTGCTCTAAAGAAGTCCGGAAAAGCTTCGGGATATTTTAGGACGCCGAAATAAAAGACAATTGAATATATTAAAACCAGAACATTTCCAATGAGTAGGGAATGGGCCAATCCAAGTGGAGCGGACATATTACGGTTAAAACCACCTTGAAGAATGCCCGATACGCCAACTGCGATAGGAATAAGAAATGTCCAATTCATGTAAGTCCCTTAGCTTCCCTTTTTTAGGATAAGTCCTTTTAAGTAATCGCCCTCTGGAAAGTAGTCGAGTAGAGGACAGTCATCTTGAAGCTTGATTTTCTTTATTATTTTTAACTCAGTATTTTGACAGTATTCGCGCATGGTTTCGTCGTACTTCTTACGAGTGATACTATGGGTATTTATAAAGCAAAGGGCTTCCCCTTTAGTCCTCAAAAGGTCACTAAAGAGAGGAACTAACAATTGATAGGCCTTAAGTGAGGTTGTCGTCTTTTTTCCATCACTACTAAAGCTCGGAGGGTCGCAAACGATAAAATCAAAGGACTCATTTTGCTTTTTGAGATTAATTAAGGCCTGTAACGTATCCGAAATAATCGATTGGTGGTGCTCACTAAAGTTATTAAGATCCACATTTTGTTCAAGCCAATTAATATATTTTTCAGACAAATCTACGCTGGTCACTTTTGAAGCTCCTCTTTTAAGAGGATATAAAGACCAAGCTCCGGTATAAGAGTAAAGGTTTAAGACTTTCTTATTTTCCCAGTTATATTCCAGATTGCGTCTAATGGCAGACATGTCACTGTAAAGTCCTAAGTCGTAGCCCTGATTGAGTTTGAGAATATACTTAACTCCAAACTCACTCACCTCTAGTTCACTAGGTACTTTGCCCCAAATCGGATTTATTGGGGTTTCTTTAGAGTCATCCCTTTCCTGCCAGGCAATCCAATTAACACCATATTGATTTTGCTCGGATAAGCTCCTTAAAAAGGGAGTTATTTCTTTTTGATACTTCTTCCAATAGCGAGCATAGGACTGAATGATAAGTCCGTCTTTAAGGAGAAGAATAAAGAGCCCTGGAATGAGATCGGCTTCACCAAAACAGAGAAAAATATTTTCACGTTCCTTAGAGTCGACCAAATCTTTTCTTTTTGAAAACGATAGCTTGAGTCGCTCCTTTAGTTCATCGAGGAAATTGAAATCTGTTGTGGTGTTTATTTTCCAAAAGCGAGCTTTTATTTTGGGGTGGGCTGTGTCGGCAATGAGAAAAAATTCCTCATTCTTCTTGCCCTTTGCGGATATAAAGCGATCTTTGGCCCGAAATCTTTCCGTGTACTGATCCTTAATAATCCAAGGGTGACCTTTGGCCAAGTGGCGTAAACTTTCTGGGTGCAGGGAAACGACTTGAGGCTTCATGAGAATTTAATGCAAAAGTTTCTCAGGAACATCTTTTGTTCTCTCAGAAATCTCTTCGATAGTATCTTCCATTCTGAGGATAAGCTCATTTGTTAAGCGAAAAGGATCACTAAATTCATTTAGGCCTAAACCTCTGAGGCATGCTTGCTCTTCAGGAGTAAGGGCTGAATATGGGTCTATTTTAAGGCAAAGGTCTTTAAGAGAATTTGCACGTGCATTGAGCTCTTTTAAAGAAAGATTTTTTAAATTGATGGGTGAAAAATTTTTCATGGAGAAAGTCTCCCTTATTAAACACGCCTCGTCAATTAACCATTGATAAAAGGCCCGTGATTTGCACCAAGTCATAATATGTGGATTACTATAAGTCTCATTATTTTTATCTCCCTTCTTCCAAGTCAGGTTTTTGGGCATCTATTTGAACGTATTTTCAACTATTTTCGCCATAGAAGTCTCCTATATAGAGGACAAAAACTTTATCAGTGGTTGGACTCTTTTGGACCAGGAACGGTCGCTTTTAATTTGGGGGTTGCCCTACCCGCAAGAGAATCTTATCGAGGATATGGGGTGCTCCTCCATGAGACCTGGAATAAGGTTCAAAAGTCTGGAGGCCAGGTGGGCGATCTCATTAGATGCATAAAATACTCTCTAAGAGAGGATTTAAAGCGAACGCAAAAAGAGCACCAAGTTTTAAGAGGAGCCTATGCTCAACTAATCTTTATGCATTTAATGGTCTGGAGTTATCTGATTTTATTTGAATGGCTGATTAAGGTGGGTTTTTCCCTTGGCTTTTGGCTTGGCGTTATTTTTTGGCAGTTGCTTGGGGTTTTCCTTTTCATTCTTCTTTTAAAGAAAAAAAGAAGACGAGAATTTGATCCAATAAATGACCTCTTAGAGCTAGTACTTGAACTTACTATGATTTGCTTTCAAGGGCATTTGATTCAATCAAAATTAAATTATAAGGAGACGATCTTTAAGGGAACCTATCGAAATTTTGAAGAGAGACTCTATTGGACTTTGGAAAATTGGCAAAAAATGGGCGCTGCTTCAAAGACGAGTATTACAGAACTCCAGGAAGATCTCATGATTATCTCAGCGGATGCAACTGAGCGCTTCATTCCATGGCTCAAGGGGCTATGTTTTGTTTGGGCGCTGATTTTCGTTTTACCGGTCCTCTTTGCAGGCTCTCTTTTTGGACTCTATAAGCTTACCGTTGTATAACAGACTTTTAAAAAATGAATTACCCAAGGGTTAAGCTTTATGGCAAAAGATCGTCCAGCTAATGAAAAACAAATTATTTATTCCATGAATCGTGTGGGAAAAGTTTATAAGCAAAAACATGTTCTAAAAGACATCAGCTTATCTTATTTCTACGGTGCCAAAATTGGTGTTCTTGGACTCAACGGCTCAGGGAAGTCGACTCTTCTAAGAATAATGGCGGGACTTGATGAAGATCATCTCGGCGAAACAACTATTTCCAAAGGATATAGTGTTGGTTTCTTAGAGCAAGAACCACAACTTGATCCGGAAAAAAGCGTTCGTGATGTTGTCTCTGAAGGTGTTCAGCAAATAATGGATGACCTTAAAGAATTTGAAGATATTTCCATGCAGTTTTCAGAGCCGATGAGCGACGATGAAATGAATAAGCTTTTGGAAAAGCAGGCCAAACTTCAAGATCGTCTGGATGCAACCAATGCTTGGGATATTGATAGTCGTCTAGAGCTTGCGATGGATGCTCTTCGCTGTCCGCCAAGTGAACAAAAATGTGGCGTTCTCTCTGGTGGTGAAAAAAGAAGAGTGGCCTTATGTCGCCTTCTTTTAAAAGAGCCCGATATTCTTCTACTTGATGAGCCAACTAACCATTTAGATGCGGAAACAGTATATTGGTTAGAGCGTCACTTGCAGTCTTATAGAGGAACAGTCATCGCCGTTACTCACGATAGGTACTTCCTAGATAATGTCGCTGGTTGGATTCTTGAGCTTGACCGAGGACAAGGTATTCCTTTTGAAGGAAATTACACCAATTGGTTGGAGCAAAAACAGGCCCGTCTTGAGCGTGAAGAGAAGTCTGAAAGTAAAAAGCAAAAAGCACTTAAAGAAGAGCTCGAATGGATTCGTTCTTCACCGAAAGCTCGTCAAGCTAAGTCTAAGGCGAGAATTCGTGACTACGAACAAAGAGTAATAGATTCAAAAGAGAAGTATTCTGAAACAAACGAGATCTTTATTCCTTCTGGACCTCGTCTAGGTGATGTTGTTATTGAAGCACAAGGAATCTCAAAGGCCTTTGGAGACAAAGTTCTTTACGATAACTTATCTTTTAAATTACCTCCTGGTGGAATCGTTGGTGTCATTGGTCCAAACGGTGCTGGTAAGACCACACTTTTTAGAATGATTATGGGCCAAGAGAAGCCAGACTCTGGAACATTTAAAGTCGGTGATACTGTTCAACTTGGCTATGTTGATCAAGGTCGCCAGCTTGACCCAAATCAAACAATCGTTGATCTTGTCAGTGGTGGCACTGAACTCATTAAACTTGGGGACAAAGAAATCAATGCTCGCGCCTATATCGGTAAATTCAACTTTACGGGTGAAGATCAAAAGAAAAAAGTTAGTGAGCTCTCTGGTGGTGAACGAAATCGTGTTCACTTGGCCTGTACTCTCAAAGAGGGTGGAAACGTTCTTCTTCTCGATGAGCCTACAAACGATCTTGATGTGAATACTCTTCAAGCTTTGGAAAAAGCCCTTGTAGACTTTGCCGGCTGTGCTGTTGTTATTTCCCACGATAGGTTCTTTCTCGATAGAATAGCCACTCACATGTTGGCCTTCGAAGGAGATTCACAAGTGACTTGGTTTGACGGTAACTTTTCGGAATACGAAGAAGACAAGAGAAAGCGTCTTGGAGATCAGGCCTTAGAACCCAAAAGAATTTCTTATAAAAAGCTTAAAAGGGACTAGGTCGTGATTGTCGCCAAATTCGGCGGAAGCTCTGTAAAAGACGCCAGTGCTATGCGCTCATGTGTGAAGGTGGTTAAGACAACTCCAGGTCTCGGAGTTGTCATTATTTCTGCGACCTATAATACGACAAATGAGTTAGAAAAACTTTACTCCTCCCTTGTTCAAGGTGATCTTACCGCTGCAAACTCTCAATGGGTGCAGATTCAGGAAAGGCATTTAAAAATGGGGCAAGAGTTGGGAGAGTATTGCTTGGGTCCTTTCCAGGTTTTAATGGATTCCCTAAACTTTAAACTAAAAGAGATTTTTACGGTAAAGGAGCTTGGTTCGCGCCATCGAGACCTAATCCTCTCTTTTGGTGAGCAGATCTCAAGTCTTCTTTTTCAACTTATTCTTAAAGAAGAATTTAAGAGTGAACGAGAAGTTCACCTTGTTCCTGCCACCTCTTTTATAAAAACAGATTCTAGTTTCGGTCTGGCCATCCCTAAACCAGAGTCGATTAAGCTCTATAGTGAAGGTCTTTTTAGAGAAGGCTTAAGAAATGGTCATCTCTTTGTCACACAAGGCTTTATTGGTTCAGATGGAAATGATCAGGTCACGACTCTCGGACGGGAAGGATCAGACTATTCTGCGACTCTTCTAGCTGCTGCAATCAATGCTTCAGAGGTTCATATATGGACTGATGTAGATGGTATTTACTCAGCTGACCCTAACATTATTAAGACTGCTAAAAAGTTAAAAGAACTTACCTATGATGAGGCGACTGTGTTGGCCTCTGCTGGAGCAAAAGTTCTATTTCCCAAAACGCTTGCCCCTCTTAGAGACCAAGGTATTCCTCTTAGGGTTGGAAAAACAGAAAATCCAACAGGCGAGGGCACATGGATTCGCTCCAGTGTAGAAAACCCAAATGATCTCATCGGGATTACGGCCAAAGAGCGCTCTGATGGGCTTATCCTCACGCTAGTAGGTAAGGGTGTTTACAATCTAGATATCGAGCACTCTGAGATAGATCGTGGTGATATCTTTAGAAGCTTCTACCACCAAGGTGGAGAGAACGAAGAGATCTTGGGCCTTTGGTATAAACGCTACTTTTCTTAATTCCACATTTCATAATAGGGAGTCATTCCCTCACAGCCCTTTATCTCTAGAATGTTGATGACTTTCTTATTCTCAATATGAATGACGAAGTCGACTCCTTGGCACACGAGCTTTAATACATCATGGTAACCAATATTCATTTGTCCTGAATAGACTTGGAATAAAAGGCAAAGACGGTGAAGGGCGTCGAGCGCCGAGTTTGCGTGAAGGGAGGCCATCATTCCCCCATGCCCTGTATTGATGGATAAGAGAAAAGGAACAATCTCTGAACTTCTAATTTCTCCTAGTATCAAACGATCTGGTCTCATCCTAAGAGCGTAGTGACAAAAATTTTTTAGTTGGTCCTGTTGATGATCTGTTGCGAGTAGCTGTGTTGCAAAGGGGGAAGTTGGTCTGAGTTCACTCGTGTCCTCTAAAGTTATAACATGTTCTCTTTGAGGGACCTCTTCGATAAGCGCTTTTAGAAACGTTGTCTTTCCTGAGCCGGTTGCACCAGAGATGATGACATTCTTCTTTTTATTAAGACATTCTTTTACTAAGGATATTTGACCATCTGTGAGAGAGAAGGATTCCAGGGTAAATGATTTCCCTCCCTGTGCTCTTAGAAAAACTTTACTTGGATTGCCACCACATAAGCAGTTATGAACCATTGAAATTCGCCAGTCTTTCCTAAAGAGTGAAACTTGAAAGCTTTGAAACGGACGACTTTGATTCCATAGGGCCCCTTTTCTTATTGAGAAAATCTCGAGAGCGAACTGGTAGTCCTCCTCGTCTAAAAAGACCTGAAAAAATTCCTTCCGGTCTTTTCCTATAATTTGAATCCAGGAATTGGAGTGGATAATGACTTCCTCGATTTGATCTTCTGAATGATCATCAATTAAGTTCGAGAGAAACTTAAATTGGATAAGGTTTGAGAGCCACTCTTTTAAAAGTGAAATATCCTGAGGTTTTAAATCATACCCTTGTTGTTCGAGGTGAAAGATGGCCTCATCAGTATTGTCGGAGTCTATCACTTCCGCTTTCTTTAGTTTTTCTTTAATAAATTCTTTGATCAGAAAACGATAGTAAGGAGGTGAATTGTAATAAGAGGGTGTGTTTGTCATTATATTTCCTCGATCTTGATAAGACATAAAATTTTCTTATAGGTCTCATTTTTTGCTTTACCCTCAAAGAGGCTACCAAATAGCGGAATACTCGAAAGATAGGGCAATCCGACTTTCTTTCTGTGATTAACCATAAAACCAATATCAAAGAGAACGATGTGTTTATTCTTCTCTACGAGTAAGTGACTTTCTTGAGAGTTCTTTGAGATTCCTTTTTCACCGGGGTGAGAGAGATTTGTTTTATAGCTAACACTTAATCTTTCTGAATGTGGCCTTAGGGTTAGGTCAAGAGAGAGGCCTGCGAAGCGCCACTCTTGTGTGGCCACTCCATTAGTAACACTTTGTAGAAAAGGAATTTCTTGACCGATTCGAACCTTCATTTGTTGAGAAAGAAGACCTTTAACAATAGGGTGAGCAAGAGTCTCAGACTTAAAGTCCTCTCTCTTAATGCTTATATTATTCTTCTCGATTAGGGCGAGTGGGTTATTCATTAAGATATCGGATAACGTTCCTTCAATTTGTGAGAGACCAAAGTTAAAGGCCTCTCCTTTAGAGTTTTCAAATTGCTGAAGGAAGAGGGTTACTTGGTATTGTCGGGAAGCCGTTAAGAGGTCTTCACTTTGCCACTTTAAAAAGAACTCACCCTCTAGCGTTTTCAATTTTTCTGCGAGCCCTTTTGATGCTTCACATTCAAGGACAATATTTTTTAAATCACATTTGATCCTTACTAAACCATATCGAGACTGCTTAATAAGAAAGGAGGAGTAAATCTTCTTTGCAAGTTCTTTTGAAAGGGTGACTTCACTTAGGTCTATTTGGATTTTATTTTTTGAGTAGATGGCCAAGAGAGCCTGATAATCACTTATAGAATCTAGCTCTCCCGATAGATGGAGTTGCTCTGCGCGAGTTTGTTTTTTTAAGGGAAGATCTTTGAGTTGAAAATAAATCTGCTTCAGTTTTAATTGCTGATTTTTATGGATAACAAAGATGGGTAACTTCTTTGGTCCAGAGTCTTTTTGAGTCCAAATGAGGAGGTCAGAAAAGCCTATGCCAATCCCCTTTATGAGGAGATCTCCTCCTTCTAGGCTTTTGACCTGCAAGATTTCTTTATTACCTACAGTGAACTTTGTTAGGCCTGGACACTTGATTCTCAGAAGCTCTCCCTTCGTCAGGGTGTGACCTATTGCTTCACTATCTACTCCAAGTGGTTGAAATAAGATATCTGTCTTATCGTTTTCGCCGTGAGTTATTTGTAAAGGTATCAAAGCGAAGAGAAGTCCTTTGACAAGGAACTTAGAAGTCGGTAAAACCTGCAAGTTAATGAAATTATGGCGTAGGTAGCGTGTCGCCTTGTTTGTCAGTTTGATGATGATGGATACGCACGGGAGTAGAAAGATGGTTTCTAGAACTAGAGTAACAAGAAACAGAAGATCTAATAAAAAAGTTAAAATGGGCAAGAAGAGAAAGACCTTAAATAACAACAAAGGTACGACTCCTAAGTTCGAAATCCACTTAGAAAAAACAGATAAGTAATCTTTTAAAGAGATTATTATCATTGTGCCCTCCTTTGGAGGGCTTTTTCAGTTTTTGCATTTATTTTAATTAATTGACCAAGAGTCCTCCCAATCAACTCTTGTTCCTGATGAATAACAAGTAATTCATCTCCTTTAAAACAAAGTTGCAATATAAAGCCTGTGCGCCTGTGGCATGTGGTGTTTTGCTTATCCCATAAAACAAGTTCTTCATTATCAAGAGCGTTCTCCATCAAAAATTCCTTAGCGACTTTTTCTTGCCAGGAGTTGGGCTGGCCACTGATTACGGCAAGCCTGGCAAAGACGAGTGGGTCAAAGAGGAAGACAGTAATAAAAAAATAAAGAGCTCTCCTAGAAAATAACTTCATAAACCTTTCTCCTACTACTGACTTGATCCATTGGTGGGTAGATTTGCCATGGACCTCTAGCGCTTTTAAGAACCGTTAAATATTTTTGAGGAATTTCGATAATTCCTTTCGTTCCTGTCGGTCCTAGGGGATCTTCATGGATTTCTCTTAAGTAGCCAGAGATCACCGTTTTTTGATTATCTTGAAAAAGACTCACTTTTAACTTTTCTCCTTTTTTTGGAAGAGTGGCATAATTCCAGATCGGTAGTTGAAGGACTTGATGATCTTTTTCAATGGGAACAACTTGCTCTTTAGGAAGTTCTGCTGGGTTTAGGAGAAGAGTGAACCAAAAAAATTGAGAGAGCAAAAAAATAGATGAAAATTTTATCTTTAAGGCCTTACTCTTTTTCTCCCATTCCTCCTTTGGGCTTAGGAGGGAGTGACTTCTATTGTTTAAGCTCTCTGGCTGGGCGATTTTTATGCCAGAGTTGTTGGAATTGAGAAAGTTGTTCTTTTTGAGTTGTTCTAAAATGGTCGGCTCCTTTCTTAAACGTGCTCAACATAATGCTCTGGAAGGCCATGGCCAGGATTAATACTCCGATCCACATATTTAAAGGATAGGGTATAGGGAGAGAGGGATTTCTCTGGATTCATAGAGTTTGATAGAAGGCTCAAAAGAAATCTTACCCATGATGAAAAAGAGAAAGGGGTAACCTGAAGACGAAGGTAATTTAAAGTTAAAGGGCTTATCTTTTATTTGCGCTGTACCCGATAGATGGCGCTGAATTAGGATTCCCTTTTTCTTTAGAGGGAAGGCCTTGAACGGGAAAAACTTTTGAAGTCCTTTGCAATCTTTTTTCGTTATGGCCTTTGTCCATACCCACTGACCTTTTACATCTTGAACTTTTTGTATCCCCTCCTTTAATTTAAGGAGGTAGGGGCTGGGATGAAGAATCAGGGAAGCGTTAATCGCGAGAATTGATAAATTTGTTCTCTTTATAAAGAATAAAAGATCATCATAGCGATCAAGAGTGTTCTTTAGGCATAAGTAGGTCGTTTTTCTTTGCTTATTTTCTAAGTGGATCATCATAAACTTCTTATAAGAGAGTGCTAGAAAGAGAGCGAACACCAGTAGGAAGAAGGCGGCGGCCAGGCTTAGACTTCCTCTCTCGCCACCAGTCAGGTTTTTCAAGAACCGTAATTTCTCCAAAAGAATCTTGGAGAACGATTTGTTGATCTTCGTTCTTGAGGTGAAGGCGACGACTACACTCTGGGATTCTCTTTCCATAGCTATTTCTATTGTGAAGGGCCTGAGTAATGAGTTTCAGCTTTTGACTTTCATTTAAGGCCAGGCAATTGATTTTTTTAGTCACTTGAAAACATGTTGCCGTTATCAAAACAAAGAAGGTGAGCCCTAAAATATTTTGGGTAATAAGCATTAGCGTAACCTCATATGCTTCGCTACTTGGGAGTTCATATTGTCGATACGGGTTTTGAGCCTCTCGCCAAAGGTCTTAATTCCCACTAAGCAAAAGATACCAATGAGGGAGGTGAGGATGATGTACTCTAAAACAGATTGGCCTTTGGAATTTTTAAGAATTGATTTTAGTGATTTATTCTTCGTCTTAGTCATGGGACCTCCTAATGTAATGGGGGTTTTGCCATGTTGAATGCCTGTTGTTGATCGTTTTCGTAGGGGATTTCTTATTTGAAATGGAGTTTTTTACCCCATAAAAAGTTTTGCACGAACTGCATAACCCATCTAAAATTAAGTACATGGACGAGAATACAAAACTTTATGTCTTTTCAAAAAGGGAAGTTGCTTTAATTTTCCTCTTTATGTTTCTCATAGCTTTAACCTCATTTGTTTTTGGGGTTAAGATTGGAAAGAATTATTCTTTTGAACAAGCTGGCTTTACGACAGAAGACAGAGCAAAGATTGATCTTCTCAGTGGTCAGGAAGAAATGGTCAATGAGGTCGTAAAAGATCAAGAACAAAATCAAGCCGATAAGAAACCTCTTGGAGACTTAAATAAGAAGCTTGAAGAGCATATCAATATGGAGACCAGCGGCCAGGGAAAGCGCTTTGAAGATAAGCCGGCGCCGACTCCAGCACCAGTTGAGTCGGATAGTGGCAATCAGATGATCGAGCCCGCACCTGGAACAGTTGTTGAACCAGAGCAGGGGGCTAAATCTCTTAAAGATCAATTCAGTGGCAAATACACCATTCAACTAGGTTCTCATCGCTCTCTAGAAGAAGCTGAAGCGTTTGCAGAAGGTTTTAAAGTGAGAGGCTATAATCCAATCATTAATGAAGTTGAGCTTCCAAACCGTGGGGTTTGGTATCGTGTTAGTTTAGGCGTCTTTGAGACCATCACTGAGGCCAAAGACTATGTGAAGAAAGAAAATAGTCTATTTCAAGGTCAAGATTACGTCTTTGTGCGTTTTGATTAAGTCCACCTCCTGAGAGAAAATCAAATAAAATTGAACTGAAGGAAAATTCCATGAGTGAAATGGTAGAGAGTCAACTTTATGCAGTTGTAATGGCAGGCGGCAAGGGAACGCGATTTTGGCCTGAATCTACACGCAAGAGACCAAAGCAATATTTAAATCTAACGGGAGGGGACTCTCTTCTTGGAAAAACCCTTCAGCGATTTGAGGGATTAGTCGCGGCCAAGCAGCGCTATGTGGTCACAGTGAAAGAGCAAGAATCTTTGGCAAAAGAATGTGGCGATAAAAAAATGGCATCGGACGGTTTGATCTTCGAACCAAGTGGGCGAAATACTGCGCCTTGTATTCTTTTAAGCCTTGCAGCTTTAGAGGCGAAGGGAGTTAAGGGCAATGATGTCATTGCCATCGTTCCCTCTGATCATGTGATTTTAAATGAAAGTGGCTTTAGAGATACAGTTAAGAAAGCCGCTGAAACGGCCCTTAAAGAAAAGGCGATTGTCACAATTGGCATAAAACCAAACTTTCCTCATACCGGTTATGGCTATATTCATAGGGCACTAGAAGTTAGTGAAGATATTTTTAGTGTTTCAGAATTTCGAGAAAAGCCAGATCGATCAACAGCAGAAAATTATTTGGCGACAGGAGAATATTTTTGGAATGCCGGTATGTTTGTGGCCTCCCTCAACACTTTGAAAGAAGAATTTTCGACCTGCTCTCCTGAAACTTATAAGCATTATGAAGATTTAAAAAGTGCTCTCACAGATGACTCTAAGCTCGCCCAAGTTTATGGGAGATTACCAGAAGATTCTATTGATTATGCCATCATGGAAAAGAGTAAGAAGGTTATGGTTGTGGCGGCCGATTTTGATTGGAATGATTTAGGCTCTTGGGATGCCCTTGAATCTGTTGTAGATCCAACTGAAGGCAACACCTTGGTCGAGAATCGGGCCCAGTTCATTAAAGACGCCACTGGTAATATCGTTTACGCTCCGGGTAAACATGTGAGTCTGATAGGTGTTAAGGATTTAATTATCGTTTCAAATAAGCAGTCCCTCGTTATCCTGCCAAAAGAGCGCTCCCAAGAAATTAAGGAAGTGGTAAAATCACTACAAGAAAACAATGACTTAGCAGATCTACTTTGATTTTCTCCTAATCGTTTAAGAAAAGTTCGCCGATAGTTCTTTTTGTTTGGCAGTTCAAACAAATGTGTTAATATAGCAACAAAGGTGGTTATCTATATGTACGCATGTATTTGTCATAAAATTACTGAAAAAGAGCTTGAAGAGACGATGCAAAAGTCTAAAGGCAACGTTAATGAGGCCTTAAGAAAGCTCAATCTAGGTTCTAGCTGCGGTATTTGTCTTGTCGACGCCCTGGAAAAAGTGGGTATGCAAATAGCTTCTAAAGACTCTAAAATAGCTAAGAAATCTTAAGCTACCCAGGAGTTCAATATGAAAGGCTCACAAGCAGTTATCGATGCCCTTAATTCCGTACTAACCAAAGAACTGACGGCAATCAATCAATATTTTCTTCACTCAAGAATGCTTCAGGACTGGGGCTTGGCCAAGCTTGGTAAGCATGAGTACGACGCTTCAATTGATGAGATGAAACACGCTGATCAACTCATTAAAAGAATATTATTTCTTGAAGGCCTTCCTAATGTTCAAAAACTCGACCGTGTTCTTATTGGAACGAACGTTGAGGAAGTTATCGAGTGTGACCTTAAAGTTGAAAATGCAGCAGTTCCTCATTTAAAAGACTGTATTGAGATAGCTGAAAAAGAGCGAGATTATGTCACTCGTGACCTTTTTCGTTCTATCCTAGAGTCTGAAGAGCATCATGTTGATTGGCTTGAAACTCAACAACATCTAATCAAGCAAGTTGGACTACAAAACTTTATTCAATCGCAAATGAACCCGGATGAAGCTGGTCACTAAAATTTTTAAATTTAAGGATTGTAGGACTCAAACTCAGGCCAGATTTTGATATCATCTTTTTTAAGCTGACTTTTTAGATTGGTAAACATTTTAAAAGGCCAGCTTGCCTGGACTAAATTAATAATCCATGTCGGGATATTGCCTTTAAAATCTGTGAGTAGGGTTATTTCAAAGAACGTTGTCTCTTTTGTTAAGCCCTTCATGTAAACGGAGCCTATGTAAGTATGTCCTCGCACATGCTTGGGGTTTAAAGGAATATCAGGATGCTCCGAACTGTGGATATCGATAAAAAGAGTATTTTCTTTTTCGTTAAAGCGACCCTTGGTTGATATGACAAAGGCCCTGTCATTAAAAGGCCAAGGCGAGTCATAAAGAGTGTATTCAACTCTTTCGTACTTACTCTTTTTTTCTACAACAAATGCCTCTAATAACTTCGGAATCCACTCTTTCTTCCTTTCGGTCGTGGCGAGTACTGAGAGAATTCTTGGCATTGTATGATTCAAAACCGTCTGGGCCTTAATTGGTACAATGCCAGTCTCTTTGTGCTGAGGAGCTCGAAAGATTTTTATCCCATCTTTTTCTTTCGCAAGCTCCCACTTGAAGTCATTGGGATGGAGGGCCCAAAGACTTTGAGTAACAAAAATGAGGCCTAGGACTGCGATGGTTTTTTTCATGCAGTTAGTTTACCAAAGGATAGAGCTTTAAAGAGCGTGAGAAAATATCGCCTACATGTTTTGTGAAAATCTTTTTTATTTCTTCAAAGGTAGGGCGAGGAAGCTCAATTTTATAACCTAATTCATCCATTATTTTAACGAGGCTCTCATGAAAGACTTCGGCACTTCCAGCCTCTGCCCCTTTAAAAGCAGCTTCTTGAACATAGTAGTAGAGATCTTCTCTTTTGAAATTGGTATTTTCTATGAGGTGGTGAAGGTAATAACTAGAGAGATAGTTATGGCCTTCCATTACGCGAGCTTCAATTTTTTCGTTATGAAAAACGAGATCCCTTACAGTATCGCGCAAGCGAGCCAGAGAGTAGAAAAGCACACCAAAGTTGTCTGGAAGCATGAGTCTCTCAGCAGAAGAGTGACTAATATCTCTTTCATGCCAGAGAACAATATTTTCAGCAGCAATTAATGTGTGTGAGCGCAATACGCGGGCCATGCCCGTTAAGTTTTCACCACTAATGGGATTCTTTTTGTGAGGCATTGTTGAAGAGCCTTTTTGACCCTTTTTAAAGCCCTCGTGAAGTTCTCCAACATCTGAGCGGTGGAGGTGACGGATTTCAACGGATAGTCTCTCCATGGCGCCAGCAATTAGAGCGTGAATATTAACCATTTTAGCGATTCGGTCCCTTGGAATAACTTGAGTGCTTAAAGGCTCTACTTTTAGGCCTAGCTCTTTCGCGGCCAAGGCCTCTTGTTCAGGAGTCAAAATAGTGTAGTTACCAACGGCTCCAGAGAATTGAACCGTGAGTTCATTGTTATAAAACTCTAAAAGATCCTGATAGCGACGAGCAAATTCATTGTAGTGGCCCAATATTTTTTGACCAAAACTCATGGGCTCAGCATACATGCCGTGTGAGCGGCCCATCGTTATGACTTCTTTCATCTCCTGGGCGCGATCATGGAGAGTGTGCAATAGGTCTTTAAAGACTGGCATAATAACGTCAAGAGAGCGCTTCATTTGCACAACGGTTGCAGAGTCAATGATGTCTGATGAAGTAACTCCGAAATGAAAGTACTTGCCCGTCTCAGCGTCGAGGTTTTCAGTTATAGAGGTACAAAAAGCAATAACATCGTGGCGAGTTTGAGCTTCAATCTCATTAATTCTCTCAACGTTAATAACAGCTTTTTCGCGAATCTTACTGGCAGTGCCCTTTGGAACTTTATTGCCTTCTAGAGATTTAAGGATGGCGAGTTCTACTTCAAGATAGGTCGAAAATTTTGCTTTTTCGTTCCAGAGCTCAGAAATTTCTGAGCGGTCGTAGCGGGGTATCATGTTGCCTCCAGCAGATCATCATTTAAAAATAGAAACTTAAATCAATTCCAAAGCTTAGCCAAGAGAGGACTTGACTGCGCTGCGACGATGTTTCCCCTTCAAACTCTGCGGAACGTTCAACATGGGCCAGGTGATAACTCATTTTAAGGCCGTAGTGAAAAGAGGGGCTAGAGCGGCGATGAAGGCCAAAATCACATTTTAGACCAGGTCCACTATAGCTTTTGACTCTTAAGTTTTGAGTGTAATTGTACCAACCAATGCCTGCGGCCGTGGTGGTAAACATTTTATCAGAATTTACGAGGTCTTGAATCCAGGTGCCTCGATAGGAAAGAGAAGCACCAAAAGCAAGCACAGAGTCCTCACTTTCTCTAAGCTCATCTGTGACCGCTCCTTCTGAGGGATTATTTTCTGTCAGCTCCTCAAAGTTACCCGTTGCCCTAAAGCCAAAGAACTCCACCCACGCATGTTCAAAGCGATGGGCATAGATAAACTCAAGGGACTGAACGGCCGTAAGTGCTGTTAAGTCATTGTTAAGGTGATAGAGAAAACTGGTGCGGTTAGCATCTTTATCTGTGTTGTAATCACTTAAAAAGAGTCCCGTTTCTACATCTCTTCTTTTGAGAACAGTGCCTCGTTTTAAGGAGTCAATATCTTCAAGCTCTTCTTGGGTAAATGTTTTAGTAAGACTCTCGTCTGATGGTTCACCATCAAATTGAGCAAAAGTATTTGAGAGTAAAAGAAGCCCAAAAAGGAGTGACAAGGATTTCATCATTTCACTGACTCCTTTGGAATACCGAGGTTTTCAAAACTCTTGCCTGGAAGTTCATCAACACCCATTTCTTGAGCAAGAAGAACTTTTTCACGAGTATGAAGGTAATAGCGCTCGGCCAAGGCTGCATCGCTATACACAGATTCCAAAAGGGCATCTGAAAAGTTTATAAAAGCTGTTTTTCTATCGAGATAGTTTTCAAGAATGACATCGAAAGTTTTATTATTTGTCTCACTAGCTGCTTCTAGTACCCGAATTTGCTGTTCATAAGTTCTAGCGCGATAGTAAGAGCGTTGAAGGTCAGAAAGAGTTTTGTGCCGAGCTTCTGCCAGTTGGCTGTAGCTTAATTGACGACCTATAAGACTCTTCTCAGTCGTTCTTTGGTTAAAAAATCCACCAACACCAGTAATGCTCCACGAGGCATTTATACTGGCCCGAAGGTCGATCTCGTTGTTAGCGAGACCACTTTCATAGCGGGTAGTACTAACTCCAGGGGCGAAGCGGTGGGTGTAAGCTCCAAGGTTCACTGAAAACTTGGGAAGCGGAAGGTTTTCTCTTAATTGAATCTGATAAGATCTTTTGGCGTTATTAACGTCCTTTGTGGACTCAAGAATTTCTGGATTATTAGAGATAGCTATTTTCTCTGCTTCTTCAAGTGGCATTTGAATTCGTTGAAAGTCGAGACGATCCTTAAGAATGTAGCGAGTGCCTGGCTCATCTGTAATTAAGAAGGCCATTTCTTCTTCAGCAAGCCTCTGCTTATTGCTGGCTTCTTGAAAGCTATTTTGGGCCCTTAGATACTCAGAGCGCGCCTGATAATATTCTTGGCGATTGATTTTTCTAATGGAAACTTTTTCGCGATTAAATCGGTAAACAAAGGACGTGTGGCGAAGCTGGCGTCTATAAATCTCAACAAGGCGAGTGAAGTAGGCGAGTTCAAAGTACTTAATAATGACTTCATGTCTAAGTGCTCGTCTTTGTTCTTTAAAGGAGGTTGTTGAACGGCGGTAGGATTCTTTGTTATTAAGGTAAGCAAGGTAGTCCTTACCCCAATTAAAAACCACATAATCTTGAACACCAAAACTTAAGCTTCCGGTAGGGTGTCTCGAAAAGCCACCTCCACCAACATCACCTCTTTTAATGCGGCCGATTCGCTGAGAATTTGTTTGGAGGCTGAGGCTGAGCTGAGGCATCCAGAAAGCTTCTTTAGTATCTTCCCAATTAAGGTTTAGAACTTCTTCTGAAAAGTCTCTTTGATTTTGGTCGTAGTTGGCCCTAAGTGCCTGCTCAATCACAGAGCTCAGGCTAATGGACTTTGCGCTATCTACTTTAAAGCGATCAGCTGTTTGAATCGCCACGTTCGCAGGAGGTTCTTGGGCTTGAACCTTTGAGAAAACTAGTAAACCTAGCAAAAAAATAATCAGAAGAGGAATGTCTCTCAACTTAGTAACTCGCTTCTTGCGTTATGTGTGTGTCTGCATTTGTTGTGTGTGATTAAAATTGTAGACTAAACTTTTTGGGTCGGACAACCCTAAGATGTGATTTCTTTTTAATTAGAGAATGATGCCAGGACACCCTTTTCGAATAATGCTTTCTTCTTTGTTTTGAATTTGATTGAGAGTGTGCCTAAGTTCATTTGTAAGGGACTTGTAGTTCTTTCTAAGTTTTACCAAAAGGCTTTTTCTCTCAGGAGGAGTCAGCTTAATGAGGCGCTTACTTCTCTCGACGAGTCCTCTGATTTTTTGCTTATGGTCAATTTTTTGGTTTCTCTGCTTAATTAGTGCGCTGCATCTTCTTGAGATAGAAGGATCAGTGATAACTGTTTGGCGAAAGTCTTCGGCATAGCTATTCCTGATAACAAGAGTCAACATTAGCGAAGTAAGAAATAGGCCAAAGAGTAATTTACTCATGAAAATAGGATAGCATGTCTTGGCCAAACACATTTGCTAATGGTAATTTCTTTCCTTTATAGATTTAATACCCCTGAGGTATCGCTATTAGCTCACTCAAGGCGTTGGTCCTTATTCCTGCCCGCTATGATTCTTCCCGTTTTCCGGGAAAACCCCTCGCTACCTTTGCAAACAACTCAATGATCTCTCATGTCTATGAAAGAGCTGCCTCTATTAAACATTTAATCGAGGCAGATATCGAAGTTGCTGTCGTAACTGACGATGACCGCATTGAAAAACACTTACAAGAAAAAGGTCAAAACGTCGTACGTGTTGATGATCCGGTGGAGAGTGGAACGGAGAGAATCTATCTCGCTTGGAAGCGCCATTTCAAAGAGCGCTCTTTTGATTTTATTATAAATGTTCAAGGTGACGAGCCTCTTTTGGAGGGGACAGATCTTCAAGAGCTATTAGAATTTCATAACAAAAGTGTTTTTGATATTGCGACGATTGTCGCCGAGAAGAGTGACTTTAGTGATTTTGGTGATCCCAATCGCGTCAAGGCCGTTTATGAGAAAGGTGATGGGCGATGCCATTATTTTTCTCGAGCAAGTGTTCCTCATGATCGTGATGGCGGGCTTTTGAAAAGTTGGTACTTACATATTGGAGTCTATTGCTACCGGGCTGATGCCTTGGAGGGTTTTTGTAAAAATCCAGTTTCAGAATTAGAAAGAATTGAAAAGCTTGAACAGTTAAGAGCTCTTGGTTTAGGACTCTCAATAGGTGCCATTGTGGCCAAACATGAATTTATCGGAGTCGACCTACCTGAAGATATTAAAAAGGTCGAAGGAGTTTTAGGGTGAACACAGGAACTAGAAAGGCCCAGAAGAAATTCATTTTCATCACGGGTGGTGTCTCCTCTTCTCTAGGAAAAGGTTTGGCTTCTGCAGCCGTTGCAAGTTTGTTAGAGAGAAGAGGCATAAAAATAAATATGCTAAAAATGGATCCTTATATAAACGTGGATCCAGGAACGATGAGCCCTACACAGCACGGTGAAGTGTTTGTTACCGATGATGGAGCAGAGACCGATTTAGATCTGGGTCACTATGAGCGCTTTACCTCTTTAACCTTGAATAAGCAGAGTAACTTCACCACTGGCCAAGTTTACATGAAGGTGATTGAAAATGAGAGGGAAGGGAAATACTTAGGGAAAACCGTTCAAGTCGTTCCCCACATTACCAATGAAATTAAAAGACGAATTCACTTAGCTGCCGAAAACGCTGACTTATTACTCGGAGAAATTGGTGGGACTGTAGGGGATATTGAATCTCTCCCTTTTCTTGAGGCCATTCGTCAGTTTGCTCAAGATGTAGGTCATGAAAATGTTCTCTTTGTTCACCTCGTTCTCATTCCTTATTTGAGTGCAGCTGGTGAGTTAAAATCAAAGCCTGCTCAGCACTCTGTTAAAGAGTTGCGATCAATTGGTCTTTCGCCAAATTTAATTATCTGTCGAAGTGATAGAGAGATAGAGCCAAGTATTATTGATAAAATTGCTCTCTTTTGTAACGTTCCAAGACCTCACGTTTTTAGCTCCATTGATATGGACTCTATTTATAAAGTTCCTCTTAATTTTCATCGTCAGGGTCTTGATGAGAAAATCACAGAGCTTCTTGGCATGTGGACTTCAGCTCCAGATATGAAAGTCCTCGAAAAAGTTGTCCACAACTTTGATAATCCTTTAAGGAAGGTTCGTATTGGAATTGTCGGTAAATACACCGAACTAATTGAATCTTATAAGTCTCTAGATGAAGCCCTTATGCATGGAGCGATGACCAATCAGCTTGAGCTTGTTCCTACTTATATTGATGCCGAAGAAATTGAGGCCGCAAGTGATAAGTCCGAACTTCTCGGAGAGATTGATGGCATTTTGGTCCCCGGTGGTTTTGGTGAACGGGGAACCGAAGGAAAAATTCAGGCCATCCAGTATGCTCGTGAAAAAAATATTCCTTTCTTTGGCATCTGCTTAGGTATGCAGCTTGCGATGGTTGAGTTTGCAAGAAATGTTGCCGGTCTTAAAAATGCGACCTCTGAAGAGTTCGGTCAAAAGGGCGAGTACGTTGTTCACTACATGGTAGGCCAAAGTGAGGAGCTTGCAAAAGGTGGAACTATGCGCTTAGGAGCATATGACTGCCATCTGGAAAAGGGCACTCTTGCTCAAAAGGTATATGGAAGTGAAAATATCTCAGAAAGACATCGTCACCGTTTAGAAGTTAATAATGAATATGTTGATACTCTTAAAAAGGCTGGAATGGTGATCTCGGGAACAAACCAGAACTTGAATCTTGTAGAAGTCATAGAGCTTGAGAATCATCCATTCTTTATTGCTTGTCAGTATCACCCCGAATTTAAATCAAAACCTTTTTCTCCTCACCCTTTATTTAAGTGTTTCATAGAAGAAGCAGGTAAGACTTCAAAGGAATAATTTTATGAGCCAATCATTTATGATCTTTAGTGGCCCTTGTGTACTTGAAAGTGAAGACCTTGCGATGGAAGTTGCAGAGTCTCTTAAAGAGCAGTTGAGTGTTTTTGGAAATAAAATTGAGCTTACCTTTAAAGGCTCTTTCGATAAGGCCAATCGAACAAGTATCGATTCTTATCGTGGACCAGGTCTTGAAAAAGGGCTCAAAATTCTTGAGGCCGTAAAAGCAAAAACGGGTCTTCCTGTCATCACCGATTTTCACCTTCCTGATCAGGCGGAAGAGATTGCGAGTGTTGTCGATACTCTACAGATTCCTGCTTTTCTTTGTCGTCAAACAGATATGATTGTTGCAGGGGCAAAAGCCTGTGAAAAACATGGTAGGCGTTTAAAAGTTAAAAAGGGACAATTCTTAAGTCCTGAAGAAACAAAGAATATCGTAGATAAAGCGGTCAACTTTTTGATGAAAGATAAAATTCTTCTCACTGAAAGGGGATCTTCTTTTGGTTACAATAATCTAATCGTTGATATGGCCTCATTTTCGATTATGAAGTCTTTTGGGGTAAGAACTGTTCATGATGCTACTCACTGTGTGCAAAGACCTGGAGGTCTAGGCAATAAAACGGGTGGGAAGAGAGAGCAAATTCTCGTGCTTGCCAGAGCTGCTGTTGCCGCTGGTGCCGATGGTGTATTCATGGAGTGCCACCCCGAACCAGATAAGGCCAAGAGTGATGCAAGTACTTCTTTGGAACTTACAAAAGTAAAAGGAATTGTTGAATCTCTTTTAAGAATACGTGAGGCCCTTTAATGGAAATGCGTGATCTTAAAGTAGAGGCGATAAAGTTTGAAGAGAAATTGAAAAAAATTAAAGTCTGTGCATTTGATGTTGATGGCGTCTTAACTGATGGCAAGGTCTGGTGGGCAGGCGAAGAGATCGGTTGGAATAGGGCCACTCATACTCTTGATGGTTATGGACTGGTTCTTTTAAAGAGACTTGGCTACAAAGTTGGAGTCATCACCGGGGGCGACTCCCTAAGTATCAAAAAGAGATTTACTGATAATTTAAATCTTGATTTTGTTTATTCTGGAAATGAAGACAAGAGAGAAGCCTATAAACTATTATTGGCACAAGGATTTGATAAATCTGAAATTCTTTATATGGGTGATGAACATTTTGATATGCCCTTATTAAAAGTCTCAGGATTCTCGGCTACTGTGCCTAATGCTAGTATCGAAGTCAGAGAATGTGTTGATTATGTCACTCAGACAAAAGGAGGAGAAGGGGCTGTTCGTGAAGTTATCGACCTTCTTCGTTTTGCCTGTGGAATTGGACCACAAATTCCAGAATTTAATATCTAGGGGAGGGGGTTTATGAAACCAATTGATCCAGAGAAATTTCATGAGCTAAAAGAACTTCTTCAAACTGAAGAGACATTTCCTTTAAAATATATGTTTAAATTTATTGTTCCGACTGGAAAACTGAGTGAAATTCTCTCACTTTTCCCTGAGGAAAAAAATCTAAGTACAAAACCGAGCTCCAAAGGGAGCTATATTTCTGTTACAGTGATAAGGTTAATGAAAAATGCTGATGAGATTATTAAAGTCTATGAGTCAGTTTCTGTGATTGAGGGAGTTCTCTCCCTTTAAATTTGAGAGGGATGCATGAAAGAGAAGAAATATAAGAAAGCGTTAGTTATCGGCGCTGGTGCTTTTGGGACCTCTATTGCAACCGTTTTGGCCTCAAATTTTGAAAATGTCATCCTTAAGGTTCGCTCAAAAGATGTTTATGATGCCATTAAAAATGGTGAAAACTCCGTTTATCTTCCAGATCTTCCCATTCCAGCAAATTTAAAGCCAGCCCTCACTTGGGAGGAAGTCGACTCTTATGGCCAGGAAGATTATGAGCTTTTAGTTAGTGGTTTACCGACTGCTGGAATTTCAGAATTCTTCTTAGAAAATAAGGAGCGCTTTGATAATTATCTTAAACAAGGAATATCAATTGTCTCGCTTAGCAAGGGGATTGATCCAGTAACGCTAGAGATGGCCGATGACCTCTTCTTTGATTTATTTCCAAAATACCGTGAAAACTTCACCTTCTTAAGTGGGCCAAGCTTTGCTAAAGAAATCATGATGGAGCAAATCACCTTGTCCACCCTCGCAGGGCGAAGCCGTAAAGTTGTAATGCAAGTGATGGAAATGTTGGAGGCACCTTACTTCAAATGCCTTGGATCTTATGATGTTAAAGGAGTGCTTCTTGGAGGGGCCTTGAAAAACGTCATCGCGATCGCTGGTGGAATTATCGAGGGGCTTGGTTATAATCACAACACAAGAGCCGCCATGATCACGAGAGCGATTGCTGAAATGTTGCGCTTTGGTCAGGTCTTTAATGCTAGACCTGAAACATTCTATGGGTTGTCAGGCATGGGAGATCTTATTCTCACTACAACTGGCGGACTTTCTCGAAATAAGAATTTTGGTTTAGAGCTCGCCAAAGGGCGGACACCAGAAGAGATTATTAGGAGTCAACGTACGGTTGTTGAAGGTTATAAAACAGCAAAAGCCGCGTTTCATCTTTCAGAGCGCTATCAAATTCGAGCGATGATCTTTCAAGGGGTCTATAAAGTGCTCTATGAGGGCCTTGAGGCGCGCACGGTGATTGAATCAATGATGCGAGTGCCGGCAAAGTTTGAATTAGAATAATTATTCAATAGCGCGAATGAGAAACAGTGGGACTTAAAACAAAATCAATACCCCTAAGGGGGGAAGGGATTCCTCCATCCGCGAGTCTTGCTTCTGCAGTTGTGTTTTCTGCTTTGTTTCTTAAAATACGATTAGCATTTGTAAAGTTAGTAGAGAGCATTAGTTTCTTCTTCAACCTTTTCAACATCACTGCCTTAATGGAGTTTAAATTAATCTCAAAGCTTTAACGGTTTTTGATGAATTTAAAAGGGCCAAATTTTGGTGGTAATTTTCTTATTTTGTGAAAATCATAAATGACTTTGGAGTATTGAATTCTGTTTTGACCCATTTAAAGCCGATCCCTTCAAGCCATTCTCTGTAGTCAGCAGAAGTCCTATAGTGGCCATGCTCCCCAAATTGAAGGAGAAATCCCAGTTGGTCCAGCAACAGTGGAAATCGAACATCTCTATCAGGGTGGTCTAATAAATTTTCATGAAGGATAAAAGTCCCACCTGGCAAAAGGGCCTCATAAATATTTTTTAAGATATGAGTGCCGGCCTCTTTTTTAAAATCATGGAGAAGATAACCACAGAGATAGAGTTTTGATTTGGGAAAGGCTTCTTCAAAAATATTGATCCCCAATAAATGCAGTCGCTTTTCTAATTGATTCTCTCGAGCTTGTTGCTCGAGTCTATCTTTTAGCTTGGGTAGATCAATGGAGTGACCAACTAGGTTTTTATTTTTTTTAAGAATGGGAATAAGAAAAGATCCATCATTTCCACCAACATCGATAACTTCTTTAAAGTCCCTAAAATCGAAGAATTGTGAAAGCTTTTTTCCACCATTTTTTGCGATCTCAGAGAGAAAGGTTCCAGCGTTGATTTGGATTTTCGCCCACTTTTCAGGTCCCTCTTGATCGTCTGGCAAGGCGAGGTTTTTTTCAAATAAATGATTGCCCATCACAATACTTTTTCGAAGCTTGGTGACGAGCTCTTTTTCATTTCGAAGGTTATCAGAAATGGAATTATAAGAAGACTTGAAAACAAGATCACCAATCTCCTGGTGAATCATTAACCCTCGTTTATTTTCAATAAGGATTTCTAACTCAAGAAAGATATCAATGAGGATCTCACTTATCGCAGGTTTTAAGGAAGCCCGCTTTAAAAGTTCTTCTTTTTCAATATTAGGAGAATTTTCTTGAAAAGGCGCAAAGAAATCGACTGAGAGGGCCAGCTCTAAGGTGAGAGAATAGATCGTCCCTCGAAGACAAGTCTGTAAACCAGCGTGCACTATTTGTCGCCTCTATTGTTTTTTTGCATTAAAGATTCTCTTTTATTTTACCAATTGAAATGGTCTCTCCAAGCTTAATAAGACTTCCATCTGGCTTTTGAATGAAGTATGCCGGGACACCGACGTAACCATTTTTCTTAAGAAAGGCGCCAATAACGGGGTCATACTTGGTCCAATCCCCTAAGAGAAGTTTGATATTTTTCTCTTGAACGAGCTCTCTAAAAGAAGATGTCTCTAAGACCAGCTTCTCATTTACCTTACAAGTGAAGCACCACTTGGCCGTAAAATCGAGAAAGACTGTTTCACCTTGGGCTTGATACTCCTTCATTTTTTCCTCGGACCATGGTTCCCACAACACTTTTCCTGTTGAGTTTTTCTCTCTGATAAGATCTGTTGAACCTGACGAGTTATCTCCTGAAAAGCTCAGGGGGCTTGAAAAAAGTGCATAGAAAGGAACTAAGGCGATGATAAAAAAGACGATGCGCCATACTTTTTTCTTTGAAATATGCTTTTGAAAGTAAAAAGCAAAGAAGAGCATGAGAAGACCGCTGTTAAGTTTCATCAGCGGCAGGTTACCAGACGTTAGCGAGATGAAGACATCGATTAGCCAAAGACCTGTGAGGAGAAGAGTTAATCCTAGAAACTTCTTAACACTTTCCATCCATAAACCGGGTCTTGGTAGGAACTTAATTGTTCCAGGAAAGAATCCAGTCATCAGAAAAGGAAAAGCAAGACCTAAGCCGATCGCCTGAAAAGTAAGAATGATTTCAAAAGTACTCGCGGTAAAAGCAAAGGTGAGGGCCGTTCCAAGAAAAGGAGCGCTACAAGGAGTCGAGAGGACTGTTGCGAGAATGCCTCCGAAGAAGTCACCAGCAATTCCTTTCTTAATCTGAACGTCACCTAAAACTTTGCCGCCTGGAGTTTGAAATTCATAAAGACCAAAGAGGTTAAGAGCAAATACAAAGAGCACAACGATCATGATGGAGACAAAAATAGGGCTTTGAAGTTGAAAACCCCAACCAACATTCTCTCCTGTAGACTTTAAAATAAGAACAGCTGCACTTAACGTGAAGAAGGTTGAAAGCACGCCAAGAGTGTAGAAGACATTGTGCTTTAAAATACTACCTCTTGACTCGTCAGAATGGACCACAAGACCAAAGAGTTTTAAGGAAATAACAGGAAGAACACAAGGCATCACATTTAGAATAAGACCGCCCAAAAATGCAAAGAGAAGGATCGAGAGAAGGGAGGCGGGGACTTTTTCTTTATCACTTGTTGGGCTGGTCGTCGGTGTCTCCTGGCCCTGGTCAGTTGACCCAGATGGGGCCACAAAGCTCATTGAACTCATGAGGGATTCAATAGCTTCAGCACCGGTAAGGTCGAAACGTTCAAAGCTCTTTTCAATAATAGAGACTTTTCCATCAACTGGATTTTGCCACAAAAACTTCAGGACGAGTGGCTCATTAAAGGTTCCATCTTTTGGAAAGGGGACAACGGGATCAACATATTCTCCATCCCAGGCAATCATCATTTTTCCAAACAGAGTGCCACTGCCATTTGAGAAAAGCTTTTCTCTTTGAGTATCAATCAGTTTTTGACGGTAAGGAGTAAGAAGACCAAGGGGGTGAGGAAGTGCTTTCTTTCCAGGATTTGTAAAGTTGTAATAAAGAGCAAGTTGATTTTCGTCAGCTCCCTTTTTCAAAACCATGTCTAATGTTTCCGGCCAATTTGCTTTTAAAGGAAGATCTAAATATCTTTTTGTAAGCTCTTCATCTGAAAGAGTGAAATCCTGTGGGCTAATGTCCGTTAAATTTCCCTCGGAGAAATTGGCCGTTATGTCGACTTTTCCCGGAATACAGATATGCTTACAAACGAGCCAGTTAGAACTTAGCTTTAGCTCTGTTCCACTCGATTCTGTTAAGACAAAGAAGCGAGTATAAGAGCCATCATAGCCATATGCGAGAATGTCACCCTTTTCGATAAATCTTTGTGGAACAGGCCAAGGGAATTCAGAAATCTTAAAGTTTTCTGGTTTAATTTCTGTTGGAAGACCGGCGTCACCTGGGTTGATCCAGTAAGTGTGCCAATGGGGAGCGTTCTTATAACTAAGGGCAAAGATTTTCTCTCCTGCATGACTGAAAACTTGAAGAGAAGTCTCTACCGGCTTTTCAGGAATGGACTCATCTGCAAGGCCTGAGACGAGTGTGAGTAAACTAAAGAGGAGAATGAGATTTTTTTTCATGAGTGACCTTAATCTATCGTTTTTTTAATTTATAAAGACATTAAAATCTTAGCATAGTGCCCTAAACTGTGCCCACCTCAAATAGTCTATGACGTAATTTCCTGTCCTGTGTTATGGTTTTGTCATGAAATCGCCAAATTTGCCTGAGCGCATTATTTGTTTAACTGAAGAGTCTGTTGAGCTTCTCTATTTGCTAGGTGAGGAGTCCCGTATTGTGGGAGTTTCTCAGTATGCCCTAAGGCCACCTGAGGTTAAGAAAGACAAGCCGGTTGTTTCTGTTTTTACCCATGCCAATCAAAAAAAGATCCTCGATTTATTACCTGATCTCATCATTGGCTATAGTGACATTCAAAAAGATATAGCTAAAAACTTTATTGAACTAGGTCAAAATGTCTTTATTTCAAATCACCGCACTCTTCAGGAGACTTTGAATTACTGTGCGATGATTGCTGCTTTGGTGGGGGCCTCTGAGAAGTTTGAAATCATCTTAAAGAGATGGATGACTAAAATAAAGGAAACTCAAGAATGGGCGGCAAAGCGAAACAAAAAGTTAAAAGTTTATCTCGAAGAGTGGGATGAGCCTAGGATCAGTGGGATTCGTTATTTTTCTGAATTGGTGGAGTTGTGTGGTCTTCAAGATATAAACTCCCATTTGAGAGACGGGATATTGGCGAGAGATCGCTTTCCTGAAGAAGGCCATATTTTAAAAGAAAATCCAGATATCATTTTAGGTTGTTGGTGCGGAAAGCCTGTCGATATTCCAAGCATAATGAATCGTCCGGGTTGGGATAAAGTCCAAGCTGTTAGTGAAAAGAGGGTCTTTGAAGTTCCACCCGAAATATTTTTACAACCAGGTCCCGCTCTTTTTGAATCTGGGCTTGATTATTTAAGGAACTTAATTGAAGAACTTTAGTTCATGTGCTCTTTAAAAAGCATGGCCGCCCCAAGTACACCCGCACTATCACCGATTTGGTGCTGGTAAACTTTGGGCCTTGTGCCTTTTACAAAAACTTGGCTCCAAAGCTTTTCTTCAAGGCCTTCATAAATCTTATCGATCGTGCTAATCCCACCACCAAGAACAAAGTAATCCGGATCAAAGAGGGTACAAAGATTTGTTAGAAACTCGATGAGGTCCTTTTGATATTGTTTTTGAATCGTGATGGCCTCTTCACTAGACTTTTTAAAAACTTCCGTTGCCATAAGGCTTTCGCCAGTTTGTTCTTTATAAGACGCCTCAATGCTTGGGCCACAAAGGTATTGTTCAGCACAACCTAATCTTCCACAATAACAAGGACGACCATTTTGATAGAGAACATGGTGACCAACTTCAGCTCCACCCCCGTGGCGACCGATGTAGGCTTCTCCATTTATAATCAAGCCGCCACCATTTCCAGTTCCTAGTATTATACCAACGCCAATTTGCTGACTAGGTGAGAGTCCGGTTTCTTCTTGAAATTTTAGGCCAGCACCTCTGTGAACTTCTGCAAGGGCGAAGAGGTTGGCGTCGTTTGCACAACGAACTTCAATATTGGAATTAAGAATGCTTTTTAAATCTTGAGAAAAGTTCCTATTAATGAAGATTTCGGAGTTGCCATTGATCATCACTGAGGTCAGAGGATCGATAGTTCCAGGAAGACCAACTCCAATTCCCTGGCAATCGTTAAGAGTTTTTCCAACAGAGGCGAGAGTTTTAATAATATGATCTTTAATTCTCTCTATTACGGATTGATGGCCTAGCTCCCTTTTGGTTGGGATACGGGCCCGGGTGCTAACTCTACCGTTAATAAAAATGGCAGCCTCAATTTTTGTTCCACCTATATCTAGTCCTAATATGGTTTTTTCCATCTTTATATACTCCTCAGCTTTTATTTTCAGGTCTTCGCAAACATACGTCAATTGAAACACTTTGATTTCAGTAAGTTACCAATTGCAGACGATGATAGAGGCAAATAAAACCTTTTTACTCAAGGAAAACATTAAACTTTGAGGATTACCTGACGATAAGACAGTTGAATACCTGTGATCTGAGATCACTTTAGGAACTTGGAATTGCTTATGAAACCACTATTTAATAGTCTTCTTCTACTCCTTTGCGTGGCCGGACTGTCTTCTTGTGATAAATGGGAAGAGCTTCAAGTGAGGGCCGAAAAGATTAATAGATACGAAAATGTGTCTCTTCATCTTGCTCGTGAAAATAGGGATCTCAAAGCTGAACTGAGCCGATTGCGCGCAGATATTCAAACGCTAAAGTCAGAAAAAAACTATCTTCAAATTAAACTCGATAAATACGAAGACAAAACGGCTTCAGCATTAGAGGGAAATCATTCAAGAGGAATCGCAAGTGTGGCACCTGTAAATCCCCAAAATGACCTTGTTAAGTATGAAGTCTATAAGTGGACTCCTTCCCAAGTTTTGGCCATGGCCGAAAAAGAATTTGAAAGCAAAAATTTTGAAAAATCTGCACAGTTTTTTATGACGTTTAAAGAGAAGTTTCCTAGTCATGAAAAAATTGATGATCAATTTTTATTTCAAGCAGGTGTTGCCTCATTTGAAACAGGGAAGCATCCAGAGTGGACCCTCAAACATCTAGAAAACCTTGTAAAAGCTTACCCAACTTCAAAGTATTACCGTGGAGCAAAGTTATGGATGGCCCTAACTTACTTGCAACTAGGGGATGAACAAAAGTTTTTTACAACAGTTGAAGAATTTAGAAAGAAATATCGTAATACTGAGGAGTGGAAAGTACTAAGTCCTCATTACGAAAAAATCGTTCAAAAGTTTAAAAGGAACTAATTCATGAGTGTTCTCAAGGCGACAGTCCTCTTTATTCTTTTAAGTTTCCTACCTTTCCAATTGGCTTATGGAAAAATCATTGCCGTTGTTTCAAAAATAGAAGGCAATGCTTTTTATACCTATCAGGGAAAAACTTATCCTATAAAAGATGGCGCTCATCTACCTGTTCAGGCCGAAATTTTTACGGATATGGGAGCGCAATTAAGTATCAATGATTACTATGATCACGTTTATCACCTAGCTGGTGGCGGTCATATGATTGTTCACACAAATTTGATTGAATTAAGAGAGGGATACCTTTGGGTTCAAAGTTTAAATTTTGATGCCCTTCGTGGACCTTTGAGAGTGACAACGGCTAACGCAGTGGTTGAAAACACTGTTGGAGAGAGCATTGTCAGTTTTGATGTTTATACAGGAAAAACACAACTACTTGCGATAAAAGGTGACTTCACTTTTAAAAATGCATTGATGGAGATGATGGAGCTAGGCCTTAGAGAAGGGCAGTTTAGCTTTATCCATAATGAGCATGAAAAAGGTATGCCCAGAAAACCTACGCCAATTGGTTATGCTAGCTACAAAAAAGTGACCGGACTCTTTAGAGGCATAGAACCATTTAATAAAGACGGTGGTCGTAATTTAAAGACTAGAATTTCAACAGATTCAAAAATGGAAGATGGTATTGAAACTCCAAATAGGGGAGTAGCATCAACAACTGCGGCCATTAAGACAGACGATGCTTTTGAGGCAGCACTTGCGGCCAAGAAGTTGAATCCAGAAGTTAGCACGGCTGGCAGTGTCACTCTGATTCGTCTCAATGATCCCATTAGTGAGAAGGCCCATGAAAGTAGCCTTCTTAATTATTATGAAGATAAAGTAAAAGAACTTGCTAAGCCTGCTCCAAAAAAGAAGTGGCGTCCTCAATATGGTGGAAATAGTCGCGTCTCAGTAAAAATTTATGGGGTAAAGGGTAATAGCAATCGATTGCCAGCTTCTGTCAAAAAAGAGAGACCAGCAGTCATAAAAGTTACTCCTGGCCAAAAGAGAGTGACGAGCAAAAAGGCGTCTCAAAGAACTCCTGCCAGTATTGGTGGAATGCTGCCCAAGATAAAAACAAATGCTTTTGAGAGCGAGATTCTCAATCAATATAAAAAGCAGATGCGTCACGATACAGAGGTCAATGAGCTCATTGATCAGCTTCAATCTATTGATATGGATTATAAAAAAGACTACTAAATTACACGGTTATGTAAGGTTCTCTCGTCATTCTTTATGGCCTCCACTATAATGTCATAAGTTTCATTTTAAAATTTTGGAGTCATTCATGGCGAATTCCCGCGGTCCAATCGCTGACCATCCCTATTTAACATACGACGATGTTCTACTTAAACCTGGCTATTCTCAAAACCTTCCCAGTGAGACGGAGCTTGAGACAAAGTTTACTAAGAATATCGATTTAAAAATGCCGATCGTCTCTGCGGCGATGGACACTGTAACGGAAGCTGATACGGCGATCGTTATGGCCCAAAATGGTGGTATCGGTGTTATTCATAAAAACCTCACGGCCGAAAATCAGGCGAAAGAAGTGAAGAAAGTTAAAAAATATGAATCGGGAATGATTATTGACCCGATTACGATAGGGCCTGAAGAGTCTCTTGAAGCGGTTATGGCAATCACGAGTAAGCATAGAATTACTGGTGTACCAGTTGTCGATTCTTCAAATAAGCTCCTTGGAATTCTGACAAGTCGAGATATGCGTTTTGAAACTAATTTTCGTCAAAAAGTAAAAGATGTCATGACTCCTCTTGAAAGATTAGTGACAGCAGAAGAGGGCGTGAGTTTAGAGAATGCAAAAAATCTTCTTCATAAACATCGCATTGAAAAACTTCCTGTGATTACTGCCAAAGGTGTTTTGAAGGGACTGATTACGATTAAAGATATTTTAAAAGGAATTGATTTCCCTGATTCAAATAAGGACGATCTCGGACGTTTACGTGCAGCAGCTGCAATCGGTGTTGGTGGTAAGGAAGAGGAACGTGCGGGCCTACTTGTTGAAGCGGGTGTTGACGCGATCATCGTCGATACAGCGCATGGGCACTCCTTAGGAGTGATCAATATGGTGAAAACCTTGCGCACTCGTTATCCCCAGTTAGATATTGTCGCCGGAAACGTCGCCACGAGTGAGGCCTGTCGTGATCTTATTAAAGCAGGTGTAGACGGAATTAAGGTCGGTATTGGACCTGGTTCAATTTGTACAACGAGAGTAGTTGCTGGAATTGGCGTGCCTCAGCTCTCTGCAATCTTAGACTGTGCGCCAGTTTGCAAAGAGGCAGGAATTCCTTTTATTGCTGATGGTGGCATCAAATACTCAGGGGACGTCGTTAAGGCCTTGGCTGCAGGAGCCAATACCGTCATGCTTGGCTCTCTCTTTGCTGGAACTGATGAGACGCCTGGTGAGAGAATTCTTTATCAAGGAAGAACTTATAAAGTCTATCGCGGTATGGGCTCTCTTGGGGCCATGGTGATGGGATCAAAAGATCGCTACGGCCAAGGAGCAGTAGATGATCTAGGTAAACTTGTACCAGAAGGTATTGAAGGTCAGGTTCCTTATAGAGGTTCTTTAAGTTCAAATATCTATCAGATCATTGGTGGTCTTCGTGCTGGTATGGGCTACGTTGGTGCAAAGAATCTCGTTGAATTAAAAGAGAAAGCTCAGTTTATTCAAATTACTTCGGCAAGCCTTAAAGAGAGTCACCCTCATGATGTGATTATCACTAAAGAAGCTCCGAACTACTCTAAGTTATAAGGAAATAGCGTGGAACAGGCCCAAAGAAAAATATGGATTGTTGATTTTGGTTCTCAATACACTCAGCTTATTACGAGAAAAACGCGTGAGCTTGGGTATTCTTCTGCGATCATCACATTAGATGAAGTGAAAGAAGAGTTTGAAAAGGGTAATAAACCAGAGTGTCTTGTTTTAAGTGGGGGGCCAGATTCTCTTGCTACGGACAAAACAGACTATGGATTTCTTTTTAATAAAGACATTCCGACCCTCGGTATTTGCTATGGTCTTCAGATCATGGCGAATTACTTTGGAGGCAAGGTTGCTCCAGGAACGATTGGAGAGTACGGCCATGCAGAAATTATTCTAAAAAATAATTTTAAACTTCCAAACTGCCCAGATCACTTTCATGTTTGGATGAGTCACTTTGATCATGTGGAAAAAGTTCCTGAAGGCTTTAGCCTTATTATGGAATCCAATAATGGCATGGTTGCGGGAATTAGAGATATTGACCGAGGCCTCATGGGTCTGCAATTTCATCCTGAAGTAGAGCATTCAAGCTTTGGGCGAGAGATTCTAAGATATTTCTACGAAGAAGTGGCCTCTCTAAAAGAAGACTGGAGTCGATCCGAAATGCTTAAAGAAGCAACTGATCTTGTTAAGGGAGTCGGAGATGCAAAGGTTCTCTGTGCCTTTAGCGGTGGTGTGGACTCTCTTGTGGCGGCGACACTCGCTCATAATGTAATCGGAAGTAATCTCTACTGCTTCTTTGTTGATCATGGACTTTTAAGACCTCAAGATCACGGGCATATTGAAACATTGAAAAAGAACACTCCCTTAAATATTGAAGTCATCGATGCAAAAGAGGCCTTTCTCTCAAAGCTTAAGGGTGTTAAAGATCCTGAAGAGAAGAGGAAAATTATAGGTCATACTTTTATTGAAGTTTTTGAAGAGAAGGTACACTCCTTTGAGGCCGATCATCAGATTAAATTTGAATTCCTCCTTCAAGGAACATTGTATCCCGATGTTATCGAGAGCACCTCTCCCCATAAAAAAGGCGGCAAGTCTGTCACGATTAAATCCCATCACAATGTGGGAGGTCTTCCTGAGAGAATGAAGCTTCAGCTTCTTGAGCCTCTTCGTTATCTCTTTAAAGATGAGGGGCGAAAAATTGGGGAAGAACTAGGCCTTAAACATGAATGGGTCTATCGCCATCCCTTTCCAGGACCTGGAATTGGGATTCGAGTCCTTGGTGAACTTAAAGAAGAGTCCATTGATAAAGTGGGACAATCAGATCAAATCCTTCTAGAAGAAATGCGCGCTTTTAATGTTTATGAGTCAGTAGCACAGGCCTTTACCGTCTTGCTTCCCGTGAAAACAGTTGGTGTAAAAGGTGATGGCAGGGCCTATGAAGAGGTAATTTGCCTAAGGCTTGTTTCAACAACTGATTATATGACGGCAACTTGGTCAGACCTTCCCCGGGATTTCCTATCTCGCGTCTCCAATCGTATTACCAATGAGGTAAAAGGCGTCACCAGGGTTGTTTACGATATTACGAGTAAGCCTCCTGGAACAATTGAGTGGGAATAGGCGTAGGCCACATGGCCATCGCTTCGGTTTTCTTCTTTCTCATGAGCCTAATGGTAAAACTTTGTGTGGGGATTCCGATCTCTCAGATTGTTTTCTTCCGTGGTGTCGTGGCCATGGCCCTTTGTCTGATTCAATTAAAATTTGCTGGTGTTAGTCCTTGGGGTACGCATAAGTTCTATCTTCTTTTAAGAGGGCTCTTTGGTACCACGGCCTTGATCCTTTTTTTTACAACCATTCAGATGATCCCACTGGCGACAGCTGTAACCATTCAATATATGTCTCCAATCTTTACCGCCTTTTTGACAACGCTTCTTTTAAAAGAGGCCTTCTACCGCGGTCAATTTTTCTTCTTTCTTTTGGCCTTTATGGGAGTCGTCGTTATCAAGGGATTCTCTGGCGGAGACTCCTTACCGATTTTCATTGGGGTGCTTGGTGCTTTCTTTGCGGCCTGTGCTTATACCTCGATTCGAAAGATTCAGGCCCTTGGAGGAGAGCATCCACTGGTCATCATATTCTATTTTCCCTTAGTGACGATCCCTCTCATTACTCCCAAAGTCATGTTTGATTGGGTCAGCCCAAATAATATGCAGTGGCTATATCTAATTGGAGTAGGAGTCTTTGTTCAGATCGCTCAATATTTTATGACCCGTGCTTACCAGTTAGGTGAGGGAAGTGTGGTGAGTATTGCGGGCTATCTTGGGGTCATTTGGGCAAGTGTTGGTGGATACTTTTTTTTTCAAGAGGCCGTATCAACACAGACCATACTTGGTATTTTGCTCGTTCTAGGTGGAGTTGTTGGCAATACAATCTTTCGGCTAAGAAAAGTTAAGGCCGCGAAAGTCTGACTACTTATTCTCAATAAGCTTTTGAACAATCTTAAGAAGCTCACTACACTGAGACTCATCCATTCCGTAAAGACGATGGCTTGGTGTTAGCTCTTTTGACTTATCTCCACGACCTTGGAAGTGAGCGAGTCTATTATTAAGATTATTTCTTAAGGTTCTTAATTTCTTGGGAGAGTATGTCTCTAAATCATTGAATTTTTCCATAAGGTAGCTTCTATCAAAAAGGCCCAGAGCATGCAATATCAATCATGGTCTGGACCTTTATTATCCTTTGGAACTTGTGAGGGGAGAATAGCGGTAATTTGAATCTATATGAGAATGCCTTTCCTTTTTACAAGGTCGGTTTAATGTAGTTTTAAAGGCTTAGGATCACTCAGTCAGAGGCCGTAAGAAAATTCTTTTTAGATGGTCCCAAAAACGGCTTCAATTCTAAAGAAGAGTGAATAAACTTCCTGCCAGCGTCTCTCCTTGGGAAAGTCTACCGCTGGTCTGATTTCTAGAAAGAGCCAGTTTGAATGAATAAGTTGGCGGTATTGAATAGAGGCCACATAGTTGTTGATATAGTACTTGGGGCGATTGGTTCCTTGTGCCTGAAGCGAATATGATAAGGCGCGATTGTCGCTGAGCTGCTGAAAAAGGCTTGGGCCATGAGTCGTTGTAACCTCATCAGTGTCATCTAGCCAAAAAACAGAGTTTACGATTCTAAAGAGTAGATCTGGTGCAAGTTGGTAATCAAGATCATGGCTAAAGTTGAGGCCAAAGCCTTGCTCTTGAAACCAAGTGGCTTCTTGAGTAGGGTTGAATTCCCACAAATCAAAGAAGAGCATTGTCCTTCTTAAACGGGCCCTAGCAAAAAGGTTCGGGGGGATATCAACTCTTAAGCCTGTGTTGAAATTGAAGGTCCATTTCTGTGTGGTGACGATAAGATCTTTAAGTTTAGGAGCAATGGGCGTTTCTTTAGGCGCTTCTTTGGGGGGAGCTTTTCCACCCTCACGCTTAAAAGACAGGTTTAGGAGCTTTTGTAGCTGAGGTAACCTGAGGGAGAAGCGCATGTCTACACGGTCTTCCCACTTTTGGTCTTGGCGAAAAGTTGAATCATAAAAGACCCGTAAGCGAGAGCCATTGGCCTCATCATCACCTCGACGGCTACCAAAAAAGGAGTCAATTCGATTTGAGAGCAAAAGAATGGTGTTGCTCACACTTTCATGGGCGGCGTCGACCATCATGGCGGCATTCTCAGAGGTTGAAGCTATTTTTTTTTCTTCTTCTTTAACTTGGCCAAAAGTTTGTCCAAGTGGAAGTAATAGCAGAATTAGAATGAATAACCTCATGATTTTATTATCACCCAATACCGTAAAAGAATAAACCTAGCTCCGGTCTTTTTCTTGACGCCGGTAGTTGTGAATGTTACTTCATGCCCATGAAAAATATCGGAACTCTCTTAACATGTATGATTTTACTGATCGGCTGTTCAACAGCGACAGTAGAAGTTTTAAAACTCTCAGATGGGGCAAAAGGCTTTGATGTAAACTGCCTGGGCTCAATGGATAAGTGTCAGCAACGGGCAAAGGTTCTTTGCGAAAAGGGACGCTACCGTGTTCACAACACCTATAGTGATGATCTCTTTGAAATGGACGCAAATGCGGGCCTTACGATGCGTCTTGAGTGTCTAGATGAGCAAGCAGGTCTTGAGCAATGTAGCCTTCCAGGCGTCCACTGCGTTCTTTAAATAAATGAGAGTTGATCGGGTTCTTCTGAAAGGGCTTTATGGCCTCTTTTGGCAGTTCTCGTCTTTGTTTCTAAAACTTCAGTTTTAACATAAGAATCTTCAAAGGTTTGAATCACAAAGAAGGCCATCTCAGGATACTTCTTTTTCAAAACTTTCATCTCTTCCGTAATAAGTTCTACATTTTTTGGATCATCATCTGACATACCAAAGCGGTGATGAGAGTTATGGCCATAAACTTTTAAGGCCTTTTCTACACTTTGACTAATAGCCGCTCTTTTAAGATCGGCAACAGAGTGCCTGAGCTCGGGATCTTGAAGCTCACTCACGCGCACCTGTGGATTTGTGACAGGGTAAATACTTAGATAATTAGGATTATGGGGAAGGTGACCAGTACGGACGATAAGATCAATACCATCTTGAATCGTTTCTTTATTGTGACCTCTTGCTGTGATCACTGAGGTTGGTCTTCTGTTGTAAGTAGCATGATAAAAGCAATTCCAGGAGGGCGCTTTCCATGAATAGTCTGCCTGGTCGAGTGCTTTTTCAATATCACTTAGAAAGGTTTGTTTTCTTCTCACAACCTTATCAATGAAGGAATGCTTTTGGTCACGAAAGTAGCGAAAGGAGCCAGTGTCATCGTTGTAATCAACGTAGTAATCAGCAAAGGGACCTGAGTGGCCAATATTTTGATGATAGCGTGCCCATTCACCAGAAGATAAGGTTCTCTCACCTCCAGTTTCCTTATTAAAAATTACGATAGGAGTTGTGAGGTAGGCAACGTTGTCATCAAAATCAAAGAAATAAAAACTACGACCACCAAGGTGGTGGTTTCTATCCATTTCAATCGGTCTTTCAAGGTTGAATTCAAGTTGGGCCTGATTCTTAGGTACCCTTTTCTTGCTCAACCGGATCTTAACCATGAGTTCTCCAGATGCTTATAAGAGTGCATATTAAGCTATCTTGTCTCAGAATCAATGAGATTGTAATTAACACCCACTATGTCCGGTGTGCAAGCTTTAGGGCGATTTGTTTCAATCTCTTCTAAAGGGAGCTAGCTCGAGAGCGAGTTGTTTAATTTCAAGAGGATAGGGGCTAATATCAAAGATTTCCCCACTATTCTTTGCTAACTGAAGGCGATTAAATAAACAGAGGGAGCGAATCGAAGTTGGGTACCCTTCCTCATCTGCACAATTTTTATAGAAAGATTTCGCCTCGATTTGTAGCTCTTTAAAGTCAGGATAGCGGATGACGAGCTCTTTTAGTTGCCCGAGCTCTCGACCCGTTTGCAATAGGGACTCGGGAATTTTATGAACTTGGCCATCATTTAATTGCTGTAGGTCTTCTCTATAAGGAAGCTTTGCAAGGACCTCTTCTCCTTGTCTTTTGAATTGATCAATGACCTTTTGTCTTTCTTCAGAGAGAGGCTGATTTTTGTTTTTCTCTTCTTTAATGGGACTAGGTTGTGGCAATGGAGTACTAGATGAAGAGGCTATCTTTGTTGTTTTTTGCACTCTAGAAAAACGATGATTGTCTCTTTTCTTTGCTTCTTTAAAAAGAACATAAAGAGTTAAAGAAGAAAAAAATAATATAAGAAAAATTTGGACATTCTTAATCTGATTCGGGTTCATGATTATAGTTTAATACTTCGGGCTCACTCTTCCAATAGGTCTTAGGTAGATTAATAGGTTTTTTAATCTGATTGATCTTTTCAGTGATTTCTTGAAGAGATTTCTTTAGTAGTACTATTCTCGCTTCATCACTTCGGGAATAAGCACCCAAAAGCTGGTGGCCCAGAATATTCATTTCATTCTCATATTGATTAATTTGCTCCTGCTCTTCAGGAGACAGGATATTTTTATCTAAAACTCTAAGCTTTGAGTCTAGGTATGTTAACCTAAGTGTTTCTTTATGACCTTCTGTACAGGCATGGCAAACTTCAAGTGATTTTTTAAGAAAGAGAGCACTAACTGAATAAGCCCCATTTGAGGGAGTATCACAGGCAATACGACCAGTATAATCATGACCGGGAGGGCACATCGTATGATAAAAACCAAGATTGGCTCCATGACCATCACTGTGGCGTCCTTCGTGAAAAAGAAAAGAGAGTCGTTGTAATCGATCAGCAGGCTCACGTCCTGATACCGAAATTTTATTTTGATAATTAAAAGTATTTTTATGCACGTGAATAATACCAATGCGAGGACTGAGAACTAGTAAATCTGATTTTAGTTTTGGAAAGTGATTTTTAAAATTTAGGGAAAGGATTTCATTCCGTCTCTTTCCAAAAAGATAATAGGCAACACCTGAATTACTCATAAGGTGACCTGCTTGACTATTTTCCATGGTAAAAACATCTTCCATCTCTTGAGGAAAAACATCTTCATAGGGATATAAAAAGGGTCCCTCATTTTCAAATATTTGAATTCTTAGTTGAGGTCCAATTGGAAGGAGAAATTGAATTCTCTGTCGCAACCATTGATTAAGTTCAGAGGAGTCTCCAGTCAAGAGATCCATAGTTTTCTTTTCAAGTTGAGACAGGGCATTCCACGAACTAATCGTTTTTAAAAAATCTAAGTCAGTCTTCAAAAGCTTTTCTTGATGAGGAAGAAATTGAAGCGATATTTGTATACCTAGTCTTCGCGAAGATTCCTCTGCTGCTTGAGCCCAAGCACCTTTAATAAGGCCAGAAGGCCACAATGCTAAAAGTAATATCAGGCACTTAAGCCAGTTTGAGGGTATCATAAGCTCAACCTAACAAGGATCATGACTCTGCGCAATGTGACGGGTAGTCTTTTCAAGGTTTTGGCCAACATAATCTTTACCGAGGACCCTCACATCTTCTGCTAAAATCGGTTACAAAAGTAGGATCATAACTATTCGAATGAGGAGAAATCATGTCTTTTAACAGGCGAGAATTCGTTAAGTTTCTAGGGGGCTCTACCTTAGCCTTGGGACCTTTGAGTTTAACAAGTTGCCAACAAAAAACTGGAGCTCTTAAAGGTATAGATTTTTCCAGTAAGGATGAATTTATTCTAGCAGAGGGTTTTGAATATGATCTCTTAATCAGCTTTCAAGATAAAATTTCAGATAAAGATACATTTGGCTCTAATAATGACTATACCTGTCCCGTGGCCATAAATGACAGTGAAGTTATCCTGTGGGTAAATCACGAATACCCTGATCTCCTTGTTGGTTCACAATGGAGCGAAGGAATTGAAAGAACTAAAGAGATGATCGATCAAGAACGCTATACAGTTGGTGGCTCACTTCTTCATTTAAAAAAAGAGCAGAAAATTTGGAAGCTAGTTTTTAATTCGCCCTATAACCGTCGACTCAATGGAAACACGGAAATACCCCTTATTAGTGAAAGACCTATTGAGGGAAAGAAGACGGCGATTGGAACATTCGCCAATTGTGCCGGTGGTATCACTCCTTGGAAGACAATTCTTACCTGTGAAGAGAATTTTCATAATTATTATGGTGATCGCACATTTCCAGAAGGTAAGAAAGTTGAAAGTATTCTTGAATGGGATAAATTCTATGATTACCCTCCTGAGCATTATGGGTGGGTCGTTGAAGTAAATCCAATGTCTGGAGCTGCCAAGAAGCTCACGGCCCTCGGACGTTTTTCCCATGAGTGCGCAACTTGTATTCCCACTAAAGACGGTCGCGTAGCCGTTTATTCAGGGGATGATAAGAATGATGAGTTTCTCTATAAGTTTCTATCTGACAAAGGCGATTCTCTTGAAAAGGGAGAGCTCTTTGTTGCCAATATAGCTGAGGGGCAGTGGATATCTCTTTCTTGGGAAAAACAAGACATTCTAAAGAAGACTTTTAAAGACCAAACCGATGTATTGATTCACTGCCGAGAGGCAGGCCGCTTATTAGGGGCCACTCCCTTGGATCGCCCAGAAGATATTGAAATAAATCCAGCGACTGGAGATGTTTTTGTTTGCCTCACAAATAATAAGAAGCGCGGGAATATGCATGGAAGCATCTTGAAAATATCTGAGAGTGGAAGTGATCACAGTAGCATGAGCTTTAAGGCCTCTGACTTTTTAGTGGGTGGGGAATCTTTTTCATGTCCAGATAATATGGCCTTTGATAAGGCCGGCAATTTATGGTTTGCCACTGATATAAGTGGCGGATCAATGAATAAGCCACCCTATAGTAAATTTAAGAATAATGGCCTTTTCTATGTCGAGATGAAGGGGGCTAATGCGGGAGAAGTTATTCAGATTGCCTCTGCTCCAAAAGATGCGGAATTGACAGGTCTCTCCTTTTCTCCGGATGGAGAAACAATGTTCCTCTCTGTTCAGCACCCTGGAGAAAAATCAAAGAACTTAAAATCCCTCACAAGTCACTGGCCTAGAGGAGGGGAGTCGATTCCTTTGAGTTCAGTGATTCAAATCCGAGGTCCTCTTTTAAAGGGTTAATTAGGGTCAAAGGGCACCAGGGTGTAAGATTTCCTTTATTTTAAGTCTCTCCCTTGTTTCTTACCTGTCATTTGGTAAGAACAGGTAAATCCAATACACCTTCATAAGGGAGAGAATATGAAGACTGCATTTTTATCATTACTTGTCATTCTGGCATCGGTTTCTGCGGAAGCTAGACCTAGAGGATATGATCCTAGACCCTATGAGCGGCCAGGTGTTTGCGTAGTCAATTTAGAAATTGAATCTTACAACTCTCGTCGTGGCTGGACCTTTGATTTTGTTGAGTCATTTACTGATTTTGGAGCACGTGCCTGCTCAATGGCCGAGGAAGCCTGTGAGAGAGTCAAGGCTCGCAAATGGGATTACTGGAACTATCGCTGTGAAAAAGATTTCTCAAATCGTGGTGGGAATCCTCAAGCAGGCATGACCTGTGCCTATAAAATTGAAACTCGCCAAGGTCTCGAGCCAGAAGTTTACAATGCTCGCGGAAGAGATGCTTGTGGATTCGCTCAAAGTGATTGTGAGCGCGACCTAATAAGAAAGCAAAACTTAGGCCTAAGAAACCGTCATCTAGGTGGAGTTGGACCTGCTGCTCGTTGTGTGAATATAGGCGGCAATGATTCAAGACCTTCTGGACCAAGAGTTTTTACGGCGGTTTGTACTGTCGGTAGAGATATGGGAAGACGAGGGGTTAGAGATGGAGTCGTGTTTACTGAAACAGTGACTGCTCCGACCTATCAAACGGCCAGAGAAGTGGCCTGTGTAAAAGCGATGAGAACTTGCGAAAATGCCTCTATGAGAGGAAATAGGCCTTGTCGTATTCTAGATTAAAAGAAGATTTTTGATGAATTGGGCCCTCTTTATGAGGGCTTTTTTTGTATAAGGTTTGCCTACCTTATCTCTTACACACCTTCTTTGCTTCTTTGAAATTTAGAAGTAGTCTGCAGCAAAGGAGTACTTATGAAAAAAATCTTCACGTCTTTCATGATTCTAATGAGTGCAATGACTTTAGCGAGTGACTTCACACCTGCTAGTGAACTCAATACTGTCAGTGAGTTAAAAGCAGAGATTCTAACAATTGCTGAATATTATCTGGGCCAAGCAGATCCCGATTTAAAGATTCAAAAAACTCTTGATCCCTACGTTGAAAAGTTAACAGAACTTTCTCCTCAAGGACCAGTGGCCGATAGAATTGACGTTCTTGATGGACGATGGCAACAAGTTTGGGGACCGTATGAATACAGAAAGTATGATAGAAGTGTTGACCCGACTCTTGATGTAACCAAGATTTTTCAAGTTGTTTTTAAAGAAGGTTATTACTACAACGTTTCAAACACACTTGATAAAAAGACTGGGAAATCTAAAGGAACAAGTCTTCTACGAGGTAAGTTCAAAGTTGGTGCGGCCAATGATTTAAATGTTCAGTTTACGAACCTTAGAAGAATAAAAACAAAACCACCAGTTGGTCTAACTTACACCGATCTTCCTGAACTCTCTGAGAATGATCAACTTGAGGGCGAAAGAAATGTTCTTCCAAGTATTTTTGTTCGTCTATTCTTTGGCGGTGGAACTTTAAAAGAAGTTTATACAGATAAAGATATTCGCATCTCTTATGGAACTTCAAAGGAAGCAAAAGCTCCCTTTCTTTATATAATGAAAAGAGTTCCTTAATTTAAAATACTAAAATTGGCCGCGTTCTTATGCGCGGCCTCATTCAGTTTTTCAAATCAATTCTAAATTATTCTGTCACAATGATTTTTCTCGTAAATATAAGGACTTGGGCCAAGTTATCTAACTCCTTTTCATTGCGTCATAAAAGACAAATCATCAAAAGTTTGCTTTAATAAAAGGACACACAGGCACATTTTTAAAGCATTGCATAACTTGAATTTTAAGAGACCATTTAGAGGACACTATGACCACTGAGACTCAGTCAGCTTCTCCTTCATTGAAGGATAGTCATCCCGATAGTTTTGTTCATTTACATCTTCATACTCAGTACTCACTCCTTGATGGAGCGATTCGCTTAAAGGACCTAATTGCCGAGGCCAAAGAGCAAGGTATTCCTGCCATTGCTCAAACTGATCACGGAAATATGTTCGGGGCGATCGATTTTTATAATCGTTGTAAAAGTGAAGGAATAAAACCAATACTAGGTTCTGAAATCTATTTCACATCTGGAAGTCGCTTTGATCGAAAGTCAGCAAAGAAGGCCAAGTCTGTAAGCTCCCAAGATGCAGAAGAGTCGAGTCGTCAAATTCACCACCTGATCCTTCTTTGTAAGAACAACACCGGTTACAAAAACCTTTGCAAGCTATTAAGCCAAGCCTATCTTGAAGGATTTTATTATAAACCTCGCGCTGATATTGAACTCTTAAAAGAGTTTAGTGAGGGGCTGATCTGTACAACAGCATGCCTTAAGGGTGAGGTCGGTTACAACTTCTTTACCGATCAAGATGATCGTGCTTCAAAGGCTATTACGAAATTGCATGAGATTTTTGGAGATGACTTTTATCTTGAGATTCAGGAAAATGGCATTCCAGAGCAAAAAATCGTCAATGAAAAAGTCATTAAATTTGCTAAAGAAAAGAATATCAATGTTGTGGCGACAAATGATTGCCACTACATGACTCCAGAAGACGCCCAAGCACAAGAGGTTCTCCTTTGTGTGCAAACAGGGAAGACATACGCAGATGAAAATCGTATGCGCATGACTTCTCAAGAGTTTTACTTCAAAACGCCAGAGAAAATGCGAGAAGCTTTTCACTATATTCCAGAAGCTTGTGATGCCACTTTGGCCATTGCTGATAAATGTAATGTTGAGCTTAAGTGGACTGATGATGATGGCAATCAGATTTATCATCTACCAGATTTCCCAATCGATACGGGAGAAACTGTTGAAGACTTCTTTGAAAGAATGTCTCACGAGGGTTTAGAGAAACGCTTCAACGGGCCACATTTTACCAAAATAGTGGCACAGGATAATTGGGAAACAGAAGTTAAACCCAAGTATATGGAAAGGCTTGATTATGAAGTAAACATGATCAAGCAAATGGGTTTTTGTGGTTACTTTCTTATCGTTTCGGACTTTATTAGATGGTCTAAAGATAACGGAATTCCGGTCGGTCCTGGACGAGGCTCGGGGGCAGGCTCCATTGTTGCTTATGCAATGGACATCACCAACATTAACCCCATCCCTTATGACCTTCTCTTTGAAAGATTTATAAATCCCGAGCGGATTTCCATGCCCGACTTCGACGTTGATTTTTGTCAGTATGGTAGGCCAAAAGTTATTGAATATGTGACGCAAAAATATGGTGAAGATAAGGTGGGTCAGATCATCACCTTTGGAAAACTTCAAGCGAAGGCCGTTGTTAAAGATGTCTCGCGTGTCTTTGGTTTAAGTTTTGCTGAGGCCAATATGATCTCAAAGCTTATCCCAGATGAAATTGGCATCACTCTTGAGGAAGCTTTGGAAATGGAACCAAAGCTTACTGAGCTTATTGAAACTGATCCAAAAATTAGGCATATCTTTACCATTTCCAAAAGACTTGAAGGTCTTTATCGCCATGCAGGTATTCATGCGGCAGGTGTTGTTATTACGAACGAGCCACTTGTTGAGTACTGTCCTCTCTTTAAGGGAGCAAAGGGCGAAAAAGTTATTCAATTTGATAAGGACTTCTCTGAGCTTATAGGTCTTGTGAAGTTTGACTTTCTTGGACTCAAGACTCTCACCGTTGTTGATCAAGCGGTAAAATTTATTAGAAGAGATCATGACGCTACCTTTGATATTGAATCTATCGATATGGAAGATGAATCTGTTTATGACTTTGTCTCAAGAGGCGAGACGATTGGTGTTTTTCAGTTAGAGTCTTCTGGCATGATTGAGCTTTGTAAAAAGCTGGGTCCCGATAACTTAGAAGATATCACTGCTGTTAACGCTCTCTATCGACCAGGTCCTCTTAACTCTGGAATGGTTGATGATTTTATTGATATCAAGCATGGACGAAAGGAGATGACTTTTCCTTTTAAAGAGGTTGAGCCCATCCTAAAAGATACTTACGGTGTTGTTGTATATCAGGAACAGGTGATGAAGATCGCTCAGGTTCTTGCGGGCTACTCTCTTGGTGAAGCTGATATATTAAGAAAGGCGATGGGTAAGAAGAAAATCAAGCTCATTGAAGAGCATAGGGAGATCTTTTTAAAGGGCGCGCGCGAGCGAGGGCACGATGAGAAGAAAGCATCTGATCTCTATCAGCTGATGGCAAACTTTGCTGAATACGGCTTTAATAAGTCTCACGCTGTTGCCTATGCAGTGATTGCTTATCAGACGGCATTCTTAAAGAATTATTATCCAGCGGCCTTCTTTGCCGCTCTTCTCTCTACGGAGCTTTCTAACACTGACAAGATTACAATCTATATCAATGATGCCAGAAACTATGACATTGAGGTTTTACCACCTGATGTGAATGAATCCCTTTGGCAATTTAACGTTATCGATAAAAATATTCGCTTTGGTATGGGAGCGGTGAAAACAGTTGGGGAAAAAGCCGTTCATTCTCTTGTTAAAGAGAGAGAAGACAATGGACCTTTTGAAGGGTTCATTAACTTCTGTGAACGCGTCGATCTTAAGCTGATTAATAAGAGAATGATTGAGTCTCTAATTAAAGTAGGGGCTTTTGATTCTTGTGAAAAAATGAATAGAAAGACTCTCGTTGAAAATCTTGAACTAATCGTCGCTTACGCTGCTAAGAAACAAGAAGAGAAGGCCCTCGGACAAGTTTCTTTATTCGATTCAGAAGTGGTGGATGATGAGACAACAAAAGCACGCCTAGATATTCATGAAGCCGCAGATTACGATGATCGTGAAAAACTTGGCTATGAGCAGTCCCTTATGGGAATCTTTGTTTCTGGTCACCCTCTTGATCGCTTTCGCGATGTCATGAAGCAGCTCTCTTCTAAAGAAATTGCCGAGCTCAATGATATGCACGGCGAAGGAAAGAGGGATATGACTCTCGCAGGGATGATCACGGCCGCAAAGCAGATCATTACCAAAAAAGGAGATCGCATGTGCTTTGCGACTCTTGAGGATCTCTCTGGCAAAATTGAATGTATTGTTTTCCCAAAAGTTTATGCTGAATTTGAAGAACTGTTAGCATCGGATGAGGCCCTGATTTTACAAGGCCAAGTCAATTTATCTGAAGAGCCGAGGAAATTCTTTCCAACGAAAATTCTGCGCATGAAAGATGAAGCAGAAGAGCGGGTCACGGGCGTAAGGATTAATGTAAATATTGATGAACTTTTACCTGTAAAGCTTGAGCGTTTTAAACAGGTACTTTTGAGTTATCGAGGTTCTGTTCCTGCTCATGTTATTTTTGAGGGAGTGGAGGGAAAGGCCCGGCTACCACTTGGGGATGATTTCCTTGTAAACCCAACCCCACAGATGGCCGCTAAAATTAACGAAGTATTTAATATGAATGCAGTGCAGTTCGTTGTAGATGGCCGCTTGGAAGATGGTGAAAACGTCGTACAATAAGACGAAAATTTAAAAGAGGATTTACCGTGAAAGGAATCACGCTTATTTTTTGTATTTTATTTTTATTCCCCAGTCTATCCATGGCCCAACAGCTCAATTCTGTTGAAGGCGATGGTCGCTTCTACTCTCGAGATGATGACACCTTAAGTTTTATCAAGAAGCAATTACTCTCAAGTGCTTTTCGAGATGTCTTTTCAAAAGAGCTTAAGGAAATGGGGCTAGACTCTGACAAGTTTTGGCGTCGCTATGAAGAAAAGTTTCAAGAGTACTTCACTCCCATTAAAGAATCTCTTGAGAAAAAATATGACATCGGAGTAGAAGGTGGAAAACCTGATACGGTAAAATTTCAAAAGGCCCTTCGACAAAAGAGATTAGTTCTTAAAGGACGTTATGGTCGTTTAAGTCGCGCGATTCCTCAGTACTCGATAAAGAAAATGAGTCGCTCTCCACAAGTTCCTAATAGCCGTTACCTGCGCTTGAAGGCCAAGGTGAACCGAAAAGAACTCCATCGTATTTACTTGCAGTTTACTTCAGATAATCCTGAACGCCACTTTTCTACACTCTACCTTTCTACAAAATTTCAATTAGTGGATACCTCTTGGATTGAAACAGGAGTTGAAGTTGAAAGTGATTTCACTCAAGTTCTAAGTAATCATTGGCGAGAAAAATTAGAAGCTCAGTTAAATGGTAAAGTAGATCGGATTGTGTTTGCTGATGCTGGAACAACTGCACAGATAGAAGCCTTTACGCGCATGAATACCGATGCGCGCAAGGCGATGATTGGAAATAAAGGGGCAGCAGATTCTGAAGAAGGCAGAGTGGAGGAAGCACCTGATGTTCTAGGAGACGACTTTGGCTCATCCTTGTGGATGACACTGAATTTTAAAATTAAAAAAGTAAAAGAAAATACTGATACAGAAAAAAGAGAGTTTGAACTCACGGGTGATTTATTGTTACTCGATCTTCTTAACCAAGAAATTCTGGTTCATGATGATTTTCCTGAAAAAATGGGAATATATAGTTTTAATCAACCTAAAGAAATTAGCAGTGGACTTGCTAATGCAATCTTTCAAATGCCTCTCACTCGCTTTAATAAATTAGGTGAAGCTGTCCTTCAAGCTAGGGACAATATGAAGAGGGTCGTTATTGATGTGATTGAGTATGGAAATCTTGGGGATATTAATTCTCTGATGAAATTAATCGGGAATAATGGGATCACCAAGCAATTTAGTCCTGTGATCAAAAGTTTTACACCAAACAATGTTAAAATTCTCTTAGAGTACGCAGGTGATGATGCTGATATGATGGCCATCATACGCGGCTTGGAAAATAAAGTATTAGGTGCAGATAGACGCATTGTCTTTCCTAGTCCTGATACTGTTTTTCAATTGGCCCTCAAGAAAGAGGGTGCCGATAAGGAAAAGGTTTCTCCTAAGCCAAGTGGAGCTAAAGAGACAACTAAAAACCAAGCGGCGCCAACGTCATAGGAGTTGACCGTGGGATTAGCATTAAAAAAGAACAGCTCATTTCTTCTGATTCCTTTATTATGCTTTTTATTGGCCTGTTCAGGGCCAGTTATACAGAGACAAGCATCTGGCAAGAGACCTCGAAATGAGCCTCGGAAATTCTTTAATGGCGTAAAGAAAAAGGTAGCTCTCTTAACCTTCTTTAATGAGTCTCCCTACGGAGGTCCTGACCTTGGTATCACGGCGACAGAAGAGTTAAGGCAAGAGTTGGCGCGAACGGGTGAATTTATAATTGATCCTATGGCCAATAAACTCTTTGGTTCTTCAAAAGAAATTTATGCTGGCGGTGGGGTAAAGTTAGTACAACTCGCTAGAAAGGCAAAAGTCGCTGGGTTAAATTTTGTCGTCTTTGGTCGCGTAAAAGACGCTCGTATTCGAGAGAAAACAGATGAGATCGGTGTGGTTCGTGAAACGAAATCTTATACAGAAAGTAAGGTGGAGATTCGTGTTTTCGATGTGAATTCAAATAAAGAAATTTATACTGATGAAATCAGAGGTTATGCTGATGATTCAACTTTTCGCCTTTTTACGGGGGATCGTGAATCAAAGCTTACTTACCGACGTGAGTTGATGAGATATGCCGTTAGAGTTGCTGTTCGTCGAAGTATTCCTCGAGTCTTAGAAATTTCAAGCAAGCTTGATTGGGTTGGAAGAGTCGCAAGAATTCTTGGTAATAAAATTTATATAAATGCTGGACGAAATTCTGGTATTCAGATTAGCGATATTTTAAAAGTTGTAACTGAAGGACAAGAGATTTTTGATCCCGAAACTGGTGCCTTAATTGGAGTCTCAAAAGGTGAGGTGAAAGGCACTGTTGAGATTATCGACTACTTTGGTCCTGATGGTGCGATTGCCATTCTTCACTCAGGTGGCTCCGTTGTCGAAGGTGATTTCGTCCAACTTTATTAGAAAAATTTTAAGGATCAAGATTGAATCTATATCATCTTTTTAAAAGTATCGCGTTTCAGATCGATCCAGAGACTGCTCACAACCAAAGCATGGCGCTTCTTTCACGCTTTCCAGAGAGTTTAGCAACCTTTTTGGGCGTTCATGAAAAACTACTCGAAAATCCTTCTGGTCTTGATCTAAGTGTGAAACTTAATGATGGCAATGTCTGGTCTTTTCCAGTTGGCCTTGCCGCAGGCCTTGATAAAAATGCCGAGGCGATTAGCTTTTTTTCTACCATTCCCTTTGGTGCCATAGAGGTGGGGACAGTCACTCCAAAACCTCAAGAGGGCAATCCCAAGCCTAGAATGTTTCGCCTAAAGGAAGAGGAGAGTCTTCTTAACCGTATGGGCTTTAATAATGAGGGCATGGATAAGGTTTTTAAAAACTTAGAAAATGCAGATCGACATGGAAAGGTCGTCGGGGTGAACCTCGGAAAAAATAAAACGACCTCTCAAGAAGGAGCGTGTGAAGACTATCGCATTCTCTTTAAGAAGTTTGCAAAGGTTGCGAGTTACTTAGTCATAAATGTGAGCTCTCCAAATACGCCAGGCTTGCGCGACCTTCAGAATATTTCTTCTTTAAAGGAAATTTTCGAGGCCTTAAAAGATTTACGCTTAGAAAATAGTGTTCCTCTTTATCTCAAAATATCTCCAGATCTCGCCTTAGAGGACCTACCTGCCATCGTTGACTTGGCAACAGAGTACAAACTTTCAGGAATCATTGCGACGAACACCACGATTCGAAAAGATTTGGGGCAAGGGGGAATCTCTGGTCGCTTGCTGCAAGAGAAAGGTCGTTTGGTAAGAGAAAAGGTCTTAGAGGCGTTAGGGCAAAATAGTGAATTAGATCTTATTGGAGTGGGTGGCATTACTTCTTTTGATGACCTCATCGATTTTTGGAGGGCAGGTGGAAAAGTCTGTCAGATCTACACGGCCTTTATCTATCAAGGACCGGGCCTACTTCTTGACTGGCGCCAGCGTATGATGGCCCTTATGAAGGAAGGACAAGTTAAAAATATTCAAGAATTAAGGTCACTCATTCAAAAGGATTCTGCCTTTGGCAAGGGCCAGAGGTCGCCATGATTTTCAAGGCCTTCCTTATTAGTCTTGTTCCAGGGCCTTTTTTACTTCTTTTTAATCTCTTGTTTTTTCATTTAAGTGCGACAGAGATGTCGGGGCTTATCTTTTGGTACTATCTCATCTCTATGTTAGGTCTATTGGTTTTTCCTGTTACGAAGGAGAGTTTCAAGAATTTGTCAGATGGTGGTTATGGACTGACAAAGATTCTTTCGCTCTTAGGGCTCTTCTATGTCAACTGGGTTGGAACAAACCTAAAAATCATGACTTTTTCTGGTCCCTCTCTCTCAATGACTTTGCTACTCCTTCTATTAGGCACGAATTTTTTTATGAAAAGAGAGAATGATTTATCTGATTTAATGAGTCATTATTGGCCTCATATTTTAAGGGTTGAATTTCTTTTTCTCGTGTTCTCTTCCCTTTATCTTTGTCTTTCTAGCCTTCACCCTGGACTTTGTTGGGGAGAGAAGCCCATTGATTTTACGCTCTT
>JAIPEG010000043.1 GCA_021737405.1 Bacteriovoracaceae bacterium
AAGAGAGTACAACGAGGTAAGGCCTCATAGTTCTTTAGGATATAGAGCGCCAGCGCCACTGGCAGTATTACCTAGCTATGAAAAAGAGGTCGTGCTAAGTAAGATACATTAACTTGGACTAGTTTATGGGGTCTCCTCACTCCTCAAACTTATTGTTTCTTATTGGTTTTTAATTAGCTTGTCCTTATTCTACCAGACAATCCACCTCTACAAATACAACCATCATCATTCACCACTTTGCTGTACTTCCCATACCAATGACCCCCAAGGCCTCTACCTCGGCTGCATTAAGAAGATTTGGGGAAAGCAATAAGATATTGATTATATTTCTGATGAATTTAATATTCTAAACTTAATCAAGGTTAACTATTTTGTGAGTCAGTGCGTTATGGTCTTGTGAGCTCTTAGTAATGTCACATTCAAAATTCTTGATTACAACAAGAGTTTGCTAGTTTTATCTATATTTCTTATAATAATTTTATTTAAAAGGTTTTTATGCTTCTTTTTATCTACCCAATACGGCTACTCTTAATATTTTTCTCAATGTACTCATTTGGGTCCTATGGATCTATTAAGGAATGTAAAAATGCTGATTGCATTCGAGAGATTGTTATAAACTCCAAAAGTTTAGATAAAACTGAAAAGGGCTGCTCTTCTTTAAATGGAACCTATGATGAAGTTGACCGAAAAAAAAGTGATTTTGTCTCTGGAAGAGAGGATTTAGAGTATGTTTGCCGCATTCATGTAGCGAGGAAGCGAGCAGAGGGCCGCAAAGTTTCTCCATGTCTAAAAAATAATATCGATTGGAACTTTACTGATAGCGATTATAAATTACCACTGCGGCACCTTTTGTTGTACTATTTTGATCAGCAAGATCCTCCTCTTCCATATAGTAAAGAGGAAATGGTGTCATTTGTTAATGGCATAAGTTCTTCTCGCTACTATGGTACTTATAGAGTTTCAGGCAATTCCTTTGATAAAAATCACCAATTAGCGATTTATACCTGTTTATCTGAAAATCCTTCTACTCATTATGCGCCTTATGCTATGACTTTGATGCTTAATAAGAAAAAGGTGTACTTCAAACCTATTACTGACAACCCTTTTCACAACCAGCAAGCCTTTTTTGATATTCCTAAAGTTGCTAGTAAAAGTAAAAGCTTTGGTCACTCTACTTTGGCATATGTTAACGATGATGATGTTCTAGATTGGATTTGGTACTGGAAAGATTTTATGAAGTCTAAAAAAGTTGTAATAGGAGCGTGTGTATATAAGAACAACGAATGCAAAGAAGTTAAAGAAGTTTATTCACCCGAACCTATTGATACAACTTTTGAACTTTACTTTCCGAATCAAAAATCAGCGGGCCCAATGAAGATAAAAGGGGTCATGTGGCAAAAACATCTTTTCAATTTAGAACTTTTACTGAACAAAAATGATGAGTTAATTTTTAAAAGATATAAGAAGTTAGCTGAATGGTAGGTTTTGAAAAGTACTAGCTTCGTTCTCATCTCGCCAGTTGTGGTCTTCTCGAGGTTTATCGATTCTCTCCTTTGAGCAAGGCTGCTTTATTTCACGGTCCACAATTTGGTTATATCAAATTCAATTTGGTACACTACCTCTGATGTACTAGAATTTTTAGCAAAGCTTTTTCTTATGAGAGGACAACCAGCATTTATCAGGTCAGATAATGGACCTGAGTTTATTGCAGAGAAATTAAGAAACTGGCTTTCAAGCCTTGAGGTGAAGACTCTTTATATCGCTCCAGGCTCTCCATGGGAAAACGGATACTGTGAGAGCTTCAACGGAAGAATGAGGGATGAGTTTTTAAATGGAGAGATTTTTTACACACTAAAGGAAGCACAGGTTTTGGTCGAGAAGTGGAGAAGAGAGTACAACGAGGTGAGGCCTCATAGTTCTTTAGGTTATAGAGCGCCAGCGCCACTGGCAGTATTACCTAGCTATGAAAAAGAGGTCGTGCTAAGTAAGATACATTAACTTGGACTAGTTTATGGGGTCTCCTCAACATAGCCAGCATTGCTATACCAATTCTGTTTTATCCGCAATAAACTTAGGGTTTAAAGTCACTGTTGTATCTGATGGCCATGGCACAATAGACAATGAGAATAAAACAGCCATGGATATAGTTAAAGAACAGAATCAGCTTTTTCAGAACAAGGGAGCGGTTCTTAAATCGACAAATGAAGTTTTAAGATAGAAGTTCGATAATCGCCCACTTTTTTCAAAAGTGAAATATCTCATGATTAAATCAATTTATTAGATAGGCTTACATTAAATTTATGCTACCTCTCAAAAGTTAACCTTTGGAGGACTGATGAATTTTGAACTAGAGCAAATTAAAGAAATGATATATGTGATACGCGGGCAAAAGGTTATGCTTGATAGCGACCTGGCAAAACTGTATGGAGTAGAAACAAAGAGGTTAATTGAACAAGTTAAGAGAAATCTTGACCGATTTCCAGATGATTTTATGTTCCAACTATCTGTTGAAGAGTATGACGTTTTGAGGTCGCAAAATGCGACCTCAAAGACGGGACGTGGAGGTCGACGCTACCAACCCCTTGTTTTTACTGAGAATGGAGTTGCTATGTTGTCAACAGTTCTAAATAGCAAACAAGCAATTCAGATTAATATAGCGATAATGAGAATATTTACAAAACTTCGAAGCTTCATGATGCTTGAGAAGGAACTGGTAACACGAATGAACCGATTAGAATCTGATACGACTGAAGTTTTTAAAGTAGTGTTTGAGAAACTTGATGCGCTAGATGAACAGCTACCTTCACATCGAAAAGACAGAGCTAAGATTGGCCTGAATAATAAAAAATTGAGAAGAGCAGTTCGATAATCGCCCACTTCGGGGCACCATTCTTTTAAAGTTAAAAAGGCCAGCTTAACCCACTGGGCTTTTTTTATTTATACACATAAAATTTCAATATATTATGCGGTTCGAGAATTAGTTGAAAGTGATGACCCCTAAGCGGGTATAAGAACTGGAGTTATTAATGAAATTAAATCATCTACATATAAATGTACCTGATGTGAAAAAAGCTCGAAAATTCTATGAAGAGTTTTTAGATTTTAAATTATTGTTTGAGCATGAGCCCGGCGTTTTTCTTCAAGATGAAGATGGGTTTCAGTTAGCATTAGACCCGCTAGAAAATAATGAAAAAGTGGATTTTCCATCTTGGTATCATTTTGGTTTTTGTGTTGAGAGTGCTGAAAAAGTTAAAACTATTTATGAAAAGATGAAAGCAAACGGTGTTGAATTTGCTAGAGATTATAAAGAGTTTGGGCAGGATGCAGCGAATTTTTATTGTTGGGCCCCAGGGCCATATAAAATTGAAGTGACTTGGAATCGAGACTAAAGATAAATAATCAAAATGAAGTGCTTATCCCGATAATTTAAGCAATGCAGTTCGATAATCGCCCACTTGGGGCCACCTGAGATCAGGAGAAGCCGACCGATTAGGGAGGGTTCAGGTCGAAGGGGACAGGCGAGCAGGATGCGGTCGCATAAATTGTGACTTTCCTTAGGTCACTTGTTTTTATAAGGTTTTCTTTTTACCCTTTTTTCAATTCTCGAACTAATTACAAAAATGAATTATGGATACTGTATTCTCAAAATTTACAAAGAATGGACTTGGTTTAATAAGAGATAATAAAGTTCGCTTGGTAGGTCACAATCCAAAATGGGCCGATGTTTTTGATTTTGAATCTAGCAGAATATCTAAGGCATTAGACATAAAATCTCTCAAATTACACCACTGTGGAAGTACTGCAATTCCAAATATTGTGGCGAAACCAATAATTGATATTGTTGGGGAAGTTGTCGATTTAGAAGAGTTAGATAAAAAGAAAGAGTTATTTGAAAAAATTGGCTACGAATATAAAGGAGAGTATGGAATTAAAGGAAGGAGATACTCTGTCCTCTATAACAGCGAGAAGAGCATGGGGTTTTGCCACCTTCACATTTTTCAATCAGGAAGTAAAGAACTTGAAAATCATATTCTTTTTAAGAATTATCTAATCTCTAACCCCGAAGCATCTTCGAGGTATGAGAAATTCAAAAAAAAATTAGAATTGCCAAGAAGTGAATACTCTAACGCCAAGACTCAAATCATCTTAGAGTTATTAGAGGAAGCTCGAAGTTAAATAATTGAATTTATATAGCATTGAGGACTGCAGTTCGATAATCGCCTACGCCTTTTTCAAATATGAAATACTCTAATCACAAATCAAAATTCCCTATGGCCTTACATTAAATTCATGTTAACTCTCACAGGTTAATCTTTGCCGGAGTCATTATGAATTTTGAACTAGAGCAAATTAAAGAAATGATTTATGTGATACGCGGGCAGAAGGTTATGTTGAATAGTGACTTAGCAAAACTTTATGGTGTTGAAACAAAGGTCTTAAATCAGGCTATTAAAAGGAACTTGAGAAGGTTTCCTGACGATTTTATGTTTAGATTAAGTATTGATGAGCATGGAATCTTGAGGTCACAATTTGTGACCTCAAGTTTAGAGCATGGTGGGAGAAGGTACCAACCTCTCGTTTTTACTGAGAATGGAGTAGCAATGCTATCGAGTATCTTAAAAAGTGAGACCGCAATTGATGTAAATATAGCAATAATGAGGATTTTTACAAAATTGAGGAGCTTCTTGGTCTGGAGAAGGAGCTAGTTGATAGAATGAGTAACCTTGAACAAAATACTGCTGAAGTATTTAAGGTTGTTTTTGAGAAGCTTGATAGTCTAGATGAGCAACTTCCAACTCATAGAAAAAATAGAACTAAAATAGGCTTGAATAATAAAGATTAAGTATCGCAGTTCGATGATCGCCCACTTCGGGACGCCATCTTAAAAACCCTTGTTTTTACAAGGGTTTTTTTATGCCCTAAAATCAACTCTCGAACCAATATATAGGAATAATATGAGCAATATACACTTGGGGTCCTGTCTTTGTGAGAAAGTAAAGTTTGAGGTTGAGGGAGAGTTTCAAAGTTTTTTTCTTTGTCATTGTAAGTATTGTCAGAAGGACACGGGCTCTGCCCATGCTGCAAATTTATTTTCAACAATTTCAAAGCTAACTTGGTTGTCAGGGGCGAATTTTGTTAAGACTTTTAATTTGCCAAATACATTACACGTCAAAAGCTTTTGTTTAGAATGTGGATCAGCGCTCCCAAATATTCAAAATGAGGGTAAGCTCGTTGTTGTACCAGCAGGCTGTTTAGATGTTCCTGTCGATGTAAAACCTAACGCCCATTTATTTGTAGGAAGTAAGGCAAACTGGGAAGAGAAATTAGAGGAATTGCAATCATTTGAAGGTCTTCCTGATTAGAAGACCAGTTCAAGAAAAGCAGTTCGATAACTGGAGACGCCGGGGCACCGTTCTTATCAGGTTAAATAGCCCAGTTTAACCCACTGGGCTTTTTTTATTTCAGCTACTTACATTTTACCCAAATTCGTTTGTCTTTAGATTTTGCGTGCGCTTAATTATCTATAAAAAACGTTATTCACTACAACTAGATTGAGATTAGAAGCAGTATAAGTTTAGTCTTTCCCATTATTACCTCCGAAAGAGAGCAAAACAGAGCGTCGCTTTACTCCTGTGTTTAGTTCCAAGGGTTGGCTGCGTCTCATCACTTCAACATCTGCTGGATGTTGGTGGTGCGATCACCTGTGACAGCCTTTAAAAGGACCTCTCCGCTTCGTCCCATCACCGTGACGTAGGGAAGAGAAGGATAAGACTAATAATGCAATCAACGAGGTTAGGGCCGCTGATTCAATACGATGATTTAAAAATTGAATCGGAGAGTTCGCTGGTGGTGGGGACTCATGGACATATTGAGCTGTTTCGGTTGCAAGTCATAAAGCTAAAATGGTTTTTTCAATCTCCTCTTAGCATCGAACAGATTTAAAATCAGCTTTAAATTTACGCACTGTCCATGGCACGGTATATGCTTATACGAACTCATCAACAAATTTGGGGAGAAACAATGAGTACAACCATAAATCTTTTAGTCATCTTACTGATGGGGATCTTGAGCTTTGACACGGCAGCAAAAACTTTTCTCATTAGGGGCAATAAGACTCCAATTGAATTAAACTTAACGCAGTTCGAGGAGCGTAATGGCACTATTGAGTTCCAAGATGATCTCTCCTTAGATCTTCCTTACAAAAGTCTTGAGCTTTATAACGTAGAGGGGCGACTTTGGGATTACGACGAAGAGACAGGACTTTTTGATTCGGCCGAGCTGGTTGTGTCCTTTCAAGATTTCTTATCTCAGCTTTATGATGAAAATGTTCCCATAACAATGGATATAAGAGCGAAGGTCCTTGTGACTGTTACTGAGGGCAACGACCTCATTACTCGTATCCCGCTCAATTCCAAAAAACGTTACCTTCAACTTCAAGCCGTCGGCGGTCGCTACCTTGGTTTTGGACCGTTGAATTTTGAGATTCCCCTTATCCAAGCTGAACAAGAAATGGGATTAGGACTTGAAGAGCCGACTTTCTTTTTATCGGGAGCACTCTCGGGCCTTGGCGCATTTCTTTCTCCCATTCAAATGGCAGGCTTTGGGATTTCAACTGAAAAAGTTTTTAAATACAGACCAAAGACAACGTTTGGCCTTAAAGATGATGTCTTGAAGGCGATGCTCTTTGATGGACAGCTTGCAATTGTGGGGAGTGCGGGAATTCCTAAGCTTCCTGTCTCACTAACTGGAGAGCTCGTAACCCAATTTGATGGGCCAATGATTGAAAAAAGAAAACAAGGATTCAACGGAGACCTTGAAGCCTCTTATAAATTCTCTGGTGAACTTGGTCTCTCTCTTGAGCTTGGAAATGCCTCTGCTTATATGGTTAAGCCAACTCTTATGGGAGAGCGCGGACACATCGATATGATCTTCTCTGGAGTTCAAGATCCAACGTTACCGTTTCTTCCTGCAGATTTTCCTGTTCAACCAGGAAAAGAAATTAAGCTAGCGGGAAGAATGAGTAGCAAACTTGATCGCAGCTTTTTTGTTGCCCATATGGATTACAGCATTCTCAACATTCCTCTTTCTCAAGGGCGTCTTAACATTGATAAAAATGGTGTTCTTGCTTCCGGGTTTTGGAGAACACCAGTAAGTCGTATTGGCTTTACCGGTGAAGTGAGCAAAAGAAAAGTTGCTCTAACGGGGAGTGCACAAGCTAAACTTGATGTGAATGGAGTCCTTGAGAAAACAGAATGGGTTACGAATGCAGCGATTTGTGGAAGTCGTTACGCAACCAGTGGAGCCAAGTGTGGTTACAAGTTTCTCTCAGGAGAAGTTCGCTGTCTCGGCAGCAAGATTCCTCACGGAATTTGTATGAGGAGATGTAAAAAAGCACCAGTTCGTCCGGGAATTCCAACACCACAAGCTAGGTTTACTTGTGAGCAACAATGTTTTCTCCAAGTGGGGGCGCACTGTAAAAAAGCCAAAAAGTGTAGCTTTCCAAAACGCTGTCAAAGAATCGTAAAAATTCCTAATTCTAACCTTGGACATATCTCTGCCGAAATCGCTCTTCTCATTTCCAATGCCGGACTAGGCGGAGAAGTTTCAGCTGAATTTTGTCCTCTTAAGGAGAAATGTGCGAAGCTTCCGGCCGGCAAAGTTAAGCTGGATATCAGCAACATTAAGAAACCAAAGGTATGTATTGGAAAAGGAGTCGGAGGTTCATCAAAAGGGCTCTGTGTCGGGATATAGGGCCGCCCGGGTAGGGGTAATAAAGTGTGTTTATTTGTCTTATCCATTATGTTCAAATAGATGCAACGCTCGGTTTGCGCCCCGAACGTGGGCCTAGCCTGTTTGGAACATGGAATGATTTTGATAAGGGTAAGGCATGCAGGACAGGATTGATGCGCTGAAAGTGCGGTTTCCGGACATGACGCCGAAGACGAATACGGATTGGGGTTTGGAACAGTATCGCACGTTTCTGGCACAGGTTGGATACGGCGCCTTAATTGATGTAAATATAGCAATAATAAGGATTTTTACAAAATTGAGGAGCTTCCTGGTTCTGGAGAAGGAGCTAGTTGATAGAATGAGTAACCTTGAACAAAATACAGCTGAAGTATTTAAGGTTGTTTTTGAGAAGCTTGATGGTCTTGATGAGCAACTTCCAACTCATAGAAAAAATAGAACTAAAATAGGCTTGAATAATAAAGATTAAGTAAGGTAGTTCGATGATCGCCCACTTCGGGGCACCAGGTAATTTAGACGTATTTAAAAAATCAATATTACTTATCAATTGAAATACTATTTATTTTTTCAGATTTTTAAGTAGTTGCCACATTGGTCTTGCAACCATTCCGATTCCTGGTCTGATACCTAAGGACCTAAAGGAATTAGAAAATAATTTTAAATCAGTCTTAATATGTTTTCGTGGAAACGTAAAAATTGTTAGTCCACGTAAAACTGTTGATACGATAAATATTAAGAAGTAGATATTTGCGTATTCTTTAAAGTTATAAAAACAAGTAATTCCTAGGATAGCGCCAATACCAATAGATAGAGTATGCCAAAAATTATAACGAGTCATATATACTGATTGCTTATCTGTAGGAATCTCTTCAAAAATTGTAACAAGAAAGCATATTTCAAATATTCCCCACATCACACCAGTCATGAGCTCTAGAGTGACAATTGCTAAAACACTGCCAAGCATCAACCACATTACAGGAACGATACAAATACCAATGGCTGCAATTAAATATAGAAAATTAATATCGTAGTTAGACAGTCTTTTTCTAAGGATATATCCAACTAAGATACGGCCGACAAAAGAAGATACTAAAATAGAAGTATATTCCATGTAAGAAAATTTCAAATAAACTAACATATATGGAGTGAAAAAAGATGCCGAAAAGAAGACACCTATTTTAAAAACACTCGAAAATATAAAGAATTGGTGAAGGAATTGATCTTTGACTTCGACCCCTAGGGGGGCAAAGCTAAAATTCATTTTACTTGGTTTTACAAACTCGACTTTTGGATGAACTACCAAACATATGAAAGATAAAAATCTTGCAATAAAGCATATAATAAAAATAAATTGGAAAGTAGAAAAATTGAAAAAGACTAATTTATATTGGAGCATAACTCCGGAAATAATTAATCCTACAAGTGTCCCAATCCCTCCGAATGAATTTCTTAGTGAAAAAAAATGTCTAATATCTTTAGGCTTTATTAATTTACTTACCCATGAGGTCCATGCAGGTGTGATTCCCATGGCCATAATCCAGTAGATTGCGACAACAGTAAATAGTAGGGTGTATTGATTCTTAAACCATGGGCCAAGAATTAACAGGGAAGATAAACAAACGATTTGGCCGATGACACCTGTCAAAACAATTGGCTTGTAGCTTCCAACTGTCTTTATCAGAAAGGGAGAGAGAAGTTGTGCAATTCCCCCAAAGACTATGGGTAGGGTTATAAGAGCACCTGCTTGTAATTCACTGTGTCCAAGAGACAAGCTATAAGCAGCAAAGTATGTTTCACCAGCTCCTACCATTAAGCTATAAAAGAATACATCAAGTAACAATTTATACATAATTCACAATATTGAAATTTAGCATTTTAGTCTATATCTATTATTTCATTCAACTCTTATTTCTTTTCAAAAAGTATTCGATGAACAAAGACTCTAATTGCATGATACTTAATTAATCATTTTGCTCTACTGAGAATCCTTTGGCTTTTACAAAATATTTTTTTTGTTAAATAATTGACTAGCTAAACGGAGGTTACTGACGGGGCATCCTAGCGGTCTTTCTAACAATTGGTCTGAGAATAAAAATTACTTCTTTTTGAATTTGGTGCCGCATGAGACAGTAGAATGCGATCGAATAGGGAGTGTTTGAGTCGAATGGGACAGACGAGCATGTTGCGGTGAGTGGCGAAGATTCTGACCTCCTAACGGCATTGCTCACTCAAGGTTTCTTTTATACCCTTACGAGGTAATCAAAACTAAACTCACTTTATAAGGCATCTCAATAATGACTTTGTATGTTTTCAGCCTAATATCAAGCTTGCTTTTACTCTTTTGGAGTGCGAACCGCTTTGTTGATGGAGCAGCGAAAGTTTCGACATACTTTAAAATGTCTCCTCTTTTTGTTGGAATGTTCGTAATTGGTTTTGGGACTTCTGCACCTGAATTATTTGTATCTACAATCTCTTCATATTTAGGGCAGGATAATATTGCTCTTGGAAATGCATATGGTTCTAATATTGTAAACATTGCTTTAATTCTAGGAATTACAGCAATTATAAAACCTATTAAAGTACTCTCAAGTATTCTTAGAAAAGAGCTTTTAATTTTATTGGTTGTTACAGCAATATCTGCTTATTTACTTTTAGATTTAAAACTATCTAGAGTGGATGCCTCAATTTTGTTACTAATCTTTGTTTTATTTATTTATTATGCAATAAAGGAAAGTAGGAAGAAAGAAGAGGATACTTTTAGTATAGGAATTGAAAGCTCTTTAGATCAAAAGCAAGGGTCTATAAAACTCTCATTGTTTAAACTTATTTCAGGTTTGGTCATATTGATAATTAGTTCAAGGTTATTCTCTTGGGCGTCGGTTTCGTTAGCCAAATCGTTGGGTGTATCTGATGTCATTATAGGTTTTACGATAGTCGCTATCGGTACATCCTTGCCAGAACTTATTTCCTCTATTGTCGCCGCAATCAAAGGAGAATCGGACTTAGCTTTTGGAAATATTATAGGTTCAAATTTGTTTAATACACTGGCCGTCGTCTCAGCATCAGGTTTAATTAAGCCCTTAACGGTTTCAAATGAAATTCTCACAAGAGATGTATCCGCTATGTGTGGGATAACTTTAATTTTATTCGTTTTTGGAATAGGTATAAAAAGCGAGGGACGAATAAATAGAGTTGAGGGGGTTGCTTTGATATTGTTTTATTTAGGATATTCTGGATACCTAATTTCTGCTAATCTATAATAGAGCTGGCATGATTTATAAGAAATCAATAAGTTAAACTGTGAACTAAGCGTCGCCCATTTTATAATCTCTGTTCATGATGGATAAAAGAATGAAGAAATACAACCTGTTATTGACTTTAATTGGATTTCTAAGCTTGGCACTTAGCCAGTTTTTAATTACTAAATTTCAAATAGCGAATGTGTTTATCACTAGCAGAAACTAATCACGATTTCTTAGGGATGTGTGAAAGAATTTCTTGCACACAACTTTTAACTCCCCCTAATGGTCCCTTTCTTTTTAACATTTCACATACTTCGTAAAATCAGAGACTTATCTTTCCTTTTTAAACAGTTAGATTCTTAACACCTCAGGTAAGAATTCCTCTCTTTGATGTTTCAAACTTTCCTCTTTGTTATCCTATCCCCACATTTCAAAAACAATGAGCTAAAAGTTAACTATAAAAAATAGAGAGATTATGAAACGACAAAATAAAATGATTCTATCCCTTTTAGGCTTAATTTGCTTCTCAACCTTTGCTGAGGGTAGCCTAAAGGTCTGCGTAAATACTTATTTAAGAGGCTATCCAGATAATAATTTTGAAGTAGATTCCGCAATAAATATTTTCCCAGAAGATGTGGTGAAACTCCTATCTAATAAAGTCGTACGAAACCCACAAAATGGTACTGAGATGATTTTAATAGAACATCTTGGGCAAGAGCTATTCGCTGCTAGTAAATATATTAAAGAGTCTTGTTTTGAAAGAAATGAAGAGACAGACCATCAGGTTCCTACAAAGAGTCACTTAGATCGTCATCAAGTTGATCTTTCAAGACCGCACTCCTTTGGAGAGCAAATATCGGGAATTGCAGGTAATCTTTTATCACCGGTAAAGGAATGTAGGCCTTGTGGGCGATTTAAGCAAAGAAGTAGTTATTTTCATCCAGGAGAAGATCTATGTACGGATGAAAAAGGCGTTGCTGCCTATGCCATTTATACTGGGATTGCCGTAGAAGTCACAGATCATTGTACGGATGATTTCTATGAGGGGAAGAGCTGGAAGAATAAGTCGATGAATTGTAAGAAGTCTCGAGGCTTTGGCAATAGAGTGATGTTGATGCATATGACTAATGGAAAAATTTGGTACTCTGGCTATCATCATTTGGGAGAAGTGAAAGTTCAAAAGGGTGATCTTGTGTTACCAGGAGAGATGATAGGGACCGTTGGCTCAACGGGAGTGTCTTTTAATTATCATCTACATTTTGAAATCATGGATGGGACAAATCCTGGTAGTTACAATCATGTGAGAAATAATCCTGCGCTTTATTACAAGGGTGGCAAAATGTGTGAAAGCTACTATAGCCAAAGACGAAATTAAAGAAAAAGTGAGGTTGGTTTTTGAACCAAACCTCACTTCTTTCTTACTGAATAGTAAATCTTTTCGTTTGTAGCTGCTTTACTAAGATATTCTTAAAGGCATAAGAAAAAGTGATTTTCTTAATAAACCAAACGACTCCATTAAACTCAACTTTATCTTAATTTTTCAATTGATGTTAAAATAGGTCCCATAAAATTGTTTACGAGCAACCACAATAGATGGGTCTATTTATCTTATCCATTTAGCAACATCACCAAATATACTATAAACCATTCTGTATTTAGCCTTAGACGCTGCCTCTATTTTGGGTCCTTTAAGTTTTATTTCTTTTACGGTGAAAAAACATCAAACTGTTTTTTTATTGGGTCTAGAAAAAAGGTACGTGGTACTTTTTATGTAAAGTACCTTCTAATGGTACCAAACTCAACCTGGCACCTTAAGGTCTTTAGGTTTATCCCCAATTCCTTAAAAAATTAATTAAAACGTTTCACTTGCCACCTATGATAGAGGTTATGATTGTTAGGAAAGGATTTTAAAAATGGAGCTTAATGTATTGACCTTACTCTTTATCCTCAGTGTCTCAGGCAGAGCTAGTGCGAAGGATTTAGTGTGCCCAAAAGGCCTATCTGTTAAAGATATTGCGAAGGCGCTTATCCAAGTTGAGCTTTCAGGTATTCAAAATTCAGGGCGCTCAGTCTTCAGAGTACTTATCACAGTCTAATCATCCTCATATTTTGATCGTTCCTGATATTTCCAATGATATTGTTCCGAATCTCTATGGTTATGTGAAAGATATGTCTGATGTGTCGAAGAAACAGATCCAGAGGTCCATAATTATCCAGCCCTTTTTGTTGCGAAAGTTGATCGTGTTAATAGTGTCAGTACAAAAGTTGAAGAGGAAATTGAGTTTTTCCTTCATAATACGCCAGAGACTCAACGAAAATTCGGATGTGCTGCAATCACACAACACACTGAGAAAGTGCTGTTATTCAAAAGATGTAAAAAATGGAATAAGACAAATAAAGCACCTCTTCAACAATAAAAAAGATTAAAATATATAAAAAGTTTGAGATAATGAATATTTAATGCCTATGAGGTAAATGCTAGAGTTTTGGCACAGGTAATTTAAATCACAGCTGAGTAAATCAGAGCACTTTATGTAGTCCTTGATAAGTTTAAAAAACGAATAAACTTGAGTCATTAATAAGGTGGCAATGCAAGCGATTGCATAAAACTCAGGTTGTTCAGCATGTCATAAAGGATCTTTGTTTAAAAGACTTACCTTGAGCCTTGAAGATTTAGAGTGGTTACTTAAAAAAAACAATCATACAAGTTGTAAAAAACCCATCTAAAAGCAAATAGATTGAGCATTATAGATCGATTCAATTTGAGCGTCTGTCAGAGCGGTATCCCAAACGGCCAATTCATCCATCAGTCCTTTAAAGTGAGCACTAAAGGCTCCATTACTAAGAATTGCACCTACAACCATTTTTTGAGTAGTGTTTTCAAGTGAATTATGGGGGTTCGATTGAGAGTTCGAAGTATCAGGCCGACCATTGATATAAAAGTTTATGGAATTGGTGGCAATCTTTCTCACGACAGCGATATGTGCCCAGCTATCCAAAGAATAGGTGTCAGTTGAACCTACTCCTAACAAACCCAATCCACTATGATCATCAGTAATTAGTGTTACAGTTGTAAATGGTCTCACATTGTATGAAACATCATTCAAAGTAAAGTCTCCCTTCATGATAAGACTTTGAGTCGAGCCAGAAGCAGATATCTTTACCCAAGCAACAATTGTTAAGTCACCAGTGATATCCATGGCATCATCATCGCTGACTTGCTCCAAGTAATCATCCGAACCATCAAACAAAAGTGCCTGATTAACAACTCCTGTTGAGTAGGTTAAAGAACCATCTGATCCATCTTTAGCCGTTAGATTGGTTCCAATATTAGCGGTGATACTTGAATTATTGGCAAGGGTACCACTTCCATCGAAGTCGATATAAAACTTGATATTGTCATAGGCTGGAGCCCATGAAGAAGAGATTGCTTTGCATCCTGAAGCAAAGGTGGGTGAGAGTCCTTCTTCCTGTCCACAAGAAGTTAAAAAAAGAAATACTATTAAGAAGAATGTCCATTTCATTTTAATTATTACCTAATATTATTTAAAAAATGTAACCGAATACAAAACCATAAGTCTTAAGCGTAGTTGCACTATCGTCAGTCAATACAACAGTGCTGTTTGAAGAATTATATTCCTTATATGTAATATGATTAAGACTAAGAGCCATATAGATGTTGTGATTTAGGTGATAAGTTAATTCAACTGAATATGAAGTATCGGGGGAACTTAGTTCTCCTAAATTGCCCAGAGTATTTGTATATTCAAATTCATAATTTGAAGTGATGTAATATTTCCCCAAAATACTAATTTTTCCAAAGTTCTTACCTAAAAGAATGTATGTACTTTTTTTAGTGCCTGCGGTGTTTGAGTTTTCTACATCACTAGGTTCTGTGATTTGATAAAACTTCGCGACCTCTCCCCCTAATCCAAGATTAAGTCTTAATAATATCATCCCTAGGTGACCATCTAGGCCTAATCCATAAAGTTTTCTAGGCTTAATAGTGACACCATCTTTTGATGCCATTGTTCCATACCTAAAGAAAGTTCCTCCTTGTAAATAAAAAGAAGGGAACCAAGACCAACCTCTTGGATTTATAGGATAATAAGGATCTCTAATGTCCTTAGGGTGGATGGTTTTTATTGAAAAAGTGATAATTAGAATAAGGATTAAAACTCTCATAAATAATAATATCCAAATGTCCAATCTTAAACAACAAATTTAAACGTGGGGAGGTCTTCACTGGGTCAACAGCGCTGTAACGATGAAACAAATCCTATTTAAAGAAAAGATCAGAGATATGATCATTTTGAACGTCCTTACATTTTCATCTAAATTGCTTTTATTTTTAACTCTTGCGTGCGCTTAGAAAATGTTTGTTAGTTTAAATCAATGACTTCAAATGAATTACAAAAGCTCCTCCCATTGGCGAAAGTTCGTCAATCATATTGCAAATTGGTGAGCCGAACTGTGACTAGGTTAGCTTTTTACTTTAGCTATCATGTGATTTATCACATGGCTGTGCTGTTGCTGAGGGCTGAACATTACGATCTCTGCATTTTCGTTGACCTTTACATTATGTCCGGGGGGCCAATAAAAGAGATCATTCGCATTGACGGTTTCCTCTTTGCCACTCCCATCTGTCGTCGTGAGTTGGCCTCTCAAAACGAAGCCCCAGTGTGGGCACTGACATAAATCGCCATCCAGTCCTTTAAATAACGGTGTTGTATCAACACCTGTTGAGAGACTGAAGTACTCGCCACTAATCTTGCCTAGTCCAGTGGCGTCGCCAAAATTTTTATGCTGACGTATTACTGCGCCTGGAATTTCCATCTTAACGTCTATATCTTCTTTAGCTATATGCATGTTTGATTTCCCTCTTCGCAGTTATAATTAATCCTAACGAATATTTGATTTACATATTCTGAACTTATAACGTTTATAATTCACTTCCTTAAATTCTTCACTAACGATTCTCATGTTAGGAGAGAATTGTTCATTTCAATAAAGATGATGTTGGTTAGAGAAAAGAAGCAGTTCTGACAATAGATCAAATTTAAAATACGATTTATAATTCCTTCAAGCTTGAAAGAGGAGATCATTGCTTCTAGAATCTTCTTACTTAAGGAGTTTTTATGATGAAAATGGGCTTGTTTTTAGTATTCTTTTTGCTCGCAGGTTGTGCGACATCGACTAACGTTCTTGAATCTGATTTTCATAAGTTGAGTAAGACTAAAGAGGGAGCATTGTTGACGGTCAACCTACAAACCAATGGTCGAGTGCGCGATGATAAAAACTGTTACCTAAAGATTGACGATGGCAAAAACCACTTTGAGCTTTTAATCAACAGAGGTGTAGGGGATTACGCTCTTCCTTTGCTGAGTGGAGATAGTGTTGTTGAGATAACTAAGATTACTTGTGGGCCTTTCTATTATTACGATTTAAAAGATCAAGGGGCTACATTTCAAGTATCGAATCAAAAGATCAAATACTTGGGCTTTATTAATTTCCAACTCCAAGATAAAGGGAACCTAGAGTGGGGACATGCTACTAAGGATGAGCTTAAGCTTCGTCAACGTGCCCAATCAATGGGATTTGATGATGATTCCCTTGAGATCGATCTTCTTAAACTCTAATTCTCTTTTTTTCATATCCCTAAGCAGTCATAAGGACTCATATCATTAGATATAAGGTAACTACGCGTTAGGGTTTATTAAACTTGATCAAACGCCATTGATTCTAACTGAAATCTTTCTGTCTGAAGATGAGTTACTAAATTCTCTTCTTGATTTACCCAAAGAAGTGGTTCTTTAATATTTTCTAAAAGACCTGGTTTCTTTCTTGAAGCGATTTTCTTTAATCTTTCTGGAAGAAGACACATATAATCGCGAGCTTTCTCAGCGGCTTCGTCGAGTCCCTCTAATTTATCTATATTCCATCTTTTTAAAAGAAATTCTAAAATTTCGATGTAATCAGCATAGGTGTACATACCTAGGGCCTCTGTAACTTTAGAAAAGAATTCAAATGTATCTTTTCCAGCGGCACTCAAGGGCATTGTAATTCCTGTTTTTATCGTCTCAGTAAACGCTAGCATCATTTGATTTGGATCTTGGTTAAAGACCTCTTGGACGAAGGATTGATAAACGGCTTCGTGTCTACCTTCGTCAGCTGCGACCACCTGACAAATCTTTCCGAGAGACTCATCGCCAGCTTTTTTAGCTTCTAGACCTAACCTAGAGTGAGAGATTCGAGTTCCTCTCTCCTGAAATGAGGTGAAAACAATTCCTCGATATGGGTCATTTAGGGATTTTGTTGTAAATCCATTTCTTATAAAGTCTCCAATTGTGGTTTCAATGGCCCTCATATCAACTCGACCCGAGAGATAAAGGTACTTGTGCAAGATATCGCCATGCTTATTTTCTTCTGCCGTCCAAGCTCTTGCCCATTTGGCCCAGGCGTGATCATCTACACCACTGCGGTCTGCTATATGATCGTTTTGATTAATCCAAGTAAGAAAAGTTGGTAGGCCTTCTTCGGTGATCATATTTCCGGCCAGTGCCATAAAAAAGGGGTCAGACAATTGCCTTGAATTCTCTTGGAGCTCTTTAACCTCTTCGTGCCAGCTGCTAGAAGTGAAATTGGGAAGAAAGTCAGTAGGTGCCCAAGTTTCTTTGGGATCTTTTGAAGCCTCATATTTTTGAGAAACGACTGCTAACATTTTTTCTGAAAAGAGTACTTCTTTTTGTGTGGCCTTCATAATGCTCTCCTTAGCTAGCGCCATCCTAGATGATGGGAAAGCAAAGATCACTGGCCTAATTGTAAAAGAACTATAAAATCTCTGATGCGCAGTG
>JAIPEG010000044.1 GCA_021737405.1 Bacteriovoracaceae bacterium
TTAACTTCTTTAGGGAAGGTCTTGCGTACTTTTCTTGTCATAGTCAGCTCCTGTGCTATTTTAGCACTTTAGGAGAACTAACCGATATTCAGGAACTTAGCTTAGTATGTTGGTGTCCGAGAAAACGCCCGCACTTCAATTCTATCAAAAGTACTATTAGGTATTCCTAACCTTTTGGATAGCTGAAGACTTGAAAAACGAGGATAGGAAGCCCTAATCTTGTTTACACAAGAGGCTAAAAAGTCAGAAAGATCATCGAAATGATTTAGCTCCTGCATCCACCCATCCTAAAGAGGTTAGTTTATAATGCTTATAGTCTTACCCAGAATTTAGCCTCTAATGCAAGATCTTTCTCAAATGTAAGAGTCTGTTACAGAAAGGTGATTCCTATAAATACTAACCTTGTAATTTTTTCAATTTATATATGACTAAACGACTTGAGTAGGTGGGAGTTTAGGAAAAGCGTTTCTTGGTTTTTTAGTAGATGTTGCTGTTGATGCTTAATTAATTTTATCAATGAAAAATCTGGGAAACATAATTGCTTGAAATGTTAACCTGATTTCCCACTATTTTTCCCACGGTAAGAAATCTTCTTTCCCAGAATGGGAATTCATGGCCCTTCGTAGTCAAAATTTTCTAAAAGCAAAGTACGAAATTAACAAAGACTTAGAAAACTTTAAAATTGAAAGCTCTGAAAATTGAGCATAGGAGGACAATTTAATGAAGAGGGCAAGTCAAATTACTCATCACTACTTTAGAGAGGTTCTTGGTGAACTCTCAATTAAAGAAATCACACTGAACAAAGAATTAATTATTCAAGCAGAACGTGTGACTGATCTTCTTTCTAAAATCAACACTAATGGGAGCTTTATATGCAAGACCTTCACAAAGAAATAAGTAAGTTTGTCTTATCTATTAGCCAAAATGAACTTCATAAAAATTTAGAATTAAAACTTAAAATAAATAATCTATTGAGAAGTATTGAGGTCAGTACTCTAATTACAAATGAAGAAGTTAGATTACGTAGAAAGGTTCTTCGCTATTTAAGTCTAAATATGCTCGAAGGTTTAAGCCAATAAAACTAACAGAAAAGTATTAATCATATGAATCATTACTTATTCATATACTCAAACTTAGGAGAAACATGAACTTTTTAATATCATTGCTACTAACTCTATTTATTACAAGCTGCGGTTTTGTCTCATCAGATGATGAACAAGGCTTACAGCAAATTAGAGAGGTTGATCCTCTTGTAAAAGGATTGTCTCCAAATGAAGACTTTGACGGTGATTTAATTGCTAACAAAGTTGAGCAAGATCAAGGAAGTAGCCCACTCATTGCCAATATTCCAAATATTCGCATGAGGTTCCTACAAAACTATCAAATCAAGATTGATTATAAGAACCTTGCTGATGGTTCTGAGAAAAGCTTTAACATTAATACAAATACCCATCAAGACAACCCTGACTTTAAATATCGTGTAGGCGAAGTCTTTATCAGAAACGAAAGCTTCAGTACTGCTGCGAGTGTCGGAAAGTTTTCAAGTCACTCGTGGGGTGAGTTGAAAGAGCATGACCTTTCATGGGTGAACTACCCAGAAGTTGACCCACGTTTTTACTCAGAAAAGGTCTTGAAGTATAAGCCCTACTTCAATCAAGAAGATTTTGAGATAACCAATATTACGATATCTCTTGAAAACAACATCAAACTTAAAGCAAATGATGGCTTTTCGGAGATCAAAAATCTTAGTCTTAATTTTTACTATTATGACTATGAAAAAGAATCATTTCAGTTACTTACTACAAAGCTAGTTGAGAGAAACTTTCAAGCAGGGATTAATGAGACCTTTGAAGTTACCATTGAAAACGTGCCTAGCAAGCTAGTCGCAACAAACTACTTTCAAAAAGGTGAATTTATCATCTCTGAGCTTGCTGACTATGAGATTCCTTCAATGAAAACTACTTACAAAAAGCTCTTAGCAAGTGTTCGTAAAAAATCAATTCCGGTGATCTATAATACACCTTTAAGTTCAGAGATAAACTACGTAGGAACAGATGGGAAATCTTCAAGTTTTTCTGAGATTGTTTCTCGTTTATATGGTAACAAGGCCATCATTGAGCAAAATAAGCTTAAAAAGATCAATCAGTTTGAAACTAATCTTCCTGAGTTTACTTATCTTTCAGAAGTAAGGGAACACGATAAAAAAGGGAAATGGTTTGTTTTTACTAATAAACTTAAAAAGCATTACCTAGATCATGACTATACCTCTAAAGATATAGTCTCTCTTTCTTATATCACAGGGAAAGAACTTGCTTCGCAAAATGAAGAAAAAGTTTTTAGTTACAGGCCCAATGCCTTATCTACAGATAGCAGAGGGTTATATCCGTTAGGTAATATTACTCCTAACTCACGTATTCATTTACAGTTTAAAGCTCTGGGGATGGGGGGCACACGTGTAAGCACTCAAAGTGAGATTGTTCGCCCCAGTGGTAACTGTAGCGGTAATTGCTATAGAGCAGAATTTGCATGTCACGTAAGTGTTAATAAATTTGAATCTTTTTTAGAAGATTTTGCCTTTGAGGATGATCTCTCATTTGTTGGTCACAGAGTTAAACTTGTTATCAATCAAGAAGAGTTTTACCTAAAAGACCTCGTGGAAGAAAAGAAAGTAAACCTTCACTGGGTTGGTAATAACATCCATTTGGACATTAAAGATATAACTCAAATACATGCACTTAATAATGCAGATGAGTACTCTGTTGCCGTAAAACTTTTAAAAAAGAGAGTAAAAACTTTTGATGGAGTCTATCTTTCAAATGCAGAAGGAAGAGACGCAAATGTTTGTATTAGGCAGTCTCTTCAGCTAGCGCACTCTATGAATTTACCAATGTCTGTTCGCTCTTGGAAGTTTGGTGAATGGCAAAGCCAAGTTGATTGGTCAAAGATTAAAAAAGGTCAAGATCGAAATTACACTGAGGAATTTTGGGTTGATATGACAAGTGTCATCACAAACTTTTACAACTAGGAAGTATACATGAATAAATACTTAAAAAAATTACTGATAACGCTTTTTATAGGCATGACTCTGATTCCCAGCAACGCCTATGCATTCTCAAAGCTAACCAACGGTTTTGAGACAATCACAAGAACCTACCTCATCCCACTGTCAGGTGCAGTGGCTGGGGCCTCATTTATTCTCTTTGTGACTCTCTCTTACTTTAAGCAAGAGGAATATCAAAAGAAAGTGGCCAATGTTCTTGTTTTATCAATCTTCACTGGGTGCGGCCTTGAGCTTGTAACCAATGTCATTCAAAGCTTTAGCTAGGGTTAGTCATGAGTAAAAACTGCTACCCAACACTTTTAAATAGAAAGGCCACTATGCTAGGAAGTCTCACAAGATATGATCTTATAGCAGTCGGTCTTTGCTACCTGTTTCTTTCATGGGTGAAAGTTACAGGTATTTACTCTCTGATCATTAATGCGCTTTTAGTTCTTGCTTTAAAGATGATTAAGCAAAGGTTTCAAACTGGCTATTTTATTCACTTAAATGGTGAACGTGTCATTAAGTCAGGTGCTATCCAAAAGTACTTTATGGGGAGGGCACGTGAGTAAATCAACCTTTCCCATCATTGATGTAAAAGAGAATAAGTTGATCTCAATTAATGGCAATACTTCATCATTTTATAAGATTAATAATCCTGATCTTGAACAAATGACTCACAATGAAAAAGAGAGCTTTTTTGATTCCGTTTCATCAGGGCTTAATTATCTTGAGACTGATAAATACTTTAAGTTTTATAAACTTGGTGATGAATCCTTTTTAGATACAAATAGTCAGGTTCTTCCTGATCTAAGCTCTATTGATTTTTTAGAACAGAAAGTACCATTAGAAACTTTTTTTGGTGAGTCTCTTATGTATTCAAATATTGGGATTTATGACGATTATGTTTCTTATTGCGGAAACTATATAAGACTATTTTCAGTACTAGAGTTCTCAGATAGCGAAGCTTACCCTTTCTTTTTACCAAGTGATATTGATTACGTAATCACAGTAAAGCGAAAGGCAAAAGATAAGTCCGTAAGTAAACTTGATCGTATCCGTTCAGGTCACCTTTCAAGCTTTTTAAAACCTAAAAGAGATATAACGAGCGAGGGAGCTTATAGTCAGGCAGAAGAATTGCTTACTGACATCATTCACGGACATGAAGAACTCTTTGATATTGAAATGATCTTTATGCTTAAAACGAACTCACTAGAAGAGCTTAATAGACAATCACAAGCGTTCACTATTCAAATGAACGCTATTGGTATTAAGACCTTTTCGGAGGGGCAATCTCTAGTTCGTGCCAAGAGCGGACTAGCGTCGATCTTTAATGAGCTTATACCTGGAGTAAAGCCGACAAGTAGCTTACGAGTCATTCCCAATAAGACTTCGCACTTAAGATATTTGTTACCACTTCATGAAAGTAAGCTCATGAATAAAGGGATAAGGTTTCATGATGCAAACTCTAGTGAGATTTTCTTTAACCCTTTTATTCATGACATAAAAAACAGAAATATGCTGGTCACTGGTCTTTCCGGTGGTGGTAAGTCTGTTTTTGTAAATAAGCTTGTTCACCATCTTATAGATGATCACCCCACTGTAATTTTAGATAAAGGTGGCTCATTTAAAAAAGTAACTGAGTATCATATTGGAAGTTACCTTAAAAAAGGCTTTAACCCTTTTCAGTTTAAAGACCCAATCTATCTTCGTGAAATTATCCTCTCAATTGTCGATGAAGACAGTTTTAACAAGTTAGAGCGTGGACGGCTTCTAAGGGCTATAAAAGACAATGTCGATCAGTGTAAATGCTTTAATGATCTTGTAATCATTTTAAAAGATTACTTTAAAGACATTGATCTCTATTTCGAAGAGTTTAAGGATTATTTCACAGATGAGGAAATGGACTTTCAAAGTATTCTCTATGTGGATATTGAAGATTACCCCAAGGGAATCGTTACACCACTTATCATTTTCATCCTAGAGTATTTTAAAAGAATACCTGCTAATGAAAAAATACTCGTCTTCGATGAGTGTTGGAGCTTTTTAAAAGATCACACTAGCTTTATTGATGAGTGCTTTCGTGCCTTTAGAAAAACAGGTGCTTTTCCTATAGCAATTTCTCAAAGCTTAAGAGACTTTTCACATTTAAATAGTGATCTAGCGAGTTCAATTACAAATAATAGCTATTTTAAGATTTTCTTTCCTCAAGAATTAGAGGTCGCTAACGATATAGCTTTTTTTGATATCGCTAATATTAATACACTTGAATTTAAGAAAGGTATATTTTCAGAGTGCTACTTAAAAACTAGTGATAATCGCTACCGTAAAACTATAAGAAACTACTTGAGTCCTCTTGAGCTGCAACTATTTCATACAGAAGCAGGAACCGATCTTAAGTTTAATCAATTCTTAAATCAATTTAAAGGCTACTTCAATAATCACAAAGAAGCAGTCAATGCATACGTGAGGTTAATTCATGATGAAACTAATCATTCCTTTTATTTTTCTAATTACTCCAAAGATAGCGAAAGGCAGCACCTTGTTTCTCCCTGATAGTGATACAGCTGCACTTGTCATGCTTGTGAGTAATACTGCTTCAACAGTAAGTAACACCATGAAGATTTTAGAAGTGGCTAAAAAGACTAGTGAGAAGGTTGATAAATATAACTTCATAGCGATGAGACGCTACTTTATTGCTCGGCGTATAGAACAACACGCAAGAGACATAATGGCAGTTAAGAAAATGAGTCCTCAGGGACTTAATCAAATCAATCAAGTTCTTCTTAATCTTAAAATGAATCTTCATGGGTTAAAGAGCAATATCGACTTTATGGCTAAAGACGTTTTAGAAGCTGAAAACTTCGTTGATCGCTATTGGGATAAAGTCAATAACTCAATGATTGATGAAAAAGAAGCTCATAGACAAGAACTAGTAAGTGCTAGTGAGGGAGCTATGAGTAAGCATGTCCAAAATACTGCCATGAACACTGCTCTTAGTAATAAAACGCTCACCAAAATACGCCGAGATAATCTTGAGTATCAAAAAATTGATCTAGGTATTAAGAAAAGTAGCTCTGTTGATAAATTAAGACGTGAAGAGTTTTATAAAAAATGGATTGGCGTTAGTGATTCAAGAGGCCCTGCTGTCGGTGACCGCACAGGTGGTCAGTTATGAATAACATCTTGAAAGACCTTCTTCTCATTCAAAGCCTTGATTTAGGTTTTCTTATAGAAAAGTATCGTCTCTTTTTTATAGGTCTTTTACCTAGTGTGTTTGTTCTTGCAATCATTATTGAGTACCTTGATCGCCTAGAGCCTTTTACATTAGTTAAAAGAGCTTTAATCTCTGTGCTGATACTAACGAGTATTACAAGCTTTTATACTCAATCAATTGACGCCTCAATGAGTGCGGCCGATGAGGTAATGCAAAATCAGGTAAGTGGCAACATATTGATGATGGATATGTTTAGTGGAGTTAAAAAATGGGATCAAGTTAGGTATGATCGAAGTAAACACAACTTCTATAAAGATAAAAATGTACTGACAGGAACACTCTCATTTTTAAAGTATCATCTATTTGAAGCTTTTGTGAATGATGGCTTTACCGTCACCATTTACTTTATCACTAAGCTTTGTTTTCTGATTTTAAAAGTTGTCTATTCTTTAGTTTACTACTTAGGCTATGGACTCCTAGGTATACCGTGTTTGATATATCTTTTTCCAAGTATGGGAAACGTTCTTCGCGGAGCAGTCCTAAGTTACTTATGGTGCTTAATTATTCCTCATATCTTGGTTTTTATTATTTCAATGATAGGAAGTGAGATCAATCGCGGTTATGTATCAGGGCAGATCATTGGTGGCTCGATGATGGGAACAGCTCTTTTATTTATACTCGCTTTATTTGTAGCATTCACACCTTTAATTGGCTCAATGATTTTAAATGGCAGTGGTATTTCTCAAGCAGGAGGAATCATAGCGAGTATTGGCGCGAACTACGTCATGAACCTTCCTAAAAACACCGTTAATAATGGGGCGATGCTTTTAACCGGAGCAAGTCTAGGCCCAAAGATGAGTCTTGCTAAAGGTGGAGCAAATCAAGGCTATAAACTCGCCAAAGGTGCTAAGAACATTTTTTCAAAGTCAGTACCTACAAGTGAGTCAGGAAAGAGTGAAACCTATTCACAAATGAAGATGCGTCCGCCAAATCATTTAAGTGGGCCAAGTTCTGCTTCTTATAATTCAAGTTCTCGTGATTATGCGGCTAAGAATACTTTTAAAGCAGACTTTAAAGATGCACCACAGAAAATGAGCACAAGTAATTCAAATCAAAATTTTAATAAACCAAATACCAACAGCAATAGGAGTATCAATAATGGAAGAATATCAAAGCATGGCGAAATCAATAAAAGAACTCAAAAATCCACTTATAATAATCGCCCTAATAAGCGCACTCACGCATCTTCTCATACTAGGTTCAGGAATATATATAAACCGAATCAAAGTAGAGGAAATGAGCGCGTTTGAAGTTTGTCATAAAGGCATGACTGAACTCTTTAGCAACAATCCAAGCTCAAGTTTTTTTAACAAGACCGTGCTTAAAGACGTTAAAGAAGAGGTTTTTGAAGTTGAGCAGTTGACTCTTATTAAAATGCTCGGTGATTATAATTGTGATGTGATTGCCAAAGATCATAAAGGGCATAGAAGTTATAGAGTAAGACTTGAGAAGAATCCTAAGTTCTCTCACTTGTATCGAATTGTTGATGTGAAAGGTCAAAGACTAACTTCTTCATATCAGTGGGAGGAAAAACTATGATCTATTACATCGTTAAGGGTCATATCTTTACGCTCTTTTTATCAATGGCTCATTTAACCTCAGTTAACTTTGATTCAAAGATCACTGACTATGTTGGTGGTCAAGAAGGTGACTTTAAAATTTATGAGCTCAATAAGGGTAGAAGCCTTGTATTTGAGCCAAAGGAAAAGGGCTTTAGTAGAAACTTTATCACCTTTATGAAGCGTGGAAAGTATCACTTTAATCTTTCTTATAATGAAGAGTATTCAAATAAAGACATAGTGATTAGACAAGCTAAGACCTGCACTTACTTTACTCTTATAAAAGAAACAAAGAACTATCAGCTTTTTGAGTGTCCCAAATCTCTCTTTTTTATCAATAAGCTTAAAAGATCAGTAAAGGTAAACGAGCTTACAGTTAAAGATAAAAGCTATCTTTCTAAAGGCCCTCCCATTTATCTAGGCAAAAAGGTTATTTATTATCAGGGGCGTGCTTTATGAAGATCATTTTAATGGCAATGATAACGATAAACTGCTTTGCTGGTTTCACTGAGGTTTCAGATGACTCTTTGTATAACTACAAACAGACAAAAGTTTCTAGGGCACAAAAGCGCAGAGTAATTAGAAAAAGTAAGGTTAATAAAGAACTTGATGCACTCCTCGCTAAAGATAAGGCCATTTATGAGCTTTTAAAGAAACAAGAAAAGAAGGTCATCGTAAGAAAGCAGGACGATAAGGTCACTGCTCTTACTCGTGTCAGGGGTACGCTTTTAAACTCAGTTTTAGCTATGAATGTAAAACCTTCAAAGTTTATCGTTCGTATAACTGATGGTGGCCACGATCTTTACGAAAGTGAGCTACGTTGCATCGGCTACAGCTTTGAAAAACGTGTTCCAGCAAAGTGTGATCTTCTTGTACGTGATGATGAGGAGTTTAAAGTAGATGTGGATATTTGGGATTTAGACGGAGCAGAAGGAATTATTGCGGATTATTACTACTCAGGTGAAGAAAAAAGCTTTCTTACTAGTAGCTTTGCTTCTTTTTTAGGATCTACTTTTTCAGTAGCAAAAAATGGCATCAATACTCCTATAGGCACAATCACTCAAAATAATACCAAAAATCAATTAATGGATGGGCTTCTTGGTATCTCTGACAATGCTAAGCAAAAGATCATGGAATCAGGTGAGAGAAATTTAACTATTTCTTATGTGAATTCTGGAAAAGAAGTTCTGATCTTTTTTAATAAAACTTTAAATTTAAGGAAACAACAATGAAACATTTAGTAATTATTTTACTAATAACAATGACGTCTTGTTCTTCTATGAAAAAGACCCTCATTTATAGTTCTTTGGCCGGAGGAATGACGGCGGCAACAGCAGGAGTCATGCTTTCACCTAATAAAGAAAGTAAGGGGGCAAATGCTACTTTATTTGGAGTATTGGGGGCAGGTGTTGCGGCGTTAGCTGGTTATGCTATGTATAAAGATGACCCCAGAAACTACAAACTTAAAAATATGCTGATCCCCCCAAAGACTCCCATCAGTGAAATGAGCTCAAACGATTTAGAGATTGGACTAGGAAATCTTAAAATTGACGCTAACTTAAATAAAAAGGAAGCCTATAAAGTTCCCGTGAGAAATCTTCCAGAAAAACTTAAGGGCAAGGTCAATAAGCAATACCTCATTAAATATCAATCAAAAGAAAGATACGTCAAAAAAGGAGCCAAAACTTTTTATATCCCTGCCTTTGACGTTTACGAACACACATACGGCGACACACCAGATTCAACACAGCCAGAAACACCGGAAAATCTATGAGTAACAAAAAACAATCAAAAGATTTAGGCCTTGGAGAGTTTATTGTGCCAGTGATGGACTTATTTTCAATCCTTATAATGAAAGCTATGGACTTAATGGCAGTAGGTTTTCAATTTGGTATGAATAAATACGTCTTTAAAAGATCAAATGATAGTAATACACCAAAAATTGATCGTGATTTTTTAGCTAACTCAAAAAGTACGCTTCAAGATGAAGCTGTTGGTTATTCACTAACTACTAAAAAGAACCTTCTAGGAAATGAGCTTAATAAAAAAGCCCACACAGCAATTGTTGGGGCAAGTGGCTCAGGTAAAACAGTTCTTCTTGATGCACTGATGTATGAAGATATGAAACAAAATAAGCCTGTAGTTTACATTGACCCCAAGGGCGACAATGAAACTCTATTAAACTTCATAAACCTTTGTAAGATTACAGGAAGAGATTTTTATATCTTCTCAGAGTACTGGGAGGGCGAGGGAGCTTGTAAGCTTAATAATGTTAAGGATGGCTCTAGCACCAATATAGCTGACCGAATCTTTCACTCGTTTACTTGGTCAGAAGAGCATTATGCACAGATTTGTTATGATGCTCTTGAAGAAGCTGTCTTAATACTTAAAGCAAATGAATGTGAAGTCTCTATCGAGTCTACTTATAACAAGCTTATTGAAATAACTGACCCAAAACTTAAAGATGACTGTCTCTACGCTCGTAAAGACATTCAGGGTATCTTGTCTCGCCTTAGAAAGATTATGAGGTCAGATTTTGGCAAAAAACTAAAAGGTGTTGATGCCTTATCATTTTGCGACATAAGAGAAAGTAATAAGTGTGTTTATATAGGGCTATCAGTTCTTGGTTACGCTGAAATCGCGCGTTCTCTAGGTAAGATCATCTTAGGTGACATCTCTTATTCGGCTTACAGAGCTTATATGCATATGACTCCCATGGAATCAGGAAACCTAAAGAGCATGGGCATCTACATTGATGAGCTATCAGCAGTTATCACAGATGAGTTTATTGAAATCTTAAACAAGTGTCGTGGGGCAAAAATGGAGCTAACCTTTGCTTTTCAATCGCCAAGTGACATAGCAAAACACGACCCTGATCTATGTATTCAAGTCTTAGAAAACGCTGCCAACTGGTTTGTCTTTAAGCAAAGACTAGAAGACGGGGCAAAAGTATTTTCTGAAGCGATTGGAACCATTGAGACTAAGAAGCAAACTATTAGAGTTGAAGAAGGTGAAGAAAAAGATCAAGGTTCACAACGAGTGGTGGAAGAGCTTATTAGTCATCCAAACATCATTAAGAATTTAAACATAGGCCAATGTGTACTTTTACGTCACTACCCAACAAAGGTTGACCTTCTTAACGTGAAATACATCAACCCTAAGACTCTTTGGAACAATGTTAAGTATATGGGAAAGGAGACTAATCTTGTCAAAAATATGGAGGAAGGAAATCAAATTAATAATACTAGGGGCCCTATTAGTCTGGGAGGGAATTGATGGCGGTGGATTTTGTGCCCTATGGTGCATACGAAGACATTATTAATATCTTAGGTAAATGGAAAGTGATGGACATGAAAAGCTTAAGTGACTTTTGTAGTTACGAGCTAAAATACTTCAACCTTCTACATAAGGTGCGAAAACTTGAGTCTCATGGGTTAGTTAAAAGTGTTCTTTTAGGGAGAAAGGATAAGCATATCTATCTCACAAATAAAGGTCTTAAATACACTGGTCATGACTACACTTATGAAATCTGTGACGAGAACATAACTCATGATTTAATCACTGGTCGAGTCTTAAAAGAGCTAATTAAGACCTCACATTTTATTGATGGAAAGATGTTTCATGAGGTCGTAGTCGAGAACATTTTTCCAGATGCAGAGGTCAAGGGCGTTAAGGACAATGTTCGTTATCAACTTGCGTTAGAGATCGAACTGACTCAAAAATCAGAGAGCCGAGTCAAAGAAAAGTATAGAAAGTATGGGAGGGAAAGGACTTACAACTATGTTCTTTTTATCACTAAGAAGGAAACACTGTTTAACACTTACAAGAGATATCTTGAAGAAATGAATAGTGAGTCACAAGAAGCGGTCATCTTAATGTTTGATAAGAACCTCAGTGTCAAAAAGTTCAATCAAAAAGATGCAATCTGCTTTTATCAGGGAAAAACAACAACCTTTAATAAACTCTTTGAAGACCAAAAATGAGCGTCTTAGGATTCAAGTAAGGTTTAAATGAATTTAAGCAAAATTCGCCCCTGCCAAATTCATTAAGAGTATCGGGCATTTAACGAGACTATTTTTGACCATCCCTCCCCAACCAGTTGAGAAGATATGGTCAATAATAGCTCTAACAATGCCCGATAGATGAATTAGGCAGGGGCAAATAAAAACAAAGGAGAAAAAATAAATGAATGGAGTAATAGAATTAAATGAAAAGAAAGTGTCAGGGAAAAAAAGGGGTAGAAAGTCAAAAAATGAAAAGGTGGTCTATGAATTAAATAGAGATCAGACGAAGTTTTTTGTGGATTTATCTAAAGAGAGAGTACCACTAGAGAAGGTCTTTGATTTACTAATTAAGACTAATAAAAAGGATTATGGACGCGAAATAACCTTCAAGGACTTAGCACTATTTGGCATAGACAAAATTGTAGATAAAGACATCGACAAAATAAAGGATGGAAGCCTCTCTGAGATGGAAAAAGTGAAGAAAGCTCTAGACGAATACAACCTTAAGAATAAAACGAGTCTGTCTATGGGTGAGTTTTTAGTTAAAAAGCTTTCAATTAATTAACATACTACAAGGATATAAAATGAATACTGATAAACAATTATTTATAGGAAGGTTAGGAGTTAAGCCAGACCTTAGATACACACCAAAGAGCGAGCCTGTTTGCTATTTAGCGGTAGCGATTAACAAGGAAAGTAGTGACAAGGCTGAATGGAGAAGGGTTATCGTTTGGGGGAAACAGGCAGAGCTTTGTAATATGTATCTCGATAAGGGGAAAGAGGTTTTTGTGCAGGGCCGTATGGTTAATCGTCCCTATAAAGATAGTGATGGCATTGAGAGAGTAGCAAACGAGGTCAAAGCGAGCCTTATTGGCTTCTCTAACCTGTAGGAAAATGTATGAAAATTGAAAATGAAATAGATTACAAAAGATCACCAAAAAGTTACAATAAAGATGGCTCTGATAAGAATTTAATTCGCTCAGATGTGATCTTTGACAACTTAATATGGCTAACGACGAGAGAAGCTTCTGTCTATCTGAGAAGGAGTGTGAACGCAGTTCATACTTTAGTATCAAGAGGACAACTAAAAGCCCGTAAGTTTAGTAATCGCCTTTATTTTAAAAAGGAAGAGCTAGACTACATGATTGAAACCTCCCATTTACGCGGAGGTTAAATATGGCAATAACAAGTTATAACGAAGGAGAACATAAATTTTGGAAGGTTTATGTTCATTACCGAAGTTCAACTGTTAAAACAAAAAGATTTCAGAAAACAATTTTTAAACTGAAATCTGAGAAAGAAGCTTTAAAAGAAGAGAAAAAGTTAATTAAAGAATTAACCAGGAAAGTACAGATTTTTGATGGTCTTGGTCTACCATGGAACACTATTGTTTCTTTATGGTGGCAAGAGGTTCAAGCCGGATATCTGGGTAATGTTTCAATACGATCTGCTGAGGGGTACTTAAGTATTATTAATAAGTGGACTCAGGATTGGAATGAAATACCTGCTTCTGAAATTAGCCGAGCTGATGCCCGTAAACTATTAATTGAGCTTGAAAAAGCAAATCTTTCTAAAGCTTATCAAAAGAAAGTTAAGAATATCATTAATAAGGTTTATGAGTGGGGTATCGAGTTTGGCTACATTAAGGACGTTAAAGTATCTCCCATGAAAGGGCTTTTCATTTCTAAGGGAGAGCAAAGACCACCTGAGATTTTAGGCCTTGAAGAGATTAAAAGATTTCTTACAGCAGCTAAAGCGGTAGGCCACCATTGGTACCCGATTTGGACTTTTGCAATATTAACAGGAATGAGAAGTGGAGAGCTTCACGCTCTTTCTTGGGATCAAATTGATCTTGAGAAAGATGTGATTCTAGTGGATCGCTCTTACGAATCTAACTCAAGAACTACAGGTTCAACTAAAGGCCGTTACTGGAGGACAATCCCCATTAATGCGAGCCTGAGACAGTTAATTATTGAGCTTAAGACTATCAATGAATCTTGTGAAGGGTATGTCTTGCCAAGATCGAATGACTGGGATTGTGGTGATCAGGCGAGGCCTTTGAGAAACTTTCTTAAATCCATCAACATGAAAAGCGTCAAGTTTCATGCGTTAAGAGCTTGTTTTGCAACTCAAATGCTAGCAAACGGCGTGGCTGCTCCTGTAGTTATGAAAATTGGTGGATGGAAAAAGTCTTCTACTATGGACATTTACTTGAGACTCGCCGGAGTTGATACCAAAGGAGCTACTGATTGTTTAGAGTTTGTTCCTTCGAGTATTACCTTTGGTGACAATGTTGTGAGTATCAATAAGTCTGGGGGCAACCATGAATGAAAGTAAGCTTATGAATGAAGTTGAAAACATGATCTACTCCATTAGAGGACAAAGAGTAATGTTAGATATGGATTTGGCCGAGCTTTATGGGGTTGAAACCAAGGCACTGAAAAAAGCAGTTAGAAGAAACATTGCAAGATTTCCAGAAGACTTTATGTTTGAGCTCAGTAAAGAAGAGCTTTCAAATTGGAGGAGTCAATTTGGTACCTCCAATTCTACAAAAATGGGGCTTAGATATGCCCCATTTGCTTTTACTGAGCAGGGAGTAGCAATGCTCTCAAGTGTTTTACGAAGCGATAAAGCGATTCAAATTAATATCTCTATTATGAGGATTTTTACAAAGCTTAGATCATTTCTTCTTTTAGAGAAGGAATTAAGAGCGAGAGTAGATCAGCTTGATAGGGACACTAATAAAATGTTTAAAATCGTTTTTGAAAGACTTGATGAACAAGAAGATGCCTTAAGTGTTAGGGTAAATTCACCAAAACGTAAAATTGGTCTTAAGAAATAGGTCTATTTTGAGGTTAATTTAACTAGCTTTTTCTCTTATACGTGCCCCTTTATAGAGGGGGCTTTTTTTTAAATATTTTTGACTAAAAAAGTGGAAATCTATGCTTAGTTTTGCTTAGTGATTTACTTAACTATAAGAAATCGTTATTATTTTTAAGGATTCTAAAGAATCCTCCACTTAAAAAAGCCCTGATTGAACTTTCATCAGGGCTTTTTTTTATCTTTTTGAACTGAATGCGAATACGTGGAGTATTCAGAGAACGAGGTTTCAATCAGTTAATCAAATTTTTCGACTCGAAGTTGTCTCTGACTGTCTACTACTTTCAATGATTGGCTAAATTTTGGCTAACGAAGCAAAGCGTTGCATTTCACTTAGCCAAAATGCCACTTTACGTACTTCTTAATTACGTACAAGCCGATACAGTCGCTGCTTCAGTGATTATAACCGGCCTTACAAAAAAGCCTTATTCTCTCATCGTCACACCATATTTTGCTCAGAACTAGGAGGTATTTTATGAGCAAAAGAAACCGAGTTTTTGTGATGTCAACAGGAGCGGAGGCTTTGATGAACTTAAGGAAAAAAGGCGATCTTTCATTAAGAAAATTGGCCGACCTATTGGAAATTTCTTTTAGCAGAGTCCATCAAATGGAGTCAGACAAGAAAAATATTCCCAAAGAGTACATCGTTAAATTATTAGTGGCCCTAGATATTTCTTGGCAGGACTGGATTTTTCAGCTTGAAAAGCGCGACAAAAATTATGGTCCTCGCGATCGATGCCATGAACTCTTAGATAAGTTGAAACCATCTAAGTTGGAGAAGGCCTATGAACTTTTCACTCGTTTATAAAACCTTGGGATTGATTTTTATCGAGTGCTTAAAATGGATATTTTTCCGATGGGGTTATTTTTTAATCCCCTTGGTAATCATTTATTTAATTTGGCTCATCTTAAAAGTAACTCTAACAGCAATTCAAAGGCTACATGTGTCGTTTTTCAGAGAGTACTTCACTGGCAGCGGAGAGATTGTCGGTTCAATTTCCACCACCTCCACCACCACGATCTCTTGTGATCTGGAATGATCTTCGGTGACGTTAAGTGATCTCATGTGATATATCTTTTGCATGGCAAATTTTATTATCATTACAGGTCCACCTGGATCAGGAAAAACAACTTTGGCCAGTTCAATTTCTAAAAAATTGAAACTGCCTTTATTTTCTAAAGATACATTTAAATGCCTTATGGCAGATTATATCTCAGGTGAAGGCTTGGAATACACCCAGTCATTAGGTCGCTCATCAATCGAAATTCTTAATCTTTTGTTAAATGAATTGGCGAAGAACTCGGGTACATATATTTTTGAGTCAGCCTTCTTAAAGAAATATGAGGATGATTTTTTTTCAAAATTTAATGAAGATGAAGTTAAACTGTTTCAAGTATATTGCAAAGTAAACTCTGAAGTATCATTTGATCGAATTAAAAGCAGACTAGAATTGGAGAAAAGACATACCTGTCATCAGGATCATCTGAGATTAAATGATATTAAAAAATCTATCGAAGATGGTAATTATGAAAAACTTCAAATTCAAAATGGGATAGATGTCCAAATTGAAGATGGTTTTTCAGACGATCTGGTTATTGAAAAAATCCGAGATTTTTTAGTTCGATGTAGTAATCTGTAGTATTTTCGAATTTCACATCAACAATTAAAAGAACTAACGAGGGGATCACTACCTCCACCACCATATCGATCTCAGGTGATCTGTAGTGACTTCTCGTGATCTCTAGTGATATCATTCTTTAATGAAATACTTTGAAATGCATGATGAAGTTTATGAAAGCCTTGCTAAAAATGGCAAGGTAAGTTGGGACGGAATAGATTCCCCCGAAAAATTATTTGATCACGGGGTTAATATTGCATTGGCCGAAAGAATCGATCATTACTTCCCTCAAAAGGATGGAGTAAAGGCGATAGACTTTGGATGTGGTACAGGGACAGCTTCTTTGTACTTGGCAAAACTGGGCTTTGATGTAAAAGGTTTTGATATCAGCCCTAAGGCAATTGAAATGGCCAATCAAAATAAGGATGCTTTGAATTTGAAAGCAGATTTTAAAGCATGCGATCTTACAGAATTAAATTATATGGAAGCAAGCCTTACAATTGATAGCTCTCTGTTACATTGTCTTGTTGATAGAGATCATCGGAAAAAGTTTTTTGAGTTATGCTCAGATTTAACTTTTATTCACACAATGATTGAGGCAGATGACATGTCAGAAATGACGGATAGAGATTATTTAACTTTTAAGGATGGAGTACTCTGGAGTACAGGCCTTGATCGTTGGGATATGGACTGGCATGACATTGATGGGCAGAAAATGTTCAAACATAGAAGAATCAGCTCTGAAAAAGATTTTCTTCAAGAAGTGGAAGACAATGATTTTGAAATGCTGGAGTACTACCTTAAACCTCAAGAAAAAAGTTCTTCTACTCTCGTGGGCTGGATAAGGCGAAAAAAATAGGTATATGAAGTGCTAGAGCGTATACAATAGAGTGGAAGAAAAGACGGGTGCAAATCATTGGCATAAGCACGACAGTGGTTTTGTTAGGCAATCAAGTCCAAGAGATTTGAGTAATCCCGATTAAAGCTTCTCTGTATTGAAGTAGGCCAACGGAGAAGTTTTTATTAATGAGATTAGGAATTAGAGCTAGTTTTGTAAAATTGGGGGGACTGTATCGGATTTTGTGCTTTGACCAGACTTCCTGAGATTCAAGTCGTTGGTTGAAATCCCTATTTATCGATCTTGACTAATCCTGTCAACCAGAAATTGAGTATTTACACATAGAGAATAAAAATACTTACCTA
>JAIPEG010000010.1 GCA_021737405.1 Bacteriovoracaceae bacterium
GCCGAAGTGAAGGCCGTTGTTCAAGACTATAAAAGAGCAGCAGAGCGTGCGAAGGCAGCTGGATTTTCTGGAGTTGAAGTTCACAGTGCAAACGGCTATTTGGTGAATCAATTTCTTGATGAAAAAACAAATAAAAGAGAAGACGAGTATGGTGGAAGTCTTGAAAATCGTTACCGCTTCTTAAAAGAAATTATTGAATCAGTATTAGAAGTTTTTCCCGCAAGTCAGGTGGGTGTGCGCCTTTCTCCAAATGGAGTCTTTAACGATATGGGGGGAGCTGACTTTAGAGAGATCTATGACTATGTCATAAAGGAACTTGATAACTATAAGCTAGGTTACCTTCATGTCATGGATGGTCTGGCCTTTGGTTTTCACGAACAAGGAAAGCCTTATACTCTTGAAGACGTTAAAAAGAATTATAAGGGTGTTGTGATGGGTAACTGTGGTTACAATCCCATAAATGCTAGTGAGGCGATTGAAAACAAGACGGCAGATCTTATTGCCTTTGGTCGCCCCTTCATAACAAACCCAGATCTACCTAAAAGAATCAAAGAAAACTTAGAGCTTACTCCCTTTGATGATATGTCTCGCTGGTATGGTGGGGGAGCCGAGGGCTATACTGATTACCCAAAAGCTCCTTAATATTAAAGACTCTCAATAATTTGAGGAAGGTTTTTGAGGGTCTTTTTAATTTCCCCTTTCATAACATTTCTTTCGATGAAATTGACTTTGCTGCTCATTTCGCTAAAAGAGTAAGTCAAAATTCGCGTAGTAGATCTGCTTTCAGCAAAGTAGAAGGAGATGATTGTTGATCTTTCGAAATGATTATTACAATTAAAGACTTCTTGGTGAGTCACGATAAAGGGTTTATCTATGCAGCGATCTTCGTCAATGAGTTGTAAAAAAGGAGTAAACGCTTCTAGGTTTAAATAATCTTTAAATGTATAAACTTGAACGGAATTAGAGCAATTTAAGCTGTTAAAAAATGGCAACTTTTTAAATGAGGAAAAGGACGCCTTTGGGCCGTCCACTTTAAAATCAGAGATATTGGAGCCTGAAATCTTGCCAATTCCATAGGGGCTTAAAAGTTTTTCTCTTGAAAAGGACAATGGATTCCTTTTCACAATAAAATGGGTCCCAAGAAAGAGAGTGTCTTTTAAGTAATCAGCTTTCACACTAATGGCCAATTCTTCACCCGTAAAAGAGAGCATATAATTGACGGTGTTTTTGGCTACAGAAGCTGCTTGGCAAAAACGATCATCTTGAAGACTTCTAAGATCAAACGCTCCAAAGCTACTTTGACATAAAATGGCCAGAAGGAGAGTTGTTAACTTAGGATTTAGGGACTGCTTATGCTTCACACTTACTCCGACTTTTTTCAGTAAGTTACGGCCGATTTGTCAATCTTACGATCCATACTTCCTTGACCTGTAAATATTTACCGAATTTGAGGTGATATAACTTAGAAGGTACTCTTTTGATGGTTTATTTGATCTATACTTTAATAAACGAGCGCCAAAATTTTTAGGGGGCCTTAGTGAAGCGTATTATTTTCTTTGATGGAGTCTGTAATCTCTGTAACGGCTTTGTCTCCTTTATGATCAAAATAGACAAAAAGGCGAAGTTTCAGTTTGCGCCAATCCAAGGCGTGACGGCGAAGATGAATAATCTCGACTTCTCTGAATTGGCTGAAGGAGAGCAGTCTATCGTTTATATTGACGCTGATAATGGCTCCTATCAAAGATCAGATGCTGTTATTCAAATTTTCTGTGATCTTCTTCTTTTGGGAAAAATTTTTCTGATTCTTAAATTAATTCCTCGGCCACTTCGAGATGGGATTTATAAATTTGTAGCTAAGAATAGGTACAAAATCTTTGGAAAAAAAACGAGCTGTCGAATTCCAAGTCCTCTAGAGAAAGAGAGATTCTTGGATTAGTTGAACGCCTTAATGAACTCTTTTGCAAATACTTCATGACCATAATCTGTCAGATGAACAAAGTCCCACCAAAGAAGACCTGTGTCTCTATTTTCCATAAAGGGTTTCACCATATCAATCGTTAGTTTACTGTGTTTCTTTCCTAACTCCCGAAGTATTTCATGATTTTCTATGTAGCTTCTATAATCGGGATCATTTGGTTCAAGAACCAGAATAGTTTCAATGTTGTTCTGATTATTGAGGACAATGAAATCGTTGATAGCATCCTTAAATCTTGATTCCCTTTTAAAGTCATTTGTTGAAAAAATTAAGAAAACCCTCTTTGGTTTAAAGGAGACGAGGTGATCCTTGTATCGTGGAAAATATGAGTCTGCCGTTATTGCCTTTATGCCTAAGTTTATACAACTCCCTTTGATTGCTTCGCAGTACCTAGTCACCCACTGGGAGCTTTTGCTACTGGTGCCTTCTCCCCAGGTCTGGGAACTTCCGATAAAGAAGTTATTGACTCGCTCTTCTTTGCGATTAAGGATTTCCTTGAAGTGGAGAACTTGCTCCTTATAGAAGTACTGTAGACCTCGCTGTCTCTCATCCTCTGCTGCAGCTATCTGAGCTTCTCCTAGGATATTGACATCTATTGAATAAAATTTTGAAAAGTAATAGTAATCGGCAAATGCTCCTGCACTAAGGCAGAGGGTAGCGGTATTTAAAAGGACATAGAGGCGAGGAGAGAAATATTTTATAAGAGCATAAATCCCTAATCCAAAAAGGCCTAAGCTTGTTAAGAAAATCAGCCACGCTCGGCTCCAATCATAAAAGTCTTCAATGAATGTGAGATCTGACTGATCTTCAATAATCAAATTTTTAAGATAGGAGTAACGAGACGATCCACGAAACCCTATTTTTAAGGCCTGTTTTGCCAAATCTTTGCCAACCCCTATCTCGCTTCCATTTAGTATTAATTTATAATCAAAATCATTTTTAATGAACGAGACCTTATGAGTGACCTCAGATGGTAGAACTATATTTAAAAGAACTTTTTCAGTAAATTTACCGATTTCATTTATTCTTAATAGGCTACTTGGGTGATGTGAATTATTTGAAAGACGAAGTCCCCATCTTAATCCACTTTTATCTTTCAATAAAAGAATAAGATGAGAGTTATCTTCAAGCTCAAAGCTGACTTCTATCTTCTTCGCCTGGTACTCTCTCTTTAAATAAACTTCTTGATATCCGTGCCAAGAGCCTAAATTAAGTAATCCATGCTTAATTGAAAAAGGCTCCTTAACAAAAGAATCCGACTGCATCGGGGGAAATTCAAGGTTTTGCTTAACTGACGTCCAATTCCCATTTTTCTCAAGATTGTAAGACTTAGAATTTATAAAATATGTTGAAGACGCAGAGAGAATGAGTGCATATATTAAGGCTGAAATATTTTTTTTCATAAAATTTGGAAAAGGTTAATTATGTAGGGTTTATCTTACTCTAATAGTCTTTCAAATCAATTCATTAGACTTTAATATTTATAAAAGAATCTCTACGATAGCGGACTTATTTTCTCCGGCATTGATGAACTAATATAATTAAAGGTAGTAGATGCCATACAAAATTTTGATAACTTTTTTATTTCTCTTAAATACCTTGCTTTCATTCGCAGATGATTTATCAACGAATGAACTGTTAAAGAGACTAATAGCTCATGAAAGCCTCGATGAAAAAGATAAAAAGTTAGGAGTGTACTTTAAAGAGCTAACCAACAGGTTAGATATAGAGGGATTCATTAGACCTGGAGAAAAGTATCGCTTCGATTACTCCGATTACTACCTATTTGAAAAAGATTACAAATTTTTAAATACGCCTATTTTGGCAATAGAGCATGAATACATGGATAAATGGGTTGGGTGCTGTGTAAATCCGGGATTCGCTCTCTTTCTTATGCTAGAGAAAAAAACAACAGAACTTGAACGTTTTACTAGTGATAATAAGTGCTCTTTGAGTTTGTCCACAGAGCGGACTAACGATTTAAAAACCGTGTTTAAGAGATTAAAAAAAATCATGAAGGTTAAAGAGGGCAATATTTATTATCTAGATTGCAAACAAAATGTAAGAAAGAAAATTTTAAAATTATAATTTATGAGGCAACAGTAATGAGATTAATCTGTGTATATTTTCTGACAGGTCTTCTTCTTTTGATAAGTTGTCATAAAGAATCATTAATAAAGGATCACTCTCAAATGAACGTAGAAAAAATCGAAATAACTTCCTTATTTTGTAAATCAAGTGACAATGGAAGCATGAGTCCGAATAGTCCTAATTATCATTCTGAATGGAATTATACTCCTAATCACGAGGAGTCAGAATTGCTTCTTGATGAAACATTGGTGAATAATAAGGCTACGCTTAGGCAGTATTTCATTGCATTAGGTGCTGAAGACTCTCAATTTTTAGAAGAGTTAAAATTTAAAGAGAGCCCTGCTAAAGAAGGCGTCAATTTATCAAAACAAGTAGAAAGTAGTACTGGAAAAACAGGAGGACGGACATCATCTTGGAGTATCCACGCCAAATTAAATGGGGATAAAATAGTTAGTATAAGTAACCGTAGCATAGGTTTTGCTATCTCACAGTTTCCCTATACTCTCGTTCGCAGCAAGGGCGTCAATAAAACAAGCTCAAAAGACAGGCGAAGCGTCCGACCACCGATCAGTAGATCCCACATTGAAGAACCTAGTTTTAAAACCCGGCAGAGGCCTGGGGCCCAAAAGGAAGAACCTAAAAAGGACTAATCCGTATCTGATAAATGGATGATCTGCTCAATCGAGAATGGCCCTTTGTTGATATAGGTATTCTTTCTTAAGATGGTAAGACTTAGAATTTATAAAATACGTGTAGGGATAGACAAACTAAATCTATAAATGAGAATTGAAATGAAATTTTTCAAAAAAGATTTAAAAGTATTTTAAAAAGATATTTTGAAGATCAATTTTTGTAACAGGTTTTGCTAGATAGTCATTCATACCTGCCTTCATCGCCAATATTTTATCTTCTTCAAAGGAATTTGCACTTAAGCCAATGATAATAATTTCCTGAGAGTTTTTACCAACTTGTTCTTCTCGAATTCTCTTCGTTGATTCGATTCCATTAAGTACTGGCATTTGACCATCCATAAACACTAAATCAAAGCATTCCTCCTGCATAATTTCTAGACCCTCAAGACCGTTTGATGCTACAAAAATTTTCTTGATACTAAATTTCTCTAATCTTCTTCGTAGTAGGTTAGCATTAATCGGATTGTCTTCAAAAATGATGACCGCTCCTGGAAGATTAAACGATTCTCTCGTATTGTGTGTTTCCTCTTTTACTATTGTTCTGGGTATTCGAAGGGGTATGGTAATAATAAATCGAGATCCTACACCTTTTTGGGATTTTATTTTGATGGTTCCTTCCATTAAGTCAACAAGTTGCTTGGTTATGGTGAGGCCTAAGCCTGTGCCACCAAATAAACGTGTCGTAGAGTTATCTTCCTGTACAAACTCATTGAAAATGGCCTCTATTCTGCTCTCTTCAATACCAATACCCGTGTCAGAGACTTCTAGCTCGATTAGTGCTTCCTTATTTTCTTTAATGTCAATTTTAATAAGACCATTCGATGTGAATTTTAGAGCGTTTGAAATTATATTTACTATAATCTGTTCAAGACGCGTTTCATCGCCAATGAAGAATTCATGAATACAATTAAAATCTAATTGTAGTTCGATTCCCTTTTTCTTGGCCTGGAGAGAATTAGTCGTAACAATTTTTTGTGCGAGATCTTTTAAATTAAACTGTTTCTTTTCAAGAATGATTTTGCCAGACTCTGATTTTGTAAGATCTAATATATTATTAATGATTGAACGGACTTATTAGAACTGTCAATGATTTTAAATAGTTCCTTTTGTTCTTGATTCATGTTGAAGTCTTGTAAGTGTTCTGAAGCAAGTAAGATGCCATTTAAAGGGGTTTTTATTTCATGGCTCATTAAAGCCAAAAACTTTGACTTTGATTCCAGAGCAAGACTGAGCTTATTATTTATTTCTTTTTCTCTTGCTTCTTTCTTTTCTAAATTTTTAATAAGTTTTAAATAGCTATCTTTGACCTTGCTTATGGCAAAATAACAAAAGAGCTAAAGCCACAATAAGTAGTGACATCAAAGAGTGACAATGACATCGGAGATTTACTGTAGAGAAGGGAGAGGGTAACTAAAATTATTGTCTGAAATCCCAAGAGCAGAAAACCTGTTCTTTTGCTTAACAAGAGTGCGGCGAAACTTAATGAAAGAAGTGTTCCAGGTATCATGTATATTGATAGTCGATGGGTATAGAAAGCACCCATCGCTATCAGAAAAAACATAAGAATAATGGTGCTTGATAGAAATGTGGAAGAAAGTCTTTCCTTGTAAAGATAACAAAAAATGAGAATTGCATATAAGACTAAATGCAAGGCCATTACTCCTAAAAAACCGACATTTAGGATTCGAACCAAGCTTAGAATTAACAGTGGAAAGCCTATTACCAAAAACGCATTGATGATTTTTATAACAATAATATCAAGCGTAAGTTTTAAAGTATGTTCTCTAGAATGACTTTCTATTGTTGGCACCGATGTGAAATTATATTATTTATTAATCTTACTCAAATATTCTTTTAAAACAATTTATTAGACCTTATTATTGGTAATAAGAGCTCCCATAATCTTGGATTTTATGCCTCTGACATCGCTGGTGTAATAATTTTAAGGTTGTCTTTAATTTAAGAAGATTAACCAGTCGTTAACAAAGTGATCTTATTGTTAACCATAAAAATCTATTTAATTAGCACCATTTTCTGTAATTTTACTTCAGACCTCTTTGCAGGCGATCGTTAACAATAAATGGAGAAATGATGAAAACTATAGTGACTTTAACCCTTGCTCTTTTAAGTCTATCAACTCTTTCTATATCTATAAAGGGACGTCCTCCAGGGATTATCGGGCCACACATGCCTAGAACATTGGATAGTGAGGATTTTAGGTTAAATGACCTTAATCCGGACTTTTTTCTCGTTTGTACCCAAGATGGATGTATCGATTATAGTGACCCAGATAATGACGATGTCTCTCCTGATGATCCACCGAAAGACGAGCCAGAGGCTGACGACCCTAAAGCTGATGGACGAATAGGGAAGCTTAGGCACTTATTAGCTGATACTTCAAGGATATCCAAGTGGATTGGAGCACAGGAAAGGGAAGTGCGGTACCAAGTTATGAGTAACGGAGAGAGATTTCAGGTTTTAGAAACCCCAAATGAATATAGAATTCATGAAAGGAATGCACATTATTTTAGAAACCTGAAGGCACTGAGTTGTTCAACTTATGAGAAGGAAAGCTTTATTATTGATAAGGATTGTCTGTCAAAATAAGGTTATCTTCTTCCTAGGCATCTTTCAAGATGCCTAGGATAATTATTTCGAAGAGTTATAAAGTGACTAATTCTTAAGCACCTTGAAATTATTATAGTTTCGACCTATTTTTAGCCTTCCTATCTCCTAGGCATGGTAGTCTCGCACGTTATGAAAGACATTCTTGAAGCGATTTTTCTTCTCCTCGCGCTAATATCGAATAGCTTTTCTTATGGCCTAGAGGAGGACATAAGTTCTGATATCAGTGGGGACCTTCCTCTTCGTCGTGGAGAATTGATTCAACAGATTGAGAGTCAAAATAGAATAATCATTGAATATATCCTTCGAAGTGGAGGAGGAAATATTGATGGTGGTGGATCTAATATAACTTATCCAACTGAAATTGACCTTCAGTCAAGTTTGAAAATCGTACTAGAGGCCATTACCACAAAAGAGGAAGGAAAAAACTTTGTCCGTAGGTTAAGAGATCAATATCCCAATCAATCATTAAGGTCATTATATAATGATAGCGTGGGGTCTTTTAGGGTGACACCTATCCATCGTTTGAAGGCAAGACGTATCGAATCTTCAAATGAGGCAGTTCTTCAAATGATGATTGGAGATAGTTTTGAAACTTTAATCGATAATTATAAAGCCTGTCGTTTTTACCATAAGGGTGTCGAAAATCTATATTCTCAAGAGGCTTTGGAGATTGACCTTTTAAATTGTGAAACAGTCAGTCTGAATCATTATCCAAGAATGCTAGATTTTTTAAAGAATACATTTTTCGAATTTAAGGAGAAATGCTTTGATGCTTTTGGCCAAGAAAAAATTGGATCGGTATCAGAGTTCACATTAAAAGCTAAAGTGTGTCTTTCTAAAAGTGAGTTTTTGAAAATCCCTAAAAATGAACTACTTAAGACGATGTTTGCCGTTGTTCTTCATGAGATATCTCATATGTTTGGGACTAATGAAAAACAGGCTAAAGAGTTTGAAATTTATATAATTCACTCATATTCCTCAGTTTTTAAGAGTATATCGGGACTTGTTGAAGATATTAATAAGAGGCGCTTGGAGCTCGATTTAATTTTTTATCGGCTAAATGTATATACTGGTCATACTTCTAATTTTATTGAAGGATTTATATTTAGAAACTTTCTTTTTGAAAAAGAGTTGTTGGATATCCTCAGAGAAGAGGTTATTTCACGAGATGAATTGCTTTTTCTATATCCATTTGAAAAAGTTCAAGCATTCGATAAAGCCTATAATGAACTAAAACTTTATATTGAAACTCATTTTGAAAATCAATGGGGCTCTTTTATTATTCCTCGAGTTGATGTTTTTACAGAGGAGGAAATCTTCGTATTGAAGGGGATGAGAAGTGTCAATTCGGCTGTGGGAGAGTCTTTTACCCAAAAGATGAACAGTTTTCTTATGGAGATTCAAAATAAGTTGGATAGGATTCGAGGTATTTTAGATAATGACCAAACTCAAGTTGGACTGACAAACCGTAGAGACGTAATGCTTTATATGGATACATTTATTAATGAATTCGACACCATGGGGGGGCATGATAAAATAAATCTCCTTTTCTTTGGAGTCTATGAATACTTTGAACAAATTAAAACTAAATGAGCATTAAAACGAGACCTTCTATTTATGAGTATCTAGACTACAAAGAATACATTATTAACCTGGCTTCGACTTATCCCAAGGGGGGGCGAGGGCTCTTTGGGAAGATGGCAAAAGCATTAGGAGTTTCTTCTGTGTTAGTTTCACAGATTTTTAAAGGAGCGAAAGATCTCCAACTTGATCATGCAATACTTTTGTGTAAATTTTTTGAACTTAATGAGCTAGAGACGGAATACTTTGTAGCACTTTTAAGTAAGCAGAGGGCCGGTAATAAAACTCTTCGTGACTTTTATAATCAACAAATATTTCAGTTACAAACAAGGGCCCTTAACCTAAAAAATCATCTGCCCAAAAAAAATGAGGTCTCAGAAGAATCAAAAACTGAGTTCTATAGTAGTTGGATTTATTCAGCGATACGTCAAAGTTGTGCCCTTGAAGAAGTAAAAACGATTGAAGATCTTCAAGAGCTCTATTCTCTTCCTCCTCATATTTTACAAGAGAAGGTGAATTTCTTGATTAAAAATAATCTTCTCGTTAAAAATAAAGAGGGCCTTAATCTCGGAATTGGATCTACTTATCTCTCTAAAGAAAGCTCCTTAGTGCACTCTCATCGTAAGAATTGGAGGCTCAAAGCCATTGATTCCTTTTCCAATAATAATCCAGAGGACCTTTTCTTTGTTGCCCCGATGGTAATAAGTGAGGACCTTGCCGTTAAATTGAGGGCCAAATTTGTTGAAATGATTAAAGAACTTTATGAAGAAGCACCCAAAGCTGCTCCCGAAGTGACTTGCTGCCTAAATATCGACTTTTTTAGGTTTTAGTCTGTAAGGGCAAGATTCATCAGAGAAGGTACACTTAATTGTCAAAAATGGGTCTTCAAGCCGTAATTGTAAAATCCTCCTTTCTAGTAACTTTTTTTTGTTTACCAGCTGGGCCTTTATTTGGAAGGTTTAACTTGACAGTTTGGCTCCTGTGATTAAAGTTTGGCATATAGAACTTTTGTCTGGAGAAACAATGAAGTTACACGCTTTTATATTATTAAGTTTTTTAGCAACTACCGCTTTTGGGCAAGAGGGTAAACTCGATGTTCAAGAGGTAAATAGAAGAGTTGAGATCTTGGCCGATGAGATTAATGCTCTCAAGGCCTACCAGACAAATGTTTCTAAAAATGAAAGTGTCTTTGGGTTAGGTAACTCAGCTTCAAAAATTTATCATATTCCTCAGGGTCTCTCGATTGGTGGTTATGCTGAGATGACTTACTTTGATACGGCTGAATTTAACCAGTCAGGAGCGTCAACGAATAAGAATCCAACCACAGAAGTTCTCAGAAACATTCTTTATTTTGGTTACAAATTTAATGATAAATGGCTCGCCAACATGGAGCTAGAAATTGAACATGTGGGCCAGGTCTACACTGAGTTTCTCTATGTCGATTATCTTCATTCTCAAAATATTAACTTTAGAGCTGGTCTACTCCTTCACCCCATGGGCTTTCTTAACGAACTTCATGAGCCAGTACTTTATCCTTCTGTTTCACGACCTGAACTTGAAACTGTTTTGATCCCTACGACTTGGCGTGAATTAGGGGCGGGGATCTTTGGTTCTCTTGGGAATACGACTTATAAATTCTATGTCATGAACGGCATGAATGCTGATGACTTCAGCTCATCGTCTAATAGAGGAGGAAGAAAGAGGGGAGGATTCTATATCGCAAGTGCCGATAAGGATAAGAACCAGCGCGCCTCTTCCGCTGTCGCCATTTTGCGCTTAGATCATCAGGTTAATAATTGGTTGTCTTTGGGGGGCTCTATTTTAAAAGGAAACGCTTCTGGTGCAAACGATCAGTTGGGGCAAACCATGGCGGAGTTACACATGGAGGCCCAGGGCTGGGGTCATAAATTGCGAGTTCTAGGCGTTCAAAATCAATTTCATGATGTAAGAGAGTGGAACGTGAACAATAGTGCTTCTTTAGCGGATACTCAAAGAGGCTACTATGCTGAATATACATACAAATTGGGGCTTTCTGGTACCAATGTCCTACAGCCATTTTTTCGTTACGAAAACATAGATATGCAGTATAAAGTTCCTGTCGGGGTTACACAAAGTGGTGCTCTCGACTATGAACATATCGTTGCAGGTATAGGATACCTTCCTCTTGATCGTCTCATTTTTAAATTCGATTATACCTGGGAGAGGACTGAGGATAGATCAGGGGAGAAGATTTTTGGCTTGGGTATTGGTTATAATTACTAATTTTTTTCTCGCTTTAAGCATTCCTTTTGCTCTTGGAAAGAATGTTCCTTTCCAAGAGACGCTTGATGAATTGTTCCCAAAGTGTGAGCAGAGAAAAGAGAATATTTTTCTCACTCAAGAACAAAAGGACAAGATTGAAAAAGATACGGGGTTAAGTCTCTACTCAAAGATGGCCTTACGCTATCATGTAACTTGTAAAGAGAGCACGAAAACCGTTTATATCGATAGCCATATTGTAAGAACCTTGAATGAGACTGTGGTCGTCGTCATTGATGAAGATAATAAAATTGAAAATTTCAGAATTAGCTCTTTTATGGAACCTTCTGAATATATCCCGCCTCAGAGTTGGATAAAGCAGGTGGTGAATAAGAGAGCTTTTGAGAAAATGAGATTAAATTATGAGATTGATGGTCTCTCTGGTGCGACTCTGTCGACCAACGCTGTCGTTAACGCCTCAAGAAGAGTCTTGCATCTTCACGATGTCTTGAAAAAGGAACAGGTCTCAGCAAAGAAATGAAAAGAGTTTATTCCTTTACTCATCTTGCTTCCTATCTAAGTATCCTTAGTGGTCTTGGTTATTTTATTGTCATTGAATACTTTAAGCTTGAAACCCCTTATGGGCTTCGACCTCACTCAAGTCAGGGTCTTTGGCAGGCCTTTCATATCCTCGTCGTTCCTGCCCTTGTGTTTGCTATTGGACTCCTGTGGCGAGAGCATATTTATGTCAAACTAAAGGCCACCACCCGTTTTAAGCGTATCTCAGGAATTGGGCTTCTCGCGAGCTTTCTTATCATGACATTTTCGGGCTATTTCTTGATCGTGTCTAAAAACCAATTCTTTATTGATCTCAATAAATATCTTCACCTTGCCTCATCGCTTCTTTGGCTTTTGTTTTACCTCTATCATCACTTCAAAAAAAAGATCACTATTTAAATTAGGTACTTCGCTCAAGAGTCTTAATTAATGGCGGAAGCGTAAAGACGCGATACCAAAGCTATCTGTTTAGTGTTAATTTAAACCTATGAGAACTCATAATCACCAAGAAATTAAAGAGAACTGTAGCTCTGTAATTATGTATCTTTTGAATAAGCATAAGCTTGGGAGGGTCTCATCTATCATTATGGATACTGAGGGGTGGGTTAATCCATGTTTTTTTGTAAATGATGAATACGTAATTCGCTTTAATGCTCGCGACCCGGGCCTTCCAAAGTATCAGAGGGAAAAATTTGTTTTTGATTTATTAAAAGATTTAAAGTTTCCAGTGCCCGATAGGGTGATACTCGATACAGATAAAGATATAATCGATTACGATATACTCATCTCCCGAAAAGTTTCCGGTGATAACCTCGAGTCTTGTTGGAGTAAATTAGACAGGGAAACACAGATAAGTTTGGCAGAAGAAGCAGGGGCGCTACTTAAGAAGCTCCATTCTATCAAATTTGACTATTTTGGAGAGCTTGCAAATAGGGGACCTCTGCCTCAAACCAAATTTTGGTTTGATTTTTTAGAGGCAAAGTTAGAATTTTTATTATCTGAGGCAAGAAAACTTGAGCTCTTTTCTCCTACACAAGAAAAGCAATTTATCTCAAAACTTCATTCTAGATCAGAGTTGATTAATACTGTTAAAAAGGCAAGTCTTGTACACGTCGATTATCATTTCGGAAATTTACTATTTGATGAAAAGAAGATCACAGGTGTCGTTGATTTCGAGTGGTCCATTGCGGGGGATCCTCTTTATGACTTGATGTTTTGGCGCAATGCCAACGACGTCTTTAAGGGGAGTGAGGAAAGTTTTTTCAAAGGATATGGTAAAGTTGATTTTAACTCTGATGAGAGTCTACTTATCTCTACCTATCAAATGATTAAGAATATTGAATTATCCATTGTTGCCACACTTCACTTTCCAAAAGAAGAAGCTCGCGATTATCTTGAAATTACCCTAAAAGACTTATCTAATTAATTTGTCGGTTTTAAAGACTGTTATTAGATAGTCATAATCACTCACTATCCTACAGGATTAGTCTTGATTCTCTTTTTCTCGATAAAACAAACAATAAGTTTTGTGATTGGTTAATTTATTCTACTTTATTAAAAGTAAAATGTTTCCCTTGAAAAAAATCAAAAGATGTTCCATCTTTTTTGAAGACTATATCTATATTAGCTGATGGGAAGGAGAACTCTGTTTTAGAATAAGCCTCCAAGGGAAAGGCAGATTGACCATCGGCTTGACCATATAAGTTGCCGTTTTTAATAGAAATTTTAATGGCGAGAGGGAAGTCTTTTGCTACGAACTTTCCAACATACGCTTGTAATATTCTAGATGATATCGTTTTTATAATTTTAAATTTTGGTAACTCAAATTTGTCCCCATAAAATGAAGCCAATGTTGCTAATGAGATATCGTTCATGTTCATGGATGAAGCATTTGAGATTTGAATAAAAACAATGTTTGAGTCTGGAAAATAGGCGGCGATTGAACTAAAACCGTCAATGCGACCATTATGTCCTAAACCTATTTTTTTTCCATATGGTATTTGAAATAAAGCATGCCCATAGCCTTCATTCATTTTTGTCATTTTCTCGAGGGATTTTTTATTTACTAATTTGTTATTAAAAAGAGCATGGAAGAATATTGCAACTTCCTCAGCGTTTGCGGCTATTGATCCGGCACCAAGGGGTACTGATTGGTGCGTATTGGTAGAGGGAGCCCAATTCTCTCTTTTTTCAAAGCTAATTACTTCATTGCGCTTACGTTCATCTGCATTAAATACATATGTGTTTTTTAATTTCAAAGGAGTGACAATGTATTGATCTAGAAGCATGGAATATGATTTTCCAGATGCTTTTTCAGCGATTAGCGAAAGAAGCACATATCCAGTGTTAGAGTATTCATGTTTCTGATTAGGCTTAAAATTAGTCCCATTTTTTACGATTCTCGTTATGTGTTGCTGCTCCGTTGCAGGGCTTTCAGCGTAGCTCATATAGTCTTTTGTATCTGTAAAATTAACTAAACCTGAGCGGTGTTGAAGGAGCTGCTCAATTGTAATCTTTTTTGCATTTTGAATTGTTGGAAAATAAGTTGATAAGACATCATTGTATTTAAGCATTTTATCTTCAACTAATTTTGCAATTATAACGGCAGTATATGTTTTTGATATAGAACCAATTCTATAAATTGGAGATGTTGGCATTTCTTTAAAACTATAGGTTTTATTATATATTATTTTACCTTTCTCAAGAATCAAAACCGTTCCTATGGCTTTTTTGTGCGTTGATACTGTTTCTAAGAATTGATTAAGTTTTTCAAATTTAGGATTCTCTATTTTTAAATTTGAGCAGCTTAGGGTAAAAATGAGGAAGATAAAAAATGTAATCTTTGATAGATATTGCATAGCTGACCTTAGGTTAAATTGTTTTTTATCAATATCAACACAAGTAGTCATAGTCTATATCTTTGCACATCAATCCTTGAACCTTCTCAAACTCCAGAAAAAAATGAGCTCGGAAGCTTGTAATTTTGGTAATCAAAATGCCACCAACGGGGTTCGGGAATGTCGCGGAAGTTAGTATTTTGGGCAAAAAAGGCAACTTTATTTTGAATACAATTGACTCTAAAAGTGGTGACCCTTTCTCCCTCAGTGATCGCCTGAGCCAAATGATTCTCGCTTGTGAAAATAGAGATATTCCAACCTAAATAAATTACACAGTTTTCCTTGCTGATACATTTCTTTGATAGATTTCGCCAAAATATATAGAGGAGAATTAGATGAACTTTAAGTCACTTATCGCATGTGCGAGTCTTTTTGCTACAGGTCAGTCAATGGCCTTTAATGTTTGGAATGGCAGTAAAACTTTAGCTAGCTTTGAATCGAAAGGAACACTTGTCTATCAAGTAGACCTTAATGATAAGCATGGTACAGCTATTGTTGCTGACTACAATGGTGCAGGGTATGGAAGTTTTAAAGAGGATGGGGATAAGCTCATTATTAACTTAAGAAAACCTATCATAAATATTGGTTGGCCTATTATTTTTAACCCCTATTCTCAGGTGATGGAGCAGGTCTACGCTGAATTCAAAATTAATGAGATGGCCCTTACTGAAATAGGAACTGACACCTATGAGATAGAAGAAAACTCTACAGCCTGTTACACCTTTCGTGTCCCAGGTGAGCAAGATAGGGTTGATTGTAAGGCAGAATCCAAACTTTTTCCTGAGCAATACACTAAACTTGATCAACCAAGAAAAATGAAAACAAGAATTGCGGTTGGTGACAAAGTAGTCCTTCCTTCCACTGGTCTTGAAGTCGCTTACGTGGAAGTACTAGAAGGTAATAAGGTCAAAGACCTTTCTCCTCGTGATGTTGAACCTGCAATGGAAACCCTTACCCAAAAAGACGGGGCCTTAAAAGCGACATTTATGGATGGCTCATTCACGGTTTTTTCTCGTCTTGCTGAACATGCTGGTTATGAGCTTCTCATTGCTCAGAAGTTTGACGGTACAGGGCAACTTGCGGGTCTTGGTCAGGGGATCATCGTAAAAGATGAAAATGTATTAACGGCTGCATTGGACCTAAGTGGAACTTATAACAGCATTTCTTTTGGAATTGGCACTTACTATGGTGATGAGTTTCTTCTCCGTTTTAATGAGAACGGTTTTGGTGGCTTTACGAGTTATGATGCTTACTCTGACACAAGCTCTGATGTTGTATGGAACTGGAGTCAAAATGCATCAGGGATTGAGGCGACCAGATGGATGCCAAAGGATAGATCATTTGGTTTCTTTAATACAGAAGAAGAAATTCAACAGTGTATTGATGGAATTCTCGACTGCTATCCTGCTCAAAAGCGTGATTATAAAGTCATTGCAAAAGACAATAATAAAGTTGTGGTCTTTAGAACAATGAAAATGAATCTGAATTGGGATAATGGTGGTGAGTACAGGACAAGCAACGCCGTTCAAATCCTTTACAGAAAATAACGTTTTATAATGCAGAGGCTCAGTACCTAATCGACTGAGCCTCTATCATTTCCTAAAGATTCACTTTCTTCATGAGAGTAATTGCGATTTTGATTATCTCGAAAGAAGATCATTAAATGGTGTTACAAAAACTAAAGATAGAATAATTCCTTAAGTATTTCTCATTTAGATCTAGGAGAGTCTTGAAGCACAGGTGCCTTGGCGAATTGTGAAAGCGTTAGCTTTTTCATTGCGAGCAAGGAATGTTGTGGAAGTTAGTATTTTGGGCAAAAAAAAGCCGTCTCAGAAAGACGGCTTTTTTAATCGAATTAATGGCGGGAGCGACGAGACTCGAACTCGCGACCTTCGCCGTGACAGGGCGACGTTGTAACCAACTCAACTACGCCCCCGCAAAAAATTCGTAAGATGGATATTAGGTTTTCGAGGCTTTTCAGTCAAGAAAAAAGAGGTCTTAGGTACTTTTTCTAGATATTAGCTCTTTGCCTATTTTATAAGGCCTAGAGACGAGTTACTCTTATGTTGAGCCCCTAGAATGAGGAAAATAATGATTATTTGGGAATGGGCACAGGCCTTATGGAGTTACATTCTTTTAACCGCACCCTATTTATTGCTTGGGTTTCTTGCCTCTGGGATCATTCACCAATACCTGAACTTAAGCGTTATTAAGCGCCATCTTGCGGGCAAAGGTCTTGCACCTATCCTCAAAGCCGCTCTCTTTGGGGTTCCACTGCCGCTGTGTTCTTGTAGCGTGATTCCAGCCGCCGTTACCCTAAAGCGTGAAGGCGCCAGTAATGGAGCCACCTCGAGCTTTTTAATTTCAACTCCAGAGTCTGGAATTGATTCTATGGTAATGACTTATGGGGTCATGGATTTGCCGATGACGCTCATTAGACCCATCGCTGCTTTTTTAACGGCGACTCTAGCAGGCATTGGTCAAAATCTATGGAACGCAGAAGAATTGGTTAGTGTGGAGCCGGTGAGCTCTTGCTCAAAGGAGCATAGTCACTCTCATGATGAGCAGCCCACAAATCCCATTAAAAATATTCTCTCCTACGCATTTGGTGACCTCTCAGACGATCTCTCTTCCTGGTTGTTTATTGGACTCTTTGTCGGCGCCCTTATGAACCTCTATCTCCCCATTGATATTTTTGAGTTGATTCCTGGTTGGGGACAGCGTCTTATGGTTTTGGCCTTTGGAATTCCTTTTTATATATGTGCGTCTGCTTCAACGCCAATTGCTGCGAGCATGATGATGAAAGGCATGTCACCAGGGACGGCCTTAATATTTCTTCTCGTGGGGCCTGCCACGAACTTTACAAATATTGCTGTTCTTCAAAAATATATTGGTAAAAAAGGAATTTTCATCAATGTCATGGCCATCTCCTTAGTCGCCGTTGGTATGAGCTTCCTTATTGATTACATGTATGTGGCCAATGAATGGTCGACTCTTTTTAAAATTGAAAAACTTCACGATGCTCATCAAAGTAAGCTTGATATTTTAATGGGAATTGCCCTGAGCTTTTTAATTCTCAAGGGAATTTACAAAGAAAAAATAAAACCTCGACTTAAGGGGAAGAAACCATCGAGTTGCTGCGAATGAAAAGTTACTTTATAACGGGTGGAACGACGGGAATTGGATGGGAGTTGGCGAAGCTTTTTTTAAAAGAAGGTCATCGTGTCGCTGTCTGTGGTAGGGTCTTAGAGAAACTGCCAAAAACTGCCAAAGAAGAATATCCCTTATTACATTCTTATGAACTTTCGGTGACTGATGAAGTTGCTACTGAAAAAGCCATTCAAGACTTTGCTAAAGGCGGTCTCGATGTTGTTGTGGCCAATGCTGGGATTAGCCACGGTTCAAAGAGTCGCTGGCCAGATAAAGAGGTTTCAAAGTCTATTGTTAACACTAATCTTTTGGGCGTCATAAATACTTTCTTTCCCGCAATGGAAATTTTTAAAGAACAAGGAAGCGGTCATCTCGTTGCGATTGCTTCCATTGCGGGCTATGTCGGCCTCCCGGGAGCAAGTGCCTATAGTGCTTCCAAGGGCGCCTTAATTCATCTTTGTGAAAGTTATGCTCTTGATTTACCCAATTGGGGCATTGATGTGACAACGATTTGTCCGGGCTTTATTGATACGCCCTTAACGAAGAAAAATGATCACTCTATGCCCTTTCTCATGAGCTGTGAGTTAGGGGCTTTGAAGATTAAGAAGGCCATTGATAAGAAGAAGGTTTTGTATATATTTCCGTGGCAGATGGCCTTGGTTATGCATATTCTTAGACGCTTACCGCGGAGTATTTATCGCAAACTAATGAAAATGCCGATGGCAGATTATTCTAAAAAATAAAAAGGAGGTCCATTTGAAATTTCACCATTTATTCTTTCTTTTGAGCCTGGTGCTTTTATCTTGTCAGCAGGAAACAAAGGTTGCTGCTGATACTAGTGAAGTTCAAAAGATCGAGCCGAGTGCAGATGTTGTGTTTGATAAGAAAAAAGATGAATCATGTGACACCGAAGAAGACCTAGAAAAACAAATAGAAGAGGCGAAGAAGAAACCCGAAGCCTTTAAGCTTCAAGGAGGGGATTCAGGCTGTAGTACTGATCCTTAGTGGCGTTTTTCAATGAGATCTTTTGAGCGCAGCAGTTGAGCGCCTATATCGTTTATTAAACCAGACGTTTTCGTATTAAGAACCTTGCCGCCAATTTGGGCCTTGAAGTTTTCAATATCAAGATCCATTGTCTTATCTGGGTTTAACCAATCTTTCATAAAACGAAGATCAAATTTGCGGGCCTCATCTTGAGAGAAGACCTGGGCCCCAAACTCTCGAAAGCTTCCTTGTAATGTATCAGGATTTAAGTTTGAGCTGCCCCCAAGAAGAACTTCACCGTCAACAGAGGTGATTTTTCGATGGTTTTCTTGGTGATACTCTTGACTGGTGCCATCTGGAAACTGAGCAAGCACGCCAAAAGTTTTTCGGGCCCTAATTTGAATCCCAAATCGCTTTAACTCTTTTAAGAAAATCGTGTTAGGTAATCCATTCATACCAAAATTTTCATTGTGATCAATAAGGATTTTGATGTCTACATTGGATTGAATAATCTTCTTTTTGATAAGAGCATCGACAATATATTTGTCATAGAGAAAGAGTTGCTCCATATAGATCGTCTTTTTGGCCCTGATGATCATATCGATTAAAATATTTCGAACATTTTTAATGGTCCCATTTACGTCCGCCTCAGCAAGCCTGACAGTCGTATAGCCTTTGTGAGGAATATGAGTTTGGGTCACTTTAAAGTCTTTTAGGATTTTTTCTCGATTGGGGAGATACTCTTTATTTGAAAATCCTTGCTCCTTAAAATAGAACCACTTTAATTCATTTTCGTCTTCGGTAAGTGCAGCTTCAATATCTCTGTAGTAACTATGCTGAACGAGGGCCGCAGCCGGTCCTTCTATAAGGAGGGCATCATCATAATAATAGCCTCCCGAGTGATCGGTCCAATTCTTAGAGCCAAAGTAGGCTTGCGGATGAGTTGTGTTGCCATCGATTACGATCACCTTTGAGTGATCTATTTTCGATTCATAGTAAGTATGATGGGACTCAAGGACAGAGAATGTTTCTTCATCCTTTGGAATTTTACTTGATAGACCAAAGGGAATTCCTGAAGGATGCCTTTGAATATTTGCTTGTAGAAGTGTTAAGTGTTTTTTTAGTCGCTCTGATTTTTCTCTTTTTTCTTTTAAATAATTAAAGACCGGCATCATCTCTTCGATCATATTGTAATGAGTAGCAAAATCGTGAAGGATCAAGACTTTAAAGTTAGGATTTGTGCGCGCCTTTTCATTGATTTGTTCGATGAGAAACTCACTAAGAGTCGCGCCAATAGTTCCACCAAAGAGAAAGATATCGATAAAGATGGATTCCTGCGCCGTCATAATCATGTCACGGATTTTCATGAAAATGGGGTCTTCCCTAAAAACGGGGTGGCCATCATCTCTTGGACGCATTGGCATTTCGATGTAGGGAGCATCCATGTCAAGAACACCACCGCGAAAGATAATCCTTTCATTTAGCCAGTTGATGCGATCGATATCGACCTTATTCTCACTGATCACCTCAACATAGTTACCCGGAATAAATCCTAAGGAGCTAAGAGAGTATTGATCATTGCCCTTGAGATATTTTTTTAGATTAAAGGTAAATGACTTGGTGTTTTTTAATGCCTCAATGAAGGCCTCATTATTTTCGATGTCACTAATAAGCTGTGCTTTTTCTTCGACAAGTGGGTTCATAATCCCAAAGAGATTGTCAGTATTGAGTTCACTGTGTTCTGTAAGACCTCTTAAGATATTAATGAGGGCCTGCTTATTTGTTGTTTGAGGGTGATCAATGGCGTCTCTTAAAATGAGCAACTTATTCATGAGAATATAGCTTAATACAATTGATAGCTTTTCTTTGGAGGGGGAAAAATAGCGGTAATAAGTTACGGCTTTTAAAAATTGCTTTGGAAGAAAGGGATCAAGCGCCTCGATCATACTGAGGGCCTCACTTTTACTCTTGCTATCTAATTTGTTCAGTCTCTTCTTAAAAAAGTTCTTTTGATTGATATCTTTTACGTTAAATAATAAGGGATAGACTTCTAAATATTGATTTTGAGTTGAAACTCGATCAACGATGGGAAACTCGCGCGCGTTTAGGTGAAGGCTGATTGTGAGGAGACAAATGAGTTTGAGTGCTCTCATTTTCTCCCTCCAAATTTTGAATGGATCTCACCTAAATGAAAACTTCTAATTAATTCAAGACCGTATTCATGAAGGAGCTTATTGTATACTTTGTGCTGGGCCTGTCCGAGGTGAGGACCTCGTAGGTCAGAGTTCCTAAAAACAGTTTTCATTTTTGAATTATTACTAAATTCGCCTGTTTTAAAATCAAAGACAAGTTTTTCAAGCTTACTAACAAAGAGAACATCTTTGTCACCATACTTTAGAGCGCCATGAAGATTGAGCTCACTGGTTTCTATGACATTATCTTTATAGGCAAAGAGGCTGCCAATGAGATTCGTGGTATGAAAGTTATCAGGGAGCACTTTACCAAAGTGCAGTTCAACACGGTCTAGGCGAGGGGTCTGATTTTCAAGATCAAATTCCTTATAAAGATCGATGGTCACAAAGTTTTCATTCTTATCGTGGCGATTACGTTTTTCTAATGTCTTAAAGTGCACCATATTTAGACGAAAGTTTTCATCGAGAATATGAGGTTCATTATTGGCCATATCAGGTGCACGAAAATAGCGACGAAGGCGGATAAAGCCTTTTACCCCTCTTTTTGAAGGACTCGGTAAATGAAGTTGGGGCGTAGTATCTAAGGTTTTAAACCAAATCGTGATTTGACCGCCTTTATATTGATAGGTTTCAGTTGTGGCAGGCACTGGTATTTCAAAAACTTTTTGGTGAAAAGGTATTTCGACTTCGTTAATGGCATCTGTTAATCGACTTGTTTGAGACCAATTTACAAGCTGGTTACTTGAGAGTTCTTCGTTAAAATTCAATTCTGAGTTTATCCGAGGTGTAAAATTTAAATCAATTTGAAAGGTTCCATTTACTATTTTGTAGGCCTTAATTGTTTTAAGAAAGTTTTTTGTAAGCTCTTGAATAAGATTTTCTTTGATCAGGGACACCAGACCCTTGTCGTGGGACTCAATGCCTTCTTCCGTTGCCTTAGGTGTTTTTTGAATGAGTGTGTTTCGAATTGAGTTTCTTAAGGAAAGATTAAATTTGTCTTTGAGATGCTCTTCATCCTTATCCGTTCTAAAATTCAGACTTAGATCATAGGTTAAATATTTTTGATAAGTAATGTAGGAGAAGAAGTCTCTATAAATCTCAAGACTATCAGGATCAAAATCAAGCACAGCACTCGGAGTCCTGCCCCTATTGTCGTACTCTTTACTGGCCCAATAGGATTGATGCTGTGTCTGCTGGTATTTGTTGTAACTTATGTGAGAGGCCACTAGTAACCAAATACCAGTAAAAAATAAATTGAATGATTTATGTTTATTGATTGTTTCCAATACCGTTTCACCCTCGTTGAGCTTATCGGCAAGAACTGTCAGAATCTGAGGAGAATAAAGGAGACTTCTTTTGTGATTTTAAAGACTTAGGCTAACTTATTGTTTCTTTATTTTTAAAACGAAAATGGTCTCTTTGTCCTTCATCCAAGTGACTTCAATGGGTCCAACTTGATGGATAAAGGTACGAGATTCGTCTTTTGTATAAGCAGGTCTTGGGTCCCAACCCAGTGTTTCAATAAGTAGTTGTTTTTCTTCAGGCATTAAGAGTTTTAATTCTGTTTCATTTAGTCGGGAAAAATCAACTTGGAGGGATTTGAGAATTGGCGTCTGATCCACCCAACCATTATTAGCTTCGGGGACAGAATCCCACATCGGTAAGTAGGGCTTTATATCGATAAGAGGTGTTCCATCTAATATATCGATGCCACTAATATCGATAGAAAAATCTTCATTAATCCTCTCAAGTTTTACAAGGGAGAGCCCAATGGGGTTAGGGCGATGAGGTGAACGGGTGGCCAAAAAACCCACCTTTTTCTTGCCTCCTAAGCGAGGAGGCTTAATCGTCTCACGCCAAGAGTCACTTTTATGGCACCAATAAAGAAGCCAAAGATGGCTAAAGCTATCAAGTTCTCTGAGAGTATCTTCTCTGGCGAAAGTACTTTCTAAAATGATTTTTCCTGTGACACTAGGGCATAGGAGCGGCTGGCGAGGAACGCCGAGTTTTTGTTTAAAAGGGCTATGGATGGTTCCAATGGCCTGAACTTCCACCGCTACTCTTCGTCTTCTATGTCAGTATCGTGAAATTCCATAAACTCATCCATATAGGAGAGCTTTGTAGTATCGGCCACTCTGTCGACGTAGAGAACTCCATCTAAATGGTCGAGCTCATGTTGAAAGACGGTTGCACCAAAGCCTGAAACCTCTAGGACCTCGGTTTCTCCCAAGGGATTCGTAAATTCAACTTTTATTTTTGAAGGTCTCTCAACATAGCCTCTAAGTCCTGGAACGCTTAAACAGCCTTCCCAAAAACCACTGGGTGTCTTATCTAATACGGTAACTTTTGGGTTGATAACAATGAGGATATCAAAGTCATCTTCTTCTTCATCTTCAGGAACATCGGGGTAGCGTGGGTTATCTTTTGGAACTCCTACAATGGCCACTTGTTTGCTAACTCCAATTTGAGGAGCGGCGATACCAATGCCATCTTCCTCTTGCATGGTTTCAAACATGTCCTGGATAAGGTCTTTAAATTCTCGCGATTGAATCTCTTCAGCTGAGACGGGTTCTGCTTTGACTCTAAGAGTCGGGTGCCCCATTTTTAACACTTCGCGAACGGCCATAAGTCTTCCTTTTTAATGAATTTCCTTATCCTATCCATACCCGATAGAATAAATTTCGGCCACTCATGGGGGAAGATATGAAAGTTTTATTTGTTTGTCTGGGCAATATTTGTCGCTCTCCAGCTGCTGAGGGAGTCTTCCTTCATTTAATCCAGGAAAAGGGGCTCAGTAATAGTTTTGAGGTCGACTCTGCGGGAACCAGCTCCGTTCATTCAGGGGAGAGGGCCGACCCTCGTATGCGTGAGCATGCTCTTAAAAGAGGAATTGAGTTACCTTCAAGGGCCCGGCAATTCAAAAGAGAAGATTTTAAACACTTTGATAGTATTGTTGTTATGGATGATTCTAATTATAGGAATGTCGTAGGGTTGGCCGAGAATAATACAGATATTGAAAAAGTCATAAAAATGGCTTCTTTTTGTCCGCTCTCTGGAGAAAGTGAGGTTCCTGACCCTTATTATGGGGGAGCTGCTGGCTTTGAAAAAGTATTAGATATGGTGACAGAGGGTTCAGAAAACTTATTAACGAGCTGGGGGTTTTGATCAATGGCCAAGAATTATATTAGCCCCGGAGGATTTAAGAAGCTTCAGGATGAATATAACTTCCTAAAAAAAGAAGAACGTCCTCGCATCACTCGTCTGGTTGCTTGGGCGGCGTCTCTTGGTGATCGATCAGAAAATGCAGATTACTTATATGGAAAGAAGCGTTTGCGAGAAATAGATCGAAGAATGCGTTTTCTAAGCAAGAGAATTAACGAAGCAGAAGTTGTGGATCCACAAAAAATCACTAGCAATAAAGTGCAGTTTGGTGCGACCGTCACCCTAGATGATGGAAGTGGTTTGAAGCGAATTGTCTCTATTGTTGGTGTTGATGAGACAGATGCTCGTCAGGGGAGAGTGAGTTGGCAATCTCCTCTGGGAAGTGCTCTTTTAGGAAAAGAAGTTGGAGACGAAATAGAAGTGAGGGCTCCAGGTGGAGTGACTGAATATGAAATCGTCGCGTTTAAATATAATGAAATTTTAATAGAGGAGTTTCAGTATGATGGTCCAGGTGAAAGTTAGCTTAGGTGAACTTGTCGATAAACTAAGCATTCTTGAAATTAAGAAAATTAAAATTCAAGATAACGAAAAACAGCTGCATATAGAAAAAGAAAGACTCTCTCTGTTAGAGACTCTCAATAACTTAAGTCTAGAAGGAATTGATGCTTATTTAGAGCAATTAAGGGCCATAAATTTAGAACTTTGGGAAATTGAAGACAAAATTCGTGAAAAAGAGCGGGCCCGGGAGTTTGATGAAGCCTTCATTGAGCTTGCTCGGCTAGTTTATAAGACTAATGACCAGCGTTTTGAGATAAAGTCCTCCTGTAATAACGCCTTTGGCAGTGATCTAAGGGAAGTCAAATCCTACGAAAAGTATGACTAACTCTTCAAGGTTTCTCCTTTCCAATATTCTTTTGATATTGCTATCATGTGAGCCACAAGAGTTTATTTAGGAGTGCGCCATGGCCAGAGGGACAAGTGAAATTCCCGTAGAATTAAAATATCAGCTTTATGAATCATCAGTTCAAAACCACATGGCAGATATTGAATTTATTGAAGATGAATTTAAAGCTTTAACAGGTAGAAAACCACGTACTTTGAGAGAAGACTTTGGTGGCACTGGTGCTATGGCCTGCGACTGGGTAAAGCAGCATAAAGATAATTTAGCCTGGGCCGTTGATCTCGATCCTGAGCCAATAAAATATGGAAAGCAAAATCACTACACTCGACTTAATAAAGAAGAGTCTGGGCGCATGACTTATATTCAAGGAAATGTCCTTGATAAATTTGATTTTGAACCAGACGTCGTTGTTGCCTTTAACTTTAGCTACTTTATTTTTAAGAAAAGAGAAGATCTTCTTAAATACTTTAAAAGAGTTCGTAAATCCTTGAAGAAAGACGGTGTATTCTTTGTGGATATCTTTGGCGGGACTGAGTGTTTCCAAGAGATGGTGGAAGAAACCGAGTTTGATAAACACAGCTACTATTGGGACTGTGACAGCTATAACCCTCTTACAAATGAAGTCCTTTACTATATTCACTTTAAAACAAAAGGCATGAAGTACGAAAAAGTCTTTGTGTATGATTGGCGTCATTGGACAGTAAGAGAGATTACTGAGCTAATGGAAGAAGCAGGTTTTTCTAAAGTTGTTACTTACTGGGAAGGTGAGGATGATGATGGAGAAGGCGATGGAGACTTCTATCAATCAAAAGAAGAAGAAAATTGTGAATCGTGGGTAACTTATATTGTAGGATTGGTATAGTTCATGAACGAGAGCTACTGTAAGTTAAGCATTAGCAAAATTCTCGAATATTCTAAAGATTCTTCTTTTGCTATTTACTTGTGCTTAGGTCCAAGTAAATTCGTTAAAATTGTCAATAAAGGTGATGATGGTCTTGAAGAGATTGTCGAAGAATATGCAAAGAGAGGAGTTGAGTCTCTTTACATAGAAAGAGAAGTCTTCGAAGGTCTTCAGCAAGAAATAGAGAAATCCTTATCAAAGAACCTAGAGAGCATAGGTATTTCAGAGGATCTTTCTGAACGGTATGATGGTTTAGCAGATGCCCTCTACGATGTAAAAAGCCTTGTTCTTAACCTCGGAATGACTGAAGCCAATATTAAGTTGGCCAATCAATTGATAGAGTCAGTCATCGTTCAATCAGAGAAGTTAACAAACCTAGAACTCCTTCTTGAACTATTAAATGAAAAGGAAGGCTTTATTAATAAGCATGCCTTTTTGACGGCGCATATTGTGACAATCATTTTAGATAAAATGGATTGGTCCACTAAAGATGTTAAGAGAAAATTGATCATGGCCAGCTTGTTTCAAAATATTGCTTTAGAAACTGAAGAGCAGGCAAGAGTTTATGTTCAAGATTCAGATGAATTTCGTGCTCTTGATGAATTCTCAAAAGAGTTGGTTTTAAAGCATCCAAACTTAGCTGCTGACTTAATAAATTCGGATTCATTCTCTGGAGATGAAATAGAAAAGCTCATTCGAAATCATCATGAAGTACCTATTCAAGGCGCATTTCCTGGGCGAATCTCTTCAGCCAATATACCTATTTTAGATGCTTGTTTTATTCTCGCAGGATATTTTTCTTACAAGGTTTTAATCAACGAGGGGGACGCTAGTTATACCCTTATCGCTCAAGAACTTAATGAAGATTTTAATACCGGTGGATTTAAGCGAGCTCTTGTGGGTCTTTTAGCGGCTCTTAGGCTTTAATAGATTAGATTTTTAAACTCTAAATCAGTTTGTTTCTTTAAAGAAGCAACAGAGAAGACTTGGGGATTTTGGCTCAGGCAAAGAATCTTCTTTTGATTTTCATTTCTCTTCATGAGCATAAAAGCTTCCTCAAACGCCTGATTAAGACTTGGAAATGATTTTTCAACTTGAAGCACATAGAAGTGACGATCAAATTGATTCGCCGTAAAAAAAGATTTAGGAGACTTAGGCGCCTCCAGAATATGTTTCTCTAAAATCCCATCGAGGAGATAATCAAACCAGCCAAACGGCTTTTCTCGATCTTCTAGTGCACCATCGGTCACCCAGATGCAACCTAGAGTTTTTGGGTCAACTTGAGAGAGGAAGTCTTCTTTTAGAGTAAGAACTTTAGTTCTTTTTTCCACGGATTCCATCGAGCACTCCATTAACAAAGCGGCCTGAGTTTTCGCCACCATATTTTTTAGCAAGCCCAACCAATTCGTTAAGAACTACCTGGTAAGGCGTGTCAAAGTAAAAGAGCTCTTCGGCACCAACGAGTAAAACACAGCGTTCAATTTTTTCAATATTATCGAGGCTCTCTCTCTTGGTCTCTGCCTTAATCAGTTCTTCAAGGCGCGACATATGCAGGGAAATCCCTCTGACAAGTTTGCAGGCAAAGAAGAAGTTTCCATCATCAATTTGATTATCGGAATGTTCTTCATCTGGACGTAGATAACTTTCTTTAAATTCTATAAGTTTTTCTTCTAGGGCCTCTTTATCCACATTACTTTGTAGAAAACTTTCTTTAAGCGCTAAGTTTTCTTTAATAAAAAGTTGGAAAAGAAATTTAAGAGCGAATTCGCGACCTGGTGTTTTATTGTGCTCTTGGTGATTCACTAGAGTGTCCTTTATTCCCTAACGGGGAGGTGTCTATCAATGGTTTATGGGGGCGAACGTTCTTTTCAAGGTTGCTGACAAAATCTTCAATATTATTAAATTCCCAATAGAAAGAGGCAAAGCGAACATAGGACACAGGGTCTAGTTTATAAAGCTCTTCCATAATGTAGTTGCCAATAAACTCAGAACGAATTTCTTTAAGATTGAGCTCACCTAGATGACGCTCAAGCCCATCAATAAGATTGTGTATTTGGTCTCTGGAAATGGGTCTTTTTTGACAGGCCTTAGTGAGGCCTTTAACGATTTTATCTCTATTAAAATTTTCTCTTCGCCCATCAGCTTTAACAAGTGCTGGAATTTGCTGAGTAAAGTTTTCGTAAGTGGTAAAGCGTTTGTCACAATCTTCACAACGTCTGCGCCTACGCACGGCCATGCCATTTTGCAAAATGCGCGTCTCAATAACTTTTGTATCTTGGGCATGACAGTTTGGACAATGCATAACTTCAACCTTTATTACTAAAAATGTTCTACCCCGAATTTCAAGTTATTGGCAATTTTTTAGGAAATACTGCAGCATGCCTTTTGTGCTTATTCGCCTCTTCTGTAACCTAATAGAAACAAATTTTTTTGCAAGGAAGCTTATGAAATTTTATTTATTGGTCCTCTTTTTCTCTTCTTTTAATGCAAGGGCCTTTGATCCTACTGTTTTTGAAAATGAATATTGTTCCAAAACAATTGTTTCAGGAAATCGACCAGGTTTTTATTCCATTCGGTCGCCCCTTGTTTTTAAAAACTCTGGAACTCGTAGCTATCTTCAAAAAATTACTTATAAAGGGGAGACCTTCTATAAATATACCGATGTTTTAGGAAGTATTCCCTTAAGAGCAAACCTCTCCAAAGTTAAAGATTTTGTGGTTTATAATGATCATATTTGGGTAATCGATGAATTTGATTTGATTGAATTTAATGAGTCTGGACGGGAACTTAATCGCTTTCGTTTTACTCAGTCTCAAAATAAAAGTGACAGGCCAGTGGGAATGGATCTAAGGGAAGACTTGATCTTATTGGCCCATGGTGGTTTAGGTCTCGTGTCTTTTGATCTAAAAACTCAGCAATTTAAGTTTCTTCATGGTGTAAATACGACTCAGGTTGATGGTCGCAAAAGCTTGGCCGTCTCCGTAACCTGGCAAGGGGAACGGGCCTATGTGGCCTTAACGGGAAATATGCAATACGCCTTCAATGGAATCGTCACTTATGATCTTTCAAAAAATGAAGTCATCAATAGGGCAGCCTATAGACAAGTGCGATACGGCGTCGTGGATCCTGGTGCACGTCTTTATGTTAAGGAAGGATCAATTTATTTAAATAATGGTGGTTGGATTCATCGCTTTTCAGAGCAAGATATTTTAACAGCAGAATTTCCAAAGCCCCAGTGGCTACCGATACCTCATCAGCACAATAACCGTAATATGTTCTTAAGAATTCGTGGGGATTTTGTTTTAGAGTCTGATACAATTTTTGGCTGCGCCTTAGTGGAAAGAAAGGCCACCTTGGCACAGCGAAAACTTTAAAGTTAATAGACGGGAAAATCTCTACAGAGGGCCTTAACTTCAGCTGAAACCTTGGCCGCTTCCTCTGGATTTTCCTTGTTCTTTAGAACACGACCAATCCAAGAAGCAATCATATCCATATGTTCTTCTTTCATGCCTCTCGTTGTAATCGCAGGTGTTCCTAAACGAACGCCAGAAGTGATAAAAGGTGATTTCTTATCACCTGGAATCATATTCTTATTACAAGTAATATGAGCGGCTTCAAGCATCTTCTCTGCTTCCTTGCCAGTGAGGCCTACGGAATCAACATTTACGAGAACAAGATGATTGTCAGTTCCGCCGGAAACAATTTTAATGCCTTCCTTTTGAAGACTCTCAGCAAGGCGTTTAGCATTTTTTACAACTTGCTCTTGGTAGGTCTTAAATTCCGGTTGTAAGGCCTCAAGAAATGCCACAGCTTTTGCCGCGATTACATGCTCTAGAGGTCCACCCTGAATACCTGGAAAGATATTAAAGTTGGCCTTTTTTGAAAGCTCCTCATCATTGGTGAGAATGATTCCACCTCGAGGTCCTCTAAGAGTCTTATGAGTAGTTGAAGTCACATAATGCGCATGTTCCATAGGGCTTGGGTGAACACCAGCTGCAACAAGTCCACTTATGTGGGCCATGTCAACCAATAGGTAGGCGCCAACTTCATCAGCAATTTCTCTAAACTTTTTAAAATCAATCGTTCTTGAGTAAGCTGAGGCACCGGCCACAATCATTTTTGGTTTTTCTTTGATCGCGAGATTTCTGATCTCTTCATAATCAAGAGCTTCCGTTTCAGTGTCTAATCCATAAGAGACAACATTGAAAAGCTTACCTGAGAAATTAACAGGTGAACCATGAGTGAGATGCCCCCCTTGAGAGAGGTCCATACCCATGATTTTGTCACCAGGCTCTAAGAGCGCAAAGTAGCAGGCCATGTTTGCCTGAGAACCACTGTGGGGTTGAACGTTGGCAAAGGCTGCGCCAAAGAGTTCTTTAAGGCGATCAATCGCCAACTGCTCAGCACTATCAACGAATTCACAACCACCGTAATAGCGTTTCTTTGGATAACCTTCAGCATATTTATTTGTGAGGACGGATCCTTGAGCTTGCATAACTGCAGAGCTCGCATAATTTTCTGATGCGATTAGCTCAAGGCCTTCTTCTTGTCTTTTTGTTTCTAAGTCAATGAGTTCTGCAATTTCTGGGTCCATTGCCGTGATTGATTTTGAGTTGGGATGAAACACATTAAACTCCTTCTCTTTTGAGAATTAAGGAACAATTCGTTCCACCAAAGCCAAAGGAATTATTTAAAGCATAATCGACTTTTTTCTTGATGGATTTGTTGGGAATATAGTTGAGGTCACATTCAGGATCTTGATTGTCCAAGTTGATCGTTGGAGGAAGGTCCCCAGTATATAAGGCCATTACGCAGAATATGGACTCTATTCCACCAGCTGCACCTAAGAGGTGACCTGTCATTGATTTGGTTGAACTAACGTGAAGATTGTAGGCGTGATCTCCAAAGGTTTTCTTGATGGCATTCGTTTCACCAATATCACCGAGGGGAGTAGAGGTTCCGTGTGCATTGATGTAGCCCACCTCTTCTGGTTTGATTCCTGCCATTTCAAGAGAAGCTTTCATACACTGACAAGCCCCAAGACCTTCAGGGTGTGGAGCCGTAATATGGTAGGCATCTGAACTTGAGCCATGGCCTACAACCTCAGCATAAATTTTTGCACCACGGGCCTTCGCCAAATCATAGTCTTCAAGAATCAGTATGCCAGCACCCTCACCCATGATGAAGCCGTCTCGGTCTTTATCAAATGGTCGAGAAGCTTTTTCTGGTTCATCATTTCTGCGAGAAAGAGCTTTCATGTTAGCAAAGCCCATTATAGTCATATCGGAAAGCACAGACTCCGTGCCTCCAGTGATCATGACTTCTTGGCGCCCCGTTTGAATTTCCATTGCCGCTGAAGAAATAGCATGGGCCGCTGAAGCGCAAGCACTTGCGATCGTATAGTTAATGCCTTTCATATCGTATTGAATGGTAATTAAACCTGAGGCCATATTTGGAATAATTGAGGGAATGAAGAAAGGAGAAACTCTTCTAGGACCTCGTTCTAAATAAAGGCTGTGCTGGGCTTCAATAAAAGGGAAGCCCCCCATTCCTACACCTAAAATACAACCAACCTTTGAAGGGTCGTAACCTTTCCAGTCACCACGCTCAAAGCCAGCATCTTTAATCGCTTCATCCGTTGAATGAAGACCAAGATGAATAAAGCGGTCGTAACGAGAATGTTCCTTTTCAGGAAGGATATCTTCGGAGAGTTTAAAATTTTTGACTTCGCCTGCGATCTTTACCGCAAGATTTTCAGTATTGAGTTGCTCAATGAGAGAAATGCCAGGTTTCCCTTCGATAGCATTTGCCCATACTTCTTTTAAGTTTTGGCCTAGCCCACAAGCAATACCCATTCCGGTAATGGCCACTCTTTTTAGTTCTTTCATAATAACCAACACTCCAAATGCATTATCTAAGTAAAGTCCCTTTTCCTCACATAAACAACTTTAAGGGCGGCTTATAGGACTCTAAAAAAGATCCTAAAAAAAAAGCCCCTTACGGGGCTCTCGATTATTGTTTTGAGTCGAGATATTTGACGACGTCGCTAACCTTCTTAAGGCCTTCTGCATCTTCTTCTGGAATTTCAATTCCAAACTCGTCTTCCATCTTCATCATTAGTTCAACGATGTCGAGTGAGTCTAGGTTTAGATCATCAACAAAGCTTGTGTCTGTTGAGATTTTTCCCATGTCTACTTTTGTAGCGTCGCTGATTAGTTTGATGACTTTTTCTTCCATTTGTTTTCTCCTACTTTATTACCAAAAAGTATTACACGAATTTTTCAATTCTAAATATAAAGTCCACCGTCAATTTTGATAGTCTCACCAGTAATATAAGAACTGGCATTGCTTAGCAAGAAGTTTACGAGGTTCGCGACCTCTTGCGTCGTACCAAAACGTTTCATCGGAATTCCAGAGAGATAACCCTCTTTTGTTTCTTCCTTTAAAGCATCAGTCATATCTGTATCAATAAAGCCTGGGCAGATGGCATTACAGCGCACATTCTTGGCCCCAAGCTCTTTAGCAAGGGATTTGGTCAGCCCAACCATACCGGCTTTTGAAGCAGCGTAGGCAATTTGCCCTGCATTTCCCATAAGTCCAACTATTGAGGAAATATTTACAACACTCGCATTTTCGGCCCTGAGAAATCCACGACTTAGTACCTGGCTTACCATAATGGCGCCTTTTAAATTGGTATCTAGGGTCGCTGACACGTCTTCCTCTTTCATCCTGAGAACGAGTTGATCTCTTGATATTCCCGCATTATTGACCAGGCCTTCAATTACGCCGTGCTCCTTCGCGAAATTATCAAGGGACTCTTTTATTTGTGGAGTATTGGTCACGTCAAACATAACGGGAGTGGCCTTAAAAGCTCCGAGGTTTTTTAGGTGCTCTCCCATCTCGTTAGCGACGTCTTCTTTGCCTTCACGATAGTTAAAAACTACGTGGGCTCCTTGCTCTGCCAAGCTCTCAGCAATGGCACGACCGATACCACGAGTGGCACCAGTGACAAGAATTCGTTTTTCTTTTAAATCTTCAAATTGGACTTTCATGACAGAACCTCCAAAAGTTCGTCAAAAGCTCCCTCTTTATCAAGAGAGATGACTTTGATATTTCTATTGATTTTTCTGATGAGCCCCATGAGAACTCGACCAGGGCCCACCTCAAGGCAAACAGTATCATCTGGAAGGGCTGCAATACTTTGGGTCCAGCGAACTGAGCCATCAACTTGTTCGATAAGGTTTTTCTTAACAATGTCGCCATTTGTGTCTGCTGCATATTCTTTGGCATCAATATTGGCCACATAAGGAACGAAAGTCGGACGAAATTCTATCGTATTAAGATGCTCTGCTAGTTTTTCTCTCGCAGGCTTCATTAGAGAAGAGTGAAAGGGAGCAGAAACATTTAGCTCTACACAGCGGTAGCTGTCTTCAATATTTTCTTCAAACCATTTAACGGCACGGTCACACGCCTCAGCGTGACCTGAAATCACGGTTTGATTGGGTTCATTAAAGTTCGCAGGCATAACCTCATTTCCATCAACGGATACGGCCTTGCAGCACTCTTCAATTTTCTCCATTGGTATTTTCATGACAGCAACCATCTTACCCTTTCCTGCGGGGACGGCTTCTTGCATGTAAGTGCCGCGAAGATTAACCGCCTTCACTGCATCTTCAAAACGAAGACATTTTGCTGCGACAAGTGCCGCATATTCCCCAACAGAGTGACCTAGAACGCGGTCAATTTTAATCCCTTTACTCTGGAGAATTTCTGAGACTTTTTCAAAGAGAGCAACAGAGTGGGTAAGGATCGCAGGTTGCGTATTGGCCGTCATTGTAAGGTCCTCATCAGGACCTTCAAGCATCATCGTTTTAAGGTCGTAACCTAAAGCCTGATTGGCCTTATTAAGAAACTCAAAAGAAGGTTCTCCTTCGAGAGCTTTCCCCATTCCTACATATTGAGCACCCTGACCGGGAAAGACCAATGTTACAGATTTAACCATGAGAGTATCTCCAATTTTATTAGTAGCGCAAAAGAGTTGCGCCAAAAGTAAGGCCAGCGCCAAAAGCATCAAAGAGGACGATGTCTCCTCTTTTAATTCTGCCGTCGACAATGGCTTCGTGAAAGGCAATTGGAACTGTGGCCGCAGAAGTGTTGCCATAGTTTTCAATGTTAACAATCATTTTTTCCATTGGGAGCTTAAGTAGTTTCGCCGTAGTTTCAATAATTCTAATATTGGCTTGGTGGGGAACAACCCAATCAATGTCCTCTAACGAGAGGCCAGCCTTTTCAAGGCAAACTTTGGCGTTATCAGCAAGGGTTCGAGTTGCCACTTTAAACATCTCGCCACCCTTCATGCGCATATAGTGAGTACCTTCTTTTAGGTGATGCTCTTCGATAGGGGTAACAGCACCACCAACTGGCTGATCAAAAAATTCTTTGCCTGATCCATCGGCACCTAGGTGAGTGGCTAAAATCTCAGAGCCTTCACCCTCAACTGATTGTCCAACGATGGCACATCCACAGCCATCGCCAAAAAGAATGCAGATTGATCTATCAGTCCAATTAACTTCCCTTGAGAGCATTTCTGAACCGACGACTAAAACATTTTTGGCCATTCCTGTTTGAATAAAGCTGTTCGCCATGTTCACGCCATAAACAAAACCAGAGCATGCCGTCGCAATATCAAAGGCAGTGCACTTATTGGTCATACCAAGTTTTTGTTGAAGGACAGAGGCAGAGTTTGGAAGTTTGTAGTCAGGTGTAACCGAAGCAAAGATGATCATGTCGATATCATTTGGCTCTAGCTTCGCAGCTTCTAAGGCTTGCCAGGCAGCTCTCTCGGCCATGTCCGTTGGAAATTCACCACCATCTGGGTTACATATTCGGCGAGCGCGAATGCCTGTTCTTTCATAGATCCATTGATCGTTGGTTTCGACCATTTTTTCCAAGTCAAGGTTTGTCATGACTCTCTCTGGAAGGTAGATACCTGTTCCTAATATTTTGGATCTCATAAGTATTCCTTGAGTATAAACATAAAAAAAGCCTCTACTAGAGAGGCCATTTAATATTCGCTAAAGTATTCAAATTGACTTGATAGAGTTTGACAAGGCTAAGTGAGGGAAAGAGGAATTACTCCTCTGACTCGCCTTCTTCTTGAGCAACTTTAACTGCCAAATACTCTTTCCCTTTGTAATGCCCACATGCAGGACAAACAGTATGAGGGAGAATATGTGAACCACAATTTGAACAAGACATCGGATGCTTACGGTACAGCTTATGATGCTGACCAGCTCTTCTTAGTCCTTTACGAGATACAGATGTTTTCTTCTTAGGTACGGCCATTTCCGACTCCGGTATTTACAACTTTTAACTTATTAATTTTCGCGTTGAGCTTTAGGTATTTACTAAATTCGCGCGGTAACGACAAGCCTTTTTTATCTATTTACCTTTTTTCAGGGGTTTAAATTTACTGATTTTTTTGATGTTTGCAAGTTTCTACATTCAGATCTTGTCCGCATTCGCTGCATAGCCCCAAGCAATTCTCATCGTGAAGAGGGAAATGCTCGATGTTCATGAAGAGGTTTTCATGAACCATCTCAGCAATATCAGCGTTACCCTTCTCGTGATAATAGAGGCTAAATTCCTCATTTTCGGTAAAAATATCATCTAACTCTTCGAATTCAGGCTCATTTTCTAAATGGTGAGGAATAAAGCAAACCTGAAATTCAGCATCAACTTCCTGATCGGTAAGCTTTAAACATCTGATGCATGGAGCCATGTAGTTGGTTTGAATCTTACCTCTTACCAAAAGATGATCGGCAAAGGGTTTACCCGACTTCCTCTTTAAAGAGAGCTGGCAATTGATATTACCAGATTTATATTCGCTCTCTTCTCGATCAACTTCTTCCTCTAGCTCATTAAATAAATCTTTCACCCAAGCGCAGGATTGATCTAGCTCATAGCGGGTGGTTTCATCAAAGATGTGATGGCCTAGTTTTACGATTTTACTTATGTCTTCAAGTATTGGTTTTTCGATCATAGTTACCTCTAAAAATGCAGACTCTTGATTAGCTAAAAAAGTGCCATACTGTCTAGCTTGTTGTTATTATTATAGGAAAGAGGGGGTGTAGGTGATTCTTTATATCGTTGGATTCATGGGTGCGGGAAAGTCGAGTTTAGCCGATTTTTGGCGTCATGATTTTCCTGGAGAAATTGAAGACCTAGACCATATTATTGCTAGAAAAGTGGGGGTTAACCCTGATGAATTAGGGAGTTGGATCAGAGAAGAGGGTTTTTCAAGGTTTCGTTTTGAAGAATCAAAGGCCCTAGGTGAGTTAATTCAAAAATCTACAAATAAATTGCTATTACTGTCCCTGGGTGGGGGTGCCTATCACCCTGTAAATAGAGAAATATTAAAAGGGCAACAGGGAATATGGGTTGATTCACCTGTTGAGACCTGTTGGCAAAGGGTTTCAGGTGACCTGAATAGACCTCTTGTTGGCCAAGGAAAGCAGGCTTTTTTAGATCTATATCTGGAAAGACTGCCAGATTATGAACAGGCCAACTATCGATTATCAGGACTAAACGACTGGCCTAGCTTTCAAGAGTTTTGCAAAAAATACAAGATTCAGGGGCTAATGGACTAAAAGAACCCAGTTAAGGCATAATTAAAGGCGGAGAAAGCTAAGAAGGCTTTGCCAAGGAAAAAAATTATGGATAGATTGAACTCTATGACGACTCACACCAAATTAACATCTGCATCATATACCAAAGAAGAACAACAGGAAGTTGTTGTTGCTCTGCTCTGTAGCGATCTGAGAATGGGTAAACAACTTTCTGAAATATTCAAAAAAGTTGGTGTTCACCCTTATGTTTGTACTGATTTGGCACAGTTTTGGAGTGAGACTCTTAAAGAAACACCTCACCTTGCTTTAGTAGATGTAAAGTTAATGAGTGAAGGCAGTTATCTTTTTAAAGAACATCCTAAAGTTCAAAATCAAGAGATGCCTATTGCGTTTTACTATGATGGGGATAGCGCACCTCTTCTATATTCCACTTATGATATTTTAAATCTTGGTTACGTTGATAGTCGTATTAGTTTAATGGGCCAAGTAAAAGGAATCCTAAAAAGATTCAATAACTACCAAAGTTGGCAAGCTCGCGCACAGAGTGCTTGGGAAGCTGAAGAACAGCTCGATGGTAAGCTCACTCATATTGTTAAGAAGACAGAAGAACTTAAAGAGAAAAACTTTTATCAGTCCTACCTTAAGAGTCTTCAGGGAAGACTAGAAGCTGAGAAAAATGCTGAAGATTTTCAAACAGCAGTGGCCAGAGTCTTTTCACAAGTAAAAGAAATGCGCTCTTTTACTTTCTTAGAGCTTTCTCCTTCTGGTCAAAAACTTATTTCTCCAAAGTTTCATTTCGATAAGTATGTTGATATCCCTTCTTTGTGGCTTGGAAAAACTTGCCCAAAGGGAATTGAATTTTTTGCTCAAAATATGGCTTCTCAAATTTGTTTAGAAATTATGGGTGGGGAGCTAATGTCTCTACTTATAAAAGGACGTAGAGAAGAGCCAGATATGATGATCTTCATTAGAGTCGAAGGCGAAGACTTTCTCGCGAACTTTGATTGGGAGTCATTTGAACGTTACCTGTCGGGATATTACTGCTACTTCGGTTGGCGCTCACATAGTGAAGATGGCGTCACGACTAGTCGAGGGCAGTCATGGGAACTCTATAATATTTTAGATGAGATCAAGTTTGGTAGTGTCCCTGAGTCGCGAGTTCAGGGTGGATATGAGCGCTTTTCTCTCGTCGGTATTGATTTTAATATTCTTGTCGAAAGGGCCCTTGCCCAGGAAGGCATGCGCTTTTACTGGAAAAAGTTTTACCAGGACTTCGTTGCTGGACTTGAAACTCAAAAAGGAATTAGCTTTCGCTGTTTTCATCATGATACCCGTCATACATTTCTTTTAATTGAAAAAGATAATCTTGATAATGATTTGGCCCAAATTAAAAACTACTGCTTACGTTACCCCTATTGGCGTTATTTTGAAGATGCCGATGTTGTCTTAGGGGCTAGCTTAAAACCAGACGTGAGAATAGTGCCAATGGCACCACAAGCGATTGAAAGGTTAGTTAATACGCCACATGAAGATATGGACGCTATAAGTACAAAGTTAGAACCAAAGCTAAAGAGAAAATCTTATTACCATCCGGGTAATGAACAAAGTATGTAATGGAACCAGCACGTCTCGGTAGTCATCTTGTTGTTCACCTCGATCGGTTGAAGAAAAATATCGACGACCTTAGAACCCACTATCCTGAAAATGATATTCTTTTTATGGTTAAGGCAGATGGTTATGGGCATGGACTAACAGAGATTGTTAAGTTTGCGTTTAATGACCTTGGAATATTAGAATTTGGAGTGGCCACTTTAGGCGAGGCGATTAGCTTAAGGCGCCATCTCTCAGAACTTACCTTTCAAATTTATGTCTTTAGTGACTTACAATTTCTTCAGCCTGAATTGGCGGAACTTTATCTGGAATATCGTCTTATTCCGGTGATCAGTCATGAAGATGATTTAGAGCTTCTTTTAAAAAATTCTGATTATTCAAATTTACCGCTTTGCTTAAAATTTAACACAGGCATGAATCGCTTAGGTCTATCAATTGAGAGATCAACTGAGATCATTGAGAAGATAAAGTCTGCTGGACGATCAGAAGTTTTCCATCTGATGAGTCACTTTGCGAATGCTTCCATGCCAATGGAAACAAATAAAAGAAATATTTGGCAAAGAGAGCGCTTTAATGAGCTTAAGAATGAGTTTCAAAAAGCAGAAATATTACTAGAGAAAACTTCCCTCGGTAATTCAGGGGCTTTAGAGCAAGACTTTTGTAAAGAGGAAACTCATATTCGCCCAGGCCTTATGCTTTTTGGGCCCTCCTCCATGGCGCCTCAGCATAGAGAAAAAAGTTGGTGGAAGGGGAGAGTTCTTTCTGAACTAAAAACGAAAGTCTTAAATGTTTTTGATGTTTCTAAAGGGGATCCTCTTGGCTATGGCTCAACCCCCGCGCCTGATTCTGGAACAATAGCGATTATTGCCTTGGGTTATGGTGATGGCGTTTCTACAAGGTACATGGGTGCTACACTTTATCATAAGGGAGTTGCCGGTAGGATCTGTGCACGAGTTTGCATGGATATGACTTTTATTCTTTTTCCCAAAGGAACTGATATTAAGCGGGGAGAGGAATTTTGTGTTTGGGATGGAGATCCTGAAAAATTTAGTGAGCTTGCCCTTGAAACAAAAACCTTACCCTACGAGTTGGTTATTCAGCTTACAGCTCGCGTTCCTAGAATCTATCAGATAGACTAATTGTCTATGACGACGAAATCAGGCTCAGCCCAAAATATTTTCTTACGACCAGTGGAATCACTTGGCGCGATGATTATAGAAAATCTTCAAGGTTTAGGCGCTTTCATCTCTTTTGTGATGAGAGCATTTTTCTGGTTTGTGAGGCCCCCTTTTCGGCTTCGCCTCTATTTTGAACAACTCTATTTTGTAGGAAATAAAAGTATCTTTATCGTTCTACTCTCGGGCTCATTTACGGGAATGGTAATGGCCTATCAGACTTATTTTGGTTTCAAGCTTATCAGTGTCGACTCTCTTGTTGGCCCTGTTACTGCCTTAACCTTGGCAAAAGAATTGGCACCAGTTCTGACGGGACTTATTGTCGCGGGTAGGGCGGGGGCTGCAATGACTGCACAGATTGGCTCTATGAAAGTTACTGAACAAATCGATGCCCTCGAAGTTATGGGTATTAATAGTATTCAATATCTTGCGGTACCTCGTATTGTGGCTGGAACGATTTCGCTTCCTATGCTTTCGGCGATATTTTTATTTATTGGAAATGTTGGCTCTTATATTGTTGGGACCAAGTTTTTAAGTATTGATGAAGCGATTTATCTCTCAAAACTTGGCAGCTTCATGTTTCTTACCGATATTTGGCAAGGCCTTATCAAAGCGACCTTTTTTGGCTTCATGATCGCTTGTATTGGTACTTATTTTGGATTTAATGTAACTAAAGGAGCAGAAGGGGTTGGAAAAAGTACTAACCTTTCTGTGGTTTGGGGAATGATTATGGTTTTGATTTCTGATTATTTCCTAACGAGTTTTCTCATCCACGTACTGTAAAATTATGCTTCATTTTGACAACCCAGCTGTACGAATTGAAAATCTCACGAAAACTTTCGGAGACCACACAGTATTAAATGGTCTAAATTTTGATATTCCTCGCGGAAAAATAACAACAATTCTCGGGTTTTCTGGCGCAGGTAAATCTACTTTACTTAAGCATATCTTAGGTCTTATGCAGCCAACTTCTGGCTCAATTCATGTATTGGGTAAAGACCTCTCGGAATTAGATAACGTAGAGCAAAGAGAGTTTCGAAGAAATTTTGGGATGCTCTTCCAGTATGCTGCTTTATTTGACTCTCTCAGTGCTCTTGAAAATGTTGCCTTTCCTTTAAGAGAATTTACGAAACTCAAAGAAGAGGAAATATTTGAAAAATGTCATGCTCTTCTTGAATCTGTGGGTATTAAACCAATTTCACACGACAAGCTTCCCTCTGAACTATCTGGTGGGATGAGAAAAAGGGTTGGTCTTGCTCGCGCCTTGGCGCTTCAGCCCGCCATTATGCTCTATGATGAGCCAACTACTGGACTTGATCCAATAACAACTCATATGGTGAACGATTTAATTGTCGGCACCTCTGAATTACATAAAGACCGAGAGATGACGTCAATTATTATTTCTCACGATGTTAAGGCCACTTTGAGGATTTCTGACTTTGTTGCTTTTCTTGATCGTGGTAATATTGTTGAGTACTTAGCAGCTAAAGATTTTCCTCATTCACCAAATGAGCTGGTTCAAGATTTTGTGAATCTATAGAAAATTTTTAGCCGGCTAGCAAGGATGCGTAAGTAGATGTTCAGGTAACACTAAGAGAGCGATAAAGATCAATGAATGAACTAAAAGTAGGGCTCCTGGCATTGGCAACCATGGCCGCGGTTGTCGTCATGTCTATTAAAATCACTTCAAACCAATCTGGTTTTGGTGATTACATTACCTATAGAACGATCATAAAAGATGCTTCGGGCATCTTTCCTAAAACTCCAATCCGAGTCGCTGGTATTAACGCCGGTCGAATTAAAGAAATTGCTCTTGCCGATAATAATGCCATTATTACATTTGAAGTTCTTGAGAGAGTCATTGTTACGAAGGATTCAAAGTTAAAAATAAAAACTGTAGGTTTTCTTGGTGATAAGTACCTTGAGATCACCATGGGTAAAGATACTGAAAGGCTTGCAGCCAATGGTTTTATTCCTGCTCATGAAGGTGGTGGGATTGAGGATCTTGTTAAAGATGCGTCTACAGTATTAAAAGATGTTAAAGCAATTGTCGGATCACTAAAAGATAGTTTTACGCCCATTGGTCAAGATCCGCCAATGACCGTGATTTTATCTGAGCTTAAAAAGACGACGGAGTCTCTTGCTAGAATCATGCAAGGAAATGAAGATAAAATTAACGATATAATTGCCAACCTTAATGAGTTCTCTGCTGATATTGCCTATCAGATGAATAATAAAAATTCAGACTCTGCTATGGCAGATGTAAAGACAGTTCTTGGAAATGCTAAAAAGATTACAGCGGACCTTGAAAAGGTGATGGCCGACTTAAAAGCGGGCAAGGGTACCATGGGGAAACTTTTCGTCGAAGAGCAGATTGCTGATGAAGTTCGCCAAACACTCTCTGGTGTGCGCCAGCTCGTCACTCGTGTAAACAATCTTCGAACAGAGATGGAAATGTACACTGGAGCGAATACACTTTATGGAAGTGAGTCTAATTTTAGCTTAAGACTCTATCCCTCTCCTGAGAGATTCTATGAGCTTGGTGTCGTAACCAGTGAATTTGGACTAGAGAATGAAAGTATCATTCAAACAGATCTTAACGGACAAAAATCAACTGAACTACGCTCTATTCAGCAGAAAAATACCTTCCTCTTTAATTTACAGATGGGCCGCCATATTCATAATTGGGTTCTTCGTGGTGGTTTAACACAATCTACTGGTGGTCTTGGTGTTGATTATGAATTAAATGACTGGGGTTCAAAGTTCTCTCTTGATGTCTATGATTATAGAAAAGATATTGGTGCAAATGTTAGGTTCTCAGCTGAACATCAACTTTATAACGTTCTCTATGGAAGAATTCGTCTTGAGGACATGCTTGAAGAGGGTGTCGGTAGTGCAACATTTAGTTTAGGTCTTAAATTCACTGATGAAGACATTCGTGGATTACTTGGACTTTTCTTAGGTGGAAATTAAATTTGGCTTTAAAGAATTGGCTCATAAGAACAAAGAATAAACAAATCCTTGGTCCAGCGACTAAGGATAAAGTTATTGAGTTAATTGAAAAGGGAAGCCTTTCTCAGGATGATCAAATCGCTTGTGGCAATGGCTACTGGATTTGGGTAAGAGAAAAAGATTTATTAGAAAAATACTTATATGGAGATCTTCCTCAGACTTTTAATCCAATAAGTGAAGCTCAAGATGTTCTAACAGCGAAAAGCTCACCAGATGGGGTGACTGCATCTGTTTTAGAGAGTCCACAAAAGGCGAGAGAGAAATCAATTGATGCTGATGCTAATCACCTTCCTGATCAAGATGATTTAGCTTATCCTGATATGGGAGAGCTAGAATACCCTGAAATAGATGGTAGTCTCGAAATAGAGGAAACCGACCCTTTTGTTGGAAGGGCAAATCAAACTGCTGAAATTGAAGTTACAAAAGAGCTCCCTTCTGTCCGAGATGAATTTGTGGATGGATTCACTGAAGGGGAGGAGGAGAATTTTCTCTATCCCGCTCAAGAAGACCTTGAATACCCAGAGATGGAAGAAGTAGAAGAAGTAGAAGAAGAAGCTGAAGAAGCTGAAGAAGAAGCTGAAGAAGAAGCTGAAGAAGAAATGGTTGTTGCTGACGATGATGTAACCGATCCCAATGTCCACATTCCAGTTGAAGCTTCTGTGGCAGACTTATTAGCAGAAGCGGAGAGTGAACAAGAGCTTCCTGAAAGAATGCCTAAAGAGGAAACAGACACTAAGAAAAAGGTTGCTAAGAAAAAAGGGAAAAGACGAAGAAAGATCATAAAAGAGAGAACGGGGAATGATAGGTATTTAATTTATATAGCCCTTTTTATCCTTATGGCCATTGGTGTTGTGATCTATTACTACAAGGCCGTACTGAATAAACCAATCCCTGTTATCGGTATGCAAGAGGCCCACGCCCAAACAATTCAAAGTCTCAGTAAAAAAAAAACCTTTATCCACTAGAAAGTCTATCAAATGACTTTATAAATATTCCTACTCGTATGGGTTTGAGCGGCATTGTATTTGATTCGCCTGAGTTTAAGAGTCTTGAAACATGTAATGGTCTAGATGATTATCTTTTTAAAATGGGGGTTTTGATTACCCTAAGGCGAGGAAAACGAGAGTTATTAAAAGAGTACTTTGCAAAATGTTCTCATAAACTAAGTGAAGACTTAAAGACAATGATGTTCTTTCCCTTCTTGGGAGATATTAGTGAAGTTTCAAAGTACCTAAAGGATAATAGAGTTTCTCTTAAGAAAAGATTGAGAATTCAAAGTATATTTCGTCAAAAAAATTATGTAAGAAATAAAAAAAATCTCATAATTGACTTGTTAAATATTTTCAAAAAAGAAGACTCCTTAAAGTCGCCCATAGAAAGGCAGGTTATTCTTGAAAGAGTACAATCTATTGGTCACGATTTTTGGAGAAATCTCTTCTCTTTCGTTATTGCCATCAAAGCAAAGAATCTACCTTGGGCCCTCGAGTTAAAAAGGGACCTTGCCAAGATCTCTCCTTATTGGAATTTGGTAAAAGGAATTTCATTCACGAATGAAGAAGAATTAGCGATAAGAGACTTTATTATTTATGCCCTTAATCAGTATGAGGATGTTTTTGAAGATACAGAGGGATTAAAAATATTGGCTGAACGCTTTACTCAGATTGGTCATACAAATGAATTTAAATTAATCCGAAGTCAGCTTGATGCCGACTGGTCACTCTCTGATATTAGAAGAAGATTTAAAAACCCTCTCTTAAAAAGTGAGTATTTTGATTTTTGGTATCTTATTATGATGAATAGAACTTCTGACGCTGAGATTCGGCAAAACTTTAGAAGGGCCATATCTAAAAGATCGTTGGTAAAAGCGAAATATGGTCAAATGTGGGTCTTTGAATATTTCTTTCCAGCAGATGAGGCCAGAAGAAGTGAAATCACAAAGAAATTGTTAAAAATGTGGAAGAAGAAAGACTTAGTCGACCGATACACTGTTATTCGTACAATTAGTTCTTCAAAAGTTAAAAATGAACTTGCTCTAACTGATCATACTTTTACACGAGCTGACTTTCAGATAAAAAGAGAATTCTATACGGATGTTCTCAATAGTGGTTATTCGACTGAAGGAATTCTCTATGAACTCTATAAACTTGGAGATAACGATGAGGATAACCTATGGTGGTTAATGCTCTAGTCAATAATGGAAAGTGATTATCTTCAGCCAGACTTTTATCATTTCAATGAGGACAGTATAATCCTTGTTAACTTTATCAACGCTAACCTTCCGATTCTTTCACGATATCAGATAATCGAAGTCGGCGCTGGGTGTGGCGTGATTAGTTGCGAACTATTAAAAGATAAAAGTTTTGGTTCTCTCACTCTCGTAGAAATTCAAATATCGTTTCTGTCCGTTCTTAAAGAAAATTTAAAGAACAATAATATTAATAACTATTCTATTTGTAATGACTCTTTCACGAATGATGATTTAACAGAAATTGAAGTTGATCTTATCTATTTTAATCCTCCTTACTTTTTCACAAACGAGGGACGTTCATCTGCTGATGATCAAAAGGAATTATGTAGAAGAATCGATAGATCCGATTTTTTGAAATGGTTCTCTCATTGCGCGACTTACCTAAAAAAGGGAGGAGCCTTATTCTTTTGTCACAGGCTTAACTCATGGAAGGCATCTGATTTCGGATTTATTGAAATCAAAAAGGATACGCAAAAGGGAGCAAGTTTCTACTATTGGGAGAATCAGTGAGAATTTTTCTCTTTATTTTGAATATAAAGAGAAATGAGTTTTTCTTTTATGTCCTCTTCAAAGTCAGCAAATTCAAGAGAAGCCTCTTCTTTGAGGGCCTTATATTTCGGGCTTTGTGGGTGGAGCTGATTTTGTTTTTTAGACTTAACTTCTTCAGTTTTGTGAACCGAAGCTCTTTTTAGAAGATCAAGACGTTCTTGCTCAAAGTGTTGTGTACTGACAATAAAGTTTAAACGATTTATTTTTCCCTGTAGCTCAGGAAAGACCTTGAGGATTTTTGCCTTAAGTGTCTCTTCCATCATACTGAGACTTTGTGAGTAGCCAGAATGGTTTGTGAGAATGGTTAGTATCTTTTTTTGGTTCTTTAGAGGAACAGTAACTTTTGCGAGTTTAGGACCCACTATTTCCTCCCATCTCGCGATAAGAGAGAGGAAATCAAAAAGCTCACTGGGACGAGTGCTGTTGCCCTTATTCCAGTACTGAGTCTTTTTGAAGCTATAAGAAGTTTGACCCAGTAGGTCAGAAACCTTTTTAAACATGGATCATTTGAGGCCTTTTAAAGAGAAATGGCAAGGAGCAGCGCTATCTTAGATGCTAGGCGATTAATGAGCTATTCGCTATGATAGGCCATGATTCGCTTTGGCCATATTTTGTTTTTCCTCTTTCTGACTTCGTGCGCTGGTTACCGTGTGCGCGATAGAGGCAATCCCTTTGAGCAAGAAAATATTCACTCCTTGGCCATCCCAATGTTTGTCAATAAGTCGAGTTATCCTGGAGTTGGTCCAATTTTTACTCGAGAGGTAACGAAGCTCATGTCGAGTTACCCTGGTATAAGAATAAAGGGTTTAAGTGGTGGCACTGAGGATGCAGTTCTCGTCGGAATTATTGAGAGCCCTCGTCGATACGCTGATGCTTATAAAACCACTGCCACAAAATTTACAGATGGAGAGCTTGAGCAATCTATTGGTAATCGAGCACAGTTTTACCTACCTACTGCTTCTTCATACGCCATTACCTTAAGGCTTATTTTAATAAAGAATCCATCGATTGCAGAAAAAGAGTTACTGGCCTCTTCGTTAGGGGCAAAAATGGAAAATATTTCGACCTCTAAAATCATATTTCAGCAGTCTTTTAATTATACTGGCGCCTTTAACCGGGAGGCGAAAGATACAATAACCTCAGACAGTGGGGGAATCGTGAACTATTCAAAAACCAAAAGATACTTTACGCAAACGATAGAGAATCTTGCTAAACAAGCTGCAAGAGATCTTGAGGACCTTGTAATAAATGTATTCTAGTCTATTTCCATGGGAACTGATTCAAGCTTATCCAAATCTTTTAACGAAAGGAAAGCCCGGTCCATACGCATTTTCTTGTTATGATCCCTATCTAGAAAAGATTTTTCTCTCCTCTATCCCCAAAACATTTTTAGAAGGGGAGAGCTGGAAGGTTCTTGCAGGACCTGAAATAACGGTCAATTGGCTTGAGGATAATTTAAAGACACTAGACTTCTTTACGAACTCTCAAAGCTATAAAGTTTTATTAAGTGAGCAAATGTCTCCTAAGGTAAAAGAGTTTCTTTTAACTGAAGATATTGATTGGGGTGTTCGCTACTTTCTTCTCACTTTTCAAAAAGAAGATAAATTCTTTGAAAAACTCAAAAAGAAAGTTCCGACCTTAAAAGTAAAAGAGCCACGATTTTGGGAGATGGGTAAACTCTTAAAGTTCCTATGTGAACAAACTGGTGTTGGTCTTAGTTATGATATTCAAAATTATTTATTAGAAGTCATTCCCAATGAGCCGGGTGACCTTATTATTGCTCTTAAAAAGCTTGCTCTTCTCGGTCGCAACCCAAAAGATTTAAGACTTGTTGATATTAAAGATATGCTCTCAAAAGAGAGGATTGATCAATTTGAGCTTGCACGCTTGTGGGGAGAGAAGAAAAATCAAAGACTTTATGAGTTGCTTATTGAGCTCTCTCACGATGTCGATGGCATGATGAGCTTCTTTAGGTTTATCCAGGGCCATATCATAAAGTTGAGTGACACTTCTTATATGCAAGGAAAGAGTAAGCCCTCAAAATATGACCGTCAGGTTGAGGCCACCTCTAGACTTTGGAGTCAGGCAGACTTAAGAGATGAACTTCGCTTCTTTGGGGAATGTGAAATCTTGGCAAAATCGCGCTCAACAAATCTCATCCAGCAACTGCGCTTAAAAAAGATTTCCTGCTATCAATAGAGAATAAATTGAGTTCAAACAAAAAAGCCCATCTCTAAAGATGGGCAAAATATCTCAAATTAGGAAACTTAAGATTAAACTTTGCTAACGCTTTTAGCTAAACGGCTAGCTTTACGAGCAGCAGTGTTAGGCTTAATAACGCCATTTTTCGCCAATTTAGCGAAAAGGCTCTGGGCCTTAGAAAGTATTGAAGCAGCATTTTCTTTGTCACCAGCGGCAACAAATTCCATTAACTTCTTCTCAACACCTCTAGCTTGTGTCGTTTTAATCTTGTTTCTTAAAGTACGCGTTTCAGTTTGTCTTACACGCTTTTTTGCGGACTTATGATGTGGCACGAACAACTCCTGCGGTTAGATATAATGCATTAAGCCAATAATCTTAAATTAGTGCTAGATTTATATTCCCTAACCGCGGACATGGCAAGGTTTTATTTGATAAAGCCACTTCGGCTCAGTATTATCGACCAAAATTTTCACGGTATTAGGGCCATTTCTGGCCTCTCTGGCAAAGGGAGAAATCATGAGTAGTATCCATTGTATTGGTGTTGTTGGTGCAGGGCAGATGGGTCGTGGGATTGCTCAAGTAGCGGCCATGAGTGACTACAAAGTGCAACTATACGATATTTCAAAAGAGAGTCTTGATTTCGCTATGAGCTTTATTGAAAAGCAGCTTTTGCGAGGAGTTGAAAAGGGCAAATGGGATAATGCCTTTGTTAAGAAGACAATGGGTAACCTGAGTCCTGTAAACGATTTAAAATCCCTCTCAACAGACGATCTTCTGATTGAAGCAGCTACTGAGAATAAAGATATAAAATTTAAAATCTTTAAAGATTTGGATAACGTTGCCAAAGAGGGGGCGATTTTGGCGACAAATACATCCTCGATTTCAATTACAGAAATTGCGGCGGCGACTAGTCGGCCAGATAAAGTTGCTGGGATGCACTTTATGAACCCTGTGCCTGTGATGAAACTCGTTGAGGGCATAAGAGGGCTTGAAACTTCAGATGAAACTTTCAATGCTGTAGAAGAAGTTTCTCAAAAAATGGGGAAAACCTTTATAAAAGTTAATGATGTGGCAGGCTTTGCCATAAATAGAATACTGATGCCGATGATCAACGAAGCTATTTATGCTCACTATGAAGGTGTCGCCTCATGTGAAGATATCGATACTGGTATGAAACTTGGCACGAATCAGCCAATGGGCCCCTTTGAGCTCGCTGACTTTATTGGGCTTGATACCTGTCTGGCCATAATGGAAGTTTTACACGATGGTCTAGGGGACACAAAATATCGTCCTTGCCCTCTACTAAAGAAGTATGTGCTTGCAGGGCGCATGGGAAGAAAATCAGGAAGAGGTTTTTATGTTTATAACAGCTAATTACGAAACGATTACGTTTGAGGTTAAAGATTATATTGGTTATCTAACCATCAATAGAGAAAAGAAGCTTAATGCTCTAAACTCACAAGTTCTAAGCGAACTTAAAGATCTTCTCTCTCATTTGATTAATGAGGATAAGGGAAGTTCAGTTAAGGGTGTCATCATGACCGGCTCTGGTGAAAAAGCTTTTATAGCTGGTGCCGACATCGCTGAAATGCAGGACATGACGGTTGAAGAAGCCCGCGTCTTTGGAGCACTTGGACAAGAGGTGACTCTTCTTTTTGAAATGCTTCCAATGCCAATAATTGCTTGTGTGAATGGCTTTGCCCTCGGTGGTGGATGTGAGATGGCCATGGCCTGCGACTTCATCTACGCCACAGAGAGTGCTGTGTTTGGACAACCTGAAGTGAAGCTTGGTCTTATACCAGGCTTTGGGGGCACACAGAGACTTTCACGTATTGTTGGTCGCCATCGCGCTAAGGAGATCATTTATACTGGAAGAAATGTAAGCTCTGATGAAGCCCAGAAAATAGGCTTGGCCATAAAGGTTTTTGCAAGTAAGGAAGAATTGATCGCAGGAGCAGAGAAAACTTTTTCCTACATTCTGAAAGTAAGCCCTAATGCAGTTAAATTATCTAAAAAAGCAATGAACTCAGGGAATGATCTAACGATTACTGAAGGCCTTTCCCATGAGCTCGACCAATTTTCAGCTGTTTTTTCTTCAGAAGATATGAAAGAAGGAACAACGGCTTTTGTTGAAAAGAGAGCTCCAAACTTTACTGGCAATTAAAATTCGATAAAAGAGGAATATATGACTTTAGATGACTACAAAGAGTTAAGAGAATTAGTGGCCAAGTTCAGTGATGCTGAGGTCGGCCCTATTGCTGCTGAAATTGATGAAAAGGGGAAAATCCCAACAGAACTAATAAAGAAAGTTGCTGAAAATGGCTTTATGGGAAGCTATGTGCCTGAAGAATATGGTGGCGCCGGCATGGATTACATGAGCTACTCCATTTTGATTGAAGAGCTTTCGCGAGGGTGTGCTTCTACGGGCGTTCTCGTTTCTGCTCATACTTCTCTTGCGACTTGGCCAATCCTTCAATTTGGAACAGAGGAACAAAAGAAAAAATATCTGCCTAAACTTGCTAGTGGCGAGTGGATCGGTTGCTTTTGTCTATCTGAGCCAAATGCAGGGTCTGATGCTGGATCACTTACGACATTTGCAGAATTAAAAGGTGATCATTACGTCATTAATGGCACAAAGAACTGGATAACAAATGGTAAAGAAGCTGATGTTGCCATTGTCTTTGCTAAAACTGAAAAAACAGAGAATCACAAGGGAATGTCGGTTTTTATCGTTGAAACGGCCTGGGAAGGGTTTGAGATTCAAAAATCTGAAGACAAGCTTGGAATACGAGGAAGTTCGACAACACAAATTGTTTTAGAAAACGTAAAGGTTCCAAAGGAGAACCTACTTGGAGCTGAGAAGAAAGGTTTTAGTATTGGTTTGGCGACTCTTGATGGCGGTCGAATCGGAATTGCGGCTCAAGCACTCGGAATTGCTGAGGCAGCCTTTCGCTATGCTAAGAAATACTCTCTTGAAAGAGTTCAATTTGGTAAACCAATTGCTGACCTTCAGGCGATTCAATTTATTCTCGCTGATATGAGTACAAAAATTGCGGCTTCACGTTTATTAATTGCTGAGGCCAGCCGTCTAAAGGATCTTGGGCAGCCCTATTCTAAAGAGTCGGCACAAGCGAAAGTATTTGCTGCAGAGTCAGCTATGTGGGTGACGACAAAGGCCATCCAGGTATTGGGCGGCAATGGGTATGTGCGTGAGTATCCTGTCGAGCGTCATTTTCGTGATGCAAAGATTACTGAGATTTACGAAGGAACATCTGAAGTGCAGCGTCTCGTTATCGCAGCAAATGAACTCAAGGACCTGCGCTAAACCCTCAGAATGTTTGCCTTTGGATTTTATAAGTGCTACCAATGATGATTGCACTTCATAAGTCGCAAAACTAAGATACCCGACCAGAGGTGACTGCCGTGGTTTTAAAGAAAATTTTGGAGAAAGTAGGTATGGCCAAGAAAAAATCTGCCAAAAAGAACACTAAAAAATCAACGAAGGCTAACGTGGCAAAGAAAAAAGTCGCTAAGAAGTCGACGGCTTCAAAAAAGAAAACGGCAAAGAAAGTGACCAAGAAAAAAGTGGCAAAGAAGTCTACGGCTTCAAAAAAGAAAACGGCTAAGAAAGTTGCTAAAAAAACGGCCAAAAAAGTAGCAAAAAAATCGACTGCCTCCAAAAAGAAGACTGCTAAGAAAGTGACCAAGAAGGTCGCGAAAAAGGTGGCTAAAAAAGCCGCCAAGAAAGTAACAAAAAAAATAACCAAAAAAGTAACGAAAAAAGCACCAGCTAAGAAGGTCGAGAAAAAAGTCATCAAAAAAGTGACTACGGCCTCAAAGAAAGTGGCAAAGAAAGCAGCTCCTGCTCCTAAAAAGGCAGCGAAGAAAGAAGAGCCAAAAGAAGTGGTAAAAACGACTGCTCCTGCAAAAGTAGAGCCTAAGAAAAAGAAAGCAAAATCAAAGGCAACGACTCCTAAGATGGAAGATCTTCAGGAAGATGAGCAAATTGATTTAGAATTAACAAAAAAGGAAAAGAAAAGTATCACCTCAGAAGCCAAAGAAAAAATTGGTGAAGGGATTGCTGATCTTAACAATGAATATTCTCTTAAAGAAATCTTTGATGCGATTAAGACATTAGAGTTTTACACTTCTGATAGTGATGAGTGTTTAGCTCGTAATTGCGAAACTCCAGCTTCAACGATGGGATATTGTCGTTTCCATTACATCTCTGGTTGGAAAGATATTAAAAAGAAATCCAAAATACTCGAAGAAGGTCAGCTTCAAGAGTACATTGAGGGTCTCGTAGAAAAATACCCCATTAAGTTTATTGAAAGTCTTGTGAGTGATCTAACGGATGAGAAATCATTTTTCGCCATTCTTAAAGAAATGGACATCGATGCGGATGAAGAATCCTATGAAGATGCCGAAGAGGGTGAAGATGATGATCAAGACATCGCCTTTGAAACTAAGGGAACTGTTACCCCACGTTTTGACGATTAGTTAAAGAAAATAAAAGCTTAGCTTAAGTGATCAATTAGCCATGACAGTAATTTGTCATGGCAATTGAATATATGCTCTGCACCTTCTGCGTGTAAACTCTCATGATGACAGTGACCAAACCAATCAACGATAACACAAGGTATCCCAAAGGCCTGTGCGCCTTTGATATCGACTTCACTGTCTCCGATCAATACGATTTTTCTCTTATCGATATCCCCGAGCATTAATTCTAATCCTTCAGGATGAGGCTTTGCTTTAGAGGTGTCACGAAATTGCATATCGTGAAAGAGGGGTGTTAGCCCTAGTCCGTTAAAGACTTTCATACCAGAATGTTGGTCTCTGCCGGTCCAAACGTAAGTCGCCATCTCTAGATCATGGAGGCGTTTTATAAACTCAATTGTTCCTGGGACAATTGGCGGGATGTAGTCACAATTAAGTTCATTCAAGTCATCGATCACCCCTTGAATAAAACTTTCACTTGGTTTTTCAACTCCCAAGTTTATAAAGAGTTGATGCCAGTCGGGTACATAGGCCTTCATGACTTCTTCTTTTGTTACGGCCCTTCCCATGTGTATCGGTAAAACTTGGTCGATGAGATCATAAAAATTCTCAAGGCTATTGATCATTGTCCCGTCATTATCAAAAACTATGTGAGCGCGGGCCTTATCTTTTGGGTAACTCATTTGAATCCGTGGATTGAATTATTTCTAAAATGTGTGACTTACCTTTCCAACGGCCACATTGATTTCAAGAAGGTGTTTTTTTCCTTCAACGTTAAAGTCATTTTTACTCATGCCAACATTCGTTAATACTTTTGTTGTCACTTGAGCTTCTTTTGGACTCGTGATCTCGACATTGCCGGTACTAAGAGTAATGCTAGATTTTCCTTCATTACTCCAGAGCATGTCTTGCAGGTTAATTGAACCGGCTGAAATTTTGACAATCAAAGGCATATTCCCATTGGTCCAATCAAGTGATCCTGCTGCCATGGTAACGTCTAGTGACTCAATGGCACCAAGACCTTCGATTTTTCCTGCTTTTTGAGTAAGCTTTAAAATAGAGTCCTTTGTAAGCTGAAGATTCCAGTTGAGCTCGCAGCCATTTTCCCCTGTAAAAGAGGTATTTTCAGTTTCTATAATGATCTTGTCTCCTTCTTCCTTGTGATGGAGAAGGCACCATTCACGCCAATCCTTTTTTTCATACTCTAGTGACACTTTTTCGCCTACCGTGACGTTTACCTTTCCGGTGTCATTTTTGATCTCAATGATTTTTTGTTGGGTAAGGATGGATTCTTTCTTTGTCATGAGAGTTTCACTTGGCTTCTTTTCTACACAAGAGATAGTGAGGAAAAAAGATAAAAGGATGATTCGTTTCATATAGGCTCTTTATTTAAGTGGTAATTTTTTAAAGTAACTATCTCATTACTGGTTGAGGAGCGCCTCTGCTTTGATAGAAAGGGCGATATTCTCTCTACTGACTTTATATTGAAATTCTAGGTCCTTATACTTAGCTTCAGTCCAATTGCTGATGTAATCATTCCAGTCACTATCGGCAAAATAAGAATCAAAGAATATACCCATCGAATCAATAAGGGTGTCGAGATACTTTCCAGGGTCTTGGTTTTTATCATCAAGATCCATGCTGATAACATAAGTCACGGGTGCCATTAGTAGCTCTTTTGGATTAAAGAGACCAACGGCAAGAAAGAGCTCATCTGGATAGGTAAGACCATGTACCTGAAAGGTTTTATTCTGTTGAACGCATTGATCTTTATAGACACCATAAAGGACGGACTCGACTTTTTCGGCCCATTTTGCTGGTAGAATACTTCCAGGCTTAAGTTGTTCCTTGCGTGATAACAAAATATGGCTCCTTTTCTTTGACTGAGATAGGGCCTGAACATACACTAGGAATTGGCTTACGGTAAAGAAGGCACATGGATTTTAAAAAAGTTTTAGAAAAATCAAAGTTTCTTTTTCACTGGGATAATCACGATTCTCCCTACAGTCTTGACGTTCAAGATTTTGATAGAGATTCTTTAACATTTGCCAATGACCTTGCGCTTCCTTTAGGGGATTCTCCGCGGGTTACCGTAAGTATCAAGGTTCGCCATTATTGGCATGAGCACTATTTTGAGCAAACTGAGTGGCTTGTAGGTGCTAATGGCCGGGTGTCTGGTTTGAAGTTACTAGGGCCTAGCGAGACACTTACAGAGTGGAAGAAGAATCTTGAAATGGGGCTCTGCGTTTAACCCGAGACACCTACCGCTTTTCATCTACTTGTGCTTAAATTCCCCCGTTTTATGATTGATTATGTAAGGAGTTAGATATGGCCGTTTATTTACTGTCAGGTAGTCGTACCCCAAGTGGTTCATTTTTAGGATCCCTCTCAAGTGTCCCAGCACCTCAGCTTGGAGCTGTTGCAATAAAGGGAGCACTCGAAAAAATTGGCATGTCAAAAGATAAAGTGGATGAAGTTTTCATGGGCAATGTTGTTCAGGCCGGAGTCGGTCAGGCTCCTGCTCGTCAGGCTTCAATAGCTGCAGGTCTCTCTGAGTCAATACCATGTACCACTGTGAATAAAGTCTGTGGTTCAGGTCTTCAGGCCATTATTATGGCGGCCCAGTCAATCGCGGCCGGTGACAATTCACTGGTGATTGCTGGTGGTATGGAAAATATGAGTTTAGCTCCCCATTTAATTCCAAACTCCCGTACGGGTAACAAGTTTGGTGAAGCAACGTTGAAAGATGCTATGCAATGGGATGGTCTTTGGGATGTTTATTCAGACAGACCAATGGGCAATTGTGCTGAAGAGTGTGCACGAAAATATAACTTTACTCGTGAAGAGCAAGACGCTTTTTCAATTGAATCTTTTAAGCGCGCTCAAAAAGCGATTGAAGAGGGTTACTTTAAATCAGAAATTTCTCCTGTAACGATTAAGACAAGAAAAGGGGAAACCGTTGTTGAACAAGACGAAGGTCCCTTTAAAGCAGATTTTGAAAAAATTCCTCAATTAAGATCTGCTTTTGAAAAAGATGGCACCATCACAGCGGCCAATGCTTCTACTATTAATGATGGCGCGGCAGCTATTTTGATTGGTGGAGATGAGTATAAAGATCAAGCTTCTTTTAAAATACTTGGCTATGCAAAACACGCCCAAAACCCAACATGGTTCACCACTGCTCCCGTTGAGGCCATGAAGAAATGTTCAGAAAAAGCAGGAGTTGCACTTCACGACATTGATCTTTTTGAAATCAATGAAGCGTTTGCGGTTGTGACAATGGCAGCAATTAAAGAACTAGAGCTACCAAAAGACCGAGTAAATGTGTTCGGAGGTGGAGTGAGTCTTGGTCACCCCATTGGGTGTTCAGGTACTAGAATCGTTGTAACTTTAATGAATGCGCTTGAGCGAAAAGGTGGTAGGTACGGAATGGCCTCCATTTGCATCGGAGGCGGAGAGGCCTTAGCATTGTTAATAGAAAAAGTTTAAGAATTTAAGAGGATAGGATGTCCCAAGCAGCACCTGCAAAACAAAAAAAATCTGGTATCAGGACCTTTCAACCCGGAGAGGTCCTTTTTAAAGAAAACGATCCAGCTAATTCACTCTATATTATTCAAAAAGGTCAAATTCGTCTTTACCGACCAAAGGGTCGTGGTTTCGTTGATCTTGCCATCCTTCGCTCTGGTGAAGTGATTGGTGAGATGGCCTACTTTGATGAGAAAAGTCGTCGTCGCTCTTGTTCAGCAGCGGCGATAGTTCCAACTGATGTTATTGAAATTTCTTTTGTCGCCTTTGCTAAGACAATGGAAGGACTAAACCCTTGGTTTAAAACAATTATTAATACTCTTGCTGATCGCCTTAGAAAAACAAATGAAAGAGTTAAAGAGCTAGAATCTAACTCGGTTGGTTTTGGAAAGGGTGGCAAGGTTGCTGATTATGTCTTCTTTCATACAACGGACATTATGCGGGCCTTGGCCACGCTCTATCTTGTTTTTACAAGTCATGGGGAAAAACTGGAAACGGGTCAGTATCAAGTCCATATGAATAAATTAAAGTTCTATCTCTTTGATGTTTATAACGTACCTGAAATTAAGTTTGAAGAATTTCTAAATATGCTTAAAGAAGAGCATTATGTAGAGATGGCCAAAGATGAAGATGGGCTACCAAAAAATCTTCGCATGAGAAATCCCGATCAATTTAGATCAATTTCTATTTTCATGAATCAACAAAAGCTTCTTGAAGATGAGAAAAAGTTAAAAATTTCTTCTAAGTGTGAGCGCTTTTTAAGCAGGGTTCTTGAACAATTAAAAACCGCTGATAAGCCAAAGGCGATGGCAGATATATCGATCATCCTTGCTGATTTTAAGGAAAGAAAGGTTCCTATTAATGATGGGGACTTTAAAGATGCAGTTGACGCGGGCCTGGCAGAGGATTTACTTGTAGGGGCCGATAATCAACTCACTTCTGTTATCAATATCGATAAGTTAAGAAAGGTGTTTCCAGCGATTCGCCTACAAAATGCGATAAAAAGAATTAATGAACAAAAGGCCAAGGAAGGTGGCTACTAAAGGTCTTCCTCTTTCTTAACTTGAAAGTCAGCTTCTATCGTATCCCCACCATTTTGAGGTGAGTACTCTCTACGAGCACCATCAACAATAATCGTTCTTTTGAATGAAAAGGGCTTTCCTCTATTTATGACAAACGACTTCTCAGAGGTCTCACCACCAAGGGCGATAAACCAAGCAAACATGACGAGTATCGGATTTGTATTCCAGTAAGCAATGGTCGCTAAAAAGGCTACGAGAAAGCGAGGAGCAAAGAGCCAAGCAAGCCACCATAGAAAGCCCCCACTAACAACAGAGCTAAAGAGTAGGGTAAGGCGAGGAAAGAGGGTGATGAAAATTAGAAAGAAGGGGCCTCTTTTTTGCCAAAAATTAATGGTCCCAAAATCAAACTGAAAATTTTGCATCAGAATGGTGGATAGGCCTGTGAGGATAAGGAATAGCGCAAGAATTTTTAAAACAGTGTTCATTACTTGGTTTTATGTCAAATGGAATGGTCTTTCAATGTAAGAAAGTCTTAGAGAAATTTTTTCAATAGATTTCATTTTCAGCGATAATAGGAGAGTTCACATTATTCACAAATTCCAAGGAGGGAACCTGTGAGAGTTCTTTTATTAATGCTAGTATTGGCAATCCCTAGTACTTTTGCCTGCACAATGGACGGTCAGGAAGGCTTCATGCCTGAAAATGATATGAGCATTCCCGTTGGCTCAAAAAGTGCTAACTCTATGACAGAGGAGCGCTTCAATGAAATTATCGACAAAGTAGAGGCGGTTTATGCGCCTATTATTAAAAAAGAGAGAAGAGCGCGTCTTAAAGTAAACCGTAAGTGGACGGATGATACGGTAAACGCTTCAGCTCAACAATTTTGGAAATTATGGATTGTTAATATGTACGGCGGTCTTGCTCGTCACCCCGCTGTAACTGATGATGGTTTTGCTCTTGTTGTATGTCATGAGCTTGGTCACCACCTTGGTGGAGCACCAAAAAATGGTCTTCCTATGGGATGGGCCTCTAATGAAGGTCAGTCGGATTACTTTGCTTCTCTAAAATGTTTTAGAAAGGTATTTGAAGGCGATGACAATATTCAGATTATAAAAAACATGACAATAGATGCTCATGCAGCACTTCATTGTAGTTTGCAGTGGTCAAATGCTGAAGATCAAGCCTTATGTGTAAGATCAGCGATGGCCGGGAAAGCGCTGGCAACACTTTTAGCTGGTGGAACAAGGTCTGTTAATTTTAAGACTCCTGATACTTCAGTTGTTGATCGCACAAATGATCGTCACCCACAAGGTCAGTGTCGTCTAGATACTTATTTTCAGGGGGCTCTTTGTACAGTTCCTCATACAACAGACGTTTCTAAAAGTGATGCAACAGTTGGAACATGTAATAGAAGTGGAAATGATCAAGTTGGTATAAGACCACTTTGTTGGTACAAGCCATAACTCCAAACAATTAAAGGATTGGCCTCCGAATGGGGGCCATTTTTTTATAAATTCTCACGGTTGATTCCAGGTTTCTTTTTTCCAGTCGTAAGTCTCGTGAGGATAGAACTGGTTTTTGTAATTCATCGATTTATTTTCTTCAATATAATAGCCAAGATAGTAATATTCTTTTTGACTCTCTTTGGTATACTCAATTTCTTTTAAGGCCCCAAAAATCCCAAGGCTTCTCTTTTCGTAATCAGGATCATAGATAAAATAGACACTACTGGTGGCCTCACTTGAAATGTCTAAAAATCCAACGGCCACTAATTTCTCTTCAAGATAAAACTCACTAAGGGCACTTACTGTGGAGGGCGTAAAGTGGGTTTGAATAAAATCTTCGCGGCTTCCCGTTTTTTCTTCGTCCTGAGCAAATCTAATCTTAGAATGCTTTAAAAAGAGTTGGTAGATCTCTTCTCTATAGAGAAGGGGCTTATAGGAAACTGAGATATCCTGATTCTTTTTAAGGACTCTTTTCTGACTTTTTGTCGGCTCGAATTTTTGAGCTAAGACTCTAAGGGGAAGGCACTTGTGGCAAGTTTTACAATTAGGCCTAAAAAAATAAATACCAAATTTCCTAAAACCTCTTTCAAGACATGTATTAAATTCTTTGGAGTCGACTTCTGTGGCCAAGAAGAATTCATGGCGGGCGTGTTGGCCCTCGATATAAGGGCACTTCTCTTCTGGTGAGATCCTGGGGGGACTTAGAAGTTTCATTTACTTCCTATGAACTAGGATCGTAAATAATTTCAATCGTTGCACCATTTGAGTAAACAGCATTTCCAAAGAGTTGAAGAAAATATCCTGATTTCTCTAATGAAGGAGTGCCCACACAGTAAGTCGTCGAGTTGCTCGGACAGAAGTTACCCGGTCCTGTAATTTTGATATTCTTACTGATGAAGTATTGCGGTTGACCACCTGATTTTAGGAGTTGCCAGCCGTTCGTCGTTGATTGAGGCACGAGTTGGCCATTGATCTTAAGCTGAATAGAAGATTCAACTGGCTTTGTTTGTAAATTAACATATCCGAACCACTCTTTTGGGCTTTGAGTTTGCACTCGAATACATTCTGGATAAGTAACAATTGCATTTCCATAAAGGCGCACAACGTAGCCAGTGAATGGTTCCCCTGGTGTTGGCTCAAATCTTGTGTTTACAGTTTGAACATAATTATTAAAGGTAAAACCAGAAGCTCCAGCAGGAATAGGAGAGTTTAGCTTTGGCATCTCGATGCCTTCTTTAAAAACACGAATTTCATCTGGATCAATAGTAGAAGCTCCACTGGAAGCAAGAGGCCAGTAGTTATAACGGTGAGTAATAAGAGTGTCATTTATAGAGGCGTTAATACCATCAAAAATCGAAGTAAAGCTTGATTGACTACAAATATCGTAGGCATCAAACATTCCGTCTGCACGGGTATTTTGATCAGATTGACGATATTCAGGAACTCCTCCAACTCGGTAGGGTTCTAGATAAACATTTTTTGAAAACTGTTGATAAGTCGCACCTTTTTTCCAAGAGGAAATTCCGCCACAACTATTTCCATTTCCTGATTCATTAAAGGCAGAGATAGACATGAATCTCATTTGAATAGAATTAAGATTGATGCCAGTACAATTACCACTTTGAGGGGTATAGTTTCCTCTTAAGCAAAGCATTTCTTTGGTTTTGTCATTGAGGTAGGCTTGACGATCAGCTTCTGCGACAGGATATTTTTCCCATGATGAGTCATCTTGGTTACTCATGAGGACGACGTAAACGTACGAGTTGGCGCGAAAAATACCATTACTTACATTACCCTTAATAATATCAATAGCACGGTCAACACCTTGCTCTTTTGATCCCGCTGAATAGCTAAAGTTTAGACTTTGGGCCGCGAGCGTGCGGTCGATTTTTAAATTCAGGGCACTGCTAGAGAGACCAATGGTATTTTCTGAAATAAGTTTTGCCTGATCATTAAGGGGAGCAGAGTTTCCAACAACCAAAGGAGCTAGCATGACATGATAATCAAAACGACTTGAAATATTATCTATTGTGTAATTAAGTGCTTGTTTAGTTTGATCATTTATAAAAACCGAACTTGTTGAATTGTCCCATAAAAAGAGAAAATCTACTTTTGGTTTAATGAGAGTGAATGAGGAGCAGGCATTGAAGTTAAAAGTATTGATTGGATTTGATACTTCACTTTGACTCACTCTCTTGGGAGCAAATGCTTCTTCGCCACAGGCCGAAATAAAGAGGGCCATTAGAATATAAGTAATTTTAAATTTATGTTTTCTCATCATGAAAATTTCCTAGGTTTTACCTAATTCTCTAGTCTTATCGTCAAATGGGCCGAAAATCTTTAAACTCAGGGTAAAGTGGAACTGGTTATCAGACTATTAAACTCAGTTACTGGTTATTATTGCCCTCTAGGGCAATGGAGCAAGGCCTTGTAAAATGGATAAGGTATTGTTTTTATAATGAAGAGGGAGAAATCATGAGTGCTCAATGGTATTACGTTCAAGGAAGCGAAAGAGTAGGACCTGTTGAAAAAGAGGAAATCCATTCATTGTTTCACGAAGGCGTATTAAACCCAGAGTCCTATGTTTGGCGAAAAGGATTTGATAATTGGAAAAACTTAAATGCGATCGATGAATTTGATTCCCTTTTGGCGGGAGATGATGACTCTCATGATAACGATACTTATGAAGATGAAGTAGAAAGTATTCCACAAATGGATGAAGGGCAGGTTGAAACAAGGCCAAGTTCTTTTGATTTGAATAGTATTGGACATAATGACAAAGTATTCACCATTAAAGTTGGCTATGATCGCGGTGGAAACGAAAACGAGTACGGCCCTTTTTCTATTGCGCAGTTAAGTCGTGCCTTTGAAGAAAAACGAATTAGTGAAAGAACATTCATCTTTACTCCGGGGATGACAACCTGGGTTTTACTTGGCGATTTTGAAAGATTTGAAGATATTGCGGGGAGCTTACCTCCAAAAATAACAGAAGAAGATCGTCGTTTTAACGTCAGAAAACCTTTTGTTGCTCGACTCTTTTTTCATGATAATCAAACGGTCTATGAGGGAATATGTAGAGATATCTCGGTTGGGGGATTACAAATATTAGTTTCAGAGTTTCCTTGTAGCGTAGGGGATAAAGTATCGATGAATGTTCACCCTGACAATTCAGACTATCACTTCACAGCATCGGGAAAGGTCGTTCGGAAACTTGAGGGGAATGCAGGTTTTTCTCTACGTTTCGAGGATTTAGCACCTGATGCGCATTCAGCGATTCAAAGCTATATAAATGAAAATTGATGCTTACCAAAAAAGAAAAATCTCTCTTTCTGATGGAATCTTAACCTCATCATTTTCGTTTAATCGAGGTGGCAACGATGATTTTTTATATGGAAGGTCATACGAGTGTGAAGGTGATGAGAAAACAAATGTCATCTTTCTTCATGATATTGGCGAACATGGAAATCGCTATCAGGATTTCTTTCACTCCTTCTTAACCCATTTTAAAAATCCTCATTTAGCCTTTCATTCCTTAGACTTTAGAGGACATGGAAAGAGCAGTGGAACAAGAGGCCATTTAAAGAGTATTGATGATTTGTGCCTAGACGTTATCGGCTTAACGAATGAGTTAGAAGAGTCACAGGCACCTGTCATTTTTATGGGGATAGGACTTGGAGGGATTGTTGCTCTCAAAATTCTTCATCTCCACTTTAGTTTGTTGAAGAAGGGTATTGGTGGTCTTATCTTAATAAATCCTTCATTAAAATTAAATTGGACACTTCCTAGTATTCTTGAAGGTGTGGCCAAAAGGGATTACCTGTCTCTCTCTAAAGTAAAATTACCTTTTACTTTAGAAGGGAAATTGTTTTGTGGTGACTCATATCTTGCCGAAGAATTTGATAGTGATCCGCTTGTTAATCACTCCCTGACTTGGGGATCGCTGCTTGAATTGCAGCATAATGCTAGTTTGATAAGAACTTCTGCTTACTATCTTGATATTCCTGTCTTTGTTGGGATTTCAGAGAAGGGCGGGCTTTATGAACGTAGAGTAACCGAGCTTTTTGCTAGAGGAATAGCAGATTGTACTTTGATAAATTACTTAAACGCAACACATGATCTACTACATAACTTTGAAAGTGAAAAACTATCCCAAGATGTTTATAATTGGTTAAAGAAATATTTTTTAAAAGACTAAGGTAAATGATGCTAAAAAAACTCTTTGTTACTCTCTTAATAACTATGTCTTGTACGACCCTTAATAAAAATATGGTTAAGGAAGGCAAGTATGACATAACGGGAGGAGTTTTCGAGAATTTGAGGTGGGAAGATACCTTAACTTTCAAAAGAGTTTCTTGGTTCAAAGAGTTAACTCTTACCTTTGATATTTTTATGGTCAATATTGGAAAAGAAAGCCCCTTCTATTCGTGGTTCTCCAAAGACGAAAAGCAGATTGTTGAGAGCTGTTTGGACAGCAAAGTCATGCTAACTTATGCTTGGGACCCCATGCAGATTTCAAGAGAGGGCTTTTACTCAGAGGTCGAAAAATTAGGTTACGAGAGAATTTCAATCCCAAATTTTCATGGCCATGTGAAAATGCATCCCAATTTTGCCCGGATCAATGTCTATCTCTATAAAACGAGCTTAATTTGTCGAAGAAAAATTGGTGATAGTAAATTAGTCATTTCATTTCCGGGTTTTAATTCAGTAACTCTCTAAAAAATCTGGGTATGCATAATGTAGTTTTAATAGGTTAGACCTTGTTTGATCCTTGAAACCACTAAAATTTCCTCAATCTTTTCTACATTTATACCGAAAGGACAATGTAGGAGTGTAAAGAAACATGTCTGAAGAGAAAGAAAGATTTGGTCGATATTTAATTTTGGATCACCTCGTTGACGGTGGTATGGCCAAAATTTGTCGTGCTCGCTTCCTAGGTGAACAGGCGGACAAAGTTGTCGCTATTAAAATGATTCAACCTCAGTATTCCTCTGATGAATCCTTTAAGACTATGTTCATGGATGAAATTAAAGTAACTTTTGGTCTTCTTCATCCCAATATTGTTCAAACATATGATTATGGTTTACATAAAGAGCAACTCTTTGTCGCAATGGAATATTGCGATGGTCGAAACTTAAAAGAATATCTTGATAGGTTAAGACAAAAGAAGTTCGTCTTTCCGGTTGAGATCAGTATATATATTATATCTCAAGTCTGTCAGGGCCTTAATTATTCTCATACATTTACTGATAAATTAACGGGGAAAGCCGCGAATATTATCCACCGAGATATTTCCCCTCATAACATTATGCTAACTTATGATGGTGCCGTTAAAATTATTGATTTTGGTATCGCTAAGGCCAATACCAATTCTGAAGCTACCCAAGCGGGAACAATCAAAGGGAAGCTGAGTTATCTAGCACCAGAGTATCTCGATGGTCTAGCACTAGATGCTCGCTATGATATGTTTGCTGTAGGTATTACTCTGTGGGAAATGCTTTGTAGCCGAAAACTCTTTAAAGCAGCTAATGATTTGGCCGTATTAAAGAAAATTCAAGAATGTAAAATACCTCCGCCATCAAAAATTAATCCAAACGTACCTAAAGAACTAGATGATATCGTTTTGCAAGCGCTTCGAAAGGATCGAAATAAAAGATTTGAAAACATGGATCAATTTAATCGAGCCCTGATTAAATTTCTCTATGCGAATTACCCCGATTTTAACTCATCGGATCTGTCGTATTTTGCAAAGGAACTTTTTAAAGAAGAAATCAAGAAAGATCGAGAGAAGCTTTTTGAATTTGGAAAGATCGACATTAAGGCTTATCTTGCCGATTGGAAAGATGAGCAAGAAGGTGGAACTAACAGAAATAAAGACAAAGGTTCCGAAGCAATGAGTGCAGCCGGCTCGGATAAAGAAAACCGTAAGCAAGAAGCTGTTCTTGATTTTGGCTTTGAAGATGAGGCACCAACTAAAACGAGTTTGAAAAATCGAAAAACAAGGGCAACTAGCACAAAGGGTGCTAGTCGAAGTATCAAGAAAGATAGCTCTATTAAAGTTATCGATGGTGAAAATCTTAAAATAACGGCTCCTCCAACGAAAAAGAAATCTGTTTCAATGGGTAGACCGGCCAATTCGGAAGGAACTAAAACAAGATCCAGAAAGCGAAAGGGGAAAACTCAAACTCAAACTGGTGTTTTGTCCATAGATACGAATAAACATAAGAACTTAAGCCTTATTTTTGTTTTAACGGCTTCATTAGTTGTTGGGGCTTACTTTGGAAAGGAGCACATTCCCTTTCTCAATGCCTTCTTCTCTTCTCGAGATCCAGCCAGTGAAAAGCTAGTGGTAAAACAATTACCAAAAGAAGATGAATTAAATTCTGGCTTAAATAAAGTCAATGACCAACTTAAAAACGGTATTCGTTTAGCAAACTATGATCCTCAGGTTCATAAGGTATTCATTGATGGCAATGAAGAAAAACCAAATTTTCTAAAAAAAGTTTCAGTGAAAGTTAATAAGCCTTTTTTCTTAAGAGTTGAAAGACCTGGCTTTAAGCCATTTGTTAAGGAATATAACTTACAAGGAGGAGATATGGTAACAGTAGAAATTCCTGCTATGCCACAAACTTCTTTTGGTTATTTGTACCTTTCGCGTGGCTGTCAAATGTATGGAACAGTGTCATTTGAATTATATGGAGAGAGCCGCATTGAACGAGTTCCAATGATTAATCCCATTGGTATTGCTTTTCCAGTAAAGGGAGACGGCCGAGTTCCTGCTGATGCAAGTGGACGGGCCATGTATGAAGTTTATTTTAAAAAGACAAATGAAAATATTTCTCGAAAAATTTCCTTCTCATTTGAATCTGATGAGCAACGTATAGATATTTGTGATCTCTAGTTCTTATCTTCTTTCTTTTGCTTAAAAATATTATTCTTTCTCATACTTAGCAATCTCATGATTTCGGCAGCGGTTTCTTCGAGTGCCTTATCTGTAACATTAAAAACCGGCCATCTCTTATTTTCTTTGAAAATAGAATTGGCCCATTCGAGCTCTTCAATAACTTTTGACTCATTAGCATAGTCGCCAGTTAAGCTCTCTGCGCCAAGTCGTGTAAGCCTGTTTTGTCTTATATGTTTGAGCGCCTCGGGGTTAATTGTGAGAGCAAAAATTTTCCGTTGATCAATTTTGAAAAGCTCATCAGGCAATTTGGTCCCAAGTACTAAGGGAACATTTGTTACCTTAAGGCCATGAAGGCTTAAGTAAAGAGAGAGTGGTGTTTTTGATGTCCTGGATATTCCCACTAGGATTACATCCGCTAAATGAAGGGATTTAAGGTTTCGACCATCATCGTGGTTTAGAGTAAACTCCATGGCCTCAACTCTCTTATAATAATCATCGTTAACTTGATGAAGAAGTCCTGGTTCTCTATTCGGTTCTTGGTCAAAATAATTTGAAAATGTAGTAAGTGCAGGACCAAGCACATCTAAAGTTCGCACATGTTTTATTCTTGCAGCATCGGCTATATATTCTCTTAGATCGGAAGATACAAGTGTGTAGATAATGAGGTCATGGTGTACGGCTGCCTCCGAGAAAATCGCATCGATCTGCTCACGAGTACGAATTGACTTATAACGAGTGAAGTAAACGTCGCGACCTTTAAACTGAGTCATGACGGCCCTACTTATCGCCGTAGCTGTTTCACCAGTACCGTCAGATATAATTATAATTTTAAGACGTTTTCTTTTATCCATAGCTATATTTTTACCTGATTCAAAAAAGTTAAAAAGTCTTGGAGAATCATTTCTGATTCGTTCATAGGATTATAAGTTAATTTTGGCGATATCTTTTTGAAAAATGTTTTTTGCGACTTTGCTAATTTTCGAGTGTTGATATAAATTTCTTCCACAAGGTTGAGTAGAAGAAGAGGGGTAGCTTCTCGATTGTCATTAATAAATTGTATACACTCTTTATAACCAATGGATTGAAGTGGCTTTAAATCTCTTTTGAAAGACTGTGAGAGTATATTTCTAACCTCTTCCAGCAATCCCGATGAGATCATACTCTTTGCCCTTTTTTCCATTATTTCCCAGTGCTCATTTTTTGGGATTTCTAAGTAGATATGATGCAAGCTCCAGGACGGGTCTCTAAGTTGAGAAAAGTCGTAAGGTTTTGCCTCGTCCATCTTATTTTTTAACGTACTAAATTTAGAATGATGAGTAAGGAAGTGTTCTAGGGCCCGAAGCGTACGATAGCGGTCATTTTCGTGAATTCTCTCATAGCTGGCAGAATCTACATCCTTGAGAAAATTTCGAATCGCCATCCAACCGCCACTGTTTTCTATTTCTTTAAGCTTTGCTTCGGCTTCTTTATTTGGAGCACCCGCCTCATACATTCCCTTGAGGAGCGCCCTTATATAAAAAGCTGATCCTCCAACAATGATCGGGATACTCTTTTTTGCATGAAGGTTACTAATAATGGGGATCGCCAAATCGCAATAGTCATTAGCATTGAGTGGGTTCGTGATACTCGTGCAGTCGATAAGATGATGGGGGATATCTTGACGCTCATCTATTGTCGGCTTAGCGGTGCCAATATTGATTTCTTTATAAAAGAGAAGAGAGTCAGCATTTATTACTTCACTGGTTATCCCTTTTTCTTTTAACTCCTTAGCGATAGTAATTGAAAGAGAAGTCTTTCCTGTCGCTGTGGCACCAGAGATGAGTATGATAGGTTTAAATTCATTTTTAAAAGTTTCGTTCATAAAACTTTTCATCGATATTGAGAACAAACCTTTCTTTTACTAATTCCGTCTTATTAGCGATTTCCATATATGAGGATGTTTCAAAGTTTAGCTCACTTGGTTCTTCACCAAGTAATAGACTTTGAATCACTAAAGTAGGTTTTTTAAGAGTGGTTAAATGATTGTGAATGGCCCTCAAGGCCAAGGTGTTTTGATCGATCCTTTCACAGATAAATCCTGATTGCTCTAGCTCTACTAACTTTTGGTCCTCGTTATCAAGTATTGGAATTGTGAGAGGGTCACTAATGAGTAGGGGAAGAAAATCTTGATCTTGATTCCGCGGAGCGCTTAAGAGGTAGTGAGAGAGCTCTTTCCAGAAAAGTTTCTTTGAAAGTAAAAGAGTCTTGTCTCCCTCTTTTAGCAGTAAAAGGTCACCCATCGTTATTTCTTGATGTCTTTCAAAAGCTTGAGTGGGTAAACCTTCATTGAGACGATCTAAGAACCCATTTGAATTAGAAACATCACCGTAAAAAACTTCTTCTCCCCCTCTCGACCAATTCTGTGGTTCAAGGCTTGCTTGATTCTGAGGACTCGGCGTTAGCTTCTTAAGTTCAGAAGATATTAAGGCCGTAATAACGGGTAGCTTGAAAAACTTTATTTGGGTCTTGTTAGGGTGAACATTTACATCAATGAGGTTTTCTGGAACGTCTATAAAAATACAATAATGACCAGTTTCTCCTTGAGGGTAGAGTCCTTCCATTGCTCGGATAATCGTTTGATGAATCTGACGGTCTGTAAATATTCTCTTGTTCGCGAATAGGTAATGTTTTTTATGGGCATTGCCCCTAGACGATGTTTCAGAAACATAGCCCCAAACCCGGTGACCTTCGTAGGATTCGTTGAAAGAAATTAATTTCTTGAATTTATTTTTAGAATAAAGAACCTGTCTGACTCTCTCTTCACTTAGGTCACATGCGGGATAGAATTCTTTGTCTTGATCATCCCATTTGATGGAAAAGTTAATGTGGGGGTGGGCCAAAAGGGAAGCTTCTAAAATACGCTTAATAGCGTTTTTTTCGGACTGAGTACTTTTAATAAATTTTAAGCGTACAGGAGTGTTATAGAATAAATCTTTTATAAAAAGAGATGTCCCTTTGGGGAGGTTGTCTTGTTTATCATGGGCAAGGCATTCACCACCGTGGAAGATAATCTTTCCTCCGTATTGAGAGTCATTCTCTTTTGAGCTTGTGCAGGTGATTCTTGAAACCGCTGCTATTGAAGCGAGGGCCTCCCCTCGAAACCCATAACTATTTAAGCGATAAAGGTCTTCAAACTTCTCTATTTTAGAGGTGGCATGGCGACAAAAGGCAAAAGGGAGGTCATTAAAATTCATTCCTTGACCATTGTCTATAATGGAGATGAGATCCATTCCATTTGAAATAATATGAATATCAATTTGACTTGCCATGGAGTCAACACTGTTTTCTAAAATTTCTTTAATAAGACTTGCAGGTCTTTCAATGACCTCGCCAGCTTTGATCTGGTCAACTAAATGTTCGGGAAGAAGGTGGATGGTGGAAGATGAATCGAGGTTAGTTTCGCCGTAATTGAGTGTCATTTTGCTCGGTAAAAATTAACCTGATTTCTTCCTCCTTGTTTAGACTTGTAAACCGCTTCGTCAGCACGTTTAAATAAGTCAGTTCCAGTCGCCACTCCTTGGCGATAGTCTGCAACTCCAATTGAAGCTGTTACAGGCAGGCGTTTTTCATCATAGATAAACTCATGAGTTTCGACGAGCTTTCTTAAACGCTCTGCAATCTCGAAGGCCTGTTTTAAATTCGTTTTTGGTAAGAGGATCACAAACTCTTCGCCACCATAACGGGCAAAGACATCCTGGTCTCTAACACCATGATTTCTGATAATCGCGGCCATATCCTTAAGGACAAAGTCACCGGCATCATGACCATAACCATCATTCAGTTTTTTAAAGTGGTCGAGATCAAAAACAATTAATGAGAGTGGATTACCTGTAACCTTAGATTTTTTTACTTCTAGGTCTAGGGAATTATTGAAGTAACCCTTGTTATAGCAACCTGTATGCTTATCAGTATTGGCCTCGTGCTGAAGCTTATCGTAAGTAAGCCTCTCAGGGTCACCTTTTGGTAAATATTTGAGTGCTATGTTTCCAAGTTTAATCATGTCACCTTTGGTGAGCTGAGCTTGGCCTTCAATTTTTTTGTTATTTAAAAAAGTTCCATTTCTAGAACCAGCGTCTTGAACAAAGTGGCTTTTGCCATCTTTCGTGACAACCTTAAAGTGATAGCGAGAGATTCCGTTGAACTCTAGAGGAATAGTGTTATCAGGATTTCGTCCAACTGAAACTTCATTTCCCATAAGGTCAAAAATCGTTCCGTTCAGATCTCCCCCTACAACAAGAAGGGCAGCGGCTTTTTCAGCTGCTTCATTTTCAGCAGCGGCAAGGGCTGCTTTTATATCTGTTAAAACGACGGTTGAATCGTCACCGGCCATCTTTCATTCCCTTGATATTACGGTATTGAGGCGAGGTTTAAATAATAACAATTTTATCCTTAGTGCCTAGTCTTTTCAACTAGGTAGTGGACCTAGGGCCATATTTGCTGCTTAATTTTAATATTTTTCTAAGTATTCGAAAGCATAGTGCTTCCCGGCCTCAACTCCTGGCTGATCGAAAGTATTTATGCCAAGCATTATTCCTGTTAATGCCGTTAATGACTCCAAAAAGAGAAGTAGTTGACCAAGATGGTAGGCATCATTCGTCTCTAGGCTCAATTTCATATAAGGGCGCTCTGCTTTTGAGAGTGCCTTCATGGTGCCATTTAATTCTGCTTTCATAAGATTTGAAAGGCTATGTCTTTTGAGTTTTTTAAAAGATGAAGTCTCAAATGAACAATCGAGAGAAAAGTCAGTTTGAAAATTTTCAACTTCTAAAAGAATGATCGTTTTGTCGTAGGGGCCTTCCATAAAGAGCTGAACTTGTGAGTGTTGGTCTGTGGCGCCATAGGCTGGGATCGGAGTAAAGCCAGTGTTAACTGTTTCTCCTTTCAAATTTACTTTCTTACCAAGAGATTCTGCCCATAGTTGAACGAACCAAAAGGAGAGGTCACGTAACTTTGATGAGTAGGGCATAAGCACAGTTTGGGAGAATCCCTTTTCTTTTAAACTCATCAAGTAATTTGCACTTTTAATAAGAATATTTTCATGGAGACGTGTGTTCAGAATGTCTTTTTTTATGTCTTGAGCGCCTGCGAGAAGTTGGTCACCATCAATGCCAGCAAAGAGGGCAGGTAAGAGACCGACAGGGGTAAGGATACTAAAGCGTCCTCCCACATTAGAGGGGATCTCTAGGCAATGGATTCCAAAATCCTTGGCAATGAGGAGAAGGTCACTTTTTACCGGATCAGTAGCAAAAACAAAGTAGTTTTTATATTCTTTTTCGCCAACACCTTTTTCTTTTAGCCAGTTTGAAATGATGGCCATTGCTGCAGAAGTTTCAGCAGTACCTCCACTTTTTGAAACAATGTAAAAAAGTGATTTTTGGTAATTAAGAGACTCCAGTTGCTGGGCGATTCTTTCGGGATCAATATTATTAATAAAGGTAAAGCTTCTGTTTTGATCACCTAGCGCTGAAACAAGCATTTCTGGGCCTAGGGAGCTGCCACCAATGCCAACTTGGATAAATTGGGTACGGGATTGAAATTTTTGAAAAATCTCTACGCAAGAACTCAAAAGCTCTTTTCTTTTATTGATATGAAAGAAACCTACTTTTGGGTTATCAATTGTTTGAAGAAATAATTTCCAATTCTCTTGAATTGAAGATGGCTCAGTATATTTTGAAAGGATACGTTCTTCACTATCAAATGAAAGGGAGAGGCCCATAATTATTCCTTAATGTTCTTTTTTTAAGTGACGTGCAATAACAACTCTTTGAATTTGATTGGTTCCTTCAACTATTTGCAGAACCTTGGCATCTCTCATCATGCGCTCCACAGGATACTCTGAGGTATAGCCGACACCACCATGAACTTGAACAGAATCAGTTGTCACTTTCATGGCAACATCTGTGGATTTAAGTTTGGCCATAGAGCAAAGTTTTGAGTTCACCTCACCCTTATCAAGGAGTTCTGCAGCTCTTTCGACTAGGAGGCGAGAGGCTTCCAGCTCAGTGGCCATATCGGCCATCATAAATTGAAGGCCTTGAAAATTAAAAATGGGTTGATCGAATTGATTTCTTTCTAATGAATATTTAACGGCCTCATCAAGGGCACGCTCTGTAAGACCTACGGCAATGGCTCCAATTGTAACCCTACCGGCATCAAGTCCGCCAAGGGCAACTTTGAAGCCTTCGCCTTCTTCTTTGATGAGGTTCTCTGAGGGAACAAAGCAGTTTTGAAAGAGAACTTCGCGAGTTGGAGAAGCTTTCCAGCCCATCTTCTTCTCTTTCTTTCCAAAGCTGAATCCCTCTGTGCCATCTTCAACGATGAAGGCACTTACTCCGCTAGATCCCTCGCCGCCAGTTCTTGCCATAACCACATAGGTCTTAGCGATACCGCCAGAGGTAATCCACATTTTCGATCCATTTAGAAGATACCCACCCTCTACTTTCTTGGCCGTCGTCTTAAGCGCTTTTGCGTCTGATCCTGATCCCGATTCCGACAAGCAAAAGGCACCAATGACCTGACCACTTGTAAGATCAGGGAGATACTTTTTCTTTTGCTCTTCGTTACCAAATTTTTCAATAATTCCTTGAACCATAGTTGATACTGAAACAGTGACTGCGTAAGAAACGGATGATTTTGCTATCTCTTGCAACGCTAAACAGAAGTCTGCATAGCCAAGTCCTGCGCCGCCATACTCTTCTTTTATGGTCATCCCGCAAAAACCTAATGAACCCAACTCTTGAAAAACTTCCATACGAAAGTTTTCATTGGCATCATCGTGCTCGGCATAGGGCTCAATTTTTGCCAATCTAAATTTTTCAAGTTGAGATTTTAATTCTCGTTGGAGTTCGTTCATTTTAATTTGCCGCCTCTTTAAGTAGGTTCTTAGCAATGATCATAATCATCACTTCATTTGTCCCAGCTCCAATTTCATTGAGCTTGTTGTCCCTCATGAGTCTCTCCACAGGGAACTCTCTAGAGTACCCGTAGCCTCCATGAAGCTGAATGGCATCTAGTGCAATCTTTGTGGCCATCTTTGGGATTTGGAGTTTGGCCATTGCCGCTGTAACGGGACCTCTTTCTCCTTGATCGTAGCGGTAGCACAGGTTGTAGAGAAAATTTCTCATCATCTCTGTTTCTGTAGCCATTTCTGCAATCATTTTTTGGATAAGTTGATAGTCGCCAATATTTTTTCCAAATTGTTTTCTTTCATTGGCGTATTTTATACATTGATCGGTACAGGCTTGAGCTATGCCAAGTGAAATACCAGCAATCGTTAGTCTTTCAATATCAAGATTTTTCATCATGTGATAAACCGATTGGCCTTCTTCGCCTACAAGGTTTTCAGCTGGACACGAAATGTTATCAAAAATCAGCTCTCCGGTCGGTGAGCCACGCATTCCCATTTTATGGATTGGTTTTCCAACTTCGTAGTGACCCTTGTCTTTTTCGAGGATAAAGGTCGATAGGTTTTTCTTTTCCTCACCTGTGCGCGTGTAGACGTAAGCAATGTCTGAATATTGGGCGTTGGTGATCCACATTTTCGTGCCATTAATAGTGTAATGATCACCATTTTTCTTGGCGCGAGTCTGTATGCCTATGGCATCAGAACCATACTCTGGTTCACTCATTCCCATACAACCAATATGTTCTCCCGTGACAAGTTTTGGGAGATATTTTGCTTTTTGCTCTTTTGAAGCATTATTTTGAATATTATTAACGGCCAAAATGGAATGGGCTAAATAACTTAGAGTAAGACCCGGACATGCCTTGCCAAATTCTTCCATGACTAAAGTCGCGGCCAAGCAACCCATGCCAGCTCCACCATATTCAGGATCAGCAGTAATACCTAGAACACCAAGTTCACCCATCTTTCTAAAGGCTTCAAGGTTGAAGGTTTCTTCCGTGTCGTGCTTCTCGGCATGTGGGGCGATTTCTTTTCGGGCAAAATCACGGCAGACTTCTTGTAATTGTTTTTCTTCATCAGTGAAATACCACATGACAGTTCCTTTGTTGTGCATGACATAAAAACAGGAAATCTTAGCAAAACCCTTGAAAATCTGACAAGTTACCTAGCATTAGATGGTTTGGGTGCGATGCAAAATGCAAATCGATGCTTGCCATCATTTTTTCTAAATTGCTAAAATCACAATGTCTATTTGTAGGTAAGGATGCCTAAGCGTGTTAAACGAGGTCGATTTGTCATTAACGACTCCTGTAATCAGGGATGAAGACGCAGTTTTTCCAGGAGAGAATTGGTTTTTCTATTGGAAAACTTCTGCCTCTCTTTGGAGAAGTAAAATTGAATCCATGACAGGATCTAATACTCTATTAGTTCCAATCAATTGGTCCTTTCACAGTGAGACTGGTGACAGTTATGACTTCGCTCAGGAGAAGCCTGAGACTGACTTAAAGAGATTGGTAAGTATCGCTGATGAATTAGGAAAAGATATTATCTTTCTTGTACCTATGTCTCCTTGCCCCTTTCTTCCAAATGGTGGTCTTCCAAGCCTACTGGCCAGAACCCCCATGGTCGATGGTCGAGGTCGCTATAAAGCATTTGTTGATCAAGACGGAACTCTTAATAAGATGTTCTCCTTTTTTGATCCTCGTGTTTATAAAAGTTATGGAAAGTTTACGCGTGAGCTAGGTCAATATTTTTCCCAAATGGGTATTTCAAGTGATGTTTGGGGTATGGACTGTGGCCAAATTTCTCTTGATGGATTTCAAAGTACATTAAGAGATTTTTCACCTGTCTTTCAACAGGGTTTTGGTCGTTTTATCGCTACCAAAAAAGATGAATTAAGTGCTCAAGGAGAAAATGACTTTGATGGAGTTATGACACCTGATCAAGAGCATCGTTTTTCTCAAGAGTTTTTGAATGTCATTCGTAGTGTTTATGCTGAGTCATGTGAGTCTGGTCTCAGTGGTAATTGGGAAGGTTCTCTTAAAGTTGGCTTTATTGGTGGATCTGATGATGACTTCTTTAGAAGACTCAATCAAAAGGACCGCATCACGTCTTATACCTTCGACCTCTTAGAGAGCCTCTCTCTCAATGCACTACCCACAAGCTTATTGCTACCCGGCCGCTTAAAGAAGGGTATTTTAGGCCGCATGTTTAATCAATTGGTGAGCCAGTCATTTTCAGAGCATCTCTTTTCAGAGCATTCATTTGAGGATGAGGGCCTGGCCCATTTTAAGCCAAAACGTTTTTTTGAAGTTTTTGATCTGACATCAGATATTGCACCTGACACTGTTGGTTGGGCCGATTTAGGACTTTGGGATTATCTGCAAAAGTATTATTCCTGGTGTTATAGCGATCAAGGAGAGACACCTTTCGTGTGGCGAGAAGACTCTGATATGGATAAGATTTTTTTCTTCCATGGCATAACAATGAATCAAAAGCTTTTTCATAATATCCTTAAGACTTTTATGAGTGGTGGAAAGGTCATCCTTAATCGCTCTGGCTTGAGTCGAGAATATCAAAAAAAATTAGAAGCCTTTTTTCTCGAAAATGATCTAGATGTTGAAAAGGTAAAAGTTACGACGACAATTTATAATGCCAATTTGGGTGAAGGCCGTTTTCTTATTTTCCAAGGGGACGATCTACTTGATCTCGATGATAAGAAAATTTTAGAATTTTGGCATAAAGTGCTTACAACCTTTAAAACAAATCATTTAATGGTTTTACCCCCTGAGGGGGTTCAGGTTACTTGGAGAGTGAGAGGTTGCAATACGAATGAGCTGACTTATGAAGAAGTTCGCCGCATGGATATCTATAATCCGAGCTCTTATAAAAAGAAAATGAAGTTTAGTATTCCCGATAATTTTCGCCTTTTAAAAGTTGTAGATGAAGAGAAAGTTACTTTCCATCACGGTCAAAAAGAAATTGAAATAGACTTCCTTCCAGAAGGCTCACTCTCTTTAGACTTTGGAGTGTTTTCATGAGCTTAGAAAAATCGATTCTAACGATCATTTATGGTCCCTATCAAAAAGCAGGCAGAATTGAAGGGCAAGAAATTATGTCCGTTTTTAATGAGAATGGTTTAGTTGATGAGACAACTCTTGATGAAGAATATCTTGAAGTTGTTAATCATGCTCCTGGTGTCTTAGAAGAGGGGGCTGTCGGACCGTTTAATGATCTAGAAGTAATTCAAAAATTTAGCTTCAATCTATGCCAAAAATTGGGCAATCATGGGGCATCTCTTGTTTCACTTGATGATTATAATGAACTTCTAGCGGCTTCTTATAAAGTCGAAGACTTAAAACAAAAGCTTGAAGAGAAGGGGAGTTTTATAAAAAATCCAGAAGCAGGTAAGTCTGGAATTTTTAATAAGATTTTTAATTAGGAATTCTCTCTAAGGTTACCTCTAAAGCGCTGTGATCTGAATAATCTGGAAGGGGTATCACTTGAGCATCTTTGACATTAAAGCCTTTGGTAAATACCCAGTCTAGAGAAAGACCCAAGACCTTTGTTCGGTGATCATTTTTGAAAACAATTTCTTGAAGCCCTAGGGCCTTAACTTTTTCTTTTAAAGTCATTAATCTCTCTTCTGACCAAGTATTAAAATCTCCCGCAAGAACTATCTGGGGATGGTCCTTAATAAGATCAAAGACCCTTTTGAGTTCGTAGAGCCACTCTTTATAAGTAACAAAGTTTAAAGAGTGAACATTGATGACTAGAAGGTCACCATAATCGGCCACCATAAAACTTTTGGGAGAGATGATAAGCGGCTCACTATAACGAGTATGAAATATTTGAGTTTTCTTAGGTTTGTAGCGAGTAATAATAGAGAGACCGTTGAGATTCTTATCAATTGTGAAAGTTGGGACAAAGTAGTGATGGCCTTCATAATCCAGATTTCTTAATGACCATTCCCAAACATTTTCTTGAAAGAGAAGAAAATCATAACCTTTTAAAGGAAAAGAGAGAGGTTTCTCACCAAATAAATCTCCTTTATGAATATTCCAAACGAGAAAACTTAATCTGTCCGGCATTTCAGTTGGAAAGACTTTTCCTTTGGTATTTTCATGGAGAATTGGTTTTTCAATTCTTATGGAAAAAAGGCCTCTTACTAAATCTTGCGCAAAATATGACTCTGACGCGTGACTAATGTTGGTCAAGATCATTAAAAAGGCTGCAATAGTAGATAGGGTTTCTCTGTTAATTAGCATATTTAATAGGCAACTTTTCATTTGGTTTACAACAAAGAGCAAATTAAAAGATAATAGTAGCTACAGGGACTATAAACAAACTAATTCATTCTAAGGAACACGGATGTTGCTTGCTAAAAACATGAACTCTTTTATTAAGCTAAAATTTGTGGCGATTTTATTCGCGGTTTTTCTCTCCTCTCATAATATTGAGGCGAGTCGTTTTCTTATTCCAAAAGATAATAATGTGATTGAAGTTATAAATCAGGTGGAATCGATTGATTACATAATTCCTCGTGATGATATTAAGGTCTTCGTTTGGAATATGTATAAAGGCGGAAAAGAGACCTGGCCTGAGGACTTTAAAAGATTGATTCATGGAAAAGATATTCTTCTACTGCAGGAGGTATTAACAGTTCCACAAATGACTCAAGAAATTATGAAAGATGTTGGCAGGACTTACTACCTTGCGACTAGTTTCATTGATAAGAAGAGAAATTTTGCTCGAACAGGCGTGGCCACGGCTTCTCAGTATGAGCCAGTGCGTGTGGGTTGGCAGAGAAGTTATTATCGTGAGCCAGTGATCAAGACTCCAAAAATGGTAGGCGTGGTTGAGTATGATCTTTCAGGAACAGATAAAAACCTTTTGACTCTTAATATTCACGCCATCAATTTTGTCTCTACTAGAAAACTAAAGCATATGGTAAAGGCCGCTTTAGATGAGGCGAGCCGCCATGATGGCCCCGTGGTATTTGGGGGCGACTTTAATACATGGTCTAAAAAGAAACTTAGAATGCTCTCCTCTCTTATGAGTTCCTACGGTTACAAAGAGGTAGCTTTTTCTCAAGATGGCAGAATGAAGACTTTTGGAAATATTTTAGATCACATCTATGTTCGCGATCTAAAAGTAAAGAAATCAGTAGTTTACAACTCAGTTGAAGGCTCTGATCATAAGGCCATGGAAGTGCATCTCGCATTCTAATAGATAGTCTTTTCATAAGAACTTGCCATATTCCTCGCATTTAACCATAAGAGTTATGGTTTAAAACGATAGAGGAAAAACTTATGAAACCTTTAATATTTACTTTGATGTTAATTCTATCCGCTTCCTCATGGGCCTTAAGTGAAAGCGTCGTCTTAAGACTTGTAAAAGAAGATATTGCTTCTGAAACTCTTATTAGAGGAAAGCGCTATGTTGACTCTCTAAAAATAAGAAGCTGCGATGACTCCTCTTGCCTCCTGGATTATGAGTATTTTGCAAGTGGCTGTTATTATGATTATTGCTACGATCTTCAGTGTAATGGATTGATATCCTTTGACCTAAATGAAGTTGAAAGTGAGATTAAATCTGAATCTTGTATTGATTTATAAGTTATAGGATTTACAGAGATAGTTGCTAATTCTTACTGGTAAGGATAAAAGTCCATCCTATGGGTCCTACAACAAAACCTTCTCTATATGCTTTCACGATGGAAGGTCTTCAAGATTTTCTTGTTGAAAAGGGCTTTGCAAAGTTTGCGGCCAAACAAATCTATAATTGGCTCTACCAAAACTGGGAGTTTGATCCCGAAAATTGGTCAAATGTTTCAAAGAAACTCAAAGAATTTTTAAAGACAGAAATGGACTTAAGCTTGCCTAAAGTTGTGTGGCAAGGACTATCAAAAGATGGAACACGCAAGTTTCTCATTGGAATGAGTGATCAACAATCTGTTGAGACTGTGGCGATTCCAGCAAAAGATCGACTTACCCTTTGTATTTCTTCTCAAGTAGGGTGCGCCATAGGCTGTACTTTTTGCCATACTGGTACGATGGGCCTTAAGAGACACCTGCTCCCTCAAGAAATTGTCGGCCAATTTCTAGCTGTCACCCTATGGCTTAAGAAAAATGCTGATGAAAGTGCAAGGCTTACAAATATTGTCTATATGGGTCAGGGAGAGCCTCTTCATAACTTTGATAATGTGAAAGTCGCTACTGAAGTTTTCCTGGAGCCAAATGGTTTAAGCTTAAGCCAAAGAAAAGTGACTCTTTCTACTTCTGGACTAGTGCCACAGATTAAAAAGTTATGGGATTTTCCACCTGTGAATATCGCCATCTCTCTCCATGCGGCCAACAATGACATCAGAACGGAATTAATGCCAATTAATAAGGCCTATGATTTAAGCCGTCTCTTTGAGGCCATCAAATCTATCCCTCTTAAGGCCCACCGTCGCATCACTTATGAATATATATTGATTGATAATTATAACGATCGTCAGCAGGATATTGATTCATTGCTAGAACTTCTAGATAAAAGAGAGTCAAAGATAAACATCATTCCTTTCAATGAGTATCCAGGCAGCGCATTTAAGAGGCCAAGTGATGCTAAAATTCGATGGTTTCAAGACTCTTTAAATAATGGTGGTTGTGTAACTACAGTTCGCACAACCAAGGGCGATGATATTTTAGCAGCTTGTGGTCAGCTAAAATCAATGGAAGAAAAGCTCAATCTTTGGGAATAATCTTACTTAAAAATCCACGGACGTAATTGTGGGCCACTTGGCTCGGGGCTTGTTGCTGAAGAGGGGTTTCTTCCTTCTTCATCTACATTTTCTGAGGCGACATCTCTTTGATAAACCGGTGCTTCTTCAACACGGTAACCATTTTCACCAAAATCTTTAAAGTCTTTTTCCTGGGCCACATTCACGACAGGTGCCGTATCTTGGCTTTTCCATCTTAGTTTTGGAGCTTTGTACTCCTCAGAGAGGGTAGAGAAGGCGAAAAAGCTCATCAGAAGTGTTAATGTCAAGGCATGAGATATTTTCATTTTTCCTCCTTATCCAGGGGCTGAGTTAACAATTCATCGGTATTACCAATTAAATCTTTAATTAAGGCGAGCAATAGAGTCGATTATTGTTGACCATTTTTGACAGGCAAAAAGACGCTAGTTTACGAGAAATCAATATTTTGGGAGACTATAAATGTCATTCTTATCACAATTCTATTTGGAGTAGAGCCTCATGCCACAAAGAAAAAATAAAGCGGTGCTTGGAATTCTCATTGTTGTTTTTTTATCATTCGTTTTATTGATGATTTTTGCTTCTTATACAATGAAGAATTTAAAGTCTGATGATGCTTCTTTCAATGTTGGTTCATTTGGAAAAAAGGGAAGCATTGCCGTTGTCGAAGTTAATGGCGTCATTATGGAATCTAAAAATCTCATCGAGCTTATTCATCAAGCTGAAAATGATAAAGGCTCTAAGGCGATTATTATTAGAATCAATAGCCCTGGTGGAGCTGTTGGCCCCACTCAAGAGGTTTACGAAGAGATCAGAAGAATTGATTCAGCCTATGATAAAAGTGAAGGAAAAGAGGGCAAGCCCATTTATGCTAGCTTTGGAACAATTGCAGCGAGTGGCGGATACTATTTAGGAGCAGCAACAAGAAGAATCTATTCAAACCCTGGAACTTTAACGGGCTCCATTGGTGTGATCATGCAGTTTATGGACCTTTCACGCCTCTATGAATTTGCAATGGTGAATCAACAAAATATAAAATCAGGACGCTATAAAGACATCGGCCAGCCAAACCGCGCCATTACTGTTGAAGAAAAAGCACTACTTGAGGGTGTTATCTCAGGTGTTCATCAGCAATTTATGAAAGATGTCCTACGCACGCGAAAGAGTAAAATTAAGGGTGACCTTAACGAACTTGCTCAGGGACAGATCTTTAGTGGCGAGCAAGCTTTTAACTTTGGTTTAGTCGATGATCTTTCAAGTCTTTGGCAAGCCGGACGTAAGATTCACGAAGAGCTAAAGCTTGAGGGGGAATTTGGCTTTAAGTTTATTGAAAAGAAGAAAAAGTCTGGAATTTGGGCCTTGATGGATAATTTAGATGAAGCGGTTACTAATTTAAGAATACTTTCTACTAAACTAAGTAATTCATCAGAAGCGCCTGCAATTTTATTTAAGTAAAGAGCTCGGAGGAGAGAAGGTCTTGGATATCTATTTAAATTGGCTTCAGGATCATATGCTGGCTACAGTCGCAGTCGGTCTTACTCTTATTCTCATTTATCATTATTTAACGGAAAGAGATACCGGAGTAAAGCTCTCTAAAAGGTACCGTAATTCTATCTTTGAAGCCCAGTCGAAAGTCTTTTTGAATGCCACCCAGTATTTAATTTCCGGAAATAAGGATTTGGCGATTAAAGAATTTCTTAATGCTGTAGATATTAACAGAGAAACTATTGATACCTATTTTGCTCTAGGTGGTCTTTTTAGAAGTAATGGTGAAATTGAAAAGGCCATTTCAATTCATCGCAGCCTCATCGCAAGAGAGAATATAAGTGAAGCCGATAGATTGCGTTCATTAAAGGAATTGGCCATTGACTTTGATAAGGGTGGCTTTCTAGATAAAGCGATTGAGACTTATAAAGATGTCTTGCGCATTAATCGTGACCAATACGAAGTCATTCAATCTCTTTGTCGAATTTTTGAAGATGTTGAAGATTGGGATCAAGCCTACAACTACCGTATCATGCTCTCAAAGGTGGGGCATGAGAATCAAGCTGAAACCATTTCCCATATTTTAGTACAAAAGGCTAAATCCCTCTTTGAAAAAGGAGAGTTTGCTCGTTGTAATGAAGATTTAGAAGATGCGTTTAGATTTGCCCCCTCTGTATCTGCAAAAATTTTACGTTTGCGCCTCCATTTGATGACGGGAAATATGGATCAGGCAAAAGACCTCTTAATTGAGCTTTTAAAAGAACATCCCATGTATACTTCTTTTATCTTTGAATCCCTTACTGAAGGATTTAAAGGAGAAGATGAGATTAAAAAAAATTACCAAACACGATTTGATCTTCTTAAACTATTTTTTCTTGAAATGGATGATGCTGAGCTCGCTGAATCACCAAGTGTGGTTTTAACGAAAGTCAGGCTTTTAAAACAAGTGCAAAAGAGCCAGGAGGCCTTTGATTTTATGCAAGGTTTTATGAGCAGCAGCAATAACCCTTCTGAAGTTATCAAAGGCGAGTATATAAAGCTCTTAATAGACCTTGGTAAAAATGAAGAAGCTGTGAAACAGGTTCATGGTCTTCTTGAGAACTTTCACCAATCTCTGACTAAACATTATTGTAATAACTGTGGTTATAATTCCGACGATATCTTTTGGCGCTGTCCTCAATGTCATGAATGGGAAACGATTCAATTTAGGTGGAAGGTCTAATGAGAGGTCTTTGTTGTTTGCTTCTATTGCTATCATTTCCAACGTTCTCTTCCGAGAAATCGGTTAGAGTATCCTATTATAATAATTTATTTGGTCATATACATAAAAATGCTTCTCGCTATTCTCAATCACTCTCTACCATTGGCTGTGGTCACCCCATAAAAATATTGGGTGTTAAGGGGGAGGAGATTTCTTCGGGAGAGTTTTATAAAGTGAAAGTCGGACCTTATGTAGGTTTTATTGATAAGAAATATTTGAGTTCTAAAAAGCCTACCTGTTTTCAAGATCGCTACCCTCGATTCTTTGATAATGTGGGTCTGTCGCTTACGGATATGTACTACTGGGGTAAGCTCTATGATCAGTATGCTTATGGGAGATCGACGGTACAATGAAAAAAGCTCTCCTCATCACTCTATTTATCCTATTTGCCGCCTCTTCAAGTGCACAAGTGGTTGCCGCAAATGAAAAGAGCTCAAAAGATAATGAAGAGAAGGGGCTCGAACCCATGGTCGCTCCTGTCGATTTTGATAAAATAAAAGATGTGATTCAAAATGATCGCCTTGGTAGTGAAGTTGTTAAGAAAACGGAAGTTATAAAGAAAAAGCAGCAAAAGAGAGCTGTTAAGAAGGTCGGGAAATATAATATTCCTGATAGCGATGAATTTTGGAGTTTCTTTTCTGAATATTGGCTTGTTAAGAATGCCACCGTTTTAAAGTGGGACTTTAAAAAGCCTGACTATGGGCTCGATGAATCTTTTAAAAGCTTCTTAGAATCATTGGGGATCTTTGAGGTTCGTTATAAAATCCTTTTGGTAAATACTCCCGATGTGACCCATTTTGCTCTACCTAGTAATGAAGACGAATATATCTTTCTTCTAAGTGTTCCTTTTATAAGAACGCTAGACCTGAGCAAATTAGAGATTTCGCTCCTTCTTTTTGAGGACTATTTGCGAGTGAAATATGGATATTTTAAAAACTATGCTTCAGTACCAGGTTTAGAAAACTTTATTGGCGGAAATTTCTATCAAAAGGATTTCAATGTTAATCTTCTTGAAAAGGTTGCAAGGAAGTACGATGAAATTATTTTCGATAAGGGATTTAACTTTCAGCAGCAATTTAATGTAACTTCTCGCATGAATGCAATGCTTAAAAGTAATACCAAGCTTTGGAATGGCTATTACCTAATGATTGGTAAAATAGATAATCTTGTTAAGACAAACTTTCTTTACCAAAAGTATTTAAAAATCTATCCTAGCCCTGAGCTCCAGCTAAGTTGGCTCAGACCTAAAAGGAAGAAGGTTTTATAATAGCAAGTAAGTTTTCATTATCTTCGACATACACTAAACCCTTTGCAAGGCATACCTATTATTTCTTGGGCTTTCACTTAGTAAATGCCTTAGTGCATTTATTAGTGCTTTCAATAGTTGCCTTTTTTCACTTTCTTCTCAGCCATCGTATGGCAGATATTCAAGATTGGGTGTTTTTCCATGGTTGGGAAATTTTGGCCCTAGGAAAGGTGATTAGCCTTTTTATCGTTTCACGCTTTGTGGGAATCCTCTCTATTGAAAGACGGCCTTTTCTTTATCTATTTCAATTTAAAAGAGGAATTTTAAGTAAGGACATTCTTATCGCCCTCATTATTTTTATCTTAGGGATCATCATTATTGGTGATCCATTGCATGTCAAAACTTCCGAGATAAATATTTATCAAATTATTTCAACTTTTATTGGGCAGATTATTTTCTATGGAACTGATGCTCTTCTGATCCTTGCTCTAAACGAATACCTTCCCATAAAAAAGGGGGATTGGGTCTATCAAGTTATTCTCTTTAGTCTTATTTCTTTTTTTGTCCAGCGCAGTGTCTTTTTATTTGGAATACGGTGGGAGGCAGATGTCATATTCTCCTTAATTCTTGTCTTTTATCTTCTAAGGTTTCGTGGAGAATTTGTCTGGTTGCATAGTCTGGTTGTTATCATTTTTCTTTTTGCTCCCTTAGCAACTTTTTTCGGATTAGATCCAATATTGGGCAACCGATTTTCTCTTTTTACTTTTACGAATCGAGTAGGTGCCCTTGAAGTCGGCGTCTTTACACTAATGACACTCTTTTATTTAAAGAAAAAAAGTAAAAACTCTTTAACCTTCTAATTTTCTCAAGAAAGAAGGGTGCCCTCGAATTCATTGGGTCTCTTTGTTATACTAAGGTAAATTTAATATTATAAATTTTGGTCATAATTGACGGAGTAAATTGATCTATGAATGCTGAACTAGACATTTTGAAAATAATTTTAGAATCGGGCTTCGTGGTAAAGGGAGTCCTTCTCCTACTTATCCTTGCCTCTGTATTTTCTTGGGCAATAGTGTTGATGAAAAAGAATCTTATTGATCAACTCGAAACTGCCAACGCTGAGTTTTTAAAAGCTTTTCGTGAAAGTAAAACATTAAGAGATGCGGCGACGGCCTGTCAGCATTTGCCATTTTCTCCTTATAAGGCAGTCTTTGAAGAGGGCTACCAAGAGTTCACTCGGTTTATTAAAGAAGCCGGTGAGCAGAAATTAAAAGATCACTATCAGCACTTTGGTCTCAACTCAATTGAGAGAGCAATGAAAAGAGGGGCCAACGAAGCTAATCTTAAGCTAGAAGAAAGATTGTCGACCCTTGCAAGTATTGGCTCTGTTTCTCCCTTTGTCGGGCTCTTTGGAACAGTTTGGGGAATTATCGATAGTTTTACGGGGATTGCTGGTGGAGGTGCAACTCTTGACGCTGTTGCGCCTGGGATTGCTGAAGCGCTGGTTGCTACGGCCGTGGGACTAGCAGCTGCTATACCCGCCGTGTGGTTTTACAATGTTTTTAACAATCGTGTTGGTTCAGTGAACTCGAAACTTGATTCCTTTGAACAAGAGTTTCTTAATAGTGTAGAGAGAACCATCCTTTAGGAATGTTATGGGTGCTAATTTAAATAGAGGTAAGAAAGGTGCAATTGCAGATATAAACGTAACTCCACTTGTGGATGTTATGTTGGTGCTCTTAGTGATCTTTATGATCACAGCACCTTTGATGTTAAATGGTATTAATCTAGAACTTCCTAAAACAAAAGAAGTTAATCCCATGAACCTAACAACGAAGCAAGTTGTTCTCTCTTTGACTCTTTCTGGAGAACTTTTTCTAGGGAAAGATAAAGTTCTCGATAATGAAGTTATTGACCTTGTAAAAGAGAGGTTTAAAGATGCTGGATCAGAAATTCTTTATTTAAGAGCTGATTACGGTATTAAGTATGGTTCAGTCGCAAAACTAGTGTCATTTCTAAAAAGTGCAGGAGTGACAAATATAGCATTAGTAACTGAGATAGAAGATAAGTCGTGATTCAAACTCTTCAAAAACCATTTTCTTTTTATACAAAGCGCTCACTAACGATTCATAGTGTTTTAATAATAGTTGCAATTATTGTCTCCTACGTTCAATGGTCTAGTGGAGAAGAGCAGCGCAAGCTTAATGTAAAGCTCGTACAATCATCGGTTAGAGTTGATATCGTAGCAATGCCTAAGAGAACCTTTCAAGAACTCAAAGCATTGCAAAGTGTAGGTCAAACGGCACCTCAAGAGGCTGCGAAAGAAGAAGCACCAGTAAAAGAACCTGAGACTAATACTGGAAAAGAATTTTTAAAAGAAAAAGAAAAAGTGTCTTTCACTGATTTGATGAAGCAATACTCTAAAAAGCCTATTGAAAAAGTTGCTCCTAAAGAAATCAAAGGCAAAAGTAAAAATAAAGAAAATCTTGATAGTAAAACTCTCGCAAAATTAGATGGTTTAATTAAAAGAGGTAACAGGGTTAGCAAAGGAGAAGCTCTCGTTGGTTCAGGAAGTGCCGAGTCTCTCACTCTTTTACAAGAATATGCATCGAAGCTTCCGACACTTGTGAAGCCTTTTTGGAAGCTTCCTAGTTACCTCTTAGATAAAGGGCTCCAGTGCAGGATTAGAGTTTATATCAATGCTCGGGGTGATCTCATTAAGGCCGAAATTTTCGAAAAAAGTAAAGATAACGAATACGACGATAGGGCACTCAATGCGATTCGCTCTGCAGCCCCTTTCCCACCTCCAAGTGGGGAGATAAAAAATCGAACATTAAAAGGGGATATCCTCTTGGGATTTCCTCTTTAAATAAAAGGATTAATATATGCTTAAGTACATCAGTTTATTCTTGCTCCTTTCCCTTTCTCTACAGGCCGATGAAGGGTTGACCGTTGTGGCCGTTGGGGAGGCGGAAGTTGAAAAAGATAAAATCATTTTTCTTGCTTCCCAAGTGCCGGGGAATGCAACGGCATCTGATAAAGCACTTATTAATGAAGTTCAGTCCCTTTTTGAAAATGACTTTTCGTTCTATCGTCAAAAATTTGAAGTTGTTAAATCTAATGGTTTTGAGGCAATAGTTTCAAATAAAAACTACAGTGATTTAAATGCTCGGGGCATTCGCTACTTTGTTTTAACTTCTTTTGAAAAATCTTCTACGAATACAATAAATCTAGATGCTCAACTCTTTGGTGTGCGTGAAAAGGAGAGACTTGAACAGGTTAGAGTTTCCTTTAATGCTCAAGACATTCGTCAAAGAGGACATGAAGTCGCAGACGTTCTTTATCAAAAGATTTTTGGCCAAACTTCGATCTTTAGATCAAAGATTGTTTTTGTCTCCGATAGAAACTCTGCTGGTGGTGGTAATGATGTAAAAGAATTATTTATCATGGACTTTGATGGACGCAATCGTAGGCAATTAACGTTTCATAAGGGTACGGTAATTTCTCCGGCTTTTTCTTTTGATGGTAAAAAAGTTCTTTATAGTTTGATCAAAAATACTCGTTCTAAATATCGGAATGTTAATTTGTTGATTTTGGATATTGAAACAGGGGACACCAGAGTCATTTCTGATAAGAAGGGGATTAACTCGGGAGCCGTCTTTATGCCTGATGGTGAGCATATTGCTCTGACGATGAGTCACGAGGGTAATGCCGAACTTTATACTCTTAATCTTAAAACGGGCGTCACAAGAAGAATGACCAAGCACTTCGCCCCTGATGTCGATCCAAGCATCAATGTTTCAGGCACTAAAATGGCCTTTCTCAGCGGCCGCTCAGGCGCTGGAAAGCCCATGATTTATGTGTCCGATCCTCGCTCCCTTGAAAAAGATGTCAAAAGAATCAGCTATGTCGGAAAATTCAACGCTACTCCACGCTTTTCTCCAGATGGCTCACAAATAGCCTTTTCTTCCTGGGTAGATAATCGTTTTGATATTTTTCGATTAGATGAGAATGGGGAGAATCTTCATCGTTTAACCAAGGATTTTGGCTCAAATGAGGATCCAAGTTATTCAAATGATGGTCAGTTTATTACTTTTGCCAGCCAAAGAGTCCTCTCAAGGAGCAAGGCCGTCCAAAATATATACATAATGACCTCTGAGGGCGAAATACTAGGCCAAGTTACAAAGAATTTTGGTAACTGTTCAACTCCTAGGTGGTCTAAGTACTAGTAAATCCGTAAAAAGTCTCATTTTTTTAAACAACCGAGCATTTTAGTCTTGTAAAATATTCAGACGCAATGTATTATTTCCCTAGCTACGCAACGCGTTATTGCCGAAAAATGTCAATTTTAACTGTCTAGGAGAAGAACAATGATGGACTCAGTGACCAAGAACTTAACGAAAATACAGGAAATTTCGTCAATTTTATTATCATCACTTGATGAATCTGTATTTTTTCCCACTTTAGGGAAGTTGCTCCATGATCACGTCGGTGTTGATAAAACACTCGTATACATGGTGCAAGAAAATGGGTCCGTTAGACTTGTTTCAAAAAATGGAAAATTACTTAAAAAAGGTAAAACTTTAGATAAAGGGACAGGTCCTTCTGGTCATGTCATTAGAACAAAGAAACCTTATTTTTCAAACAATACTGATAGAGACCCTCTCTTTCAGGCGGCCAAGGAAGAAGGTATTAGAGCAGAGCTTGCTATACCTGTAAGCCATGAAGGAATCGTTATTGGAACAATTCATTTCCAGTGTATTGAGTCTGAAAAAGAATTTACTCGTGATGATATTACGGCAGTTCTTGAAATCCTTAATGAGCTTCGCCACCCATTAGCAAATATGAGAATGTATCTCGCAGCTAAGCACTTAAATGAATCACTTTTGAGACAAATTGAAGTTAAAGAAAAAGAAATCCAAAAAAGAGACTCAGGTGTAAACCTTGGGGATTCTTTTAGAATTGAAGAAAGAGAAATTGTTGGTAAGTCAGATGCAATGAAACTACTTGTTCACTTAGCTGATAAAGTGGCTCAGGCTGACGTTAATGCCCTTTTAATCGGTGAAAGAGGTGTTGGTAAGGAAATGGTCGGAAGACGAATTCATTGCCGCTCTACTCGAGGTGAGCATGCCTTCATTAGCATTGATTGTTCTGCTCTGGATGAATTAGCTCTTGAGAGAGAAATTTTTGGTGAAGAAGGCGGAAACTTTAAAGAAATGAAGGTTAGAAATGGCCTGTTAGAGTTGGCCAATGGCGGCACTTTGTTTCTTAACAATGTCGACCGTTTAACATTACACCTTCAATCTAAACTTCATAATTTTTTAAATGAAAAAATGGCATTTAGAGTCGGTGGGCATATGCCATATCGGGCAAATGTTCGTCTGATTGTTGCAAGTACAAAAGATCTAAATGAACTTGTTTTAGAGGGCGCATTTAGAGAAGACCTATTGTTTGCAGTAAACACAATGATTCTAAAAGTTCCGTCATTAAAGGAACGTCAAGATGACATTGAAACATTGGCGACTCACTTTTTGAATGCTCATAAAAAGACTGAAGAGCAAAAGTCTTTGTCTCCAGGAGTGGTAAAACTGCTTAGAGAATATAATTGGCCGGGCAACGTAAGAGAGCTACAAAACGTAATCGAACGAGCCTACATTCTTTCGGATGGAATGATTGTAGAAAGGGACCATCTCGCCGATTCTGTCACTGAGTGTCAAATCATTGAAGAGAAAGAGGAAGAAAACGCTATTCACTACTCTGAGATGACACTTGATGAGTTGGAGAAACGTCACATCTGTATGACGCTTGAGCACCTCGGTGGCAATAAAACGAAAACTGCCAAGATGCTAGGGATTACAGTTAAGACTCTTTACAACAAACTTCACTCGTACGGCATGATTGGCAACCAAGACGCTTAGAGCGGGTATTATTAACACGCAGTTAAAGCCTGCGTGTTAATAGAATTTGTTTTTTCCCATTTGTAAAAGTAGAATTGAGAATCCATTGGAGGAATATATGACCGCAGACATTCAAGAGCAAAACCCCGCAAATGACGGCCTGAGAAGCTTAAAAACATTTCGCAGGTCAAAGGACCTAGAAGATTTTTACCGCTTCATAAATGAAAATGGTCTTCGTCGCCAAGCTCATCATGCGCTGGAATTTGTTACAGGCAGACTTTCAAAGCCAAAGAAAAGTAAAAGAGGTCGCAAGGCCAAAACAGTACAATAGAATTTTAATGAAAGGGAGCCTTCAAGGGGCTCCCTTTTTTTTAAGGCAATAGTTCAAGGAATGAAAATGGGCCTTTTTTCAGAATCAATATCTAAGAAACCTCATATTATTTTTGATCCTCTTTATGGTTTTATTCGTATGACTCCAGTCGAGAGGGAGATTATCCATTCGCCATTTTATCAAAGGCTCCGTTGGATTAAACAGTTAGGATACTCTTGCTATGTTTTTCCTGGAGCAGAGCACTCTCGTTTCGGACACTCTATTGGCGTGATGTGGAACTCTCATAAGATTATTCAATCCTGTGGTAGGGCCGTGGACGATAAAGAACTTATGGATCCACTCCTTCACAATAAAGAGAAAGATTACCATCAAATGGTTAGGCTCGGTGCCCTTATGCACGACCTTGGTACATTTTGTTTTTCTCACACAACTGAAGCGGCTTATATTCGCTTTGGTGAAACAACAAATAAGGCCGGAGGAAAAGGCCTTAATGATGATCATGAAAACCTTGGTGCTTACATTATCAAAAATACTGATTACCCAGGTGGGATCACTTATATCCTTAAAAAATATGGTTATGAGCCTCAGAGAATTTCTGATCTCGTAAAGGGTGTCGACCCATCAGTACTGGCCAATCAAATCCTTCACTCTGAAATTGATTGTGACCGTATGGATTACCTTTTAAGAGATGCTCACTATACTGGGCTTAAGTATGGCTCCTATGACAGAGATTACTTGTTGTACCATTTTGAGCCACGACGAGTTGGCGATCACGATATTCTCACAATAAAGCACAATGCTCTTCACTGCGTAGAGGACTTTCTTCAGTCACGTTTTGCTTGGTACAGTCAGGTTATCCGCTCGGCAAGAGGAGCTAAGTACGACGCTATTGCTGAGGGGCTTTGTTTTTATTTTTTAGAAAAAGGTCTAATGTATCGCTACAGTGACCTTCTCGAAATGATTGAAAAAGCACCGATTAATTTCTATGGATTCAACGATGGCTATTTTATGGGGCTTGTTCATAAGCACTATACTGAAGGCACACTTGATAAAGATCCTGGTATTAAAAATATGGCAGAAACGCTTCTCCTGGCCCAAGGGGCAAGGCATGTCCGTTGTGATGAGTTGAAACAGAGGTTGCTGAATCAGGATAATAATGAAGAGCTCGCCCGCTACCAAAAGCGGGCAGTGGGCAAGGCCGAAGAGATTAAAAGCGTCTTAGAGAAAAAAGGCTCAAAAGAAGATTGGTTTATTGCTGATATTCCGGAGAAGCAAATTGTATTTGTTAAGTCCTCTAAAAATATTGTCGCCTCTAACAAAAGTGGAAATGTCTTACTTGAAAGGGACCCTGTTAAAATAAGCTATGAAAATGGTGATATTAAACTCCTTGCCGAAGTAGAAAACTCGGTTATTTCCAGGCTTCACAATACGACAAACTTTATTCCAAATATCTTTTGTTCCCAATCGGCCTATGAGCTTCTTGCTAAGGAAGGTGTTATTGAGGATGTTAACCCCTCGGAAGAACGAATTTAAATAGTCTTTGGAGTCACTATGACTCTAGGATAAATTATTCTAGAGAATTCCTGTCTACTTTACTTAGGTAGTGACTCAAGGTTACAATATCATTAGACTATCTCACGCAAATCAGGATGATTTGTGAGAACTCAAGGATTGGATTTCATGTTCGACTTTCAGACGACAAACAGAGACAGACGCAAAAGAGAAACCTCACATTCCTTAGGTGAGGCTTCAAGCCCATTATCACATTTAAAATCTTCTCGCATTGGTGGCAGACTCTTTAGTACAGAAGGTGTTTTTGTTAAATACGGAAATGCCTCTGCACTTGCTGGAGTAGATTTTAAAGTACATCAGGGAGAAATTGTAT
>JAIPEG010000011.1 GCA_021737405.1 Bacteriovoracaceae bacterium
TAGGCCAAGAAGAACTTAAAATTCACCGCTCTAAATCGACTGGTCCTGCTTACTATCTAAACCAGGTCTTCATCAATGAGTTAGCAACCATCTATGGTTTAACCTTGAAGCCGAAGGTTCTTGCTGATGTGTGCCAAAAAGGACTTTTTAGTCCTTCGGTAAATCTTTTGCGAATCCTTTTACTAGATGGAAGAGATGCTTTTGAAATTCCAAAGGAAGCAAATTTGGGAGGAGCAGCGGGCCTTGCCACAAGTAGTCTAGAGAGTTTCATTGAAGAAGCCCCTCACCTATTTTTTAATTACCTAAGTAAACTACAGGCCATGGCACCAAACGCCCCTTGCCTTGAGAAGGAAATACCAGAGATCGCCTACTTCATGGAGCGCTATAAATGGTTAGAAGACATGGTGGGAACTCGTAAACTTATAACCGATAAAGAGAAAATCAATGCCATTTTTCGAAAGCTCTTGCGCTTTGATGACATCATCAAAAATTGCAAGAACTTTAAGAAATAATAATAAGACTAAGCCCTTCACCAAGACCCTTATCTAAATACTCTTGCAGACTTTTTCCAATATTCTCTTTTGTCCACTTCCCTTCGCCTTTGATCGAAACAAGAACACTGCCAGGTCGTGATCCTTTGAGGGAAACCTCTTGACCAGCACCATGGTCAGAATTCCACTCTCGCAAAATACTGTGGCACTCGCGAGCAAGTCCTTGGGGATCAAGTTTTTCCCAAAGGCCCATAACGGGGACAGCCTCTTCTTCTAATACAGGAGCCGATAGAAGTGGCGTTAATTCTTCTTTTAAATCATGATGACAAGATCCACAGCCAATACCTGCCTGAAGATGATCGCCAAGATCGCGAATACTTTGAATCTCCGCTCCAGAGCCAATAAGCTGATGAATATCTGCGCGATAAACTCCAAAACAGCGACAGATGAGCTCTTCAGGGTTGCGCCCTTTAAGACTTGCAAAGGTGTGAAGCTCATCCTTAATTTCTAAAACAAATTTACGGTAAAATGTGTAGGCATAAGGAAAAAGACCTCCAGTATCAAAGACTGGAATATCACCAAGCTCATTGCCCTTAATTAAGGAAGCTAACTCTGAGAATTGCTCTGCAATCTCGTCAGGCCCGTCCCACTCAAAGGTAAGCTCGATGACCTGATCATTTTTTCCCGTATCCAGATAAAACTTAAGAGGCAAATCGAGGAGGGTAAATTCCCCAAAGTATCGCCAGAAAGATGGACGCCCACGGTTTTTCATAAGTGACCCTAAATTTTAAAATCTACCTGCTCATCAGGTCTTAGAGTCAAAATCTCATGGCCTTCTTCAGTAACCAAAATGGTGTGTTCAAACTGGGCAGAAGGCTTTTTATCTTTTGTTATTACAGTCCATCCATCACGAAGTAACTTACAATGACGACTTCCTAGATTAATCATAGGCTCAATAGTAAAGGTCATCCCAGGCTTACACTCAGCGCCAGTCCCCTTCTTTCCAACATGAACAACCTGAGGTTCCTCATGAAACTCGCGGCCAATGCCGTGGCCACAATATTCTTCGACAACACTATAGCCATGATCATGAGCAATCTCTTGAATGATCGCTCCAATATCACCAATGTGAGAGCCAGGCTTTACAGTATTAATCCCTGCTCTCATACATTGATAGGTAACATCAACAAGTTTTTGAATTTCATCAGAGACATTACCAACAAGAAAAGTCTTATTGGTGTCACCATGAAACTTATTTAAATAAGTCGTAACATCAATATTTAAAATATCCCCATCTTTAACAATGTCACTTTTTGACGGGATGCCGTGGCAAATGACTTCATTTAAGCTGGTACACACTGATTTTGGAAAACCGTTGTAATTAAGAGGAGATGGATAGGCTCCATGCTCCAATATATAGTCGTGGCAAATCTGGTTGAGCTCTTCCGTAGAGATTCCAGGTTTTATAAAAGACTCGATATAAACCAGTGTATTTCTGGCCAATGTTGCCGTCTCACGCATGAGACCAATTTCACGACTTGATTTGATTGAAATCATCCTAACCACCAATATAATAATGCATTGTGTATAGATTTAGGGTCTAACCCCCTACCTGTCAAGGGCCACTGCCGAGACAATACCACCCTCTTTTGCTAATCTCTATAAAAAGAAAAATATTTAAAAAGACCATTATGGACGCTCAAACAATTATTCGCTTAGATGCCTCGCCCTACCAACAAACCTCATTTTTTTATAAGGAAAAAGAGGTCGCTGAGAAATATGGATGTCGCTATCTATTTGCTGACTCAAAGAATCGATACCTCCCCTGGCCATTGTCTTCTGAATATCCAGGACCCTATATTTTAATAAGTAATACCCACACTAGCTTTGACAGGCTTCCTAAAGAACTCTTGGAAAACACTAACCTCCTAATTCATGGCAACAGTGGTTATGATAATTTTTATTGTGAAGAAGTCCTCTCTTGGAACTTTCCAGTCATCCTTGGCAACCCTATTCGCGTCCCTGCAGTAACAGAATATATATTAAGCCACCTCTTTAGCCGATTTGGCGTAAGTCCCCACCAAAAGGCATGGGATAAAGACCGCAAGTGGGACCGAGATTTGTTGTGTGATCAAAATGTTCTCATTGTTGGCCGCGGTCTCATTGGCGAACAAGTGGCGAAAAGTCTAAGCCCTCTCGTACAAAAACTTTCATTTATTGATCCCTATAAACTTCCGGAGACGGCGACACTTTCAGAGCTTCTCCCTCATCATAGAATCGTTATTTTGACCTGCAGCCTTAATGAGAAGAACCACCATCTCTTGGGCCCTCAAGAGCTCTTGAGCATGCCCAAACATTTTATCTTAATCAATTCTGCGAGAGGTCCTCTCATAGATGAAGGTGCGCTGATCGATACTCTAAAAATCAGACCTAAAGCTTTTGCCTTTTTAGATGTCTTTGAAAAAGAACCTTTTGAAAAGCAATTTAAAAATCTTACCAATATTCATCTGACCTCTCATATTGCCGGAGTCTCTGGAAATTTAGACCAAAGACTTCTCGATTATATCGATCAGGTTATTCACACATTTAAAAAGAGTCCCAATCAATTTGAAGAGAATTATCATGAACTCATTTTAAGAAATAGAATTCATAATGGAATGTTAATATGAGCCAACATCTGCCAATACGCCCCATGCTATGCCCTCCTGGAAATGGCGTTTATACCGTTAATACTGCCAAAGAGAGAAAGGAAGAACTCCATCAGTTAATTTATAAAGAAAGTGATCCTTTGAAAGTTGAAAAAATTTGGGAAAAGACTTTAGATAATCTCAAAGATGTCTCTCTTTCTTTATTAGGTGTTTGCTCAGATTGCGGAGGAGGGATTCATAGGGGCGCCAATTGGGGTCCTCTTTTTTTAAGACAAAGCCTCTATGCTCTTAATCCCCTTTATAAGAATTCCAACTATCTTGACCTCGGAGATATAAGAGTCATCCCCCACCTTCTTCATGACAAATATTTAAATGATTCAACGATTAAAAATTGTCGCCGCTCACTTTATAACGACGAAATTAGCCCTCTTCCCGTTTCTCCCTTGAGCCAGACCGAAGAAGTCCTAAAGTCTTTTTATAAGCTAAACCCACAAGGCAAAGTCATAACTCTTGGTGGAGATCACAGCGTTAGTTATCCGGCCGTAAAGGCATACTTACAACACAAGAAAAATGAAAATAAAAAGGTCGCCCTTATTCATTTTGATGCTCACACCGATCTTCTTCATGAGCGCCTAGGTATAGACCTCTGTTTTGGCTCCTGGGTAACTCATATCTTAGAAGACCTTCCTGGCCATGATTTTTGCTACCAACTCGGAATTCGCTCAAGTGGTAAAGATAGAGGTCATTGGGAAAAAAGCTTTGGTATTCAACAATTTTGGAATTATGAATTCCAAGATCAAGGTGTTAAGAAAATTTCTCAATTTATTATCGATGATTTAAAGAAAAAAGGTGTTGAAGAAATTTATGTTAGCTTTGATATCGATGCCCTAGATGAAACTGAGGCAAGTGCAACGGGTACCCCAGAGCCAGGGGGACTAAAAGTCGATGAGTGCTTAAGTTTTCTCTATCGGTTAAAGGAAGAATTTTCCATAACTGGAGCAGACCTTATGGAGGTCGCCCCTTTTCTCAATATGCCCACTCAAAAGGCAAAGATAAACCCTGAGCCCCAGGCAACCCTTTTAGCTGCACAATCAATCCTCAACTTTTTTGTTGAAAGCATGCTTTAAGATAAGAGCCTTTTTAGAGTACAATTAAAGAATGGCAGTATTAAAATTTCCACCTGTTGAGACGGCCGATGAGAATGGTCTCCTAGCTTTAGGAGGAGATCTTGAAGTACCAACGCTGGTCCTTGCCTACCGTAATGGCATTTTTCCTTGGCCAATTTCAGAAGAGTTCCCATTGGCGTGGTTCTCGCCAGACCCTCGTGGAGTTCTAGACTTTGAAGACCTCATTTTAAATAAGCGCTTAATTCGTTACCTAAAAGGACATAACCTAACCTTCACGGCCAATAAAGATTTTCTTGGCGTTATTAACGCTTGCTCATCAACTCCAAGAACCCAACAAAGCGGAACTTGGATTACTGAAGATGTCATTGAAAGCTATCATAATTTATTTAAGAAAGAGTTTGCTTATTCGTTAGAGGCTTGGGAAGGAGAGAATCTGGTCGGAGGTATCTATGGGGTTTGTATAAACGGAATCTTAACTGGTGAATCAATGTTTCACAAAGTTCCTAACGCTTCAAAATTTTGCCTCATCGCCGTAATGGCCCTACTCAAAAGAGCGGGGATTAATTGGCTTGACACACAAATGGTAACTCCTGTTATTAAGTCTTTAGGAGGCAAAGAGATTCCACGAGAAGACTTCCTTAGCCGCCTTTCGAAGGCTCCTCTTCGAAGTCGTTTAGAGATTTTTCCAGAAAACTTAAGTGATGATTTATTTCGCCACTTTTAATTGGGAACGAAGATTAAGCACGTCACTAACAGTAAGCCCTTTTCCATCATTTAAGCTATTACGGTAGGCCAAATATTGTAGATCTCTGGCCCAATCATCTTCAAATTGACCGGCCATGCTTCCCTCTGGAATAAAAGCAATCGCTCCTTCAGGGCAAATATCTTCACATAGATTGCACATGATGCACTTTAAAGGTTCAAAGTGAAATAATGAAGGTGCTGAGGGAGCTGATAGCCCTGGAGGAGGCACAACTTGCAAGCAAGACGTTGGACACACCTGAACGCATAGCTCGCATGATGTACAACGTAAACTACCATCATCATTTATGGTAAGAACCAGATCATTTTTTTCAGTACTAAGCTTTTGGCCAGATTTTAATCTCCCCCAATTAGGTCGGCCTAAAAAGCGGAAAAGGATATATAGGAATTTTTTAAAAAAAAGAAGGATTCTTTTGTATATAGGATTAGGAAAATAGACTTCTCGATCAAGAATCACCTTTCTCTCCTTTAAATATCTTTATTGGTTTGGCTTCTCGCGAAATAAATACTTCTTCATTTTGGTAATTCTTTCCCTTCCAAGACATTTCCCAATAGGGCTGAAGAGGGATTAAAGTGTTTGCAGATTCATATATTTCAGCATTAATGAAAGCACCAGCAAACGCCTTATGTCGCGCCCTTTTGAAACGCTCTAGAAGAGTACTCCACTGTATCAAATCGGGAAGCCATTCAGGAGCAATTAATACGACACTCTTTTCTTTAAGTTCCCCATCATATGGGGTTAGTAATCGTTGAATCGAATTCTGCTTCTCTTGGGAAAATGTCTTCTCAGTACGCATTAAGCCTACCTCATTAGCTCTACTCTTCCATGAAATGAATTCATATGACCAATCTTGAACGTTCTCTATTGAGGACAAGTTGCTTATTAAATACTGCCACAATTCTTCCGGCAAATTCTTTGGAATAATAAGGTGCCTTGGTTCCTTGGTAGATAAATAATCTCCGTGAATCCAACTTCCGTCTTTTTTTGTAAGAAGGGATCTTAGAGGCAATTTTAAGTTATTCACGATAGGCTTATTAACCTCGTCACAAACCCAAAATGTAGAATTTAGTGGTGAGCTTGCGCGAATGGCCCTAAGACCATTTTGCCCCTCTTCAAAATGAACTTCTGTTCGACATAGTCGATCACAGCCCCTACAAAAATCTTTTTTTATTACGCTAGTCTTCCGTTTGAGGATTTCTTTACTTTCAAAACAGCCTGTTGGGCAAATATCTAGAAGATTCACTCCGTAATTATGAGAGAACTCACCTTTTACTTTTATTTCTCCTGCCTCTTCATAGAGAGCAGGCTGTTCTGTAACACTTTTCTCAAAGTCTGTGCACATCATACAAGTTATACACTGTTTAAGGTTTACTCGTAACTCTTCACTTAACTTATGGGCCTTGTCTTCCTTTGGAACTGCACTGGTCTCTAAACCCTTATTTCCGATTTCATTTACGAGGCGGCAGCGAGACTGATTATCGCATTGAGTACAATTAAAATGATGAGATGATTGATAAAGTGAATCAACTTCCTTTTTCGCTAAGGTCAGATCATTGTGATAAAGAGAGTAACGCCCGCCTTCAATAGGAGCCGTCCGACAGGCAGAGATCACGTCTCCTCTCTTTTCATCATAGATATTACAAAGGAGACATTTACTAGAACTCTCAAAGAGAGGATGAAAGCAGTAACCTTGAATTTCAAAGCTATCTCTATTTATGGCCTCAAAAAGGGTTTCCCCCTCACTTGCAACAATGAGCTTCCCTTCTACATAGAAAGAGACTTGTTCCTGGCTCATGAGCGAACCTCTTCAGTACTTGTTAGAGAGCTAACCATGCCTAAAATAATATTATACCGTTCTGGAAGGCCACATTGATAGGGAGCTTTTAATTGAAACCCCGTGAAAATACTTTCTGCTGAAATTCCTGCACGCCCATAAATACAGGGCAGGCACAAGCGGCACTGATCTTTGCCGAAAAACTCATTCCAGACCCGAATAAGTTTGCCTTCATCACAATTTGAAAAGAAATGAAGAGAGCGTATCTTATATCCAAAATCGGAAATTTTTTTCTTTTTTATACTTTCCCAATCCGAAAAATCACCGAAAGGACCATCGATTAAAACATGAGTTGTTCGAGGACCACCATTTCCTTCGATTTCGAAGATCTCATTAAGTGATTGCTCCACATGTATCCATTTGGCGCCAACCTTTTCCACATCGCCCCATAGAGTCAGCACGGAATGTTGCCTCTGATCACTTCCCCATAATCCATTCATGAGAGCAAGAATTTTAGAAGGCCCCAAAAGTAATGCTCTTTTTTTATCATTTAATTCTTTTGTGGAAAGGCTCATGGGTCTTAACAAAATTTTCGAAGAGACTCCTCTTTCAGCGAGGGCATTATGGAAGCGATTACTTACCAATTCATCCGTAAAGGAGATGATTAATTCTTTTTCAAATTTAATGAAATATTTTTGTAATTCTTCAAACAACTTAATTAGCTGATCTCTACAATCATCAACTAGTACTTCCCCCTGGAAGTCTCCTGGGTAAGATGAGCCCAAATCAAAAAAGACTTGCTCTGTACTCTGAAGGGATCTCGATAATAGGGCATCAAAAGATGCTTGAAACTTAGCTTCAACTATTTGAACGCCAAAGTCGAAGGGTCCTTTCATCGGTCCATCTCCCAAGGGTCTAGGTTGAGGCTTTGAAATGCTGTGAAAACTCCCGCTAACTCTCCCCCTTTAATAAGTTCTGAAAATGCTCCGGAATGAATGAGACTTGGGGACCTAACGTGAACTTTCTTTAACTTACTCGCATCTGTTCTAACAAAGAGCCCAAGCTGGCCCTCAGTTGCCTCTATTGATGAAAAGGAGCTGCCCTCTCTAAAAGGGATAACGCCTTCTTTTAGACTATAAGTTAGATCATCAGCACCTTGATCATAAAGACCTTTATAAAGAATATGTTCTTTATTGATAACATCACCAGCTGGTAGATGATCTAATACCTGGTTGATGATCCTAAGACTTTGCTTTAATTCTTCTAAGCGCACGAGGAAGCGGTCATAAGTACTGCCATCAATACCAAGAGGAACTTCAAAGTCCACGTCATCGTAAAAGTAAGTTGGTTGTGTTTTTCTCGTATCAAAATTTACACCACAGGCCCGAAGATTAGGACCAGTAAAACCATAATCTAATGCTGTACCAGCATTCATGGAGAAGCCTTTTGTTACCTCCATCCATCTAGGATTACGATTAAACTCTTTTTCAACGTCTTCTATATTCTTATAAAGATATTTTGCCACTTCTAAACATTCCGTTCCCCAGCCAATTGGATTCTGTTTTTTCATTCCTCCAAAGGTGAATAAAGAAAAGTTCTGAGTTTTTCCGGAGTATATATTGAAGAGGTGATAAACCTGCTCTAGAAGTTCCGCGAAAACGCTCGACTCTACAAAGAAACCAAGCTCCTGGGTTAACTCCCATAAAAAGTTCAAATGACCTTCTACCCTTGCTAACTCCATCCACACCATTCTTATGGCCTTAGCCTTATCAGGAATGGATATTGAAAATCTTTGTTCAATTGTCTCTATCCAAAGAAGAGGGGCAAATACACTATCTTTGATACAAAGTCTCTCAAAGAAAAAAATTAATTCATTTGGATCTTTCGACAAACATTTTTTTTCAAAATCCCTAAAGTAAAGTCCTGTTACCAGCTGAGAATCAAAAACCTTCTCTTCACTAATCAGAAGATCAACTCGCATCTTGCCATTAAATGGACTTGAGTGGGGACCAAACCTCTTCCAATATCTAAGACGTTGTGATTCTGTAGGTTGAAGAGGCATCTTATACTCAGGAACTGGCGCAATACCGGGTGCTTTATCTTCATTTTTGAATAAGGACAAATCAACCCGCTGCTGAGTTTTTCTGCCCTCACTTTGTAGGATATGATGATGCTTCATCATATCTTCTTCTAAAACTTCTGCACTTTTCCAAAGAGAAGCAAGGGATGGGAAATAGCGACTTTTCCCGATGGGAACTGTCACTTGTAAGCAAAAGTAGACCTCTAAATTTAAAAACTGATAATAAAGACACCCTTCTCCTAAAACATCCTCGTAACAAATATCTATGAGCATATGAAAGCGATATTCATCTTTTAAATGAAAGAAGAAGTCTTGATAAAGAGTGGTTTCTTCAGAATCTAAAGGGAAGCTATACTCTCTTGGAAAGGTAAGGGTTCCCTTATCGGCAAAAGAAGATTGGAAGTTTGTACCAAACTTTTTAAAGAGTTCATCTCTAAGACTCATAAGTGACCCCATCTATAAATTGAGGTCGAGGTTTTATACCCTTTCTTATTCTCTCCCTAAGAAGATCAAGACCATTCATTAAGGTATCGAGGGTTGGTGGACACCCGCCAACATATACATCAACGGGAAGAATCTCATCAGAGGCCATCGTTTCAAAGACAGCACCAGTTGCTGCACATGTTCCTACCGCAATAACGTAACGAGGAGAGAGCATTCTCTCATAGGCCTCTAAAATATAGGGGCTGATTTGTTTATTAATAATTCCAGAGATTATAAGAACATCACAGCTTTCAATTGGCTCCGATTCTAAGAAGTTCTCTCTTATACTACTCACCTGAGGATTCGGTCCACTTAAGCGATAGAGCTCTCTTGCACAACAGTTTGCCCCTAAAACAAAAGGACTAAGTAGCTCTGCCCTAGACCAAGACTTCATTCGCTCTAAGAAATTTAAACTGTTTATAGAATAAAAACTTACACCACCCCAAGAGGGAGAACGAGGGCCAAGTCTATTTTCGTGAGTTTTCATATAGCCTTTTATAATTTTGTATTATTAAAGGTTTATTTTAGGAAGATGATAGTGTGATGACAATGACTTAGCGTATTGTGTCAAAGCGACCTCTTTTTATATTTTTAAAAAAGTCCTTCCACTCAACATCTTCGGGAAAGAGCACAACCTTCTCTTCTAATGAGCGGGCGTTGCAACCGAGTTTCTTTCCATTATCTGGAACCCAACTATAAAGCTCTTTGTGAGAGCCTCCAATGCCATAATCGTACTCAACAAAACGATAATGGGGCTTATCCGCCCCCGCTAAACTTGCCATAACCGTTACGGACTGTTCGAAAGATTCATCGAGGTCCAAACTGCTGCACTGCCTCTTTTCTTTTAAATCAAAACGCCTCTTTCCACTCGTTAAACGGGGATTCTTCAGCCAACTGCGCCTAGGGCACATATAATAATAATCGAGGTCTTCAAGATGAAACCAATTAGTCATAAAAGCAAAGAACCAAGCTCTATCGGAATTTTCCTTGTGATTTGCAGGACGAACAAATTTTGTGCATGTACGAAAACGCTCTCCATAATTTGAATAAAAATTGAGAAAGAATCTCTTAAAATCCACCAGTGCACTTTGCTCTTCACGACTTCCCTCACTTGAGCGAAGATCCTTTTCTATACTGCTAGAAAATACAGTGTTCATTTTGAAATCTTGCATTGCTTTCATTCTTTCATTTGCTCTTTTGATTTCCTTGGCCAATTTATCACTCGCTTCCTGGGCCTTACTCATCATATTTTTACGGACTTTCTCCTGAGAGCGCCAAAGATAGTCGTACAAATAAAAGCAATTCTTTCTAAGGGAATTAATTTCATCAAAAGTAAAACTGTGTCCCGATTTAAAAGCAAAATCGAGGGCCTTCTCTGCTTCAACTTCACCCACCATGCGATAAGCGGGCTCTGGTACAGTACTTGAAGTTGTCCGTCCCCAACCATTTTGAGCAAAGGCCTTAACATAAGGCCAATTAACTTTTCCTTTTAGTTCCTTTAGGGTCGAGACATTTTTAAATTTAGGATCAAAACTATTTACCCCGACAAGAACAAGACGAGAGAGCCAACTTTGATAGGTTCGGCAGGGATAATCATTACAAAATTGTAAAACAAAGCCTCCTACAATTCGGGTTCTTTGGGACTGGGACCTGCCTTTATCTTCACTATCAAAAAGGTAATCTTTATCTCCAAACACCCAAACCATTTGAGGTTCACTTGTTTGATCTAAAAGACGAGGAATAATTCCTATCGAAAAATTCGGTCGATTAATCTTTTCAGAAAAGGATTCCCAAATATCTTTTTGCTCACAGTAAGTTCTTTTACGATAAAGTTGTCCTGAAACCATATCTAAATCGTATTGATGGGCAGAGCCAACAGGAGTGGTGAGAAAGTATGACAAATCCATACTATCTTTAGTTCTAAATGCCGTTAAATCAAAGAATGGATGGGTAACAATATCGTGCATATCCGTTCTGAGCGTAAATCGCTCTGGAGCATTAAACCACACAGGCTCAGCCAATACAGACTTTGCCTTCAATTCTATAGTGCTAGGACGCGGGTCAGAAGAGCAACTCGCAAGGCAAACGAGGAAAATGGCGCTGCACAGAAGAAGCAAACTTTTTAAAAGAGGTCGATTAACTCGTTGACAATACTGCAGTAAATAGTTCAAAATCCAAAACCTACCTGTGTTCAGTTTTTACCCCCCGGTGATGAAATTGGTAGACATACAGGATTTAAAATCCTGGGGCTTCACGGCCGTGCGGGTTCAAGTCCCGCCTGGGGGACCACCTTTCTTTCTATTATAAACACCTAATGCCATTTCACGAATAAATACGGACAAAAAAATACAAATGTCTGCTTCTTTTAGATACTCATGGACTTTGTCCGAGAATAATTAGTTTTTTATAGTTTTATTTGCCCTTCGATGCAGGTGGAGAAATACTTGTTCTCAAGGAAGCGCTACTAGTCTCTGAGCGTTTCCTACTCGGTGCGGCAAATACTCCGAGTTTCCCTTTGGTCTCGCCTAACCTTGGGATTAAGATATGTTTGGTGGCATCTGTGCCTAGGAAGATCGCGCTTTTGCCACCAACCTTCTTTTCTTAAAAAGCACCCTATCTGAAAGAATTTATCATTTTATTTTACTGGTAATCTCTTGACAATTAACCCTATAATTTCAGTCCAGTAATACCCATGTGAAAGGAGATTGTTTTGCAAGATATGCATAGCGACAATACATTCACAGCACCTGACACCCAGGTGACTCCCATGAAGGGAGGCAATCAGGACGAAGTCCTGAAGTTACAAGTCTCTGAGGATCTTAAAAAGAAGCTCGGAGAATTTAACGATCCTAAAAAGGGAATCAAAGTAATGGCGATGCTTATGGGCATCCATGAAAAAACCCTTAAAAGGCTCATTGACTGTGAAAATAGACCTGGACACCAAACGGTCTTTAAAATTTATCGTGTCCTCTTCCATTCTCAAAATGATACGCAGCTTTTAGAACTCGTTCCAAACGCTGTTAAAGAGTTTCTCATCAAGGCCCACCCCAGAGGCTTAAGCGATACCGTTCGCTATAATATTCATGTTGAAAGTGAATTGAAGAAAGATCCTGTCTTTTGTGAAATTTACTTTCTAGCGGGTGCTGGTGGAGTGACGAGAGAGTATATCTCTTATCACTACGGAAAGTATGGTGAGAGAGTTCTCGAAAAGATGCTTGAACAAGATGTTATCGCTTCCCTTGGAAAAAATAATTATATCTTAGGGACTAATCAAGCTTCATTGACTGTTGAAACTATTCATAGTGTCGGAAAACATCTCGTCGAAAGATACTACAAGCCAGAAAATGCTGACTCTTTAGGAGAGAACTACATTTCCCTTTATGCACAAGGACTCTCCGAAGAGGCCTTCAATAAATGGTTGGAAATTGATAAAGAGGCTTTTTTGCAAAAAGTAAAATTGGCAGAATGTAGTGAGAACTGGGGTGACGTTAAGGCCTTTACTTTTAATGTCACTGACACCCTTAAAGAATCAAAACGCGAACAAAAGCACTAGGTATTTATGAAAAAAATAATAACGATACTATTTACAATTTTTTGCGCATCTCTCTTGGCCCAAGCACCGGTAGGTGGCATTGGTAATGACGGTGGTGGACCAAAACAGAGTTGGCAAGATATTTATAAAAATCCAAATTTGAACCCGACCTTCCCCATGTATGATATTCAAGGGCGCAATATTAGCTATCGCCACTTGTGCCTTATGGGTGAGAGAGTGAGAACAAAGTATAAGCATGTTGTTAATCCAACCACAGATTACACGAAACTTATTTTTGACTATTTAGTCACAGATCGTGTGAGAGAAGAGCAATACTGTGCTGAATACTTGGACTTCATTTGTATCCAGTGGGAAATCAAGACTATTGAAATTCCATTAAAAGACATCATTAAGGTCTATAAGAAGACGGAACCAGTAGACCCTAACCAAGAGAGTCAGTGGGAAATGTCTTTTGAAAAGACCTATGAACTACAAGAATGTGAAGAGGATTAAACGAGATAAAATTAATCATAACTAAGGGGATACATTGTATCCCCTTTTTTTTAGGCCCAGCCCTTAAGCATAAGGTTCCAGTACATTGGCGGTAGCAATTCCTTCTTTAGGAAATACATTGAGCGCCTAGGTTTTGCCTGATCAAAAGGAAAGGTTTCCATGATCTTTCCGTCATAACCAAACTCGGCCAAGATCACATGGTGGCGATCAACAACTAACGGGCAACTGGCATAACCGTTATAGAGATGAGTTGGTTTTTGGCCTGCATAGACTTGAAACATATTTTTGGCGCAAAGTGGCGCCTGTTTTCTAATGGCCGCTCCCGTTTTAGAAGCAGGCAAGCTTGAAGCATCACCAATCGAGAAGACATTCGGGTAAATATTATGTTGCATAGTATATTTATCAACATCCACATAACCTAAAGCATCCCCCGTACTCAAAGGAGACTCCTTAATAAAGTCTGGAGCAGACATCGGTGGCGTGACATGGATCATATCAAATTTAATCTCCATTAACTCTCCAGACTCCAAGTTCTTTGCAAAAGCAATCTTTTTGTCTGAATCAATTTTAACAAGATCGTAATGATAAATTTCTTCTATCCCTCGTTCTTTAACTAATTTTTCAAGAGATTCTTTATACTTTGGAATACCAAAAATACTTCCACCGGCACTTAAGAAAATCACTCTCGACTTATCTCTGATACCCTTCGCTCTAAAGGTCTCTTCGGCCAACCACATAATTTTTTGGGGAGCACCTGCACACTTGATCGGATTCGAGGGAAAAGTGAAAATCGCCGTTCCGCCTGTAAACGAATTAATCGTCTCCCATGTATAACCAGCTTGATGAAAGTCATAATTAGAACAAACACCATTCTTACCGAGAGTATCCGTTAACCCTTCTATTTTATTCCAGTCAATTTGAATTCCTGGAGCAACAAGAAGCATTTCATATTGAATTTGATCCCCACTACTTAAAGTGACGATATTCTCTTCTGGTTTAAAACTAGTTACCTTCTCTTTTTTCCAAAGGACTCCATCAGGAATCACACTTGCCATCGGCCGCACAGTCTCTTCTAGAGTAGCAACACCTGCGCCAACGAGGGTCCAAAGAGGCTGATAATAGTGAACATCCGCCGGTTCTATAATAACAATATCCTCTGCTTTAAAGTCTTTTAAGAGCCTTGAGGCAGAAGTGATTCCGGCCGTACCGCCGCCAATAATAACAATTTTTCTCTTTTCCATAATATTCCCAAATGATTTTCCCTAAATTCTCGCAAGTATAAGGCCATATTTCTATGATTAAGATCAATCTTTAAGGTTATTCCTTTAGCCTTAGAGGAATTTTAAAGAAAGGCTCTCCCCCTTCTCCTGGTAATTTTGCGCCCCAAACATTGAACTGAACACTTTGAAGAAGAAGTGCAGGTGCACTAAGTGTGGCATCGCGAGCATCCCTTTTTGAACAAAACTGCTCCTCGCCATCACCGACTCTGAACTGAACATTACTAGACTTTTGAACTGCGAGTGGAGCATTATCCCAGACCATACGTCCCCCAGGCATATAATCATGCCCTGGGTAAACGAGGATATCATCACTTAGTTCATAAACTTTCACTAAGGACTGGTACATATCTCGAGAACTTCCCCCAGGAAAATCACAACGTCCGGTACCATAATCAGGAGCAAAGATCAGATCTCCTACAAAAAGAGCTGTCTCTTCAAAGAGATAGCTAACGCAAGCTGGAGTGTGACCTGGAGTCGATAAAACCTTAAAGCAAAGACTACCTGCTTGGATCTTTTCTTCATCTTTTAGTAATTTATCGAAACTCTTTCCTTCGCTCTCTTTATCAATTTGAAAAAAATCCTTAAATAGAGTTTGAACATTCGTAATACCACTACCAATTGCCACAATCGCTTTTGGAAATTTTTTCTTTAAAAATTGAGAAGCGCTTAAATGATCAGCATGAGCGTGAGTTTCTAAGAGATAGTGAATGTTAAGATCAAATTTATTGATAAAATCAGTTATGATCTCAGCTGACTTAAACGAAAGAGTTGATGCCTTTGGATCATAATCAGCAACAGGGTCAATTAAGACCGCGTCCAATGTTTTTTCATCATAAATTAGATAAGTTAGAGTAAACGTCGCAGGGTGGAAAAACGATTTAATCATCATAAGTTACTCCTTTCATAGTAATCATAGTATTTCATTATTTCAAAGAAGATGGGGCTTCACTTTGACTAAGATCAATATAAAAAGATGATAAAAATCAGGAATCTAATTTAGGATAATAATCGAGAGGTTTAAGGAAAAAGCAATCATTAGCCATATGAGATACAAGAGATTTGGTCCCCATAGGGCGAATGAGTGCCTCGTGATATAAATGAAAGAAGAAACCAGCCCAAGCATGCAAGCGATGATAAATGCGCCTAATAAAGTCCAATGGGCACCAAAGAAAACAGGGCTCCAGATGAGATTTAAGAGAAGCTGAATCGAATAGATAAGGCCTAAGCGACCTCTTAATTGACTTTTTTCCCACAAGATGAAAAATGTCCACGCCATAAAAAGGTAGAGGATATTCCAAACGATAGGAAAAGTAAGCGGAGGAGGTGTCCACCAAGGCTTAACGATTCCTTGATACCAAATACCTGGACGAAAAAATACCCCCGAAATTGCAGCAATGTACGGGGGTATAAGACATAAGATAAATCTTAAAAAACGTTTAAATGTGAAGGGCACGATTCTCTGTCGCCGCGAGGCATGCCTCTTTAAAAGACTCTGTATAAGTCGGGTGAGCGTGACAAGTTCGAGCAACATCTTCAGCTGAGGCCCTAAATTCCATCGCGAGAACAGCTTCTGCAATTAAATCAGCACATCTAGGCCCTACCATATGGACCCCAAGAATCTCATCCGTTTCCTTATCGGCTAAAACCTTTATCAAACCATCGGACTCATTTGATGCTCTTGCGCGCCCAGAGGCTTTAAAAGGAAAGCTTCCTACTTTATAGGCCTTCTTCTGATCTTTAAGCTCTTCTTCGGTAAAACCTACGGAAGCCACTTCAGGCCAGGTATAAACGACACCTGGTACGAGAAGATAGTTCAAATGGGGCTTTTCACCATTAATCACTTCGGCGACAAACACACCCTCTTCTTCTGCTTTGTGAGCAAGCATCACGCCTTTTGTCACATCACCAATGGCATAAATATGAGAATGTTTTGTTCTTAAATTATCATCTGTTGGAACCCTTCCTCTCTCATCAAGTTCAAGACCAATATTTTCAAGCCCTAACCCAGATGTAAAAGGTCTTCTTCCAACTGCTACTAAACAATATTCGGCATCAATTTGAACTTCTTTTTCATCTTTCTTTGATTTTGCCTTTACCTTCACGCTCTTTCCATCAGAAGTTACTTCAGTAACTCCATGACCCATGAAGAACTCCATTCCCTCTTTTTTAAGAACTTTTTGTAGGTTCTTACCCATATCCTTATCCATGGCAGGAATACAAGCATCGGCGTACTCAACAACCGATACTTTAGTGCCTAATCGTAAAAATACGGACCCCATCTCAAGGCCAATAACACCTCCGCCAATAACCACCATACTTTTTGGAAGTGCAGGTAATTTCAAGGCCTCAGTAGAAGTAATCACTCTTTTCTTATCAATATTGATGCCTGGAATTGAAGAAGGCTTACTGCCAGTGGCAATGACCACGTTCTTGGCCTTTAGCATTTCCTCACTTTTACCTATGACTTTTATTGTATGGGCATCGACAAAGGAGCCAACTCCGTTAAAGACATCAATTTTATTCTTATTCATGAGATAAGTTATTCCACCACTTGTGTCGCTAACAACTTTTTCAACCCTGCTTCTCATTTTTGGAAAATCAAGTTCAATCTTTTCCGTATTGATTCCATGATCTTTAAAATTATGAACCAACTCGTGGTACTTTTCACTTGAGTCAAGCCATGCTTTAGAAGGAATACAACCGACGTTTAGACATGTACCACCTAAAGTGTCATATTTTTCAATAATAGCGGTTTTCATTCCAAGCTGAGCCGCACGAATGGCACAGACATATCCACCAGGACCACTACCAATTACTACTACATCATATTCTTGACTCATGATTATCTCCTTAAACGTCCAGTAACATGCGTGATGGATCCTCAATCAACTCTTTTAAGCGATAGAGAAAAGTCACTGACTCTTTACCATCTACGATCCGATGATCATAACTAAGGGCCGTGTACATAACGGGGTGAACAACCACTTGTCCTTTAATGGCCACTGGACGCTCGACAATATTATGCATTCCTAATATTCCAGACTGAGGAATATTAATAATAGGAGTAGAAAGCATTGAGCCAAATACGCCACCATTTGTGATCGTAAATGTTCCCCCACTCATTTCATCGAGAGTCAATTTTCCATCTCGCCCTTTTAAAGCAAGTCTTTTAATTTCTTTTTCGATTTGAGCTAAACTTAAGGCCTCTGCATTTCGAATAACAGGAACCACGAGCCCTTTAGGGGTAGACACCGCAATACCAACATCAGCGTAGTCATGAAAAATCATTTCATCACCCTCTAACATGGCATTTACACCAGGAACTTCTTTAAGAGCAATCGTACAGGCTTTTGTAAAAAAGCTCATGAAACCAAGTCCGATTTCATGCTTCTCTTTAAACTGCTCTTTATACTTCGACCGAAGCTCCATTACCCAATGCATGTCTATTTCATTAAAAGTCGTCAACATCGCCGTGGAATTCTTGGCCTCAGTTAAACGAGAAGCAATGGTCTTTCTCAGTCGACTCATTTTTTCTCTACGGACCTCTCTTGATACTCCAGTTTGAGGCGTTTGAGCTTCTATGGGTTTTGGTGCAGCTGCTTTTTCAACTGCTGCGGCTGGTTTTGTTCCAGACATGGCATCAGCTTTTGTGATGCGACCATCTTTACCAGTTCCTTGAACATCTTGTGGAGAGAGACCTTTTTCATCCAAGATTTTTCTTGCCGCTGGAGAAGGGAAATTCTTATCCCCACCAGCAGGTGCAGGAACACTTGGAGGCGCAGACTCGCCTGATGAAGCGCTTTCCTCTTTTTTCTTAACAGGAGCACCTTCACCTGGAGTTAATGTACCGATGACGGCACCGATTCCTAACTCAGAGCCCTCTTCAACAGAACGCGCTAGAACTCCACTTTCCTCAGCAGGCAACTCTACAGTGGCCTTATCTGATTCGATTTCACACAAGATATCGCCTTCCTCAACGAATTCTCCGTCTTCTTTTAGCCACGTTGTAAGAGTCACTTCAGTAATTGACTCTCCAATACTTGGGATTTTAATTTCAATACTCATGGTAAAGATCCTTTTTAACTATTTATGAAAATGCTTTATTAATAATATCGTCCTGCTCTTTTGCATGAATCTTTGCAAAACCTGTCGCAGGTGAAGCTGACGACTTTCTCGCCACACAATCAAAGTCAGAGAAAAGCTCACGCCATCTTAAAAGATAAGTCCAAGTTCCCATGTTGAAAGGCTCCTCTTGAACCCATACAAACTTAGCTTTTTTATATTTATCTTTAATTTCTTGGATTTTATTATCAACGAGCGGATAGATTTGTTCGAGCCTAACAATGGCAACATCTTTACGATTATCCTGGCGCTGTCTCTCCATGAGGTTGTAATAAACTTTCCCCGTACAAAAGAGGACCTTTTTAACTTTCTTAGTATCAGCAAAGTCGTCTTCAATAATTTCTTGAAACTTACTCTCTGTTAAATCTTTTACTGAGCTTATACAGCGAGGATCTCTAAGAAGTGATTTTGGGGTAAATACGATAAGAGGCTTTCTAAACTCCCAGAGCAATTGTCTTCTTATAATATGAAAGAAGTTTCCTGGAGTTGTACAATTGGCCACCACCATATTGTGTTCAGCTGCTAGTTGAAGATAACGTTCAGGTCTGGCCGAGGAGTGCTCAGGCCCCATACCTTCATAGCCATGAGGAAGAAGCAATACAAGTCCACTCATCCTGCGCCACTTACTCTCACCTGCCGAAATAAATTGATCTAAAATAATCTGGGCACCATTTGAAAAGTCTCCAAATTGAGCTTCCCAAACGTTTAAGGCCCATGGACTGCCCTGAGAATAACCATATTCAAAACCGAGTACAGCATATTCAGAAAGAAAGGAGTTATAGATATCCATCTTTCCTTGACCTTCTTCAATATTATCTAAGCCGCAGTAGGCTTCATTTGTAAATTCATCAAAGACCTTGGCATGTCTATGGGAAAAGGTTCCTCGAATAACATCTTGACCAGAAAAACGAATATTATATTTTTGTGTTAAAAGTGAGCCATAGGCCAAGAGTTCAGCTGTTGCCCAATCAAGTTGATCATTGTCATAAGCTTTTCTTCGATCATCTAGTAACTTTTGGGCCTTTTTAAGAGTCTTGAAACCTTCTGGAGTTTTTGTAATGGCATCTAGGATATTTTCGAGAGTCTCTTTTTTAACAGAGGTATCAGGAGAAGCGAGAAAATCTTCGGCCTTTGACCATCTTAAATTTAACCACTCTTTATGAGGACCTTTTCTTCTTTGAAGAGTCTCTTCTTGTTTAACCATATTGAAACGATCTGAGAGTTCATTTTTAAATTCATCTTGCATCTTCTTTGCAAGTTCTTTTTCAATAGAACCATGTTTAATGAGCTTTTCCATATAGAGCTCTCTTGGGTTCTTATGCTTGGCCACTAGACCATAAAGGTGGGGCTGGGTATACTTAGGCTCATCACCTTCGTTATGACCGTGCTTACGATAGCAAACCATATCAACCCAAACATCTTTCTTAAATTTTTGTCTAAAAGCGACGGCCATCTCTGCAGCAAAACAGACATGCTCTGGTTCATCTCCATTGACGTGTAGGATAAGGGTATCGAGCATCTTGGCGAGCGATGTAGAATACTGACTAGAACGCCCATCTTGAAAATCTGTTGTGAAGCCAATTTGGTTATTAATAATAAAGTGGATAGAGCCACCAGTTTGATAACCAGGTAATTCAGACATTTGAAGGGATTCGTAAACAACACCCTGACCAGCAACTGCGGCGTCACCGTGGATGATGATGGGAAGAATTTTTGATTCATCTTTGTTATAGGCCAAATCAACTTGTGAGCGACAGTATCCATTTACAACTGGGGCAACAGCTTCAAGGTGAGAAGGGTTAGGTAAAATCTTGAGATAAACCTCTTGCCCGCCAGCGGCTTCGGATATTGCCGTAAACCCAAGGTGATATTTAACATCACCATCGCCCTGGCCACCAGAATCCTCAACAGAAGCTCCTTCAAACTCTTTAAAAATAAATTCATAGGTCTTACCAATAGTGTTAGCAAGAACGTTCAAACGTCCCCTATGGGCCATACCAATGACAAATTCACGCGCCCCCTGCTCTGCCCCTTTGTTGATGATGGCATCAAGAGCTGGAATAGTGGTTTCACCACCTTCAAGAGAAAATCGTTTTTGACCAATAAACTTATTTTGAAGAAAGTTTTCAAAAATTTCAGCTTGATTAAGTTTTCTTAAAATTCTTTTCTTAGTGTCTATTGGGTAATTGATTTCTTTACCCTTTGATTCAAAATATTCACGACACCATCTTCGCACTTCAGTGTTATTGGAATGCATATACTCAATTCCAATTTTTCCACAGTAAATCGTTCGCAAGTGATCCATGATCTGCTTTAACGTCGCTCCTGCTCCAAGACCAACAAACTCTCCACAAAGAAAGCCTTGATTAAGATCATCATCAGTTAAATCGTAATCTCCAAGGCTGATGCGCGCATGACGATCCTGTCTTGGTCTAATTGGATTGGTGTCAGAAAGTAAGTGTCCTCTGGCCCTAAAAGACTGAATCAGACGAAAGACATTAAACTCCTTTCGCATTTTTTCAGTTGAGATATCACCTTCAGAAACAGTGCCCCCCATTTGAAACTCAAAACCTTTAAAAAAGTTTACCCAAGAGTCATCTAACTCTTCCGGTCGGTTCTTATAAGTATCGTAGAGACCATCGATATATTGGTTATCGGAAGCGGAGAGGTGTGAGAAATCATCAATTCTTTTCATATAGGGCCTACTCTTTTTTGTACACCTGTACAAATCTGTCGGTTTTTATGCTTGGGATAGTATGGTAATTTTAACGGCCTGAAAAGTAGATAAACAGCGGCAAAAACATCCATTCTGAACAATGAAAAACAGAACTTTAACTAAGTTAAACTATTGGTGTTAAAATGGAGGTGTTTACGGCAAATTCTGCCAAGTACTCTCTTAAGACTTAAGAGCTAGAAATTATTCAACAAGCTTAAGATGAATGGTCTGTGTTTCTGGATCGATCTGGAGAGGACCCTTAAGGTGACGCTTTTCCTCATCACATTCTTCTTTCTTGTCACAGAACATACAATCTTCACCCATGATCGCACCAAGTCCTCCGCAAGACCCTTGTAATCTTCGATTACTGAGAATAACGCCAATTGCCATTCCTACTAAGGCAATACCGACAACCACAAGAGATAAAAGAAATATTTTCACCATCTAAGGTACCTCTGAAACATTTTTTGTTGAAAAAAGATCTTTAAAAAAGCTTGTCTCTTTAGTAGCAAAGACCCGACCTTCTTGGCCAACGTCCCTGTAAACAAAATACGCTGCTAACCCTTCCTTCTGAGCATAAGTAAAACCTTTTTCTAGCCCCATGGCCATAAGAGCAGTAGCAAGAGCGTCTGCCTTCATGCAAGAGCTTTTGTGAGCGACAGAGACGCTCACCACTACATTGGTGACAGGTCGGCCTGAGTGGACATCAATAGTATGAGAGTACTTCTTACCGTCCTCCATAAAGAAATTTCTATAGGATCCACTCGTTGCCAAGCTCATTGAATCAAGCTTTAAGATTCTCTGGTAACTCTCCCCAAGAGATTCAGGATGAGGGGCCTCAATAGCGATTCGCCAGGGAACTCCGTCGAGTTTTTTTCCTAAGGTCCTAACCTCTCCCCCAATTTCAACCATGTAGATTTTTGATCCCTTTGATTCTAAAAACATCGCGACTTTATCGACACCAAAACCTTTGGCCAGTGAGGATAAGTCCAAATAAACACCTGGAACTTTCTTTTTTATCTCACTTGTTTTTTCATTAAGAGAAACTTTATCAAAACCAACCCTCTTCTTAGCGGCAGCAATATCTTGCTCCTTTGGAACTTTACGGCTTCCGCCGGGTCCAAAGCCCCATAGATTCACTAATGGCCCTATGGTTGGATCAAAAACCCCTTCCGTTTCTTCTGCAAGTTCCAAAGCATATTTGCTCACGAGAAAAAAGTCAGGACTAATTTTCAACCAACCCAGTCGGTCTGTTTGATTAAAATAAGAAATTTCACTTTCTTTTAGGTAAGTGCTCATCTCTTTATTTACTTTTAAAAGTAATTCATCAATGACCGCCTGAACTTTTTTGGAGTCACTTAATTGTGATGAAGAGTAGTACTTAATATTGTACTGAGTCCCCATGGTACGCCCCGTTAAGTGAACGAGCTCTCCACTTTTATTACAACCTGTAATAAAGAAAAGCCCCAGCAATGCTAGGGCCTTAATTATAACGGCTTTAAAAGGCGTTTTTTTCATTTCTTATCCACCAAAATCATCAAGGGCAATATCGTCACGTTCTACTCCAAGAGAGAGAAGCATATCTATTACACACTTATTCATAATCGGAGGACCACATAAGTAGTACTCACAGTCTTCTGGATTTGGATGATCTTTAAGATAGTTCTCAAAAAGTACATTGTGAATGAAGCCAGTGTATCCTTCCCAATCATCACCCTCTTGAGGTTCTGATAATGCAACATACCACTTGAAGTTATCATTCTCATTTTGAATGCTATCAAAATCTTCTACATAGAACATTTCACGCTTTGAACGAGCACCGTACCAAAAAGTAACCTTTCTATCAGTCTTGATTCTTCTAAACTGATCAAAGATATGGGAGCGCATTGGCGCCATACCTGCACCACCACCAACAAAAACCATTTCTTTATCTGTGTCTTTTGCGAAAAATTCACCAAAAGGTCCAGAGATGGTCGTTTTATCTCCTGGCTTTAGATCAAAAATATAACTCGACATCTTCCCAGGAGGAACATTTGGAAGTCTTGGAGGTGGAGAAGCAACCCTGACGTTAAGCATGATAATGCCCTTCTCTTCTGGGTAGTTCGCCATTGAATAGGCACGAATCGTAGGCTCTTCAACATATGATTTGAATTGCCAAAGATTAAATTTATCCCAGTCTTCACGATACTCTTCTTCAATAACAAAGTTTTTATACTCAATATTTAGACCACCTGGTCTTTCAATCTGAATGAAACCACCTGCTCGAAATGGAACAGCTTCCCCGGCAGGCAACTGAAGGACCAGCTCTTTAATGAAAGTGGCCACGTTGTCATTACTCTTTACAACACAATCCCATTTCTTAACGCCAAAAACTTCTTCAGGTACTTCAACCTTCATATCCTGCTTAACTGCAACCTGACAGGAGAGACGAACACCTTCGCGTGCTTCTTTTTTCGTTATATGAGAGAGCTCTGTTTGAAGAACTTCTCCACCACCTTCTAAGACTTTCACTTTACATTGACCACAAGTACCACCTCCGCCACAGGCAGAGCTTACAAATAATTTTTGATCGGCCAAAATATTTAAAAGCTTACCACCAGCTGCAACTTCAATATCTTTCTCCCCGTTAATATTTAATTTAACAGGTCCGGAAGCAACAAGCTTTGACTTAGCTAAGAGGATAACGAGAACCAAGGCCAAGATGACCACGGTAAACATTCCTACACCTAGTAAAATTTGACTCATAATTTTTCCCTATCTAAAAAAACTTATAATTGAATACCAGAAAAACCTAAAAACCCAATGGCCATAAGACCTACCGTAATAAAGGTAATTCCTAGTCCACGAAGTCCTGGAGGAACATCAGAGTATTTCATCTTTTCACGAATCCCTGCAAGAGCAGCAATCGCCAACGCCCAACCAACTCCTGATCCAACACCGTAAGTAACAGACTCACCAAAAGTATAGTCCCTCTCAACCATAAAGAGAGTTCCCCCTAAAATGGCACAATTCACGGTGATCAAAGGAAGAAAAATCCCAAGAGCGTTATAAAGGGCCGGTACAAAACGATCGAGGATCATCTCAAGGATCTGTACCATGGCAGCAATAACGCCAATGTAGGAAATAAGTCCGAGAAAACTTAAATCAACGTTTGCAAGGGAGGGGTGCATCCAAGTGAGTGCCCCTTCTTTTAGAAGTCCGTTATAAATAAGATTGTTAACTGGAACAGTAATTGTTTGCACAACAACAACCGCAACCCCAAGACCAAGGGCGGTGTTTACCTTTTTAGAAACAGCTAAAAAGGTACACATCCCAAGGAAAAATCCTAGAGCGAGGTTTTCAATAAAAACTGCTTTAATAAATAGATTGAGGTGATGCTCTAACATATCTAATCTTCCTTAATTCTCTGTTTCAACTTGTTCAGTTTTGAAGGTTCTAAGTACCCAAATAATAATACCTATAATAAAGAAAGCTGAAGGAGACAGTAGTGCCATACCATTAGGCTGGTACCAACCACCTTCACTTGTTGTCTTTAAAATAGTTACACCAAGAAGCTTTCCACTACCAAAAAGCTCTCTAAAGAAAGCTACGACAATGAGGATAAAGGAATAACCTAAACCATTTCCAATACCATCAAGAAAACTCATCAAAGGACCATTTTTCATGGCATAACCTTCAGCGCGTCCCATAACGATACAGTTTGTAATAATCAAACCGACGTAAACTGACATTGATTTCGCAACATCAAAGACAAAGGCCTTAAGAATTTGATCCGTCAAAATAACCATCGAAGCAATGATCGTCATTTGAGCAATGATTCGAATAGAAGATGGAATTTGATTTCTAATTATAGAAACAAAGAGTGAGCTGAAAGCAGTTACGAGAAGAACGGCAATGGACATAACAAAAGCCGTCTCTAGCTTTGTTGTAACAGCAAGGGCAGAGCAAATCCCAAGAATTTGTAGAGCAATGGGGTTGTTGTTAAAGAGTGGGTCAAATAAAGTCTTTTTAATACTCATTATTAAACTCCTCCTGCACGAAATTTCGCCAGGAATTTACCATAGCCATTATTACTAACCCAATAGTTAACACTTGCTTCCACACCATTAGAAGTAAGAGTTGCTCCGCTTAGACCATCAATTTTACTAATGGCACCGTCCATAGAACTATCGACAGTCCCTTTGATAACATCAATCGTTGGGTTGTATGATTCACTTAAAACCTGTTTCCCTGTCCAAGAAGCTTGCCACTTCTTATTATCAATTTCTCCACCAAGACCCGGAGTTTCACCATGTTGGTAAAAGCCTATCCCCTTAACAGTCTTAGTATCCGGAGCAAGAGAGAGAAAGCCATACATCGTAGACCATAGACCTTTTCCATGAAAAGGAAGAATAATCTGACTAACTTTTCCTGATGATTTAACAAGGTAAACGGGACGAACTTTTGCACGCATTTTAATTCGAGCAATGTCTTCATCACTAGGAATCGTCTTGGCCATCGCAGGGTCTTTATCAGCTTTTTCTAGGTCATAAGTAGCAGCATCAATATCCGTTACTTCTTGACCAGTGGAAAGGTCGATAAGTTTTGTCTCCACTTGCTCAAAGGCTGCCTTAATCTGGGCCTCATTCACTTTTGGTGAATCAATTAATCCAGCAGCAAGAAGAAGATTCTTTTTAACATCAAGACGCTTGTTTTTAACTTGAATCGGCTTGAGTTTTACAGCAGCAGTCGAAACTAATACTGAACAAGCGACACACAAACAAGCGGCAACAATAAGTGTTCTAGAAGTACTATCGTTAGACATTTCTGAGTGCCCTCCTCTTAATGTTGGCATTGATGACAAAGTAGTCGATGAGTGGAGCAAAGCAATTGGCAAAAAGAATCGCAAGCATTGTGCCCGCGGGATATGCAGGATTCACAACTCGAATAAGTGCCACCATAAATCCAATCAATAGACCGTAATACCACTTACCTGTTTCTGTCATTGAAGCTGATACTGGGTCAGTTGCCATAAAAACGGCACCGAAAGCAAATCCACCAACAACGACATGCCATAGAGGGGGCATACTAAACATAAGATTAGTCTCGCTTCCAATCATGAAAAAGAGGGCTGTGGTTCCGATCAGTCCTACAAAACAAGCAAGAATGATACGCCATGATCCAATTCCAGTTGCGATCAGATAGATCGCACCGAGGATTACTGCGAGAGTTGATGTTTCACCCATACTTCCTGGGATAAGACCTAGGAAGGCATCCATAAAACTATAAGTAACGGTATCAATTCCACCCGCTGTTGTTTGAGAGAGGATCGTTGCACCAGAGTAGCCATCGACTGCAGTCCAAACCCTATCACCTGAAATTTGGGCAGGATAAGCAAAGAAGAGAAAGGCCCTAGCTGTTAAAGCAGGATTAAGAAAGTTCTTACCTGTACCACCAAAAATTTCTTTTCCGATAACCACTCCAAACATAATTCCAATGGCGACCTGCCATAATGGAATGGTTGGAGGAAGAGTAAGTGGGTAAAGAATACCAGTAACAAGGAAGCCTTCATTGATTTCGTGTTTACGAACAACAGCGAAAACGACTTCACAAAGACCACCAGCAATTTGGGTCACTAGAAAGACTGGTACAAAATAAAGGGCTCCATGAACAAAGTTTGAAATAATGTTATGAGGATCAGTTGCCAGTCCCATTAAACTTAAAATTCCACCACGCCAGCCAGCAGCTGTTGTTTGGCCCATTTCCGCTAAAACTGAATTGGCTTGATAACCCGTATTAAAGAGCGCCATCAAAATACAAGGAAGCAAGGCAATCGCCACAGTTCCCATTAACCTTTTAAGGTCAATCGCGTCTCTTACATGAACGGCACCTTCAGCTGTTTCACCAGGAGTATAAACAAAGGTATCAAGGGCTTCGTACAAGGGGTAAAGAACCTCTAGTTTACCGCCTTTAGCGAAGTGAGTGTGTTGTGAATCGAGAAAATCTCTTAAGACCTTCATTATCCTTCCTTCTCAATAAGTGTTAATGTTTCTCTAAGTTCTGGTCCAAAATCATCTTTTCCAGGGCTCGCAAAAGTACAAAGGGCCAAATCTTCTTCGTCTAATTCTAAGATACCAAGCGCCACAGCTAAATCAGTATCTTTGGTTTTAATGGCCTTTAGGAGCTGTGTTGGAAGAATGTCTAAGGGCATAAGTGCTTCAAAGATTCCAACAGGAACAATCGCTCTTTTGGAGCCATAGGTATTAGTGTGAAAATCGAAAACTTTTCTTTTGAATTTACCTGCATAAGTATTCTTAACGGAATACTTATCGTAGCCAGGACCTTGCCAACCGAGAAACTCCCTGTCGGTATTTTCTTCTAAAATGCTCACTTGATTGTGGTAACGACCTAGGTAGCAAAAAGTGTCGTCCTTCTTACGCCCATTAAGGACAGAACCAGAAACCATGCGAACTGGTCCGGCTTGTCCCTCACCCTCTAATAACTCACAGAGACAGGCTCCAAGACGAGTTCTAAGAAGACGAGGATTTTTAGCCTTTGGTCCAGATAAAGAAATAATTCTCTCTAGAAATATTTTTCCCGTACTTACGAGGCGACCAAGGGCCACAACATCTTGTAAGCCTATATGCCAAACAACTTTATTTATCCCAACCGGGTCTAAATGGTGAATATGGGTTCCGACTAATCCTGCAGGATGAGGCCCACCGAACTCAACCGTTTCTATATTTTCAGCTTTAAAACTTGGACTCTTAGATCCAGATTTCTTCGTTACAAAAAGTTTGGGAGCTAATTTACTTAGAGCTTCAACTCCACTTTTAAAGTCTTCCTCATATTCTTCAAGAAGAACTTCGGTGTCTGCGGCCAATGGATTTGTATCCATGATGTTCACAAAGATACTACTTGGCCTTGAGCCGATCTGAGGAACTTTAGAAAAAGGTCTGGTTCTAAGGGCTGGCCAAAGGCCGGCTTCTACCATTAAAGACTCTATTTCGGAGGCAGCATATTCACTCGCGTCTTTCTTTAAGTAATGAGTGAGGGACTTTTGCTCTTCTCCTTCAACGCTAACAACGACGGTTTGAAGAACTCTTCTCTCTCCCCTATTAATGGCCGCTACAGTTCCATTGGCAGGGGAAGTGTATATGACACCGGGAGTTTTTTTACATTCAAAAAGTGGATCCCCAACCTTTACTTTGTCACCTTCTTTGACGGACATCGTAGGTTTCATTCCAGCATAGTCAGGACCTGTAACAGCAACTTTAGTTACAGCAACTGCATTAAAAACCTTTTGAGCGGGGACACCTGAGATGGGTAAATCGAGACCTTTTTTAATCTTGATCATAAAGCACACCTGAGCCTTAGAATAAATCGACTTCTCAACTCATACTTTTACTTGAAAAGGACAGTCGAGAAACATCGCATTGTTAGAGTTTATAAGGGTTTATAACAAAATTTCGCATAAGTTGTAACTACTAGAATATAAAGTTTTAACTTTTTTAAAGTGAACATCCGTACTGCAGAACATTCAAAATATTTTTTATATAATTCTTAGCTACCGCAGCACTTTTTAAATTTCTTTCCCGAGCCGCATGAACAGGGATCATTACGACCAAGCTTTGGTTCCCCACGACGATAAGTTTTATCCACTAACGCACCGTCCGTAAAATACCACTTGCCCTCTTTTTTCGTGAAAGTTGAGACCTCATGATGGTGCTGCTCTTTCTCTTTTGCCGTATAGTGAGCGACAAACTCTACCTTACCCGTAGTGTCAGATTCGCCACCACCCTCTGTGGCCACAATACTCAAGCCTTCCCAGTAGGACTGCTCTGACCATGCTCTAATCTCTTCAAGATCTACTTGTTCTTTAGTGGCAGGATCATGAGTGGCGTACACATAGTCTGGCTCTTCAACAACAAAGGCAGAATAACGCGAGCGCATAAGCTTCTCAGCAGTAGGAGCATCGGCTTCACCATTAATGAAAACATCACAACAATCTTTATATAAATTTCCAGACCCACAGGGGCAGTCATCTTCAAGCCAGTCAGTGCGCATGGGCAACTCCTCTCAATTTAAAATATGCTATTGCCTAAAAAGATAATCCGTAAAAAAGCTATTGTCCTCATTAAAGTGGAATTTACTCTCCAATAATCGATTACCGACAATAGTAAAGTGGGGCTTAAGAGCTTTTAGATAAAAAGCCTTTGAGCGACGGTAAGCATATTGATCGTCAAACTCGAGTTCTGATACTTGCCTTTTAAGCTCTTTATCAGTCGGAACCGAAAAATAGAGATATTTCACTTGGCGCGACATCAAAGGCAGTACTTCCGAGATCTCTTCTTCACTCAAATATTGGAATACTGAGGTGCAAAGACCCAAGTCAAACCACTTTATCTCTTTCTTTTGATAATTCTTTGCCCACTCCTGCAAACTCCAGTTCTTCAAAACGAGCTTGCTACTCTCCACAGGTAACAGATCCCGTTTTTTTGCTTCTTTAAAAGCATACTTTGATGGTTCCAGACCAAATGCACGATAGGGATAAAATTCGTGAATGACTTTTTCAAATATGTGGCCAAGTCCAAAACCAAAATCAATGACAGAGCTAATATCAACAAACTCTACGTCAAAAATAGATTTTAAATAACGAGCGTGTTGAGCAGCATTTACAATGCCATCCATCTCATCAGGCTCATCATAGTTTTCGTGCCAATATTTTTCAGAAAAACCGGCATCTCCAACTTCTTTAGGAGAGCGCTCTCCATACTTTCGTTTTGACAAAATAATATCCTGTTAAACCTCGATAAACATTTAGACACACCAGCCCTGACCAAATCCATACTAGAGAGGGATCTTTTAAGCTCATTAAAGCCAATGGGAAATAAATGAATAGTGCACCAATGATCATATGCTTTCGTAAATAAGAGAAGCCACTTAAACCAAATAATAGTCCGTCAAAGACAAACGCCACCGCAGAAATTGCTTGGGAGAGAATCACTAAGACTTTAACTTTTCCCATCTCCTTCATAACCAAGGCATCTTTTGTAAAGAGAGAGCCTATGGCCTCCCAACCAAGAAGATAAAGAATGGTGAAAACACCACCCACACAGAGTCCCAAGATCAAGAGTTGCTTAAAGACAAAAGCCGTTCTTTTGAACTGACCTGCAAAGTAATAGCGAGCACCAAGAATATTTCCACTTATTGCTAGCCCATCGAGAAAAAATGAAGCGAGCAACCATACTTGAAGAAGAACTTGATGGGCACCAAGGGCCACGAGACCTAATTGGCTGGCAAGTCTTGTCGAAGTAAAGAAACAAACCGTTAAAGTAAAGGAGCGGCCAAAGAGATCAATGGAACTTTTGCCAAACTTTAACCACTGAGATTTATCTGTCTTTGCTCTTAAGAACTTTAAGCCTACTCTTGGGTCGGCCACGACAAAGTAAACAGCGAGAATTAGTGTCAAAAAATGGGCGGCAATCGTTCCATAAGCAGCACCTTTTAGGCCCATCTCCATTGGATAAAGAAAAAGCCAAGAAAGAAAGATATTGGCGCCGGTGCTAATAATCATCAGCACTAACACCAAACGAAGTCGACCATATCCTCTTAGAATACTAAGAGAGGTAATTGATAGAACCGTAAAGAGATGAAAGATCGTTCTTGGCCTATAATAATCTTGAAATTGGTCCCATAGAATACTTTTGCCACCCGCTAATTCAAACCAAAACCTCTGAGGAAACCATAAAACAACAGAACAGGCGACTCCCACAAAGGTCGCAACAATTAAGGCGATTTTTATTCTCCCTCGTAAAAGCTGGGAGTCTTTGCTGGCCTCATAATCTGCAACGGTTTGAGTGCTAGCGTGAACGAGAAAATTAAACATCCATGTGATTGCATTAAAAATGGCGACTGATATAGCAAGAGAGCCCAGAGCTTCGGTACTTAAACGACCAACTAAGGCCGTATCCACTATTGAAGCAAGTGGTTCAAAAACAGAAGATACGATAGAAGGCACAGAGAACCACCATAGGTCTTTAAGCCTTAGTCCTGTTAACTTCAACTGTTATTCTTAAAAAGGCTTGTAGACAGCTAAGTAAGCTGCGCAAACGGCTAAAACGAGAGAAACATAGAAGGCAATTGCTCTGCCTTTACTCAAGCGCTTTGCCAGAACAGGACCACCGATAGCAAGCAAGGCCCAGATCGTTAATTTTGCATGAATCCAAGCAGGCCACGAGGTGCCATGACTAATCTGTAAGGCACGCAATATTAACCCCATCCCTGCAACAAGAATAAGGAGAGAAGCTATTCCTGAGACGATTTTATTGGCCACATTTTTATTGTCAGTGAAGAAAGAAATTCCCAAACCTGAAAGAAAGAAAATAATTGAGCCGTAATGTAATACTCGGTAAAAGTTTTCAGTCATCCTTAATCCCCTAATATAAATTTTTAATACCATACCAAAAAGAAAGCCTTTTGCCTCCTTTTCGTAAGAAAATCTCTTTAAGGTCCAACAAATAGTGAGCATATTGCCCGATTTAAAGTCCCAGATAGACCAAGTAGAATAAAAATATGGAAATCCGGCGCAAGCCCCGCGGTGACAAGATATACCGCGGTGCATACAACTATTATAAAGGCGAAAACCTCTACGCAGAAGAAGAGTTTGAAGTTTATAAAGATAGAAAAGAACTTGGAATGTCCTTCTTTGCAGAGATCCACTCTCGAGTCGCCACCGGAGAGCTCCTCGTCATCTATGTGGACTTCACCCTAACAAAAGACTACATACCTCAAAAACTAATGGTTGAAAGAACATTGGGGGAACTCATTGTTAAAGAGCTGTATGACTTTAATCCTAGAACAAACATAATTGATTATATTTTTATGAGTAAAAAGGGTCAGGAACATAAACAAATTCAAGTCCCACCAAAATTTTCGATTACCACTCCCTCTGCTTGTACTTCTATGCTCTTTCTCAAAACAAAGAAGGAGGACCCTACGTCAAAAAACTTTTTTCCAATACTAAGTTCAACTAACCTATGGTCTTTTGAGAATATTCCCTTTCAACAAACAGTGGCTGTAGAAAGAACTGCGCTTGCTTCAGAAAATATCAATATTGACGGTCACAGTGTCTCTGCGACCCCATATAGGGTATTTGATGTCATTGATCTCGATAAGACAGAGGATCAGGACAAAGTCCCATTTGCCACAACTCATATTTCGAAACACTCAACCATCCCCTACGTCATTCGCTCTCAGGATGGCCTAAGAATACAAATTAAATATTTGAATGATCTTGATAAAGACTAGCCTCTTTAGCTGCTTCCTCATCCAAAATAAAGTGTCGAACTCCGTCAATAGCGTCCTTTAACGGGACTCTCATAATAGAATAAGGTTCCATTAGTTTATTAAACTTCTCCATGGTCTTACCTTTCCACTTACGAGTTCTTGAATCAACAACAATGACACCACCCCTGTCGGATTCTGTTCGCAATAAGCGTCCCAATTTCTGATGGAGAGAGCGAGTTCGATGGGCCAAGTAATAATCTGTAAATTCATTGCCAATATTGGTTTCATAAAAATGGCGCCTGTCATTGATAACCTGATCCATTCTCAGGTCTGGTACCTTATCAATAAAAACAAACTGAAGGGCCTCTCCTGGAATATCGATCCCCTCTCCAAAACTCTCCATACCAAGCAAAATTCCATGTCCACTGTTTTTAAACTCTTCAACGACATTAGAGCCCATCCCTTGAATAAAGAGAGGGATTTGGCCGTCAAAGTCTCTTAATAAAATTTCACGCGCTAACTCGAATCTTTTTCGGGCAGAAAATAGCAGTAATGTTCTTCCGCCAAGATCTCTAATCAAAGGATTAATTTGTTTAAGAATCGTCTCAACAAAGTCTGAACGATAAAGTTCTGGAGCATCATCACAAAGGAACACTCTGGTGTTTCTTTTGTAATCATAAGGGGCCGGTAAAAAGAAGCCTCGTCGAAAGCGTCTCTCTGGCTCTAAGTAACCATATCCCGTGGCCCACTCCACTCCCCTAAATCCCTGATCCCCTTGAGCATTCCCAAGTGTTGCAGAGGTGAAGAAGACACTTTTACTCGTTTGTAAAAGGTGGTTGTATAAAGTCTCGCCAATATTAATTGGACCAGAATAAATGGAGTACCCTTCTCTTTCATGAAACTTAAGGCTGTGACTAAAACCTGCTTTCTTATTAACAGATGTGTCGAGGGCCAGTACAAGGTCATCTAGAGTTGCTGCAAATGTTTCAAAGCGCGTTAGGGCCACAATTTGATTTTCCCCTTCTAAATTTTTAACCTCAAAAAGGGAGCCATAAGGAGATAAGGCCTGCGCGTAGCTTGAAAGAATAAATTTAATACTCTCTAAATGATTAAAAAGTCCCCTTCCTAAAGAATCACTCGAATTATCGCCCGAGATCATGGGAAGTTCATTCCAAAAGTATTCTGTATAACGAGGGTGCTTTTTAAAATAATTCTCAAATACCTCTGGAAGAACACGCAAATGATCCATAAGCATCTGATAAGTTTCAAGAGTTTGCTCTCTCAGTCTATTGATGATCGGGGTACTCTCTCCAACCTCATCTTCTTTTTGAGCTAAAAGATAAAAAAGTGAACCAATCCCCTGCATGTGATTTAGAGAGCGCGCAAGGCTTTCAAGACCATCTTTAGTTGCCTCTAGGGAAAAGGCCCGCGTTGTTTCATCTTCAATCTTATGGGCTTCGTCGATAACGATATACTCAGGCCGCGGAAATGCTCTGGGCCACGAAAAAGTCAGCGCATGATTTCCAATAATAATATCGGCTTCTTTCGCTTCTCTTAAACCACGAATATAAGTACAGTCATTTTTAAAAGGACAGCTACTTCCTGTGCAAGAGCGATAATCTACAGCATTATCTTTATCTCTATTTCTAAAAGCTTCAAATTTTCTTTTAAAGACATAAGGTAGGTCATCGCGAAGAATCCATGCTTCACTATCAAGTCTTGAATTATGATAAAACAATAATTCAAAGAACATGTCGGTAAAATTATCTCCAAAGTCCCGCGCAGAAAAGAGTAAATCTTCCTCATCAATACTTTGGCGAAAGAGAAGTTCACAGAGGTGATTATTAGAACCCACTAAGCGTTTAACTTTGAGTTCTTCTTCTCCAACCCCCAACGCTTTTCTAAGTTGTGGAACATCTTTATACATGGCCTGATGCTGAAGAGTTTTAGTTCCTGTTGCGACAAGAACCTGCTTTTTTTCTTCCATCGCAAAGAGCGCACTAGGAACTAGGTAGCCCATGGTCTTTCCAGTCCCTGTTGGTGCCTGAACAAGAGCATGAACGCCATTTTTAAAACTTTGACCAGTCTTTAACGCCAATTCTTCCTGAGATTCTCGATAAGAGTAACCTGGAATTTTTTCGCGAAGACTATCAACAGATCTAAATATCTTTTTGAGATTATCACCCGAGAATTCAAAGGAGAATGGTCTCTCTCCCGCAAAGATGGGCGCATGAAAGCGACTCTCTTCAAACTCTTTAGCCTTCATTACTGCAGTATTGATGTCAAAATCAATGGCCTCAGCCAGTTCTTGAATTTCATCATCAAAGAGATTGAAGAATTTATAATACCAATAGTTTTTTAAATCATATTTATGAAAAAGAGAGTTAATGGTTTGAAACGTATCTCTGTCTTCCTTAACTAACTGGACGGCAGTTAAAAGAACCTTAAGTAAATCGACACTATCTTCAAGGCCTCGGTGAGTTTCCCCAGGCGCTAATCCCCAATCAACAATAAAATGCTCTAACTTTAAGGATGCCTTATAGGGAAAAAGAAGGCTTAAAAAAGGCAAAGAGTCTTCATAAGTCTCCCTTTCACTACCATCGTCAATTTCATCAAAGGAATCAGCTAGAAAACTTTTTTCAAAATCAGCATTATGAGCAATTAACTTATGACCAAAAAGTTCACTCACTTCTGGCTCTACACTCGACCAAAGAGGGGCCTTCTTGATCATTTTTTCATTTATTCCAGTGAGCTTTTGAATAAAGAAGCTTGGAACAAATGAGGATTTTACGAGTGATGAATATTTTTTTACAAGAGAGCTACCCTCAAATTGTAAGAATCCAACATCGATGATTTCGTCCGATAGTGGATCTACGCCCGTCGTTTCAATATCTATAATGGCCCAACGCCCTAAATTGCTTTCCATAAGTCCCTTTTATAGTCCTTAATACCAATGTTTAGTTGTCGACAAATTCCTTTTCCCTTATAAAATAGCTAAAAAGCATAAATGAAAATTAAGGGATGGAATGACCACAGCTGCTATTTTCCAAATACAGTCATTTTTAATACTAAGCACAATGACTCTTGGAGTGTACCTTAGAAAAAAAAGGTCGGTCCACATTAAGCTCATGGCCACTACCATCATCTGGGATATTTTATTAATTCTTCAGATTGAACTTGGCCGTGGGGCGATCATTAAGGCCTCCAAGGCCGTTACTAATGCCATGCTACTAAACATTCATGTCTCCATTGCCGTCTGCACGGTTCTCTTCTACGGCGGAATGATTTACACGGGGCGCAAGCTCTTAAGTGGCGATAATTCTATTAGACCCCTTCACAAAAAGTTAGGCTGGACAACCTTCTCCTTGCGTATTCTTACTTTTGTGACTAGTTTTTGGGCTGTAACACCCCAATAACACAATTAAAATAAGGAAAGTGCTATGGTGGATTTCAGTACTGTTGAAAGTCTCATTAAAAGTCACATAGAAGACGCGGTCGTAAATGTTACAGATCTTACTGGTACTCAGGATCACCTAGGGATCATGATCATCAGTGATGCCTTCATGGGAAAAATGTTGATCCAACAACACCAGATGATTATGGATATTCTAAAAGAAAAATTAGGAACAAATGAAATACACGCAGTTCAATTAAAAACGATGACCAAAGAAAAGGCCAAGGCACAAGGACTGCTTTAAAACGGAGAAATACATGAGTAACGACAACAACCCCTTTAATATTCTAGGTAGTGATAAAGTACCTCAACCAGGTGGCAAAGCTGTTCAAGAAGAAAACAAAACAGGGGACCTTAATGATCGCATTAAAAACCTCATTTCAAGTTCAAAAATCTTTCTTTTTATGAAAGGAAACCCTGAAATGCCACAGTGTGGGTTTAGTGCGAATGTCATTGGAATTCTAAATGCCATGAATGCTAACTATAGTACTTTTGATATTCTAAGCGATATGGATATTCGCCAAGGAGTTAAAGAGTTTAGCAATTGGCCGACCTACCCTCAACTCTATGTTAACGGTCAACTCGTTGGCGGAAATGACATCATTATGGAAATGTACGAAGCAGGAGAGCTAGAAAGCTTTCTTAAGTAAAAAAATCGGGTCCTTAATTGGACCCTTTTTTTTATTTTAATTGAATTCTACTGTTTACCAGTTCATCAGCGATACTTATTTCAACTTGAATATCGAGGTTCTTATCATAAAAAATGCCCGCTTCCTCATCTAAACATTTAACAGAGGCCCATCCCTTCGCTGTAATCTTCATCGTATCAGCAACATCAAACACCCCACGGTCTTTCCAATGAAGGTTAGATAAGCTTACACCACCAAAATTAAGTCCTTCGCCACAAATGTTATTAAAGATTTGAGACTCTCCAATATCAATAGAATGAAGCTTTTGTTCATAAGAGACATAAAGGTCTGGTAAACCGTCAATAAAGTCATGATTATAGTAACCAAGCTCAACAACTTGATTTTCCTTAATGACCATCTCAATTTCAGACTTATTCATTTCTGATACGTTCATCACTTTAGATCCTAGCTCATCTAAGAATCCATGGTGCGCCACTCCTGCTTGATGGCCTAGTTCATGAATGAGAACGCCAATCCAAAAGCGTGGATTACTATTGCTTCTATAAATAGCATCTAAATTTACAAAGATAGGAAATTCCGGTGAGAAACCCGTTTTTGCAATTCTTGGCGCTGGATCAAAACCTAAAGTGTGGAAAAAGTTTGGATATCTAAATTCTGATAGAAAAAGAATTTTCCCATTTCTATCTTCCTTTTTAAGGATATCAAGAATCGCTAATAAAACCTTTTTCTCTGTAAGGTTAAATTCAATAAAATGTTGTTCAAAAGATGAGATTATGTGTTTGACCAAATTATGGTAATAAAAATAAGCTTGAGACTCAAGAAGCCCACCACCATTACCAACAGTATCACCACTCATACTTCTGGTTGTATCATTCCAAAAGTCTCCTAGATCATTTTCCAGTATTTCATTGAATATATCATTTCGTTTCTCTCTCTCTTCAGGACTTAGGAAGAAATTTCCACCATCAATAGTATAATCATCAGTTTCAATGACAAAACCATTACCGACTGTATCTCCGGACATGATTTCTCTCATCACCTGCCCACTATTTATTGGTGAATTAGGAATTAAATGGTCATACTTGAGACGAATTTCTTGTGATAGGGCCACATCCATCGTCAAGCGCGCCATTGTATCAGGATCAATATCTTGTCCTAGGCCACTAAAGCAAAAGGAAGCTAACAGCATAAAAGTTAGGCTTTTCTTATGCGAGTCTTTAAAAAACTTTTTCATACTAGGGGTCATCATAAAACTCTTCCAGTCGCGTTTATTCTAAGTCTTTTGTGTGTTCAAATAACTGCATATTTAACTGATAGACAGCATTACCAGTGACATCATTTCTATATTTTTCATTAAATTCACTGACAAAATTAGTGATGTCTGAAAAGGCATCTTTTAGATCTTCTTCTTTATTAATATTTAATGTTAGTCCTTGAAACATCCTGTTATTTACATCTTGCTCGTCTAGGGCTTGGGCGGCTTGCACAAGCATTCCTCTATGGTGATTCTTTATCGCTGCAGAGGGAACTTGGTTTCCGGTATGGGTTTTAACGGGGTTCTCTTTAATTCCTTTCACTGGATCATCTAAGAGAAGACCTATGTTCTTTAGATTTTGAATAGCATTTTTAATTTGCGCCTTTGAAATTTTTCTTCTTAAGGCCTTAAATATCCAATCGAGATCATAGACAAATTTCTTGTTACTGACTAAAGACTTAATCGCATAGCAGTACCAATCACTTACAACAGAGAACTGGTCGTAATTAATTTGTTGAACTTCACTCATTCCACTTAATTGACTTGCCTCCACCATCAGCTCACTAATATCAAGACCTGATTGCTTCTTACGTTCAATTTCTACTAAAAGTTCAAAATATTTGCGTTCGCCCTTACTAAATTTAAAATCCTCTGAAAATGAGACCATCATCTTCCAAGTAGGAAGACGCTGCTTATTTAAAACCATCGCAAGGGAGCTTGGCGAGCGATAACCTAGACGGTTGGCCCAGTTCTTTAGATTATAGGGGCCATGACTATATTTACCGTAAGCACCCACATAGGCGTTTAGGAAGTCTACATAATCAGTAAAGTCAAAAAGCCTTGGCTTTGCCTTTGGCTCACGTCCCTGACTTAAATTGGTAAAGCTTGTTTCTAACATTATTCTACATCCTTACATGCAGGTAGCTTGAATTAACTGCGACCAACAACTGTCAATTGATACCATTGCAAATGTATTGCTCTGAAGAAAACTTGTGAAAAGAATGGCAAAAGTTTTAACTAACATGAAATGTTCCAATCCATTATTGACCTAAGCTTAAGTGCTTAAAATATAACAATTTTAGAGACCAAAATAATGCACAGTGTAATACTTTTAGGCTTAATTCTTACCGTCCAAAATCTTTACAAATGAAAGTTGGCCAAGTGAGTTTTGTGAAAAAACATATAGTTAGGAGTATATTTGGGGTAAAAGACCCTTAACAATTGGTAAATGGCTACTTGCTGACAAGATTTTCAAGGAGCCTTTCTTGCTCAGTGGTGCCTATATAGAGAAGAACATCATTTGCCCCTAAGGAAACATCAGGCCCAGGATTATACTCAAAGTGATCTCCACCGCGACCGAGGGCCAGAATATTAATGCCACACGAATCATAGAAATTGACCTCTCCAATTTTCTTTCCAATAAGTGAAGATTCTTTTGGGATGACAACTTCTTCCACGCGTATGGACTTATCTGTCCCCCGAAGCATTCTATCAAGGAAGTTCGTGACGTGTGGTCTTAAGATTTCAGAGGCCATCCTCATTCCACCAATATAGTTTGGAGAAACAACCCTAGAGGCCCCTGCTCTTTTGAGCTTCTTAATCATGGTTAAATCAATGGCCTTAGAAACGATGGTTAGGCGAGGCTGTAACATTTTTGCCGATACAGTAAGAAAGAGATTGTCCTTATCATTTGAGAGAGCTGCAACGAGACCACGGGCCCTATCAATTCCTGCTTTTTCTAACATATGGTCAGTCGTCGCATCGCCTACTAGGACAGGTACATTTGGAAACTCTAAAACAACTTCTTGTTTCTTTTCCTCAGTCGTCTCAATAACAACGCAGCTTTGATTAACGGCCACCATTTCTCGTATCACATGGACACCAGTTTCACCAGCACCACAGATAATATAATGATTTTCCATACGCTTTATCCTTCTTCTCAGCCTTTCCAATGAAAAAGCATTTCTTAAGTTTCCTTCAATAATATAGGCCGTTACTAAAGAGGTAGAATAGAGAACTACTCCCATTCCAGTAAACATGAGAAAAGTTGTATAAATGATGGCCGCAGGATTTTGATCAATCCCAAGAATATCGCCATACCCTACGGTCGTTAAGGTAATGGCGGCCATATATAAAAGTCTTAAAAATGATTCCTCTGGGAAAAATATTTTAAAACCAAAAGTTCCTAAGATTAAAGAACTAAATAAAAGGATAACAGGGATTTTTAAACCTTTCCAGGCCCGAAGAAAATCAAACATTCTTTAATCGACCTTTGTTATGAAAAAGCAGAATTCCTTATCATGACTTGGCAGAATACTTTTTCTGATTTCAGAATATCCGCTATTCTTGGCCATCTCTTCAAGTTCTACAATGTCGTAAATGCTAAAATTTTGCTCGAGTTTTACCGTCATGATTAAGCCTACACACTCTTCAAGCTTACTCATTAACTTCAAAAGACTAGGAAGTGCTCCTTTAGCCGAAGTATCCACGTCAAAAACAATCCAATTTATGGGTGGTAATCCTCTTAGGTGTTTTGTTTTTAGTTTAGCGTAATTCGTGTTTAGAAAAAGGAAGCCTTCAGGAAAGTCCTCACGAACCTCATTATTCACAGGTTTTGGATCAACGCCTATGACACGAAATCCATTCTTTAAAAGAAAGTAGGTCGATCCTCCAGGCGCGCAACCGATATCAAGAAACACCTCTTCATGGCCAACCAGAGGACGAAAACACTTAAAACACTCCCCTAACTTCTGATAGGAAAGAGAGGGAGCACGAGGCTCACTTGGAATGGGAGAAAGTCCGTTGTAGGGAGCGAAGTCGCCTCTCACTTGTTGGCGCACGCCGAGAGCATAAACCTCACTATCGATGCGAATGATATCAATGACTGGACCGCGTGTTTTTCGATCCCCCATTTCTCCACTTTCCTCCACAAGATCCCAGTAGTGGATTGTGTGGCAGCCGTACTTTTTTTGAGTTTCATCAATAAGGGATTCAATATAAGACTTATCCCCCTTATCAATCAGGCTTCCTTTGACGAGTGAGAAAGTCACCGTCATCTCATGGATCTCTTGAAGAGAGTACTCTCGATCAAGGCGATAGGTGACAAATCCACGCGCACCATGATTAAAATTCCAATTAGGATAATAAACCTGAACTTCTTCCTTTAAATAACCTAGGATATGAATGAGTGAAATTAAGTAAAGTTCTGGCTCTCTTTTAATATTAATTATTCACCACCCAGCAACTCTTTCATCTTGGTATGATCTGCCATGAAACAAATCTCCTTAGATTAACTTTTTGATTTTCTTAACAGAGAAAAATTGTACAATGGCTAAAGTCGCAAAGAAAAGCATGAGCCAGCCCCACTTTATGACCCCATACAGCACATAGGCAATACTGCGAATGAAACGTTGAAGCCAAGGTCTTTCGAGAATAAAAGGTGTGTATTGAGGAGCAACGCGATAATAGAATTCAATAAATTGGCGACCTAGCCAAGATCGCCGAAGCGTATTGTCTCGCCACGCCTGAAAGTAATCAACGATGGGATGCTGTTCACCAAAGCCCGCCGTGAAGAAGAAGCAGGCCTGTTTTTCAAGAAGGGCCTGAATGTCTTCTGGGGTATTTTGAATTCCTTTTGAGAGAGTCGAGCAAAAGCCATAGAGATCACAAAAGAGCAAACGCACACTATAGCAAAAACCATTTTCAAGATTAGGAACTTTCTTTTGACCAATGGTCTGAGTGCTAATGAGATCGACGAGATTAGAGAAACTAAGACTCACGTCTCCAAGCTTTTGAGTAGAGACAGCACCGCCAACATCACCACTACAAAGCCCTTGACTGCCTTTTGCTACAATCCCATAAAGGCTTCGCACCTTATCCATGGTAAAGGCGCGGTAATCGGCCGTTAACTGACCATCGCCTTTAAATAAGTCAAAGAGTTGAAATTCAGTGTCATAGATATAACTGCTCAAATTCAATTCATAATAAACACCATTTGATTCCGTTGAAGGATCAAAGGTTGAATTGAGGGCCCTGTCATCTCCAACAAAGAAAAACAATTTTTTCCCAGTAACACTTTGCTTTGGAGGATTTGTTTTTGTTAGATTTTCACAACCAATGGCAGCGGTACAAACGTCCTCTAAATCTAAACTGTAAGCCTGGTCCGTACTGTTGGCCAAGAAGGTTTGAATCGCGACGATTCTAAAACTCGTTGAACTCTCTTCTACAGCGGCATAGAGCTCAGTATTACTACCTTCAACCTCAATATTTAAACGAAAATTTAAGGAAACTGTGCCATCGGGAACCTTACCCGTGAAAGTGGGAAGGTTTGTTCTATTTGAAAAATAAGAATAAGCCTGATTAGGAGTCGTCGTCGTCCCTACTGGAATAAATAATTGATGAGGAGAATCTGCGACTCCAGTATTAGGTTCGACATAGAGTTCAAAAACTGAGCCACTGGCATTTAAGCTCACGATGGGAGCCGTTGGATCTCGATCTGCAACACTTACCGCAAGTATTGAGGTAGAAAATAAATAGAGAATAAAAAATACAAGCTTTGCCATTGCTAAAATTATCTCCTCTTCTGACAATCAATGTCAAACTTCCCAAGAGGAATCGACAAGGGCATAATCAATTCATGACAAAGACCTGTTTTCTTCTCCTTTTCTTGCTTTCAACTTGTATCAATCCTCAAGAGGCCAAGGACAAAGCTTTGGTTATTAAGGGCATGGCGAGCACGATTTCAAAGAAATTCTCAAACGCTCCCCAACTCAGAATTGAGGACTATAATAAAATGAAATCCACCACCATTTTAGTCGATATTCGCTCTGATATTGAGAGGGCCGTGAGTTTTATCCCTGGTTCAATTTCTCAAGAAGACTTTGAAAAAAACAAAAACGCTTACCGCGATAAAACCATTGTCTCCTATTGCACCATTGGTCAACGCTCAAGTGCTTACACTGAAAACCTCATAAAAGAGGGCTTCAAGGCCTTCAATCTAGAAGAGAGCCTCTTGGGTTGGACCCAGCGCCAACTTCCTCTCACAACCTCTAGCGGGGAGGCCACAAAGAAAGTTCATGTCTATGGCGAAGCCTGGAATTTGGTTCCTGATAACTATCAAGGTATTTGGAAGTGAAGAATTTAGACGCCCTTATCTGTATCAATGGAAAATTTACGCCTCCAGAAGAAGCAACGGTCTCAGTCTTTGATAGGGGCTTTCTTTATGGCGATTCAGTTTATGAAGTCACCCTCACCTATGACAAAGTCCCCTATCTTTTGGAGACCCACCTAGAAAGGCTTGAGAGATCGGCCCTAGGGATTGGGATGGAGCTTGAGTGGTCTGCCGATCAAATCAAAGACCTCATCTATCGAGGCCTTAAAGAGTTTGATAACGATCGCCTCTACATTCGTATTATGGTGACGAGGGGTTGTGGTGAGATAGGCCTTGACCCAAGCCTAAGTGATGGTCAAAACTTGTACATCATCTTTAGAGAACTAAAACCTCAACCAAAGATTTACTATATTGAAGGCGTCAGCCTGATTACAGCGGGTATTTTAAGAAACCCAAAAAAGTCCGTGGACCCCAATGTTAAATCGGGAAATTATCTCAACAACGTCTTGGCCATTTCCCAAGCAAAAGAAAAAGGCGCCTATGACGCCATCATGCTCAATGCCTCAGGAAATGTTACTGAATCCACAACTGCCAATATCTGGATAGTGGAAAATGACACTTTTATTACTCCGCCTCTAGAAGCAGGTCTCCTCGGCGGAATCACTCGGGCCACCCTTATTGAAATCGCCCAAAAAAACGATTTGCCCGTTAAGGAAGAAAACTTTACTCCAGAAAGAATGCGCATCGCGCAAGAGGTTTTTATCACTTCCTCTACTCGAGAAGTGATGCCTGTCACCTCAGTAGATGGCCAAGGTATTGGAAATAGTAAGCCAGGCGAAAAGACCAAGGCGCTGCACAATCTTTATCGACAATATATCCAAGAGAATATTTCCCAGGAAAAAAAGAAAGCCCCTTGGAACCAGGATTGACTTAAGCGCCCAAATTTACTACTCTCGCCCCTTCACGCATTCATCAGTTTGTGACCACGGCTTTAATCTGTGATGCGTGTTCAGGCCATGCGCCGTTGGTCCGTAACATTAGGAGAATCTGATATGGCAAAAGCAACTACGGGAAATCCCCGCTTTAAAATCCAAAGAGCTCTTGGAATTGAACTTCCAGGACTTGGAAAAGCCGGTGCTCTAGAGCGTCGCCCTTATGGACCAGGTGTTCATGGGAACAAGAGAAAGAAAATCTCTGACTACGCTGTTCGTTTGAAAGAAAAGCAAAAGCTTGTCTATCACTACGGCCTTCGTGAAAAACAACTTGTTAAGTATGTGAAGTTCTCTAAGCGCCACTCTGCTGGTAAGCCTTGGATGGAGTACATGATTACTAACCTTGAGAGACGTCTTAACAACGTTATCTTTCGTCTTAACTGGGCACCTTCAATTCCTTCAGCTTCTCAAATGGTTGCTCACGGACAGGTTAAAGTTAATGGAAAGGTTGTTGATAAGTCTTCTTTCGTTGTTAAAGTTGGTGACAAGATTGAACTAACTGAAAAAGGTTACAAAAACCAAAACTACAAGCGTTCATGTGAGACTCCACGTCTTCCTTCTATACCAGCTTGTTATAAAATTGATGGTAATGACGATGCAAAGAAAGCAGAAATGATTGCTTTCCCAATGCCTGAGGACATTCCATTTGAGTACAATGGTCAGCTCGTTGTTGAACATTATTGGAAAGTTAAATAAGATTTCAAATTGTTATTTAATAAAGAGAAGGCCCCACACTGTGGGGCTTTTTTTATGCCTAAAATTAATCTTGATTGTTTCTTTGATGTGAAATTTGCTTTGCTGCTCGGACCATAATCTCACCAATGATCTGAAGCAATTCCTGCTCCTCACTTTTTAACTCAGGAGCTTTTGATAATTCGATAATCTCTAATGCTGCACCTTCGGCAATATCTAAGAGTTTATTCGTATGCTCTTTAATGACAAATACATTCGTCGGTTTAGAGGCGGCCATTTCTTTTTGAACCAAGTCCACTGTCTTATCAATCTGAGAACAAATGTCTTTAGACATTTGAATCATCAAATAGATCATTTTAATGGCACGTTCACCTGCTGCCTCAGAAATTTCTCCACGTTCAACACCTTCTTTCATCTCATCATTTAGATTTAAAATAAAAGGGTCTGTTTTTAATTCTCCTTCCATTTGACGGCATTCTCTTTGAGATTGAAGAAGCTTTTCTTGTGCTATTGAGAGCTTTTCTTTATCCATCTCAAATGACTGAGCTGATATTGAACCCATTAATAAGGCCATGATGACTAACATTAATTTTTTCATTTTGTGCTCCTTTCCAGGCCATCCATAATACATGTTAGAAAAGGTACTCCAAACCAGGTTTAAAATCTCTGACTTGAAATCCTTTCATTTACCTGTCAAAAAAGAAGACACCCATTTTAGCAATCTTTACATATGCCCTTTAGCCAAATCAGTTTAAGGGTTATCTTCCACACTGACCCAACCAAAGACGGAGACCCCTTTATGAAAATGCCAATTGCTTTAACCTTATTATTTTTAACCGTTAACTCGTACTCCCAATGCCCAGAGCTTTTAAAGGAAGCGAAGGAAAAAGGTGCTAGCAGCCTCATTATTACCTTTGATGGTCTTGGTACAGCTGAGTTTGGCTTGGGTGTTCTTCAAAAGAGAGTTATCTCAAAAATTAAAGACCGATGTGGCGCTAAGAATATTTCTTCTATGGAATTTTATTACAGTAAAGAAGGTGCCAAAGACGCTATGGTCTGCGCGAAAAGCTTTTCAAAGGCTTTTGGTGGACGCTTCACACTTCACGTTTTAGGACACAGTTTCGGTGCCGGAAAAGGTGTTTTTAACTTCATTGAAGAAGCTCAAAAAGCGGATCAATATATTGAAAATGTTGTGACTTACGATCCCAGAGGATATTCCTACAAATATGAAAATCCAGGAAAAGGAACAGTTGGTAACTTTGTGAATATCTATCAAAAAGTCCCTCTTTCTGGGAGAAAGGTAAAGAACGCTGACTCAGAGTTTGATGTGACAGGAAAATCAAGTCACGTGAGTCTTCCTAAGAAATTTGCTAATCTTGCCATGGAAAATCTAGAGGGAGCTTTAAGCTGCGCTAATTAAGTTGGGGAAAAAGAAAGGGCCTTAGCATCCGTCCAAGACCCCCCCACAACAACAGGAACACGTCATTACAAAAGATATAGTCAGAACGACCAAAATCAACTTGTGATGAGTAGAAACACGGTTATAAAAACCGGTGCATAAGGTGACAAGCTTATGAAAGTGACTGTGTAAAAATTCCCTATTAGCTTAAGATTTTTTCTCTCTTAAATAACTTGAAGAGTAATGCTGATAGGGATGTGGGGCAAGAAACGCGATCTCAAATGACTTTTCCCCTCGCAAGGATAGTATCTCCTCTCTCTGGGCCAGGACAGTCTCTTTGTTTTCTGCTCTAGGGCACACATAGAGTCCAGAGAGCTCTGAGAGGACTTCATCTGCTTGGCTCCATTTATGGATATTTAAGAAGGTATCTTCTCCCATCAATAGCCACTTCTCTTGAAAAGGTATTTGAGTTAACCAAGAGATTGTAGGGTTTTTCTCCTTTAGCAGAAGAAAACCAAGATAAAGACTAATATTAAGCCCAGATAGCTTTTCAACTCCCTTCCAAATGGCACAGGCCTCATGCCATAGATTGGTCCTCCTCACATCTTTCCAGGGATTATAATCGGGAATAACAGCAACCTGAGATCCTTTTGGAAGATTCGCAATACAGGCCTCATGACCCTCATGCCAGGGAGAAAAAGTTCCGGGAAAAAGAACCACCTTATCCCCTATTAAAGGCGCAAAAGGCCTACAACCCGAAAAGTCTAGGCGCTCTTTATGAAAGAGGTTGTGATGATCAGCAATAAACTGAAAAAATTCAGAAGATTCACTTCGATCTAAAGAGACTTCAGGGACCAGCTGGATCTCTGGATCTTTATTTCTTTTAAAAAAAATGTGTCCTTCACGACTCGTAAATGACAAATAGGCCTCCAAAAGGAAAATATATAACAAATCTATGGCCTAATGGCCCAAAAGTCTTTGGAATACAGATCACTCTTCGGGTATCGTGAAAGTATGAATTTTGAGTTTGAAACAGATAAGTGGCACATTTTGATTGAGTTACACTCCACTCCCACCTATAAACCTGATGGGAAGTTTTCAAAGATTTCTGAGGTTGACCTTCAGGGCTGGCGAGAGGGTAATCTCGGTTTTTTTAACCTATTTATCATCTCCACTAGAAGAGAGCCCTCTAGCAATCAAGACGGATTCAATCAAATGACTCATTATACCTGTGGGCTTCTTCTTCCAGTCGATCCAGATGAATTGCAAGAAGACCTAGAAGTCATTCTTGATGAGGAAGGACTTCTCGATCACATCTTTAACCACTGGGAATTACAAGATTCTCCAGATGGTCCAGAATGGCGACACCCTTAACTTAATTACACACTGCATTACTTTTTCTATGAGTTTTCTTTAAGATGATCCCATGTCAAAAAGAAAACTATCGATTTACCTTTATCTTACTGTGATGATCTTTATGAGCCTGCTCACAAGCGCTAAAGGAACCATTAATTTTACTTACGAAAAAGTGAATGAACACATCGATTCCTTAAGAGACCTTCAAAATCGAAAAGTTGAAAATAATCAGGCCCAAGCTCTCCTTGGGGACTTAAGAGAGATCGAAAATTATGGTCAAAGCTTGGCCCATTACTTTTTAGAGGCCTATCAATCACAGGTTCTTCAACCCTATACCCTCAATCTTCTCCAAGAATATTTCTATGCTCAAATAAAAGTACATAGTGAAATTCTTGATCTAAGAGAAGGCAATCATAATAATGAAATTCTAAAGGCTCTTCAAATAGAGTCTTTTAGAAAAATTCATGATCTTTTCTTTCATCGGAAAAGTTTAAGAACTCTTCTCACTGATCAATTGAATATTCCAACCTTAAGCCTAGGAAGATGGTATGAACTTAAAGATAGAACCTTAAGCACTAGAAATATTTCAAAGAGAGAGAGCTATTTAGAGAGAAACCTTTTTCCCATAAAAAATGAAACTATCCAGGACAACACACTTATTCAAGCTTGGAGAAATAGTGGTCTCTATCAGCTTTCCCAAAAAGATGAGAGTTGGAAGTCTCTCGCCAATACAGAACTCTTTTGGCGCAATATTGGCGATGGTGTGTTAGCGGGTCTTGGAAAAATTCCAACTGGGGCATCAGCGGCCTTTGGTGCTGTTGCTGGAAGCATTGCTTGGCGAGAAGGCTATTTAAAAGATAATAAAGAGTTACTAAATAAACTAGAAGAGACACTTCTTCCCTTTGATCTTCTCATGGAAAAGAAGGCCTATAAATTTACAGATATTACGATTCCTGGTCACTGGGGTCATGTGGGAATTTACCTTGGAAGTGAAGAGCAATTAAAGGCCCTTGGTCTTTGGGATAATCCTGTTTTAAAACCATTTCGTGAAAATATAAGAGCTGGAAAACGAATCTTTCAGGTTCGTCGCTGGGGTCTTGAATTTGACAGTTTACAAGGATTCATCAACTTAGATGAGATGGCCGTGTTAAGAGTTGAAGATTTCCATAAAAGATCTTCCAAAGATTTGGAAATGACGCTCAAGTATCTTGGAGAGCAGATTGGTAAAGGTTATGATTTCAACTTTGATGCCATGACTGGTGAGACAATCACTTGTACTGAAATCATTGCCTTCTCCTTCGGTCCCATTAAATGGCCAATGGAAGTGCTTCTTGGTCGTCTCACAATTTCACCTAATAATTTAGCTGAATTGGCCTTTCATACAGGAGCACCCCTTAAAACAATTCACTACATCACGGGTGATCAAGAAGGAATGCACTTTTTGAGTGAAGCCGATTTAGGAAAGACATTAGGCTATGTTTTGAAAAATCAGACTTATCAAAAGCACTCTGTAAGCTGTAAGCGAGAAATGTATCGCCACCGAAGAGACGGCCTGCGCTTTCATTACTCTTGTGAAGATGAATACAATGAGTTTGTATATTAAAGCTAGACTACTATTGGTCGATAGTAAGAGCTAACGAGTCGATGGCTTTGCTCGGCGAGAGCTGAGTAATCCACTTTATTCTTGCAATTGATAGCTTGCCCAACTGTTAGCTCTACATTTATTTTTTCAATCTTAAAAATGCCCCATAAATGATTTAAAAAAGTCATATCACCATACCAAAAAATACAATCCCTATTCTTTAAGCTGACCATGTCCCCATCAAGATAGCGATAATTAATAGTGAAAGGTTTTATAGCGACATTTGAATCAAGGGCAGCTTTAAAAAGAGGTCTTCTAAAACGGATAACTTCTTCCCCATTAGTAGAAGTCGCTTCCGGAAAAATCACGACGCTTAACCCACTTGCTAAAGTATTTGTAATCTCTTCTATCTCTAGACCGATATTATCTTTATTTCGCCTTTCAACAAATACACAACCCGCTAATTTACAAATTAGACCCAAAAAAGGGGTATCACGCATTTCGGTAGAAGTGACGAAGCAGGATGGATAAAAAGCACAAATCACTAAGATATCGGTGTAGGAAAGATGGTTGGACACATTTAGGTAGTTCCTCTCAATGGCCTTCTCCATGATATTGCGATTAACTTTTATGCCCATAAACCACAGAGTGAATCGAGCATAACGGCCTAAAATAAAGCATATAATCTTACGGGCCTTCATTGGTTTTATTTTTAAATAAGGATAAAACGGTAATGCCGTCAGAAAATAGAGACAAACGGCTATAAAAAAGACGAGGGCCCTAAAAATAGCCCTCATATTTAAAAATAAAAAACTCATAAGCTCTTAAAATATCTTCTCTTAAAACTTGGAGATAGATTTTCCATATCTAAAATTGTTAAGAAATCAATACAATTAAATTCTCTATCGAGTGCAGGCTCACCATAAACTTTGGCTCCTGCAGTAAAGTAACTTCTAAGCAGTGGTGGAATAAGGGACTTAAGAAGCTCATCATCCATTTCTGTTGGAACGACTTTATAGATATCCATATTAAATTTTTCTGAAGGATTAACAAAGTAGCGATTATCAAAGTGTCCTTCTTTTTTAAAGAAATTTAATACAGCTTTTGCATCATTTGGGTTCGTAATTTTAAGACTACTACACCCAAAAAGATAACGTGATCCCGCTAAATTTATATATCTTCCAATACCATGCCAAAGAAGGTCAATAACAGCACCATTTCGATGATTTCGATCAATACAAGCACGACCTAATTCAAGTTTATGTCCTGGAGAACTTAAAAACTCTTCTAATTCAAACTCGCTTTGAGAATAAAAATCATCACTATAAAGACTGGAAATAACCCTATAAGTTCCAACGATTTTATTTTCTTCTTTGGAACGAATTATAATATGATCACAGATACTATCAAATTCATCGAGATCAAATCCGTCAGGATCTACTTTACTTGCCCCTGCCTCTTCTAAGAAAATTTTATGCCTTAATTCGAAAACCTCCAAAAGGTCATTTGTTGTTGAGGCGGTTTCTAAGAGATATCTACTCGTTTCAATACGAAAATCAAAGGTTGGTGTATAAGCAAGAAATCGAGGAGAAAAACGGATATCCCAACCTCTTGGCAATTTAAAAATATTTCTAAAGGGGTTCGAAAAAAGTTCCAGTCTAACGATCATATTTGTGCTCCTTTTCAAGTCGTTTCAATGACCCATATAAGCGTGAATATTAAATCTCTCTGAATAAATTCTAACGGGAGAATCTGACCATGACAGTAATTTATAGAATAGGATTCTATTAAGATTTGATTAGGTCAGAGGAAAATCAAATGCCTTTTAAATTGATATTTCTCTTAGGAATAAGAAAGTATGATATTGTGATCAGGCTACAATAAAGCGTTAATTTAATTAAAAATTTAACCTGGTCTAACTTTATCCCATGAGTCTAAAAATTATTAGTTATAATATCCACAAGGGTTTTGCCCCTGGAAATCGAAAGCACAGCCTAGAGACAATCAAAGAGTTTCTAATAGATGTTGATGCTGACATTGTTTTCCTACAAGAAATTGTAGGTGAGCATCTTGGCAAGAAATTCGTTATTCCAAATTTTGAAAGTAATAATCAAGTAGATTTTCTCGCCCAAGGCCAATACCCCTATGCTATCTATGGAGCAAATAAGGAACATAAGTTAGGAAATCATGGAAACGCTATCCTTAGTAAGCATCCACTCAATAAAATTAAAAACCATGATATTAGTCAACATCGTCTTGAGTCGAGAGGACTTCTTCATGTAACTTGTGAAATAAAGGGAAGTGAAATTCATTTATTTAATACTCATCTCAACCTACTTGAGACCCATCGACAAAAACAGGTGAAATGGATTCATAAGCATATAAAAAAAGAACTATTAGAGCATCACCCTATTATCTTGGCCGGAGACTTTAATGATTGGCGAAGAAAAATAGTCAACTTTATTCATCAAGAAAGTAGTCTGCAAGAAGCATTTGGAAAACTTCATGATCAATATCCGAACTCCTTTCCTAGCTTTCTTCCACGCCTCTCATTGGATAGAATATTCTATCAGAATTTGTTGTTAAAAGACGCCATTCAATTTAGCGGCAAGAGGTTTAATAATATGAGCGATCATCTTCCTCTAATGGCTTGTTTTACTATTTCAGGAACACGAATTTGAAAGATTTCCACGAGCTAAAGCTAATTAGAGAACTTACTCAAGTTAAAGATGATCTCATTCAATCCCACGAGATTGAACGAGTAAATATTAATGGAAACTCATTTCCAATTATCGCTTTCACGATAGGTAGCCATGACGTTGAAAAGCCGACCTTAGGATTATTCGCAGGCGTGCATGGACTTGAAAGAGTTGGCACTCATGTAGTCCTAACATATCTAACATCATTATTTAAACAACTCAGTTGGGATCAGGATTTACGCCGAACCCTCAAAGATTGCAGAATTGTGTCCATTCCTCTTATAAACCCAGCTGGCATGGCCTATCACCAACGATCTAATCCAAATGGTGTCGATCTTATGAGAAATGCACCTATCGATTGTGAAGATGGCGCACAAACCTTTCTTGTCAGCGGTCACCGTATTTCATCTAAACTTCCATGGTATCGTGGAGAAGAAGGCCAGCCTATGGAGCTAGAATCTCAGGCCTTAGTCAACTTTTGTAAAGATCAACTATTTGATTCTGCTGCGGCCATAACTGTAGATTTTCACTCAGGGTTTGGAATGAAAGATCGACTTTGGTTTCCCTATGCAAAAACTTCTCAGCCTTTTCCAAGAATTAAACAGGTTCAAAATTTAAAAAACATTTTGGATGAAACACTCCCGCATCATATATATAAGATTGAACCTCAATATGACAGCTACACAATAAGTGGAGATCTTTGGGACTATATCTTTGATCTTCACATGAAACATAATATTAAAACTAAAAAGATGATCCTTCCCTGGACTTTAGAAATGGGATCTTGGATTTGGGTAAAAAAGAATCCATTCCAGGTGTTTAGCTCTGGTGGTTTTTTTAATCCTATAAAATCTCATCGTTATGATCGAACGATGAGGCGACATATTCTTCTTATCGATTTTCTTTTTCGAGCAACGAGGAACTATCAAGCATGGATATAACAAATTGGCTTTTAATTAGAGGTCTTGCGAGAGAAGCTCGTCATTGGGGAGAATTTCCCAATATGCTTCAAGAAGAGGCTCCTAAAACGATTGTTCACTTTTTAGAGCTTCCAGGTGTTGGGAAGAAGGTAAATAGTCGATCTCATACTAGGATTGAAGATTATACAGATGAGCTTCGGGAAGAATGGCTCTATCTCAAAGATAAATTTCCTGGAAAGTGGAATATTTTGGCCATTTCAATGGGGGGTATGATTGGCATGGATTGGTGTCACCGTTATCCTGAAGATATAGGGACTCTGGTCTTAATAAATTCGTCTGCGGGAAATTTATCACTCCCCCATCACCGATTTAGTAGTAAGGCGATGAATATGGTACTAAAGCTCTTTTTTAAAGAAAATTTTGAAGAAAGAGAAACCGCAATCTTAAAAATAACTACAGCTATCCTTAACCCCGACAAGGATTTAGTTAAGAAGTATGCAAGCTACTCTTCAGAGAATCCGATAAAAAGAATATCATTCTTAAAACAAATGTTTGCAGCCTCAAGGTTTAAAATCCCAAAGGAACTAAAATGCCAATTACTAATCTTAGCATCAATTAGGGATCAACTTGCTAACTATAAGTGTTCTGTTGCTATTTCTAAACATTTTGAAAGAAAGGTGATACTCCATCAAACGGCTGGTCACGACCTTCCCCTTGATGATCCAAAATGGATAATAGAGCAAATTAAATATTTAAAATGAAAATAATTACTTATTTTAAATGAGCTCTTTATATGAAATTTTTGGTGATTTTTTTAAGATGCCTTTTTTCCAAAAGGAGATTTCTGTCCAAAGCGAGAATCGCTATATTTCTTTTGTGCCTCTTTAAACTCTTTTTCTTTTATCTCAATTTCACGTTGAAGATTTCCAATCATTAGCTGATAGTTTTTTTCATTAAAGACCTTTAAGGATTCATTTAATTGATTAATCTCATTATTTAAGAGATCTCTACCTTTAATGATTTCAACATCATTAAGAAGCTCTTTTACCATGGCCTTATTTCGAATTTTCTCATTTTCTAAATCTTCGACCTCTTGATTGAGGTCTTCAATTTGGTTTCTTAAGATATCAATCTTTTCCTCAACATTGTTCTTATCAATATCTAATCGATCAGTGACTTCCTCAATCGATTGGATAATCGAATTAACTTCATCTTGACTATTATAACTTTTAGCCTCTAAGTATGAAGAGAACTCAACCATTTCCTTTTCTTTATTTAGAATTTTAGAATGAATTTTTTCTCCATTTCCTAATTTATCATTTAGCTGATGGAGTTTCGCCTTAAGCTGCTCTATTTCTTCTTTATGAAAGCGAAGATGCTTTAGAGAGGACTTCTTCTGTTTATTTGTATCTAGTATCGGCTCATCATAATTATGAACAATACCCTGATTCGTTTTATCTCCAATCTTAAAAGTTCCCGTCATTGTAGGAAGATCTAAAAAAGCCTGACATGGTTCGTTAGCGTTGTAGTAGTAGCGTTTATCTCCAAACTGAACCACATCACTTGTACCGAGTTTAATAGGTTTTTCTGGAATGAGTTCACTACCGTTTACATAGGTAGAATTGAAGGAGTTTAAATCTTCGACGTATAGGCCATCTTCTTTTATGATTAGTCGGGCGTGTTTTGAAGAAACAGATTGATCCTTAATAGGAAGCCCATTTGAATCTGAGCGACCAACAGTAATCGTTTTTCTGATATCTATTACCTCTTCAGTCTCTGGATCATAAAGAAAATGATTATTTTCACTCATTGATTTTCCCCATTCTTTTTAACTTATCGGTAATTTATGAAGAAGATTTAGACAAAACCGTAACTCAAAAGCTCGATAACCTATCGGAATCACTACCAAGTATAGCGTAGTTCAAGTCCTGTTACGCTCTTGATATAGGAGAAATTTTCAACATCAGAGGAATCATTTTGAGTTCTATTGTAGGTGACTCCTAAGCGCCACTTTTTATTAAACCTTTTTTGTATTTTTAGACCATAAGTCGTATTTTTTTCAACCCCTCTTTGTGATTTTTGAAGCTTTGTATCCAACATCGTCAAAGAGGCAGATAAATTAAAATCAATACCCCAAAAGAGACGAGGAATTAAATAATCCGCTCGAAAGAGAAACGAATCTGTCGCATTCACTTCACTTTCTGGTCGATAAAAATCCGATATAAATAATCCAACAATTATATGACCATTTTCTCGAATAAAGAGTTGATCAAGGTAAAGGGTGGTTGTAGAACCAGACAAAGCATTATTAAAACTCGATAAGGTTCTCTGTCGAACTTTAAAAGTTGTATCTCCATTATCAAAAAACTTTTTCCTAAGCCCTAATGAATAAGTTGTCGAGCGGCCAAAGAAAGTTCGCTTTTTCTCTTGATTTTTATCTCTTGCAGTATAGTTGTATTCAATTTCATATAAGAGCTCGGCCCTCTTCTTGTTCCAGCTGAAATTATATGATCCCCGCAACGCAGGTGAAATACCATACGAATCATTTTGATAAATATCAGGGTTAGTATCATTAAGATAACTAGAATAACTCAAACGCATCTCTGGAGTTAAAACAAAGTACTTCCCGCCAACGAATCTTTTGGAGTAGAACAACTCACTATTCATTATCGCTGAGCTAGCATCTGTATTGGTGTTTGTTAAGCCTGGCGCATCCGACTCTAGAGTCACATTATCGTCTTGTTGATACTGTTGAGTAAAGATAAGTGTTGTCGCTTGGCGAGAGAGCATTCTACCATTATCTAGCAATAAAGGATGCATATTATGTTTGAGTAGAATTTCATCATACCTACTTTCAATTTCAGAAGCCGTATCACTTTTAGGATCAATCGCTAGGCCCTTATCAAGTAAAGGCACCACATATTTTGCTATATAATTATGAGCATAAAACTTATTTTTAATTTGATTATAAATAACTTCTGCTAGCCTCAAATAAGCGATTTGTCTCATCCCCTTGTCTGACTTTTTATCTTTAATCAGTTGGATGTAATTACTTTTAACGGCACTATGATCTTCAAGGAGTTCACTGATATGAGCGATATAATATAGAGAGAAATCTGTTTTATAACCCTTCTGAAATGAAATACGAAAAGCTCTTTTTGCTTTTTCAAGTTCATTCACGGCAAAAAGGGACTGACCATATTCAAAGAATAGGTCCTCACTTGTCTTACCAAGCTTAATGGCCATCTTAAAGTGGGCAATCGCCAAATCATGCTTTTGCATATTTTTATAGGTTAAAGCCATTAGATAGTTACGAGTTGGATTAAACTCAGTCGAAGCCCTTACCAGCTCAAGCTCCTGAAGAGCTGCTTGATAATCACCTGTTTTAAATTTTAAATAGAAGGATTCAAGTCCAGTATTTTGGGCAAAAGACGAGAAAATTAAAAAATAAGAAAATACAAACAGAGCGTTTTTTAATCGCAGCAAATTAAAACCATCCATAGTTCTTTGGTAATATCTCAATAGATTGTAACAGAAGACTAAGCCTAGCGGCTAATGCGAAATTCTACCTGTGAGCGTCCACTCGTTGCATTTTTTATATCTGGGTTATTGAAGTCTTGGGTCGATTCCAGCTGAAAATCCTGAGCAAGGGCATCAGTTTCATTATTGGTGCCAACCTCACTACCAATTAAATTATTTTCTCCCTCTAATGATCCACTTTTTAGTACATTCACTACCCCATCTAACTTTGTGGGTGTCGTCCCATCGCCAACGCTTGCAAGACTACGACCCTCCACAGGCACAATGTCTCCAGAGTCCACTAACTTAAAGCCCTCTGGTGGAACGTAAGCTCCGGTCTCACTATCAACAGAGCCAACATCTGGTGCTGGAATATAAACTCCTGCATTCGGGTCAAAAGAACTTCCCTCAGAAGGAGGGACATAGAGACCCGTTTTCTCATCGACAAAGCCACCTGCAGGAGGAGCAAAGGCGCCCGTCGCCCTATCAATAAAGCCTTCGGGAGGAGGCCCCGCGCTTCGAGTCGTTTCAATTCTTGTTTGAGTATTCTCTACAACTTTTACGGTGGCCTTTGCACCTACACCATCAGTCAGTGCTTTTTCAAGCGTACCGCTATTGACCTCGGCAACTTTCTTGGGATCAAGACCTTTTGGTACAATAGAGCGCACGACTTTTGTTTTAGTTTCAACACTGGCAGGTTTTCTTTTCTCCTCTCCAGAATCAGAAACGGAGGGGTCTAAATTCTTTAAGGACTCAAGCTGAGAAGGTGAAATTTTAACAGGTTCTGAGACTCTATTCTGATTGGGTAAGGAGCCTGAGTACTGTCCTTGACGGACAAGAACAGCTTCTTTGCGATTTAGATTGGCTTCTAACATTCTTTGATTTATCTGACTCTCTTTTAAGGCAGAGTCAATCTTTGTCATGGCCACCGTACCTTCAAACGTGACAAGTGAGGTAACGGAGTTTCGAGGATTATAAATGACCTGAAAATCAGTCCCCCTCACTCCCATGGCCGCTGTTTTTGTTTTTATAAATAATTTAGATCCACTTTCATCAATATCCATATAGTTTTTAGTGACTTTGGAGCGAACCTTACCTTTGATAAGATTAATAATTCCCGCTTTGTTCTTAGGGAATTCCATAATGTTCACTTCTGAATTTGCACCAAGATTCATTTGAGACTTATCGATAAAAAGTAATTTTACAAAACTGCGATCTCCCGCCCGTAATAGACTTCCCTCTTTAACCCAATCACCTTTTTTCAGTCTAATTGGATTTAACCCAAGACGTAATTCTTCGACTTGCCCCTTAAGGATAATAACTTTTGCCACATTAGGTGAATCCGCGGAGTAGACCGAAGAAATGAAAAGAACAGCGAATAGAAGATTAAACATTTGAGTCATTAAGTCCTCGTGATTTCATTTAGACTTATCGGTATAACCTTTTGAAATTTTAAGGCGAGGACAAACTTACCCCAAATGATTCTAACTTACGGATACTTAGAACCATTCGGGTTCTTCTAACTGACCAGAACTTAAGGCATTAGCTAAAAGGCGCGGTAATGCCTGCGGGTATGATTCTCTGGCAACAGGAAATAAAGAAGGATGTAGGCCAGAAAAGTAACACCAAAGGAGAAGAAAAAACTCGCAGTAAAAAGAATTCGAACAACTGCTAGTTCATGGCCATAGCTTTGCCCTATTCGATGGCAAACACCTAGAACTTTAGCCTTCTCATATTCTTGAATCTTATCTTCTCGCGGCAATAATACCCATAAGAATAAATAGAGAAAAATTCCAGATCCAAAGAGTAGGATTGAAATGAGCCAAACGAGTCTTACGAGAGTGACATCTACTCCTAAGCCCCTTGCCAATCCTGACAAAACACCACCGATAACGCCCTCACTTAAAGAGCGGCTCCATCTATTTAGATTTCTTAGTTCATAATGCATATAAAATCTCCGATTTGCATATGTTTATTAATGTTATATACTACAACATAATCATGAGTAAATAAAGGCGTAGACGTCATACAGATACTGGCCTAAATTATTAAAATATCGAGGATTTTAAATTATGTCACAAAAGTTAAAGAGAATTAGTTTAATGATTAGAGACGATCAGCATCTGGCAATCAATGAAAGGGGCCTTAATGTGAGCGGCCTCTTTAGAGACCTTCTTGATGATTATCTTTCCGAGCACAAGGTAACACTAAGTGTTTCCCAGGAAACCAAAGAGGTTTACGATATGGTTATTAGTAATACGGCCAGCTCGGATGAAGAGTTAGAAAAATATTTGCGAGAAAGTCTTAAAAGTCTTCTTAAAGAAAAAATTGATTATATGATAAATATTCATAAACGCTTATAAGGACAATCCAATGAAGAAAATCTTGGTCGTTGATGACGACAAGGATATCGGTGAGATTATTAGTGAATTTCTTTCTGAATATGACGTGACCTATATTGGAGAGGCTAAAGAGGCTATCAAAATTTTAGAGACTGTCACTTTTGATTTAGTTATCACTGATTTACTTATGCCGGATATTAATGGAATTGAGCTTACCGAACATATCTTTAACAACTACCCCAAAACAAGAGTGTTGGCCTGTTCAGGTGGCGGCTCTTCAGGAAAATTAGTTGCAGGAATGGCCCTAGATCAAGCACTACAAGAAGGTGCAGACAACGCTATTATGAAACCCTTTACGGAAGAAGAGCTGAAGGCAAAAGTGAGTAATCTCTTAAAAAGATAACTTCTTAGAAGGCCAATCTTATCCCTAATGCCAAACCTAATGAGTCGTTTGCTATGCCTTTATTTAAAAGAATAAAGGCTTTTAAGGCCGTTAAGTTAAATTGAATACCTGTGAAAGCGCGCATAGCAAAGAGAGATGGGCTTTCTTCAGAACCTAAGTCTAATGAAGCGACTCCAGTTCCTCCACCTGTCACACTGATATCTCCAGTTAAACTTGCGACCGATTTTGCTTTACCAAAACTTAAGTCCATTCCAAGTCCACCGAAAATTGAGGCCACATAAAAGAGACGAAAGTTTGTACTGATTTCAAGAGGAATTGTGTATGTCGTAATATCAGCTCCAACTGTAGCTGTACCATTAAAACTTGCGGTCGCCCCATTTGAAGTCACTGTCTCTGTTATTCCCTTCACGAACTTGATACTCATTGCGGCCCTTTCAATACCTGTCGTGATATCAATTCCTCCCCAATCAAAAACACCAAGTCCTGCACCCCCTCCTCCAATCAACTTATAACGTAAATGAAAACCCATAGAAGTTGAATCCCCATCTAGGCCATCTGTAGTTGGAGCATCAAGAGACATAAAATACCCATAAAAGGCCGTGCGCTTCATGTCGAGAGGACCTATGCTAGAACCAAAGAGATCTCCCTTGAGACCTAAACTAACGGCACCGCCAACACCAATCCCTCTTATTTGATTATAGTCAACATTTCCACCAATAAGATCAGAGGTCGAATTGCTACCAAGATCAGCACCGATTGCTCCAGTAAAACCAACTTCCAAATAGTCGATGTTTGAACCATAACTTGCCCCTAAGCCCTTTTGAGAGGACACTGAAGCATTTGCCATTCCTCGTAAATAATTACTTTGGTCAGCGCTTGGAAGATTGCTATTCACCTCTGTCTCAAGTGAATCACAGGCGAGAACACATGTACCGGTTCTATTAACAATCTTAAAAAGTCCCGCATAGCTTGTAGAACAAAGAAGTAACATCCCTAAAAAAATAAATGCCTCTCTCATATGCTCTCCTTACGATTGCCCCTAATTCTCTCAACCTATTTTAAAAGACAAACCATAGAAAAAGGTAGGTGGTCCGCCTTACCTAGGCAAAAGTTGCCAAACGAAAATACTATTTTACAGCTTTGATATAGTCATTTAAGGAGTTCAATTATGAGTCTAATGATCAGTAGAAACGGAATAATTCAAGAAGTTACTCGTAAATCACTGACAAAGAAAGTGACTCCTCCTGATGACAATCGTGTGCAATTTGAAGATGTTCTTGAAAAAGAATCGGGACAGCAAATGCCCTTTAATAAAGAGAAAGGCCATCCGAAAAAGGAGACCCTCGCAGAGTCAAAAGGATTAAAAAGTTACCAAAAACAAAGCACTCAGATACATTCTAAACTCGTTCATGCTCGAGATATTTGCTCTCGCCCAATCATAACCGCGAAACCACAAGACACGATTCAGATGGCCTTGGAGAAAATGCAAAAGTACAAAATTCATCATCTCCCCTTACTTGATGAAGCTGGTACTCTAGTAGGAATTATTTCTGACAGAGACCTATTAGGTAAGAGAACACATGAGCGTCTCGATAAAGTCGCGACAAAAGAAGTGTTAGTTGTTAAGGATTCACTTGAAATAAAAATGGTCGCAAGGCTTATGCTAGAGAATCACATAAGTGCCCTTCCCCTCATAAATGAAGAAGAAGAGCTTACTGGAATGATCACAAAATCAAATCTGTTGGAGTACATTATGAAAAGTACCCCATTTGATCGTCATATTTAAGCCGCTTCAAGATCAATACTTTTAACTCGTTTCTTTAGGCGAATAATTGAGGTTTGATGAAGTTGTGAAACCCTGCTCTCCGTAACGTTAAGGACTTCACTAATCTCCTTCATTGTTTTTTCTTCAAAATAGTAAAGACTAAGAACCTTACCCTCAGTTTCAGGTAGGTCTTCTATTCTCATTTTTAAAACTTCTTTCATATTATTTACTTCTGCAGATTCATAAGGATCACAGTTATTACGATTGTCAGCAAGTGCGATTTCAAGTCCGGGCAGTGAACTCTCTCCTAGTTCACTTGGAGTAAGACTAAATGTTTGTACGGGTTGAATTCTTTGCAAGAGTCTAAAATAATCTTTTTGCTTTAACTTTAGCGCCTTACATAACTCAAGATCCGTTACATCTCGACCTAGCTCACTTTTTAGATTCTCATTAACTCTTTCTACATTTTTGATTTTGTCTCTCGTGGCACGACTTGCCCAATCGAGGGAGCGTAGTTCATCTAAAATCTGACCTCGTATTCGGTATTCTGCATAAGTTTTAAATTTTACACCCTGCTTAGGATCATACTTATCTATTGCATCCATTAACCCAATGGTACCAACACTAATAAGGTCATCTAACTCATAGCTTGCAGGAAGTTTCATATAAATTTTCTTCGCGATTATTTTGACGATATCCATATAAGAGACGATAAGCTTGTCTTTTTCTTTTTGCTTCAACTTCGACGGCTTGAACTCAACAATTTTAGCAACCATTTTTTATCTCCCGACATTTTGCCATGAATACTTGGCGACATGCACAATTATAACCCTCTTGGCACAATGCTTGCCCAATAAAGTCAGAATTAACGAATTTCTAATGATTTAAGCCCTAAATATGACTTTCGTATTTGCCAAAAAAAGTGGCTTAGACAAATTTTTGAGGCAGTTTTTCAGAATCTTCAAGAAATTTTTACCAATAAACGTCTCAATAGGGAGGAGCCTATGCCGATAAGTTATAGACGAGGGTCACGAAAAAAGGGATTCATTTGAGTAATAGGGACACTTTAAGCCCCATCATTTTATATTATGGAGAAGACGCTTCTATCATTGGGAAGTTATCTGACCTCTTTGGTGAAGAAAGTATTCATCAAATCAGTGACATGAAAAAAGTTTTTGAATTCATGAACAACTTTCATGTCACCTCCTTTGTTTTTGAAACCTTCCAAATGGAGCCATTTCGGGGCGTGAATGGTAACGACCTTGATATCCTTCTCTATTACGCTTCTTCACAAGAGAGTAATAATAAGCACATGAGCTTTCTTCCCATCGATCCTACTCAAGGTGCAGACTTTAAGAGTTTGAATTTATCAAGCGATTACTATGAAGATCTTTATAAAAGATATTTGTACCTTCTTCCAGGCCTTCCCATAAGTGACATAACGCCTGACTCTATTCTTTTGCCTGATGGGTTGGATCTACTCTCAAGCCTCGTAGGCATCTTAGACGATGCTACTGAAGAGCTTGATACTAATCTTGAAAGAATCTCTTTTAATTCTGAGAAAAATACTGATCATCATAAAACCTCTCTTAACTCTAGTGAGGAAAAGCACACCGTTAAAGGGTTGAGCGGCTTAGAAGAAGACAATTTCAAGGCCAATATACAAGGCGAGGATTTAGAAAAAGAAGAATCTCAAATAGTCTCTGGCTTTATAGAGGAAGAAGATGACACTAAGCAAGTGATCTCTGGATCTGATGAAGAAGATAAATCTAAGCAAGTGATCTCTGGGTCTGATGAAGAAGATAAATCTAAGCAAGTAATCTCTGGATCTGATGAAGAAGATAAATCTAAGCAAGTAATCTCTGGATCTGATGAAGAAGATAAATCTAAGCAAGTAATCTCTGGATCTGACGAAGAGGACGACTCCACACAAGTTATCTCTGGATCTCAGGAAGACCTTAAAGAAGAAATCCAAAAAATTTCTGGTTTTAAAGAAGAAGAGGATAAAACAAAAATCATCATTAAAGGTGACAAAAACTCATCTAAACCAAAGAATATGGTCGTTTCTTCTAATACTGAAGAAATCAATGATGGTGTGTATGAACTCAAGAAACTTGCACCTGGCAGTCAAGGGCCTCTAGCAAAAGACGACGATAAACATGATATTAATGATCGTAATGACAAAGGCCAAACGCCTATTATGTTATTTGCTTATAAAGGAGAGGTTGAAAAAGTTAAAGCTTTACTAGCCTCAGGAGCTGACCCCCATCTCTTATGTCATCTGGGAAAAACAGTACTTCACTATGCTTGCTATGGATCAGATGATCTTGAATTTATCAAAGAGCTAGTAGAGACTCATGGTCTTAAGGCCAATAAGAAAGACAGTAGTGGACGAGATCCCTTTTATGAGGCGATTATTAGCAATCATGATGAGCTTCTCCCCTACTTATTAGAAAATGGTGCGAGGCTTCTTATAAAGTATGATGGAGAACCTGTTTTAATACTTGCCGCAAAAGCAAATGCCTTGAAATCTTTTAAATCCCTTCTATTAGCTGGAGCTGATCTTGCGGCGACCAACGACAAAAATGAAAATGTGATTAAGTATTGTAAATCAAAAAAGAAGTTACCATTTTTAAAAATAATTGCGGCCATCAATAAAATCAAAGACCTCAAAGCAAGCTAGACACTCCTGCCTAAAGACAATCTTCACCATTTCCTGTAGACTTCCAAAAATTGTAGGAGTCCACAGTGCCAAAAAAAGATTATTCTGCTGTAAAATTTGATGTTGCTGAGGCCCTCGGGGAGTGGATGAACTGCCTTTATATAAAGGGCGATAATGACGGACACGTTCATTATGATTTTATTCATCATAGAGATGCAGATGGAGTTAGTGGCATAACGAGAATCCTTCAAGAAGAAGGGCACCAAGTTATACAGCAGCCTGGGCTTAAGAGAGGTACTCCCCCAAGCTTCTTTAATAAGTTAAAGGCCTTAAAAAAATACATTGCTCTAACGAAGAAAGTTCCTATTATTTGGAGATATCCTAGAATTGATAGAACCGGTGTTCCAAAAAACTATTCCATGATTATCCTCTCTACTGAAGAAACTCAAGGCCTTCACCATTTGGCCAAAAAAGAGGGCGTTAGTTTAAACTCTTATCTCCTATGGGCATTAGATAAAACGATATTGGAAAATCTCCTTACGAAAGATTCTGATCGAAAATGGGTTGCCCCACTAAATATGAGACCGATCGATTCAAAGAATCTCATCATGGGTAACTACTCAGCCTCTATCATTAGTAATGTTTCAGCAACGCCCACGCCTAAGTGGTTTCACCAACAAATTAGTCATTATTTAAAAGAAGGCATCCACTGGGGTAGTCAGTTGTATTCAAATATGGCGAGATACATTGGCTTTCGTGGCACTCTAAAAGTCGCAAAAGGAATTAAAGAAGTTGGAACAGGAGTCTTTAGCAACCTTGGAGCATGGCCAAATTCAGGCATTGTTTTGAATCAAGAAAAGGATAATATTATTTGGAGAAGTGTTCTTGTGCCAACCACTCAGATATTACCCGTTGGAGCAACGGCCTGGCAGTGGAAAGAACATCTTTCCCTAAGCCTCCAACTGCACCCTTCTATCGATGGGCCAACAGAAAATTGTGAGCTTATTCTCAATGAATGGATTAAGAATCTCGGGAGTGAGATTACCACCAAAGCCACACTGCATCATTGGCAAGACCACCCCGAATGCCCCCATAATCTCATTCACTCCTAAAGCCAGTGCTTTAACTAATCGAAATGACATTAACTGAACTTACACACTGATTTAATTCATATTGTCCCCTTTAAACATTCTGGGTATGGTTTTTTCTCGGAGGACCAATGAGTAAAATAGGCCATTCGCCACTTAATCTGAAATCAATTGAAAGAGTAACTGGTCTCAATTCCCAAAGTTTCTTTGAAAACTTTGCAGAGAAAGAAAAGCCCGTTGTCTTAACTGACTTTGCTCAAAGCTGGCCTGCCCTTAAGAATTGGACGCCTCAATACTTTAGTGAAAAATACGGGGACAACGAAGTTCAAGTTTATAATGGTAATTTTTCTAAGCCTGGTAAGTCCTATATGGGCAAGGCCATGACAATGAAATTTTCCGAGTATCTTGAATCCATTCTCACAAGTGGAAAAGATCTGAGAATGTTTCTCTACAATATTGTCTCAAAAGCTCCAGAGCTTAAAGATGACGTTATTCTCCCCCCATTAATGAAGGGCTTTTCAAAGCGCTTTCTTTTTATGTTCTTTGGGCCAAAAGGCGCTGTTACTCAAATTCATTATGATATTGATATGAGCCATGTCTTTCACACAGCAATTGTTGGAAAAAAACGATTTGTTCTCTTTCCTCAGTCAGAAAGCCAAAAGCTATACCGTCACCCCTTCACCATCAGAAGCTACGTAAATGTCGACGATCCCGACTTAGAGAAGTTTCCCCTTTTAAAGGATGCCGAAGGTTATGAGGTTATCCTTAACCCTGGCGAAACACTTTTTATCCCAAGTGGTTTTTGGCATCATGTCGTTTATGAAGAGGCAGGCTATGCCATCTCTCTTCGCTGCCCTCACCACAAGTTGCATAAGAGAGTAGAGGGAATATTTAATCTCTTATTTATGCAGATGGTTGATCGTCTCGTGAATAAGGTCGCACCAGAGAAATGGTACAAATGGAAAGAGAAAAAAGCTTTCAAACTCGCTAATCAAAATTAAACATGCTCTGACTTGCTCAGCTCTTATCCATGCCTGTATAATGAGATTATGAAAAAAATAATCTTTTTGACCCTCATCATCCTCTCTCCTCTTGCTTTTTCTGGACCTAGCGTTTTCAAAGGCAGTGCCATTGAAAGTGAAAGTAAAAAGCCTATTTACGATGAAAGCCACCAAGTTGAGTATGATGGGCAACTTGTAAAAAAAGTCATCACCACCTACACAAACTCAAGTGGTAAAGAAATTGCCAAGCTTACGAGCATTTTTAACTCAAATTCTCAACTTCCTGACACTGAGTTCATCGACTTAAGAACTGGCAATAAGGAGCTAACATCATTAAAGGGGAATGATTATAAAATCACCACCATATCCTCTGCTGGAAAGAAGAAAGAAGGCACCCTTTCTGTAAAAGATAATCTTGTGTGTGGTCAGGGTTATCACAACTATATTATTAAAAACCTAGATAGTTTTAAGCTTAATGAAAAAAGAGAATTAAAATTTATCATTCCCTCTATGAGAGATTATTTTACTTTTGATCTTACTTATCTAGGAGCGCTCAATAAGGATAATCAAGATGAGGTTACCTTTAGGCTTGATATTACGAATTGGATTCTTAAAATGTTTGCCGATAAGATCCAGGTCACCTACTCCAAAAAAGATAAAGTCCTCCTTCGCTATGAAGGTCTAACAAATCTACAAAATGATAAGGGTGATAATTACGACGCAATTTTAACTTATAGTTTTCCTCAAGGCAGATAGGCGATGTCCATATTGCTTCTTAAGAATTACCTCGAGGATTTACTCGTTGGAAAGGATCGTCCTCTTTTTGAAGAAGTCCATAATGGAATCAAGATCACTGAGAGCTCTAAAGGAATACTAAGCCTAATCCCAATAGAGAGTTCAGCTCAATCGCCTTTTGTTTTAAGCTGTGGCATCCACGGCAACGAAACAGCTCCAATAGAAATAATCAATGACCTCCTTAAAAAAATTTACTCATGTGAACTCAAAGTTAATCGACCCATTCTCATAATATTTGGTCATATCGAGGCCATGAGGGCCCATAAACGTTTTATTGATTACAATTTAAATCGTCTTTTTAGTGGCGAATATGCTTTTCACCCTAAGGCCCTAGAGTCTCGTCGTGCAGAGGAACTTGAAAAGGCCGTTAATTCTTTCTTTAAGAAGCATGGACTTGGGTGGCACTTAGACCTTCATACTGCCATTCGTCCTTCCCACTTACAAAGATTCGCTGTTTATCCCACTGAAAGCAACCAAGCCCCCTCACAAGAGGAGATCAATCTTCTAAAAGCGATGGGAATTGATGCTATTCTTTTGGCAAACGAGGCGGCAAAAACCTTTTCCTCCTATTCTTATTTTAAGCATCAGGCATATGCCTACACGCTTGAACTTGGAAAGGTGGAACCCTTCGGAAAAAATCGCCGAGTCGACTTTCAGGAAGCTGAAAAAACTTTAAAAGAGATTATAGCTGGTCAGGATATTTCTAATCAGGACCAAAAAAGACTGCAAGTCTTTGCCGTTGTCCATGAAATGATCAAAGATGACCCTCATTATGAACTTCACCTAAGTGAGGATTACGCGAACTTCACTCCATTAAAAAATGGAGAAGTCATTGAGACCACTCAGCAGGGACCTCGCACTGCTAAACCTGGTCAAGCCGTTGTCTTTCCAAATAGTGATGTCACTGTTGGCCAAAGAACAGGCCTTCTCATCGAAAAATTAAAGGAAGTCTAACAACCACGTTTGTTTGTTGGTAATAGATAGGCCCTAAAAAAACCATTTTTTAGTTCAAAAGTCTGAAGGCTGCGGCAAGGATGATCGATAGACTTTAGTAAATTCCAACGAGAGGAGTTTTTCTTTAGAATATAAATAACCTCGCCCTTTTTTTTCACTTCTTTTAATTCAGAGGGTTTTAAGCTTTCTAAATTAATCTCATCTAAATTGTCACACCATGGAAGTTTCAACCGGTTTGGGCCTTTATGAAACTGAATCCGCACGAGGTTCTCATTAGGAACCTCAATAACCTGAATACGCCCCTGATCTTTATCCCAAGAGCTGGCCGTTTTTGATTTTACGATATTTTTCCAAGCACAGGCCTTCTTCTTAGAAGGACAAAGCGTTGTTATTTTTTGAGTCAACATTTTTTCGCCACAATGAACTTGAACCTTCAAAGGAATTGATTTCTCTCCATAGGCTGAGAAAACACAAATAATCCAAATAGTAGTCAATAATCCTTTCATCACTTCACCTAAGAAAAATCTTAATAAGTTAAATTCGTAAATGGTGCTAAGAGGAGTCCATCTTTACCAAAGAACTCTTCACAGACCTGTCTATACTCCTCAGGAGTCTGGCATTTATTCAGCTTTTTACAAAGGTAATGACCAAAATTTAACCAGGGAGTAGATACTCTTAAATAGAACTTTATTTTTCTAAGAGCATAAGTTGTTTCAAAATATTTAAAACAATAATCTACATATTTTATAATTACTCGACCAAACTCTTTGGACTCTTCTTCTGGTCCTTGAGGGGCCCTCTCTCCCTCTCGTCCAGGAGGTGTTGAAAAGCCTAAAGACTCACCGAGCTGCCAAAAAATCCAGGGCCTAGCAGTTAGTGCACGCCCCATCATTACCCCATCACAACCAGTTTCTTCGAGCATTCTAACTGCATCCTGCCATACCTGAACATCACCATTACCAATAATTGGTACCGTTACTTTTTTCTTTAAATCAGCAATTTGACTCCAGTCTGCATTTCCCTTGCGCTTTTGCTCCGCTGTCCGTGGGTGCAAGCAGAGCATACGAGCTCCAGCATCCACAAGGCCTTGGCAAAATTCATCAAAATATTGCTGATCCTTTTGTAGGCCAACCCTTAGCTTAACGCTAACAGGAAGATCTGTTGCTCTCTTGGCCATGGCAACGACGCTTGAAGCATATTCAGGATCTCCCATAAGAGCTACCCCGTAATTGTGCTTTAGGGCCTTTGCAACTGGACAGCCCATATTGATATCAACTCCGGCAATATTTAAATGTTGAAGGCGTTTAATGGACTCGCTGATAAACCGCTCATTATTCCCAAGAATCTGTGGAACAAGATCACTGTCTCTTTGAGAAATTTTCGTCTCAGGAGTCTCCCCAACTCTTTGAGTCGGGAGCCTTCGAGAGTTTAACATTTCTGTCGGCCAGATGGTTCTGGCGTTACTTGGAAGATAATCTCTCACCAATTCCCGTAAGGCCACATGACTGAGGCCTACCATAGGGGCCAAAAGAAAAGGAAAATTGACCTCGGGCCAAACGCTATTTAATTGCGAGTGTTGAATAAGCTTAGGCCCTTCTTCCATTATTTTTTAAGAAGCGCCTTTGTGATAATCACATTCTCAACGGGTAAGTTTTGAAAGGGACCATTGGATTTTGTGGCAACCATTTTGATTTTGTTCACAACCGTCATTCCCTTTACGACGCGACCAAAAACGGCATAGCCAAAGTTACCAGGTGTCGCAGATTTAAAGTTCAAGTTGGTATTTTCGCCTACATTTATAAAGAACTGAGCGGTTGCAGAGTTAGGATCACTTGTTCTCGCCATGGCAATAGTCCCGACATCATTAGAAACTCCATTACTAGCTTCATTTGGGATCGAAGGCCTTGTACTCTTTTTAACGAGTTGATCAGTATAGCCTCCTCCTTGAATCATGAAACCATTAATAACTCTATGAAAGATAGTCCCATCATAGAACTTATCCGTTACATATTTGGTAAAGTTCTTAACTGTCTCAGGAGCTTTTTTGTCAAAAAGTTCAAGTTCGATTGTACCACTTGTGGTTTCTAAAATGACGTGGGTCTTAGCAAAAAGAGAAGAAGAAATGAGAAAGAAAGTTGTGATTAGCCAAATATTCATAATAGCCCCTTAAATTTAATGTAAGGCCATTAAAGCAAGAACCGACCCCTATTGGCAAACATACTCAACAGGGGCCAGTTAGTTTTTATTTTGTTACGAGATTGAGCTTTAACTCGACATCATCATAAATCATTTTGTCGCCAAGGCCTTTGAAGAAGTTACCTGAGCCATACTTAATATCAAATTTAGTACGATCAAACTTTAAAGAGCCTGAAAAACCAGCTTTATTTTTGCTTAAATCAAGAGTCGTCTCCTGAGTCTTTCCTTTGATCGTCAGGTCACCCTTAACGGTATACTTATCACCTTTTTCAGAAACACTCTTTGCTGTGAAAGTCGCAGTTTTGTGATTTGTCACATCAAAAAAGTCAGGGCTATTTAAATGAGTAACCAGTTTGGTTGCATACTCACCAGTGAGATCAGTCGTTGTGATCGTTGTCATATCCATGACGACAGAGCCACCGACAAGCTTTCCTTCTTTCATTTCTAGAGATCCACTCTTTAAAGAAACTTCGCCTTTATGTTCGCCGGTAACTTTTTTACCAATCCATTCTACTTTAGATTTTGAGACATCTATTGAAGCACCTTGAGCTGTCATTACAAATGCCGTTAATAATACCAATATTGATTTTTTCATAACATATCCTCCTAGATAATTTTTTACCATCTTCGCTTTAAATTCAATAAATTGAAAATATTATTAATTAAGATTCTCTATAACATATAATTATATTAAGCATCATAAAATCAATCACTTAGCTCTTTAAATTCAAGTATTCACTACTTTCTCTGATATTGCCTATTGCATGATATTTCTTCAGGCCCTGTAAAAACCGAAGTGGCCATTTCTTTTGAATAATATTGATTAGCCAATTGGGCATCCAACCCAACATATCACCGTAAAAAGTAAATGTTATCTTTGTTTTTTGTTTTTCAACTTGCTCTAAATGAAGATTTAAAATTTTTACATCACAGACAATATGGCCTTCTTTAGCGTAGGAGAGGTCTCGCTCATTTTCCGCTCTCAAGATAATAAGATTTTCAGAGGGAAATTCGACATACCCCCTTAAAAGAAATTCCCTATCAGTAGCAGGCCATGGCGTTTTATAATACTCACTAAAAATATAGGTATTTGAATCAATTCTTCTATGAACCACGACACTCTTTAATTTTGGTGCCCATTGATTTTTTTCATCATGATTGAGAAGAATTTTTAAGTAGTCTTCTTTTTGTCCTTCAAAAATTGCTTCGGCCTTAAAAGGTATCAAACCAGATTTTTTTTCTAATGCCCTATAGAGGGAGATCCCCTCAAACTCGTGGAACTTTTCCCACGTGAGTTCAGCGGCGAGCGTGTTTATACTCAGAAAAAACAGGAATATGCGTACCAACCAGTCCTCACTTATCTATTAACAGTTTAAAGTAGTGGGGAGAGCATTTTTTGTCACATATTTTCAGTTAGATGGCCCACACAAAGTCGACCACAGCGCTCAGGTTATTTATCCAATATACCGAAAAGAGGAGAAGGAAAAGAAAAATGCTTCTAGGGATAAGACCAAATAAATTCAGTATGCTGGGGACGCTCTTGCTCCTCTTCTCTCAAATATCATGGGCCTCGTCTTTCTATGATGAGGTAAATGATCGAGGCCTTGTTTTCTTATCTGAGGGAGAGAGAAACCAACGCGCCTATTTCTGCAGGCCCTATCTTGAAGGCATAAAAAAACAACTCTATCTAAGCCAAGTTAATAAGATTGAGAACCTGCCATTTTGTCGAGAAATCACCACAAAATTCCTTCCAATTAAAGACAGCGATATTGCCAAAATTTATAGAAACCGAAGTCTTCCTAAGGCCCTTCAAGGTAGAGGAAGTACAGAGTTGATCTCCGAGCTTAAATCAAATAATTACCATTCCCTCAGCCCAAGTGACTTCGATGAGCTTTTTAATTTAATGGAAAGCAATTTTAATAGGAGAAATTCTATTGTAAAAAGTAAGGTCACGACTTTTCGTTTAAGAGTCCAGGAGCGAACACCTAATCAAGCAAGTTTAAACCCGAATGCCCCTCATACAACATGCACGGCTTCTTTAATCAAAATTCGCGGTGAGTGCCATCTCTTTACCAATGAACATTGTGCCCAAAGCAAGAATGCCTTTATGAACCTCGATATTCCAGAGCTCTCTTCCACTTCTGTTGAGGTTTATGAAGATAATGTAGCAACAGAGTGGGATATCATGACGTTAAAACTTCCTGCTACTGTAAGAGATGAATTTTGCCCTCATCTAGAAGATCAAGACCAGAAAGAGCTGACTCAGCAAGCCCTGAATCCACCAAAAGCTTTCTACTCTCTTGGGTACTCTGGACGTTCGGGTCACACAAGACTTGATATCTTTTCTTCTGAAGTTGACGATGTTCGCTATCAAGGAGAAGACACAAGACGGGGATCTTTTCGTAGAAGCACCAAGTTAGAGTTTCCTAATGGTCGAGCAGACATTTATAATTATATTCCTACCTATCGTGGCATGAGTGGTGGTGTCCTCACCGATGAAGATGGCTCTCCCATCTGCCTCATTCATAGGACTGTACCCCAACAGGACACTCCTCAATGCGTGAGTTTAGTCGATCTTAACCGTTTTGTTGAAGGTACTCTGCCTAGGGCAAATCCTGAAGATAATCTTTTAAATCCAGAGTTGTTTCAAAGAACCTATGACAGGTTTGATCTAAACAAAGAACTTAATGATCCACTTAGCAATAAGGTGGCCCCTGGAAATAGCTATATTTCCCCCGGCAACACCAGCATTCCTCCCGGCAACACCAGCATTCCTCCTGGTAACACCAGCATTCCTCCTGGTAACACCAGCATTCCTCCGGGTAACACCAGCATTCCTCCTGGCAACACCAGCATTCCTCCTGGCAACCCCTTAAGAATTAATATTCCGGCCATAACAGACTATTTAAAAAATACCGTCTGTTGGGATAAAAATTTAAATGCCGTAGACCCGAGCGCCTCCCTTGGCGAATTTGTGGAAGCACTTGAAGGCATCGTTGATCACAATGATTCTGATAAAAGAGAAATTTTAGCCGTTCGTTGTGGCCCCTTCAGTCCATGGGAGCAAATTGACGGCCAGGAAGACTATGTTCATAAACTAGTACCCTATAATAGAGCGACTCGGGCCTGCCCAAATATCTCTAATCTCAGTGAAAGAGACAAAATCTATCGCGACAAAGATGGCCTTGTGCCAATGAGTCACCGTCTTGGTCTATTAGAGCGTTTAAACGGAACCTTTTTTACTCATGATGAAAAAACTGCAGGAAGACTCCTTAAATATGATGAACTACCAAGTGAAGGTAACCATTTAACGGCGAAAGAGAGAAAGGCCGTTCACCATAGAGTAAGTGTCAATTCAGAAGAAGAAACAGTGGCCATCCAACTTGGAGGACCAGCAGGTCCTTTCAGCAATGATGTTATCACTGCGGAATTTAAAGTTAGTTTTGTAGATGATGGCAAAAAAATCATATTAAAACCAGATTACACAGGTGGAATATATCCGGGTAGTCAGACTCTTGGCGAGATGACTTGTGATAATAAAAATTTCCTCAAACTTATTTGTAAAGGACCAACTTCGGCACTTAGTATTTCAGTGACAAATAACCTTGATAAGAGGGTCGCTGTTCGCTTTAGTAGTTTTGACAAAAATAGCCGAGAATTTATTCATACTCATGGAGATCTCTATGAAAATTTTTAAGGTCAAAACCATAGATGATCACCCTCACTATGTGGCGGCGAGAAGCGCGCTTCATAAGGAAGATCTCGTTAAATTTAAAAAACTTAAAAAAAACCCTGAGCTATCTCAGGAGGAGAAGAAGGTTCTTCAAGCAAGAGACTATATCCAACAACAATCCTGGGAGCAGGCACTTACCTATTTAGAAAATATGGGCATTATTAAAAGTGAATATTTAAATGCAGAAATGTACGCCATTAAAACCTATCTCTTTCAGATACTTGCTCGCCCCGAAGAGGCCCTGTGGAGTAATCAAAGAGCACTATTTTACTATGAGCTTTGCGGCGATCAAGAGGGACTATTTCGAAGTCATTATAACAGATCTGTTACATTGGAAAAATTTCAACAATTCAAACTCATGGATTTTCACTACAAAGAAGCAAGAAAGTACACTCACTCACCTCACCAAATTGTTCATCTTTTAAAAGCAGAGGCCTTTGTCCATTGCAGACTCGGACAGGTTGACAAGGCTTTAGAGTCTATTCAAGAAGCTCTGTTTTACGGAAAGGATCTTGAAAAAAGCCATTTTGATAATTTAAGAACGGTTGCAAGTGAAATTTATATCAAAACGGGACAGATCAATAAGGCCATAGAATTGCTACGTGACCTTATGGCCAGTAAAATTAACCCCGAAAGAGCGAGAGTACTAGCAGAATTAAAAATGCTAGAGGCCCTTCTAGATGACACAATCTTAAAAAAACCTGCTGCAACTATTGAAAAGAATCAGGAGTGGGCCTTAAAGTGGCATACTCTTTCGGCCTTACAGATTGGAGAAGAAGAGAGAGCAAAATCTCTTTGGAAAAAGCTTAGTAAAAAATATCCCTTGCTGTATGGAGGAGATTTTATGATCCTTGATCCTCTTGAGGAAACAACCGCTTTTGGCCTTCTCCTTAAAAAGATCTATCAAAGAAAGGCCTATTCTCACGCTCCACAGAAAAACCTTTCTAAAGTTGATCACCTTATTTGGCTGCTTACTAATGCCACAATCCCTCAGAGAAAGGAGGACCTTATTGAGTCCATCTGGGGAGAAGATTATGAACCTAGTTACGACGCCCGCTTTTATAAGCTAGTTCAAAGAGTTAAAAAAAACCAAGGCATTGAAAATGTCGGGGGAACATACTTTATTAAGTCTCAAAAGAAGCAATCGGCCTAATATTTTTAATGACTTAACTCAATATCCTTGCCTGACATTGTGTCAGAATTCTTAGCTCCATCTCTTCATCAAAATTTCATAAACTTATCTTAATCGAGGGGTCGATGACCCCAGGCAAATCACCTTGTCATTGCATTGGATTGGTCTGGGGTCTTTTTTTTTGCTTGCCCACCACAAATCGTTTATCACTTAACCATGAATATTCAATTTCTCGAATCATACGACAGTGGGTCTCATCGCTATTTCTATAGAAAGCTAGAAGAGCAATTTAAGAAGATAAATGACTCTATTCATTTTAGGGTAATAACCCTTGAGGGACGTCATTGGCGTTGGCGCTTACAAGGCAGCCACTTTCATTTAGCGAACAAATTAAATGCTCAATATCTTGAAGATCATAAAACTAAACCTGACCTTATCATCGTTACTTCCTTAACCGATACAGCCGCTCTTCGTGGACTCTTATGTGCTGAACTTAGGCAAGTTCCCCTCATTCAATATATGCATGAAAATCAGATGAGCTATCCTCTCGCTGAAAATGAATTTATTCAAAAAAGAGAAGAGCAAATTAAAGAACATATCCTTCCGGCCTATCACCTCAATCAAGTTTTAGCGGCAGATGTGACCATTTTTAATTCTCTCTTTCATCAAAGAATTTTCTTTGAAAATCTTGAAAATTTTTGCCTTTCTCGACCTGATTACTCCCCAATCGATTTATTGGTGAATAAATCGAAAAAGACAAAAGTGATTCCCATCCCCATTGAGTTCCCAGAAACTCCCCCCCAAACATTTGACCTAAGACCTAAGCGAGTTCTTTGGAACCATCGCTGGGAATATGACAAAAACCCCAAAAGTTTTATAGCGTTTGCGCGCTCCCTAATAGATAAAGAGAATGATGTAACATTCTCTTTATTAGGCGAGAATAATCACAACCCGCCTAAGGAATTTACTCAATTCCAAAAAGACTATCCTGAGCGACTCGCTGTCTTTGGCCATCAAAAAAATCGCCAAGACTACCTATTTGAATTAGAACAGTGTCGCTTGATTGCCATTACCTCCCATCACGAGTTTTTAGGTCTCTCTGTTCTTGAGGCCATGACCCATGGGGTGATCCCCCTCGTTCCAAATAGATTAGTTTATCCAGAGCTGATTCCAGAGGCACTCCATGAAGAATTGCTTTACAAAGATGAGTCCGAACTGCTTCATAAAGGCATAAAGCTCTTAAACACAGATCTTGGGCCAATTAAAAGAGAGCTTATTGAGAAGCATGTCAGCCAATTTAGACAGTCTGAAACAACAAAGGCTTGGGCGAATATTTTATCATTACTTGAGTAAAAAATTTCCTCCTAAAATTTCTCATCAAAATCGCCGATAATAAAGGTATCTCCAACAAAAAAGGGTCCGATATGAGATATTTTGTCGCTATAAAAAAACAAGAATATACCGCCAAGTTCTGCTTTGAATCACTTTCTGAAAGAGAAGAATTTGTTCAGGTCACAAAAGAGATGGACCCTGAAATGGAGTTTCTTTTCAGCGAAGAAGAAGAAAAAGAAGGTCGTCCAGAGTTCCAGGCCTTTACCGCTTAATCCCTTCTCTTTACCTTTTATTAACGCTATACTCCTACGCGCATCAAAACTTATTGCGTGAGGAGGCATTATGGCCAAAGCAGAGATTAGTTCACTTAATCTGAATTTAAAAAATCACCTTAAAACTCTCAAAGAAGTCACTTCATCAAAAAAGGTTAAAGTCCTAAACGGCGAGGCCACAATTGTGGTCACTAAAGAAAAGAATATATCTACTCTCAAAAGAGAATTAAAGCCTCACCTTCCCCCTTATCAATTTAAGCGCATAGATGAGGCGATGGTTTCTCCTCTATATCTTGAAGGTCTAAAAGGCGTCATCGGAATCGTCCTTGTCCCCGATGAAAATCCTGAATTTCTTCATCATGAAGGCCTACTAGACCCAAGTGCTTATAGTGTTGCCCGCGATCAAACAGGCCAGCTCTACCTAGAAATGGAAGCAAAAGGTTTCACCAAAATTCATCTTAATGGCCTTATGCTTGATTATGATGAATTGCTCGGCTCTCTCTTAGGCATTGAATTAGCGGCCTATGATTATAAGAAACAAGCGAAACCTTTGGAGCTAAGTGCTAGCTACATTGGAGAGCTTCCTAAAGTAGGAATAAAAGACGCTCTTAATAATGCCATGGCCATTGGTCACGCCATTAACTTAAGCCGATTTCTTGTTGATACGCCTCCAAGTGACAAAAGACCTGCAAGCTATGCTGAAGGTGTTAAAAAGCTTTTTGATAAATTACCCGCGATGACTGTATCCATCTGGGATGAGAAACGTTTGGCTAAAGAGAATATGGGTTGCTTATTAGGAGTTGGGCAAGGCTCTACTCAAAAACCAAGATTAGTTCATCTTCGCTACCGTCCTAAGAACGGCCGAGATATGGCCCCTCTTGCCTTTGTTGGTAAAGGTGTCACCTTTGATACTGGTGGACTTAATATGAAGCCAGGGCCAGGCATGCGTTACATGAAAAAAGATATGGGTGGGTCAGCTTGTCTCGTGGGTCTAGCTTCTTGGCTTTGTGACTCTAAGAGTGAAATTCCTTGTGATATTTATCTCGCAATCGCCGAAAATAGCGTTGATTCCCACTCTTTTAGACCTAGTGATATTCTTACCGCCAGAAATGGAATGACTGTTGAGATCGACAACACAGACGCAGAAGGTCGCTTAGTCATGGCCGATGCTCTATGTGTCGCTTCTGAAGCAAAAGGAAAGGATAAACCACAATTCCTCATTGATGTCGCAACTCTAACTGGTGCTATCAAAGTAGGTCTTGGAGATGATATCGGTGGTCTTTTCTCAAATAATGACGACCTCGCTTTCATCCTGCAAAGCTGCTCACAAATCTCAGGTGACCTCTTATGGCGTATGCCTTTAATGGAAAGCCAAAGAAAGAAACTTGTTAGTGATGTTGCTGATATTTCAAATAGTGCAAGTGGTTTTGGTGGAGCAATAAGAGCTGCCACTTTCCTGCAAGAGTTCACTGGTGATATTCCATGGGCCCACTTGGATATTTACGCTTGGAATAGTGCTCGTCAGAAATCTTTCAGGGCATCTGGCGGATCTGGTCAAGGTGTTCAGTGCCTCGCCCAGTTTATCTCGCAGCTCTAAGATTCTTTTTCGATTTTTTTGATAATTCGATTAAGGGCTGAGGCCGTAATACCTAAGTAACTTGCAATATGATACTGTGGAACCCTTCTTGCAATTTCAGGGAGGGTTTTTACCACATCTAAATAACGCTCTTTTGCATCTCTTATCAAAAAGGATGTCTCTCTTTGTATTTTAATTAAGTAATTATTTTCTGCTGCCTTTCGCCCCAGACGCTCCCAACAGGAGTGGCGCTCGTAGAACTTCTCAAATTGATCGTAGTCCATTAAGAGAAGGTCACAATCTTCCATCGCTTGAATCGAATACCGAGAGGGATTTTTTTCAAGCAACGATTGATAGCCGGCCACTAATTCATTTTCAAAATTAAAATGATGGTTAAATTCCACGCCATCATGATTGGTAAAATATTGACGGCAAAAACCTGTGACAATAAAACCAATCTCAGAGGCCATCTCGCCTTCTTTTAAGAGAAAATCACCCTTTGCTAACTTTCTCTGCTTTAAAGAAGAAGTTAATACCTTCCATTCCTCATGAGGGATGGGAGACCAAATATTTATTTTGTTGTATAGAAGCTCGTACTTAACCATTTCACATATTGTATCGAGCTCTTAAATAGTTGTTATATTCGGCAGAAAGGACCACTTGCTATAAATCAAAAAATCATTTAAAATAAGAACGATCGTTCGTTTTAAATGGAGGCGATATGACATTATTTCAAGTAGTTACATTAGATTCACCTATTAAGCTTACTCCAAAGGGACAAAAGCAACTGCAGACATTTGGAAATTTTATTACTCCGGCAAACTGGAAGAAGCTTATCATCGATTCGCTCGATGCTATTGAAGAAGGACTCTCCCTCTCTAAGAGCGGGAAAGATCAGTATTTTATGGAAAAAATAGATAAAGACCTTAACGGCTAAGAAAAGCGATTTTGTTTTATATTTGCTTTTGCCCCCTTCGAGACAAATGAGGGGCGGTGGTGATAAACTGAGGATCTATGGCAAAAGGAAGCGAAACACGAGAAGTCATTCTAAAAGCGGCCCTAGATTTTTCTAGTAAGTTAGGTCTTGAGTCCCTTAGTATTGGCGAACTTGCTAAAAAAGTAGGCATGTCAAAATCCGGTCTCTTTGGACATTTTAACTCCAAAGAAAAACTTCAAATGATGGTTATCGACTATGCTGCTCAAAACTTCACAGACAATGTTTTCATCCCCGCCTTTAAAAAGGAGAGAGGAATTCCGCGAATTTTAGCGATTGCTGAAAATTGGCATAAATGGTCTGGAAAGTATTTTACAGGGGGCTGCCCATTTGTTGCAGCGGCCTTTGAATACGATGATCGCCCTGGTCCTGTAAGGGATCATATCATGGGCCATCAAACGACCATGCTAAAGTCATTTGAAAAAGCCGCTAAGATAGCGGTTCTTGAGGGGCATTTTTATACGGGCCTTGATTGTAAATCATTTGCCTTTGAATTCTATTCATTCATGCTTGGCTATCATTTATACTCTCGCTTACTAAAAGATGAAGAGGCTAAAGTTCGACACAATGATGCTCTTGAAAGCCTCATCCTTCGCAGCCGTAAGGTATGACCCTCTCTCAAAATATAAATCTTTTGCTTTCAAAATTCTTTATCTCTCAAGACCCAAAAGCGAAGGCCTTTAATTCCTTCTACCGTGAACTTCTGCAAAGTGACGTTTATGAAAAACTTGCCTTTAAAATTCAGGGCCACCCGACAAAGGCGTACAACCTACTCACGAAAGAGAACTATTCTTTTCTAAAAGAATGGTTAAAGAGTGAAGAGATACAATCAATTTTAGATTATGGATGTGGCCTAGGACCCACAAGTGACCTCATCGAGGGCCGTCCAGACATATTGCTAACGGGTTGTGATTTTTCTAAAGCTGCAATCGCTCACAATCAATTAAAGTACCCCAATCATTGTTTTTTGACCTTTCATCATAACCTTAAACTTCATCACCATTGCGATTCTGTTGTCTGCCTAGATTCTCTTTATCACGGTTTTGATCAGGGAAGGAGTGTCGAGGACAATCTATTAAAATTACTAAATCCAGTAACAAAGAGAATTATTCTTATACAAAACTTTTCTAACGCAACTCCTCCCATTCTATCTGCCCGTTGGAAAGTAAATATAATGGATATTACTAGCTCTTTTTGCCAATTGGTGGAGGACTGGAATCAAGAACTCTTGTCAACAGAAGTCCAAGAAGATCGTGAGAAATATCCCCTATTGTGGGGTACAATTACTCGTGAGTTTCGTCACCACCAAACATCCTTAGAGAAAGGATTCGTAAAGAGGTTTGTTGCTACTTATGAAAAATCTTAATCACCTTTTGTTTTTAGTTTTTCTTCTTGGTTGTGAAGGCCAAGAAACCATTCATCTTCGAAAAAAGGTCATCAAGAAGATTTATCCTGGAGTTGTTGAAGTTATTGTACCGAAACAAGAGGATGAGGACATCGTCTATCAAAGACCACTCCCCTTTGATCAACAAGATTTTAAAGATCGATTTGATAAGTACCATGCCATTGGCACTGCTTTTTTTATAAATAACACCCGCCTGATTTCAGCAGCCCATGTTTTCCCCGCTGATGAATTTAGTGTTCACAAGAATTACTTCATCCGTACGGCCGAAGGTGAAATTTTTAGCCTTAATCAAATTTATCGTTATTCAAGTTACAGAGACGTCATCGAATTTGATTTGAAAACCTATCCTAAATCCATCATGGCGCTAAAACTTCAACCAAAAGTTGAGATTGGTGACATGGTTTACACCGTAGGAAATGCCCAAGGCGAAGGTATCTCAACTCGTGGTGGCCAAGTGTCGACCTTTACGGCAGAACCCGTAGCCGGAGAATGGCAATTTATCCGATTTAGCTCTCCAGCTTCTCCAGGCAATAGTGGAGGTCCCTTAGTTAACTCACGTGGGGAAGTTGTTGGTATCATTGTTATGAAAAATAATTCTGAAAACCTAAACTACGCCCTGCCAGTGAGCGAAATTAAAAATGCTTCTTTAGAAAAAGCTCACTTCTTTCAAAGACAGATGAAAGTGCAAGATGGTATGCAGGTAAAAATGAGGGATTGGACCTTTTTCACACCACTACCTACCACATACTCTAGTCTCAATAGTCTCGCTGCTCCAGAGAAGGACCGTTTTTATAGTCAACTCATTGAGGATTTTAAAAAAGAATATAGTGACCTCATTTTTCCTCATAATAAACGCTTTCGCGATGCTCTTCTTTATCAAAAGTTATTTCCACGAATGAGCATGGTCGATAAAGATAAGGCTCTCCATGATTGGCGTGTCGATCCCATAAACCTAAAAAAGATCATTGTTTCTAAAGAAAATATTCTTTATCACAGTAAAGGCGAAGTCTTTAATCACTACGCCCTCTTTAAAACTCAAAAAGGAATTTCCTCAGGGGTCCTTTTTGCTAATCCTCGCCTTATCCTCAATAGAATGCTTTTGGCCTCTGGTGCCAACCGCTATATGGTAGGCCAAAGCATTCCCATACTTGATAATGGGGAACCTGATGAATCATTTGTCTGGCGCGATCGCCTTGGAAGACCTTGGCGTACAAGTTTCTGGATCACTCTCTACAATAATACTCTATTGGCCAGTCACTGCACTCCCTCCCCCGAAGGTGTGTACTGCTTCTTTGATCAAACCTTTGCTTCCCAAAGACTTGAGGGATACATGACTTTTGTGAAGGAAAATATTCTAGAGATTAACCTCTCTTATAGCGGGACTCCCGATCAATGGATTCAATACCAAACCCTAGATAAGGAATTAAAACCAACCCTCTTTAGTAAATTAGAGATCACTCAAAAGAATGATCATCTCTTTTTCAGATTGCCTCAACTCTCCTTTAAAACCCCAGCGTTAAAAAATCATTTGCAATCACGGATAAGTGCCCTTGTGAATTACGATCCGTCTCAAAATTTAGGACAACAAATTCAAGGCTGGGAGATTCTTATTAATAGAAATAAGCAGCAAGGCCTTACCTTTTTTAAGACTTATGAGGTTCAAGAGCTCGCCCCCGACAATGCGATTGAAAGGTGGCAGGAAATCAAAAATAAGCACTCCAGCTATGATGGAAAAATTCATCCCATGAATAACCAACTCGTGAAGAAGATCCCTGTGACACCCATGCTGAAGAGTTCATATTTACGCGGTGAAGAATCTAAGGAAATTGACTCACAATGGTGGTTAAGCTGCTATGGGCCCAATACTCTTAAAAGAAAGGCTATTGACACTATGTGCAATTCTTTTAAAAGTGGCTTGTCTTTCAACTAATACATATTTCTAAAAATCATTAAATTCAAATACTTAACTATTTGCAAAGGCCAATCCTTTTTTGATAGATTTGCTCATCATGAAATTTAGTGCTTATTGCCTCATATTACTTCTTCTTGGCCAAACGGCCTTCGCTCAAATTGTCTCGGGGCCTCTTCCTGTTAATCCTCAAGAGAGAGCATTCTTTGATTATTTGAATAGAGTGGGATCCATTCGTTTTCAAGACAATCTTCCTGTAGAGCCTTGGTTTGAGTGTGATGATCGTCTCAACAAGAGAACATTTTTTAGCGCTTCTATGTTTCAATTCACCGAGAATAACGATGTTGAACAAAATATTCGTGCTTGGGTGGCCTCTTTTCTTGATCATGCTTATTGGGCAAAAGTATATCGCGCTGTTTGTAGGTACGATGTTAACCATTTTAATGAATGTCGCGCCCAGGGAAATTTCATGGTCCAATTTAGGAACCAGAGAATCATTTACTTTCAAGAGGGTTTAAATAGCCAATCTTGTGACAATAATACTTCTAACTAATCGACAGAGCAGTTAAACTTTGATTCCAAAGTCGGCTTTCCAATATTCATTTTAAAAAGCAAACTCTCCATTGTCTTTAATTGATTCAAATTGTTTCGACCTAGGGTCAAATGCACCTTGCGTGCAGAATTTGTGGTGTAAATGATTCTGACTTCTCTTCCCTGCTTTATTATAACTTCCGCCAATTCAGAGGAGCTCACTTTCGGAAAGCTCCACTGATCTAGGTAGTCGTATGTAATCTCAAGTTCAAGGTCTTTATTGATAAGGAAGATAAGCCTCGGTAGTAAAAAAATCTTGGCCCTAGCTTCAAGAAACTGGCCCTGATCATCACATTTAAATTCCCACACAAGAGGATCTTTCTTTTGAGCTTTGCACTCATCAACTCCGAGAAGAGAATCTACGATAAGACCTTCAGTAAACTGATGAAGCTGAATATATTGAGAAGGCAATTGATTTGGAAAATCACAAGAAAGAGCACTCACCGGTGCACTTAAGCTAATTAAAAAAAGGAGCTTTATGATCATAGGATCATTAAAACATTTTATTAGAGCTGCGCCAATTAACGGCCTAAATCAATCTAGTTAAGAACAGTATTACAAATACTTAGATATAGTCTTCTAGATCCTTTTCCTCAAAAATTTCTAAGCCTAAGCGAAATTTTAAAAGATTAGGTCTCATGGGATCGGGTGCGTAAGTGGCCTTATTTCTAACAATGGCGATACGTCCCTCTAAATGGGGAACATTTTTTGAATTTAAAGTGATAAAAGAGCCAAGCTCACATACTTCATAGAAAATGCGCGGAACACCTAAGGCCGCTCCTTTTTCACTAAGATCCATTACTTGAACCGTTAACTCCTCTCCACGCCCATCAAGCTTAATTTTTGCTGAGTATGCGGAGTTCTTACCGAGGGGTTTTCTTTCCTCATTTCGTCCCTCTTGTATTTTAACAAATTGGGGCACCTTAATTTCTAGGTGAAAAGCATCTCTTTCTTTTATCGTCGTTTTAAATAATGTGGTTCTATAGTTTGAATGGAAGTAAATATAAGGACATGGTGTTAAGTGAAATTTCTTCCCTCGAAAAGGGCGCAGATGAACCTTATTTTCCACTAAATCCACAGAGTCGATGGACGCAAAATTTACTCTGTGCATACTCGTTAACTTTTGCCATAACCTAACTCTGACATTAGAGCTTTTAAGATTTTCTAATATAGTCTTTATAAGGTCTCTATCACCGAGATCTATGAGATCTTTGGAACTCATAAACTTCTCCTCAAACTCTTTAGGGCCCTTTGCAACATTCTAGATACCAATGATGACACAATTTGTGTGATCATAATGTTTTCAAGGGGTTCCATGTTTAAAACTAAATAACTTTTCGGTAATTTTGCCCAAAAATTAAGTCAGAAATTTCAATGAACATCCTGGTTCTGACTTGCAGTATAATAGTTCCATGGACTTAAAGAATAAATTTTGCCCCAAGCCCTTTGAATATCTCGACATTCACTTCGTAGAGGGTGAGTTTCGCTGCTATGTATGCTGCCCAACTTGGCTACCTGTCTCTGTAGGAGACATCGGAAAAGGAGGACTAGAGGCGGTTTGGAATGGGGACCTCATCAAAGAGATTAGAAAATCGATGCTCAATAGCTCCTTTCTTTATTGTGATAAGAGTCTTTGTCCAGAAATCCAAGCAGGAACCCTCCATCATAAGGACTATATCTATAAGAGTGATTACAAAGAATACCTTAACTATGAAGATGGCCAGGTTCCCCATGGACCAAAGATTGTTTATTTCAGTGAGGATCGCACTTGCAACTTGGCCTGCCCTAGCTGTCGAAAGGACTATATAACTCTGAATGATGACCTCTTTGATCATTTAAAAGGAACGAGAGATAAGTTTCTTCCCGATCTGATGAAAGATGTTGAGAACCTAAATATCTGCTCATCTGGAGACCCCTTTAGCTCACGACTTTACCGTGAGTTCCTCTTTCAGTTTGAAGGCGATCAATACCCGAAACTAAAAATAAATCTCAATACAAATGGTGTTCTTCTTACGCCAGAAGTTTTTCAAAAGATGTCCGGTATCCACCGAAATTTAAGTCAAATTTTTATTTCTATCGATGCGGCCAAAGAAGAGTCTTACAATATCGTTAGAAAAGGTGGGCAATGGCAAAAGCTCTTAGATAATATTTCAGGGCTCGTCCAATTTAGAAAGAAAGGCCTCATTGATCATCTTCAGTTAGATTTTGTTGTTCAAGATCATAATTATCGTGAAATGCCCGCTTTTGTTAAACTCGGTCGAAGCCTAGGAGTGGATAAAGTATACTTTCAAAGAATATCCAACTGGGGAACTTTTAATGATCAAGAATTTGCAAAGCGCGACGTACTCTCCCCCTCTCACCCACAACACCTTCACTTTCTCGATGTATGCCGTCATCCACTCATGAGGGACAAGATCGTCAAGAAAGGCAACCTCTCCTCATTTATTCCAAAAGCACAGAGAGAAAAATTCTATCAGTTTTTGAAAAGTTTTAAATTTTTAAGAAGGATGAGAAAAAGAGTGCTTGAAATCAGTCGCTAAAAATTAAAGAGACTCGTTCATTTTTTTAACTTTATCTTGTAGAGACAACTCGTAAGTTAAAAGTTTTTTAGAAAGTTCTAAATCAAGACTTCCCAAAATTCTGACGGCCATAAGACCAGCATTAAAAGCACCATTAATGGCCATTGTAGCCACTGGAATCCCCTTTGGCATTTGTACAATTGATAGAAGGGAATCTATGCCTTCAATGGAGTTTGATGATTTCACAGGAACACCTATCACAGGTAATGTCGTCGCACTGGCCACCATTCCAGGTAAGTGAGCAGCTCCGCCAGCACCAGCAATGATCACTTGAAACCCATTATCACGAGCATTCTTAGCAAAGTCGAGCATGCCCTGGGGAGTTCGATGAGCACTAACAATTTTCTCTTCTACTTTAACTCCAAAATGCTCTAGTGCTTCACAAGCTCCTCTCATCACTTCTAAGTCAGAGGAAGAACCCATAATCACGGCAACTTTATATGAAGACATTTTAAACTCCCTTTACTAATATTTTTTGATTAAGTCTCTCATAGAGGGAGAGAACCTCATCATAAGTCGTTCCGGTTATCGTTACATGGCCCATTTTTCGACCTGTTCGGCATTCTTTTTTACCATAAAAGTGAGGATGAACACCTGGAATCACCAAGAGCTCCTCTACTCCTTCATACGTAGTCTCTCCATTACCAATGCCGATTAAATTGAAAGTAAGACCAAATGTTTCTCTTTTACAACTTCCCAAAGGATGGCCTAGAACACCTCTTAGATGATTTTCAAATTGAGACGTTTTACACGTTTCAATCGTATGGTGACCACTATTATGGGGTCTCGGCGCCAATTCATTGACTAGCAATTCACCATCATTTGTAAGGAACATCTCTACGGCCAAAACTCCAACACCCTTAATTTCTTCCATCACTTTCTTTGCCAACTCTTGTGCCCTACTTTCTACAACAGGTGTAATTCTTGCTGGAAACAAAGTGTACTTAATAAGATTAAGCTGTGGATCAAAGACCATTTCAGTTGTTTCATAAGTGCTAATTTCACCATATCCATTTCTTACCACAAGAACAGAGAGCTCAAGGGCCAAGTCTACCCTCTCTTCCCACATAACATCTTTTTGAAAGGAAGCAGGCAAATTGTCACAATCACCTTTATAGGAGATGACGCCTTTTCCATCGTAACCTCCAGTTGGAAGTTTTAAGAAACCTGGCTCAAGTTCCTTTGAAACCATTGAAACCATTTTGTAGGGAGCTGTAGGTATAAGATGCTCTGAAAAGAATTGTTTTTGCTTATATTTATTTTGAATAAGGCCAATCACTTCAGAGCTTGGGGCCACTCTAACCCCTTTCTTCTCTAAGTCCTGAAGCCCCTCTAAACTCACACCCTCAAGATCCATTGTTACTGTTTCACAGTCTGAGAGTAGGCTTGAGATATCCTCTGCTTTATTAAAGTCACCCGTTCGAAAGTCTCGACAAATTGGTCGGCACACAGAAGTGTCTTGATCTAGTACGGCCACCTTTTGGTCCCAATTTAGGCAAATTGGCAGCATCATTCTCGCCAACTGGCCGCCTCCGATAATTCCTAAACCTGTTCCCATGCCGCTTTCTCCTGATATATTCAACTTTGTACCAAAACAATCACCATCTCGCCTAGCATCCTAAAATTTATGCTCGCTCCTAGATTTTGAGAGTGTAAAAATATTGGCCAACATTTCGACCTTAAAAATTGCCAAATTTACTTGGCACATCAATAAATTCTTCTGACAAAGTAACATACTGAAATCACACAAGCCATACGAATTTAGTAAAGAATATTCACCATTCTATCGATAATGAACTGAGAGATTAAATAAAAAGGCGAGAACTATGTTGTTAGAAGTAGCTGTTAAAAATGTTGAAAGAAGCGCCCTTAAGGTCATTTTGATGACCCTACTTTTTATTTCTATTCCTCAAAGCCTTATGGCCGAATTAACACCTCGTGAGAGAATAGCTGAATTGTCGAATAAGGCTTCAATAATTGAAGTTGAAGCTCAAAAATTAAGCGAATATCTTTTAGAAAACCCACTCCCCACCAATGCGAGTGAAGCCCTTAAAAACCGCTATCATGCTCAAGAGTTACTTCTTAATTCTATGAGAAATCGCTCAAGCAATCTTCTAAAACTCTCGGCCAGACTCTCTGAAGTAATAAAGGGAGAACCAAGTGAGTCGGAGATTACCAAAGTTGTCACGATTTTAAATAATGTCGATACTGAGCTTGAAACGAGACCATTACCAACGCCTGAATTTATCGCTGTTGTTCCCCAACAAAGCCGTATTGAAGTAAGAGCACTACCTCCTATTG
>JAIPEG010000004.1 GCA_021737405.1 Bacteriovoracaceae bacterium
TATTCGCGCACTGATCTAACTTACTTTGAAGGCTCTTATGTAAGAGAAGATGGTCCGCTGGAATGGCTTACAGTAGTGGCCCTTTTGATGGGCTCAATTCTTTGTATATATAGAGCACGAATTCTGAGACCTTTTCGCCAGAGGAAATTCATCTTCGGTTTATATATTTTAGCAGCTGTTTTCTTTTTTGGTTTAGGTGAAGAAATAAGCTGGGGTCAGAGGATTTTTCAGTCATGGTTTGACTTTAAGGTACCCCCATTTTTCATTGAATATAATTCTCAACAAGAAATGAATTTTCATAACTTACGTTTTGGTGGAGTAAAAATAAATAAATTAATCTTTGGAACGTTCCTTGGAATTGGAATCGTTTTTTACTTTCTGATCTTACCTTTTGTTTATAAGAAGAAAGAGAGCGTAAAAAAGTTTATCGACTCTTGGGCACTCCCTCTTCCAAGGCTTTATCATATTTTGGCCTATGTTTCTCTCGCTGTAATTGCTGAGCTTATCTTAGGAGGTAAGAAGGGGGAAATCTTAGAGTTTGGTGGCTCATGGATAGTTCTTCTTATGATCTTTGAACCATTCAATAGAGAAATCTTTAGTCGAAAGTCTTTTGAGCGCTAAAAAATATAGCCAACATTAAGATAGAAAGTGTCGTTGGCCCGATAGGCACTCCAGTACGAATTGGTCTCTGGAGATCTGATGAGTTCACTTCCGAGGGTAATGCTACTTTGGCGCCATGGTAGAAAGACTATCTGGGTATTTAAGAGATTATCCTTACGATCAAAATCATAGCGAAGGTTAACTGTTCCCTGTAGCCAATCATAGAACTCATATGAGGCTCCAAAGCCCAATGCATTTTTCCATTTAACAGTCTCACTATAAAAGTCATCACTGCCAGACTCGTGTTTACTTAAATAACGTAAGTAATTAACGGATAGAAGTGAGAATTGATTGCGAAGGTTAAGAGAAGCGTGAGCATAGCTTTCTCTGTTATACTTTGGCTCTACTTTGAAAAATTCACTTTGAAGAGTCCGGTTATTTTCTATTTCAAGAGAGAGGCTATCAAAGTCAGCACCAAGTCTAGCATTGGGGTCAATAGTAATCGCTCCCGCAATTAGCTCTGCGTTTTCAAATTTTTGTCTGACCTCGGCACCAAACATAACATGGTGGTTAACGATTGGGTTTGCATTTACAACGACGCTATCTCGAGATGGATCATAAAAAGCCTCGGCGTTTATGCGAAGCCTTCTCTCTGGCTTATAAATTGAGAAACCACTGATGTGACCTTTCGTAGTTTCAGCACCCCAGTCATAAGTCATTCTTGCACCAAGAGACTTTTGCACCATTACATCTCTATATTCGGGCATATTAAGATCATAAAAGATATCGACTTCTTGATTAGCAATGATTGTTTTTTCCGGAGGTCTTTTGTACCAATCGGTATTACTGACAACTTGCCCATCCTTTATTTTAACCGATGGATTTAAGCTTGGAATATAGAAGTAGCTTAGAAAGATTTCTGTTTTAAGAGATCCATCTTTTGTTTGGTAGTGAAATCCAGTAAGACCTTCATTTTTCATATCCATCAAACGAAAGCCGCGTGTGTTTTGAAAATGATCTAATTGCCAAAAACTTTCATTCGGGTGCCAGTCGAGTTTTTGTCGGCCTAGGGTATAGGTAGAATTATTCTCGCCTTTATATCTTAAATAGGCTTCAGAAAGAGAAGGGCTAGTTTCTTTATTGTTAATATATAATCTGAGGTCCCCATTAAAGGATCCCTCTATTGAGTTCTTTCTTAATGAATAAGTATGAGAGAGATCAATCCAATCAGAATTTCTGGTTTTATTTTGAGGTTGATTTAATCTGACGAATTTCTCATAACCAACTCTTGTCGCCGATCGGCTTGAATCGTAAAAACCTTCATTAACAACTTCATTGCTGCTCTCTGCAAAGGAGCTCGCTCCAAGAAGTGCGAAGTTGAGAAGTGTTGCTCTGATTAAGTTTTTACTATTCATGAGACCCATTTTGCCAAGATTATGCTTTTCCTGCGTTAAAAACTGACGCTTTGTGTAAAAATGCCATGATTGTCCATTTTCTCTTCAAATGCACTCATTAATTACCTAAGATGATGTGTCGAGGAAACTGTAACTGTATGAAATTACTGACTAGAATATTGATCTTAACAAGCGGCCTTTTGCTGGCAAGCTGTGGTTATTTTAGCGATGAGCCTGTTACGGATGCTGGAACCTATAAATCCGATAAGCTGGCCAATTCCTGTCAGATAGATGTTGAGAAATTAAGCAAAATTATTGAAGAGGACGTTCAGGCGCAAATCGATTGTCTTGAGGAGAATCTTCTTAATTTTACAAAGTATGTGAAACGAGACGATGCGAGTTCTGTCAGTGATCAGGAGCTTAGTGGCTTTATTAGAAGGTTTTTTAAGGGCCATGCCCAAATCATTCTCGATAGCCTAGGCCTTATCTTTGATATCAATAGTCTATTTCTTCGCGATAGTACCGACACAATATCTACACAAAATATTGGACCATTATTTGATCTATTAAGAGTCGCTAATTTGAAGCTAGCAAAGCTTGTAACAACCCTAAGATATTTTGAAGAAGATAAGATCGATATGGAAAGTGCTCAGATTTTATTTGAGAGTGACCTTAGAGATTTTTCTTTGAAAGTGAAAAATATAATTTCACGTCATGGTAGAGGAAATGACTCTTCGATTAACTTAGAGGAATTCTTCAATAGAATATCTACTCAATTTGAAACTTTTAATTTAAGTAAAGAAAGTCTTAATGGATTAATGGCCCTTAAGAAACTTTTCATGGGAGGTCAGCGGGAAATCCTAACAAGAAGTCAGCTTTTTGTTTTCTTAGATCGTCTTCCAGAATTAGGGAGTATCTCTTTTTCATTACTGTATGCATCAAAAGCAAATCAGGGTTCAAATGCAGGACTTTATTCTCTTTTCAAGAGAAATATAGAAGTTCTTACACAACAAGTTTACCCTCACAGAAGAGAAGAGATAATTTTTAAAGAAGGTGAAATAGAGGGACTAATAGAATCATTTTTTGCCGAAGATAAGGAGCTCTTTGTAGAGGTCTCTCACAAAGTTAAAAAGCACCTTCTTGGCTCTCGCACTGAGGTTGGCCCTTATAGTTACCAGGAAATTAGAAATATATCACACTTAACACTCTCTATGCTTGAAGGCCTAGTCTTTTACGAAAAATATAATGATAGTGTAACGGATAACAAAAGTTGGAATAAAAACAATTGGAACTGGAAAAAAGAGCAGTTTGTTAAAAATTTTAATGATTTCCAGTCCTATCTAACCACGGCCCTTAATCAAAACACCTATTTTCCTGAGAGTGTTGAAATCTTTGCATTTTCTAAATACCTTGCAAGTAAATTTGAATCTTTTCCTATTAAGGAAAACCTTTTAGATACATTACCTCTACTTAAAGTTGTTCTTGTTGGTGGCCCAAAGGTCACTTTTAATAAACTTGAGTTATTAAATATTTTAAACAAATCAAATTCTTTAGCGAATGTTTCATTTGATTTGATCTATTCATCAAAGGAAACCCATTCAGACCAAGATATGGCAAAGCTTTACTATCAGGCCGTAAAAGAGGTGAGGCAACTTGTTACTCCTCAGAAGTATCTGCATGTAACGACAGTTGAAGAACTTTTAACAGTACTTTCAAATACCTTAAATAAACCTGCCCTTATCGCCTACCAACCTACTGTTGAGGATTTAAAAGAGAAAATTTTTGGAGGTTACGCTCATTCAATAACGGTTGCAGATATTGCTGAAGCGTTAGAGATGGCCGAAGGGTTTCTGGGGCGATATTTTTATTTTGATTTATCATATGATGCTTATAGAGATATACTTGAGACTCCTGTCGCTTTAAGACACCTCAATTATCGCCACCATAAGAACTACAGTCTTTTTACTCAAGATGAAATCTTAACTTATAAAAATGAGTTTAATGATTTGGTGAGTAGATTTAGAGTATTTAGAAATGATGATGGGACCCAGTTCTATGGAGACACCTATAAAAGAAGTAAAAAGGGCGTTTTAGAGATCTTCATGATCAAATATGCTTCAACAATTATCACAAATGCTTATGGGCATAAGATAATTGAAAAAAATATGCACGCACTTAATGAAAAAGAGCTTAGAGATGTTCTCTTCATATTTAAGCCTGTATTAGAAGATTATGGATTATGGAGTGTTTATCCTGAAAACTTTGCGAGAAATGCTTTGTTTTTATCAGATCTTTTCCAGGGGCAATCTGATGGCAACTTGAGTATGGACCCAAATGAAGCTGCGGAATATGGAACTTTGGCGCTTTTTGCGATTAAGGCCGCCAATGATTTAGTTTCTGAACTTAAGAATAGATGTGAATGGATTCAGGTAAAAGAAGTGGAGGGTTTTTCTCTCTCCTGCTACCGTTCAGAGTTTTTTGACGTTATTTTAAATGAGCTTAACCTAAGGGAGCAGCTCCCTAAATTGGCAAAGTATATTGACGAGAGTTCTGCAGAGGAGAAGTTAAACTTTCTAACTGCTGTTGAGGGTTTTGCAAGAGAGTCACAAGATCAAGAGCGACCTGAAACTCAAAAAGATTTAGTTCTCCTTCTTGGTGCCATGTTAAATATCGAATCAACCTTTTTAAGGTATGATAAGAATCAGAATAATATTATAGATCCAGAAGAGTTGGATAAGGCCTTTCCTGTCTATAAAGACGCCATCATTAAAGTTGCAAAGTTAGATGAGTCGAAAAGTGATTATGCCCAAACTATTTTTCTTTATATGATTAAGTATATGGAAGAACCCAGCAAATTTGATATTTTAAAATTTGATTGGAATATTTTTGTAAGTAAAAGAATTTCTTCAAAGAGGCTTAATATTGGAGCTCTTCTTTATAATATGCTTTTGGCCAGTCAAAGAGCTAAGACAGTAAAGACCCCGTAAGAGCTTTCACTTTAAGTCGAATGACGGCAAAGAGGGCCTCAAAAATAATTCCACCGGCCATTTTTGATTGTCCATCTCTTCTTTCATAAAAAGTGATGGGAACCTCTTTGACTTTCAATCCAGAGAGCCAAACTTTGTAGTTGAGTTCTAATTGAAAGATATAACCTTTAGAAATGATGCTATCAAGATTCAGAGTTTCTAGTGCCTTCTTACTGAAGCACTTAAAGCCACCAGTTGTATCAAAGACCGGAATACCCGTTACAAAGCGAGTATAGATAGAGGCCAAATAAGAGAGAAGGAGTCTTTTAAAGGGCCAGTTTATAATCCTGATGCCATCGATATAGCGCGAACCAATAACCAGATCATTTTGTTGACCGGCTGTGAGTAAGTCCTGAACTTGCTTAGGGTCGTGGCTGAAGTCACAATCCATTTCAAAGACAAAGTCGTAGTCTCTCTCTAAGGCCCATTTAAAACCCGTGATATAGGCCGTACCAAGGCCCAACTTGCCTGTGCGCTCGATCATAAAGAGTTTGGTGTATTTATCTTGAAACTTCCTGACAACATCAGCTGTTCCGTCTGGAGAGCCGTCCTCAATGATTAAAAGGCTAACTTCCGGGTAGAGACCATAAAGAGTGGTGATCATCCTTTCGATATTATCAATCTCATTAAAGGTTGGAATAATAATGAGGGTCTTGTGCCAAGGTAGTTGCACTCTAGTTAGCTCCGTTAAGAAATTTACTATCTATTTTTACAATTTGAGCAGTGATTGTGCAATGACTCTCTGAGTTTATTTACACTCTTATAGAATATGTGGCTTGCCTTTTCTCCAATATCCGTTTCAAGCAACCAAGCAAATTTCTTGACCGTATTATTATGCCTAGCAAGGAAATCTATCACTTGATGGCCTTTTAGAGCATTTTCGCCTTCAACATCCAATATCAGGTGAACTTCCTTATTTATTGTCTCTTTATTCAATTTCGGAAATTGTACAAATAGTTCGGGGTGATCAAGGGGATAAAAATATAGGGGCATATCAAAGTTCATTTGCTCCAATGCTTGCTTGAAGCGCACGCATAAAGGGCATTCTGGATCGTAAATAATAAAAGGGGTTAAAATCGATTTATCGTTCATCCGTGAACCTTTGATTAAGTGTAATTATTGTATTTCCAATCTCCGCCAACCAGAAACTTGGTATCGCCTCGAAATGATTTCAAATAAAGGACGATCTTTATTTTTTGTAATTTGAGCCTGTCTTTCCGCTTTTTGAGCAAATCTTAAAACACTTTTGCTGTTTGAGGGGGACCCTTTTTTCTTAAATTTATTAAGCACGGAATTAAAGTTATTTCCCTGTCCTTTGCTCTTGTGGCCAATCTGTCCGTTAGCACTGTTAAAGCGCAGCTCGGAGGAACTCTTGCCTTTTCTGACGGCATTAAAGTTATTTCGAGACTTATTGAGGTCTGCGCTTAAACCTGAAACTCGTTGTTTCGCAGCTCCGGTTGTAGGCTGAGAGGCCATCATTCTCGCAAGTGCTTTTGGAACACCAAATTTTTCAAATTCATCAGCGACACCCAGACCACTTTTATCGAGAGATCCTCCACCATCGGCTTTAGAAGCAAGGTCTCCTAGAAGTTTCTTTGCAGCGGCCGCACTTCCACCACTTCCAGCAGAGAGCTTTCCATTTGTGAGTTGCCCTCTCGTAAGGTTTCTAAAATCGTTACCCGCAGAAGATCGTGCAAATTGAACAAACCCAGGAGCTGATACCTCTGAGAAAAACTCGGTATCAAAACAAGCTTCTCGAGAAATACAGTCGCACTGTGCATCTGGCTTTAGATCCTTGTCAACACAGGGCACTCGAAAGCTTTCGTTTGCAATTGCTTTTTTGTGAAGCTCTGGAACGCAATGAACGGGGTCATACATCGTCTCTTTTTGAGCACAGTAACAATTCAATTGAGTATGGGGATTACAATCACCTCTGCCTGGTAGGCTATCGGCGATTTCATTGATTTCTCTTGAATATTTTTCTTGTTGTTTTGCCTCACTAAACCAAAATGCTGTTAAAAAGCCCGCAGCGGCTGCTTGGAGAATAACTTTTGTGTTAATGACAATTCCACCTGCGGCCATATAGGCTCCATAGCAAGCAGTCGTTGCACCCCAAACAGTACCTTGAATTTTTGCTGACTTTGCTCTGCCATCATGACTTCTTGCCGCCCTATAAAGCATTTCTTTTTGAGGTGTTTCCTGAGTAACAGGTTGAGAGTTTAAAGTATTTTGAGATAATTGCTGAGTAAACATTGCAAGCGCTTCGCCTGCTGCAGGAATAAGTGTACAGTAATTCTTTTTAGTGCCTCCTTCTCCCTCGGCACCTTGAGTTCCTTCGGTTGCTGGTGCACCATCAGTCCCAGGTGCACCCTCTGTTGCCGCTGTAGGACTTTGGACTTCGAAGTCAAAAGCATCACCCTGCATTCCCATCATGCCTCCAATAATGGAGTAAGCCTTTGCTACCATTTGAACAATTGTTGAGTCGACTCCAAGAAAGCTCGTTTTTCCCCGCCCACTACACGCACGGGGATCTTTAAGCTTGGCACATTCTTCATCCATCTTTCTTTGCGAAAGACCTTCATGGATAAAGACCTGACTCTCAAATCTTGCCTCATCAGTAAGGTCATATTCAGCGTCCGCTTTTTCTTCGACTTCGCCGGGTTTGACCTTGGCATCCACAATCTGTGCATAACCTTGCTCTAGGCAAGAGAAGAGAAATAGGAATATCAGTAAAAACTTAGTCATTTTCATAAATTACCTGTGCCTTCATTTTACCACCTAGATACTTCTAGGGCCTAGAGGGCAAAGGAATCCGATTGTGTATTAGTGTGATTTCGGTTACTTGTGCGTATTTGTCGGTTTTCAAAGAGCACAGTTTACCGCAATAAATAATTGTCGATTGACCAATTGAATCACCACTTGGTAAAAATCAGTGATGAAAAAATCAGATTCTAGTCATATCCCTGAGGCTGAGTTATCTCACTCAATGGTCCATTATTTACTTACGATCCATAAGCTCAAGGAGAGTAAGGGTTATGCAAGAGTCACCGATATCGCAAAGGATCTCGGGCTCACTAAAGGATCTGTTTCCACAGCAGTCAATAACCTGAAAAAACGTAATTTAGTCATTGAAGAGGATGATTCTAAGTTTCTTCTGTTAACAGAAGACGGTCATAAGGAAGTTCATAGAATTCTCTCTTCAAGAACACTTCTTTTTTACTTTTTACGAGACTTTGTTGGAGTGGATGAAACGATTGCCGAAAACGATGCCTGCCAAATGGAGCATCTGATGAGTCCACAGACTTCACGAAAATTCTTTGATTTCATGAAAGATCTTGCCTGCACTTGTGAGAGTTTAGAAGGTAAGGGCGTAATTCCTGAGAGCTTCAACTTTAAAACGAGCTTAGATCTATGCCAATTTAAATCGGCCCAAGATTTTATGGAGTCCCAAGAGGGTGACTCACATCTTTCTGATAAAGAAACAAACTCATAAAAATTATCGTGAAACCTTGTTTAATCTATTCTTTAATATTGGTTTTTGTAATGCCAACGGCTTTTGGCCTAGAGAGTTTTTGTTTTCCTGGCTCAACTTCTCTCGATAAGGTGAGCTCTCATGTATCGGCCATTCTTGCTCCTAGAGATAAGGTTTTCAAGCGAGAAAGTTTAAATTGCTTAGAGCTTGAAATTAGTCCAAGTCGCAAGGAGTTGGTAGAGAAGTGGATTCGGAAAAAATATAAAGTCATTAACACCTATAGTGAGGGTGTTTCTAATAAGACACAATCCATGGTCACCCAAAACTGTCGTTTGAAAGTAGATAGAATCTCAAAAGGAACATCTCAAACAAACAACACTAGAATTGGTTCCAGGAATTCTTTGAGCCAAACGAACACGAGAAGTAGCGGTAAAAGAACATCTCAGCTTTTACTCGGCCTTGGTCAAAATGGCTCAATGAGAGTAAATGATGAAATCATTTTTCTCTCTTGTCGTGGGGTCAATGGTGGCGGCTATGTTATAGGTGTTTCTATTGATAGTGAAAGCTCTGGTCTTACGACAACCTTGCAAGTGACAAAAGGAAGCAAAGTTAATCTTGGCCAAGTGGTAAATAGTTTAAACTCTAGAAGCAATACTGTCGGCATTCCTCGCGGAATCGATAAAAGCAAAAGAAAATCAAATGAGACCTTTGATTATTATTTAATTGCTGACTAGGGTGTTGTCTTCTTAATCCAGAGAGCATTTTGTTGGCTGCCAGAACTATTCCATGGGGTTTTCTTTAAGAAATAATTCCATAAATTTTCAATGGTCATTTTCTCATAATTTGGTAACCACCATGATCTTAGGGGAATTAGCTCCTTATGATAACTCTCTAAGGGCAGTCGGTTAAGCTCAGAGTCATTAGGTTGACCCAAAATGTAGTCGTAGTCTTCTAGTGAAAGTTTGTTTTTATGAAAGTGATACTCTCTACGCCCATGAAGATACCAAGTCGTAGGCCATGTTTCACCTTTATAAACGAGAAAGAGGGGACCCTTTCCTTGCTCAAAAGACTCCATCTGACTTCTAATTTCAATCATTGAATTTTCAAAGGCATCAGTCGTGTGAACTTGCGTTAGTAAATTCTCTGGAGCGCCAGGAGATTTAAAATTTGCCCAGTAATTTGTATAGCCAGCATGGATAAAGATGAGGAGAACCACAGGTATGATTGGCCAGTGGAATGTCCTATCAAATTCAAACGAGTAAAAGATGATTCCAGTTAATAGGGGATAAATCGCCAACCATGGAACCTTTTCTCCTAAGAAGCAATAAGTAAAAAAACTACTGAAAAATAAAAAGGCGGTAAAGGCCTTAGCCCTTTTGTTTTCAAAAATATAAAGGCTCGTAGAGATAATAGCGTGAGCGATTAATGGGAAAAAAAGGTAGAGATCGAGCGGAATTTTACATTTTAATAGATTGGACGCAATTGTTCTAATTAAGGGTTCATCATAAAAGAAGTGGGTTAAGCCACTTACAATGATCGAGAAAATAAAAATACTACCAACAACCCATGTCTGGCGTTTATAGAAAACATAGAGGTGGAGAGTTAATGCTGGCAGCCACCATGATTCGAAAAAGCTATTGATGAGAAAGGGAAATGAGAAAGGACCGGGGATCCGTTCCTGATGGTGTTGCTCAAACCAATAGACGATTGATTTTCGATAAAGTCCATCAAGGGCACCGTCCCAATATATAAAGCCTGCTGTGTAGTAGTGTAGAAAAGTTGTAATGAACACACCAACACCTAAAAGACTCGCCAATGGGTGGTCTTTCATATACTGAGAAATACTAGAGGCTATGGTTTTAAAGGTAGGTTGAAAAAATTTGCAAAAAATAAACTCGTAAAAAATATAAACTAAAATAAACGTAAGATGGATGAAACTATTTTCTTTTGCGCAAAATTGAAAGGCTAAACCCAGTCCCAAAAGTATGGCCTTGAGAGGCTTAACAGGTATTAGATAACCACAAATCATAATAAAGATACCGAGCAAAACAAAACTGTCATGCCTGATGAATCGAGACCAATAGGTAAGGGTGGGACTTAGGCTTAAAAGAATCATCAGAAAGTAGATCATTCCTTTTGATAGGAAACGTTTCAAAAATAAAGGTAAAACGAGCAAAAGGGTTCCGATCATAACGGCAGGAAGTCTCAATGAAAATTTACTGACTTCAAAAAGCCAAAAAAACCAAGGTACTGTATGATAAAGCATTGGCCCGTGGAGAAGGGGGTCATATTTATAAAAATTGATGAGTGGGTTTTCTAAATAATAAAGGGAATACATGCCATGAAGGGACTCATCATGGTGAATAGGACGAATATCAACTTGGTAATATCTTAAGAAAAAACCAATAGATAGAATAATAAATATAAATAAGACATCTGCCGAGGTCCAACGCTTTGAATGATCCATCTCTCTCCCGCTAATGGGTCATTTATTATGCTGCAAGCGCCGTAACTTTAGGGTTATTTGCAATGCTTTTAAGCTTGATTATATCTTGGCTCTCTCTAATATATAAAAGCTTTTGATTGAGCTGATAGGAAAATGTAAGGACATCCCAAAAAGATTTAAAACAAGCTTTTATAAGGCCCCATCTTATCAGTTTAGCCTCGGTTCCTTTTCTTTCAAAATGGCTCACCGGTACAACTGGGCAGCTTCCTAAACTCTTAAATGAAAGAATTGATAGAAATACGTTTGGAGCAAAAAGGCCTGGTGTTAAGGTCGCTAGTAAGTGACTTAAAAAGCTTCGATTGAAAAGTCTGTAGGGAATATTGGCGTCGGGAATATTGACTTGAAAAAGATTAAAGATGAATTTCTTTAGAAAAAAAGAAATAAACTTTCTATGGGTTGGATCATATCGATGCATCCTATGGCCAAAAACGGCAGGGGAGGTATTTCTTAATTCCCAGAGCTTAATGAAGTCTTGTGGAGTGAATTGATCATCACTGTCTGTTTGAAAGACAAAATCACAATCTTGTGAAACTGCCATGATATAGCCATTTTTTACGGCAGATCCGTGACCTAGATTTTCCTGATGAATAATTGAAAGTCTGCTATTGGTTTGACTTAGGTTATCGAGAATTTGGCCGGTTTGGTCTGTGCTTCCATCATTAACGAGAAGTAATTTGAAATTAACTTTCTTTAGACTAAGTTCAGAGCTCCAATCTTCAATGACTTTTTGAATACACTCTTCTTCGTTATAAACTGGTATGACAATAATGACTGAATCTTGGTCCATAACTAATAATACTCCGTTATACTTGATTGAAGAGTAATAAAGACCTTTATGGTCTTTGATTATTCAATTATAAACAAATCTAGATGGAAATACGTCCCGGAAAATAAGGATAAATAGTGTCAATTACTGGTAAAGCCAGAGAGATTAACTCGGTCTTTTTGTCCTTGGAGGGGAGAGAAAAAGTTGACTTGATCCGTATGGGATTAACCCTTTTTCTTTTGTTTTTTTCCTACCCTCTAATGAGGTCCACCACTACGAGCATTTTATTGACGTCCTTAGGGGCGAAAGCCTCACCCTATGCTTGGATTTTTTCAACAATAGGACTATCTATCTTTGTCAGCATTTTGAATAAGTTTCAAAAAAAGACACGTCCGCAAACTCTTTTTACGTGGATTGCAGGCTTAACTACTATATTTTTTGCAGTCTTCTTTTTTCTCTACCAAAGTGGTCTTACTATTTGGGCCTATCCTCTTTATGTTCTCAAAGAGATTTATATTGTTTTAATGGTTCACTCTGTTCTTGCTCATTTAAATTCCTCGATTACTGAGAAAGTAGCTAAGGTCGTTTATGGACCATTAGGGGCACTTGGTAGTAGTGGTGGTATATTGGGCGGGCTCATAACAACCAGTTTGGTAAAAGAGCTCGGAGAGAGCTCGTTATTTTTTACGGGCCTTTTTATAATAGCTCTCACAATACCTTGTTTTTTCTATACCTCTAAGGGACATACACATTTAAAAGAAGCAAAAGAGAGAAGTCCCTTAAGATCGATAAGGGGAATAAAGACGTTTGTCTTTTTAATCGCTGGTATGGTCCTTCTTAGTCAGTTTGTGATTAATATTGGTAATTATCAATTTAATATTTTTTTGAATGAGACGTTCACTGATTCAATTTCAAAGACAGAATATTTAGGTAAAATTTATGCTGCGATAAATAGCTTTTCATTGCTAGCGCAAATTCTCATTCTGCCTTTTTTGTTAAGATTCGTTCCAACTTCGATTACTCAGCTTTGTATTCCCTTGGTGTATGGAATGACTTTCTTCTTTGGTGGGTTCCTTTTTGGCGATGGCATGATGCCTATGGCCGTAACATTTATTATTTTCAAAGGGTTAGACTATTCTATATTTGGGGCCGCAAAAGAACTTCTATATTATGCGTTAAGCGATATTCAAAAGTATGGAGCAAAGTATGTAGCTGATATGATTACATACCGCCTTGCAAAAGGTGTGATTTCAATAATCTTAATAAAAATACCCGGAAACTTGATTAATTCATTGTTAGGGGTATCTTTAATGGCGTGGATATTGTGCTTATTTCCCCTTTTAAAACGCTATAAATTGCACCACTCAAGTCTGGAGGCCGAATAATGAACCCACTAATTTATAAATATGAAACCGCTTTTGAAACTGTGCCATTTGACCTCATTAAGGCAGAGCATTTCCTCCCAGCTCTTCAAGAAGCTATTAAACAAGGTAAAGAGGAAATAGAGGCAATTAAAAATAATACGGAGAAACCAACCTTTACAAATGTTTGTGAAAAAATGGAACACGCAGGTGAGCTTGTTGGAAAAGTGGCTTCGGTCTTTTTTAATCTTCACTCAGCTGAGTCAAATGATGAGCTTCAAAATATTGCTAAAGAATTCTCACCCATCATTACTGAGTATTCAAATGATATTCAGCTTGATGAGGTACTCTTTCAAAAAGTAAAAGCTGTATATGAACAAAAAGATTCTTTAAATTTAAACACTGAAGAAATGAGGCTCCTAGAAAAACAATATGTTGGATTTGTTAGAAATGGTGCCCTTTTAAATGATGAACAGAAAAATCAGCTTAGAGAAATAGATAAAGAACTAAGTCATTTGTCATTAACATTTGGGGACAATGTACTTCAAGAAACAAATGATTTTCTCATGCTCTTAGATAGTGTTGATGAATTGGCCGGCTTGCCTGAATCAGGTATTGAAGCGGCTGCATCTTTGGCAAAGGAAAAAGGAGAAGAAGGAAAGTTTGCTGTTACTCTTGATTATCCAAGCTACGTTCCCTTTATGACTTATGCAGAAAATAGGGCCCTAAGAGAAAAGTTACATAGGGCCTTTAGTTCTAAAGCGTTTAAAGGAAATGATTTTGACAATCAAGATATTGTAAAAAAAATGGCCCTTCTTCGCCATCAAAGAGCGAACCTTCTTGGGTATGCGACTCATGCTGACTTTGTACTTGAAGAAAGAATGGCGGAAAAACCTCAAAAGGTAAGAGAATTTCTTGATAACTTCCTTGATAAAGCAAAACCTATTGCGATTAGAGAAATTGAAGAACTAAAAGAATTCGCTGCGAAAAATGGTGGTCCTAGTCCCAGTGAATTTATGCCTTGGGATTCTGCCTTTTGGGCAGAGAAATTAAAGAAAGAAAAATTTGATATAGATGCTGAAGAGCTAAAGCCTTACTTTCAACTTGAAAAAGTTGTTGAAGGTGTCTTTCTAGTAGCTAAAAAATTATTTGGCTTAAATTTCAAAGAACGAAGAGATATTTCTGTTTATCATGAAGATGTAAAAGCCTTTGAAGTAACTGATGAGCAAAAGAGACATGTAGGTGTTTTCTATGCAGACTTCTTTCCTCGTGCAGGAAAAAGAGCTGGTGCATGGATGACTAGTTATCGCGATCAATATAAAATTGGTGAAACTGATTATCGTCCTCATGTTTCTATTGTGTGTAACTTTACAAAGCCAACCGAGACAAAGCCTTCTTTACTAACCTTTAATGAGGTAACAACGCTTTTTCATGAGTTTGGTCACTCATTACATGGACTACTTTCGAAGTGTACATATGAAAGTTTAGGCGGAACTTCTGTTTACTGGGATTTTGTAGAATTACCCTCTCAAATTCTAGAAAATTGGGCCTTTGAAAAAGAATGTCTTGATTTATTTGCTCATCATTACGAAACAGGTGAAGCAATTCCTGAGTCACTCATTAAGAAAATCAAAGCCAGTTCTAATTTTCATGAGGGAAGACAAACTATTCGTCAGCTCTCTTTCGCCTTTTTAGATATGGCGTGGCACGGTTCTGACCCTAGCTCAATTCAAGATGTTGGATCTTTTGAAAGGGAATCGATGAAGAGTTGCGAGTTACTTCCGACAGTTGATAACTCAAATATGAGTGTAAGCTTTGGCCACATTTTTCGTGGCGGCTATTCCGCAGGTTATTATTCTTATAAATGGGCCGAGGTCCTTGATGCAGATGCATTTGAAGCGTTTAAAGAGAAGGGAATCTTTAACCAAGAAGTAGCAAAGTCTTTTAAGGAAAATATCCTTGAAAAAGGTGGAAGTCAGCACCCGATGGAGCTTTATCTGGCCTTTAGAGGAGAAGAACCTCGTCCAGAGGCACTCTTAAAAAGAGCTGGGCTTATTTAGTAAATTCTTTAAATACATTATAAGCGTTTTGAAAGGGGAGTGGTAAACTCCCCTTTTTTTGTACGAGTTCAGTAAGATAAGGAATGAGCTGTTCACTAAAATCTATACTGCTCTCAAGAGGAAGTGTGGAAGGCAGATTATCTACACTGAGAATTTCAATTTTCTTATTATCGCAACTGACTTCTAAAAATGGTTTTTCCCAAGTTGTATGGCTATGGTAAATAGGAATAGGATTAAGCTCACTATTTGGGTCGCAACTTACGTCAGCAATAATCTCTAATTTACTGTCGTTATTTTTAAGAAGTTCCTGATTGATAAATGGGGAGATTTTCTTATTAATTAATACAGCGTTTATAAAAATTTGATGATCTAAAATCTCAATAAATGGTCCACCAGCTTTTGTTTCTTCGTAATCCCATTGAGTCACCTCAATAGAGAATTGATCCAGTAGCTCTTTTGCTCCTTGTCCACATCGCCCATGAGCACCAATGATAATTGCTTTTGGCTTGGCATTGCTGACCAGCTTTTTTGATTGAATACTTTCTAATAAATCATTGACCGAATCAAAAGATTTTAGGGGTGAATAGGGCCCGAGATTTGAGTGATTGTTATAAAATTTATCCAAAGCAAATGCGGCTCCTGCAAAGCCGGCCCAACGACCAAAAGCAGCGATTCTTTTATTATTTTCGTTTGCCAAGTATTCAAGATCATAAAGCTTTCCACCATCTGAAATATATCTCGAGATAATATCTTCAGAGCCTTCTTGACCTTTGAATATATGAGCGAAGTAAATATGTTGGTGGGAAAAGGTTATCGTCTGGTCTGTAATTTCTTTTAGGCCAAGAATAATAAAGTCTAGTGGAGCTTTGCGCCAGGAATGGGCAGGTTCAATAATACAGCCAGCAGACTTATATTCGTCAATTGAAAAGATACGATTAGGATCGTCTTCTACATGAAGGATACAGCCTGCTTCGATCAGCTTCTTTGCATCACTTGGGGTCAGTGGGGTTCTTCTTTCTTTTTCTTTAGTTTCGCTTCTTAACCAAATTTTGTTATTCATAAATGAGGACCATTTTATATTTGGATGTCTCTATTAACACCTGTGGGTTCTACATTCCAGAGCAAACGCATGTGTTTGAATGGAAGTCTTGCTGTGATCGATATGAAAAATATAATGGCAGCACCTGTGAGCAGCTCCATCGTTTTGAAATTATTTCCAAGTACTGCAATCAAAATACCACCAGAAATATTAGGTATTATAAATGACATTTCTAGTAAAGCGTACACATGAGTGAGCTTCGATGTTTCTACAGTATCACTAATAAAGTTCATTTGTGTTGTTATTCGTACAAAGACTAAGTAACCCCAAAAGAAGAGGATTAAGCAGGAAAGCAAAAAATATCTATTATAAATAAAAAGAATAAAAACAATTGTTTCAAAAAATATACTGAGAAGAGGTACTTTTCCATGGGGAAGATATTTTGAGACAAACTCTGCCGACCAACTACCAATGATCCCTCCAAGGCCAAAGAAGGTCATGAGAATTCCATAGTGTCGATCGGTCTTACCAAGGACTTCAATTGTAAACGGAACGAGAAGGGGAATTAGGATACCGATGGCAAGACCAGCACAAAAGCCATTTAGATTAATGGCCAATAAATCTTTTCTTTTCAAAAGATAGCCAAATCCAGCAAAAGTCTCGGTTAGGATATTTCCTTCTGAGATAAGCTTCTTTTGAGGAATGTATTTAATTCTACTAAGTAAAAATATCCCAAATAGATAAGTCAAAAAATCGATAACGAGTACAAGGTCAATGCTATTGAGAAGCCCAAATATTGTAGCTCCTAATAATGGTCCAACAAGATGTAATATGGCATTGGTGCTCCCAAAGATTCCATTGGCCTTCTTAATTTTCTCTTTTGGAACGATTTCATTTAATAGTGCATGGCGAGAGGGTCTGAAAATACCCGTGAAAAATGCGATGATAGCGTCACAAGCAATGACCATGGGAATAGATTGAATAAAGAACAGTAAAATGAGCAAGGGAATTCGTGCTAAATCACATATCATTAAAACTTTTTTTCGATTAAAAGAATTGCCAATAGGACCACCAAGAATTCCTCCAAGAGTTAAGCAAACTAAAAATGTTGCCCGCAAAATTCCAAGGTAGCTTTTGTCCTGATTACTTAATTTGAAAACAAAGAGCATTAAAACGGTCTCTGTGACAAAGCTCCCAAGCTCCGAAGTTGCCCCTGCTAAATAGAGGTTTCTAAAATTGGGAAGTTTTAATACAGGGGGAGTTTTGAAAAACGAACTCATTTACTACGAGTTCCTCTCCTGAAGATCTTTATAGGATTGTTCGTATTCTTTAATTAAACGAGTAACAATCTCACCGGCCTTTTCTCTTTTATTAACAAATTCGATTGAAGGGCCAGCACACCATATTGATTTATAAGTCGCAGAAAAAGCAGCCTTTTCAAGTAGCTTGGTGCCTTTATAGTAGGTAAGCATCTTTGCATATTTCTTAATTTTTTTATTTTTATTTAAGAACGATTCCACCAGGTTTTGCTCAGTGCCCACCTTTTCTACGAAAGGAGTTTTTATGACAGTACAAGGGGTACCAGAAATTTTGGTCGTTAATACAATATCTTTTGCACCATATTCTACGACAGCGTCTTTATAACCATCATTAACGGCAGACTCTTCACAGGCGATAAAAGGGGAGCCAATGGAAACCCCTTCTGCGCCTAAAGCTAAAACACTGAGTAGACCTGCACCAGTTCCAACTCCACCTGCACTGATGACCGGAATTTTACATGCTTTAAGTAGCATGGGAACTAGTATGGAAGCCGCAATGGGGCCAGCGTGCCCACCAGCACCACTATTAACAGCAATAACGGCATCAGCCCCTAAATCTTCTACTTTTTTTGCGTATTCTACATCGACGACGTCGCAAATGACTTTCACACCCTTGTCTTTAAGCATCTCGATTGTTTTTTGAGGGCTTCCTAAAGAGGTGATGACATAATCAGGTGGATATTTCTGACAAATCTCTAATTGCTTTTGAAGATGCACATTACTTTTATTGACGATTAAATTGATTCCAAAAGGACCCTTGCATTCCTCTTTTAACTTTTTCATAGCAGCTTCAAAGTCTTCAGGTGTCCGCCAATTTAATGCCGGCGCACAGCCCGTGATTCCACTTTCCGCAGCTGCCAAAAGCATCTCGACATTGGACACAAGAAACATTGGCGCCATGATAATTGGGTACTTGATTGAAAAAGTTTTAGTGAGCCAAGTTTTCATAATGTCCTCATTCGTCCTTTATTCCAGCATTTGGAATACTATTACCTTTGTAAGAAGTTAACAGACAATACTCTTCGAATCACGCAATTTAATACCTTAAAATAGAATTGTTCACAAATTGAACAGGACATCACGGAGGATGTCTCAACGCCATAGGAGGGCGAAATGAATTCCTTTATCCTGAGGCTCTTAGTCGGGAGCTCTATTCTTATAAATTCTACATTTGCTCTCGCCCCTAAAAAAATTATTACAATTGGGCGTGATTTAAAAGAGGCCGCTTTCCCAATAGGAAAAAGTAATTATAAACAGAGTCTATTTGAAAATGATGAGCTCTCCTTAATGGAAGTATCTGAAAATGATCTCGAGAGAATCTCTCATTTAGCCCATGAAAAGTTTAATCGTTGTGGTGGTTTTGTTGTCCACGAGGATCAGGAAAAAGCTTGGTCAGAAGTAGATAATCAAAGTCTCAGACTCTCTGCGCAAAAGAGCTTAATGGTTGATTACGCTATTAACCAGCAAAATACCGTCAATAATATGATCCAAGAGGTACAGGAGACTAATATTAGAGAAGTGATTCTTAAGCTTTCTTCTTACAAGAATCGTTATTATAAAAGTCAGACAGGTACTGAGTCGTCGCTGTGGTTATTTGATTATTGGAAGAATTTGGTGGCCCATAGATCTGATATTTTAGTTTCACGCTATAAGCATAGTGGTTGGCCTCAGGACACTATAATGGTTGAGATTCAGGGGAAAACAGATGACAAAATCGTCATTGGTGGACACGCTGATAGTATTGCCGGTTGGTGGGGAAGAGACCGTGCAAGGGCTCCTGGAGCTGATGATAATGCTTCCGGAATAGCAACAATGACCGAAATACTAAGAGTATTGGTAAATGGTAACTATAGGCCGACAAATACGATTGTCTTTGCAGCTTATGCAGCTGAAGAAGTTGGTCTCCTTGGTTCAAGGGAAGTTGCTGGAAGCTTTAAAGAAAATAATGAAAATGTTCTCGGTGTTCTTCAATTAGATATGACTAATTTTAAAGGAAGTGATTGGGATATCGTTTTGATGTCAGACTATACCAATGAGGCACAAAATAAATTTATTGGATCCCTTATTGATACTTACCTTCCGGGGCTTGCTTGGGGTTATGACAAGTGTGGTTATGCGTGTTCCGACCACGCCAGTTGGAACTCTCAAGGTTATCCAGCTTCGATGCCATTTGAAGCAAAAAAAGGTGATTCAAATCGTCATATACATTCAGACAGAGATACTCTTTCTCAGTCTGGAGATAACGCCGACCATGCTCAAAAATTTGCAAAAATGGGTTTAGCTTTTGTTTTAGAATTGGATAATTAGCCGTTTTACACAGACCTCGTTAGAATGGGATAGAGATTTAACTGTTTCACTTTAGCGAGGAAAACTGTGGCCCAAAATGATGTTCCAACATTACCCGACTTTGACGTTATTAGAAAATTTATAGACTCAGAAAGAAAGACGATCATTAGGGTCAATGAACTTCGCAATGAAGATATTGATTATGTACGAGAAATTAATGAAGCAAAAGAAATCCTGGATTTTGTAGAAGAGATACAAAAAAGTATTCATGAGTTTTTTTCGACATATCCCTCCCTTATCAATCTCTTCAATAAAGACTTTCTTCCATTAGCAGAATTTTTTCAAAGAGATAACGTACTAGATCTAATTTTTTTGGATGATTGTCTCTTTCCAGAGAAAGAGATGTTTTTCTTTGGTCAAGATGGTGGCATTAGTAAGAGTATTTTAGATCTTAATAAGAAAACCATATTAGATTGGCAAAATGAAAGAAAAGTAAAACATCAGGAAACTCAAAAGCTCGTTAAGGAAAATTTTTCATTAGAGATCAAGTCCGCGGGGTTAGATTGCCAATGTGTCAGTTGCTTAGGTGACTATAGAACAAGACTTCGTGAATTTGTTTTGGAGCATTGTCGTGATTTAATTCAAGATACGGCCAATCAAATGGCAGAAAAGTTAGAGAAAGAAGCCTTAGATGAATCAAGTTATCTCTATACAGAGATGCAAAAGGGAATTGATAAGATTCTCCATAAAGTTCGTTATCGCCTTAAGAGATCGACTCTTAATCGATTAGATTCTCAAATAAAACCTTTGATCAAAGATACCTTTACCTACCCTTCGGAGCTGGCCCTTAAAAGAGAAAAGGTAATTGTTCCTTTTTTGAAAGGCTATCTTTATGAAGAGGGGGTTATGGATGATCTTGTTGGAGAAGATGAGTTTAAAAGATTTTTCAATCAACTTGGGACTCATCTTTGGCGCAATGAAAGATATTTGATTAGAGAATTTAAAAAGCTAGTTAAATCTGTCATGATTTTAAAGAGACAGGATATTTCAGGTAAAATTCTTCAGGACTATATTGGAGAATTTTGGATTCATGCCGAGGCGAGAACAATCAAAAGAAAAATCGTCTATCACATGGGCCCTACTAATTCTGGGAAAACTTATCACGCTATAGAAGCATTAACGAAAGCGAAGAAAGGTTGTTACCTTGCCCCCTTAAGGTTATTAGCGGCAGAGCTTTACGATACCATGAACAACAAAGGTGTTGTAACGACACTGTTAACAGGCGAAGAAGTCATTGAAAAAGAGGATGCTACCCATTACAGCTCAACAATTGAAATGGCCCGCCTTACTGAATATTTTGATTGCTGTGTAATAGATGAAATTCAGATGATCACCGATGGTCAAAGAGGTTGGGCATGGACTCGAGCACTGGTAAATATTTTTGCTCAAGAAGTTCATCTTTGTGGTGATCCTTCCGTCTTAGAGTTAGTTAAAAAAATCGTTGAATTATGTGGTGATGAACTCGAAATTAAAGAGTACAGCCGAATGACAGAACTTAATGTGGAGAAAGAGCCTGTTGTCCTTGGAGATCTTCAAAAGTCTGACGCTTTAATCGTTTTTTCAAGAAGAAATGCTCTCAGATACAAAAGAGATCTTGAACGCCTTGGCTTTAAAGTTTCTATAGTCTATGGCAGGCTCTCACCTGAGGTTCGAAGGGAGCAAGCAAGAAAATTTGATGAAGGTGAAACTGATATCATTGTAGCAACAGATGCTATTTCGATGGGTATGAACCTCCCTATTCGAAGGATTATATTTACTACGTTAACGAAATTTATAAATTCTCAAGAATTCCAAATCAGTGATAGTGAGATTAAACAAATTGCTGGTAGGGCAGGTCGGTACCAGCGCTTTCCTACAGGCTTTGTTAATTGCTTAACCAAAGTTGAGGATGGTCGTGAAATCGTTAACGAAGCATTGTCATCAAATCTAGATCAGAAAAAGAAATGTATGGTTGGTCCAGACTTGGATATCTTTGGGAAAGTTAACGGTGCACTAGATGAAAATGGCCTCCCTCAGTTAAATTTATCTGAATTTTTAAGACTTTTTAACACGATGACTTTCCAAAAGCCCTTCTATTGTGTCGAGCTTAAGGAAATGATTGAACTATCTGAGATGGTTGAGGATGCGGACGTAAATAGTATTCTCACACAGGCTGAAATATTTGGATTCACTTGCGCTCCTGTTAATTTGGGTCTTATCGATCATGTACAATATTATGTTTGGATCCTTAATCATTATGTCCAAAATAACCCCATAATCAATGAAGAGATTGATCCTACTTCAAATGACATAGACTATCTTGAAACGTCTATTAAATGTGTAGAGCTTTATCAATGGCTTTCCCGTCACTTTAATAATAAGAACTTCTCTTTTGACGAAGCGATTCTCTTAAATAACAAGGGAGCTGCGATTGAAAAGCTTAATACATTATTAAGTAATAAGATTGTCCCGACATGTTCTAGTTGTGGTGCAAAGCTTGCTGATCAATCAAAATTTAATATTTGCGAAAAATGCTTTAAAGAAAGACGCTTTGGTCGCCGTGGAAAGGGCCGTCCTGGTGATTCTGGTAATAGCGGTGATAAAAAAGATCCAATGAAAAGAGGAAGCCCAGGTAAAAGTGGTCGTGGTGCTAAAAAGAGTTTTGATAAGCGAAAACGAAAAAGAGGAAAAAGTTAAGTGAAGTTATATGACTACGCTTATAAAATTCTTATGGGAGGGAACTTAGATGATAAACTCCTATCCTCAACAACTATTAATTGGGATATTAATGAGAACTGGGAATCAGCACGATATCAGTCTCCAGCTCGTTCTGCTCAAATTGCCTTTTCAGAAGATCAGATAAAATTTCCAAGTAAAGGCGCCTTAAAGTCTGATAAAGAAAAAGGAAAAGCTCTGCATTTCTTTGCTAATCATGAACTTCTCGCCATTGAAATGATGGCACAAGCGTTATTACTTTTTCCTGAACTTTCACTTTCACAGAAAAAGCTTCTCGTAAGTACGATTGATGAGGAGCAAAAGCATTTGACTCTTTATCTTGAAAGGATGAAGGATTTTCATACGACTTTCGGAGACTATCCTTTAAACTCTTTTTTTTGGTCTTTCATGGACGAAATTCATTCATCGGATCAATTTTATGCTGTCATTTCATTGACCTTTGAACAAGCCAATTTAGATTTTGCGCAATACTATAAAGAACTTTTTAAAGATCTAGGTGATATTAAGACTTATGAAATATTGGAAGAAGTTTATCAAGATGAAATTAAACACGTTGCAAGAGGGCGTATCGAATTACTAAAAAGTACCAATTCACCCGATGATCTTTGGAATCATTACTGTGAAAGTCTGCCTGGTAAACTCACTCCTGCAAGGGCAAAGGGAATTCGCTTTGATGATATCGGTAGAGAAAAAGCCGGTCTAGGCCGGGACTTTATAGAAAGTGTAAAAAATTATCAAAACTCCTTTTCCATAACGAATAGAAAACAGTGGAAAAAGTAACTTACTACCTCGTTAATATTGATTTTGAAAAGGCCTTAAATCGATCATCTTTTGAATTCCCAACCTGGAATAAGTTAGATGGAGAATTAGAGTACTTATTCTTTTGGTTAAACGAGGAAAACCAGGCGCTATTTACCAAGAAAAGCTATAGCGCTGATTATTTAAAATATATAGAAGAGTTAACAGGCACATCAAAGTCCTATTCAGCAACTCCAGATCGTTATGAATTATGGTGGGGACAATTAAATAATGAAGATGATTTTGATTTAGAAAAAAAAATCAATTCAAACTTGATTCTACCAAAAATAAGAGACGAATTAGGTTTAGACGCTAATTTAGGTCAGGTCTTTACTAAAGAAAACGATCTTCAAAAATACTTGGCGGGAATTAATCAAGAAGTTGTCATTAAAGATGAGTTTGGTTTTTCTGGACAGGGGTTAAAATTCACTGTGGACAAAGTTTCGAAGTATCCAGTTCTTGTAGAGCGGTGGGTTGAGCGAGTTAGAGACTTTGGAGTTTACGTCGATCACAATCAAGTTAACATCACACAATCACACATCGGTCCTAAAGGTACCTTTAAGGGAAGTTTGATAAAAAACGAATTCCCCGAAAATGAAGTTATCAAGAAGGAAGTAAAGCGAATTTTTGATTATTGCCATTCCCATTATAAAGTAGATTTCCTCCAAATTGATATGTATCAATTCATGAGTGGTTCAACTTTACAATTTCAATTTCTCGGTGAAATTAATCATAGAAGAACACTGGGGACAGTTGGGTTTAAGCTTCATGAAAAATTCGGAAATAAAGTTTCGTTTTTAGGAATAATTCCTTCTCATAAAATTATCAAGAATGAGTCCCCAAAAGAGTTAATCTCTTCTTTTGATAAGCTTGCTTATAATCCCGTCACAAAAACGGGTGTAATTATGCTCTCCTCAGGCCTTGAGAACTTTTCTTTGTTTCTTTTTACGGAAGAGAGTGAGAGAACCTTGCAATTTTTAATCCGTGATTGGTGGATTAAACTTGTGGGAAGCGATAAGCGACTACCCCCCGAATTTATCGTATACCTCTAAAAGCAATTTTCCAGCGGTATCCATATCCGGCGCAAAACTAATCACACCGTCATCATGACCTTTCATAACAATAAGACCTGTGTCGTTATTCTTCACTATGTTCTGAACAGCTTGCGCCATATCTAAAGTACCATAGGGGATTTCTTTTGCTGTCGCGGGATAATTTTCTTTTATCATTCCTTTCCAAATTGCGGTGGAATGAATATGAAAAACGACGTTTATACTTGTGTTTCCCTCATAGACTGCGGCGTGGGTAAGTGCCTCACTTGAAGCCTCAAGAGGACCTTTAACTTTTACTAAGTTTTTAGCAAGGTCAAAATCAAGGACCCTGGTATAGTGATCTCCAAATAAAGTAGGCAAACCACCAGTTTGTGTGCCTGTAATAATGAATTGGGGATTTTCAGTTTTATGAAGGAATAAATACTCTTTTCTTTGACTTAAATTACCATAACCTATCTTTTCAGGCAGGTATTCTCCAATGAGCTTTAATTTGTAGAGTGTATCTCTCCACTTTTCAAGTTCACTGAATTCATCGGCCATTAGAGCATTTGAGAGCTCAAATTGACTGCGATCGTATTTTATTACTCCATCATCTATCGGGCACATATAAACTTTTCTGACAAAATTTCGATAAGTTAATATAGATATAAACAATTTTGTTGGATTTGGAAACTTTGTGCTCTCCATAATATGACAAAATTATTTTTATCCGATGTTAACCAATTGAGTGTGGAATATGAGTAAACTTGATGAGCTAAAAGAGAAGTTTGAAGGCTTTGTTCAAGATCTTAAAGCCAAAATCCCATCAAAGAAATCAATTGATGAGGATGAAGAAGATTTTGACGAGGAATTTGAAGAAGATACAGGCAAGGTTCAAGTAGAGCCTGGAGCCCCTGAGGATGAAAATACACAAACAGATGTAAGCGAAAAAACTATTATTGATAGCGACGACGAAGACGATGATGAAGACGAGGAAGAGGACGGAGACGCTAAAAAGAAAAAGCAAAAGAAACTCTTAATTAACGGTCTTTTAGTCTTGGTCATATTATATTTAGTTTATGATCAGTTCTTAAGTGGAGAATCTGGTAACGAAGTCCCGGAGCCACCAAAAAATGCTCTGACTAAGAAAAAAAGACCTAAGAGAAAGCCAAAGAAAAATATTGAAGATCCAGCTGTTGTGGCCCAGCAAACACCTGTTCCGGTAGCAACACCTGCTCTGACACCTGAGCCAACGCCAGAACCAACGCCAGAACCAACGCCTGAGCCGACGCCAGAACCAACGCCAGAGCCAACGCCAGAGCCGACACCTGAGCCGACAACTGATGCAACAGGGATTCCTCCTGAAACACCAGAGAAGCCAATGGATGCTAAATTAGGAGAGAAAACAGAGAAGAAAAACTCACTAGCAATGGATGATAAGGTAGATGAAATCCTTAATAAATCTCTAAAAGATCAGATTGGTAATACAGAAAATAAACTTGGTGATCAACCAATAGACCCAAAGATGGATTATGTTGAACCACCAAATTACAAAAGACTTGGTAGAGGTCTTATTTACAATTGTATTGGGAAGCATTGGGCCTGTGTAGACAAATTTGCGTATTTCCAATGTCGTGAGAACACGAAGTGGAGCTCTGTGAATAAGAAAGATCCAGAATGTGTGATAAATAATGTTTATGCTAGTGAAAAGGACTGTGGCATTGTGCAGCTTCACTATATCAATACTAATGAGCCCACTGACTTTTGTAATGATGCTGAAAAGGCTGAAAAAACAATTCAGCCGAAAACCAAGGTCATTGTGCCATGATGACGCACTGTTTTTTTGGAAATCTTCTGTAGTCCAAGCGCTATTTAGTCTAAAATAGTCGCTATGGAAAAAACCAATGGTTTATCATTCTCCTATAGTCCTAAATCTTTTGGAGATTCTCAAAAAGATTATTGGAATGCCGTAAATCATCTGTTGAAGATGGAATTTTCGAATATCAATTTTTATCAACTTAAAAAATTAAGTGAAGAACATGTTGGTATATTGATTGTTTCCATAGAAGAGGTTTTGGGAGAGGAAACTTTTTTGAGTCCAAGAGGAGCCATTATAACTTTTGATGGTGAAATAAGTGAAAAGCAAATTGAGTTTTGCCGCTCTATTTTTAATAAAAGCCTTCTGGGCTTTATCGATACTTCAAAGCCAGCCCTGCTACATGTTCCTTGGTTTAAGAGAATAGTTTTCGAAAGTCAGGTGCTCGGTACGGGAGCAGAAGTTGGTGCCGGTCAAATTCATTTAGGAAAAATCCTAGAGCAAAGTTTAATTGAACTTCAAAGAGTCAAAAAACTTCATGAAAATGTTGTGCCGTTACGCCATGAGAAGATTAAGGGAATTAATCTCTATTCAAAATTTGCAGCCGGCTTTAGTAGTGGAGGAGAGTTTTTCGATATAAAAAAAGACGATCAACAGATCATCATTATTGTAACCCACTCTAAGTCATATGTTGCGTCCTCTATTGCTTTGAATCACTTCGAAGAGTTTCAAAAAGTAAAAAATGCTAATAAAGAGCTAATTGAAGATTTTTTAGAAAATCTTATCAATGAATGCCGGGATTTAGATCTTATTGATAGAGAAACCCCCCAGGCATTACAACTTGATATTCTAAGATTAGACCTTCGTACATTTGAATATGAGGGCTTTCATTTTGGGCATGGATCATACTTCTCGAACGGAAGAAAGCTGTCCAATGAAAACCAGAGGGCCCTTAATGAAAACTTCTTTGAAGAGGCTCACTATAGCGGTCAACTTGAAAGAGGGGAAAAGCTAATATATGCAAGTCCTGGAGTGCTTCAGAATTTTGACTCTCGAGGGGAAAAAGGACTTTTGAACAAGATTATCCTTGAGCAATTTGATAATGGTCCAAGAGAAGTTCTAAATGAAATATTTTTTCAATTAAAAAAGAATAATGAAGAAGATTTTTTAAAGTTTGATGCTTCCGTAATATATCTAGAGGTCGATGCCAATGCGTTTATTCAAGTTTAGTATAATATGTTTTCTTTTAGGCTCTTACCTTCACGCCTTTGATGAAAATAAGTGTTTAACGGATGAGTACCAGGTTGATGTTACTCATAAGGGGCAACCTTTTGGATTACTTCCTGTTGTCTTAAAAGTAGAGAAGAAAGGCTGCATAATATCCGTATATCATCAACGACTTAAATATTTAAAAGAGAATTGGGTTGTGGATGTGTGCCGAGAACCAGTGCATATTAAAAAGGGAGTTGGTGCCGTAGAAGTCATCAAAAAAGAGACTGATTGTAAAAAAGGTAATAATACGAGCTTTTGCCAAGAGCAAAATAAAATCTTTCAGACAATCCAGGATGATGGACTTATTTTTGCTGAGGGAGAAAAAGAAAATCTAAAGACGACTCATGGAAAAACATACTGTGCCTACTTGCTTGTTAAGAGGTATTTAGATGATTCAATCGTCTTTAATAGAGGGCAAGACTATAACGGAGTACTATCTGGTTTAAAAAGTATTAACCAAGAAGATGCTCCAAGGCCAGTAGAAGAAATGAGTGCGCCTCGACCAGAAGTTATTGGTGGAGAGAATATTTCAGCTCCCGCCGAGATAGAGGTGCCTGTTGAAGAAAAGAAAAAAGAAGAAAGTGGCAAAGGTTTCTTTTAGATTGTCTTAAAGGCAGCTTCCAGATCGTCAATGAGATCATCACAATCTTCAATGCCAACACTTAACCTGATTAAGTTATCACTAATTCCAAGTTCGTCTCGAACCTTCTTTGGAATAGAATGATGAGTCATGATAGCGGGATGTTCAATTAGACTCTCAACTCCTCCGAGAGATTCGGCCAGAGCAAAGAGTTTCACATTTTCTAAAAACTTCTTAGACTTTTTAATGTCACCTTTCAGAAAAAACGTAATCATTCCACCAAAGCCTGTCATTTGTTTTTTCGCAATTTTGTGTTGGGGGTGAGATTTAAGTCCTGGATAAACGACTTTTTCAACTAGCGAATGGCCTTCTAAATATTTTGCAATTTTAAAGGCATTTTTCTGGTGAGCTTCCATTCTAATCGCGAGAGTTTTAAGTCCTCTTAATACTAGCCAGGAGTCAAATGGGGCTTGGCTTGGACCGAGTGAGTTTTGGAGTGTCCAGCATTTGTCATAAAAGCTCTTGTTATTGGTCATCATGCAACCACCAACGACATCAGAGTGGCCATTCATATATTTTGTTAAAGAGTGCATAACAATATCCGCTCCGAGTGTTAGCGGCTTTTGAAAATAAGAACTCATAAACGTATTGTCGACAACAGAGAGAACCTTGTGCTTTTTCGAGAGGTCTGTAATCTTCTTAATATCGGTAATTCTAAGTAAGGGGTTTGTCGGAGATTCTAACCAGATAAGTTTTGGTTTATATTCCTTCATTGCCAATTCAACGGCTGATGTATCAGTCGTATCAATAAAGTGAATATTATGGATTTTATTAAAAACTGTCGTAAGAATACGATAAGTTCCACCGTAAACGTCATCACCACATAGTATATTCGAGCCCTCTGGAAGAGCGTGCAGGATTAAAGTGACAATCGCCATTCCACTTGAGGCAACTATCGAGTACTTTGCTTCTTCTAAACTGGCTAAGCATTCTTCTAGTCTTGTCCTCGTCGGATTATGTGAACGGGTATACTCATAGCCTTTATGTTTGCCCGGGCTTGATTGAACATAGGTTGATGTTTGATAAATTGGAGGCATGATGGCCCCCGTTTCCTTATCGGGGTATCCACCGACGTGTATGACTCTCGTTGCAAACTTCATTGTTTTCTTTGCCATTCTTTAATCTTTAGTAAGCGCGCGTTTTACTTAGATATTGGAGAACATCAATGTCTGTTAAAATGTCGACAAGTTTTCCTGATTCCATCACCAGAGCGACTTCTTTTTGCAGGAGAGCATCAGCAACATTTGAAAGAAGCTCATTCTTGTTTACCATCTTAAAGTTCATATTAAAGGCAAGAGAGATATTATCCTCTTTATTGAATTCACCCATCATAACAGGTTTTAAGAGGGTTTTTTCGGCCACAATTCCTTTGATATTTCCCTTTGCATCTACACAAGGAAGTTGAGAAATACCTTTTTCATCCATAAGGGAGATCGCCTCTCCAATAGTGGCTGAATCACTGATTGTTTCAATTTGACCACTCTTGTTGAGAAGAGCAAGAACATCTTTAATTTGAACGTCAAATGAACTGTCCAGGTAACCATTGTCGCTCATCCAATCATCATTGTAGATTTTAGATGCATAACGATTTCCGGAATCATGAAGTAAGACGAGAATCTTTTGAGCTTCAGTTTGTCTTTCAGCATATTTAATGGCACCACAAATTGCAGCACCGGCTGAACCACCGGCGTAGATACCTTCTTCTTTTAAAAGTCTTCTTGTCATCAGGAAAGACTCTTTGTCACCAATAACTTCCCAGTCATCAATATTTTCAAAGTCATAGTTTTCCGGAATAAAATCCTCACCAACGCCTTCAAGAACATAGGTCTTTGCTTCGCACATTTCTCCGGTTTTTGCATAATGGGCAACGATTGAGCCCTCACAATCAATTCCAACGATTTTTACGTTGGGCATTTTTTCTTTAAAATATTTCCCGCAACCAGAAATTGTGCCACCTGTTCCAACTGTCGCCATGAAGACATCAAAGTCACCCTTTGTTTGCTCATACATTTCCGGTGCAGTCCATGTGTAGTGAGTGGCACGATTGTGAAGATTATCATATTGATTCACATAGAAAGAGTTCGGTATAGTTTCACTTAGTCTTTTTGAAACAGAATAATAGCTTCGAGGATCTTCAGGGGCTACATTTGTTGGACAGACGACAACTTTTGCACCAAAGGCACGAAGATTGTCTATTTTTTCTTTAGATTGTTTATCAGCAAGAACAAATATGCACTTATAGCCATGAACGGCTGCCCACATGGCCAAGCCGACTCCGGTGTTTCCACTGGTACCTTCTATTATCGTTCCACCAGGCTTAAGAGTGCCTTCTTTGACTGCCTGATCCAGCATATAAGCACCAATTCTATCTTTAGTGGATCCACCAGGATTCATGTATTCAAGTTTTACATATATGTCTGACATCATGCCTTTTGTGATGTGATTAAGTTTTACGATAGGAGTTCCTCCAATCGCTTCTACAACATTTGCTCTTGCCCCAGTCATTAAATTTGTCATTTACTTTTCCTCTGCCATTACATTTTTGATTTCAAGTGCTCCTGCCATCGTGGAGAGCCTTGAGATAATAGAATAAACTGCTTCCTTGGCCTGGAAGTCATTATTTTCTTTAATTTCACTAATACAGTATTTTTTAAAAACCATTCCCCGGCTATTAAGATTTTCTTGATTGTCTTTTTGGGAATTGGCCCTAACAAAACCACCAACAGGTTTTCCACCAACAAGATAGATTGCAACCTCTGCTGCCATGTCGTCGTACTTTAAAATAGAGTCAACCCCTTCTTGAATGACGACGGAAGTGAACTTGATTTTATTTTTACCAATATTCATTTTATCGCGATTTTTGCGATTCATCTCGAGGATTTCCTTACCGGAGGAAACAACTGAAATTCCCATTCCGTAAGTACCCTGACTGGCCTTAACAAAGATTTTAGAGTTTTCAGGTAAGCCAACTTTAAGTTCATCAATTGAACTTGCAATGTCTTCAAGTCCTTCTTTAGTAGAAAAATCAACATTCTCTATGGCCTTAAACCTTGCCATAATAAGCTCTGGGTTTACTGAATACTTCTCTGAGAAGGTCTTTACAACATCAGAGTAGTAGTTGAAGTGCTCACTCTTTTGTCTTCTGTACCAACCAATTAGGGGGGTAGGGTGAATAGGAGTTTTACATGCTCTCCAGTCAACATTGATAGGGTCAGATTGATCATTGTTTAAAAGGCCCAGGTCAAAAATATGGCCGGGTGCTTTTAGTATTCCATCAGTATCGACAAAACCTTTTAGTATTTTCAATTCAAATTTGGATTGGCTAGTAAGAGTTATCTCTTGTGTATCTCCAAATAACTCTTCATCTAGGCTAACGAATGAAACCTCAAAGCCTGCATCTCTTAGAGTGACTTGTAGGTAGGCTAAGTGATCAAGATAAAATAAGTTCTTCGTATGTGACTCAGGAATAAGTGCAATTTTACTAGGTGTGGGCTTAAACCCACTAATAACTTTTTTGAAGTGTTCTGCCGAGGCATTTAGGTCGAGTTGGCAGAGATTATTGAATCCTGCGGGATATATATTCATATCGACAGGAGCGAATTTCGTTTTTGATTCTCTTATATCGACACTTGAATAAATAGGACAAGGAAGCTTCTCCATTTCTTCATCGAGACACTGATTAAGGTCATTCCAATTAGAGGTTATAAAGGCCTCTAATTCAGCCTTTGTATTAATTTTAAATTCCATAACTTCCTCGAAGTTTTAGCTCCAAGACTGTGCTAGTTCATTGACGTGAGATTTAGGCTCTGTGCCCAAAATTTCAGGAAAAAAGAGCACTTCTTTGTAGCCTTCGGTTGCCATCCCTTTTATCGCATTTTCTCTTTCTTTCATAGAGTTGCGAAGCTTAACGAGGGAGGTACTCGATTCATTAGGCTGCCAAGCGTTAAGATATGGCATCAGCGACTTATTAACTACGAGGTAGGAGTCCTTATGCATAAATTTCTGAGCGTCTAGTTGTAGACCAGAAGCTTCCGAAACCTTTTGCTGGTCAACACTTGTCACCAAAAACCAATTGGACTCTTCAGGCTTTTTTAAATGCTCCTGAAAGGCAAGAGCATCTGTAAACGCTTTGCGATTACGATAAAGCCCACTAATGGCATCAATAAACTCTTCAACAAAGCTCTCACCGGTGACTTTTTCAAGGTATTTTAAGAGCTTTTTTACACCAGTTTGAACAAGAAGGGAGAGAAGGCCTGTTTTTTCTTTCTCATTTTCATTTGTAAACTTTTTCCCTAAATACTTAAAAATATCGACAAAGGATTTATCAAAGAATTGATAAATTTTTTGAGTGGACTCAAGAAAGTCGATGAAGTGTTTGCCAGGTGGTGTATCTAAGACAATAGAATCAAAGTTATTAGTACTTATTTGATACTGAACTTCGATAATGGCCATAATCTCATTCATCCCACCGTATGGCCTAGTTAAAATATTTATAATGGGGTTATCAAGACTTTCGCCTGCACCTGATAAGCTGGCCATTCTTTTAAGTGTTGCCTTGGGACTCATTAAAAGAGCAAAGATATTATCTGAGTGAGGGCCAAACACATCGTTTGAAAGTTGAATGACTTCACCCTCATTGGCATTTTCAAGGCCTAGTATTTGTTTAAGTCTTTTAGCAGGATCAATAGTGATAAGAAGAACTTTTTTACCTGTTTGAGCAAGTTTCAGTGCGCGGCTCGTGGCAAGAGTTGTCTTACCTACACCACCTGTTCCACAAAAGATTTCAATTTTCTTACTAGGAATCATGCATTTCCTTTGTAAGTAAAAGAGAACACTCCTTAATAATACTAGAGGGCTTATCGTGAGTGTAATGAGGGATTAAGCGCCAGCTTGAATCGAGATTTTTTAGAAGTTCCTCTTCCATAGAAATCTTTTTATTAAGAAAGTCTGGGAGTTCATCACTTGTAGAACCCTCTAGTGAAGGGCATATTTTTAAAAGGTCATTTACAACATGAGTAATGTCATGAACTCGGCGTTGTTTTAAGGCCAGCTCAAGGTCTTGTGCCTCTTGGAGGGCCATCTCAGTTGGCAGTGCCGTAATGACGACCTTCATTTGGTCAGCTTTAAAAATAAAATCTTCCATTCTTTTAATGTCTTCAACAATTAAGCCACTTCGAAACATTTCTTTAAAGTTTTGTGGGCTTTCAAACATTGTCAGTGCGTGACCTGAGCTAGGGGAGTCTAGGACAATCGTAAGCTCTGGGTCTTCTTCAAGTTTATTAATAATGTGTCCTAGGAGGATCATGTGTCCAAGGCCTGGTAGCATATTAAAGAGTGAGCTGAAAAATGGAGTTTTAAGAATCCAGCCAGCGATTGTTTCAGAGCCGAGTTTATTGGCAATATACTCTTTTGCTGAGTCTTCCATCTTTAAGAGAAAGTGAGGAAGGTTTAAATTTCTTGAAAGGCTGTTATTAAGTGGTTGGTCAAAGCAGTTATAAAGAACTTTCTTTCCAACGGATTCGTAAGCTTTAGTTATTGCCATTGCAAGAGTGGTTTTTCCCACTCCACCTTTTCCGGTAATGATAATGAGGCGAGGCTTCTTATTGGAAAGAATAAAAGGCAGTGATAAGTAATTTGTAGTATCGACCTTCAACTTCTGGACCTACTTCCTGCTTAACATCAAAGGGGTTGTGGTACTGACCGAGTAGTCCTATCGTGACATTTTCGTTAAGTCTAAGGTCACCGCCCACCCCAAGGTGGTATCCGAAAGCTACTTTAGTATCAGATTCAAGGAGTTGGCCATTAACTTCTCTTTTAACTCTGGGCGCGTAGAAGCCAAATCCACCCACAGCGAACGGAGAGAAGGCATCAATTTGATAAAGCTTAGACTTTATACCCAGGTTTAGGGAGGTAAGTTGTGTATATTGATTATTAAAGTTGTGTTTTGAGTGATGGAAGTCGATAAGCAAGTCAAAGGAATAGCTTGCCGAATAATTATAAAGAAGATCCCAAGTGATTTGATCTTCTCCAGTATCTTGAAAATCCCCAGCAACAAAGGTCTGACCAATACCGATACCTACGGAATGTTTTCTTACGCCTGATGGTATTCTTTGTTCAGTTGCAACAGTCTTAACTTCATCTTTAACCTTTTCGGCCTTTTCTTTGGAAGTTAGCTTTTGAATAGTGTCTTTGGCAAAAACAGAAGTGCCAGTGATTAATAAAACCACTGGCACCATTATTTTCATAGAATTTAAAATTTTCAAGTTCATTTAGTCTCTCTGATGAAACATCGTCTCTTTAAATCTTAGTTTAAAGTAGAAGGTGTATCAACAGAAGTTGTGTTGAACTCAGAGTTGTTCATGAAAGGCTTGAATTCTTCAGCAACAGGTTGCTCTTCTACAACTGGAGCTTCGATACCTTCTAGGTTACGGATGTAACCAGTGAATGTACCTTCAGTTGAACGAATAACACGCTTAAGAAGTTCAGTATCACCAGCTTTAGTTGATTTTTTCTCTTGATCAAAAAGAAGCTGAATTTGAGTTGTGTAAGTGATGTCATTCTTAGTTTTGTTATCGATTACTTGGATTTCGTGCCCTTCACGAATGATTTGAGCAATTTCTTCCAATGTTACGTAACAGCTTTGATGTGTGTCATAAAGTTTACGATTTTGGTAGCGTTTGATGATTCTTACGTCATTCATCTTAATTTCCCCTATTTGTGTGAAGGCTAATAGTTACCTTTAGTTAGTTTATAAAATAGTGTGTGTATGTCTTAATCTTCCTGACTTATAGCAACGAATGATTAAGGTTTTAACACTCAGTGTAAAATTTTCCGTTAGCACTTATGTAGTTTCAATAAATTCCCTTTTTGGGAGTCCTAATATCAGTGACTTATCAGTGCTATTAGGGGCATGAAACTGTTTAATGCCTCGCTTAACTTTCGAGGACTATGGATAGCAGCATTAAAATGATGCTGTCAACCTAAATGCCCTGAAAAAATCCTTACACCGCATTATGAGCATTGTGACTAAATAAAAATGAATAGTTATCCGACAGCTCTACTTGGTGAATGACTCAGTTATCAGGGTAATTTTTGCTTCTAATGTCTTTCTGGGTGGGTCTTATTCATTGGCCCGCATAAGCGGTCGATAAGCTTAAAGATATGGGTCATCGCGACCTTTACCCTAGCTTAAGGTACTAAAATGTTTAAGATTTTACCTATGATTCTGTCCTTTGCTCTTATCCTTCTTGCTGGCTGTGGGGCTCTTCAAAACCAAGAGAAAGAGGATGTTGCTGGCCAAATGGTTGGTGCTTCCCTGGAAGGAAAGGTCCTTAATAAGCAAGAGCAGCAAAGCCAACTTGTTGAAGCCTTTAAAGTTCTTGATGAGAGAATGAAAAAGATGGTCGTAACAGCAAAAGAGGGTGGTAAGGAAGCGATCGAATTTCTTGCAAGCGATCTTTTCTTAAAAGCCAATGATAGTTCAATGAGAGGAGATTCACATACAGCGGCTTATTTATATAAGCAGCTGCTTGAATTGAAGCCAAACGATTATTACGTCAAGAAGAAGTATGCAGTTGAGCTGATCCGTTTAGGAAGCTTAGTGGAAGCAAAATTGGTTCTTGGGGATATTCTTAAGGAGACAAATTTTAATGAAGAAACTCTTGGTCTTATTTTAGGTGGAGTTCACACTGCCTTAAATGAAACTGACGAAGCTCAAGTTGTTTATAAAAATGTTTTAAAAGTTCACCCTTCAAGTGAGGAAGCTTGTGTTTTTCTTGCTAAATCCTACACCTTAGAAAAGAAGTACTCAAAAGCCCATTCACTTCTAAAGGGTTGTGCCAAAAAAGACTCAAAGCCTATTTTTACTTACTACCAGGCGAAAGTGTACCTTAGGCAAAAGAAGACTAAAGCCGCTGAAAATCTATTGAGAATTACTTTGAAGCAAGACCCAAGTTATTATCAAGCAGCAATGGCGCTTGGTCTTATGCAGGAAGAAAAAGAAAACGTTAAGGGTGCTGTAGAAATATATGAAGCCTTTTTAAAAGGGAATCCAAGAAGTTTTCCCGTGCTCTCTCGTATGGTCCAGGTTTTATTCGCCAATGAAATGTTTGAAAAAGTTTTACCTTATGCCGAGCTTTTAAGCTCACTTGACCAAAGTGATCTTAATTTGAGAGTTAGACTTGGTATCCTTTATACTGATGCTAAAATGTTCGACAAGGCGATTGGGGTTTTCAAGGAAATCTTAGCTGCAGTACCAACTTCTGATAAAGTACTTTATTACCTGGGCTCTTTGTATCAACAGACTTCTAATTTTGAAAAAGCCTTAGACTCCTTCAATAAAATCAATGAGGAGAGTTCATTATATGTAGATAGTTCTATGCAAATCGCTCAAATCCTCCAGTCTCTCGTTCAGGCTAATGATAAAGAATGGTCTGAAAAGTATAAGGACTTTCTTACGCAAAGAGGTGGATCCGTAGAAGCTTTAAAGATTGAATTTCAAATGATGTTAGCAACATACTTTGAGGGTTTAAAAGAATACCCAAGAGCAATCGCTTCTATAGAAAAAGTTCGCCATCAGGGAGATTATTCGGAAGGGCATGACTACTATTTGGCATCTTTATACGAAAAGGTGAATGACTTTAGAAAAGCGAGAAGTATTGTTCAAGAAATCTTAGAAAAAAATCCAAAGAATGCTCATGCTCTTAACTTCCTTGGTTACAGTATGCTTGAGAATAATGAAGATCTAGAGAAGGCCTATTCTCTTATTCGTAAGGCGATTGAGTTAAAACCAAACGATGGGTATATCAGAGACAGTCTTGGGTGGTACTATTACAAGACTGGCCAGGTGGATAAAGCCTTAAAAGAGCTCGAGAGGGCCTTTGAGCTTGTTGAGTCTGATGTTGTCATTGCAAAACATTTAGCTATTATCTACAAAGATTTGAAAAAATATGACAAAGCTAAGAAGTTCTTTGTGGAGGCTTTAAAAAATTGCAAGTTAGAATCGGAAAGAAGGGATGTATTAAAAGAGCTTGGTGGTCTTCAGGATATTCGACTGCCCGCTTCTTCTTCCTCACCTTAGTACTAATTGGCCTTGAAGGCTGTGCTACAAAAAAAATTAAAGATCCCACTGTCATTAAAGCTATAGACTCTATCTGCCTTACAAGTCAGGGTAAAGGCCGAATAGAGTATTCTGGCGGTCGTCACGTCTTCAATTATGAGAGCCTTTGGCAGCCCAGCGATAATAAATGGTCCCTAGCTTTTGGACTTCCTCTTATTGGAGAAGAGCTTCTTGTTTTTCACTTAGCTAAGAATGATTCAAAGAGTGGTGTTAGTGGAACTTTTGCTACGCGCCTTAAAAATGAAATAAAGTCTAAAAAAATGAAGTTCTTATTGAATGCTTTTTATAAAAACCTCTCGGAGCTTTTGGTCATCTTAAAAGATCGTAGGGTTTCTCGGGGTGATTCACCCTGGCACATCTATCTAGAAGATAATGATTTTATAGCGACAAGTAATATCGGCGATCGTTATGTGTTTAAGCTTCGTGCTTTCGAGTGGGACGCAATGTATAAGCGCCTCACAATGTCTCTTTCAGAAAAGTCTAAGGAAAAGCCATTGCGCAGGTTGTTGGGCCTTGAGTTATTTATTTCAAGCTGCGATCTTAATTAGCCTCAATGGCGCCTTGAGTCTAAGCCGAAATCTAAATCCCTTTAAAAACAGCAATTTTTCCTATATAAACTTCACTTGAATTTGCGACATGCAAAATAAATTATTAAAAAACTCAAGTTAGTTTTTAAATTGTATTTTATTTTTCTGCATTACCAACGAAGGATCAAAATATGAAGAAGACCTCAGTCATCCTATTGCTCTTAACTCTAGTAGGGCTTTTAGGCGCATCTTGTACAAAAAAAGAAAGCATAAAAGGAAAAACACTAAATCTAGCCGTTAGCTCTCAAGTTAAAGGCATGGATCCTATTTATGCCAGTGACCGTTACTCATCAAATGAAGTGGCGCGGATCTATGAAGGTCTTCTTGAATATCACTACTTAAAAAGACCTTATACATTGGTGCCTAATCTTGCAGAAAGTATGCCTGAGGTTTCAGCTGATGGTTTTACTTATACATTTAAAATTAAAAAAGGTGTGATTTTCCAAGATGATCCAGCTTTTCCAGAAGGAAAAGGGCGCGAGCTTATTGCTGAAGATTTTGTTTACTCTATTAAAAGACTTGCAGATCCAAAACTTCAAGGTCTTGGCTGGTGGTTGTTAGACGAAAAGATTTTGGGTCTAAATGAGTGGAGAAAGAAGTACACAGAACTTCCGACCGTTGATTACGCGGAAGAAGTGGAAGGACTTAAGGCACTTGACCGCTATACCCTTCAATTTAAATTGGCTAAACCATTTCCTCAGTTTCTTTATGCGTTAGCAATGCCTTTCACTTTTGCGGTATCTAAAGAGGTTGTTGCTAAATATGGTAATGAGTTCCTCAATCACCCTGTAGGTACTGGACCATTCGCTATTAAAGATGGTGTTTTTACACAAACAAAGAAAATAACTTATGTTAAGAACCCAACCTTTCGCGAGAAGAAGTATCCTTGTGAGGCTTCTGCTAAGTTTGAAAAGGAAGGTCTTCTCGCAGACTGTGGGAAAAAGCTTCCGTTGGTAGATAGAGTTGTTGTTAATATCATCGAAGAAGATCAACCACGCTGGCTAAATTTTCAAAAAGGTAAAGTTGAATACGTGAGTGTTCCAAAAGATAACTTCGATACAGTTATTCCAGACGCTAAAAACTTAAGCCCAGAATACCGCACAAAAGGTATCGATTTGATGGTTTCGCCGTCACTTGATGTAACCTACACAGCATTTAATCACGACTTAAAGCTCTTTAAAGATAATGTAAAACTTCGCCAGGCAATGTCTCTTGTTTATGACGTAGATACTTCAAACAAGCTTTTCTATAACAATCAGGCAATTCCGGCTCAATCCGTTGTTCCTCCAGGGATTGCAGGGCACATTGAAAACTATGTAAACCCATACAGAGGAAATGGAAAACCAGAACAGTTAGAGCAAGCGAAGAAGTTACTTGCTGAAGCAGGTTACCCAGAAGGAAAAGGTCTTCCTGAAATTACTTATGACTGCCCAAGCAACACTGTTTCAAGACAAATTGGTGAATACTTTAAAAAGCAGATGGCCAAAATTGGTATCGTTGTAAAAGTTATTCAAAACCCATGGCCAGAACTTCAAAAGAAAATTACCACTCGTAACGTAATGGCTTATGGAATTGCATGGGGAGCAGACTATCCTGATGCAGAGAACTTCCTTCAACTTCTTTATGGTCCTAATAAAGCACCAGGTGCTAACGGATCAGGTTATGACAACCCTGAAATGAACAGACTTTTTAAGGTTGCTGCCGTTATGCAGGATAGTCCTGAGAGAACGGCACTTTACGAAAAGATGAATCGTATTGCTGCAGAAGAAGTGCCTTGGATCTATGGTGTACACAGACAGAGCTTTGTTCTAAGACATTCATGGTTAAAAAACTTTGTAAGTTCTGATTTTGATGCAGGTATTGCTCAATACCTAAATATTGATAAAAACTTGAAAGCCGAGATGTTAAAGAAACTTTAATTAAAGGATTATTGTGAGTCTAACCTCATACGTTCTAAGAAGATTATTTTATGTCATCCCTGTCATCTTGGGGGTGTGTTTTCTAATCTTCATGATTTTTAATGTTGTATCTCCTGATCCAACCATTTCCATGTTGGGTAAGCATGCAACTAAGGCTCAGGTTTTAGAATTAAGAGAGGCTTTGGGATTAAACGAGCCTCTCTATGTTCAATACTTTGATATCGTAAAGTCGGCTTTTACTTTTGATTTTGGAAGAAGCTGGTCTACTAAGCAGGAAATTTTTGAAATGATTAAGCAGGGAGCGATCCCTTCAATGACAATAACTTTTCCCGCCTTTTTCTTGTCATTTCTGATTTCTGTTTCAATCAGTCTTTTTGTTGCTTTTTATCGCGGAACATTTTTAGATAAAGCTACGGTCTTTGTATGCGTCGCTTTAATGAGTATATCTTCATTAGTGTATATTTTAGTCGGTCAGTGGTTCTTTGCCTTTAAACTCGGTTTATTTGAGATCTCTGGCTATGAAGAGGGCTTTCCAGAAGTGGTGCCTTATGTCCTGCTTCCTATCATCATAATTATCATCTTAGGCGTTGGTCCCGACGTTCGTTTTTACAGGACGGTAATGTTAGATGAAATTTACCAAGATTATGTAAGAACAGCTCGCTCTAAAGGTTTGAGTGAGAGAAAGATTATGTTTAAGCATGTTTTGAAAAATGCAATGGTTTCAATCATTACTTACGTTGTCTTAAGAATTCCTTTCTTAATTCTAGGCTCCTTATTGATTGAATCATTTTTTGGAATACCTGGTCTTGGTGGAATCACTCTTAAGGCCGTTAATTCCTCTGACTTTCCTGTAATTAAAGCAATGGCTGTTTTAAGTGCTATTGCGACTATTGTGTTTAATGTAATAACCGACGTGCTCTATGTTGTTGTAGATCCACGTGTAAAACTTAATTAAAGGATTTGAAGCCCATGGCAGCAAATGAGCAAGAGTCGAAATCACTTTGGCATCACGCTTGGGATTCTCTGATATCAGACAGAACTACTGTCATTGCGATGAGTATTGTCCTAATCTACAGTGTCGTTGCACTCCTGAGTACAACGGGGCTAATTGTGTCTGATTGGTCCAAAGAAGTTGGACCTTCTTATGCACCACCTTCTAGTGAGTTTTTATTCGGCCTTGATATTTTTGGTCGTTCGGTTTTTGCAAAAACGATAAAAGCTACGGAAATCGCAATGTCTGTTGGTCTTGTGACGGGCGTACTCACTGTTTTAATTGGTGTAACTCTCGGCTCACTTGCGGGTTACTATGGTGGAAAGGTTGATGAAGTTTTAGTGTGGTTTTACACCACAGTTAGTTCTGTACCCGGAATTATGCTTCTTATTAGTATCGCTTTCATTGTTGGTAAGGGCATTCTTGCCGTCTATCTCTCTTTAGGTTTGACCAGTTGGACTGGATTATTTCGCTTAATTCGCGGAGAATTTATTCGACACAAAGACCGAGAATATGTTCAAGCAGCTACTGCCATTGGCGGTGGAGACTTTAGAAAGATTTTTAAACACATTCTCCCAAACGTATTCCATATCGTAATAATTAACTTTTCTCTTCAATTTCAATTTGCCATCAAATCAGAAGTTATCTTGTCTTACTTAGGCCTTGGTGTTCAAGGTGTTCCAAGCTGGGGAACGATGATTAATGATGCCAAGTTAGAGCTTGCTAGAGGAAATTGGTGGCAATTGGCTGCGGCAACAGCTGCAATGATGGTTGTTGTTTTGGCATTTAATATATTAGGGGACTCGTTAAGAGACGCTTTAGACCCCAAGCTTAAGGGCAAATAAAAGGAATTGGCATGGCCGAAAAAATTCTTGATGTAAAAGACCTCGTCGTAGAGTTTAGAACTGACCGCGGAACAATAACTGCTGTTAATGGTGTAAACTTCGAAGTTTATAAAGGGCAAACTCTTGGGATAGTTGGAGAGTCTGGATCGGGTAAATCCGTAACAGCACTTTCTATTATGCGCCTTATTCCAAATCCCCCAGGAAGAGTTGCTGCTGGTGAAATACTTTATCGTGGGCAAAATGTTTTAGATATTCCTCTCGATGAAATGCGATCTATTCGTGGCAATAAAATCGCCATGATTTTTCAAGAGCCTATGACTTCTTTAAACCCTGTGTTTACGGTAGGTAATCAGATCGAAGAAGTCCTCGAACTTCACCAGAAAGAACTTTCTAAACAGCAAAGGGCCGAGAAGGCCATTGAAATGCTTAAACTTGTAGGTATTCCTTCTCCAGAAAAGAGAGTTGAAGAGTATCCTCACCAATTATCCGGGGGAATGCGCCAAAGGGTAATGATCGCAATGAGCTTGGCATGTGAGCCTGATATTCTTATTGCTGATGAGCCTACAACTGCACTTGATGTTACTATCCAAGCTCAGATTTTAGAGCTTATGAAAAAACTACAAACCGAAATGGGAATGGGAATTATTATGATTACCCATGACCTTGGTGTTGTGGCCGAAACTTGTGATGACGTAGCCGTTATGTATTGCGGCCAAATCGTTGAACAATCAGATGTAAAAACTTTATTTGGAAATCCAAAGCATCCTTATACAAAAGGTCTTATTGAATCAATCCCATCATTTGATTCAACAACCGGTGGAGCAAAGGGAAGGCTACCAACAATTGAGGGAATGGTTCCCTCTCTTTTTGAGTTGCCTGCTGGCTGTAATTTTCAAAATAGATGCGCATTTGCAACTGAGAAATGCAAAGGGCCTCACGGAGAGCCTAAGTTAGAATCTGTTTCTCCGGGCCAGATGGTGCGTTGTTTTCATCCATTGAGTTAATTTTAAGGGACATATATGACTGACAACATTTTAGAAGTACGAAATTTATCTAAAAGATTTCCAATAAAAGGGGGGATCTTTGGTCGTGAGGTTGGTGCGGTAAATGCCGTAAATAATGTGTCTTTCTCAATTAAAAGAGGCGAAACATTAGGTCTCGTTGGTGAGTCAGGTTGTGGAAAGACAACCCTTGGAAGGTCTCTGCTACGCCTTATTGAGCCGACTGCAGGTGAAATTATTTTTAATGGTCAAAATATTGTAGATTTAAATTCTACTCATATGAGAGAGATGCGAAGAAAAATGCAAATCATTTTTCAAGATCCCTATGCTTCTCTTAATCCTAGAATGACAATTGGTGGAATTTTGGCTGAGCCAATGGAAATTCACAACTTGTTTCCTGGAAAGGAAGAGAGGAGAAATAGACTTTATCAACTACTTGATCAAGTACAGCTCCCAAAAGATACTTTAAATAAATACCCACATGAGTTTTCAGGTGGTCAGAGACAGAGAATCTGTATCGCTAGAGCTTTAGCGGTAGAGCCAGAGTTTATCGTCTGTGATGAGCCCGTTTCGGCTCTTGATGTATCTGTCCAAGCTCAAGTTGTGAACCTTCTCATGGATCTACAAAAAGATTTAGGTTTAACTTATTTATTTATTGCCCATGATTTAAAAGTTGTTGAATACATTAGCTCACGAGTTGCAGTTATGTATTTGGGAAATATGATTGAGGTTGCAGAATCTCATGAGCTTTATGGTGGAGCCCGTCACCCATATACTAAAGCACTTTTCTCGGCCATACCAAAGCCTAATCCCAATGTTCATATGGATAGAATACTTCTAGAAGGCGACATTCCTAGTCCAATGAATCCACCTACTGGCTGCCATTTTCACCCAAGATGTTGGAATGTTACGGATAAATGTCGAGAAGTTTATCCTGATATAACAAATGAGAGTGAGACTCATCAGTATAAGTGTCATAATCCAATTCGATTAAATTAAGCCGAGCTTTTATCTCGGATTTTGATTAGGCAAAACTTTACCCGCTTAATTTGCTCCTTTTACTTTTCTTTATAAATTCCGAAAAGTTAAGTGACATTTTTTAAGTTAGGAGGGTCTTGGTTTTGCACAAGCAATCCATTCATAAATTCTTAGAGGAAAGAGATTTTGTTTCTCTCCTTGGCCTTTGTCCATTAGTTCCTTTTGATCTTTACTGGAAAAAAAGTAATGGAAAAAAAGTACTGCTAAAATCATGTGGTGACTTTTGTCAAAGCTCCGAACTAGAGAGGTGGATAAGTAAGGGTCTAACCTTAGAAAGTGACTCGTCTCTTAATGAAGTGTGGCTTCAAACAGGACTCACTAAACTTTTTCATTTAATAGAAATTCAATCGGTGAATCTTGTCGACCAGAAGTTAATACTAGAATGGAGAATAGATTTTATAAATTGGCTCTATCCAACTCTTTGGGAAGAGCAGTCTCCTACAAATCGATTAGATGTCTGTTTTATGATGGGTTGTGTTTTTTATTCCCTTAACGAAGAAAAAGAAAACTTATTCTTATCTTTCCCACAAGAGGTCCAAAGAAAAAACTTTCTAACGGCTTCGTTTGCCACATTGATGGCCCTTTTCTTAGGCTATAGTGACATGGCATTTTTAAAAGAATATTTCACAATTCTTTTATTTATGGATTATCCACTTTGTCATTCGATGTGGAGTGAAAGTGAAAAGTCTTTCATTAAGAAAGAGTGGTTATTGCCAAATGTTGAAGGACTTGTCTCTCTTGATCTTAGAAAGAATATATTAAATAATTATAAAGCAAAAGGTGATCAAGCCTTTAGCTACTTTAGTAAAGAAATTACTCATAAGTCTCTCCTTAAATACTTGAAATGGTCCTTTGCGAGAGTAAATGGTCAAGGCACTCCCGAAGAACTTAGGGCAAGTGAGCTAAGTGATATAGATATTCTTACGATCTTTTTAAATCATAGCTTTTCTTATGAAGAGAACTTAAACGAAATCCCTCAGGGGTTTTTGGTCAAAAGATTATTTAGTGTTGATAAGGATTTTAAAGAATTAAATTTAAATACTAGAGTTGAAAATTTGATAAGAGTCGCCTTTGAAAAAGCTCAGGAATTAAAAGGCGGTTATTTGGAAATAGTAGGTTTATAGGTTGGACAAGAAAAGAAACATATATTGGAATGGTTTAATCCCTGAGGAATTAAGGGATTTACTTTCTAATACAGGTAGCCAGCTCACTCAAGAGGATACTGAGAGAGATAGCTCAATGTTTAAATTCGGTACAGGAGAAACAAGTAATATATCATTAGAGCATGTTGATTGGAGTAAAATAGATTCTTCACCTCAAGCGTTTATAAATAAGGACCTATTTGAATGGGATATTCCTAAGCTTATCTTTAAAAGGTTTTTTGCTGGAGAGGGTTCATTAGGACCGGAGGAAGGTTATAAAAGTATCCTATTAAAATCGAATACATTAAAGATTATAGACGGAAACGCAATAGGATACTATTCGGATATAATCACGGCCGCTGCATCTGAATTAAAAATCAATCCTGTCAGGGTACGAAACTTTACAGTTACACTTTTAACTTACTTAGATTATTTGAAACGCTCTGACCTTGTTAGCTTTCCTATTGAAATTGATTATGGTCTAAGTCAAGATTCTTTTTTCCTACAAGTGCATTGTGAAAATAATGGAGTTTTTTTAGAGAATATTGTCGATTCGGCAAAAGAAGAAAGTATTAACCCTTTTGATGGTCTCGTAAGGGAATCACTAGCTAAAACTGACTTGCTCGAGTTATATACTTTAAAGAGTACTAATAAGTTGGTTATCACCGGCTGCTGGATTGGTAATCCAAAATATATTAGAAACAAATTTTATAGCTCACTGTTGATTCACCAGATAGACTCTTTTCAAAAACCGATTTCTTCCAGCGGTAAAGTTGTAGAATCTCAACCATTCTTCAATCAGGTTCTTCCTGATTTATCTAAGATAAGCATCGTAGAGCAACTACCAGAAAAATACATATTGAAAGAAAACAATAAACAGCTCGTTAATCCGATGTTAGTGAAAAGAATTGGTCAACATATTCTTAAAAAATGGGAGGGGAGCAATATCACAGAAATCCCTCCTGATTATAATTCTCACACTTTGAAAAAGGATATTGAGGATTTTCCAGGCAAAGAGATGATTGCTCGACTTAATCAAAGTGAAGAAGTTGAGATTTTAAAGGTTTTAAAAGAAGGCCTAAATGTTCTAGAGAGAGATATTGAAGAGGTTAAGAGACAAATTAAACCGGATGACTATTTAGAAGGGATATTAAGTTCTTTAGAAAGGGTAAGGCCGGAGGACGTCTTAGGTGTTGGTGGTAAATTAGAAGAGAGTCAGACGATAAGTGGATCTCGTGAAGACTTAACTGAAGAGAGTCAGAGGATAAGTGGATCTCGTAAAGACTTAACTGAAGAGAGTCAGACGATAAGTGGATCTCGTGAAGACTTAACTGAAGAGAGTCAGAGGATAAACGGATCTCGTGAAGATTTAACTGAAGAGAGTCAGAGGATAAACGGATCTCGTGAAGATTTAACTGAAGAGAGTCAGAGGATAAGTGGATCTCGTGAAGACTTAACTGAAGAGAGTCAGAGGATAAACGGATCTCGTGAAGACTTAACTGAAGAGAGTCAAAAAAATACCGGGTCATCCGAAGATCTCACTGAAAGTGTTCAATTAATAAAAGGTGAAAATAATAAAGAAGATAAAACCACTATTAAAGGTGAGGCTAATCCTGAGAAGCAAAAAGTAGTAAAGATTGGTGGAAATAAAGAAGCTTTAAAAAACGAAGTATGGGATTTGAAGCGTTTAGAAGTCGCTGCAAAAATTAAAGAGAAAGTAAGTAATCTACAGACCAGTAGTCTAGATAATGTTGAAATTGATCAATATGTGAAGAGTATAATAGTGGAGGAGCTTGGTGTCGATCAGGGCACTAGTGAGAAACTTGTCAAGGCCTTGTCGGACAACTTAACAAATGAATTCGTTAATAATGGTTTAGAGTCCGCCAACGAAAATATTAAACAAAGAATTCAAATAGAAAAAATTCAAAATCAATTAAGTATTCGAGATAAGCAAGTTCAAAAAATGAAAGCACTAATCGAGGGACTTAAGAAAGATTTAGCACAGGCGAAAAATGTACAGGAAGTAAGCCGCCTAAAAACTGTTGAATCAAATACTGATGAGGTTGAAATAAACATACATGAAAGTACTCATAGTAGTGTTAATGAAGAATCCTTTGAGGAGTTGAAAGGAAAGAACATTGAATTTGAACGAGAACTACAAAAAATTAAAAATGAAAATCATAAGTTAACAACCGACAACCAACTTTTAATGCGGAAGCTAAAGGAAGGAATTGATGAAGTTAACGGGATTAAGGATTCTGATGAAGATGCTTGGGTCTTAAAGCAACAAAATGAGAATTTGAATGCCCAAATTGAAGCATTAAAGAAACGACTCTCTTTCATGTATGAGAACTCAAAAAATAATAAAGAGGTATCCCTCGGAGTAAATGAAGTTCAAAAGTTAATAGAAGACAAAGAGCGCTTTTTCGCTGAAAAAATGAAGGCGATGGAAGAGATAACAACATTAAAGGCTGATGTTAGGGAAAGAGAAAGACTTCTTAAACAAAAAGACCTCGATTTTATAAAAGAAGTTGAGAAAATAAAAAATAATCCTGTTGTTGATGAAAATGGAAGTATGGAAGCTAAAGAGAAAGAGAAAGAGAATGAAGCTCTTAAGGTTGGATTGAAACAACTAGCTGATGAGTTGAAGGCAACCCAGTTAAAGACTAAGTCTTACGAGCAAAAAGTTAAATTTTTAAATGTTCAATTAGAGAAATTCCAAGCTAGGCCTAGCAATTCAGACAGTACAAGCGCCTCTAACGTTGACCCAATAATGGCGAGTAAGCTTAAGCAATCAGCGACTATAAATGCCCGTTTAAAGGATGCGGCAGATAAGCTTAAAAATGAGCTTACTGATAAAAAGGCTGAACTTCATAAGGTTAAACAAGAATCGCGGGCGATGGATTTGAAGATGAAGGACCTAGAGAAAAAATTAGCGACAATTCTTAAGAAAACGGCTGCATAACGCGCCGCGTGCTGAGTTCATATCTTGCCATTCTTTTCTCCATCAAGTAAAAAATAGCTCTCAAAAAGGTTACAGCTTAATTAAGTGGACCAAGTTTTTGATGTCTATGCCGCAGTGGTGAAATTGGTAGACACGCTAGACTTAGGATCTAGTGCCTTTGGCGTGGGGGTTCAAGTCCCTCCTGCGGCACCATAAAAAAGCCAGCTTTAAAGCTGGCTTTTTTTTATTAAATTTCTTTATTTAAAGTAGGGAATTTTCTTCAACGGCATTTTCGTCATTAACATATAGTGTTTCAGACTCTCTCTCATCGCACATTATTATAAACTCAGACTCCCAGTAGGGGTCATTAGGTCTTCCACCACTGCAGATTACACAAGATATGAATTCTACATACTCTGGGTGTAGCCAAAGGAAGTTGTCGTAGAGGCTTGAATTATACATTTGCCCATTAAAGTAACGTCTTAATAGGTTTCTAGCCGCTGTCGTAATGTCATTTGGGGCGTCGCACTTGGCGTAGATACCTTGCAGCCGACCTTCTTTAAGGATGGTGCTAGTGGTATTTGAGGCCATGTTTGCTAGCGGTGTAGCATGGACTTTGACCATTAGTAGTACTGCCAATATGAGTAGTTTCATTTAAAACCTTTTAAAGTAATCCGCTATAAATTAACATATTTTCTAAGGGTTATAGGCTTGGCCGATAACAATTACCCGGGGTGTTGCGATCTCCGACAAATTGCTCTTTATTGATCTAATATTAGGCACTTAAGTATGAATATTAAGAGTATCATTTTTTGTGGTGGAGGAAGTGGAGGCCATGTGGTTCCTGCTCTAACACTAATAAAGGCCATCAAGTCCCACAAACCTGAGGTCGAGATCTTCGCCATTGGAAGCTATAAGGGGATAGAAGAGCGCTTATTTAAAGAAGATAAGGTGCCCTATAAGGCCATATCTACAGGCAAGCTAAGGAGATATTTTTCCTGGCAGAACTTTTTAGATCTCTTTAGGCTAATAAGGGGCTTGGTCCAGGCCTATGTTTATTTATTAAAATTTTCACGCCAAAATACATTAATTTTTAGTACAGGGGGCTTTGTTACGGTACCCGTCGTTTTCGCTGCATGGATGCAGGGAAAGACAGTTTATATTCATGAGCAAACATCAAGAGTGGGTCTAGCAAATAAAATTAGTAGCTTTTTTGCAAAAAGGGTTTTGGTGACCTTTGAGACGTCTCTTCAGTTTTTTCCAAAAGAAAAAACAATTCTTTCTGGTTACCCTCTACGCGATGAGATCCTTTCCCCTCCTGAAATGGTGAGCTTAAATGAAATTAATCTCAATGAGATCAAAAAGCCGATACTTTTTTTAACTGGTGGAGGGAATGGCTCTCGACTTTTAAATGAGACTTTAAAAGAATGCCTTTCAACACTAGAGCAAGAGTTCTTCATCATTCATCAATGTGGTGCCCAGTTTTTAGATGAATATAAGAGACTTGAAACAGAAAATTATAAAGTATTTGATTTCATAACAGACTCAATGATTGGCCTATTGAATAAGGCGCAGGTTGTAATCTCTAGAGCAGGCGCTGGTACCGTAATGGAACTATTGTCACTGGGAAAACCAAGTATCTTTGTGCCCCTTGCTATCGCTCAAAAAAATGAACAGCTTTATAATGCAATTGAAGCTAGAAATAAATTGGAAAGCATCGTGATTGAAGAAAAGGATTTGAATTCTTCCAAGCTGATTGACGCCGTTCAGACCATTCGCTCAAAAGAGAGTCACCAAAGAGTGAAAAGAAATCCTGCTGTAGACATTATTAAACTTATTTTTGAGGAGAACTAATTTGCTTAATCAATCAATAAGAAAGTATCAAGATCGAGTGGCTTCATTTGCTAAAGAGAGAGATTGGGATAAATTTCATACTATCAAAAACCTATCAATGGCCTTAAGTGTTGAGTGTTCTGAATTAATGGAGCATTTTCAATGGGACATTGAAGGCAGTAGTCTCAGTGTTGAAAAAAAGGGCTTAGTAGAAGATGAGCTAATTGATATCTTTATCTATTGGATGAGACTTGCAGATAAAATGGATTTAGATATTGAAAGTGTATTTGAAAGGAAATTTCTAGAAAATAATGAAAAATATCCCGCAGACATTGTCCGCGGGAGTTCTAAAAAATATACTGAATATTAATTTTTACCAAGCATTTCATCTCTCAGTTCTTCATCTCTCGCATTTACAAACCAAATGCTTAACAAAGCCTTAGAAAAGTTAGCATCGCCAATTAATGGATGTTTAGTACCATTAAAGGAGACCTCAACACCATTATTGAGAAAGTTAATTAAGATAGCTTGATTTTTCTTAATATCACCCATTGTTTTATTGAAGGCCTCAAGATGAACCATCATTGCCTTTCTTTCAGCTTCAGGAACGGCAGCTTCAAAGCCTTCTTTCCAAGCTCCTTGAAGGTCTTCCTTATCCACATCTCTTACAAAATTCATTGAGATATGTTTTGGAAAAGGCATGTTTAAAATAGTGGCAGTATCTGTAGATTTTTGAGGGGTATAAAGGCTGCCAATATAGACTTTAATATTAAGAAAAGTTGCTCTTCTTATTCCTACACCATTAAGAACAAGTTCGCTTTCATTAAGTTTCATCTTATCTGGTACCGTCACACCGCCTTTTTCTGCTGAAAAAGTTAAGTTTGAAAGGATAAGAGAAGCGATCAAAATTGTTTTTTTCATAGATATCTCCTGTTTATTTACGAACAACACTTCGCTTGTTGCACTCCAGTGTCTTCTTACGAATTCTTATGGTCTCTGGAGTCACCTCTACCCACTCATCAGTATCGATCCAGTCGAGCGCCCAATCAAGAGTTCTTGGTTGGATGGGGGGAAGGATAATGTTCACATCTTTTCCAGCGGTTCTCATACTTGAGAGATGTTTTTCGCGGACAGCATTAACGTTTGTGTCGTTAGTTTTTGTGTATTCACCAATGACCATACCTTCGTAGCATTTTTCACCTGGCTTAACGAATTGTTTACCAAGGCTAAGAAGATTGAAGAGTGCATATGGAGTTAGTTTTCCTGAACGGTCGGCAACAATAGCACCGTTTTGACGGGCCAATAAATCACCAGCGTAGGGACGATAGCCAAGGTATTCAGAACTCATAATACCTTCACCTCTTGTGTCAGTAAGGAATCGTGAACGGTAACCAATGAGTCCTCTTGATGGAATAATGAATTCCATTCTTGTTCGAGTGTCACCGATTGGGATCATGCCTTCCATTAAGCCTTTTCTTTGGGCGAGTTTTTCAGTAACTGCTCCCGTTGCTTCAGAAGGAATGTCAAGAACGAGTTTTTCAAAAGGCTCTGTTTTTTGACCTTCGCTGTCTTCTTCAAAAAGAACTTCTGGTCTTGAGAGCATAAATTCGAAGCCTTCTCGTCTTAGCTCTTCAAAAACAATCGCAAGCTGAAGTTCACCCCTTCCCATTAATTTATATACTTTAGGGTCATCAGTTTCAGAGTATCTTAGAGAAACGTTATGGCGACATGAGTCTTCAAGGAACTCTTCAAGCTTTCTTGACGTTAGATATTCGCCTTCTTGGCCACTAAGAGGAGAGGTACTAACCGAAACAAAAACACCAACTGTTGGGGGCTCTACTTCAATTCTTTTTATGGGGGTACCGTCTTTATTATCTGAAATAGTGTCACCGATTTGAGTTTCTTCAACTCCTGCCAGAATAACAATTTCACCAGCTTCCGCAGTTTCAATTTCCGTCGTTCCAAGTTTGTCATAGACTTGAATGGCACTAACTTTAAAAGTCTTTTTCTTATCTTTTCCAAGTAGAGTAGCTTGCATATGTTTTTTAATGCTACCTTGCTGAATTCTCCCAATGCTTAGGGCTCCCAGATAAGAAGAGTAAGATAGGTTTGTAACAAGAAGCTTTAGTTCACCCTCTTTATCAAAGGTTGGAACAGGGTAGTAATCACTGGCCATAAAATCTAATAAGACTTTTAGGTCACTTGTTGGTTCATCTTGATTAAGGCTCGCCCAACCGTCTTTTCCTGATGCATAAAGAAAAGGAATATCCAAATCAAAATCACCAATATCTAGGAAGGAAGCCAGCTCTAAAAGTAGATCTTCAATTTCACCTTTAACTTCATCAATTCGAGCGTCTGGTCTGTCGACTTTATTAACAACCACACCGATTTTAATTCCTCTTTGCATTGCTTTTGAAAGAACAAAACGAGTCTGTGGAAGACAGCCTTCGGCCGCATCAACAAGAAGAAGGACGCCATCGACCATCATTAAACTTCTTTCTACTTCTCCACCAAAGTCGGCGTGTCCAGGAGTATCGAGAAGGTTGATTTTACAATCATTATAAAAGATAGCGCAGTTTTTCGCCTTAATTGTTATCCCTCTTTCCTTTTCAATATCGCCAGAGTCCATTACTCTTTCTACGACTTCATCTCGGTCCGAATAGGTTCCTGATTGTTGAAGAAGACCGTCAACGAGTGTCGTTTTTCCGTGGTCAACGTGTGCCACTACGGCGATGTTTTTTAAGTATTTATAGGGTGTCATAAGTGCGCCTCATAGCGTTATTCACACTTGTAAAGAAGTGCGGTAAGTGGTTTATAAAAGATTAATCCTAGTAACCAGAGAATCCTTCAAAAATGATCCAGTTGCAAGAAATAAGTAAGTCATTTGGCGAAAGAGTGTTGTTTGAAGACGTTAATTTCGTCGTCGGCCCCAGAGAGAGAATAGGTCTCGTTGGTCGAAATGGAATGGGAAAATCCACTTTGTTTCGCATCATTTTAGGAGAAGAGTCCTCAGACTCTGGAAGTATCGCTATTCCAAAGGGTTACAGGCTTGGGGCCTTAGAGCAGCACCTAAATTTCACGGGAAAAACAATATTGGAGGAAGTGATTCAAGCACTTCCACAAGAATTTATTTATGACCATTGGAGAGGTGAAAAGATTCTATTTGGTCTCGGTTTTGGTCAGGAAGATTTAGAAAGACCACCTTCAGATTTCTCAGGTGGTTATCAAATACGGGTAAAACTGGCAAAAGTCCTCGTTTCTCAGCCAGGACTGCTACTTTTGGATGAGCCTACCAATTATTTAGATATTGTTTCCTTGCGCTGGCTTGCTCAGTTTTTGAAAGATTTTCCTGGCGAAGTGCTCATGATCACTCACGATAGATCATTTATGGATAAGGTTTGCACTCATACTGTTGGCATTCATAGAAGGAAAGTTAAAAAAATTAAGGGTGGCACCAATAAGTATTATGAGCAGCTTGAAATAGATGAAGAAATTTACGAGCAAACTAGACTAAATCAAGAAAGAAAAAAACAAGAGCTTGAAGGATTTATTAAAAAATTTGGTGCCAAGGCCACAAAGGCCAGACAGGCAAACAGTAAAAAGAAAATAATTGAAAAAATGGATGAGATTGAAGTTTTGGATGAAGTGCCAGAATTACGTTTCTCTTTTAACTATAAAGATATTCCCAGCAAATTTCCGATGGAAGTAAAGGATCTTAGTTTTGGATATGATTCTTCTGAATTACTTTTTGAAGATTTAAATTTTTCAATATCTAAAGGGGATCGCATTGGGATTATTGGAAAAAATGGGAAGGGAAAGTCTACTCTTTTAAATGTCCTTGCTGGGGAATTAAGCCCCATTAATGGAAGCATTCGTCGCGCTCCCGGAGTTTCTCAAGGTCATTTTGGTCAAACTAATATTGAAAGACTTCACAATCAAAATACAATTACTCAAGAAGTAGCTTCGGCAAATGTTGATCTCTCCTTTACTAACGTCCGTTCAATTTGTGGTGCGATGATGTTTCCAGGAGATGATGCTGAAAAGCCTATAAGTGTTTTAAGTGGAGGAGAAAAAGCAAGGGTCATGCTAGGCAAAATTTTAGCAGGGAAGTCAAATATTCTTCTTTTAGATGAGCCGACTAACCACTTGGATATGGAATCAATTGAGGTTCTCTGCCAAGAGATTGACCGTTTTCCGGGGGCCGCATTTGTGGTGACCCACTCCGAACTTCTCTTAGATAAACTTGTTAATAAAATGGTAGTTTTTAAAGATGGTCGAGCCTTTCTCTTTGAGGGAACTTATAAAGACTTTTTGAATAAAATTGGCTGGGATGATGATGTTGTTGAGGAAAAACCTGTTAAGAAAGTCGTAAACACAAAGATCACAAAGGTTCCGCAGAGTGAAGAATCAACTAAAAACATAAAAATAAAAATAGAGGTTGTGGAAGAGGATATCATGAAGCTCGAAGGCCTCATTGAACAATACGAAAATCTTTGCCAGGAAAAATCTAGCAAAGGCGATGATATTCATGAGGTTTCAGCTGTTCTTGGTAAGCTTCACAAGAAGATTGAAGAGAAGTTCGGTGAACTAGAGTCCCTCAGTGAGCAATTAGATTAGGCATCAACTTTATTAAGTGAGTTTTGAGAGTCAGGAGTCCCTTTTCTTTCCCAGCGATGAAACTTCCTTAGATAGTGAAGAACCTTCTCTGGTTTTCGAGCTTTTTTCCAGTTACCTGCAAGAAATTTATTCGCTTCTCCCATTGTTGGATAAGGATGGATGGTGCCAAGAATGGCATTAAGACCGAATCCATGTTTCATGGCCGAGATAAACTCTAAAAGAAGGTCGGAAGCATTGATGCCAACAATGGTGGCCCCTAAAATTTTGTCAGATCCTTTTTTGGTTAGAACCTTAACAAAGCCATAGTCAGAGCTGTCCGCAATCGCACGGTCAAGATCATCAATGCCGTACTTGGTGACTTCATAATCGATGCCGTCTCTTTTAAGTGATATTTCATTTTGACCAACCGTAGCCACTTCAGGGTCTGTGTAAGTTGCCCAAGGGATTACGGAATAATCAACCTTAAACTTTTTAAAACGACCAAATAAAGCATTAACTGCGCAAAACCATGCTTGATGAGCGGCCGTATGAGTGAGTTGATAGGGGCCCGTGACATCTCCGCAAACAAAGATATTTGGGTAATTCGTTTGAAGAAACTCATTCGCTTCAATCGTTCCATTTTTTCGAAGGGGAATATTGAGGCCCTCTAGGCCAAATCCTTTTATATTTGCCCGTCTTCCCACTGCAACCAAAATTTCGTCAAATGGTATTTCTAATGATCCTTTTTCAGAATCGACTGTTAAATGTGTAGGATTAATCTTTGTCGCCTTATGTTTCAAAAGAAAGGTAACACCTTCGTCTCGTAATCTCTTTAAGAGGTACTCGGAAACATCTTCATCTTCCACAGATAAAATTCTCTCTCCCATTTCTACAACTGTAACTTCGGAGCCTAGTCTTTGAAATGATTGCGCCATTTCTAGACCAATAGGTCCTGCACCTAAAATAATTAGTTTCTTTGGAAGATGATCTAATTGCCAAAGGTTTTCACTCGTTAAAATCGAAACATCTTTTATCCCTTCCAGCGGAGGAACAAATGGAGAAGCACCAGTAGCAATAGTGATGTTCTTGGTTGTGATGACTCTTCCATTTACTTCGACTTCCCACGGGGAAAGGATTTTTGCCTCTCCAGTAATACAGTCTACACCAAGCTTGCTATAGCGCTCGATACTGTCATGTGGTTCAATTTTTTCTATGACGTTACTGACTCTTCCCATGATTTCTTTAAAGTCAAAATCGCATTGAGCTTCCTTGATACCAAATTTTTTAGATTGTTTTAGGGAGTGGACAAATTTAGCAGACTTTATGAGGGCCTTTGAGGGGACGCACCCAGTGTTAAGACAATCACCACCCATCTTATGTTTTTCAATGAGGGCAACTTTTGCATTAACAGCTGTACTTATATAGGCCGTAACAAGTCCTGCAGAGCCTGCCCCAATGACCACCATATTATAATCATATGCCTTTGGTCGCTTAAAGTTTTTGAAGACCTTTCTGGATTTAATCATATTGACGATCTTCTTACCAATTAGAGGAAGAACTCCTAACGCCGTAAAACTGATGAAAATTTCGGGTGAAAGTATATCCTTAAGGGAGTTAAGCTGCGAGAGTTGGAGTCCTGCGTTCACATATACCGCTGTTCCTAAGAGCATGCCTATTTGAGAAACAAAGAAAAAAGTCAGTGTCTTTATGGGAGTTAGACCCATCACTAGGTTAATGACAAAGAAAGGGAAAATGGGAACTAGTCTTAAAGTGAAGAGATAAAAGGCACCCTCCTTTTCGATCCCCTCATTTATACTTTTTAAGCGATCAGAGAAATGATTTTGAACATAATCACGCAGTAGAAACCGTGATGCAAGAAAGGCCAGCGTAGCGCCAAAGGTTGAAGCAAAGGAGACGATAAGAAGTCCCTGTCCGAGACCAAAGAGGGCACCGCCAGCTAATGTTAAAATCGTTGCCCCAGGTAAAGATAGTGCCGTCGAACTGACATATATAAGCATAAAAATGGAGATCACAAGAATTGGCTTATCAGTATATAGACTTTTAAATTGAGTTAGGTTCTCTTTGAGAAAATCTAATGAGAGATATTCGTGTAGGCTAAAATAGCGAATAGTAAAAATTGCGGCAATTACACCTAAGAAAATCACGATTTTTAATAATTTTTTTTTCATTAATTTCTAACCTCTGTGAGTATTAACAGATTAGTGTATTGAGTGGAGGATTTATTACAAATATTCTATGAGGGAAAATGATTTAAGGAAAGGGCACCTATGGAATAGATGCCCTAAAATAATTTATAGTGAATTTAGTGCGTTAAAAAGATCGATTCGCCCTTGTGACGCCATTGAGCGTCTCATTCTTCTAGATTTTGTCACGGTCTTCATAAGAACTTCTTTTAACTCCTCTGGAGTTAGGAGTGGATGGCGGCTTAAAACCTCTGCAGCAATGCCTGCGGCAGTAGGAGACGCCATGGAAGTACCAGACATATTTCCGTAACTATTTCCCGGGGTTGTGGAGTAAATATTACTGCCAGGCGCTGCCAAATCGACACTTTTACTTCCATAATTTGAAAAGTAACTCATACGACCATTTGATGTCGTTGAGCCGATGACTAAAAGATTCGTACTCGTGTAGGATGCAGGATAGGTTAATCTAGTGTCGATATCACGGCTTGAGTTGCCAGCCGCTGCAACAACGAGTGTTCCATAAGTCTTACCTATAAAATCAATCGCTTCTTTTACTGCTTGCCCACCTTCATTACGGTCTTTACCAAATGAGCAGTTAATTATTCTTGCACCATTCTTAGCTGCATAGATAAATGACTCTACAACATCTACATCTAACTCATCTCCACTGTTTGGAACTGTTCTAAGGCCCATCAAACGGACATTACTTGCAATCCCCGCAATTCCAACACCGTTATTTTGAGCCGCTCCAATAGTCCCTGAAACATGGCTTCCATGAGAATGAGTATCCATCATGTCGCCACTTGGAATTCCCTGATCATCTCTTTTGAGAGTATTGATCCCATGAACATCATCTACATATCCATTATTATCATCATCAATATTGTTATTAGGTATCTCTCCTGGATTGCTCCACATGACGTCTTTTAGATCTTCATGGTTATAATCGATTCCTGTATCAACAACGGCTACGATGATTTGCTCATTTGCAGAGGCAAAGTTGCCCTGATAGGCCTTATCGATTGATGATCCGTGATCACTAGCATCTCTGAAGCTCCAGACATTATCAGCTTTAGGGTCTGTAAAAAAGGATTTGTTATTTGTTGATGGAAGGGTCTTTGAAATTTCAACTTTTGGTAGAGCTTTCTTTTGGGCGCGATAATCTCTTTCGAAAATCAGACCTGTCTTTAACACTGAGAGCTCTGATTCTAATTTAATGACATCTTCAGTATAGGCCACATACCAATTTGAGAAGAGGTGTTGAATTCGTTTTTGATTCTTTAGTTGTTTTATGAGCTCAGGTGAGTCTGCCTTTATTAGTAATCTGTTCGGATTATATTCTGTAGCGGATACAGAAAAGAGTAACATCCATCCTAGAAGAAGCTTCATAACAATTCCTTTTGTTAGCTTATATTTCTCTTAGGATAAACGGTGCTTAGAAAAGCAAGAAGTAATCTTTACTGTCATTAATGAAGACTTTTTGACAGTGTTTATTTCGTATCTTTGTTGTCAGCTTTATGAAAATTTAATGAGACAGAGTTTAAGCAGTATCTAAGACCTGTCGGCTGAGGTCCGTCTGGAAATACATGGCCTAGGTGGGCACCACAGCGAGAGCAATGAACCTCAGTTCTTACCATTCCAAACTTTGAGTCTTTGGTTTCTCCGACATTCTCTGACTTAATTGGTTGGTAAAATGAAGGCCAACCTGTCCCACTTTTGTATTTTGTTTCCGAGCTAAAGAGCTCAAGACCACAATTTGAACAACTATAAACTCCCTTTTCTTTATGATCCCAAAATTGACCAGTAAAAGCTCTTTCAGTTCCTTCCTCTCGTGTTACGTCGTATTGAACAGGACTTAATACTTTCTTCCAATAAGTCTTGTCTTTCTCTTTCCAATTCACAGTATTTGGATCGACCTCTTTAAGATGAGAGGAAACAAAACCGATTTTTTCATCATCTGCAGATTTTTTAAGAAAGCCGAACATGGCAAAGACTCCTAGGGAGATTATAGATAAACAAAGAACGACGATTTTTTTTGACATAATTCTTTATACCTTAGTTTTGGCCCTGAAAAGAAGAGCTGTCTATTACTTAGGTGCCTCGAAGTCTCTTGTATAGCTTTATTGCACCCATAAGAATGAGGATAAAGATAACCAGACCAATAAGTCCATAAGTCATACTCAAGAAACTTTTTAAAATAACAAGAAAAACGATGGCCACCAAAAAGATGGTTGAAACTTCATTCCAAACTCTAAGCTGGGTACTTGTATAGGGGGTTAAGCCATTTTTGAATTGTTGAAGAATTTTACCGAGGCTTAAGTGATAGAGTAGAAGAAAAAAGATGAAGACTAGTTTTGTTATTAACCAAGGGTGATCGGTTAATGGTAGCCATTGAATGATAAGTGAAAAGCCTAGAATTAAAGTAACGATACAAGAAGGCCAGGTGATGCCGTACCATAATCGTTTTTGCATAATGAGAAACTGCTTTTGAAGAATTTGCTTCTCGGCCACGGGTTTGTCAGCAGCTTCTGTGTAGTAGATAAAAAGTCGCGGAAGATAAAAAAGTCCTGCAAACCATGTCACTACAAAAATAATGTGAAGTGCTTTAAGATAAAAATAAACCATAGATTCTTTTAACCTTTTTTGAGGTTGATGTCACCATAGGGAACCGTTATGAAATTTTACTTGTTTAGACATGGCGAAACTGATTGGAATAAGGAAAGCCGTATCCAAGGTTCTACTAATACGGAATTAAATTCTACAGGTATTGAGCAAGCCGAGTCTTTAGTGCCTTTGTTAAGTAAATTTAACCTTGAGGTTATCATTTCAAGTGATCTCAATAGAGCGTTCAAAACAGGAAGTATTGTTGCAGAGTCATTAGGAATTCCAATTCTTCAAGATAATCGTTTAAGAGAGGCTAATTTTGGAGAGGCCGAAGGAAAGACAATTGATCAGATTATTCAAGATTACGGTCAGGAGCTATGGGAAAGTTTTCGAATTATGGATTTAAAAAATAAGCGTGTTAAGTTTCCGGGGGGAGAGTCTCGTTGGGATTCTGTGCTTAGGATGAGAAGCGTTGTTGAAGATTTAGTGCAGAACTCTCAATATAAGCGCATCGGATTATCAACTCATGGAGGAGTCGTTAGAAACTTACTTCACAGTTATCTTCCTGCCGATCATCACCCCCTTCCAATTCCCAACTGTGTCACTTACTTATTAGAAAAAAGAGAAGATTCATTTGTTGTCGAAGGACCTTTAGGGAAATAAAAAACCCACTTAAAAAGTGGGTCTTTTATGAAATGAATTTATTAAAATTTTCTTAGCCTCTAAAAGTTGGGGCTCCGGCCATATTCTTTTCATAGAATTCACCAAAGGATTCCATTTGCTTATGAAATGATAGTGCCAGCTCTTTTGCCTTATCATCATAACCCTTTTCATCAGGCCATGTTGATTGAGGATTTAAAAAACTTGTTGGAACGTTTCTCACAGCATGAGGAACAGCAAAACCAAAGATAGGATCTTTTTGAGTCGGAACCATGTTCAGTGTATTTGCTTGAACAGTTCTGATAATCTGGCGTGTGATATTAAGTGGGAAACGTTGTCCAACTCCATAAGGTCCACCAGTCCAGCCAGTGTTGATTAGCCATACTTTGATATCGTGCTTATCAAGCATTTTTCCCAAAAGATCAGCATAAACTGAAGGGTGTCTTAACATAAAAGGAGCACCAAAGCAGGGAGAGAATGTTGCTGAAGGCTCTTTTACACCAATTTCAGTTCCTGCGACTTTTGCTGTGTATCCTAGAACAAAGTAGAACATCGCTTGCTCTTTTGTAAGACGAGCAACTGGAGGAAGAACTCCAAATGCATCGGCACAAAGGAAAAAGATGTGTTGTGGGATTTTACCTTGAGAAGATGGTTCTAACTCTTCAATAAAATCTAGCGGGTAAGAGCAACGACCATTTTCGGTTATTTTGTCATTGTAGTAATCGGGCTCACCTGTTTTTTCAGTTAAGATAACATTTTCTAAAATGGCACCAAAAGTAGAAGCGGCCTTATAGATTTCGGGCTCACCTGAACGAGATAGCTTGTATGTCTTTGCGTAACAGCCGCCTTCAAAGTTGAAAACGCCTTCATCAGAAAGTCCATGCTCATCGTCACCAATAAGGAAAGTTCCTTCGTCGGTTGAAAGAGTTGTTTTTCCAGTTCCAGAAAGACCAAAGAAGACAGAAGAGTTGCCGTTTTCGAGGCGATTGGCTCCAGCGTGCATAGGAAGAACTTCTTTATCAGGTAGAACATAATTTAATACACAGAACATACTCTTTTTAATCTCACCAGCGTAGAAAGTACCAGTGATAATCGTTGTATTTGTATCAAAGCAAGTTGCGATAACAGTGCCAGATTTTGTTCCAAATTCTGAAGGATCAACTTCTAAGTCTGGCGCGTGTAAGATGGTGAAATCATTCTCATCAAGCTCTTCCATTGTGTAGCGGAAGAGGTATTTTGAAAATAGTGAGTGTTGGGGTCTATTAGTAATAGTTCTAACACCAATATTGTGTTCTTTGTGAGCACCAACACTTCTGTGAGTGATGTAAAGGTCACTATCTCCATTGAGGTGAGAAATAACTTTGCTTTTAAGCCTTGCAAAAGTTTCAGCAGTCATTGAATTCAGAGAGTTTTCCCACCAAACTTTATTTTCAGTAGAAGGCGACTTAACGACATACTTATCGCCAGCAGATCTACCAGTATGTTTACCTGTAGATACTCTAAGAGCACCATGCTTACTTAGGGTGCCATCTCCTGTTAGGATTGCTCGCTCAACTAAAGAGTTAAGTGGCATATCCACAAAAACATTTTTAGGGCTTCGCTCAAGTTTAATACCAAGATTTTCATAGAAAGCATTGTTCATAAGGCCTCTCTCGTTTATTTGAAACACCCTCTAGGGCGTCACCATTTGCAATTTAAAGACAGGGGCAGTTTAAAGCACGGCTCAGAACGTGCCAATACCTGTGGGCCATTTATTCCCTCTATAGAGTAATTAAATAGTAAAAATCTTCTTTATTGCACTGAAACAAGACGCGTTTTTTGTCCCCTAATTGTCTCTAATGTAGCGTCCCATAAGCGCTCACGATACCTAAGGGCCTGGATTCCCGCGTAATGGGCCCGCAGATTTTTAGCCTCATCACCAGAGCAGATTTCTTGGAGGCATTTTTCTGCTAGTGGACCGTGGGATTCACCATCAACTTCAATATGCCTCTCAAAGTAATATTTTAGAGTAGGGCAGTGAATGCCACTCTTGTCGAGGGTATACAAGATGGCTTGAAAAACATCTGGAAGAAGCTTTTCTCTTCCATGGAAAAACGAAGCCGCAATTTCTTCAACGCGACCATTTTGAGCAGTATCAAGGTTATGCTCAACAAACGCCTTTACTTCAAGAGGAAGCGAAGATGTGTTGAGTGTTTCGAGGAAATGAAATATGGCATCAGTATTTGCGCCAACCTCTTCCATCGCTCTTATATATAAGTGAAAATGGCTACTGGGCTTGCCATTTTGATCAACATCACTTTCTTCCCCAAGCACGATCTCATTAATCATCCTAACCACATCAGCAGAATATTTTGAAGGACGCCAAGGAACATTCGTACAGGTGACTTTATTTTGGAGGGCCTTTAAAAGGCTCATAAAGTCCCATACCGCAAAGATGTGACACTCCATAAAAGTTTGAATTGCTGAGAGATTTGTTAATTCTCTATAAACAGGGTGTCGCACCAGTGAGAGGTGATGATCATTTATTATTTGCTTCATGAGATTAAATCTAACAAAATAAAAGCTGAGGTTCCATACCTTTCGCCGTGTGTAGAAGCTAAAAATAGGGAAGTCTAAGTTTCTCTTAAGAATACGAATAATTTTGTTTATTTTGAAAATGATCGTTTGGTAGGAAAAATGGTGGCCCGGGCGAGACTTGAACTCGCACACTGTTACCAGCGGCGGATTTTGAATCCGCTGCGTCTACCATTCCGCCACCGGGCCAACAGAGAAGCATCATAAAAAATTGCTGATTTCCTGTAAATAAAGAAATGAAAACAACGCTATTAGTCGAGCTTTGACAGAAGAAGGGCCTCTCTCGTTTTGTATCTAAAGCTATTTTGGCCTAGATGAGACTTCAAAAGCCCATTATCAATGATACAAGAGAACTTAATGTAATCTAATAAGTAGCGGGGAAATGACCAAAAACCAGTATTTAGGAGCTTCGCCGCTGAAGATAGGATGAAGCTTGGAATGGGAATTGTGGGACAGTTTAAAATATCTTTTGAGCTTTTTAGTGAAGCACATTCGTCTGTTGCGACGTTATAGGTTCCGGTTGGAAGCTTTTCGAGGCTATCTTTTAAGATATTTGCCATATCAAATTCATGAATGAACTGAAACATTGGATTGAAATCCGCGCATACTGGAGCATAGGGGGTGATGAGGTATCTGGTCATCGTATTTTTAATTTGAGGTCCCACAATTGTACAAGGTCTAAGGACAACTGTTTCAAGTTCTGATTGATGTTTCCACATCCAATTGGTGGCGATTTGATCCATTTCCACAACGTCTCTAAGTTCTGGGTGTTTAATAGATGCTCTTAAGGGATGGTCTTCATTAATGAAAACAGGATTGTCCGAAAGAGCGCCATAAACATGGTAGGTACTTAAAATAACAACTTTTCGAACAGCGAATTTTAGGCAGAGATCTAAGATTCTTTTTGTGCCCATCAGGTTAAGGTCAAGCCTTTGCTCCATTGTCCCCAATGGACTTGTGTCAGCGTGGGACATTCGCCCCAAATGATAAACACAGTCAAATTCTTTATCTCGAAAAAGCTTTTCGAAATTGCCGCGAGTGTAACGCATTCTTATATAATCAATATTTTCATTTTGAATAGATTCGGAAATGCTTCGAGAATCAACCCCAGTAATTTTAGTGTTAGGGTATTTTTTAACGAGAAGTCTCGCCGTGATTTTAGCTAAGCCTCCTGCCATACCAATTATAAGGATAGATTTGATGTCTTCCTTTTTCATTAATTTTTATCCTTTTGAGATTTATAATGATTTTGATTGGCAAAAAAAGGTCTTCGATTTTTTAGCCCTTCATTGGTCATATGCCTAATTTGAGTTCTGATTTTATCAATATGAATATCAATCTCTTTATCTGGGGCCTCTGGAGAGACGTCAGGCATTTCATAGGGTTCGCCTATGATTATATCAACTGGACTTGGAAGAGGCAGATAGAGTGGACTAAGGGGCAGTGCCGGTAATCCAAGTAATCTTGCTACTCCCTTCGCTTGATAAACCCAAGGGAAAATCTCTTCAGCACCAATAACAGCGATAGGGAGAATTTTTATTTGTGAAGTAAGTGCCATTCTATAGAAGCCGCGAGTGAAACGTTGAAGCTTGTAAAAGTCAAAAGTACTCTTTGCAACTCCTCTTACTCCTTCAGGAAAAACGAGAACTGATTGTCCGCGACTAAGTAAATTAAGGCAGTTTTGCCTATCCCCAAGGACAGCGCCTCCCTCTGCGGCCAGAGTTCCTACCCAGGGAAGAGCTGTGAAAAACCTCTCGACCATAGATCTTAGAATTCGTGGAGGATCGATCTCGGTGGCAAAGGCCGTGGCAATAAGTGTGGCATCAATGGCGATCTGGCCCGAGTGGTTGGAGACCACCATATAAGGTTCATCTCTTACATTTTCTTGTCCAAAAACCCTTACCTGAAAATAGCTATTATAGAGAGGCCAAATATACTCAAGAGTTTTTCTCGCTTTATTTAAATTTAAGCCCCAAGGGTCTTCCCCATCTGGGTAACGACGTTTGAGATCATGAAAAATTTTATCAAATTTTTCATCTGGAATATCAACTTTCAATGCTTTGAGAATATTATCCAACGCTCTTACTCAGTTAAAGGGCCTGTCTTGTAACTCATTTTAGCAGAATGTGTCCTCTTCTCAACTAGCGGTTGAAAGAGCTATCATATATGTATAAAAGGTAGGACTTATGGATAAGCAAAATGATTGGCGCAATAAATTCCAAGAAGTTTTTCAGGTTTGCTCTGAAGAGCTAAAGAAGACCACTGAGATTGGCAAAAAAATGCTTTCAGCTTCTAAAACAAACACAACACTTCATGAGACTTATGAGGAACTGGGCGTTCTCGTTGCTCGTGCAATCAAAAATAATGAATTGCAGTGGGATAATGAAAAAGTACAAAAGCTTTTAATGAAAATCGAAGGCTGTGAGTCTGACCTTAAGGGTATTGAAGAAGAAGTAAATGATATTAGATTTTCTGAGGAAGAAGCAGCTAAGAATAATGAGGAAAAAAACTAATCTTCTTTTAGATCTTGTAAGAAGTTATATTGTTCAAGACAAAACCCAATAATATCTTGCTCAAGCTGAGGTAAACCGTCTCCATTTTCCGCAGAGACGAAGTTGATCTGTTTAACCCACTTATATTTTGAAAATAATTCTTTCTTCTTTTTCTCGAGGGCCGCTTTCTCTTTTTGTTTTTTAAATTTGTCGATTTTATTAAAACTAATAATCGTGTAATGAGGAGAGGTTCTTAGAAATTGGTGAAATTGTTGATCAGCATTTTGATCAGGATGGCGAGCATCTTGAATATTGATCAAAGAGACCGACGTTGGCAGGAACTCAAAAAATGAAGACATTAGCTGCTGCCAATTCTTCAGCATTTGCTTAGATACTTCTGCATGTCCATAACCGGGTAAGTCAAAGAGGATAAAAGGAGGAAGTGTATCGTCTATTTTTCCTCTCTCACCAAGATTAAAGGAAAAGACATTGATCTCTCTTGTGCGCCCTGGAGTCTTTGAAACTTTTGCCGTTTTCTTGCCGAATAGGGTATTAATCAAGCTAGATTTTCCAACATTTGAGCGACCGACAAATGCTACGCCCACCATTTCGGGGTTCATTTGAAACAAATGATCTAGTTGCTCGATTTGGTCAAGACCAAGCTGAAAATGGGCTGAACCTCTAATGATTTCCACAGGCCTTTTGTACTCCCTTTTCAAAGGTGAAACAAGCGTAAATCAAAATTTTCAATAGCTAGGGAATAATTCATAGTGCCCTTGTCTGGAGGTCTAATGGAAATTCTGAAAAATATTCAAAATTCAATGTTGAGAATGGGGGATTCTATGGAGTTAAGACCCCTAGATGGCAGAAGGGGGAGGCGTAGGATAAATCGTACCCAAGTTACCTTTGAGGTGCTTAAAGGGGCTACAGAACAAATTAGACCGTGCCATATTCGATTAAGGGCCTCGAAAGTGGCCGGTAAGTTTGAGTTAAGAAATAGGGAAAGTGGAGTTATGGAGTTTCGGAGTCTTTCTGATACACCCTTCATCCATAATGGGAATCTTTCATTTTCTTCTCTCTTAAAAAGAGGAGATATCCTAGACTTAGATTACAACCGTCTAACTTTCCTAAGCGGTGATCTAAGTAAGGAGTCTCAAGAGCTACCATTTCTAAGATGGCCTAGTGATATTCCGCTTTGTCTGGAGGGAGAAACGGGTACTGGAAAGTCTACTCTTGCCAAAAAGATTCACGATAAATTTATTGGATCCCATCTTCCATTCATTCAAATTAATTTGTCTTCTTTCAGTGAAGGTCTAATTGAAAGCGAGTTATTTGGTCATGAAAAAGGAGCTTTCACTGGGGCATTGAGAGAAAAAAGAGGGGCCATAGAATTGGCTAATAAGGGGACACTCTTTATTGATGAAGTAGATTCACTGCCTCTTCATATACAGGTAAAGCTATTAACTTTTTTAGATGATTTTACCTTTCGCAGAGTAGGTGGAGAGGTAAATAAGAAGTCTACTTGCCGTATTATCTTCGCTTCTGGTCGCTCATTAAAACAGTTGGTTGCTAAAGGCCAATTTCGCTCAGATCTCTATTTTAGGATAAGTGCAGGTCTAAATCATTGCCTACCTCCTTTAAGAGAAAATCCATTAGTCATAAAAACGTTTATTGAGGATTTTGCTACTCGAAATGGGGTTTGTTTTACGAATGAGTTAGTAGAGTACTATATGAAACAATATTGGCCGGGAAATATTAGGCAATTGATGTCGCACCTCACTCGAAAGGTATTAGGACAACAAAGAGAGGAGAAAATAATTCGAATAGATTCAAATGATTCGGAAATTTCGCTTTTTCAACCTCAAAAAACAAACGAGGAAATAGTTCCTCTAGAAGAATTTAAAAGAGAATACTGCAAAAGCATTTTTCTACATTGTAATGGGTCTTATGAAAATGCTAGCAAAAAGTTAGGAATCGCAAAGAGTACTCTAAGAAGGGTTATTGCTGCTTAGCCTGCAATCATTGAGTCAATATAGACTTCCTTAATTTCACCTTTAATTTTCAGTCTTTTAAGAAGGTCATTCATTTCTCTTAAGATTTTTTCTTTGACGATGATTTTTCCTTCTTCTTCAAGTGGAAATTCAATTGAAATGGGTTCTATCTTAGAGTTTAGGACGTCATGGATATAATTGGTGTTTTGCCATAGATATTCTTTGATATATTTATTTGACGACTCAAATGTAAAATCGATCACAAGTTTTCTAACGGCACCATTTGACTTGACGTAAGCAGGGAGAACCACGTTTGAAACTTTAAATTGCTTTTCAGTTCTTTTGAAGTAAGCAGGTCTTCGGCTAATTGCCGTTGCCTTATCAACCTCTTCAGCGATTTCAGAGGCCGGGCTTCTCGATTCTTCTGCAATCTTATTCGATTGAACATAGATGTTCACACTTGCTAGAGTTGCTACAGTTGATAGTGTAACAAAACTCGCAATCTGAGTTGGTTGTAGATTTATATACCAGCTTTTAAGTTTTAAAAGTGGTGGAGCGAGTAAGACGCCAAATGTCGCTAAAATCCTGGTCCATTTAATACTTTTGATGTCGGTCTCTTTTGCCTTATGGACGACATTAATTGTCTTTTGTTTGGCCTTGTCCAATTGCTCTTTTGTCGATAGGACTTTAGTAAGGGCCTTTACTTTTTTTTGATTAAGCTTTTCTTTCAGATCTCCTCTTCTAGAAGTGAGAAGTTCTTTACTCGTTTGATATTTCTTTTTAATTTTTTGAGGCGTAAGGGATTTTGCCTTTCCACTTAAAAGGCTTAAGAAGTTCGAAATGAAGCTATTGATCAGCTCCTCAATTTTTAACCATTTGTTCAAAGAGAAGCCTCCCTAAAATGTGCTCTCAGTTAATCTTTTCGGCTCTTTTTAGACAATTATTGAGAGTAGTTTTAACTATTGCCTTACGTGATTTCAGTGCCTTAAGTGCGGAAATCTTTTCCTCAATGGTGGCTATTTTAGGGGACCTTTCACACATGGGCTAAGGCCTCCGATAAAGAGTTGAATGTCCTTGGGAGGATCAAGAAATGAAGTTTATGAGTTTGATACAGAAGTTGATTAGTTTTGGTCTATGTTTACAGCTTTTTGGTTGTGCTGAATTACTTGAAAATAGATCCTTTATTGATCAGATGGACCACCAAACGGAAAATGTTTTTGTCCCTGGCCAAGATTTTGATTATACCCCAGGGGATAGCGGTACCCCTTATAGGACACGAGAAGAGATTGCTATGCGTACACCAGCAAGTGATCTAGAGAATAGTACTCGCGAAGAATCTAGCTCTCTTTATCGTGAACTAAGTTTTAAAGAGCGCAAATTAAACTTAAGGGAGCGTGAACTTTATAATGAAGTGATGCCTTACTTAGAAACACCATCAGAAAAAATATACTTTCTTTCTTTAACACCAAATCAGAGAAGAGATTATTTGGATTCTCGAAGAATCGATTATTCCGGTTCGATGGCCGGTAATTTTGGAGGTGGGCCCTCTAGAGGACTCGCTTCTTTACAGCCTGTCTACTCAAGTGCTCTCCAGCTTGGAATGACCAAGGATCAGGTGATGAGTGCTTGGGGACGGCCTGCTCGAGTTGAGGTGGCTGGTAACCCGCGTAACGAAAATGAGCGTTGGTCTTTTTATGAAAATGGCCAGGTCAAGTTTGTCTATTTTGAGGGTGGAGCCGTTCAAGGCTGGAATCTTAACTAGAACAGAGCGTAAAATCTTGTTCGATCTCTTAAATTCAGTAACTTAGGACCCTGAAGAAACCTTTAATCCGTTGTTTTCTCACTTAAATTTTTATAAGGTGCTTTATTAAATATCAACCAAATCTAGGTGGGTGCATGAGCGACCTATTAAATGACTTTACCCTTGAGTTTGAGAAACCAGTTCGCGCCTTAGAGAGGCAAATTGAAGAACTCCAAGAAGCGGAAAGAAAATCTGAAATAGATATTTCAAAAGAAATCAAAGCGCTTCAAAAGAAGGTTAATTCTCTCATCAAAGAAATTTATTCTAATCTTACGCCATGGGAGAGGGTTCAATTATCCCGTCACCCCAAAAGACCTCACTGTATTGAATATATAAACAACCTTTTCACTGACTTTCATGAAGTTGCGGGTGACCGGTTCTTTGCTAACGACCAGGCGATTATTGGTGGCTTTGGTTATCTAGGTGATCAAAAGGTTTGTGTTATTGGTATTGAAAAAGGAAGAAAGACTAAAGAAAAGGTCATTCATAACTTTGGTATGCCAAGACCAGAGGGCTATAGAAAAGCTTTGCGCCTTATGAATATGGCCGCAAGATTTGATATCCCCATCATTACTCTTGTTGATACTCCGGGAGCTTATCCTGGAATTGGTGCCGAAGAGAGAGGCCAGTCTAGTGCGATTGCAGAAAATTTAGCTGAAATGTTTGATATCCAAACACCTATTATCTCTCTCGTTATTGGTGAAGGTGGTTCTGGTGGAGCCCTAGGGATTGCTATCGCTGACAAAGTCCTAATGATGGAATACTCCATATACTCAGTTATCTCACCAGAGTCCTGTGCTTCTATTCTCTGGGCAGACCCTAAGAAAGCAGAGGTTGCAGCAAATGCTCTCGATATAGGTCCACATAAGGCCCTAGAGCTTCAAGTAATTGATGGAATTGTTCCTGAGTGTAGCGGTGGCGCTCACAAGGATCCTGAAGCCACTTACGAAATGGTAAAAAAAGCTTTAGAAAAAGAGCTTAAGGCCCTTACAAAAACGAGCACCAAAAAGCTGCTTGAGAATCGTTTTCATAAATTTAGAAAAATTGGGAATCATACTATTGCCTTGGAAGGTGAGTCTGATTTTCAAGTTTTTCAATAGGGAGAAGGGATGACCCTTTATTCGATGACCGGTTTTGGTCGCGCAGAAGAAGAAAGCGATCGTTATGTAGTTACTGTTGAGATTAAGTCTGTAAATCATCGCTTTAAAGATGCTAGATTTAAAATGTCATCACTCTTTAATTCAGTTGAATTGGATCTAAAAAAGATCCTCTTTAAAGAACATAAAAGAGGAAGTTTTGATATTTATGTAAACTTTAAACGAGCAGAATCTAACTCAAAATTCGAAGATATTGATGCCGCTAAGGTAAAAGATTACTTAACGAGGGTTAAGAATTGGATTGGTAGTGAAGACCTGCAAATTCAGCCTACAGAGTTTTTAAGAAATGAGTTTTTAGCAGATAATGATCTAAGTAAAGATCCTGAATTAATTGAAATAACAAAAAAAGCCTTTTCTAAAGCAGTTTTGAGCCTAAAAGAATCTCGCTCTGTGGAGGGGGCAAAGTTAAAGACTGTCATACTAGAGCATCAATCCGTTTATAAAGAATTTTTTGAAAAAATTGAGGCCGTGTCAGAAACCTTTCAAAAAAGTGTAGAAGATAAACTCAAAAAAAGATTTGAAGAACATAGAGAAGAAATTAAAGCCGATGAGCCGCGCTTTATGCAGGAAGTGATTTTTTATTTAGAGAAGCTTGATGTCCATGAAGAGCTCAACAGAATTAAATCACATCTTCAAAAATTAGATGATCTAATAGGCCAAGGCGGAGAGTGCGGTCGCCAGATTGATTTCATGGTTCAAGAGCTTAATAGAGAAACAAATACAATTGGTTCAAAATCATCTTCTGAAGAAATATCAAATAATATTGTGCAGATGAAAGTTCAGCTTGAAAAAATTAGAGAGCAAGGTCTTAACCTCGAATAATGATGAACGAACGTGGAAAAATTATAATTATTGTGGCTCCATCCGGAACAGGTAAGTCGACCCTAATCAAAAGGTTAAAAGAAGAGTTTCGTGAACTTCATTGGTCGGTTAGTTTTACAACGCGAAAGATGCGGCCAGATGAAGTAGATGGAAAGCATTACTTCTATATTTCTCGCGAAGAATTCATAAAGAAAAAAGATCAGGGCGACTTTGTTGAGTGGGCAGAGGTTCATGGGAACTTTTATGGCACTTCCCTCGGTTTTGTATCCACCAAAATAAAGAACGGATTTAGCCTACTTTTTGATCTTGATGTCCAGGGAGCTGATAATATGAAAACTCAGTTTGGAGACGAGGCTCAGTGCATCTTTATCTCACCTCCAGGGATCGAAGCGCTTGAAGAGCGTTTGAGAGGGAGAGGAACAGATTCAGAAGATGTGATAAAGTTAAGACTAGAGAATGCGAGATCTGAGTTAATGAGACGCGACGATTACGATTATGTTGTGGTCAATGATGAACTTGAGCAAGCTTATCAGGATCTTCGTAGAATAGTTGGGGATATCCTCAAAATATAAAAGAGAGTTATTTTGTTTCAATCGTTAGATTTTTCACATGAGCGCGACCTGACTATTGATGATGTTATTCGTCGTGTTGAGTCCTATTATCCTGATGCCGACTTTGATTTAATGAGAAGGGCTTATGCCTTGGCAGAGAGAGCTCACACAGGACAAAAGAGAAGTTCTGGTGAAGAATATATTATTCATCCTCTGAATGTTGCGGCGACACTCGTAAAACTAAGAATGGATGCTGATTCCATCATGGCAGGTTTTCTTCACGATACCATTGAGGACTGTGACGTTAAGCCAGAGGAAATTGAGGATGAAGTAAATCCAGCTGTGGCGCAGCTGGTTGTTGGCTTAACGAAAATCTCAAAAATCAATTTTAAATCTAAAGAAGAAGGCCAGGCCGAAAACTTTCGTAAGATGGTTGTCGCTATGGCCAAGGATATTAGGGTTGTCATTGTTAAGTTGGCAGATCGCATGCATAACATGCGAACCCTTCAATATGTATCAGATGAAAAGCAAAAGAAAATTGCGCAGGAAACACTCGATATTTACGTTCCTCTAGCAAGTCGCTTGGGTATTAATTCGGTCAAATCAGAGCTTGAAGACCTTTGCTTGAGGTTTATGCATCCTGATATCTATTATCGTCTTGCTGAGAAAGTGGCGATGAAAAAGTCAGAAAGAGATGCTTATATAAATGACACTTTAGAGGTTGTGGCCGAAAACCTTTTGGATCATGGTCTAAAGTCTGAGATCAAGGGGCGCCCGAAGCATTTTTATTCTATTTATAAGAAAATGACAGCAAGGGGAGTCGACTTTGAACAAATCCACGATATTCTTGCTTTTAGAGTCATCGTAGAAAATATTACGGAATGTTATAAAGGCCTTGGCATCATCCACTCTGCTTTTACTCCGATACCTGGTCGCTTTAAAGATTACATAGCTATTCCAAAAGTGAATGGTTACCAGTCGTTACACACAATGGTGATAGGGCCTAAGGCCGAGCGAATTGAAATTCAAATAAGAACAGACGAAATGGACGAGGTTGCTGAAACTGGTGTTGCCGCTCACTGGAAATATAAAGAGGGTATCCATTCTGGGAAAACGAAGCTCGATTGGGTTGAGCAGTTATTAGAATTTAATCAAAATGTTTCCAATAATTCAGAGTTCATGGATGTTGTAAAAAATGACCTGGATGTTGGAGGTGTTTTTGTTTTTACTCCTAAGGGAGATGTGTTTGAACTTCGCCATGGGGCAACACCTTTAGACTTTGCCTTTGGTGTGCATACTGAAGTCGGTAGCCGCTGTGTTGGGGCCAAGGTAAATGGAAAGATGGTTCCTCTAAGATACACTTTGAAGTCTGGTGATACGGTAGAAGTTCTTACCAGTAAAAATCAGACGCCGAGTAAAGATTGGCTAAGCATTGTTCGCTCCTCGAGAGCAAAAACTAAAATTAAGCAGTATCTCCTAAAAGTAGAAAGAGATAATCATAAAGAAATTGGTAAAGATATTCTTGAAAAAGCTTTTCGCTCTTATGACACGTCCATTAAGTCTTTAGCTAAAACAGGTGAATTGGATAAGGTGTATCAGGTCTTAGGCTGTTCTAATGTCGATGAATTGTATATTAATCTTGGCTCTGGTAAAAACTCAGTTACACAGGCCCTAAGAGCAGTCCCTTCTTTAAAGAAGAAAATTGTTGAAATCGAAACTGATCGTGATGAAAAACTCGCTAAAATTGATCAATATTCACAAAAGTTAAATCAAGCTGCTAGAAGAAAGTCCCATAAAGATAATGCCGTTATCGTTGATGGTTTAGATGATATTGTCGTTAGAATTGCCCGTTGTTGTAACCCTATACCTGGAGACCCCATAAAGGGTTATATAACTCGAGGTCGTGGAATAACTGTGCATACCGTACTTTGTACGCGAATGGATCAAGCGGAAATGAATAGAGATGTTAGAGTAGAGTGGAACCCTGACTTTAGCTTCAAGCACCCCGTTAATGTAAGAGTTATTACTCATGATAAACCGGGGATTTTGTCGACAATTTCTAAGACCATCAATAGTACAGGGGTCAATATACGCTCTGCTCTTGCAAAGTCTCTTCCCGACAGAAAGGGATCTTTTATTTTTGAGGTTGAGGTGAAAGATTACTCTGAACTTCTTAAAACAATTGCTTCAATTGAAAGCCATGAAGAAGTTATCTCTGTTAACAGAGTCTAAATCGTTAGGCTCTCAGACTCACTATCCCAGATCATAAGGAAGGCATAGGTTCTTATGAACTTATAGACTTCAGTATAGAGGATCTTTAAGTTTCGCCACTCCGAATAGTCTGTTTCAAAGCCAGAATAGAAAATTTCATAAGGGTCGTCTTCAGTAAGGATTTTATTAAAGATCACCTTAATGCGAGGAATATGATAGTCGTGACTGATGACAAGAACTTCTTTAAAACCCTTTTTTTGTCTTAAATATCGCAAGGTAGATAGGCAGTTCTCAACAGTATTTCTAGCGAAGTAATCAATCTCTAATAAATTACCATCAATTTCATTACCTAGCTGTAGAGGGTTAAGAAGGGTTTCTACAGAGTTCTTGTTGTAGACACCTGTAATGAAAATATTAGATTGGTTGAATTTTTTAGCAAGCTTTATTCCGTAAGGAATTCTTCCATTGTCACCAGTAAAGATGACGATCAAATCAGGAGAGGTCTTGAAGAACTTTTGTTCAGTCTTCTTATTTTCATTATCGCTAAGAAGAATAAAGAAGTAGCCCGAAATAATATAAATGAAAATTGAAGAAAACAGGTAGAGAAAGCCGTTTTTTAAGTAACGGCTTGTCCGAGTCTCTTTGGTTTCAAAGATATACTTTGAGCTAAACATCTCTTATCTTGCTGCGATTACTTCAATTTCTACCAAGGCACCTTTTGGTAAGGCCGGTACCTGGACACAGCTTCTTGCAGGATAGGGTTCAGAAAAGTATTGAGTATATACCTCGTTTACTTCTCCAAAATTAGCAAGATCAGTTACGAAAATTGAAGTCTTAATAATATTTTCTCTATTTAGATCTTGAGATTTTAGGAGCCCATCAATGTTTTTCATGATTTGATCAAGTTGAGGTCTGAAACCATCAGGCATGGTCATTGTTGTTGGGTTTAGGCCAATTTGACCTGAAAAGTAATAAGTACCCTGATACTCAACACCTTGTGAGTAAGTTCCAACTGCTTCTGGGGCGAGATCTGTTTTAATAATAGTTTTGTTCATTATCTTTTCCTTAGTTACGATCTTGTTCTTCTGAAAGTAGGGCCGAGAGGTTACACATATTAACAATCTCTGAAACAGGTGCAGTTCTTTGAATAATGTTTACGGTATTATTCATAGGAACAAGTAAGGGCCCAATTGCATTGGCATCAGTCAGCTGGCTAAGTAACTTGTAAGAGATATTGGCCGAGCTTAAGTTTGGAAAAATAAGAATATCAGTATTTCCATTAAGAGTATGAAAATCAAAAAGCTTATCCAAGATATTCTTATTTACAGCAACGTCAGCTTGCATTTCTCCGTCAACATTCATTTCGGGATATCTAGATTTTGTAATAGAGACCGCTTTCTTAACTTTTTTGGCCTCTGGAGAATTGTTAGAGCCAAAGTTAGAAAAACTTAAAAATGCAATTCTTGGCTCTCTTCTCATGAGATTGCGAAAGAGTTGGGCCGTGTTGGCCGCTGTCTCTGCCATATCTTCTGCGCTTGGATTGATTTGAGTGGTACAATCTGCAAAGAAGAGAACGCGGTTCTTAAAGACTAAAATATAAATCCCACTGGCCTTGCTTCCTTCTTGAGTTCCTACAACATTGATAATGGGAAGAAGGTTAGAAGCGTAATCTAGAGTAGGTCCCGCGATAAAACAGTTCACTAGATTATTTTTAAGAAGCATTGAACCAAAATAATTTTCCTGCGCCATGAGGTCTTCTGCATGATAGAGAGAGACCCCACTTCTGTGTCTTTGAGCACAATATTGTCTATAGAAGTCATCAAAGTGAGAAGACTTATCTGGTTCAATTATTTCCAGACTTTTTAAGCTCTCTGTTAAGCCTAAAGACTCCATCTTTGCTCTGATCTGTTTTTCATTTCCTAAAAGGATGGGCTCAATTCTTCCTTCTGAGAGTAGAATTTTACTTGCTTGAAGAATACGAGTGTTTGATCCTTCGGCAAAGGCCATTCTTACCTTAGATTTTTTCTTGGTTACAAAAATACTCAAGCGATCCCTAAGTGATTTCATAAAGGAAGCAGTGGTGCCGAGTCTATTCTGTAGGTTGGCAGCATACTCATGAAGGTCCTTGATTTCCTTTCTGGCGACACCTGAGTCCATAGCGGCTTTTGCAACTGCTGGTGTAACAGTTGTTAAAACTCTTGAATCAAAGGGTTTTGGAATTATGTAGTTAGGACCAAAGGAGAAGTCTTCATTACCGTAGGCAAGGCGAACTTCTTCAGGAACTTCTTCCTTGGCAAGGGCGGCAATGGCCCTTACGGCAGCAATTTTCATTTCCTCATTAATTTTTCGAGCACTCACATCAAGTGCACCTCTAAAAATAAAAGGAAATCCTAAAACATTGTTTACTTGGTTAGGGAAGTCGCTTCTTCCAGTTGCTACGATAGCATCACTTCTAACTTCTGCTACTTCATGTGGGTAAATTTCAGGCTCTGGATTAGCCATGGCAAAGATGATTGGTCCAGGGGCCATGGTTTTTACCATCTCTTTGGTGAGAACACCTCTTGCTGACACACCCATAAAAGCATCTGCACCTTTCATTGCATCTGCAAGAGTACGATTGGAAGTTTCTACCGCAAACTCTTCTTTGTATTTATTCATGCCATCTGTTCGGCCCTTGTAGACAACTCCCTTAGAATCACACATCGTAAGGTTTTTATCTTTAACACCTAGGTTCTTAAAGAGACGGGCACAGGCCACAGCTGCAGCACCCGCTCCAGAGAAGACGACTTTGACTTGATCAATTTTTTTACCTGTTACTTCAAGTGCGTTTAGAAAACCGGCACTGGCGATAATCGCAGTTCCATGTTGATCATCATGGAAAACAGGAATATCCATTATTTCTTTTAATTGTTCTTCTACCTCAAAGCACTCAGGGGCTTTGATGTCTTCTAGATTGATGCCACCAAAGGTTGGTTCTAGAGATTTAATGACTCTTACCATTCCCTCTACATCTGGTTCATCTATTTCAATATCAAAGACATCGATATCGGCAAATTTTTTAAAGAGAATACCTTTTCCTTCCATGACAGGTTTGCTGGCAAGGGGACCAATATTTCCAAGACCCAGAACTGCTGAACCATTTGAGATAACACCAACAAGATTTCCTTTAGCGGTATACTTATAAACAGTATCGGGATCTTTATGAATTTCTAAACACGGCCATGCAACACCAGGGCTATAGGCTTTTGCTAAATCTGAGCTACCAATTGTTGATTTTGTTGAAATGACTTCGAGTTTTCCTGGTCGTCCTTGGGAGTGATAATCCAGGGCCGCTTGTTTTTGAGCTTCTAGTTTATCTTTATCAGAATCAGACATATTTTATCCTTCGTTTTTAAATATTTTTAGCTACAGAGAATAACTGAATATTCGTAGGTTTACATGATGTTATGCTCTAAATTGACATTATTTGCGGTGCGCTATGGGGAGGATTTTTGCCTTGATAATTTATTCAGTCCAATGAGGACAAAAGAAGAGGTAAGGACGCCTATATAGAGTGAGTCTAGCTCTTTTATCCACTCGGTTGGTGCTAAAACTTGCCACAGAGTCATGGTAAAAGCAGCAAATAGACACGATGCCATAAAACTCTCATCACTAAACTTTCTTTTACTGAAGTGACCAATAAGGACTGGAAATAGTAGGCAGCCGGCAGAGTAGCTTCCAAGTGTTTTCCAAACGAGTTTAATATTTCCTTCAAAGAAGTTAGCAAAACTTAAACTTAGAACCCCTACAAAGATAACACCGATATAGTGAAAAATAGGGTTCTCTCTATTTCTCTCGTTAGAGAGGTCATAAGTTAGCGTGGTTCCGGCCAAAAAGAGATAGCTATCTAAGGTTGAAAGAATGGTGGCCAAAATTCCTGCGAGAAAAAAACCTCGAAGTCCGTTTGGAAGTAACTGGGTTGAGTAGTAGAGATAGGCTTCGCCTGCATTAGCTTGAGGCATTACGGCTTTTGCGTACATGGCCCCAAATGTTGTTGATAGGTCAAAGAGAATCCATATGGCCGTTGAGAATAAAATGCCTTTTTTTGCCGTGATCGTATCTTTTGCAGCAAAACATCGTTGATAAAAGTTAGGATCTACCAAGGTGCTTAAAGCAATGAAGCCCCAGATAAGAGTTTGCAAGAGAGTTTCATCGCTTGTTAAAGAAAAGTAGTGAGGGGGAAGTGAGTTTTTAAGAAAGGAGATCCCTCCGAAAGTTGAGACACTAAAACCTATAACTAAAAATACTCCTGTGCACATAACAAAAAATTGGATCATGTCCGAGAGAACAATTGATCTTAGACCTCCCCATACTGAGTAGCTTAGTACACAAATTAAACCAAGTATCATTGAGGTATTTAATCCAAATCCTGAAAAGGATTTAATGAAAAGTCCTAGACTAATGACATAGGCGATAGGCAATACATTAAAGAAGTTGAAGATCGCGGCCACTTTTCCACTTTTTGGGCCAAACATTTTTTCGATTAAGTCTGGCAAGGTCACGGCCTTGTAAGAAGTGATTTTATCCACCAAGAAAAGGGCAAAAATGAAATAAGCGATGTACCAAAAAACTCCTTGCGTGATGAAATTGTAAATACCTTTATTAAAGGCAATTTGAGTTACCCCAAAAATTCCGCCATACCATGTGGCAACGAGGGTTGCGATAAAAAAGGGTGTGGTGAGTCTTCGGCCCATAATCAAATGGTCGATTAGATCAAATTGTTTTGTTTCTTTCTTTAAATGGAGACCTCCATAGAAAACGAAAGCAATCGTTATAACTAGAATAGAAAAGAATACAAGCCAGTCTAGCCAAGTAAGAATGGAGAGGAGGTCGGGAGAGTTTTCAAAAAATGGCATTGGAACTCCTTACGGTAGAATTAACTACATCAAGTTCAAAGGGTCGTGGGTTTTGTCCACCTCTCAGTCTTAAATGACTCCCCTGATTCCAAGCCTTAGTTTAGCTTATGTAGGACTACTGTCAATGAATGACTTCATTTAAAATCCTTAAAAGCTTTGGGGACAAATCGTTACCAGTGTCATGGTGAAACCTAATGAATTGATTTTTGAACTTTCATAAATCGTTTTTAAATTCAGTACTTACAAGTCAATCCAACATAAACTTTCAAGTGGTGATTGAAAGACTATTTGAGAGGCCAATAAATAGCATAGAAGCTTTAATAGGGGAGTTTTAAGCAATCTTGAGAGGGGATTGTTTTTGTAACAACCATGGAAAAGGAGTTGCCATGAATTCTAAATCACAGGGCCTATTATCTATTCTCCTATGTTCGATCGTTTTATCCGTTTCATGTGGAAAAAAAGATTCTGCTTTTCAAAACGGATTTGAAGTCACTCAATCTTCAATTATTGTTGGTGGACTTGACTGGGAAGAGATAACAACCTTAAAGGCTCAAGGACCAGAACGAGAGAACTCTTTTGGCGTGGCCCACGTGGATCTTCCCGCGATGGGATCAAGGTGCACGGGCTTCTTAATTGCACAAGATATTGTAATGACGAATCAACATTGTATTCCCTCCCCAACTTATGCGAGAGGAGTAACAGTTAGCTTTAATGTCGAAGAGGGAATTGAAAAGGGTCGTGAGGAGCGTTTTGATTGTAGTGAGTTCGTTGGAAATAACAAAGAACTCGACTTCGCTCTTCTTAGATGCAAGGGAAATCCGGGGCAAAAATATAAAGTTCTTACTCTCTCTGCTAGCGACATTGAATCAAATGATGAAGTGTATGTGATTCAGCAAAATTGTGATTACTATTCTACGAGGGATTGTTATTACACAAAGAAAATTAGTTTTGGGCAGGGGTATCTTAAAGATGGGAGTATAACCCACGACGCTGATACTCTTGGCGGCTCAAGTGGCTCACCTGTCTTTTCCCGCTTTACTCATGAGGTTGTCGGTATTCATCATGCAGGCCTTGGAAATAATGGTCTTGGACGAGGTGTTGAAAATTATGCGGTACCAATGAGTAAGATTGTGACCTACATCGTTGCATCTTTTCCAGGAATCGCGTTAAACGGTCAAAGCACTCCAGTTAAAAACGATACTTTTGAAGGAGCGACAACTCTAACCTTGGACAAAGCTATAAAGGGAAATATCAGCTCTAAGGAAGATTTAGATTACTTTAAGATTACGTTATCTAAGTCACAGAGAATCTCTATTGTTCTAGATATCGATGGGTTAAGTGATTTAGATCTTTATGTCTACGGAGAGGACCAAAGTCTTCTAGCAAAAAGTGAAAGCTTGCGTAGTAAGGAATTAATCCAGGGAACCGCCCCTGCTGGGTCCTATTATATTCTTGTAAAGGGGTATAAAGGCGCTATGAGTGGATATAAGTTGAAAGTAGAATGAATTTTTTGAGGGGGCGGGGTTTTCCTGCCCTCTCTTATACGACTTCAGTAATAAACTGAAGAGTTCTCTCCTCACCCCAAAACATGAGCTTCTTATCAAGGGTCATGAACCCAACATGGCCACCTGTGGGGGTCATTTCAAGAAACAAGTTTTTATTGCGATAAGCTTTTCTTATCGGGAAGCATTCCTTTGTTAAAAATGGGTCATCTTTAGATTGGATGAGCAAGGTTGGAACTTTTACTTTATGAAGAACATTGATAGCACTTGCCTCTTCATAATAGTGCTTAGCATTTTTAAAACCACTTGTCGGTGCAGTAATGAGGTCATCAAAATCGTAAAAATCTTTACAGTTTTTAATCTGCTCAGGATCTATATCGAGTATGCCTAATTTTTGTTTCTCCATGGCCTTCTTTCTCATCGTGACAAGGAAGCTCTCTGAATAGAAGTTTCCAATCTGACTGTCTTTTAGCTTATCGATACTTGAAGCGAGGTGAAGAGTGCCGGAGAAAACAGTGGCCGAAGATATTTCGCTTAACTTTTGTTCCTCAACGGTGGAAGCATAAAAAGCCGTTAAATTTCCTCCAAGACTAAAGCCTACGAGGTGAACATGATCATAAGATTTTTTATTTTTCATGTGCTTGATGACCTCGCTTAGGTCATCGCAACTAGCGGCATGGTAGAAGTGGTCTTTTCGGTTAATTTCTCCCGAGCAACTTCGCATGTTCCAAGCAAGTACATCTACATTGGTGCTTTCACTAAGAAACTTCGCCATTCCCCTAATGTAGCCAGTATTTGAGCTACCTTCTAATCCATGTGAAAGAACAACTAAGCTCTTTGCTTGGTTATCTATATAATCAATATCGATGAAGTCACCGTCTTCAAGTTCAATTCTTTCTCGGGTGAACTCGACTTCTTTCACTTTTCTAAAAAAATAGGGGTAAATCGTTTGAAAATGGCCATTCGCCATAAATGCTGGGGCGCTGTAAGCTGATTCAACTATTGGCATATTCCTCATACCTCCACTTTTTGCCTAGCTTTCATTTTCTCATAAATTGTAATTGATTGCTTGTGGAAACTTATGACCTACGAATAGTGTTGGTGACTTACTGCTTCATCTCTTTTTTAACCATTTCAATGGCCTCTTCTTCTTCAATACCTCTTTCTAGCAAGACGATGAGTTTTTCTTTAAAAATTTGTCGTCTCTTTTGACCTTCTTCAGAATAATCCCTCAAATCTTCCAATTTTATGGTTATGGTTGAACCACAGGTACAGTTTCTGTAGGCAAGTACACTTCTCTTAGGTCCTTGGGACAGGTCACCATGAGTTAAGGGAAGGGTTTGGTCAATAAATTCCTGATAGTTCGAAAAGATGCTTCCGCAGACTTTACATTCTTTTGGAAAAGCATTTTCAAATATTTTTCTGTCAGATGCTGATACTTTCATGGAGACATTCTATCTTATTGAAGTTTTTCCTTCAGCCGCTTTTTTTAGGATTAATAAATATTAACAATTGGTTAATGAAAGTTTGCAAATGTTAGGGTTTTTCTTACTTGTCTAACTTGCAAAACCGCACGATTGTGCTAAATTAATTTTACTTAGAATAGATAGCCTCGCTATTTAACCTTCTAAGTCAATTTCTTGCCCATATAACTTGAGTTAATTAGGAGCCTAGGCCCTTAATAGAAGAGAGTGTCCACAGGAGTTGGGCCCTTATGAAAAGGAGGATTTCAAATGGTAAACATGATGAATTTTGAAACGGAAGAGGACAAAAAAAGCCACCTTCAAAGCTTGAAGAATATCCCATCAATTAACCCAAGAGTTTATAATCAAGATGATGAATATAATCGCCTAGATTTTATAAAACACTCGACGATGGGTGTTGGATTTGTTGAAGAAATTATTAGCGACTCAGAAATTAAAGTTTTCTTCGCCTCAGGAGTGACTACTTTGCCACAGAAAAAGTATTTGAATAATTAAAGAGAAGGCCCCATAAAATGGGGCTTTGTTCATCGAATCCGAATGAGAGAAAAATCATCTACTAATAAATCACTTGAACCCGAAAATTGAAAAAGAAGCCTTCCTGAATCAACGAGCGACGGAACTTCAAACTCGCCTGTTAAAGTGTGCCAGTTATTAATATCAGGCGTTGAAACGTTCAAGGTAACGCTTGTTCTGCCACTTGAGGTGCTTCCTTCGATAAAGGCAACTTCGAGTTCGCCTTCAGCTCTTCTGTTTCTGACATTTCTTGGAAGACGAATAAATGCTTGAACTCTGTAGCGAGCACCACTTGTTAAACTGAGCGTCGTTTTATTGCCTCCCGCAGGAAGAATCAACGTTTGCTCAGTTGCATCGAATAATCTTAATGATGATTGACCACTAAAGGCCGCGACATTGGTAACTTCATACTCTTGAGCTCTAGATCTTCTTCGACTTATCACTCTGAACTTTCGATTTGTTGTCGCTCGGTTTGAAGGGGGAGTTGTCGTAGTGGAGGCACTCTCAAAACTTGGATCAAAATCACTTAATAGGTTAGTATTTTGAAATCCTATTCCTATGAGGGGAATCTCTGAGAGTGTAGTCTCATTTTTCTTACTACAACTAAATAATGAATGTGTTGCGAATAGAATAGAGATAAGTATTAGCTTTTGTGTCGGTCTTTTCATGATTCTCTCCAATAATCCAGAGACTTTATTACCTAAGGCTTTGATTATTTGGCCTGAGATGGTAAATTTTCCACAGTAGAGCCAATTTGCACCAATCAGCTAACTTGTTAAAAAGAGGATATACATGGCCAAATGTAAGTATTGCCAAAAAGACGTCACGTGGATGAAAGAGGGACGTAAGAATGTTCCCGTTGAAGGTGATGGTGGCATTCATAAGTGCGAGCAAATGGAGAACATGAGAAACTCTTTAAAAAAACTCGAGCCCAAAACTCTCTCCGCTGAAGAGATCGCTAAGTACGAAAAAGCGATGAATGATAATGTGAAAGAAAAGGGAACAGGAAGAAAAAGCTAATCCTCCTCATTCGAATATGTTAAGTAGTTAACATGTTTCAAAAAGTTCATATTGAAATTTCTAATATCTGCAACGTTCAATGCTCTTTTTGTCCTGTGGTTGAGCGTCCAAAAGACATCATGTCTCTTTCAAAATTTGAAAAAATTTTAAAAGAAGTGGTTCCGCTCACCAGAGATGTTTGTCTTCACCTGATGGGAGAGCCCCTGGCCCACCCTGAGATTAAAGAAATATTTGAAATATCTGAGACTGAAAACGCCAGTCTTCAAATAACTACAAATGGTCTTCTTATCAAAAAAATGAAGGAGATACTGTTAGGTTCTCCAGCTTTGCGACAAATCAATTTTTCCCTTCAGGCCTTTAAAGATAACTTTCCAGATCGACCAATTGAGAGTTACTTGGATCCTATTCGAGACTTTATCCTAGAGGCTTTTAAAAGTAGGCCGGACTTATACATCAACTTGAGACTTTGGAATCATGGAGTTGAGAGTTTTTCTGAAAATGAAGACCTCATTCAATACTTTGAAACTCACTTAGGCTTTCAGATGAAAAGGGAGGTGGACGTTTCAAATATAAAGAGTAAGAAGGTTTTTAAAGAGGGCCGCCTCTATTTTCACTTCGATAGCCGCTTCGATTGGCCTTCTCCTCACTTTCCTCCACAGGGAGAAAAGGGAACTTGTCAGGGCTTAAGGAATCATTTTGGTATTCATGCCGATGGCACCGTTGTTCCTTGCTGCTTGGATAAAGAGGCCATTATTAATCTTGGTAACTGTTTTGAAGAATCAGTAGAATCTATCTTAAATTCAAAAAGATCCCAGGCCATTAAAGAAGGTTTTGAAAATGGCCGCCTCGTGGAAGACCTTTGTCAAAAATGCACTTATATTAAGAGATTCAAAGTCTAAAAGATTCTTTTGTTTTCAATTTAGCCTTTGATTTCATACCTGTGATTAAGGAAAAGAGTCGATAAAGTGAATGCAAGTATAAAGAATGGCCGAGTGACTAAGTTTGGGTATGAAAACTTAGAGGGTGAGCTCCCTGAAAATGTCTCACAATGCATGAGTGATATTATCATAAATACAAATTTCCCTAAATTCGAAGAGTCCCTAGAGGTAAGGCAGCCCTTTAATTTCTATTCAAGGAAAAGAGAGAAAAAAAAGGTTGAGAAACCCAAGGGTAGTTCCTAAAAGTAACCTCGGCTTGAATCCTGGTTTTTTAATTTTGGGTACTCCCAAGATGCCTGTGACTTACCTTTAGAACAATGCGAATTATGTTAATAACTTGGGATGATCTCAGAGACTTATCTAATATTAAAATCTCATTATCGTTCATCTTTTTTAGTCAGCTTGTCGATTAGACAGATCTTTAACTGATCTTTCGTAATCAAAGGAACTTTAAATTTCTCTGAGAGTTTCTTGGCCAATGTAGTTTTTCCCGAGGCTGGTAATCCAATGACAATGATAAGTTTGGGGTTGGGCATATCTAATAATCCCTTAAACGAGTACACCCTCTTTTGCCAGGACAAGAATCATAAGTAATTTCTATGGTAGTACTCCGCTCTTAAAACTCACAACTATATTGAGTCCAATAGATTCGTTCTCCCTTTTTGGTGTGGTTAAGGTAGACAATGGCTTCAGTCAACTCATGATCTTGGGATGTATTGGATCTCTCTAGCAGAATTTCAATTTGGTGGTCGGCATCAACCTTTTTTGAAAATATACCGGCCTTTCTTCGGTAAATTCCCACTTGTCTAAGTCTCTCATAAAGAAAGAGTCCGCCTTTAAAAGTTTTAAGATTGGCTCCAGCTAAATTTGCCGTTATTTTCTTAGGCTTATCGAGGTTATCTATACTCAATAAGCAGTTACGATTTATTGGTTTTTGAATTCTTTGGCATTTTAAATCACGGTCTTTATCCGATGTGAAAACTCCAGCTTCTTTCTTTTGACTGCAATTTTCAACAAGAGTGATTTGCCCTTCTATTGAATCCTTGGCATTAACCTGACCCCATTGGAGTGAGAGGATGAGGGTCATTAAAGCGAATGAGATCTTTTGGTTGGAAATTTTCACGTACAAGCTCCTTGGGTTTCGATTAATACTTTAATTGAAATATCCTGGTGAAAGGGGACTTTGAGTAATTTTTACGGTGTGTTAGGTTTTTATACGATTTCAATATGAATTAAATAATTGAGTTTTTGGGCCACTTTAATGAAGTTGCTTCTGAATAGGATTCTCCAGAGAAAGTTGAAAAAATGAAGAACCTGGCAGGCATGGTGTGAGCAATTTTTTTGGGGGTGAACTTTAAGCATAACCAAGGTGGTTCTGACAGAGAAAAATGTTTGCAGCAGGTAATTATCTAACCATCTGAATTTACTTAGTCTAAAGAAATTTAGGATCAGTATTTTCTTAAAAATATTACACTGCGCATCATTGTGGGGCAGCATTTATGGTACTGAAATGTCATGAAAAACCCACTCATGATATCGGCACTAGCACTCCTCGTATTCTCATGTGCTAAAAAAGAGTCTCCAGTCATTATCAAAAATGAGGAGATCGTTCCCACTCGTTTTGATTCTGAGACTGCAGTTAGCACGATTCAGACAACTTCTACCGATTCTCTAAGTTCTGTGGTCGACCAGGTTTTTCTTAATACTCAGGATGGCTTTGACTGGAAAAATTTTTGGAACACTCTTAACTGGCAAGGCCACTCCAAAAACGATGGTGAGGGCAAGGAATTGGCACGCCTTTTAGATTTAGGCCGCCACTCTTGTAAGTCCTCTGATTCCCAAGCCTTTGTTGGCTTCTTTAATAAGGCCAGCTTGGATTATCAAAAAACTGTTAAGGCAGAGCTCGTAGAGAAGATCTACGATCATTACATTTGGTGTGGAACAGTTATTCCTGATTCTGTTCTTTATCAAGGCCTTGAATTACAAAACGAGGCCAAGAGAAAAGATCTCGCTTATTTAGAAAAATACATGCGCCTTAATCCAGCTCCAAGTGCAGAACAGCTTCAGAAGATTTCGGACAACTTTATTAAGGACATCTCCATTGAGCAAAAGGTACCAACTTACCAGCTTTTAAAAGGGGTGAAGGACTATTCTCGTCTAACTCCAGCAGTATTTGCTGATACGGATACTTCGTTGATACTAAATAACCAAGCTCTTGTTAATTTGGAAACGGGTGACTTTATTGATATTGCCGCGGCCTTTCGTTGGGAAGTGGTCAATAAGTCTCATGAAAATACCAAGAGACTCTTTGGTGTTTATCAAAGTCATCATCAAAAAACGTTACTTCCCTTTGAGCGGGCCAACCTTTTGCGTTCTCAGTGGGAGCTGATTAAATCCGCTGAAGCCGCTGGTCAAAATGGTCTCGAGTTACTTGGTCTTCTGGAAAGTTTTGCCTCTGAACTGTTTAAAAGTTTTGGTGCTGTTGAGAGCTATCTTCCCATAAGCTCGCTCCTTTATCGCTTTGGAGCTGAAATGAAAGGGAACAAGATGGATCAGGGCAATGATACTCACTCTGCCCTTGAAGAGCTTCTCCTTTTGAGAGGCAATCTTCAGGTAGAAGAGAACTTAACAAAGGCCAATGAATCGTTAGCGAGATTTTGTAAAACTCTCTCTGGAATTGGTGTGACAACGAAAAGTATTAATAATACCAGTGAGCTTAAAGCACTTGGTTGTTATAAGTACAGAGGGAGCGCTAATCTAACCATCAATAATTCCCTTATGATGGGGATATTCTCCGCCATAATTACAAATGGTCAGTCCATAGAAGTGACTCATCCCCAGGCAACTCTCTCTTTGGTTAACCTCACTCAAAAGAAAAAAGATGCTGACATTGATGAAGTTGAAACAGAGAAGAAATATAACACACTGGCCATTCCTTTGATTGTAGGAATTAAACCTTTAAAAGACACTCCTAAGTTTAAGGCCGGTGCCACTTACTACATGAGTCTTTATCATCTTTATAGAGATGGCCGAGACCTTACTCCTGGACTTGAAGGGGTAGCGAAACCTGAAAAAGGTTATGCTGGTGGCAACCTTACCCTTATGGCCCAGCAAAGAAATCATCCTCATTTAAAGTTTATTTCCCAAGGGGGAATTGGTCAGATCGCGGCACCTTCGAAGGTCGGTGGTCTTGGTGTCGATTTTTCTTACGAAGAATATAAGGTAAAGAAATGGGTACGTTCATTCGCTGGAAATAATAATTTCTATCTTTCTGATAGTCGAAAAACCAAAAGAAATCTTGAAGAGCTTGCTGCTGCGGCAACGAACGATGAAAACTTTATTAACGTTTACATCGACCCTGAGTATTTAGATGTTATTGAGCCTGAGATGAAAGAAGTCATTTTAAGTGGCGTTGAAGAGATTATTGAATCCGAAGGTCTTATGGATGTGGACACTGTAAGTGTTCTTGAAATTTTAGCAAGAAGAAGTGTTCGTAAGGCCCTCGAAACAGCAAGTAGTGCAGCCTATGGAGACAAATTGACTGACCTTATGCCTGAACTTGCAACAGAGCTTGTTATTGAGCAAGGTCCAATTGGTTTAACTTATGACAATGGTGAGCAAGGAGAAAATGGTGAAATTCTTTATCGCTAGTATAGCTCTTGCTTTTTCACCCCTTGCGCTCTCGTCGGAGCGTGGATTTTTTGGCCAAGAAGTAGAGCCGGCCAAGGTTGTGACAATTAATGGGCTTACTCTTAAGAGTGATGCTCTTATCCGCGCAGATAAAGTCATTATTGCAGGACAAATTGAAACGCTTGGTCATCGCTTAGAGATCGATGCCCGTGTGATTGAAAGTAAAATTGAACTCGATATTATTGGTTTCACAAAGGCAGCGCCTAAAATGACCTTTATTCCGGAGCCAATTCTTACTGTGCCTGGAAAAGCCGGCCTATCTGGAATTCATGGCCTAAAAGGTTCACGTGGTAACCAGGGAACAACAGGTAAAGAAGGAATCGCGGGACGCCAAGACTCGAAAGTAATCATTATCTCTGCTCAAAAAATAATTGGAACCCTGGACATCAATGGCAATGGTCAAAAAGGCGGCCAGGGAGGCAAAGGAGGAAATGGTGGCCAAGGAGGCGATGGTGGTGACGGTCGAAAGGGTGATGCCAACTCTGAATGGTATGGATATACAGGAGGAACACCTGGTGGTAACGCTGGTGAAGGTGGAAATGCAGGACTTGGCGGCAATGGCGGTCGTGGAGGCCGGGGTGGAAACAACATTCCTGTAATCGTTAATACTCCTCAAGAAATTTTAAGAACTTCAGTTAAGGTAACTTCAAACCTAGGTGAGCCAGGTGTAGGCGGAGAGGTTGGAGAATATGGTGCTGTCGGAAACCCTGGAAACCCAGGTGGTGGTGATACAACAGGTGACCTGTGGTGGGAGCACTCAGTACCAGGTGGAAGTGGTGCTAGTAAAGGGAGCATCGGCGAATCAAAAGAAGACAAGGTTAAGAGAAAGGGACCTAAAGGTCATATGACAGAAGCTCCTCATGTTAAGCCTCTACTTGATGACACCAGAGAAATAGCTGTCTTAAAGAAACAGATTGATTCAAACGCTATAAACCTCAACCTTCTTCGTTATCAAAACAAGGCGCTCCTTGAGATGATTGGCTACTTAAGTGGGCGAGTGACGTCACAAGTGGCTCAGATGGATCCCGTTATGTTGCTCCTTATGATGGAGGCCTATACTGAAGCTGATGCCAATTTCGTAGAGAACATGCGGGACTTTGTCAGCGTTGAATATCTTGAGGAAATTAAGGAATCCATTGAGGCGTCGGAAGAGGACGAAACCAAGGAGCGACTTGGAGAACTTCTTAATGACACCAATTTATTGCTTGGTCTCCTCGATGGGGTCTTGGCCAAAGATTTTCAAAAAGTTGAAAAGAGTTTAGAGAAGCTTTTTAATAGGTCGTCTTTCTCACTGGTTGATGCTGTCGATTCATTAGGTGACTTGTGCCTCGATTATCTTTCTCTTGAAAAGTTACGCTTTCCAGGACTAACCCCTAACTTTTTAGGCTCTCCCGTTTGTAAGAAGAATGGGGTTGTGGCCCTCAGAAATGACATTTTTGCAGAAATTCGTATTAATGAACCTTACCTTCCTACACTTTTTCCTGATTACTTAAAAGGAGGAGTTTCTCTTGAGGTTATTGGTAACCTTCCAGACAGAGGACCTAGTAATATTCCTTTTATTAATACTGTTGTCATTAACAACCAAAGACTTGATAACGACCAATATCAGGTTTCTTTAAATCAAAGAAAAGAACAGGCCTCTATTCTCTCTTACGACGTGGCCCTTAAAGAAAAACCTAGCGAAGAAGATCTGATCAATAATTATAAAATTATTCTTGGCGTTGGCCTTCACTACCAAGGCGCTCGCTAATGAAGTGGCTTCTTTTGTGTTTTCTCTTTATTACATCCACATTTGCTGATCAGTATGATGATGCTCTAAGAGACATTAAAAAAGCATTGGAGGAAAACCATAAGATCTATAAAGCGGGGATGGAGAAATCTCAAAAGTCTCGTTTAGAGAACTTCTTTTACTTGCGTGATAACGCTAGACAGGTACTTCTTCAAAGTATTTATGAGACGGCCATTGATAAAACAACCTTTCTTAATGAACTCATCTCAAACCTAGAGGAAGTCAACGTTTCTCAAGAAGAAAAGTTGTACAGACTTTTAATCGTAAAAGATGCTCTCGACACTCACCTCTATCAGATGGAAAAGGATTTAGAGAATATCAATAAGGTTTCAAATAGTGTTGGTGCTCAGTGTAGCGAGGATTTTAACACTAAGATTAGTTCTAAATATGACCCGATGGTCATTTACGCTATTCCAACCATTGAACAAACAACTGAAGGACTTCCCAAGTACAATGTCTCTTTTGGGGTTAACCTTAGTTACAACATTGATAGTAATTCTATGGGCTATAGTCCCCAGTCGCCGTCGCAAGAATACGATGACGATAATAAAAACTTGGTTGTCTACGGCGGAGCAGCCATTGCTCAGGGAGTGGCCTGTTTCTTTGGAGAATGTACTGGTTATACCTTTATGATTGCTACCGCAGCTTTAGGCCTTATCTATGATATTTTTGCGGCCCTAGTAGATGGTGACAGAAGAGATGAGTTTAAAGACCAAGTGGGCAAGGCCTTCGCTGCAGCCAATGAAAATATTATTCAAGTTCATCGGGATCTCTTAGCAAAGAACCCAGAGCATATTAAGGCGATTTGTGACAAAATTGATTTGGAATTAACCAAGAATAGTGTGGCCCGGTATCAAAACACTCAAGGCCAGATCGTTGGGAAGTTTCAAAAGACTCAAAAAAATTTGCAGGAAAAGGAAGAAGAGTTAATTCGTCTGATAAATCTTGACCGTCAACTACTTCTTAAAATGTTTGGGGAAAAACGCCAGCTCTTTCTTAAAAAGTATAAAAATTCTCTCAATGAGGCTAGAGAGGTTTATGCTCAAAATGGCCAAAGAATTTTCAAGTATTTTCAAGAAACTATTTTTCCTGAGTATCAGAGACTGAAGACTCTTAAGTCTACGGACCGTCTGAAGCAAAAATATATTTTATTAAGAGCAATTGTTAATGGGGATGTCATGTTTGGTGAAAACTTCACTTGGCTAGCCCTAAGAAAAACAATTGAGGGGAAAGTCCAATGAGAGTTTTAACCCTTGTTCTCCTTCTGTCCCTAACTTCAAGAGCTTTTGCAAAAGAGTTTTTTATCCAAATTAAAAACGTAAAATACACTCTTGAAGTTATTCCTGAGGTCCACGGTATCGCAACAGATGCCTTTGTTGATCTTCAAAACATGGGAAAAAGTGAAATCCTTAAAGAATCAGTCGAAGGAATAGTGACGAACTTTAACAGCTACCAAAGTGATGATGACTCTAGTGATAACCAGGTGGTAGGTGATGTTAATACTGACGTTACTGAGGTACATGACGCGGATAAGTTTTTGTCATGCCTAATTGATGTTAGTGAATTCTTGACCGTAAAAAAAGTAAGAAAGTCCAAGGCCATTGAAGACACCTTGGCCGATACTTTTCTTGTAAAAAAGAGAGGTCTCAACAATGGGCTATGCTCTAGTCATTTAGGGGAGAGTTTTAATTTTATCGATGATGATTCTCTCCTGTTGGTGATTCAGGTTAAGAAAAAACTCTCAAATGTTGAATTTGAAAAGTTTTTTAGCTCCTTCTTAAAGAGTAAAGAAAAGCAAAAAGATATGAACAAGTACCTTGCCTACGAAATGATGGTTTCCGAGTGTGCCTTTGATGTCCTCTTAAATGGTAAACAACATATTGACTTTAATGCTTATAAAGAAAGGCTAATCGCTGAAGTTAAGGCATCAGAGTCTCTCTTTGAAGAAAAATACAAAGCTCAAAATCACCTTTTTGAGGTCAAACCAACGACAGATAAATTAGTGAAGACCATTGAGGAGCTTGAATGAAGTTTTTAGTTTTAAGTCTTCTTTTAAGTTTTATTGCAGGGATGACTAATCTTTGGGCCCAAGACTACGATATTTATGGCAATTATATTGGCAATACTTTTACTATAGAGTTTCGCCCTCAAATCAATTACGGGGATCAGCGCCAAGGTGAGCAAAACCGAGTTAATAATTACTACGTTCCTGACGTTAATATATCGGGGCAAATCGTCTCTAGTATTCAAGGATCATCAAATTCTCTCCAAACGAGAATTAATCAAAGTAATGCCGACTATATAAACTTTGGGGATAACTTTTCCCAGTTTATGACTCAAGTCGGAGCAGGTCTCAATGGCTCCCTGCAAGGAGAGTTTGTTAACAACGTCCTCGCTAGCACTGGTAAAGTTGGCGCCAATCAAATCGTCCCAGTAGTGCCTTATCTCGATGATATGCCTGCTGTTGACCTAGGAAACCTTCCAGAGAGTCATGGAAAACTTAACCGTGCTCGACTCCAGGCCTCTAAGTTTTTTGATGATCTTTATAAACGTTGTGAAAACCAAAACTGTAACAGCGCTGGGGCCCTGGGTTTACAACGGGGCGTAAATAACCTGCTGGAGCAGGCCATCGAAAATGGTAAAAATGCTGCTGTCTTGAGCTCCTGGGGAGAAGATACCAGTGCCTATGAAGCTTCCCTTGATAACATCAATGAGCTTCTTGAAAATCCTACGCCAGAAGATGTCCTCGCAGAAGCTCTTAAACAAGAGCGTCTTAAAGAGCAGTTGCAAGATTTTTACGAGGAATGGGGCGTGCCTTGGAATGAGGTTGAATCCAATTCTAATTTAAGTGATGTTGAACAACTTGCTGATAATGTTTTTGAGCTTAAAAAGTGTATTGCTTTAGGAAATTGTGACCTCGCTCCGATGGAGATTAGTGGTGAACACCAAAATGTTAAAAAGCAATTTAATGGCCTTTTAAAGACCCAAAAGAGAGTAGTTGATTTTGACGGAAACCCTCTTTATAAAAATGCAGCAAGCGACTTCTTAGGCCAGTCTTCAAATAGTCTTGCTTTCGGGGATCTTGTTAATTCTAAAAAGTTAGAAGATGTTTCAAACGCCCTTATCGATATTGGTCTTGGACTTACTCCGGGAGTAAGTGTTGCTAAAGATGTCTATGAACTCATTACCGGCAAAAGTTTAGTTACTGGTGAAGAGCTAAGCATTGTTGACCGTACTCTCGCAGGTATTGGTATCTTGACTCTTGGTGGATCCAATTACCTCAAGGCCGGTGTTAAAACTCTCGGAAAGCTTGGTCCTCTGGCCAAGGCAGGTCTCGGCAAAGCTCTCGATATGGGTGCAGGTGCAATTCGCGCTTCAAAGCGAGTGATCGCTGATCTCGGTGCGGATAAATTCACCAAAATCATGCGCCTACCTAAAAATCAGCGTCCCGATCCGACAACATATCTAAAAGAAAGTTATATAACAGAACACTTGAGTAAGTTTAATGAGGGGGCCTCTCGCTTTATGAGAAAAAGTATTTTTGACAGGTACGGCCCCGCTCAAATAGATGGTACCGCCTTTATGGTAACCAAATCTGAAGCTGAGAGTATTTTGGCCAAGACTGGTGGTGATCCTCGCGCCCTTGAAGAGATTCTTGCCCTTAAACCAGGAGCTCTTGAAAATGATCGCCTTATTAGGATTGATGTAAAGAACCCAAGAGATTTTAATGTGAGAATTCCAAGTGGAAGAGAAGCGGGGGCAAATCCCTTATGGATTCCTGGTGGAAAACTTCCGGATGGTAGCCTAGAAGCGGTTATTGACCTGGGAGATGCACCTGCTGGTTCCTTTGATATTACTGAACTATAATTTTGATATGAAGTTTAAATATACAAAATTTTCAAAAGAACTTCGCTTCACTATCGGTGTCGAAGAAGAAAGCGGTCTCTATTTTTTGTCTTTTCCTGTGAACTCCTCACGATTTGCAGATGATGAAGAGTACTATGAGATTAGCGAGGAAGAGTATAAGAGCTTTTCTGAAGATTTAAATAATGGTGTTGAACTTTTGAACAGGTGCAAGAAAAGACAAGAGGACTCACGTCTTTTAAGTCCACCATCCGATCCACGAGGGGAGCCATGTTAAAAGTTATTCTGCTGTCATTTCTTTCCCTTCAAGCTCATGGTGCTTATTCTCTTTGTCAGAATGAAGAGATGGTTATTCGCTTTGAAGGAGAACGTATTTTTCATGTGTCCGGAAAAGGTCACGAGTTTAAAGTCGAAAATCCTAAGATTGAGATTTTCTCTAACAAAACAACTTATTTGGGTAAGGTGGCTTACAAGAAAGATTTCGGCAATCGTACCGCCCGTTTAAGCATCAAAAAGAATGGCTCGGCCACTCTAGTCCTAGAAATGGCCAACAGGGCACCTCTTACGGCCAAACTCACCTGTAAATAGTCTAAACACCTGACTTTAGGTGTAAAATCTTTACACCTTGCGTTAGTAGTTCTTAAATTTATGGTATTGAAAGCTAATGAAATTAGTAATTTGGCCCCTATTCTTGCTCTTGGGTTTTTCGCTTAATGCCGCCGAACCAATGACCTATGGTGACCTTTATCTCGTTGAAGATGTCTTCAAATACAAGCATGAAGCCTACCTCAGTTACACCAGTGAATTAGATAACTCTTTTGAGAACGTCAGCGGGGTTGCCTTTAACTACAACTATTTTTTACATAAGAATTTTCAAGTAGGCGTGCGCGTGAGCACTCTAAGTTCAAGTGCTTCCGATACAGCAAAACTCTTTAACGGCACATCAGTTCAATTGGTTGGTCCTGAAAGTTCTTTTGGTGCCGTTGCTACTTTTATTCCTTTTAGAGGTCACGTTAACTTCCTAAGTAAGGCTTCGCTTCCTTTTGATTTGGCGGTGAATGCTTCTTACGGTCAGTATAACTACGAAAACAAAAATGGCTTTTATCAAAATGATGGCAACTATTACTCAATGGGAGTTCGTCAAACTATCGAAGTTTACAAAGACTGGTTTGCTTCTTTGGAAGTTAATCATACCGTGAGAACTCAACGAACAGATTTTGATACTAGCATTAACTCTCTCCACTTTGGTGCGGGGATGAGATGGTAAAAAGAATTCTCTTTTGCTTCACATTGTGCTTACTAAATGTTCAGGCGGAAGACATGGTGAACTCTGCTATAGATGAGTACCAGAAAGGAAACTCACAACAAGCAATTTCCATATTAAAAGAAATTTCTCCTAACTCTGGCCAGTTCAAACGCTCTGTGGAGACTCTGATAAAGATTTATTACAAAGAAGGTGTATGGGCGCGTGTCTTTGGTCTTGGTACCTGGTATCGCCACCAGTTTAATAATCATGCTGACTTTTCAATGGACGTGGCCTCTCTGGAGGTACTTGCTCTTGCTCAAAACTGTCGTTATGGGATCGCTGAGCAGCTCCTTAAGTCACTGGAAGCCGTTCATGGGCAAAAACAGGCCTATCAAAATTTAAAAGAGAATTTTAAAGTGGCCAAAAACTATGGTCTTAAAGAAAGTGCTGAACGTGAAACTAAACTTAACAAGGTAACTGGCGAGCGCTGGAAGCTTGATAAGGATGAGTTTGGTCGGCTTGGTGATCCCTTTCGTCTGGAAGTGGAATTGGAGAACAAATGCAAAAGTTAGCGGTTCTCTTACTTTTCCTATTTTCAAGTTCTTTGCGGGCCAACGTTGAAGAAGCCCTTGTTTTGTTAAAAAGTGACAAAGAAAAGGCTATCAAGATTCTTGAGAAGGAATTCGATGAAGAAGAAAGCGTTCAAAAACGTGCAGAAATCTCTTATTTGATTAGTCTGGACCCCTCTCAAAATACTGAGAAGTCGATGGATTACTATGTTAAAAACACTCTTCTTAATCATAAGGACCTTGAGGAAAAAGAGCGTTACCGTCTTTATCGTTATCTAGCGGAGCTTAGTTTTAAGAAAGGGGATCTAAAGACGGCCTTAAAGAATTATGAGCTAGTGCTTACGAGACCAGAGTTTATTAAAGGGATTGAGGATTATTTAACCCTCCAAAAGGCGTGGGTTCTTATTAACCTGAATCGTTACAGTGAGGCGAGCAAATCTCTTGCTTCCTATTTAAAAACAGAAAGCGGCAAGCTCCAAGATATTATGTCGCACGACTTAGGCAAATTCATGGCCGAAAGCTTAAATATGAAAGAGATAGGAAAAGGCCAAAGAGATCAAATTAGAAAAGTGGCCAAGTCTCTAGAAGTTAAATCCCAGGAGTTTTATGCGGGCCTGATGTCAGGCTTAAATCGAGGTGGAGATAAAAAAGGTAAGAGAGAACGTTTTGAGAAGTTCGTTGTTAATTCTGGTAATTATGATGCCTTTTATGAGTATGCACTTCTCAATAATAAGTTTCAAAAGAAAGGCTCTTGTGATTTTCTTGATTGGAAATTACCGTCCACTGTTTCTGCAGAAGTCGCGACTTTAATGGTAAAAAAATCATTTGCTTGCGATAAGCGAGAAAAGGACGTTTTGAGAGTTTCTCAGTTTGTCGCAAGACAGGGCCATCGCGGCCTTGAGTTGGCCCTCGTGCAAGAAAAGTTAGGTCTTGGCACAGTTTGTGAAACGGCCTTAGATCTTTTAAAGGATGACACTGATAAGCTCGATCAGTTGCTAAAAATCACCGGTAAGCACTGTCATAATGAAAAACATCAAAAGACATATCTGGCTAAATGGAGCAGTCTTTCTCCAGCACTTAAAGACTCACTTCCGCAAAACTCTGAAGCTCTTTATTTAAAGACCATCGAGAGCTACCAAAATGATAAAAAGGGGCTCAACGAAAACCTTGTGGCCTTAAAAGATAAGCTTGACTCTTTTGGACCTTCTAAAAAAAGGAACCTTTTGGTGATGGCCTTTGAAGAAAACAATATAGAAATCGCCGCTCTTTGGCTCAAAGGAAACCCTGAGCTTCTTTACCATGCTCGCATCTATCCTTTAGCGATGAATAAGGCGAAGGAGCTCGGAGCAATTCACGATGATCCGATCCTTACTTTTTTGCGCCAGGATATTAGCTCTGAGGCGATTTCTTTTAAAAGAAAAGATCTTATGCGTGTCAAAGGGTTTATTTCTAAGGAAGCTTACAAGAATTTAAAACTCTATCGTGAGCTAGCTGTGGCTAATTGGGAGGCGGCGCGTATGAAGACTCTAAAGGCTCAAGACAGTTTCTTCTTTAAGTCAAAGCGTATCGTAAAACAGCTGTCCAATCACAAGTGGCTTAACGAGGATTTGAAAAGGCGTTTTCTCACGACTTTTAAGGGAACTCTTAAGAATGGCACGAATACCCTCAATCGCCATCAGACAGAGATTTCAAAGACTCTCAAGGGAGTCTTAGAAAAATGGGAGGCATCACTATGAAAGTCCTATTTTTACTTTTGATGAGCTTGCCCGCCCTTGGGCAATCGGTGATAGACCTTGGAAACCTCGAAATTGAAGGAGAGGTACGCAGACCCATGATTAATCTCTTTCAAAACCCGATGCAAATGAATGACAGTTATAAGCTTTTTGCTCAAAACCAAGTATTGAAGCTTGAGGTAGATCTCAGCACTTTATCAACGATTGAAACCAATAATAAGGCCAAGTCTCTTGATGATTTTGAAAAACAGGCCATGAGTCTGAGGTAAGAGATATGTATAAGTATAATAAGACATTTACTTTTTCGATTACATTCAATGAAAAGCACGCTTTTATAGGACTTGTGTTGCTTTTTCATGCGGTCATGCTTGCCACTCACTTTAGTTACAAGCTTGCACCTGGTAATTTTATGGCGACGGCCAAAGAAAAAGCATTTGGTGAGGAAGAAGAACAAAAGATAGCTGTTCGTTTAACAAGTCGTCTGACTAATAACACCCGCGTGTCGCGATTTTTTCGTTATGCTAAAGGCGTAAAGGATATCAAAACCTCGGATGATCTCGTGGAAAGCCTTGGCCTTGGAGATCAAGCGGGGCTTGAAAGTGGTGATGATGCTTTAAGTAAACTTTCTCAATCGGAAATCAATGAACTTTTTGAGCAGCAACAAAAACTCTATCAAGAGGACGTCAAAGGCGTTCGTAAAATATTAGAGAAAAGTCGCGCGATTTATCAGGCCTGTTATGAAAAGGCCCTCCTGAAAGACCAGCTTCTTAACGGTGTTGGGAAACTCACTATTTTCATCAACTCTGGAAATGTGGTGAAGGTACAAAGTCTCTTTAAGGGTGATGGCCATAAAGGGGCTGTTTCAAGCCTTACAGACTGCCTCGATTCTAAGAGTAAGCGACTTAATATATCGAAAATTAAAGGTCATCACAAAGTTAATTTCAACCTCATGTTTAAAAGTTAAAACCTAGTAACGCTTCGAAGGAGTGAGCTTTCTCACTTCCATGAAACGAATCCCCGATTAATGAATCTAAATTTTGAGAAAAAAAAACCTCGGCGTAAACCGAGGCTTTTTTATTTGGTACTCCCAAGGGGCATCGAGCGGCATTGGTTGCCAGTGGCAAGCAATGAAGCGCAGATGTTTGTGATTAAAGAGAAGCTAGACCGAAGGTCGCGGCTTCGCGAGTCCGGAGAGCGTAATGGGAAATCCTAGCGACAACCCGAAGGGTTAAGCGTTCGATACCCCATGAATCGAATCCCCGATTAAAGAAACAGAACTATGAGCAAAAAAAAACCTCGACCGAAGCCGAGGTCTTTCAAATTTGGTACTCCCAAGGGGAATTCCATACACTAGTTTATTAACCTTTCAGAATCATTGCTTTCTCGAGGAATATTATCAACTTACCCTTTTTTTCGACTTCATCATATTTCATGAAACTTCATCGTAATTCACATATGGCCGTGAGCAAAGTGTGAGCAGGTATGATAATGAAGGCCCTATTTCATGAATTCGACAAAGAATTCAACTTTACCTCGAGGGCTAACTTTATGGAGAACTTCTGGCTCTACAACACCGTACCTTTGCTCTGACAAAAGAAGCTCTTCTGGTGGTTCTGTTTGGATTGTATACAAAAGCTTTCCTTTAATGACATTTATTTTCCCCCATGTACCTGGCTTTGTACTATGATCTTTGAGAAGTGCTTTAGGTATCGAATCTTGGTCAAATACAGGGGTAGACTTATAGGAAGCGATATTTAATGGTAGCTCTTTCATCTTCCAAGTACATCTTTTCTTGTTGATTCAGCAATCTTAGCTGCCTCATCAATTAAATCACTCGGTACATTGAGTTCAACTAGGGTTGCTCCAAGGTTCTCCATGACAGCATCAAAGTGAGAGTCGGTAAGTCCTTTTTCAACTAATTTTAAATGTGCCTTTCGCATATCATCACCATCGTAATTATTAGGTCCACCAAAAGCAAACGTTAGAAAAAGAATTTGTTTTCTCCTTTGAGCTTTCATATCGATGCCATCAAAAAAGTGCTTAATACGGTCATCCTCAAGAACTTTATTGTAAAAGATATCAACAGCAGCGTTGACAGCATCTTTTCCACCTATCTTTTCGTATAATGAAGTCATATATTCTCCTATAATATGTAAAATAAATACATGTTATAAAGGGTATGCGAAAATGCTATTTATGTAAAGTGTGTTTTAAAGAGGAAAAAGAATGCGACTATCTAGTTTTAGTGACTTTAGCTTAAGAGTTCTGATTTATTTGGCACTTAAACAGGATGAATTATCCACTGTTGCTGAAATTTCTGATAAATATCACATTTCTAAAAATCATTTAGTAAAAGTTGTTCATAACCTTTCAAACCTAGGTTTAATTAAGAGCTTTAAAGGAAAGGGGGGAGGACTTTTGCTTGCCTCCAAACCAGTTGATATAAATATAGGGGCTACTTTAAAACTCTTAGAGTCGGAGTCCGTACTGATTGATTGTTTTAATAATGAAGGAAATTGTGTTCTTGAACCTTCTTGCAAGCTAAAAACTATATTGAAAGAAGCTCAGGAAGAGTTTTATTCTCAGCTATCAAAATATAATTTAGAAGACTTGGTATCAAATAAAAGGTTCTTATTAAGATCTTTAGATTTGTAGACAAGAGGTAATTCCTTCGAGTACCTCTAACTCTTGTTACCAAGGAAACTTCGACTCCCAAAAAATAGTCATAAAAAAAGCCACCTTGCGGTGGCTTCTTTACTTAAAAATGGTACTCCCAAGGGGAATTCCCAAACACTAAACTTTTAACCTTCCAGAATCATTGCTTTCTTGAGGAATATTAGAGACTTACCCTAATTTTTTGTTTTATCTTTTTTCACGAAACTTCATTAAATTTCACATGCGGGTGTGAGCAAAGTGTGAGCTTAGTCTCCATATTCGCCTTAGCTACGCCTTAAGATAATCGACTAAAAGCTTCTACTTTAATTGGGTAAAAAAATCTATATTGATTCATAAAAGGTCTAATCCTATCATAAATGTCATGTCATTTAATTTCGATGAATTACACACCGAGCTTTTTGAGGCTTTAGAGGTTGCTGTTGCCATTAATGATAGCGAAGGGAAGCTTCTTTACGTAAATCAAAGGTTTGCCGATCTTATTGGTCATAATAAAAATGATGCTCTTAAATTGAGTTATTGGGATGTGACACCCGAAAAATACAAGGAGCAAGAAGAGAAGCAACTTGCGTCTATAAAAGAAAAAGGCTCCTATGGTCCTTATGATAAAGAGTATATCCATAAAGACGGTAATCTCATCCCTGTACGCCTGAATGGAAAAATTATAAAAATTAAAGGGCAAGAGTTTCTTTGGTCTACAATCGAAGATATTACCAACCCAAAAGAATTAGAGAGAAAGCTAAAAGATACAAATCAATATCTGGACCTCGCTTTAGAGGGGGCAGGTCTTGGTATTTGGGATTGGGATCTAAGAGATAATTCTGTTCGCTTTGATCGTCGTTGGGCGGAAATGATTGGACTTAAATTTGACGAAACGCCTATGGAGCTTTCAACGTGGGAGTCTCGTGTTCATCCTGATGATATCGATGCAGCTTATGCTGATATTAAGACTTACATGGATGGTAAAACAGATAACTATGAAAATATCCATCGTATGAAACATGCTGATGGTCATTGGGTCTATATTCTTGATAGAGGGCGCTTTTCTGATTGGGACAATGAAGGAAAACCAATTCGTTTCACCGGGACCCACCTAGATGTCACTGAGCTAAAGATTCAAGAACAAGAGCTACAAAAAGCACTTGCAGAAGCAAAAGATCAAGCTGAATTGGCTAAAAAGGCTGAAAGGTCAAAGTCAGAGTTTCTCGCCAATATGTCCCATGAAATTCGCACACCTATGAATGGAATACTCGGGATAATTGCTCTACTAGAAGATTCAAAGCTAAATGAGGAGCAAGCTGACCTCTTAAAGACCATGAATATTAGTAGCAACAGTTTACTTCGGATAATCAATGATATCCTTGATTTATCTAAGATAGAAGCTGGTAAAGTCGAGCTTGAAGCCGCTCCTTTTAATCTGGTCGATCAGTTAAATAGGTGTGTAAACCTCTTTAAAGAAAAAGCAAATGAGAAACGAATTGGTTTGAGCCTTGTTGTCCCAGAGGAGAGACCTCCTAATGTTTTAGGGGATGAAACGCGTATTCATCAAGTTTTAACTAACTTAATATCAAACGCGATTAAATTTACAGAAAAGGGTTTGGTCGAAGTTTTGATTTTTGTCGATAAAGAAAAGGCACAGAAACTACCTATCGAAATTCAAGTAAAAGACTCGGGGGTTGGTATTTCTGAAGAGAATATCGACAAATTATTTGCGAACTTCCAACAGGCTGACAACTCAATTACTCGTAAGTTTGGGGGAACTGGACTAGGCCTTGCGATTAGTTCAAAGTTAGCTCACCTGATGGGAGGGGAAATAACCTTTGAGAGCGTGTTCGGTATTGGTTCAACCTTTACTTTTAAAGTTGATCTTCCTATTACCACTGCTAATGGCCAAGAAGATCACTCCAAAAGTAAGCGTTTTGAGAATATCGCACAGGATTACCCCCATAAGATTTTGGTCGTAGAAGACAACTTAATAAATCAGAAAGTAATAACAAGAGTCCTTAGTAAGCTTGGTTATAAATGTGATTTGGCGCTAAATGGTAAAGAAGCTCTCGAACTTATTAAAGATTCTAATAACGGCTATAGCCTTATATTTATGGATGTGCAGATGCCTGTAATGGATGGCTTTGAAGCGACTCAGAAAATAGTGAATACCTATGGCAACGAAGCCAGCCCTATTGTTGCCATGACAGCAAATGTTCTCTCGGAAGATAAAGAGAAGTGTTTTGAATCCGGTATGTGTGACTTTGTTGGAAAACCAATTCAAATTGAAAAAATCAAAAAAATTCTAAAGAAATACTCATAATAACAACAGTCAAATAAGTAAACGTTCTCAGATCTATGAATCGAATCCCCGATAAAGCAGCTATAATTTTGAGTAAAAAAAAGCCCCGCATATAGCAGGGCTTTTCTAAAATGGTACTCCCAAGGGGAATTCCTAACACCAAACTTTTAACCTTCCAGAATCATTGCTTTCTTGAGGAATATTCGCGACTTACCCTGTCCTTTCATTTCATCATATTTCATGAAACTTCATCAAATTTCACATGTGGCCGTGAGCAAAGTGTGAGCAAGTTTTTTAATAGGTATATGGAAAATTGTATTGTTGATTTTGATTAAATTTAGGCTGGGTGTTCATATTAAACCAGGTTAGCAATCTATAGTCCCTTCAGGTGACTTTCTTAAAACATAAGAAACGAGTTTATTTAGAAATCTTAGGATCATAGGTCCCTCCAGATTGATATTCTTTAATCAAGGGCATTTTAAGTGGAGGGAGATAAAAATCCAGTTAGGTAATTAATACTTTCTTTTAATTAGGCCTTAGACTTTTAGTAATAGGTTAGGACTCATCTTTTCTTGTTTAGGCGAGTTAAATAAAAATCGCTCCCAAGGGGCATCACGCGGCAATCGTTGCCAGTGGCTAGCATTGAAGTGCAGATGTTTGTGGTTAAAGAGAAGCTAGACCGAAGGTCGCGGCTTCGCGAGCTCGAAGGACATAATGGGAAAGCCTAACGAGAACCCGAAGGGTTAAGTGTTCGATGTTCTATGAATGAGAATCCCCGAGTAGAAAAGATAAACATGGAAAAAAAAACCTCGGCCGAAACCGAGGTCTTTTTAATTTGGTACTCCCAAGGGGGCGCCCGATTAAGATTAACTAACTCCACTGAATGATTCACTTTTTAATGATGTTAAGTCGTTAACGCTTTTTCCTCTCTCATCTAAAATCATCATTTCTCATCTTTTTTAATGCTCACGGTGTGCAAAACGTGTTCTGCACACAAATGTGTTCAAACGTGTTCACATTTTTTACCGGCCATTTCTAGTCAAAGAGAAGCTGACTCGTGTTAACTGCAATGTTAGCATTTAGCCTCAAACTGATAGGAGCATAGAATTATGTGGATTCCTCCAACAATAGAAACAAAAAGGCTGATTTTAAGAGATTTACGTGAATCCGATGCTCAAGACATCTTCTCCTACGCACAAAAGCCAATCATTTCAAAATATACATTATGGGAACCACATCAATCACTTGAAGATTCAATAGACTATATTAAAAATTATGCTGGCAAGTATTATCAGGAAGGTACTCCTGAACCATTTGCCATTGAACTTAAAGAAAATAAAAAAATGATCGGCGGTGTGGGATGTTTTTGGGTTTCTAAAAAAAATAAAATGATGGAGCTTGCTTATGTTATCTCCGATGAGTACTGGGGCCAAGGAATAATGGTCGAAGCCTCACAAGCAATTATCGACTATTGTTTTAAACTTTACGCAATTGAGCGGATGCAATGCCGCTGTAAAGAAGAAAATACGGCATCTTCGCGGGTTATGGAAAAGTTAGGAATGACGTATGAGGGAACTCTAAGGTCTGCCATAAATCATAGAAATAGATTTTGGAATATGAAGTATTACTCTTTGCTAAGAAGAAAATGGAAAGCTGCAAAAGCAAATGAAGCTTATGTTAGAAGGGCTGAGTTTGGCGATGAAGAAGGTATTCATTTGGCCCACATGAGATCGATTAAAGAAGTTTGCTCAAGAGATTATAACGAAGAACAAGTCAACGCATGGGGGGGACGTGAATTTAATTACGATTCAAAAAAACGTCTTATTGAAGAACAGGCAGTATGGGTGATTGAAAAATCTGGAAAAATTGAAGGCTATGGACTTCTTTTTAAAGATAAAGACAAGCCTGTAGCGGAGATTGGAGCCCTCTACTTTACCCCTGAAGTGAACGGCAAGGGTTTTGGTAAAGAGATAGTTTTCTACATGAAAGAGTTTGCAAAAATATCAGGAGTTAAAGAAATTTACCTGTCATCAACGAAAACATCGAAAGGCTTCTATGAAGCCCAAGGCTTTAAACAATATTGTGAAGATGACTCAACTATTATTGGTGGAGTGGCCGTTGAGGGTCATCCTATGAAGCTAAGTTTTAAGTAACGGGAGTATTAAAATGTTCATTTATCATTTTAAACGAAAAAATATGAGTGGAAATGAATTGATTCCACTTAATCGGCAAAAGGAAAAATGGCCTGAAATGCACAAAGAGCATGTGAAAAAATATGAGGGCAGAGAAAAGCTTTTAGAGAGGAAAATCCCAATTCTAAATTGTCTTTGGAATGATGTATTGCACTTTTCACCGATAAACCCACAGCTGATTTTAGATATTTATCAAAGAGAGAATCTTGTTCCTGATATCCGAAAGGATGAAGTTTTTGAAGTATATAAAATCCCAGTAGGGATGTTACCAGAAGATAAAACTGTCTGCTTTCAATCTTTTAATTATGACTTTGATCATTATTCTCCAGAACTTGATAAATATTGGAAATTTTCTTTGTCCGAATTTGAGGAGCTTCAAGAGGTTCCTGAAGAGCAAATACAGATTTGGCTTCAGGACAAAAAGGCGGGCAGAGTCCTTTTTTGGTATAGTCATATAATGCATGTGCTATCTCAGACGACTCTCGATATTTCTGATTGTGAAATTCTAAAATGTAAGTAATTTTTTTGTCTCAAAAACAAAAAAGCCCCTGCAAAAACAGGGGCTTAATATAAAATGGTACTCCCAACGGGAGTTACAAGCACTTAACAATTAACCTTCCAGAATCATTAACTTTTTGAGGAATATTAATAACTTACCCTTATTTTTCAATTCATCTTATTTCATGAAACTTCATATGTGGCCGTGAGCAAAGTGTGAGCAAGTTGAATAAGTTGGCTTTAGTTTTCTCAGTGATTGTGTGAAATTGAGCTTTATGAAAATAAAGGCTTTAAAGGAAGTACAGTTAGAAGAAGTTGAGCACTTTTTAAACAATGAGAAAGTCGACTCAGTGCTTCTGAGAACTTTTCTAAATACTCGATCGATTGCTGTTTCTTCTGATACAGCTGGCGAAATTCTGGGAGTTGCCTGCTATTCAAGAAATGAGCTTCACCCTTTCACACTCGTAGAAGATGTTTACGTCAGACACGAGAGTCGTAGAAAAGGAGTTGGAACAAGTCTTCACAATGGCCTACGCTCTTTGTTTCCCCCTAGAGAAAATGATTTTTCTATAGATATGGGATGCTACGAAAATGAGGAAGAGAAAACGCAGTTTATAGAATCGTTGTGTCCGAGTACTAGAATCACTGGTACCAGCGTATTGAGCCTACCAGAAGAATTCAATAGCATGGCCTCTACTGACAATTTAGTCTGCCTTAGAGAATATTATCAAAAGGGTGGAGCCCCTTTAGATGTTAAAAATTTTCATTGTCGAATATATGACAGAGATCACGAACCTGTTTGGCCTCTTACGAAAGATAAAGAAGTCAGAGATGATTATTTCCTTGAGGGGGATCAAAATTTAGGTTTTGTTCTAATGGACAAAGATAACCTAATTTGTGGCGTATCACTTTGCTTTAGAGATTTTTCTAATAGGTTAAATGTCGATGAACCTATTACCTGTATTCATGGTTATGCTGAAGCTCTTACAGTTGAAGAAGAGTTTCAGCGAATCATCGCACTCTATTCAAAACAAATAAGCGAGTGCCGTGGTTCTGGCTACAAGGTCTATTTTGAATTCGATTCGTTTGAGCCGACTTTTGACCTCATGTGTGAATGGATTCCTTCTATATGGAAACGACTTTATAGATTTCAGTTTAATTTGAGATGAAACACCAGCATGTGTGAGCAGATGGATTTTAGGCAATAAAAAAGCCCCTGATAACAGGGGCTTAATTATAACTTGGTACTCCCAAGGGGAATTCCAAGCACTAAACTTTTAACCTTCCAGAATTACTGGTTTTTTGCGGAATATTCGCGACTTACCCTGATTTTTCATTTCATCTTATTTCATTAAACTTCATCAAAGTTCATATGTGGCCGTGAGCAATGTGTGAGCAATTAGTACAAAAAACCGTTTTTGTGCAGCGCTCAGAACTTTTTTTAAAAAAATGCTAATTTTTCCAAAGCTTTTTAGGTGCTAATGGCACTAACTATCAAATGGATAATAAAGGGAGTTTTATTGGAAATTGTTGATTATGTTCTGGCCGCTAGGAGTGGCGATGCTAAAGCATTTACGAAGCTCATTGAAATGAATCAGAACTTAGCTTTAGGTTACGCCTACTCGAAGCTCGGTGATTTTGTTCAAGCTCAGGATGTGGTCCAAGACTCATTTTTAATTGCATTTTCTAAGTTAAATGAGCTTGAGAACCCTGAGGTATTCTCTGGATGGTTGCGTGGGATCGTTCACTTTCGATGTCATAGAGTATTTCGAACGAAAGGTCGCAATTGGTCTTCTCTAAATGATTTCTCTGAAGAAGTGGATGATGGAGTAGATTTAAATGAAATCATTCAGAAGAGGCAGGAAAAAGAGCACTTAATGAATGCTATTAAGAGTTTACCAGAGCTTCAACGTACAGTTGTTTCCCTTTATTACCTAGAAGAGCAGTCTCAAAAAGCAGTAGCTGACTTTTTGGAGCTGCCAGTTAGTAAAGTAAATAATTATTTGCATGAAGCCAGAGAAACACTTAAAGGGAGGTTATTAGAGATGGCAAAAGATTCATTTAGAGAGCAAAGGTTATCAGAAGAGTTTGCAAAAAATATCGGTGAGATCGTATCGGTTCATGGTTCATTAGTTGAAACTAAAGTAAATAAGGCTGAACGAGCCACTATTTTTGATGTTCTTGGCAGCAAGACTAGAGCGAATAGGCCTGGGGCAGATTTAGTCGTTGTCCAAAGGATGAAAAACGGTCGTTTTCGCTGTATTTCTACTGGTTCCGAGGTCTCTGACAAAGCTAAATTATATAATCAGGGAGACAGTGAAAAAGCTCTCAGAGAGCTATCAGAAGATCACATTATAAGTATTGTCGATCAAATTGCATCAAAGAAGGATAAACCCTTTCTAGAGACAGGAATAAAGGTAATTGATCTACTTTGTCCTATTAGAGATGGTGGAAGCATTGGTGTTTTTGGTAAAGACGGCGTTGGTCGTGCAGTGTTGGTAATGGAATTACTAAAAAGAAAACAAGAAATAAAGGGAGATTTAAACCTCTTTTTCTATGTTAATCGTGAAAGTTTAAAAAGCACTCAAGACATCCTTAATGATGAGTTAGGCAAAGAGCTCGGAATTACTTCCGATATAAATGAAAATGTTCAAACTGCTTGGATCTATCATGATAGTGCTGGAGATCCTACCTATGCAAAAGAGGCTAGCTACTTGGACACTAGGCTTTACTTTAGTCCACTAAAAGGAATTCAAAATATATGGCCAACAATAGATCCACTTAATAGCTTTTCTAAGTCCTTTTCAAAGGAGACTCTAGGTGAAAAACATTTTGAAGTTGCAAGTAGGGCTTTAGATGTAATGAAAAAAGCTCATGCTCTTTTCTTGGATTCTATTCATTTGGAAATGATGGCCCTCGGTGCAAGACGAGAGGCAGCTAGGAGAAAGTTAGAGTTTAATAAACAAAGGCTTTCTGAACTATCTGGTGAGAACCTTCTCATTGCGAAAAGAAGTCTTCTTCTAGATCAATATTTTACTCAGCCATTCTTTGTTGCTGAAGAGTTTACCAAAATGAAGGGAGTGGCTGTAAGTCTGAATGATACCATTGAGGGGGCTCATCGAATTCTGGAAGGTGAATTTGATGATGTGTCTCCAAAAGATTTGTCTATGAAAGGGGCTATTTAAAAGGAAATTATTATGGAAGTTGAAAAAGTAATTATACCTGAAGACTTAAACTGTTTACCAGATTTAGAGTATCTTAATATCGATGGACATTCATTGAAACTTGATATTGTAACCTCTAAGGAAAATAAAGATAAGAGTTGTCCCTGTATCGTTTGGATTCATGGAGGGGGCTGGAGGTTTGGTGATAAAAAAGACACTATTCATAGGTTATATGAACTTGCTAGGGCTGGGTATGTTTGCGTTTCTATTAATTACAGATTAACTGATGTCGCGATATTTCCTGCTCAGCTAGAAGACTGTCGAGAGGCCATAAAGTATTTAAAGAGAGTTGGCCAAAACTATAAGATTGACCCAGATCGAATAGGTGTATGGGGTGGATCTGCAGGGGGCCATCTTGCTGCATTACTAGGTACCGACATAGATAACTCCGCAAAGGTTGATGCCGTTTGTACCTGGTTTGGAGCTTTTGATTTGTTAAAGATGGATGAATTTCCAGATGGTGTTAAATCCAGAATTCCACATTTAACTGCCGATTCTCTGGACGGACAACTGGTTGGAGGGGACGTAAGAGAGGTCGGAGAAATTGTCCAAAAGGCTAATCCATCAACACATATTACTGGTAACGAACCCCCTTTTCTAATTATGCATGGTGCGAAAGATGATTTCGTTCCTTACACTCAGTCAGTAGAATTACATAAGTTGCTTTTAAAAAATGGAGTAAATAGTAATTTGCACATTATTAAGGAAGCCAGTCATAACGGTATTGGGTTTTATGATCACCATATTCGCCTTGTTAAGGACTTTTTTGATTGGCATTTAAGGTAATTATATTTCGAGTAAAAAAAACCGCATTTAGCAGGGGCTTTTAAAAACTCGTACTCCCAAGGCAACGCGCGCTAAAGGCCTCCAGTGGAGGGCTTTGGTGCTCTGTTGTATGTGACTAAAGAGAAGCTAGACCGAAGGTCGCGGCTTCGCGAGTCTGAAGAACAAAAAGGGAAAGCCCAGCGACAACCCGAAGGGTTAAGCGTTCGATATTCTATGGATGAGAATCCCCGTCTAGAAAAGAAAAGCTAGGCAAAAAAAAGCCCCGTCCGAAGACAGGGCTTTAATAACTGGTACTCCCAAGGGGATTCGAACCCCTGTTACCGCCGTGAAAAGGCGGTGTCCTAGACCAGACTAGACGATGGGAGCATTTTCTTTTTATAGAAGTGCTTATCGTACCTAGTTTTAAAAGTGGTGATCCCGCTGTGACTCGAACACAGGACCCTCTCCTTAAAAGGGAGATGCTCTAACCAACTGAGCTACGGGACCGACATCTTTTAAAACGTGAAAGTTAAATTAATGTTTCAGAGGAAATTTGTCAACGAGTTTAGCCCCTGATTTTGATAGATTGGGGCTATTTTTTCATGTCAGCAGTTGATTCTCTTGTGCAGTTCAGCTAGATTGGCTAATCTCGCACAAATGTATGTCTTTGACCTATTTGAGGCCCTATGACTCGTTCTGAGGACGTGAAATTCAATAAAAAACGAGTAGCTCTTCACACTTTGGGCTGTAGGCTCAATTTCTCTGAAACGGGCTCTATTGCAAAGGGTTTTCAGGATAGAGGCTATGAAATCGTTGAATTTGGCGAACCAGCTGATGTCAGCTTTATTAATACTTGCACAGTCACTGACGGGGCTGATTCAACCTGTCGGAACCTGATTCGTAAGGCCCACAAAGTGAGTCCAGAGGGTAAGGTTGTGGTTGCTGGCTGTTACGCTCAGATGGATTCCGAGAGAATTTCTAAAATGACGGGAGTCGACCTTGTTTTAGGGACCTCTGAAAAATATAAAGTCTTTGATTATCTAGAAGAAGATCAAGACGAAAAAGTCCATATTGATAAAACCATCTCTTTTTACGAAGCTGCCACCAGTGAGGCCGAAGGCCACACGCGTGCCTTTTTAAAAATTCAAGATGGCTGCAATTATGTGTGCTCTTTTTGTATTATTCCTCAGGCTAGAGGAAGAAGCCGTGCTCTTCCCATTAAGCAGGCAGTGGAAAATGCCAAGAAAGTCATTGAAGATGGATTCAAAGAAATTGTTCTCACAGGTGTAAATATTGGTGAGTATGAGGCAAATACGGGCGAGAGACTGACGGACCTCGTTTATGAGCTTTTGGATTTAAAGGGGCTTGAGCGTTTGAGGCTCTCAAGTGTTGAGCCTAATACGCTCAATGATGACCTTCTCAAGGCCTTTGCGAGTTCTCCAAAGTTTATGGAGCACTTTCACATTCCACTTCAAAGTGGAGATGATGACATCTTAAAACTCATGCGAAGAAAGTACACTATAGGTCAGTACCGCGACTTGATCACAAGGGTGGTCTCAATGTTTCCAGATGCGGGTATCGGCGCCGACATCATCTGTGGCTTTCCCGGAGAAACAGAAAAGCAATTTAAGAATACATATAATCTTTTAAAAGAATTACCGATCACTCACTTTCATGTATTTCCGTACTCAAGTCGAAAAAATACAACGGCCGCTAAAATGGATGATCATATTCAGCATGGGATTAAAAAAGACAGGGTTCGCACGCTTAAGATGTTTGGAGAAGCAAAGCTTAATCTCTTTGCCGAAGATCAAGTAGGCTCTTCTAGTGAAGTTCTCTTTGAGCGAAAGAATGTTGAAGGTTTTTGGGAAGGTTATACCAGAAACTATGTTCGTGTTTGGGTAAAAAGTGATGGCGAACTGAAAAATCAGATTCGCCATGTTTTCTTGAATGACTTTAAAAACGATATGCTAAGAGGCGAAATTCTTAATTAAAAATAATTCTTAACGAATTTAATTTCACTTCTCTCTGGTCCGTAGGCCAAAATCCCAACTTTAATACCAATACCTTTTTCAATAATATCAATATAGGACTTTAATTCTGGTGAAAACTCATCAGTAGTAAAATCATCATGAAACGGTTGGATATCTTCGAGAACGGGCTCAACGGCCGTTAAATCAATGCCTGGATAAGCGCAATCAATCAGCTGGCCTTTATATTTGTATGCTGTACAAACCTTAAGGTTCTCAAGGCCACAGAGGACATCGACCTTTGTAAGGGCGATAGAGGTAATATTTGACGCCTTTACCGTGTACTTTAAAAGAGGAATATCTAACCAACCACAACGGCGTTTTCGCCCCGTGGTTGCGCCAAATTCATGGCCAATTCTTTGGATTCTCTCTCCAAGTTCATCAAAAAGTTCAGTTGGAAAAGGGCCTTCTCCCACTCTTGTGGTGTAAGCCTTTGTGATCCCTAAAACTTCGTCTACATATTTACCTGGAAGTCCTGCTCCGGTGTAAATTCCCGCAGCTCCAGTGCTTGATGATGTCACATAAGGGTAAGAGCCATAATCAATATCAAGAAGAACGCCCTGTGCTCCCTCGTAGAGAACTTTTTTGTCTGCTTGGATAGCGTGATCAAGAAGACTAAAAGTGTCGCAAAGAAATGGCTCAAGCATCTTTCCTAGTTCAAAGAGTTTTTCAACTTCTTCTTCTAGTGGTGGATACTCAACTTCATAAAGATGCTTAAAGAGAATCTCTTTTTCAATCATATTGACGTGGAGCTTTTCTGCGAGCACATCTTTATTGAGAAGATCTTTTAGTTTTAAGCCTTTTCGAGAAGTCTTATCTTCGTAAGCAGGTCCTATTCCTTTTCCTGTGGTTCCAATCTTAACTGGTCCCTTGGCCTCTCTTTGGCCATCAAGAAGTTTGTTGTAATAAGTAATCACTGAGCAGTTCTCAGAAATTTTAAGTTTCTCTGGCGTTACTTCAACACCTGCTTTTCTGACGTGCTCAAGCTCTTCCTTGAAGGCCCGAGGGTCAAAGACAACACCGTGACCAACTACGGAAACACAGTGGTCATGAAGGATTCCAGAAGGAATAAGGTGAAGGACAATTTTTCGATCTTTTACAATGATGGTGTGACCAGCATTATTCCCACCTTGGTAACGAACAACGAGGTCGCACTTTTGTCCCAAGAGATCAGTAATCTTACCCTTTCCTTCATCTCCCCATTGGGAGCCAATTATCGCCAGTGATTGCATTAGGCCTTTACCTCATTTAGAAGGTTATCGTTTAGAAAAAATTCTTTTAGTTGATTGACGGCCATTTCACCGACTCTTAACTGCGCCTCTTCTGTACTCGCTCCTAGGTGAGGAGTGAGGACGATATTTTCAAGCTTTCTGAGTTCTGAGTTTTCTTCTAGGGGTTCAGTGGCGAAAACATCAAATCCAGCGGCCCTAATCTTTCCACTCTTTAGAACATCTAAAAGAGCGGCTTCATCAACAATGCCCCCTCTTGAAGCGTTAATAAGAATAGAGTGAGAAGGCATGGACTCTAAAAGCTCTTTGTTAACCATTCCCTTTGTTTTATCCATTAAAGGCGTGTGAAGAGTGATGATATCGCAAGTTGAAAATATTTCTTTTAAGTCTTTTGCTTTTTTAGCATAAGAAAATTCGCTCTTTTCGATAAAGGGATCAAAGAAAAGAACCTGTGGTTCAAAACCTTGAAGTCTCTTGCAAACGATTTGACCAATTCGACCAAAGCCGACGATCCCAACTTTCTTATTACTTAATTCAATACCAGTGTATTTATTCTTATCCCATCCACCACTTTTCATGGTTTTATCAGCAGCGGCAGTATTTCTAAGAACAGTCATCATTAAGGCAATAGCATGCTCGGCAGCGGAGTTATTATTAGCTCCTGGAGTATTCGCGACCTTTACTCCTTTTGAAGCACAAGCGACTTTATCAATATTGTCGGTACCCTCACCGGCCCGGATCACAAGCTTAAGGTTTGGCGCCATTTCAAGAAGTTCAGGCGTGACAGTTGTTGCTGAACGAATAACTAAAGCATGGGCCTTAGGAAGAAGTTCCTTGATGGAGTCTTGGGAGTTCTTTGGTTCTGGATGTATTTCAAGATCAGTTATGGCCTGAAGACTTTGAAAGACTTCTTTGTCCATTCCGTCGCACACTAAAATAAAAGGCTTCATGAAAACTCCTCTTTTGGGCAATTTGTCCTATAATATTGGGGGTATCGAGGCCATTATACGGTTCATAAGGCTTAGTGGAAAGACGAAAGCCCAATGGACAAAGCAAGAAAAGAGGATTTTATGAGTTCAGAACTGCGTCAACATATTGAAGAAACAACAGAAGTTTTTATTCAGCAAGTCAAAGAATGGGGAGAGATTATTACCGATTTTGAAACTTCAAATAAATACGAGCTTCAAGACGCAAATGGACAGAAAATTGGCTTTTTAGCTGAAGTTGGTTCTGGAATCTTCCATTTTATAAAAAAACAAATCCTACGCTCACACCGCTCCATGAAAATAAAGATTTGGGATACAACAGGAAATTTATATTTAACTTTAGAGAGACCTTTCTTTTGGTTCTTTTCAGACCTTTTCGTCATTGATGAAACGGGAAATCGACTTGGGCAAATTCGTCGACGATTCGCCATTCTTCATAAGAAATATGATCTCGTTGATAATCGAGGCCATGTCTTTGGTAGAGTGAACGCTCCTATTTGGAACTTATGGACATTTCCCATATTGGATAAAGTTGATAAGCAGGTTGGAGTGGTATCAAAGAAATGGGGTGGTATTTTAAAAGAAGTTTTTACGGATGCTGATAAGTTTGGTGTTAGTCTCCCTGATTGGGACTATGAAAAAAAGGCCATCTCCCTTGCCTGTGCTGTATCAATTGATCTTGATTTTTTTGAAGATAACCAAAGAAATTAGGAAAGGACCTCCTGTCCTTTCCTCTATGCAAATTAACTCGCGACTGACCTTAATTCTAGATTCAACTGGAGCTGGTTTAGGGTTACTTGAAATTCTGCCAATGTAGGTAAATTACCAAAGTGAGTGTTCTCATTGGTATTTTGGGCAATGAAGTCAAAGACTTCAATTGAGCGAGATTGCTCATCTTCTTTACAGAAAGCTCTCCATCCAGATTTCCCAGTACGCTTGTACTCAGAAAAAAGATTTTGAACTAACTCCTTTCTTGTCATCACACCAATGCCTACGACTTCACCAATGTGACTTAGGTTGAGGTACCATACTTTGTAGTCAGAGTTTTTGTCGGGATGTTTAAAAGTCTCGACAGCAATGGCCATTTTCATAAATGCCTCCCTCGTAAAAAAAATCATCCAAGGAGCTGAGCGATATGCGTGTGTGTGTAGAGCTATACTTGACTTCCTGTCCGGCATAAAACTCCGTTGCCAGCTCCCCCTTACTTATTAGACTAGCCTGCAAATAACCGATGAACACGGGCTTTTGTCCAATCTTTACTTACGGGCTAGAAGGATTTTGTCAGAAAAAGCCGAGCAAAATGAGACTGAATTCTATAAATAATCTATTTTTGGTGACTTAAAGGGATCAAATTAATTTCCGAGCAATTGGCCCGGTTACAATTTGCCTCCAAATTGGACGTCATGAAGAAGGTCCTTAAGGTGCTCCTGGAGCTTATCGAGAAGGTTTGGAGTGATATCCATGCTTCGATATTTTATACCTGTAAGATCAAAAATCTTTTTGGCCACAATCGTGTGTTCCTTGTCTTGGTGCTTATCTGAAAGATAAACAACCTCTTTGACCTTTTTGGAAGCGATTAGCTTAGCACATTCATTACAGGGAAATAGAGTAACATAGCAGCGAGTGCCTTCTAACTCCCTTGGTGAGTGAAGGATGGCATTCGCTTCAGCGTGAACCACATAACCATACTTTGTGTTCACAAGACCTTGTTCTAAATCCTTTGTCCAAGGAATCTGACTTTCATCAATCCCAGCGATAAAGCCATTATAGCCCATGGAAATTTGATGATTGTTTTCATCTACTAAGACAGATCCGACTTTTGTAGAGGGATCTTTTGAGCGAAAACTTGCCATCATCGCCTGTAACATAAAATATTCATCCCAAGAAAGGGGCGCTTGTAGGGCCTTGTTCATAGCGTCTCCTCTTTCAAGTCCTTCGTTTTTTCATAAAGAAGTTCACAAATTTTCAGAATATCTTGATGGTATTTATCTTCTACGGCATAGCGAACTTGATCTTCTGTATGCCTTTGAGACAATTTAAGTTCTTTTCTCTCTTGAAGGGTTTTAAGATTCTTAATTTCATCAAACATATTAAAAAGTGGTCGATAGTTCGAGTCACGATGATTTATGGCCTTATAATGAGGAAGAAGGTGAGCTATTCTTAAACAGGCTTCAGATGTCTCACATTGCTCCTGAATCGTGGCCATTGAGATTATTCGAATACTCTCTCTTAAGGTTTCTTGGCGCTCTCTCTCGCGATTTTGTTTATTCTTAATTTCGCTCTCTTGAAAATTCCGAAGGCGAATAAGAGTTTTTAGCTGAAGATAAACGGCATAACTTAGGAGTGGGATTATGAGAACAAAAGCTGCAAAAAAGTAGGATTGGTAATTTAAGATTTGTTCCCACATCGATGATAGCCGTTATTGAGGTGTTGGTTTCGATTGATTTTTATTTGGTGTATTTCTACGTCTATTATTTGGTTTTTTACCTTTGAAATTTCGATTTGTTTTCGCCTTTTTCTTATGCCGATTTGGAGCACTGCTACTCATGGTATTCCCATTAGTATCTTGATCAGAGGTCGAAGACTTTTTATTGGATTTTAACACCTTGATAGAATGATCTTTACGAGTGCGGGTTTTCCAATCTTGAAATTCTCTTAAGAAATAATGCTTAAGAAGCTCTGTTTCTTTGATGGGCTTTACACTTGCTGGTGCCTTGTCCAAGGTAAATACTGCTTGGCCCGAAAGGAAAGCATGTCCCGTTAACTTTCCACCAGTAAAAAAATGGCAGGAGAGTTCATCATCATCTCTTCCTGGACCCATAACAACGAAGTAGTCATGAGGATATTGAGCGAAAGGCTTAACTTTGGCTCGAATCTGCTTTTCTCTCTCTTTCTTAAGACGACTAATCAACCTTTTGTCTTGCTGATCAATATAAGCAAATTCTTGTTTTTCAACATCGCTTAATTGAAGATTTATCCAATGAATTGAATCGTCTTTGTTATTTGAAATAAAGAGCAGATCGCCTTTTCCCTTATTTAAAGGAAATGCCCTTAAAGAAAATGGGTTTTCATTAAGAAAAACACCCCAAGAATCTTTTCTCTCTTCAACATTATAGTGAGGTTGTAGCTTATCTATTCTTTCTTCTTTTGTCCTCATGGCCATTAATGAATCTTTCAAAGAGAGGATTTGAACCTCTTCAATGTCAGTTTCATATCTTTCTGCAAACCGTAGAAGATAGCGAGGTACATCTACTGATAGGTTTTCAAAGCGCTCGATGAAAACAGTGACCCCTTCTTTATTGAAATGAACAAGACCGGGTGTCGGTGTAAGTTTCGATAAGAAGTTAAGATCAAGTTCAGGATGTATTTTGTGTATTTTAGTAAGAGAGGGACCTTCTTCACGAGAAGAGTCTAGACTCTTAATATAAGTTTTTTGAAAGAGCTCAGCGCAGGCAACCGCATCGTCCATGGCGCGATGATTGAAATTCAGTTCAATATCAAGTAGTTCGCAGAGACTTTTTAGATCATAGGCTGCGAGCTCGGAATAATGCTCTTTTGCAAGACTATGAGTACATTTTGTTTTTCTTAAATACTCTGTACCGAGCTTTTCATATTCTTCTTTTAAAAGATTAATATCAAATTCGACATTATGAGCAACAACCACACAGTCACGAGTCAAAAGTTCTAAGTCTTCTGCAACTTCAAAAAACTTAGGTGCAGTTTTAAGTTCTTCCAAGGTTATGCCTGTTAATTCCAAAATATCATTAGGAACTTCAACCTCTGGATTTACGAGGGTTGAATAAGAGTCGATTAATGAAACGGCATTACCATTATCTTCTAAGATAATTGCAGCTATTTCTATAATTCTATTTCTAGGCTTAGAGGAAGACGCTTCTAGGTCAATAACGGCAAAACGTCGCTTCCCAGGTGCTTGATTTTCAGGCATGAGCCACTATAGTTCGTTTGAGATTATGTGCCAACTCTTTGCAGACAAAATTTATAAAGGGTGGGAAAAAAACCTTAGATAACCCTATATAATATTAAAGACTTACGGACTAACATCTTTGTACAAAAATAAAATTCGCTCGTAATCATTCTTCGTCGGTTCACTGGCAACAGAGTAGGGTTCGCCATCAATTGTAACGATAGAATAATCACTACTTTGGCTAAACGCCGTTGGCCGATAAAGCATAATCGTTTCGAATGAAAAAGGTGCCATGTTTAGGAAGTTTTCGGGAAAACTCTCTTCTGGAAATTTTTCAAATTGGGAGTAATGCTTTTCTTCTATATTCTCCCACAATATTCTTATGTAATCATCGCGATCAAACCGGTTTTGCTCGTGAAAGAATCCTAGAACGTGAAAAACTTCATGAAATATTTCCCCTTGACCACAACCTTCATTCAGCGCGACCTCATTTATGTCCCCAGTATACCCAACTTGGGCATAACAATGTTGAGAACCTTTTTTAAAGAAGACATAGGCTTTATCTTCATAGGGGTTGTAAGGGGTAAGTTTGAGTTGAACCTCTGATTCAAGTTTTGTGGCGATATTTATAATAGCTTTTTTTTGGGCCTCTGTTATGTCCTCTCCTATTCGATAGGGAATTCTACGACTTGGCCAAAGTTTTGGTTTAGAAACTTTGAGGATCTTTTCTCCTGATTCGTAATCTTGAATATAGCGACTCTCTCCAACAATAATATCTCCATAGGCGACGACATAATCTTCATCTACAGTCAGGTTGTCCGGATAAATATTTCCTTGCGAATCAGCTAGTGCCAAATGTCTCGGATCTGTTATTGGGAGCTGATGAGGCAAGGTCGATTGAGAGTCTTTTGCTCGAGATTTTTTAAGAATTTTCTTTTCAGTGACAAAGCTCTTCTTCGTCGGTTTCTTTATGACCTCTAATGAATCGGAATCAATTTTTGTGTTTGAAGGCGTTTTGGAAATTATCTCAGACTTTTGGTTTAATCGATTGTTGTAGATTAAGTAAGAAGAGATAAGGCCTAGAGCACTTATAAGAAAGAGAGTTCTCGGTTTCATAGGGTTATATTAGCTGAAGTGGAAACGCCAGAAAAGTAGCAAAAAAAAAGGCCCAACATTCGCTGGGCCAAACCTTTAGTTGTATAAGAAATCTTCTTTATTATTAAAGAAGAGGTGCAATAACAAGTGCTACGATACTCATAAGCTTTACGAGAATGTTCATCGCTGGGCCTGAAGTATCTTTGAATGGGTCACCAACAGTGTCACCAGTAACAGCAGCTTTGTGGGCTTCTGTACCTTTTTTCTCACCAGGAATATGACCTTGCTCGATAGCTTTCTTGGCGTTATCCCAAGCACCACCAGCATTGGCCATGAAAAGAGCAAGAAGAACACCAGTAACAGTTGCTCCTGCGAGCATACCACCGAGAGCTTCTTTTCCTAGTAGGAAACCAACAACAACTGGTGCAAGAACAGCAGTTAGTCCTGGTGCAATCATTTCTTTAAGAGAAGCGGTTGTCGCAATATCGATACATTTTGCAGTATCTGGCTTGCCTGTACCTTCCATAATTCCTGGAATTTCTCTAAATTGACGACGAACTTCTTCAACCATTAACTGAGCAGCAGCACCAACTGAGCTCATTGTGTTTGCTCCAACATAGAAAGGAAGAACACCACCGATGAAAAGTCCGATCACAACTTGGGGAGACATAATGTTAATTGTATCAAGTCCAACGGCAGAAGAATAAGCCGAGAACATTGCAAGAGCTGTTAGGGCAGCTGAACCAATGGCAAAACCTTTACCAACAGCAGCTGTCGTATTACCAATTGAATCAAGTCCATCAGTAATAGCTCTTACTTCTGGTCCAAGTTCACTCATCTCAGCAATACCACCAGCGTTATCTGAAATTGGTCCGTAAGCATCAACTGTCATTGTTACACCAACAGTTGCAAGCATACCAACAGCAGCAATACCAATTCCATATAGACCAGCAAAATGATCAGCGTAGTAAATACCAACGCAGATTAAAAGGATCGCTGGAATACAAGAGTACATACCAACAGCAAGACCTGCGATAATGTTTGTAGCAGGACCAGTTTTCCCAGCTTCCGCTACTTTCTTAACAGGAGCAAATTCACCCGCAGTAAAGTATTCAGTAGCAAGGCCGATGAAGAGACCAACAAGAGACCCTAGAACCATGGCGTAAAAAGGACCCATAGCATAGGGAAAGATTGTGAAGTTTAAAGCTTGAACGGCAAAGAATGAACCACCAAAAAGTCCAACGAGTCCAACAATTGGAGCTAGACGTAGGGCCCAAGCAGGATCAACACCTTTAAGAAGTTGCATAGAAAGAATACCAAGAACAGAGGCAATCAATCCGATCGTGATAATAATTATTGGAAGTATGACGGCACCAGAGGCAGCGGCATAAGTTGAACCAATAAACATCGTTGCGATAACTGAACCAACATATGATTCAAAAATATCAGCACCCATACCTGCTGTATCACCTACGTTGTCACCAACGTTATCAGCGATAGTTGCTGGGTTTCTTGGATCGTCTTCTGGAATACCTGCTTCAACTTTACCAACAAGGTCAGCGCCAACGTCAGCAGCTTTTGTATAAATACCACCACCAACACGAGCAAAAAGAGCAATTGATGAAGCACCCATGGCAAAACCATTAAGAGCTTCGATGGTAGAATTACCAGAGAGCCACTTGAAAAGCATGGCCACACCAAAGAGACCAACAGAAGCCACACACATCCCCATAACTGAACCACCGTAAAAGGCGACAGATAGGGCCTTGCCTTGACCACTTTGAGCAGCAGCTTCAGCCGTTCTTACGTTGGCCTTAGTTGCAGCTTTCATTCCGATCCAACCACAAAGCATGGATGAAAAAGCACCAGTCAAATAGCAGATGGAAGTGTTCCAACCTAGCTTTACGCCAAGAAGAACGGTAACGATCGCTAAGAATCCAAGGAGAATTGTGTATTCCTTTCTTAAGAAAGTCATAGCACCATCTTCGATGAGTGCAGCAATACCAGTCATTTTGGCATTACCTGCGGGTTGCTTAACGACCCAAAAGTATGTCAGTAGCGCAAACAAAAATCCTGCGGCACCAACAAAAGGGCTCAGGGAAAGAAAACTAAGTGACGATTCCATAAGAATCTACTCCTTTCATTTCAGTCTCTTTTAAAGACAGTTAATATTGTAAAAACCGAGTTCAACGAACATCGAAATTTCAAAAAAAACGTAACAATAATGGTCGAGTAGAATTATCATACACACTTAGAAGCGTAAAACTTTAATTTATAGGACTATTTTTGACTTCAGGCGTAAAGAAACCAAGAAAGGGAATGAGTTCTCTTATATTTTCCTCTCTCAAGATGGCCACTGCGACATTTTCAAGTCGAATTCTTGGCCTGGTGCGTGAGCAAGTCATGGCCGCGACCTTTGGGGCTTCGGGCATAACAGACGCCTTCACTGTTGCTTATAGGGTTCCCAATATGCTGAGGGATCTCTTTGCCGAGGGGGCTTTTAGTTCTGCCTTCGTACCTGTCTTCACAAAGGTTCGTCAGTTAGGGGATCGAGAGGCAAGAACACTTTTGTGGTCAATGGCCATTATTTTGTCTCTCCTAACAGGCGCCATCGTTGTAGGTGTGATTATTTTCGCCCCGGAAGTTGTTCAATTAATGACTGATAAGGATTTTGTCGCCGATCAAGAACGTATGGCGCTAACAGTCCAGATGGTGCGCATAATGGCGCCCTTTCTGACTTTGATTTCTTTGGCCGCACTTTTTATGGGTGCCTTAAATACCCTGAAAATGTTTTTTGTCCCGGCACTTGCTCCTGCTCTTTTTAACATGGTGATGATTGCCTGCATGGTTCTCTTGCCACCTATACTAGAGGAGAGGGGGATTCATGGGGCAATTTCTCTTGCACTAGGGGTTATTCTTGGTGGCGTCGTTCAAATGCTTCTTCAAATTCCTCTTGTCCTTTATAAGGGTTTTGGCCCCACTGGTCAGTGGTCATTCAAAAGTGAATGGACTGGGAGCATTCTTAACCGCCTTGGGATCGGCACAATAGGGATCGCTGCAACTCAGATTAATATTCTCATCACAACTATTTTAGCAACAGGAACTCAGCTCGGTGCAGTCTCCTGGCTTACCTATGCCTTTAGACTTTTTCAGTTTCCAGTAGGAATCCTAAGCGTAAGTATTGCTGGCTCAAATTTGGTTCATTTCTCCGATGAGTGGAAAGCGGGTAGAGAGAAAGAGGCAGCTAAGATACTAAGGACAAGCTATCAGATGAGTTGGGCGGTGATCATTCCTGCTTTTGCCCTTCTCATGGCCCTCTCTGAGGAGACCGTGCATCTTATTTTTGAAAGAGGGGCTTTTAATAGTCGAGACACTGAAATGGCTTCAATTGCCTTGAGAATGTATTTGTGGGGCCTTCCCTTCTATGGATTATACAAAATATTTGCTCCTACCTTTTTTAGTTTAGACCGGCCTAAAGTTCCTGTATTTATCTCTATCGCTGCCATTTCCTTTAATATTGTTTTTTGTTTGGCGATGGTTCCCCACTATGGTTTTTCCATATTGGCTTTGGGGACAAGCCTTTCGATGTTTTTAAACTGCTCCCTTCAAGGAATATTCTTGGCCAAAATTTTAAAATTGGGCCCTTCTTTCTTTTTTAGCTGGCGTTTACTGAAGTTTTTGATTGGAGGCAGTCTTTGTTGGGGAAGTGTCACTTATCTTAAGGGCATTTGGTATGTTTCAGAAGCGTCCCTCCTAGAGAGGACCTTGGGCTTTTCGGGCTGTACTGCACTAGGGGCCGCCTTCTATATCTGCTTTTTACTCGTGACTGGGGAAGCTAAATTAATAAAAAAGCTCGTAAATAAGAAATAAATTGTTGTTTTTAATGAACTATCTTCTTGTAGGAACAATATCATTTAGATAGACTGACAATAGTATTTTAGATTAGCCCTTTGGGTCAAGTATTAGGATGTTTTTCATGAGAACTGATTTTGACAGCCTCAGAACTCTCGCAGCTTACACGATTAATTTACTCGTTGAAGCTAAGATGATTGAGTTTGAAATTGATAAACGCGAAGTATTGATCGATGCTATGGCCACCGAGTATGGTGTTAGCCTTGCTACCGATGAAGATATTCGTGATCAAGCCATTGAAGAAGTTGAAGATAAGATGGGTGCTGATAACCTCCCTGAAGATGTGATGGAAAGTGAAATGTTTAATCATGCTCGTAAAGAGATCATTAAATCTTTCTCTGGAGAAAATATTTCAGGTCTTTATTTAGTTGAAAGTCTTCATCAAGCGGCCAATAGGATGACTAAGTTTCTTATGGACTGTGAAGTTATTGATGATGTGTACGGCACTGACGAAGAAATCCATGCTTTCTTGGTAGCTAAAATTCGAGGATTTTCTACAAAGAAAAATTAGAAAAAATTTAAATAAGTTTTGAATAGGGAGCTTTTAATCAAGCTCCCTTTTTTTATGTCTTGCTAGCATCAAAGGGATCCCAAGATAGTTTGAGCATCATTTCTTCAAAATAAGGTCCTTCAACTAAGCCGTTAAGGACTGAAGAGAGGCTGGTGGCAAAGAGAGTGTTCTTGCGCTTATGATCTCTAATAAGAAAAGCATCTAAATAACACCTCTCCGTTCCATCTTGGGTTGCAGTTCCTTCAATGCGAACAAGCTCTAAATTGCCTTCTTGAACTTCTATACGATCTTTAAAATCACTAGGCATAAGGATATCGCTACTGTCGAGATCAAAAACCATTTTTAGATCTTCGATTCTATTTTTGAAATCCTCTTCAATACTAATTTTACTATCTAAGTGATCTTGAAACTCAAGTCTTGCCTCCCAATCATAGCGGGTATCGAGGCGTTTCCAACAAACAAGGTCGGCCGTCTCTTCAGTAAGGCCCCACCATGATGGGATTTTAAAAGTGTATTGCTTGAGCGTATAGCTTTTCGCACTATCCACAAAGCTCTGCTTTTCTTCAAGCACAACTATTAAGGTGTATATAAGAAAGAGGACAAAGGCCCCGAGAAGGCCCCAGCTCACCAGATGATTGTCTAACATAGCGCCATTTATGACGAAATATCCCTTGAATGACAAGTCCAATAACTTAGATTTTCTATTAATAACAATGGGTTATGAGGTATTGTTGATGGGAATACTGTAAAATTAAAGTAATTACTGGTCAGCACCGATAAAACTAATGAGATATAGCGGACTTAGTCCATTTTGTGAGAGAAATCGGAGCCATCATGAGGTATCTAAATTTTAAAAGACGGTTAAACAGTGCAAGAGAAGGAGTTTCACTTACTCTTCTTCTGCTGAGTTTACTCCAACTACAGACCGTTCAAGCAGGTCGTTACGATGAGTGTGAAGGGATAGATCAGGTTCAATACCAGACCGAATACCGGGCATGCTTAAGGTTAGAAATGACTAGCGGAGCGAATGTTGACTGCGTTGAATGTCTGTTTAGTGAACAAGAAAAAACAAATCCGTGGGTGGAAGCTCTTGGGATTGTTGCCGGACCTCTTGCTTATTTTGGTTCTGCTTATGTAGGCGCTCGTTATGCTTATAAGTCTCAAAAAGAATGGGCCGGTGCTTACGAGGCAGGTCACGCAGGTTGTACTTCAAGATTTAATTCATATCTAGATTATTCAATTACTCGTGGAGCAAATCCTATTCTTCCTGAACAGGCCGAAGGACTAATGAGCTGTAATGGTTCTCCTTATGGTCAGTTTTCTGGTTTTGGAGGTATGGGAGGAAATGGCTTCGGTGGTTTTGGAAGTCCTTTCTTAGGAGCAGGTTTTAGTCCTGGCTTCATGGGCGGAATGATGGGACCTGGATTTGGTATCGGTGGGCAAATCGGTATTGGCGGCGGTTTCGGAATGCCTGGTGGCGGCTTTGGAATGGGCGGATTCGGGATGGGTGGCCGAATGCCAGGTTTTGGAATCGGTGGACAAATTGGAATAGGCCTTGGCGGCGGTTTAGGCGGTGGCTTTGGAATGCCTGGCGGCGGCTTTGGCGGTGGTTTTGGAATGCCTGGTGGTGGTTTCGGCGGTGGCTTCGGTATGCCTGGTGCTGGCTTTGGAATGGGCTATGGCATGGGTGGCGGAATGCCTGGATTTGGAATGGGTTATGGTATGGGCGGCGGTATGCCGGGCTTTGGAATGGGCTACGGTATGGGCGGTGGTATGCCTGGAGCAGGTATTGGCTTTGGGGCCGGTATTGGCTTTGGTCTTGGCGGAGGTGCTGGGGCTGGATATGGAATGGGATTACCTTACCCTGGATTAGGGGGAGGGATTAATCTTGGATTCGGAGGATCTGGTGGATTCGGTTATCCGGGAGCAGGTGGTGGTGCAGTAATGTGTTTTTCTGCCCCTTGCCCAGGAGCTGGTGGAATGGGTTTTGGTTCTCCAGGAATGGGATTTGGTGTTGGAGGCGGCATGGGAACTCCAGGCTGGGCCTTTGGTGGACCAGGTATGATAAATGGCGGAGCAGGTCTTGGTGCTGGATTTAATGGTGGCTTTAATGGTGGCTTTAATGGTGGCGGTGGCTTTAATGGTGGCTGGATGCCTGGTGGTTCTTACTTTGGAAACACTGGTGGTTTTCAAGGCAATAACTTTTGGATGCAACAGCAACAGCAGCAGCAGCAACAAATGCAGCAGCAACAGTCTCGTTCAAATTTTTCAAATTACATAAACCAATCAAATTATCAGACTGGCCAGGCGGCAGCGCAAGGGCTTTATCATAACTACTTGCAGGCAGGTCAAGCCTATGGCGCTGGTGTTCAGGGCTATGGTCAAGGTGGTGCTGGTTATGGTGGCTTCTTTGGTGGCGTACCCTATGGTATGGGTGGCGTTCGTGCAGGAGCTTCTATTGGTGGTTACGCCGGTATTGGATTTGGCTTTAATTAATGCGTGATAAGTAAGAAATAAATCTTAGAAAAGAAAGGCTCCGTTAAGGAGCCTTTTTTATTTGTTGTGAATCAGTGTTTTAATATCGTGCCTAAATATGACTTGAATCTTGTCAGCATCTATAAGCTTATCAATAACACCAGGACCAAATTTAGGATGGTCAATAATGTCTCCAAGTTCAAACTTGGCCTTAATAGAATATTTTTGAGATTTAGAACTAGAGCTTGCTACTCTATCCATCCAAATGTCTGAAATAGAATCAGCGCTTGTGGTTTTCTTAGTTGTTTTTCCTCTTTTCGTTTTAGATGCTTTAACATTTGAAGGATCTTTGTAAGCATGAGTATTTTGGCAAGTCTTACATTGTACTTTGCCAATGGTTGTCTCACTTTTCATGGCCATGATCAGATGGGCCAATGTGAGTTTACATTTATTACAATAGGAGAGAACTTCTTTTCCAACGCCCAGTTGACTCATGAATATCCTTTGGATAGCTGCTATAAGGGTTTTAAGAGGGTTTAAAGTAAATGACAATGCGTGCAAAGTAAAGACTGTATGCAATGGACTAAGTATTTGAAAAAATAGTGAATGTATGACGAAAGAGAACCCTAGGGTATTGAAATTATTAGAGAAGGCAAAATCCCTACCGCGAAAGCCAGGGTGCTATCTCATGAAGTCCTCAAAGGGCAAAATACTTTACGTCGGAAAGGCGAAAGATCTTAAGGCTCGGGTATCAAGTTATTTTCAAAAGTCAGTGAAATCTCCTAAAACAGAGATTTTGGTTGGTCACATTAGAGAATTTGAATTTCTTCTTACCGATACGGAAGCCGAAGCTCTGATCCTAGAAAATAACCTGATAAAGAAACATACCCCAAAGTACAACATTATGATGAGGGATGATAAGTCATACCCTTACATAACAATTGATTTTAACGAACCTTTTCCTCGCTTACAGTATCAACGAAAAGTTAAAAGAGGAGCAGGTAAAAAGGTCTTCGGTCCCTTCGTTCATGGAACAAATATTTCAGATGTATTAAGAATTCTTATAAAATCCTTTCAATTGAGGGATTGTACTATACGTGAGTTTCACTCAAGAAAAGAGCCATGCCTGCTTTATCAAATTAAGCAGTGTAGTGCTCCTTGTGTTGGAAAAATTTCTGCTCATCAATATGATGAAGATCTGAGATTAGCGACGAACTTCTTTGAGGATAAAGCGAAGACTTCATTCAAAATATTAGAAGAGAGAATGCATCTATTAGCAGAGAGCGAAGAGTTTGAGCACGCAGCGATGATTAGAGACAACCTAGAAGTACTTCAGCGTTTTATGGAATTTGGGAATCAAGAAAACGCAGAGATCAATGGCACTGCTAAAAATATTGATATCGTCTCCTACCATGTTGGTGAAATTGAAGTGGATTTAGCGATTTACCTCGTTCGAAACGGCCTTTTGCTTGGACACAAGAACTTTCACTTTCCCGTTGTCGATTGTTCAGAGGAGATTGAAAGTGAAGTTATTAATTTTATCTTTCAATACTATTCTTCAGGTGGAGAGTCCCTGCCTGAAATAATTGTGACGGAGTTTTCAAAGGAGAATAATAAACTTTTTCAAGATGCTTTAAAGTCGTTAGCTTCTATAAAGGTTTTGAAACCAAAGACTAAGAATCTCGATTTAACTTCTTTAATGAATCTAACCCATGATCAGGCGAGAGAGCACCAAAGGGTGCGCATCACCAATGAAGACTCTGTCTATGTTGGTCTGAATAAACTCAAAGATCTTCTTGGGATGAAAGAGCGCCCCGTTGTTTTAGAGTGCTATGACATAGCCATTTTTCAAGGTAGTTCTCCAACAGCAGCACAAATCGTTTTTAGGGATGGAAGGCCAGATAAAGGGTCCTACCGCAACTATCATCTGACGGAAAGAGAAGAAGGTAATAACGACTTTGCCATGTTGGAAGAGGTTCTTAAGAGAAGGCTAGAGAGTGGAGAACTTCCCGATGTATTTATTGTCGATGGTGGAAAGGGACAATTAAGTTCGTTTTTGAAAGTATTGGAAGAGGCGAAATTAGATATCCCGGTTTGTGCGATTGCTAAGTCTAAATCAATTGGAGAGTTCAATGATGAGGTCGTGGAAAAGACTGAGGAAAGACTTTTTATTCCCAATCGGGCCAATCCATATCTTTTAGCAAAGAATAAATCACTCTTTAGAATCATCACACAGATGAGAGATGAGGCACACCGTTTCTCTAGAAGACTTCACCATAAGGCAGAGAAGAAAAGAACCATTACGAGTTGGGTGGATCAGGTTGAGGGTGTTGGACCAAAAATGAGGAAAAAGATTTTAAATAATATTAAATTATCCCCAACAGATTTATCTCGGATGGAGCCTGAGGAGATCTCCCATGAATTGGAGGTCTCCTTGAAAATCGCAAAAAATATTTTGAAGGTTTTGCGACCTAATTAAGAATATGTAATAGCTTCTTATTTCCGCCACCACACTCTGGACATCTTGCCGTTTCCTGAACGTAGAGATTTTTGTAGTCTGAAAGGTGAGTGAAAATAAGCTTTCCTCCACATACTTGGCAGTCATCAATTTGCTTTTTTACTTGAGAAATATCGCCGAAATATTCTTCGAATCTTTCAAATTTAAAGTCGACCTCTTTTGACATGGTCGTTCTCCTCAAATTTTATGGGGTCTATGACCCGTTGCAGGTAATACTATTTCGACTTAACTTAAGTGCTCCTTTACATAAGATTGATACAATGGGATTACTTGGATTAATTTACCCTTCTTAATGCAAAGGTGACTGCCAGTGTCAGGTATAGACTATAAAAAATTAAGAGCAGCTCAAAAGGAAATGGCCAGAAAAGGGACCTTTCCCTTTCCAACCTATGCCGAAGCCCTTTTCTCGCAAGTTTTGATAACCAGAAGGCCTATTGAAAGTGCTTTTGGAAAAAACTTTGAAAAGAAGAATAATAAGAAGCCTTTGGCCGTACCCGGACCTCAAGTGGCTTCGACAAGAGAAGAAGGCCCGCGAGGTGATGAAGAGAAGAAGGGACTATTACAATCTTTGGGGCGATTTGTTTCTGAATCAGCTGATGAGGAATCTATTGTTTCTTTTAAAGGCGGTGAACTTAAAGATAAATCTACTTTAAAAAGTGATCTTGTTCTGAAGCAATCAGACCTAGTAACAGGCATTCAGCCCCGTATAATCGATACCTTTAATGAAAAAACAAAGGTTATATTCGTAGGAGAATGTCCAAAAGATTTTGATTCTGAAAGTCCTGATTCAGATCTTTTGAGTAAGATGATTACTGCTATGAAGATAAGAGTTGGAACTCATTGTCGTGTATTTATCACAAAAGATAGTGAGATTGCTGAGCAGGAGTGGTTTGGCCTCTTAAAAGAGTTAACAAGTGATATTCAAGAAATCATTGTTGTTTCTCTTGGGGCGCTGGCAACCAATACAATTCTTCAGAAAAAAGAGCGACTTTCAAAAATTCACGGCAAAGAATTCAATTTATCTCTTAAGAGAGGGGCTGAGACGGTTCAAATCAGAGTATTTCCGGTTTTTCACCCTGATATTCTTCAAATTAATCCCAATATGAAGCGCTCTGCTTGGCTTGACCTTCAAAAAGTCATGGAGTTTCTTTCTTAATAATGCTCAATGCTGTGTTGAATAAAGCATTAAATATCGATAAGATAGATATGTAATAAGGCGGCCACGGATTGGCCGTTTCTCGGGACCAAGGAAGGAAGCCCTTTGAAGGACAAACTCCTCTTCATCACCATGCTTTTCGTCTGGATCAATGCGACCAGAGGAAATGTTGCGCATATTTATGGTCGCCATTTGGAGGATAATGCGAAGTCTGGTGGAGCAGAGCTTAGAACACTGAAAAGTGACTCTCTTATTGAGACCCCGAAGATAAAGGTTCGCGTTCAGAAGTCTTTGAAAAATGTCTTCATTTCTGGAACTGATTTAAAGAGAAAATTTCACCTCAGTAATGATATCCAGACCTTTAAAGGGCGTAAGGCGATCAAGTTTAAGTGTGAGAATTTTCAATCCAAATCCTCATTTAAAAAGCCCATACTCTTGGCGTCGCTTGGTTCAAGCACAGGCCTTATTGGTTTAGCAAAAGAGAAGTTTAAAGGTCTTCTTCATGTTGTGACCTCCAGGGAAAATGATAGTTGTGATGTTATTCATGAGACAAATTTAGAGACTTATATATCGAGTCTACTAGCTAGAGAGATGAATTCTAAATGGCCACTTGAGGCCTTAAAGGCTCAGGCCATTGCTGCTCGAACCTATGCTCTTCATAAGATGAATAGTGGTCAGGTTAAAAAAGAGGCCGGGCACGAAACTTATTATCATATTGAAAGTTCTGAAAAGCATCAGGTAAGTGGTAATTTCTTTGATGCCAATTTAAATACAGAGCTTGCTTCTCAATCGACGGCTGGATTGGTTCTTGTAAACGAAAATGAAAAAATAGCCCCCATTTTCTTTCATGCAAAGTGTGGAGGACGGACGCTTAGACCAGAGCAAGTTTGGCAAAATTCTCTTAAGAGTTATAAGGCCGTGCCCTGTCCTTATTGTAAAGATCACGGCTCACAAGGATTTGATAATCAAATAACCCTAAAGAAATGGCAGACATTCTTAAATTGGACCGTGAAGAAAAGGTACCTTGATAAAGAGGTATTAACATTAAGCCTTAAAGAAGATCTTCGTATCGTTCCTGATAAAAAGTATACTCGCTATATTCGTTTTTATTTGGGGGAGCGTATTTTCTCTTTTAAGAAGGCCTTGCTTCGAAGATATTTTGGTCGCTTTATTGTGCCCTCGAATAATTTTACTTTAAAATTAGAGAATGCAGGACCAAGGGAGGTTTTGCTTAGGGTTAAGGGCGATGGGTTAGGTCATGGAGTTGGAATGTGCCAACTTGGCGCTTTGGATTTAGCTGATAAAGGTTGGGACTATCAGAAAATTTTAAGTCATTACTTTCCTGGACATGCATTGAAGAAGATTTACTAGAAATGAAAAGTTTAATTTTAACACTATTGTATATATTTTCTTGTGCTACTTCAGCCTATACTATTCTCATTGATCCCGGTCATGGAGGAGAGGATGAGGGGGCAAGGGCCAGATATTATTTTGCTAAGAAAAAGTGGCGGTTGATCAAAGAGAAAGATATAGCTTTATCATTAGCAAAAATGATTCATGAGGAATTAGGAAAGAAAAACTTTAATACCTATCTGACAAGAAGTGTTGATCGAACGGTTACCCTTGCAGAGAGAGCGGAAATTGCAGAAAAGATTAAAGCAGACCTATTTATAAGCGTGCATATTAATAGTTCAGAAGGAAATGCTCCTCGTGGCTTTGAAACATATTATCTTGATAATCACGAAGATTCCGCCATCAAAAAAGTAGAGCAGGTTGAAAATAAGGACTTAACAGGAAAAGAATTAATTGTGAATAAGATCTTAACGGATCTAGTGATAGAAAGAACAGTAAAGAGCTCGAAGGGGCTGGCCTCAAGTATTCATTCAAATATTCAAGTCTTAGTTGGAAAGCGCTATAAGCTAATCGATCGAGGAGTGAAACCTGGACTTTTCTATGTTTTGGCCCTGACTAAAAGACCTGGGATTTTGTTAGAGGTGGGCTTTTTGTCAAACTCGCGAGAACTCATGAAACTTTTAGATGAAAAGTTTCAACGACGATACGCTGTGGCAGTCGCAAAAGGAATTTCTGACTACATAAAAATGCAAAATAAATTTGAACCTGCCCTTTTATAACTCTACTTTTTTTCCTAAGAGAGGAGCGAAAGGTTGCCCCCTCACTCCTCACTTTGGAGAGAGTAGAGAGTGGCCCCAATTCCGTGGGGCCAAAAAATTCTTAAATTAAATTAGTAACAATTAAGACCTGCTGAAGCGACTTGAATTGGTATGTAACCACCATAGGCTGGGCTATAAAAGCCGATGTAGCCACTTGTCACTGCACCAGTTGCACATGATCCACTATTGTTTAGGACAAGGTTTTGGACCATAAAATTACTCATCTGAGCATTGGGACCTATATACGGTACCCCATATTGAGGATCAGTCCATTGACAAAAGGAAAGTACAACATTGAAAGCTAGTTGGTTTCCATTTGTGACTTTACTTATAAAGACTAAGTCACCATTACCTGATCTTCCGTAATAAGAGCCTTGTGAGCTTCCACCCACAGAACCACTTTGAAGATTGCCAGAGATATAATTTCCGCTGCCACCTTGCTGCAGGGTAAAGGTCATGTCTTGCATACGACCTTGTGAACATGAATAAGAACTCTTTAAGGAGTTCCAAACACTAAGGTCATTTCCGCCGTTAAAAACAGGGCTTGTACCTACTGGTAAGGTACCTGTTCCGCTGTTGCCGGGTCCAGTTTCATTTTTGTCTGAACCACATGATGTAGCTAACATAGCTACTAGTCCTAGAAGGCTAAGTTTTCGCCCTATAGATCTAAGTTTAAAATAGTTAAATGTTTTCATTTCTCTCTCCTGTTAAATAACTCTCTCATAGTTATGTACTGAACTAGTTGCAGAATGCGTGCCACTTTGTGCAGAGCACCCTGGAAAGCGGTAGACAGGCCTTGTTTATAGTGAATTCAGGCACTTGGGAGGTTTTTGATCGTGAAGAGATACTTTAAAATCAGAAGGAAAATGTAAATTCTCTAACCCCTGTCAATAATTTAGTCACTCTATTGCCCCTACAGGCCCACTAGAATTGACAAGAACTTTACCCTAAGCGGCTAATGCTTTGGCACAAAACCTTCGATCTTAAAGCATCATATTGATTGGGAAGATTTTTCTGGAAGGTAATAAGTGACTGAAAACACTATAATAACCTCATACTACAAAAGAGAGTGTTTAATGAGTGTCTTTGTCAGCACAGTGAAGCTTAAAGAATTGATGGTAGGAAAATGGCGAAAACTTTGGAAGAACGATGAGGCCAAGTTCCGTATTTTTACCAGCTTAAAGATGACCTTAATTCCTCTCTTCTGTTTTTTGTTAACAGCATCGTTCTTTGCTATTCTTCTTCATATAAATCTGATCTTTTTTAAAGCTAATGAATTTAGAGGAATTTCTTCATTCGAGGAGGTTTATTTTGACTTCCTTTCTACTAGCTTGATGGATCTGGTGCCCTACATTGCCCTTTTATTTATTTTCGTAAACATAACAGGCATCTATGTATCAGATATTCTTTTGAGACCTTTTCGGATCATAGGGGACTATTGTGAAAAGAGAAATAATGGAGAAGAGGCCAGTTATAATCCTGATTTTTTTACAGATCTAAAGCTACTAAGCCAATTTAGTGAGTTTTTCTTTTCTTATATGGAGACGGCCGAACTCAATAAAGAGCTTCATGAGGTCGCTGTGCCGAAGAAATATACAAGAATTCATCAGCCAGTTTTTGAGACGACCTTCTTCCTTCATTACTTGCTCTACATATTCGCAAGTATTCTAGTTGTTTCAATTGCTCTTTATGCCTTTGCAAATGGATTGTACGACAATCTTATTTTATTGGCGGAACAAACCCTACCTAATAACCCTAAGATCAATGTGTTTTTAAGTGAGCAAAAAGCCGTTATTGACCTTATTATTTGGTTTGGCCTCTCGGTGAGTACAATATTATACTTATTCTTAGCGAGCCATCTTTATTACTCTGTTGCAGCACCTGCGTTTGCTGTCTTTGCTACCATGAAGTCATTCCTTAAGGGTAATTATGAACAAAGAGTTCACTTAATCGGCTTTCCGGCCCTAAGACCCCAAACGAGAAAGCTTAATAAGTACTTAGATTGGATAAATAAAAATTTAGTAAAAAAACCTACAAACTAGTGGTTGATTTTCTATAAGACTAATGAAGAATAGTAGAGATATTGCTCTCTCAAAAAGAAAAGGATGTATTCAATGAAAAATGTTAAGTTTGGTTCTGTGCTAGGGCTAGTGCTGATTCTCTCTCTGGCCTCTTGTATGAACAAAGACTCACTAAAGAAAACTCTTAAAGAAAACCCAGAGATTCTTTATGAGGCGATTAAGGCCGATCCGGCAGAATTTATGATGGTGCTTCAAGAAGCGGCTCAAAATGCTAAAGGGGCCATGCAGGAAAAAAAGGCAGAAGCTGAGAAAAAAGCTTTTGAAGAAAGCTTTTCTAACCCACTTAAACCACAAATCAGAGATGATGAATCTATTAGAGGAACGAAAGGTGGACCACTTGTTCTAATTGAATACTCTGATTTTGAGTGTCCATTTTGTAGTAGAGGCTTTGAAACAGTTACTAAGATCATGGAGAAATATGAAGGTAAGGTTCAATTTATCTATAAGCACTTACCACTAAGTTTTCACCCGGCCGCGATGATTTCTGCTCAATACTACGAAGCGATTCGTCTTCAATCAGAAGAAAAGGCCTTTAAATTTCACGATGCAATTTTTGCAAACCAAAGAAAGTTAAAGAATGGGAAGTCTTTTCTCGATGCAGAAGCTAAGAAGCTAGGCGTTAATATGAAAAAACTTGGTGATGATGTAAATTCAGAATCAATTAAAAAGCGTATTAATGAAGACATGGAAGAAGCGGCTAAGTTTGGTATTCAGGGAACCCCAGGGTTTGTTCTTAACGGAATACCTGTGAAGGGTGCTTATCCTTTAAATCACTTTGTAAAAATAGTTGATGAGCTTCAAAAGAGAGATTTGGTAAAATTATAAAAAAATGATTAACCAAAATTAATTTGACCCCGCCTTGTGCGGGGTTTTTTTATGCTAAAATATGAGCATGTTTGAAGGTACCTATAATAACTTTTTAAAGCGTCCTCATAAAAGAGCGGATATTCTTAAAAGTGAGAATAGCTTTGAATCCTTGTATAGAAGTAGCGAAGTACCAGAAGAAGAAGATATTATTAAAGTCTTTTTAGATTCTTTAAAAAGGCTTTTAACTCTTTCCTCAGCGGTTGAACTGATAGAAGGGATACATGCCTTGGAGGCGAATATCTCCAAGCTTGAAGATAAGTATCCTGGCATTGAAGCCCCTAAATTGAATGATTTTTATCAAGAACTTTCACCTCTTATCCTGCAAAAGTATTGGGAAAAGAGGAAAAATCCCCTCTCAGACGAGTCGACGAATCAGTTGTTCCTGGAGAGTATCCATATTGCTATTGAAGAAGAAATTTATCTTTGGCAAGAAAAAATTGGATAAAAACCCCTAAAAGCCTTTCCCAATCGAGGTTTCAAAAAAAAATTTGTCAATTAAAGTAAAATGCGTGACCATTTTCCTATCCAAATAATTTACTTACCAATAGGAGTTGGAATGAACAGAAAAGAGCTAATTGAAACGATCCTTAAGGACAAACAACTTAACCACCTTACAAAGAAAGATGCTGATCACTTTGTTGCTACATTGATCGACGTTGTAAAGAAAACTGTAAAGAAAGGTGATGATGTTTCTCTTATCGGTTTTGGAACTTTCTCTAAAACTCGTCGTGCTGCACGTATGGGCGTAAACCCTGCAACTGGTGAGAAAATCAAAATTAAAGCAAAAACTCTTCCAAAATTCCGTCCAGGAAAAGCTTGGAAAGAAATGATGTAATTTCCTTTTTTGGAATTTATATATAAAGAGACCCTCCTTTTGGAGGGTTTTTTTTGGTGTCAAGATTACACCACTAAGCTGGTCGGGTAATGGAAACGTCAGGGCATTGACGTTTTTTCGGTACATTGGCAAAAGTTTCCCCCCTTAGTGGGTAGAAAATTCCTTCCTCTATTCTCTCTGATTGAATTCTTGAACACAGCGTGTATAATTTTTGACAGAGGGTAGGTAATAAAATCCTCTCGTCATAGCTAATAAACCAGGATGGTAATGAGATGGCCGATGAAAATCAAATGGAAGTGCAGCCACCTGCGAATAAAGTTTCCTCCGCGAAAAATCCTCTTCTCACAATACTTGTTGTTATTAATACCGCAGTGATGGGAGCCGTTGCTTATTTTCAGTTTATGAGTCATCAGAAATTAGCTCAAACTCCTTCTATTAGTGATGTTGTTAAGGCTGAGATGAAGAAGGTCAGTGGTGAAGAAGGGGAAGTAGAGCTAACTGGCGAAGCTAGAATTGATGACGGTAAGCTATTTCCTTTAGAAGGTTTTACAGCAAACTTGGCGCAAGGTGATGGACCTCGTCGTTTTGTTCGTTTAAATACAGTTTTAAAATTTTCAAAAGAATCAAATGAAGAAGAATTTAAGAGAAGAAAGGCTCAAATAAGGGATTCTATAATCACGACTTTGAATGGAAAACGTCCAGAGGATCTTTTAAGTGTTCAAGGAAAGAGTTTTTTAAAAGAAGAAATAAAAGCGGCGATCAATGCCTTTTTGGTTGATGGTGCCGTCATAGACGTTTTTTACGTCAGTTTTCAAATTAACTAGCTAGTTTAAATCTAGCGGGCGGTGAACAGGAAGTTCACTGAGCATTTTCCCAGGAGGGGATTCTAATGGCCCAGGTTCTAAGTCAAGAAGAAGTTGATGCTCTACTCAATGCTGTTAATGACGGCGAGTCAGATGATATGTTGGGTGGCGGCGGTTCTGATTTTGATGCTGCTGATGATGTCGATGACAATATTCAAGCCTATGATCTAACAAATCAGGATAGGGTTATTCGAGGAAGAATGCCTATCCTCGAAATTATTTATGAAAGGTTTATTAGGTCATTTCGAGTATCGCTTTCTAACTCTCTAAGAAAAATCTCTACCATTTCCATGATTTCAACAGATCTTTTGAAATTTGGTGAATTCGTAAACACACTACCTATACCATCGTGTATGTGCATTATGCGTTACAACGAACTTAGAGGACCTGCCTTGTTGGTATTTGAGTCAAAGCTCGCTTATGCCATTATTGACTCCTATTTTGGTGGAACCGATCGTCCTTTTACAAAAATAGAAGGAAAAGAATTCACAATGATTGAGCTCTCTTTCATGAAGAAGGTCATGGATATGGCGATTACGGATTTGGAAGAAGCATGGGCACCAGTACATAGAATTGATGCTCAGTATTTAAGAACTGAAATTAACCCCCAGTTTGTTGGCGTCGTTCCTCCATCAGACGTCATTATCGCTACAACACTTGAAGTTGAGTTTGAATCAGCTTCTGGAACCATCATGATCGTTGTTCCTTATTCAACAATTGAGCCGATTAAGCAAAAGTTAAGTTCAAGTTTCCAAACCGATAATGATATGGCCGATAGTATTTGGACGACTGCCATGAATGAGCACATCATGGACGCAGCCACAGATGTGATTGTTAAGTTAGGTGAAGCTCAGATGACCGTTGGCGATTTAGTGACTTTAGAGAAAGGTGACATTATCCCACTTAATCAAGAGGCTTCGGGAGAGGTAACTCTCGCTGTTGAGGGAGTTGAGAAAATGAAGTGTCTGATAGGCGTTCACAAGGGCAATCGGGCCATTCAGGTGACAAAAGTATTAAATGACGAAAGACGAAATATTAGATTAAAGCAGGGAGAATAAATATGGAAAACGAGACAAATAACGAAGGACCACTTAGCAATGTAGATCCAAAGGATTTACATGAAATATCCAATATTGCTGATAATGTTCAGGCAGGGGATGATGCGCTAAATAAGCTTAAGGTCCAAAATCTAGATTTTATTTTAGATATACCCTTAAAGGTTACTGTTGAATTGGGTAGGACATCTGTTGTTATAAAAGATTTATTGCAGTTGGGTCAGGGTTCGGTTTTGGAATTAGATAAACTTGCTGGTGAACCTCTTGAGATCCTTGTAAATGGAAAACTCGTAGCAAAAGGTGAAGTTGTGGTAGTAAACGAAAAGTTTGGGATTCGTTTAACTGATATCATCTCGCCCGTTGAGAGAATCGAAACGCTTAAATAATTATTAAAAAGTAACTTAGGAAGAGTTATGAAGATTTTAGTAAGCCTTGCTTTTATTCTAACAATACTTTCAGCTCAAGCTGATAAAGCCAAAGTGCTGAATGTCACCTTTGAGGATATCGGAAATGAGGGAAGGTTGATTGTTCAACTTGACCGAGAGCTCGCAGATTTTCCAGAGCTGTCAGTTAAGAATAATTTTGTCCAAGTTGCGATACCTAGTTCGTTTGTTTGGCCAAAAATTGAAAAGAAGTTTTCAGTCATTAAGTCTTTTGATTCCAAAATACTGGCCTATCAATTTGATAAGGAAAAAGTAAGAGTGCGCGCCATACTGCCGCAAAATATGGAAAATAAGGCAGATCGTGTCGCTCTAGTTTTGAAGGGAAAAAATATAATTGTAAATTTTCCTAAAAATAAGACGGTCCTTAATGATGCGGGAAGATCACCAGCATTGGCGCCGGCGAGTCGAGAAGCATTGGCAAAGAAAGATCCAGGTGTTTATGACGAGTCTTATCTAGATAAATTATTAAAAGAGAAGGATTCTCGTGAAGAGGTAAAAAAACCTCAAGCAAAGATTGAAAGTGTTTTACCCGTTAAAAAAGACACCGTCACTGTTACACAGGCCGCTCAGAGTAAAAATGAGGGCTTCTCATTATCCTCATATGCTGGAAAGTTTGTAGGCTTTTTGGCCCTTGTTCTTCTCCTTTTTTATGGAGTTGTGACCCTTCTTAAGAAAGGTGCTTTTGGGAAAAATAAACTCGGCTTCCTAAATAGTACGAAAGTAATTGAGGTGCTTAACACCACTTATATTGCACCAAAGAGAAGTCTCTTACTGATCAGAGCTCATAAACAAGTCTTCCTTGTTGGGAGTTCGGAAAAGGGACTTCACATGATTTCAGAAGTGAATGATCTGAATGGGCTATTTAAAGAAAGTGAAAAGCAGTTGAGTGGATCAAATTTTGATTCCTCTTTGGGAAAAGCAAATGACGACAATAAGTCTTTTAAATTAAAAGAATTTTTAGACAGCGGAAGTGAAGAAGAAATTAATCCAACAGAAGATTCTGCTGCGTTAAGGGCCATTGAGAAAGAAATGGCAGCCGCTAAAGAAAGCCATAAAGTGAAATTTAGCGATCAGATTAAAAGTAAACTAAAAGATCTGAAGCCTCTTCAGTAATTAGGAGTATTAGTGAAAAAAATTGTCTCCATTCTCCTATTGTTGATTTCGGGTATGTCTCATGCTCAACAGGGGAACCTTGGTCTACCGGGGCTCTCTGTAAACTTTGGGCAAGGAACTGACTTAGTCGATACAATGCAGGTTTTGGTACTCTTTACCGTGCTAACCCTTGCACCAGCTATCTTGATTTTATGTACTTGTTTTACTCGGATTATTGTCGTTCTCTCATTTATGAGACAGGCAATTGGTACTCAAAACTTACCACCAAACCAGTTGTTAATAGGTTTTGCTTTATTCTTGTCAATATTCGTAATGAAGCCCACTGGTATGGCCATTTATAATCAAGGCATTCAGCCTTATGTTAAAAAGCAAATCAAAACAGAGCAGGCCCTATCGGTTATTGAGTACCATTTAAGAGGCTTCATGGGTAAGCAGGTCAGAAAGGCTGATATTGGCTTGTTCTTCGATATTACTGGTGAAAAGGCTCCTAATGATATTCAAGATGTGCCCATTCATTACCTCATTCCTGCTTTTATAATATCGGAGCTTAAGACAGCTTTTCAGATTGGCTTTCTACTTTATATACCCTTTTTGATTTTAGATATGGTGGTAGCTTCCGTTCTCATGGCCATGGGGATGATGATGCTTCCTCCAGTTGTCGTTTCTCTACCTTTTAAGCTTCTATTATTCGTTCTTGTAGATGGTTGGCAGTTGGTAACAGGTTCGATTTTGCGATCTTTTAATTAAGGAAAACTTATGGGTTATGACGTTTTTTCAGAGATAACGAATCAGGCCATTAAGGTGACTCTCTATGTCGCTTCTCCGATGCTTTTAGGAGCTCTCGTAATGGGTATATTGGTCTCCCTTTTTCAGGCGGTGACCCAAATTAACGAGCAAACTTTATCATTTATCCCAAAGATCATCGTGATCGTAGGGGCGTTGGTTATCTTTGCACCATGGATGTCAGATACCTTAGTAAATTTCACGAAAGAGTTAATTTTAAATATTCCACAAATTATTAGTCAGAATTAGGAGTAGTGCACTTGGTAAATATTAGCATCAACGACATTCACGCCTTAACTTGCTTTTGGCTTGTGTTTACGAGATGGATGCTTGTGATTATTCAATTACCAATTTTTGATAATGTTAGTATTCCAAACATTATTAAAATCTTGTTTTCTCTTGTATTGAGTTATGCTTTTTTTCCTCTTGTTAAGGGCGAAGTGTATAAAGATATGGCGTATATGGGGGCAGATAGCTTTTGGACCCTCACAATTTTCTATGCGGTAGTTAGTTTGCTTATAGGATTTCTTGTAAAGTGTTTAATGGACCTTTTTACGGCCAGTGGTTCAATAATTACCCAGCAGGTTGGTTTTGGTGCCGTCGCTTATTTTGATCCTCAAAGTGCCAGTCGTGTTGGTCCCTTTGAAAGAATCATTCAGTGGACAATGGTTGTCGTCATTATCAGTTCCGGAGCTCTTCTCCCAATGTTTAAGGGGATTTTTAATTCTTTCTTTAGTATTCATGTGTATGATCTTGGAAAAATGGCAACGTCTCCTGAGTACTTTACAACAGTTTTTAAAGGTCTTTTTCTTTCAGCACTTTTATTAGCCTCTCCTTTAATTTTTACAAATATGCTTATCATGACAGTTCTTGGAATCGTGGCGCGAACGGTTCCACAGATGAACGTCATTATGGTCTCCTTTGTTGTAAATATTGGATTGGGTTTATTAGTTTTTGCAGCAAGCTCAAGTGAATTTTTTAAAGTGGCGTTTCAACTTTATACCGAGAAATTGGGAAACTGGTTTCAGTTTCTTTTGTAAGAGGATAATAAGTGGCTGACGAGTTTGAATCAGATCAGGACAAGACGGAAGACCCGAGCCAACATAGGATCGATGAATTTCGCAAGAGAGGTGAGGTCGCTAGTTCGAAAGAACTAAATAGTGTCCTCGTTCTCTCTGCCTGTATTTTGGCTTTGATGCTCTCTCTTGTTTATATATACGAGACTCTTGGTGAGTTCGTTCAATGGCTTTACACACTAGACGTAGCATTTGCTTATACTGAAAAAAGCTTCAAAACGATTGTAACAAAGACAGCGGTCACTGGTTTCAAGTGTATTGCCCCAGTTATGTCGACGGCGATGTGTGTAGGGATCATTGCCAACGTCGCCCAAATAGGTTTTCTCTTTAGTACGGAAGTTTTGGAATTTAAGCCAGAAAGAATTAATCCTTTGGCCGGAATAAAAAGACTACTTTCGATGAAGAGTATGGTTGAGGCAATTAAGGCCGTCTTCAAATTTATTTTTGTTATGGGAATCGTTTATTATGTTGTTAAAGACGATATAAATTCCTTTCAGGGATACTTTCATGTCTCCTTTGTTGAGGGTTTCATGCATGCTCGTTTCTTTATGGCAAAGATAGCCTTTTCTATAATTGGCTCTATTGGAATTATCGCTATTGCTGACTTTGCTTATCAAAAAATCAGTTACCAAAATAAGCTTAAAATGACGAAAGAGCAGGCGAAGAAAGAGAGTAAAGAACAAGATGGTAACCCCGAGGTCAAACAACGTATCCGTGCTATTCAACGAGAGATGGCCACACAAAGAATGATGAGTGATATTCCGAATGCCGATGTTGTCGTGACGAATCCCACTCACTTTGCTGTTGTTTTAAAATACGATCCGGAAGGAATGGTCTCGCCACAAGTCATGGGGAAAGGAGCCGATCACTTGGCCCTTAAAATCAGAGAAATAGCTAAGAAACACAATGTTCCCGTTGTTGAAAATGTACCATTGGCGAGAGCACTTTATAAAACTTCGAAAGTCGGGGAGTACGTTCCTCGAAACTTATATAAAGCAGTCGCAGAAGTATTAGCATTTGTTTACAAACTGAAGAGAAAGCAGAAAGCTATAAGCTAGGATTAATTAATCTATGGATGGATTATTTAAAAAATTAAAATTCTTCACTAATAACTCCGACTTAATGGTCGCCATCGGCCTTTTGTTGGTACTTTCAGTAATGATTGTGCCAATTCCGCCGATGCTTTTAGACCTCTTGCTCGCACTTACTCTATCTTTAAGTATTGTTATTCTTCTAGTTTCTGTTTATACGAAAAAGCCTTTAGACTTTTCTACCTTTCCTTCAATTCTTTTGGTGATGACGCTTTTTCGTCTTTCCCTAAACGTAGCCTCAACTCGAAATATTCTTCTTCGAGGTGGTGGGGAAGGAACAGAAGCCGCTGGGGAGATTATCCGGTCTTTCGGTGAATTCGTTGTAGAAGGTAACTACGTAGTTGGTATTATTGTCTTTATCATCTTAGTCATTATTAACTTTATGGTTATTACTAAGGGTGCTGGTCGCGTTGCTGAAGTTGCTGCACGATTTACGTTAGATGCTATGCCAGGTAAGCAAATGGCCATTGATGCTGATTTAAACGCTGGCTTAATTGATGACACTGAAGCAAAACGACGAAGAAAAGAAGTGGCCGAGGAAGCAGACTTTTATGGTTCTATGGATGGTGCTAGTAAGTTCGTAAGAGGGGATGCCATTGCTGGTATCTTGATTACAGTTGTCAATATTATTGGTGGTATCATTGTTGGGGTCGCCCAAAATGGTCTTGATATAAGTGAAGCGACAAGAGTCTTCACACTACTTACTGTGGGTGATGGTCTTGTCTCCCAAATTCCTGCACTTATCATCTCTACTGCCGCTGGTCTTATCGCCACAAGAAACAAAAGTGATGATGCTCTAGGGGCACAAGTTGGTAAACAATTTAAGATTCATCCAAAGGCCATCTATATGGCATCTGGCGTACTCTTTACCTTTGCAGCCATCCCAGGACTTCCTAAATTTCCTTTCATCGTAATGGGATTAGTTCTTGTCGGGACTGCTTATAAGATAGAGCAATTCAATGATAAGGAAGTAGAGGATGCTAAATTGGCAGATTCTGAGGTTGATAAAGGAAAGCCAGAGCATCTTGAAGACCTTCTTGGGCTTGAGTTGGTTGAATTGGAAGTAGGCTATGGTCTTGTCAATCTGGTTGACTCTGAACAAAACGGTGACCTTCTAGAGAGAATCACTCATATTCGTAAACAATTTGCTTTGGATTGGGGGGTCATTATTCCTTCTGTCAGAATTAAAGATAATCTTGAGTTAAAGCCTGGTGGATACAATATTAAGATTAAGGGGATCAAAGTAGCGGAAGGGGATCTTATGACTGATCACTTTTTGGCCATGGACCCTGGTGGAATTATAGAACCAATGGATGGCATTGAAACCACGGAGCCTGTTTTTGGTCTACCAGCGGTATGGATCAGTGAAGATCAAAGAGAAGATGCCCAATATAATGGTTATACTGTAGTAGATTTATCAACTGTAGTTGCCACTCACTTGACAGAACTACTCAAGTCTAATGTACATGAGTTATTTGGCCGCCAAGAATTGGTAAACCTTCTTGATACATTTAAGCAAAATTACCCCAAAATTGTATCAGACTTAATCCCCGAAATTCTTACGATGGGTCAAGTCCTGAAAGTTTTACAAAATCTTCTTCGCGAGGGTGTTTCAATCAGAGATCTTCGTACTACTCTTGAGACACTGGCCGAGTATGGTGCTACAATTAAGGACACGGATAGTCTTACAGAAATGGTAAGGCAGTCCCTATATAGAACAATTACTTTTAGTATTAGCAGCGAGCAGGGAGAAATACCCTTGTTTACACTCGATAGGGGAATTGAAGAGTCAATCGCTCAGAATATTATTCAGACAGAGCAGGGGCAGCAGGTTTCTCTTGACCCCAAGGTTACTCAATCGATCCTTGCGAGCTTAAATGAAAAAATTGAAGAGGCGACTAATATGGGTGAAAAAATGATCGTTTTATGTTCTCCAGTAATTAGAAGTCATTTTAAGAAACTAACAGAAAAGTTTATTCCAAACTTAGTTGTTGTGTCACACAATGAACTAAGTCCTGATGCTAATATTAGATCACTAGGAACGGTGAGGTTGTAGTATGTATGTGAGAAAATTTGAAGCCGATTCATTGGACGAAGCGCTCAAATCCATTAAAAGAGAACTTGGACCAGATGCCATTATTCTAAAGACGGTAACGAATAAGGGTCTGAAGGGTGCATTCAAAAAGAAGAGAGTTGAAATCACTGCGGCAATTTCTGAGAAAAACTATAGTAAAAAAGCTAGAGTAGATCAGGTATTTGATGATGAAACAAAAGATAAGTTTTATCAAAATGATTCATCATATATCTCCAAAATGATAGACGGACATATGGATAATCAAGGTACTCAGCCCACTAATCGCATTGCCTCTAAGGGCTACTCAAGTCTTGGTTTAAACAAGCCCGTTCAGTCTATGAAAGAATTGGGTGGGAAAATGAGAAGTGGTTTAGATGACTTTTTATCTGGTCCACAAGCAGATGATAGGCAATATTTAAGTCAAACGCCTGAGCAGGTTCAGCTCCCTCGTGAAAAGGTTATAGTTAACGACTCGATTGCTCAACGCCATAAAGAAGTAGAGGCTAATTTAAACCAAGAAAGAAATGAAAGACATTTTGAACAAGAAAATCAGCAAATTGAAGGTCAAAGAAAAAAGATTGATGAGCTTGAAAGAAAACTTTATGAGCTAACAAAATCGATAGATAGATTAGATAAGAAAGAGCCTATTGGTCTGTATCAACTTCGAGTAACTTTAAAGAGTTTATCCATTGCAGATTCTACGATTAATGAAATCCTCAAGAAGGCAAGTTTTGAATTAGATGAAAATGATCAAAAGGATATCGATATTGTCTTTGAATTTGCTCTTCGTGAAATGCTTGAGAGAGTGCCTACGGCAATGCCAAAGTTCTCTAGCCTAGAAGGTAGTGAGACACCTTGCCTAACGATACTGGTCTCTGATAGCTCATGTGGACAAACGTCGATGCTCTATAAACTAGGGGCATTGAAAAAAGATAGCCGTCTAGTTCAATATCAACCTGGCAAAAATAAAACCTTCACGGAATCTATCTTTGATTTAAAGATTGATAAAGTGGGCACTATCCCAGAAGTCGTTTCATGTATTCGCAAGGCTCTTGAGAATGGGGAAAATGTAATTGTAGATTACAGAAATAATAAAACAGAACTAAATGACACGAAGAAATTTATCGATGGGGTCCGTCGTGCTTTTGGCAATGTGGAAGTATTGATCTGCCTTTCAGCGATTCACTCAGAGATTTATAATAGAAAAGTAACATCAACCTACGAGTCATTGGCCGATGGATTGATTATTACTAACTTAGATTTGTGTTTAAATTATGGCGCATTATTTAATATTAGTGAGGAGTATCCGAGCCTGCCTTTAAAGTTTTTTGGCACAGGAGAAGTTATTCCCGAAGATATTGAATCGGCGACTGGAGAGAGAATTCTCGCTGGTATGTTTAAGTTGAATTAAATTAATAATTAACCAGGGCCACTAGGATGGTGACCTTGAGGAGAATGAATGTCACGGAAGACACCTGGGGAATGGTTACTTTCCCAAAACTCTAGTTTTAGTCGTATTGATGTTAAAAATATTCCAAAAAAATCTTGTAAAACAATAGCCGTATCTAGTGGAAAGGGTGGTGTCGGTAAGACATCTGTGGCCATTAAATTGGCTAAACTTTTAGTAGAAAAAGGTGAGCGGGTCCTTTTAATCGATTGTGATTACAATCTAAGTAACACAGCTGTTAAGCTAGGATTTCCACTAGAAGATAAGTTTTACGATTTACTACAAAGTAAAATTGAGTTTGATGAGGCCATCCATAAAGATGGTGATTTCCATCTTCTAAGTGCTTGCAATGGTAACCTTGATATTTTCGAAAATGACCTAAGTTTAGAGAATCTAATTATTGATATAGTTTCTGTTCATCGTGAAGACTACGACTCTATTATCTTAGACTGCCCTGCAGGTTTAACGAGAGAGATCTGTACTCTTAGTAGCTATTGCGATTATCGCTTTGTTGTGATTACTCCGGATAAGTCTTCTATTACAGATAGCTATTCGTTGATTAAGGTCCTAAGCCAGAAACTCGGGGTTAGAGAACACCACTTAATTTTCAATAAAATTTCTAATGAAAAACAATATGATCGCCTTACAAAAACGTTCTTAGAAACAGCGAGTCTTTATCTCGACTGTCGTCTAAATGTGCTTGGTGCGATTCCTTTCTTTAGACAAAATGTCGATCTCTTTGATCAAGAACTGTTAAAAGTTGCCGATTCAAAGATTCATAACTCTTTTAATAATGTCATTAATAAATTTGCCGAGGAGAACATTGGCAGCAGTGCTATCTCATTTCCTATTCTTCATAAGGACTTGAGTAGTAGCTTTGCACATAAACAGGATGTTCAATCATTTTAATGACAAGGAGTATGTCGATGTCTTCTCTCTCTAAAAAGCTAAAAAACCTTAAAGACTATAAAACAGATATAGATGCTCAGACAAAAGATGAAATTATTATCGAGTACGCCCCCTTGGTTAAATTTATTGCTCAAAAAATTGCCTCAAGGCTTCCTTCTAATATCGAATTAGATGACTTGATTTCATGTGGTGTTATTGGTCTGATGGACGCGATAGATAAGTTCGACCCTACCAGAGACAATAAATTTAAGACTTATGCGGAATTCCGCGTTAGAGGAGCGATCTTAGATGAGCTCAGAGCTCAAGATTGGGTACCTCGTTCTGTTAGAGAAAAAGCAAAGCTTGTAGAGAGAACGTACGCACGTTTAGAGTCAGACTTAGGGCGACCAGCAACTGATGACGAAATGTGTGAGGCACTAGAGTGTACTCAGGAAGAATTTCATGATCTCTTAAATAAGGCAAAGTCAGTTTCACTCTTAAATATTGATGATTCAGCTTCTTTTAACAGAGGCGATAAGAAATTAATGGCCGGTTTAATGGAGGAAAGTCGTTCTTCAAATCCATTCACAGCTGTAAATTACAAAAACGTGAGAGATAAAATTAAAGAAGGAATTAAGTCCCTTCCAGAAAAGCAGAGACTTGTATTGTCCCTCTATTATTATGAAGATCTGAACTTGAAAGAAATTGGTTCAGTGCTTGATGTAACGGAGTCGAGAGTTTCTCAGCTACATACACAGGCAATATTGAAATTGAAAACTAAACTCAGAACAGTCTTTGAGACGCCTGAGGATCTAGCGAGCTAAATAATTAGCCTATTTACTAGGATGGTAAATGGAGAACGGTCATTTAAAAGACAATTTTAAGCAGGGTATGGATACTTTAGGCGATCTTTATAGTCTTGGTGATTCAAGTCTATACCCAATCATCGACCGGCTTCATTTTCACTTAAATGAAATTAACCTCGTTCAAAGAGTCGCCTCAACAGAGCAAGAATTTAGCTCATTGAGGCGGTTATTTAATAAGGAAATTGACTATCTGGTAAGCGACTTCTTTCGTGAACAGCCTATTGGTGTAAAAGTAGATATTCTAAATAATTTGGAAAATCCCAACCTAAGAACTTTGGATCGCTTGGTTGCCACCTTTCCTCTTGCAGGGGATGTTTGTCGTCTCTTTAGCTTTCAGAAAAATGTGTGCATAACAATAACGAATAATAAATTTTCATTTTGTGGTGATGTTCCACTAGGCTTAGACTTTGAGGCCTTACGATTAGAAAGTTACCGATTAACTCGGTTATTCCTTGATAAGAATATTCTTTTTACCTTTCAAGTTTTTGAAACTAATAGTAGTGATACTTTTTCCATTCAATTTGACTTTCATATGGATGGAGACGATTCACCGCTATTAATACATGTCAAAGAAGATACTGTCCTTTCGTTGTCACCAGTTATGAAGGCTTTTTCACGGCCGTTAGAGGACATTGAAAAGATAGGCGAACACAATATTTTCTTTATAAATGAGGATTATAAAGCAACACCCCTAGACCGCTTAAACTTATTAAATTTCATACAAGACCAAAATTATCACCTTTTCCATTTTCCCTTTCTCTTTCGTCCCATATCTTTAATAATAAAGAGAAGTATTTATGGTGGTACAGGTGCCATAGATTCAGGTAGGTTGAGTAGCTTAAGTGAGGAAAACTCGCTAAAAGTATTACCAATAAACCTATTTGAAATTTTTCAAAAATAAAAGATCCAGGAAGGAGATTTATAAAAATGTTTCTTAAAGCTAGCCGTGCGCTTCAGGTGTATTACGTAGTCGTCTTAACCCTTACAATAAGTACTTTTGGAGTTGGGGTTAAATACTTCTGGGACAATGGTCCATTTGATGTCGAAAATTTGAACTCAGCATTTGAAGCTTCTCTTCACTTTGATGAGCTAAAGAATAAGGCAAGCCTTGATTCTGTAAATAGTCTCGTAGAAGAAGACAGAGCAAGAGACGCTATACTACGCCTAAATACAGTAGATAAGAGAACGAAGACGCTTCACCATTTTAATAAAGTTGAATCTTATGAAAACTTTAATAGCTCTCTTACTCAAACAAAAAAACATTTAAATGAACTAATCTCCTATCCACAAATGGGAAGTGTGATTCTCGTTCTTGCTAATAAAGTAAGTTCATTTGAGAGCTTCGTGGTTCAAAATAATTGGCGAACATTAACGAGAGTTGCCAGTCGAGTTATGGCACGAATGTCAGGGCGATCCATTCAAACGCCAGGATTCTTTACCCATGAAAAATTAAGCACACTTTTAAGACTTACAGAAAAAGATATCGAATTAATGAAGAAGGTAACCTTAGGTTCAGTGCTCGCTGAAGGGGATAAGCAAAATATAGTAGGTAAGTTAAAAACCTTAAATACTGAAATCTCCATGCTTTCTCGCTACTTGAGCGCGTTTGAGAACTTTTCAGGCAGCTTTAGAACACTTAAAACTCGTTATAAAAAGTGGTTTGAAGATGTGGCACCACAGATTACTTTAACAAAACTTAAAATGGAAAAAGACACTCAAACAATGGCATTCGCTTTATTGGGGATTGGGTGTTTTCTCTTCTTTGCTTTGGTCGGTGGGATATGGTTTTACCCAAGAGTGAAAAGAAAAGAACAGGAAGAATTAGAATTTAAGATATTAAAAAGAATTCAAGATGGACTGTTTCCAATGGAAAATAAAATAGTCGATCAAAATACAAGTGAAGAATTCAAACGTGAATTTGAAAGATGTAGAGAATACTTTCATAAGCGTATTTCTTTTGGAACTGTTTTTCAGGAAGCGGTTCCCTTTAGTAGTGTTCTTTTAGATTCCAATTTGAATGTAACATGGGCAAATGATCTGTTCTATGAACACTGGAATCTATCGGAGACCCACCGCGAGGGATCTTCTGTTTCTTGGGACTTTCTTCAACAGTATACAAATCTTGGTGAAGACGACCCAGTTTTAATGGCACATAACCAGGGGATTGCAGGAATTTATCAAATTCAGGTTAAAGACCCTAAAACAAACGAATGTTTGCCCTATGAGATGTACGTTTCACCAGTTGAATATTCTAAGCAGAAAAGAATCATGATTTTCTTTTATCCTTTAAGAAGTTTAGAAGAAACAATTGCTAATCAGACCAAGGCGATTGTCGGACCGATTGGACGTACGCTTGATGCCTTTGCCGAGGGTAACTTTAACACTAAGACTCAAGAAAGGCTTATTAAAGATTACGAAGTCGCTGGTATCGGCGAGTTATATGAAAAGCTAAAAAACTTCTATGATAGTACTGAGCTGGCCAAGTTTGAATTTCTTGAGGAAATACAAATTCTTGAGAACTCCATCAATGACCAAATGAAACTAGTCGCAGATTTAGAAGCTTTTGGCGAACGTCAGTTGTCACTTTCTGGTGAATCAAAGATCTATTTTGAAAAAACTAAGTCGGCAATTATTCATAATATCGACCTTCGTTATGAACTAGAGCATCTCTTTAATATGACAATAAATATTACTAAGAATTTACTGAAGCAAGAGAGTGATTTAGTAGAATCAAGTAATAGGTCAAAAAGCATAATTGAAGAAAATCAAAAAGCCTTTGTTTCTGTTAATGCTACTAAAGATGAATTTAAAACGTTAAAGAATTCAATTGATGAACTTAGGGCACGCTTGAATCAATCGCTAGAACAAACCTTACTCTTTATGAAAAAAGATGGAGTTGATCCAAAGCTGGAGACAAGTATTAGCAAAGTTCGTTTAGAAATGAAGGGTGTTGAGCAGGTTCTTCAAAACTTTAATAAAGTCCTTAGAAGTCTCGATGTGGGTCTTGGTAAAATGGCATTGATTTCGGAACAGGCCCAGGTTCCTAGTCTCGATAAGGTAATAGAAGGCATAGAGAGAGCTCGTCAGGATGTGGATAATTCTACGTTTGAGTTTGGGAGAATTTCTCGCTCAGGTGAAAAGACTGATGAACTGGTTGTTGAGTCTTTAAAAGAACTTTATCAAGGATTCAGCTTAACGAATGAGTTGAATCAAAATGGTCTTGGTATAATCGAAAGAAATCGTGAAGAAGATGATCTTAAGCAGGTGCTCTTTACAGAGGATCAAAGCTTGAGTGAAGAAATTAACGATGAAATAAGACCAAGTCTTTAAATATTCTTATTTTTAAAGAGGAGCTTAATGGCATTGTGGCATTGCTCCTCTAATTCTTTCAGGCTTCCCGTATTTTCAATAATTAGGTCAGCCTGATTTCTTTTTTGATCATTTGGAATTTGTTGTTTAATGATGGCCTTCAGGGTTTCTTCTTCAGAAAGTTGATCCCTTTGCAAGAGCCGTGTTAGCTGAGTATCTTCATCAGTGGCAACAACGATAATAAAATCAACCATATGATGGAGCTCTTTCTCAAAGAGAAGGGGGACATCATAAATGATAGGAATAAACTTATTGGGTACCTGCTTTTTAAAGTAGGTAGGGATTTCTTGGTATAAATACTGTTCTAATTTGGATTTTATCGCCTGATCACGAAAAAATACCTTTCTCAATACAGGGAAATCAATTTTATCTTGATTGATTGCCTCTGGGCATACTTCTTTTACAAATCTTTTTGTTTTGGGGTCCTCATATATTTTGTGAATGAGAGAGTCTGCATTGATAACGTTTAGACCACTTTTGGCAAAAAATGATGAGACCGTGCTTTTTCCACCACCGATATTTCCTGTAATCGCTACAATCGGATTATCGATTTGATGAAGCCTTTCAGTCTTTGAAAGTTTAATGAATTGATCATTAAGAAGAAGTTTCATTTATGTTCTTGATCCTTGGCAAACGTCCAGTATCTATCAAGTTGTTCTTGAGTCATATCTTTAAACTCTTTACCGTCAATACTTAGCTGATCTTCCATAGCATAAAAACGTTTAAGAAATTTTTGGTTCGCCTTCTTTAAAAGTTCCTCTGGGTCTAGGTTGAGGTGTCGTGCTAATTGGGCAGCAGAAAAAAGAAAGTCACCGAGTTCTTCGGCAATTCTCTCGGGGTTAATTTTGCTTGGCATTAGCTCTTCTTTTAACTCTTGCCATTCTTCTTCAACTTTCCATGCCACTTGATTAGCATTCTCCCAGTCAAAATTTAACTCTTTGGTTTTGTGGCCAATATTTTCGGCTACCTTTAGCGCTGGACCATAAATGATTTTCTCTTTTATCGCCCGGGACTTTTTAAGTCCCTTTTCTTGAGCCTTAATTTCGTGCCAGTTTTGATTAACATCTTCAGCTGAAATTTTCTTATTCTCGGGATTATTAAAAACATGTGGATGGCGTCTGATAAGTTTTTCGGCTAAATTCTTAGAAACTGATTCTAGGTTAAAATGATCTGCTTCACTTGCAATTTCTGAGTGCAGGAGAACTTGGAGTAATATGTCCCCTAATTCATCATTCATTAAGATAGGGTCATTTTTTTCTACGGCTTCTTTGAATTCATAGCTTTCTTCGAATAAATACTTAAGCAAGCTTTGATGATTCTGTTCCAAATCCCAGGGACAGCCAGTATCCGGATCCCTTAATGCTTTGACCACTTGTACCAAGTTTTTAAATTCATTTAATTCCATAAGATATCCAATGCTTTGGTTCAGAAAGTATTCAGCTTATATGACAAGTGTTAGTATAATTCAGCAAAAGAATTCTGTCTTTACCAGGTATGACGCTATGTCTAAGTGAAAGGAAGTATGAGTCACCAGTTTTCAGCAAAAAAGTTAACCATCTCCTACGATACCTCTCTTAAAGAGAATCCCTTTCCTGTAGTTTTCAAAAAGAACTTTGAAAAGGTTGTTACAATTTTTGACCGTTTTCTTAGTGATAAAAAGCAAAACCTTTTTTCAGATAAATATACAATAAAGCCATTTTATTATTTCAATGTAAGTCTATGCGGTGACACCAAAATGAAACGTCTTAATACGATGTTTCGTCAAAAAAATAAAACGACTGATGTCCTAACCCTCGCGTTATATGAAAATATTCGCAGCGGAGATGAGTTTTTACTTAATGAAGTGGAATTAGGTGATATTCTGATTTCAGGACCAGTTATGAAGAAGCAAGCGAAGGAGTATGACGTTACTTTTGAGCAAGAGTTCTTTCATCTTTTGGTTCATGGTCTTCTTCACTTATTGGGATTTGATCACGAGATATCCGATGAGGAAGAGAAATTAATGCAAAAGCTTGAGAAAAAAATAATGGATAAAATTTTTAAAGAAATATACTAGGGGAAAAAATGGAACAGACCGTAAAAATAGAGCTTGATGAATGTCGCTCTTCTATTAAAAGCTTTCAGGAAAAATTAATGGTTTTACGGAGGTCACTTTGAGGTAGATCGTAAGAAAACTCGACTTCAAGAAATTTCTCAAATGGAAGCAATGGAGGGGTTTTGGGATGACTCTGATAATGCTGCCAAAGTACAAAAAGAGAAAAGTCTTCTTCAAGATGTCGTCCTAACTTACGAAGCCTTAAGTGAGCTAAATGAAGAGTTTGAAATTCTTAATGAATACGCTCAAGGGGATGACGATCAGGGGTCCGCTGAAGAGGCGATAGAGATTTATAAGAAATTTATTTCTAACTTCAACAAAGCAGAACAAAAAGTCCTGCTTAGCGAAGAGGTCGATCCAAACAATGCCATTGTTAATATTAATGCCGGAGCTGGAGGTACTGAGTCTTGTGACTGGGCCTATATGCTTTATCGAATGGTCGTAAGATGGGCAGAGTCAAAGAAATTCAAAGTAAACACTTTGGATTATCAAGATGGAGATGCGGCGGGAATAAAATCTGCCACTCTGACAATTGAAGGTCCTTATGCTTATGGCCTGTTAAAGTCAGAGTCAGGTGTTCACCGTCTTGTAAGAATTTCACCATTTGATTCAAATGCACGTCGCCATACTTCTTTTGCAAGTCTCTATGTCTCTCCAGAAGTTGACGACGATATAGAGATTGAAATTAACGATGGTGATTTAAGAATTGATGTTTATCGCTCTGGTGGTGCTGGTGGCCAGTCTGTTAACACAACTGATTCAGCAGTAAGGCTAACCCATAGACCTACTAATATTGTCGTTACCTGCCAAAATGAAAGGTCGCAGTTACAAAATAAGCTTCAGGCCATGAAAGTTTTACGGTCGCGTCTCTACGAGCTTGAGATGGAAAAGAGACGAGAAATTGAAGCAGAGGCAGAGGCCAACAAAAGAAAAATTGAATGGGGAAGTCAGATTCGCTCTTATGTTCTCCACCCTTACAAGATGGTTAAAGATCATCGCACCAACTTTGAGAGTTCACAAGCCGAAAAGGTTCTAGACGGTGACCTTGATGGTTTTATGGACTCTTTTCTGCGATGGAGTGTCCAAGGGGACACCAAAGAGGGGGATGAGTGAGAGGAGGAGTCTTTTCATCTTTCTCAAAAACTTTAATTTGGGATCGGGCCAACTTTAAATTTGCAATCGGCGTTTGGTTGGGTCTTTCCTTCTCTATCGCAGTTATCTTAAGCACCATCGGTATCATGGACGGCTTTGTATCGTCGATGAAGAAGGGCTTAAGACAAAGTAATGGTGACCTTTATTTTTATTCTCGAAGTGGCTTTTTTACATTGGATACTGACACACTTAAGGCAATAGAAGGCCTTGATTTTAAAACCATCACCCAATCAATTGAATCTCAAGCATTTTTGGTGGTAGAGGGGGCTTCAAAGGGAGTAGCGGTAAAAGGAATAGAGGGAGACAGTTTTTCAAAGTTAACGGGAAAGGACTTAAACCCAGAAGCTGGAAAAATTATTATAGGAGATGAGCTTGCTGAGGTTATGAGGTTGAAAATTGGGGATAATGTTGTCTTAGTTCTTGCAAAGGGAAATAAGAGCATGGAAGGACTCCCGCTTTTGAAGAACTTTACGGTTCAGGGAATTGTTGATCACGGAATTTACCAAAAAGATCTTCGCTTCGCTTACTTAAAGAAATCCGAGCTTTCTCAAATGCTAGGAGTAGGTGACAAAGTAAATATGGTTGCCGTTAATGTAGCAGATAATTTAAAAGAGGGAGCTTCAGAAAAATTTGAAAGCATCATCAATGAAAAACGCTTTATATTAGAAGATATTCTTGGAATAGACTTTAGAGTAAAGCCTTTTTGGTATGATTTTAGTTCATTATTAGAGGCTGTAGAAATCGAAAAATTCACGATCGGTCTAATCCTTCAGATAATTGTCATCATCTCTATTTTTAATGTTCTCTCTTTTGTTACCTTTTTAAATGAGAAAAAAGCCCGTGAAGTTTTTCTATTTCAAGCACTAGGGCTTAGTTCAAAGGCCCTACGGAGATCTTGGCTTTACTTGGTTTTTATTCTTTGGGTGGCCTCGTGTGCATTCTCTCTTTTCTTTGTGGTCTTTTTTAATTACCTCCTAGAAAATCTTCCACTGTTGAGCCTACCAGGAGATGTTTATCACTTGGGGAGGCTAAGTTTATCCCTAGAATTGAATGATTTTATTTTAGTGTTTGCTAGCGCACTTTTATGGCTCTTAATCATCGTTGCCTTTTCTTTGTACCGTATGAATAAGCGATCCATTCTTTATGGTCTTAGAAAGGAGTTCTCTTAAATGTCCTTAGTTAATGTAAAAAATGTTTCTAAAAAATATGGCAGTCAATATGCTTTAAAAAACCTAACTCTCAGCCTTGAAGAAAAGGGTCAGTACGCTATTGTTGGGGCTTCTGGTTCAGGTAAGTCGACTTTGCTTTACCTTCTTGGGGGATTAGATAAGCCGGATGTCGGAGAAATTGAGGTCGATGGTCTCAACCTTGGGCAGTTAAGCGATGGGGAAATGGCCAATTATCGAAACACAAAGGTTGGCTTCATCTTTCAATTCCATTTTTTGTTGCCGAGCATAAATTGTTTAAAAAATATTTTGCTACCCGCCGAGATTGGCGTCCATAAGATTGGGCCCGTCAAAAAGCAGGCATTAGAATTAGCGGAGCACCTTGGGATTACTCAATGTTTAAAGAAATTTCCTTATCAACTCTCTGGCGGTGAGCAGCAAAGAGTAAATATTGTTAGGGCGTTGAGCTTAAGACCCCAGATATTGCTATGTGATGAGCCAACTGGAAATTTAGATTCAGAAAATTCTGTTAAAGTTACTGCTTTGCTCCAAAAACTCGCTAAAGAATTTGATTCAACGCTAGCTGTCGTTACTCACGATCACAGTGTGGCCAATAGGTTTAAACAAAAATTTGTCTTAAAAGATGGTCAGCTGGTTGATGGTCAGCAAAGTTTAGATGTTGCGACGCCTCCACCACCTCCAGAAAATTAACTCTGAAGATTGTAATAGCCTGTGATTATTGATAATTTTCTTTATTCAGAGTTTTTTCCTAAAGTTTAAGGATCGTAAGCATTCAAAAAGGACTGTCGTTGACCTCGGGCCAAGTATTATCTCATTCATACTCAAGAAGTAAGGGATCGTTCTTTCTTCTAAAAATATCTTTAATTTTTAGTGTTTTCCTTTTTCACTCCCTCTCAAGCTTTTCTTATGACGACTTAGGTCCCAGAAAAAATCTATTTAAGATTGATGGGATCGATATAAGTGGTCTTAAGAAAGTTGAAAAAGAGGCCATCTTAGAGAAAATTGGCGCACGTACCGGCATGGTGCTTGATAATTATCTTCTGAAGAGAGACATCGAAAAAATTTACGCCCTAAAATATTTTGAATTCGTAGAAGGGCATAAGGAAGTTCGTGGTGGTAAGAACTTTCTCGTCTATAAAGTTCAAGAAAAACCCATTATCACTAATATCGTTTTTGAAGGTAACGACGAAATAGATATTGATGATTTAACTGCAGTACTAAAGTCAAAAGAATACGCCATCCTAGACGTCAACACGATTCAAACAGATGTGGCGGCCATTCAAAAACAATATGAAGAAAAAGGCTTTTACTTGGCCAAGGTTAAGTATGAGCTTCGTAAAGTTAATGCGGAAAATGTTGAGCTCGTATTCAAGGTAAAAGAGTATGACAAAGTCTTGGTTAAGAAAGTCATTTTCCTTGGTAATAAGGCGTTCTTTGATAACGAGCTAAAAGACATTATGGAAACTCGTGAAGAGGGTCTTTTCTCTTTTATGTCTGGAAGTGGAAATTTTAAAGAGTTTAACTTTCAAACAGATATAGAACGCATTAAGTACTTTTATAAAACCAAAGGATATCTTCAAGTCAATGTTGGGACACCCGAAATTACTGTGTCTGAAGATAAGAAATGGGTATTTATCACTCTCAAGATAAATGAGGGTCCTCAATTCACAGTTAATGACATTTATTTCCAGGGAGAGGTACTTTTTCCCCAGCAAGAGCTTCTCGAAAAAGTTCAGCTTAAAAAGGAAAATATCTATTCGGAAGAACTTTTAAGGCAGGATATTCAAGCTTTGACTGAGATGTATCAGGATGAGGGTTATGCCTTTGCTAACGTTCTTAGAACCTTAAATGTTGTGCCAGGTGAAAATAAGGTAGATGTTGAATTCTCTTTTGAGAAAGGGAAGATCGCCTACTTCGGTCGTATTGCCGTGAAAGGGAATACAAAGACGCGGGATAAAGTTGTTCGTCGTGAACTTTTTATTCGTGAAGGTATGAAATTTTCTGGATCGGCACTTCGTAAGTCAAAAGAGGCCGTAAATCGTCTGGGCTTCTTTGAGCCTAACTCCGTACTTTTTAACACAGTCTCACCAAAGGGGCGCGATGATGTTCTTGATGTTGAAATCCAGGTTAAAGAAAGAAATACCGGTCAAATTAGTTTAGGTGCGGGTTACTCTACTGCAACAGGTGGTTTCCTCCAGGCATCTATTGCTCAAAACAATTTTCGTGGTTTAGGTCAAAACTTATCTTTTTCCCTATCCCTGTCAGGCGTTCAAAAAACCTTTAATTTAGGATTCACTGAGCCCTACCTCTTCGATTCTAAATGGACTGCCGGTGGAGATATTTTTCAGACGGAAAATGCGAACTCAGACAACTTCACCTTTAAAAGAGAAGGCTTTAACTTAAGAGTTGGTTACCCGATCTTTGATTTTACTCGTCTCTTTGCCACTTATAAATACGAAGATACACAAATTAGTGCCACGGATGATCCGACCTTAAAAGTTGATATTGAAAATGGCGTCGCCTCATCAATTAGGTTTTCATTGATTCGTGACCTAAGAGACAACGCATTTGAACCGAGTAAAGGTTATTTTCTTTCTGTGGCCACTGAATATACTGGTATTGGCTTTGAAAAGAGATGGTGGAAAAATGAGCTTGATAGCCGTTTCTACAAGAAGGTTTATGGGGACCTTGTCTTAAGGACCAGACTTTTCGCGAGTAAAATTGAAGAAATTGATCCGAGGCCAATTCCTCGTTCTGAAAAGTTTGCCCTCGGTGGAGCTAGAAACCTAAGAGGTTATGACATTGAAGGAGTTGGACCTTTTGAATTAGTTTCTCTGGCTGATGGAAGGACTCGCCAAATTAATCAAAGGGGCCTCTTTTCGACCTTCGCTACCGTAGAATTTGAGCATCCTCTGGCCCAAGAAGCTGGACTCAAATGGGTGGTTTTTGCTGATGCGGGGCATGCAGGAAATTATGACGATTTCAAACTTTATAAAGATTATGGTTTTGGCTTTAGATGGTTTTCTCCTATTGGTGTGCTTCGCTTTGAGTTTGGCTATCCATGGGGTGATGAAGGCCAAGGTAGCCAATTCCATTTTGATATAGGACAATTATTTTAGATCTATTTTTGGGAGTTACTATGAAAAGAATTTTAATTCTGTCTCTTGCTATGGCCTTCTCATTTTCCACTCTAGCAGCAAAGATTGCTAAGGTTGATGTTCAAAAGGTTCTTTTGACGGTTGAGGAAGGTAAGAATGTTCGCGCAACGCTTAAAAAGAAGTTTGATGAAAAACAAAAAATCATTAAGCAAGAAGAAGATAAAATTAGAAAAATGCAACAAGACTTTCAAAAGCAAAGCCTCGTTATGAACGATAAAGCAAAGCTTAAGAAAGAAAAAGAAATCCAAGAAAAGATCATGGCCCTTCAGCAAAAGACAATGACTTTTCAACAAGAAATTCAAGGCCAAGAAAATCAGTTAAAGAAACCAATCCTCGAAAAAGTTCGTACTGTCATTGAAGGAATTTCTAAATCTGGTGGTTACGATATGGTTTTTGAAGTCTCAACTTCTCCCATTTATGTGAAAGAAGTTTCAGACATTACTGATGAAGTAGTTAAAGCATACAATAAGAAAAAATAAGACCGAAATAAATTGATTGAAAGTAATGAAAAGGGGAACTTGGTTCCCCTTTCTTATTAAGGTGACTTTGTGAAAGGTTTAATAATAAAAGAAATTCTTCAAGACTTTTGTCTTGGTGAGTCCAAGATGGACTTTGACTCTTATGAATTTAACAGCATTAGTGACAAGCATTCCCTAAAGAGTGGAAGTGTTTACTTCTGCGGTAAATTAACTTTTTGGGAAGCTCTCTCTCAAAGCTCAGTAAAAGATCTCTTGATTATTTTTGATAAGAAATTCTTTGATGAGTCAGGGGAAGATATAAAGAAGGCCCTTGAAAATTATTCCTCTTGGGGAACTGTCGAAAATTTACCTCTTGCTATGTCTCATTTATCAGGGCCTTTTTATAGAGAGCTTTCTGCAAATGACAATGATGAGGTTGACGGCAGGCAAATGGGAACCTGTGATATTCATCCCACGGCAGTTATCTCTCAGGGGGTATTCCTTGGGGCCAACGTTAAAGTTGGAAGGGATGTAAGGCTCTATCCTGGTTGTGTTGTTTCAAGCTTTTGTGAAATTGATGAGGGAACAACTCTATTTCCAAATGTGACTCTCATGCCTCGAACCAAGATTGGTAAGGCATGCCGAATTCATAGTGGGACTGTTATTGGTTCAGATGGTTTTGGTTATAATTTTGCCGGAGGAGTCCACCATAAAGTTTGGCATATCGGAGGAGTCCTGATCGGAGACAATGTTGAAATAGGAAGTAACTCTTCTGTCGATCAGGGAACTTTTTCACCAACTCAGATCCATAGTGGAACAAAAATCGATAATTTAGTTCAAGTTGCCCATAATGTTCAACTCGGTTTGGGAACAATTCTCTGTGGTCAAGCTGGAGTTGCAGGGTCTGCAAGTGTTGGAGACTTTACTGTGGTTGGGGGCAGAGGTGCTATTGCCCCTGATTGTCATGTCGGAAAGGGCTGCCAGATCGGTGGAAGAGCTGGAGTTATGAATAATTTGGAAGATGGTGCTATAGTGGCCGGCTTTCCCGCTCGTCCAATTAAAGAGTGGTTAAAAGGTCTTGCTTACGTTCGAAAGATGACGTTAAAGAAATAATGAGGAGTCAAAAGTGCTAATTGGTAATGAAGAAGTTAAAGAATTTTTACCCCATAGAGACCCCTTTCTCTTTGTTGATAGTATCAAAGATATTCAATTGAGAGAGGGTGTAGAGAAAAAAGACGTTTATGAAATAAAGGACGTAATTGGTGGCACTGTTTTTGGGAACTACGCCACGAAAGCAGACCATCCAATCTTCGCGGGACACTTTCCTGGAAACCCCATTCTTCCGGGAGTTGTTCAAATTGAAATGATGGCGCAAGTGTCGTCGTTTGCTCTCATGAAAATCTATCCTAATTGGAAAGATCTTCGAATGGATGTCATGCTTCTAGGTGTGAATTCATCAAAATTTAGAAAGCCAGTTTTTCCAGAAATGAAACTAACAATTAAAACAGAGTGTGAAAAAGTACGCGGTCCATTTATGACAAATAACTGTACTGTTTATTGCGAGGGAGAGGTGATGTCAGAAGCCTCTGTTTTGGCCTCTGTTAAATTTGTAGAAAAGTGAGATAAATATGGAAGCATCTATTCATGAAATGGCGATTGTATCCCCAGACGCTAAATTAGCAGAAGGTGTCGTTGTAGGTCCTTTTTCAATTATTGGTCCTAATGTTGTGCTTGGAAAGGACACGATTGTTCATGCCCATGTGAAAATTGAAGGTCATACAGTTATTGGAGAGCGAAATGAGTTTTACTCTTTCTGTACGATAGGGGCTCCTCCACAAGATTTAACGTATGAGGGCGAGCCCACTGAGACGATCATAGGTGATGAGAATATCTTTAGAGAGTACGTTAGCATTCACAGAGGGACTCAAAAAGATCGAGGCAAAACAACTATCGGAAATAAGTCTTTATTCATGTCTTATGTTCACCTTGGTCATGATGTTGATTTTGGAAGTCATTGCATAGTCGCGAACTCTACTAACTTTGCCGGGCACGTAAAGGTCGGTGATAAGGTCATTATTGGTGGAGGGTGCAATATCTCTCAATTTGTAAGTCTAGGTACTGGTTCTTATTTAGGGGGTGCTTCTGCCATAGATCGAGACATTCCAACATTTTGTACAGCTTACGGTAATCGCGTAAGGTTAAAGGGGATTAATATTATTGGTCTTCGTCGAAATGGTCATTCAAAACAGATTATCACTGAAGTTGTAGATTTCTATAGAATGATGGAGTCAAGCCCTTTAAGCCCAAGAGCCTTTGTTGAACATGAGGAACTCATGGTTGAGTTTCAAAATAATGAAGTCATCGATCAGATGGTTTCCGAAATAAGAAAGAGTGAAGTTGGAATTGCTCCGTTTATGTCTTAAGGAGGTCCATTGTGATTAAAGTCGTTCTCTTTGGTCTAGGTCACTTAGGTAAGTGGCATGCTGACAAGATTATTGCCTTACCAGATGCTAAATTAGTTGCTGTCGTTGATCCAAACCCTAAAACATCAGAAATCCTTAAAGAAAAAGGCATCGATGTGCCAGTCTTTAAAGATCTGGCCAATTGTGCCATTCCTTTTGATGCTGGCATTGTGGTCACTCCAACATCCCTCCATTTTAACTTATGTATTGAGCTTGTTGCTCTTGGAAAACATGTCTTTTGTGAAAAGCCAATGACTTCAACTTTTGAAGAATCAATAGAGCTTGAAAAAATGGTTAATGAGCGCAAGGTTGTTTTTCAAGTCGGTCACAGTGAAAGATTTCATTCAGTATGGAAAGAAGTCATGAAGAAAGATCAATACTTTGTTGGTCAGCCTATTTTTCATTTAGAGAGGCAAGCGGCTTTTAAGGGACGGGCAACAGATGTTGATGTAGTTCAAGACCTCATGATTCATGATCTTGATATTCTTCTTTATTTAATAAATGAGCGTCCCTTTAAGGTAACGGCCTTTGGAAAAAAAATAAGAACGGACAAATGGGATTATGCTGAAGCTCATTTTGAATATTCTTCGGGAATAATGGCCACAATAAAAGTTGGCCGAAACTATATCCGTGAAGTCAGAAATTTCGAAATTATCAATGAAGCGGGAACCTTATTTGTGGACTTGTTTGAAAAGAAACTAATTGAGGCTCCAGGTAAAGAGGATCGTGAATTTGTTGTAGAGAGCTCATATGATGCCAGGGATCATCTACTTGAAGAGCATATAGCTTTTTACAAGGCCATAAAAGGTAATGGTGACATTCCTGTTACTGTAGAAGACGGACGAAATGCCGTTTATCTTGTCGAAAAAGTTCTATCGGCCATAGAGTCTGGTCAAACTGAAAAATGCTAAAAGAAAATTGTCTCATTATTGCAGGAGAAAAATCAGGAGAGGAGCACGCCATGAGCTTTCTTCCCGATCTTCTAAGATCAAATGAAGAAATCTCTCTTTTTGGGGTTGGTGGCGATGAGATGGAAAAGTCTGGTGTAGAGCTTTTATTTCACTTGAAGGATTTCTCTTCATGGGGATTTAGCGAGGTCATTCATAAAATCCCTTTTTATTTTAAGGCCTTAAGTAAAATTGTTGAAGAGGTGAAGAGTCGAAATTGTAAAACAGCGATTCTTATAGACTTTCAAGACTTTAATTTGAGACTAGCAAAGAGATTAAAGAAAGAGGGAGTTAATGTTCTCTACTACGTTGCTCCTCAAGCTTGGGCATGGAAGGCTTGGAGGGCCGAGGTCCTAGGAAAAACAGTGCATACCCTTTTTACGATCATTCCTTTTGAAAAAAAATGGTTTCTTGATCGTGGAGTTTCTCAAGTTAAATCCGTTCCTCATCCCCTTTGGTTTCATTACCAAAGTATTTTAGAAAATAAGAGTAAGGGTATTTCTAAAAGATTATTAGCAGACATAGGCGATGAACCGAGAGTGCTTTGTTTACCTGGAAGCCGAAATTTTGAGGTCAAAAACCTATTACCAATTTTTACAAAAGCATTAAGTGAATTTCCCAAAGCTAAGGTTGGAATAGTCCTGTCGCCCAATGTGAAAAAAGAACTATATTCTCCTTATTTAAAGTACTTTTCTCATCAGTGGGATCATGATCAAATTTCAGATGCCTTGCTGTGGGCGGATCTTGCTTTGGCCGCAAGTGGCACCGTAACACTTACATGTGCTCTCTTTGAAGTTCCCACTATCGTTTGTTACAAAACTTCTTTATTAAATGAATATATTTTCCATACATTCTTAAATTATGACGGACCTATTTCCTTGGCGAATATTGTCCACAATGAACAGGTTTTTCCTGAATATGTGCAGGAGAGGGCTACTGAATACAACATAGTATTGGCGCTTAAAGAGTGGCTAAGTGATGAAAGTAAATATCAGGCAGTGAAGGAAAAATTGGCCCTTACAAAGTCCCTTGTTCACGGCGAACTTAATAATATTGGTGAATTTATGGGAGATGTTATAAATTTGAGGAAGGAGAATAATATTGAGCGTTGATAATCCTATCCTTAAATTCTTTTTGAATCTTCTCTATCCTTTAGCATTATTGTGGGATGGTGTTTATCGATTTCGTCGATTTCTTTATAATTATGACTTTTTTAAATCAGAGAAATTTCAGGTTCCTATCATTTCGGTGGGTAACCTAACCTTTGGAGGAACAGGAAAGACCCCGTTCACGATTTGGCTTAGTGAATATTTAAACGAAAAAAATAAGAAGGTCATGGTCCTCTCAAGGGGATACAAGGGAAAGCTTGAAAATAGTAGCGGTATTCTCCGATCTGGAAAAAGGTTAGGTTTCAACCCATTTGAGTATGGTGATGAGGCCTTATTGTTAGTGAGAAGATTAAAAAATGCTGTCGTCGTTGTAGGAAAAAATCGAAAGGAAAATTTAGAGTTTTATTTTGATAAGGAGCTTCCTGACGTCGTATTGCTTGATGATGGCCACCAACATTTAAAGCTAAAAAGAAATTTAAATATCGTTTTATTTGACGCTTTGATGGCCCCAGAGCGCTACAAAGTCGCTCCACTAGGCTATATGAGAGAAGGCTTTTCTGCTTTAAAAGACGCAGACCTTATCGTTATTGGTCGTGCTTCACAGGTAAATAGTGATCGCCTTAAGGATTTAAAGGGTCTTATCAAAAAACATTGTAACCCCGGTGTAAAGTTCTCTCTTATGGATTATCGTCCTACGGGCTTCTTTAATTCTTCTTACGAGTTGAGTAAGACAAAAGAGCAGATGCAGGGAAAGAAAGTCATTTGCTTGGCGGGAATCGCTTCCCCGGAGTCTTTCTTTAACCTTGTCGAATCAATTGGTGCGGATGTAATTGAAAGGTTGTCTTTTCCTGATCATTATTTCTTCGAAGTGGAGGAAGTAAAAGAAATTATCGATCGCGCACATATTGAAAATGCCTATGTGGTCACTACAGAGAAGGACATTGTTAAAATTAGAAGAATAATTGACGATCCCAGTCTTCTTTATCTTGAAATTCAAGTCGATTTTCTATCTGGTAAGGAAGAAGCCCTAGAAATAATTTCTCAAGCTATTGAAAATTAATGGATCTGATAGACTTAAGGGTGTGACGACAGCTCTGAATTCTAAAATTAAAATCTTTATTTTATCCTCACTATATTTAAGTGTTTTAAGTTCGTGTGCGACTAAAAAAGACACTGATTTTATGGAGATTGATTCTGAGGCAGTAGAAACGAATCTAAAGTTAGATGAGAAAAAGTTAAAAAGGTTTGCAGTTAAAAATATTTCCGAACCTCAAATAAAAGAAACTTTCACAAAAAAGAACAAGCCTTCCATTCCCGCAGCAAAAAAATTCAAAAGTAAAAACACAAGTGAGCGTTCAAAAAAATCAAAAGTAAAAAGAATAGACCATTTAAAACTAGTTAAAGGCCTCTATCCTATAGACTATCCTGAAGCCTTTAAAAATTACGACAAAAAATCAAAGAAGGCATGGGGGCTTTCAAGGCCAAAAATATTCCTTGGTGAAAAGTTCACTTTTAAAGTCGCTTATTTAGGTATTACTGCAGGTCATATTCAAATGGAAACTCTGCCTGTTGTAGAGATTGGTGAAGAGAGGGCTTATCACTTCAAGGCCCGCATGCGCTCTGCTCGCTACTATAGCTATATATACAAATTAGACGACTCTTTGGAATCTTTCACTTCTGTAAATGACTTTATTCCGATGAAGTATGTTCTCTTACAGCGTGAAAGTGGTCAGAAAGTTGATGATTTACAGCTCTTTGATAGAGGTGAACTTAAAACCTATCATTTTTATAAGAGACTAAAAAAAGGAAAGCGAAAAGAGCATGAGATAGAAAGGCCGATCCCTCGTTTTTTTCAGGACTCTTACTCAGCTCTCCATTTTGTTAGAGGGTTCCCTATGGAAAAGGGAGATAAGTACGAGTTTCCAATTGTGACACGTGGGAAAATATGGATTTTAAAGATTAAGGTCGAAGGAAAAGAGACAATAGACGTTAATGGAAAGGAAATTAAAGCAATCCGTTTAAATGCTGAAACCCACTTTCCAGGGGTTTTGGAGAAAAAGGGCGATATTCTCTTTTGGTATTCGGCAGACGAACAAAAAAGGCTTTTAAAGTTTAAAGCTCATGTCAAGATTGGTGCAGTTGAGGGAGAGTTAGTCGATTATGTCCCTGGAAAAGAAATTGAAGCCCTTTGATGGCAAGACATTTTTTTATATGGGACTTACCAACCGGTGGGGAACGGAAGAGAGAACTATTCTCAAAGACTGTCTTCTTGCCAAGAAACTTGGGGCCACTGTTTTCCTTTACACTTACAAGGACTCTGTACTCGATGAAAGGGCTAAAGAGAGAGGAATAGAGTGTTTCTATCACCAAGGTAAGTTTGTTACAAAAGTCTATAAGTGGCATAAGCTTAGAAAACTAAAAAGCCTTCTGACAGAATTAAATGTAAATGTCGTTCATTGTTATGACATAAAAGTTTTGTGGCCACTGTGCTTTTATATGCGCTCCTTACCTCTGGTTCCCCTTGTTTTTACTCTAAGTAATGACTTGAAAAATTACTATCGAGACTTTTGGTATCGGCCTCTCATTGAAAGAGTAGATCAAGTACTATTACCTATGGGTGAGATGGTGGAAAATGTTTGGGGTCACTTAGGCATACCCCCTCGTAAGATTGAATTTGTGGGCCTTGGTTTAAAACCTCTAAAAGCTTTGGCTGACGCGACAAATCCTCCTTTTAGATTCACGAATAAGCGCTGGTACATAGGTACGAATTTAAATGGCATCGAAACGAATACTCATTTCTTAGATACAGTCTTCCACTCGTTTAGAGTAATGATGGAAAAAGGTCTTGATGAAAAAAATTATACATTCGCTCTTTGTAATGAGCGGGTCTGGTCGGAGTGCGTTTTAACAAACGAATTACGCCGCCAGGTAAAGGATTGGGGTCTCGAAGAGCATGTGGCGTTTGTTGATGAGAGTAATGTAGCCAAACATCAGTTAGACGTAGATCTATGGTTAGGCTTAGAGAGACGTGAGGATATAGAGGACTATGCTATCCAAGCCCTGCTAGATGGAAAGCCAGTGTGTATTCCAAGAACGGCCTTTTCAATGGAAATATTTAGAAGTTTCGGCGTTGTCGGAGAAACTTACTTAAAGGGTGATTCACGAGAGATTCGTGAAAAATGTGAAATGATTTTAAGGAACATTTCTACCTACGAAAAGAACCTTCATAAGTCCCATAAAGCGCTTAAAGAAACTTATGGTGATATTCTCTATGAGGCGAAAATGACAAAAATGTACCAAAAGCTTCTCAATAGAAGACGACGCCTTTGGAAAACAAAGCAGAAGAGAAAACTATCCAAACTTAACCCATTGAAATAGCGTTGAATTCCTTGTCAAAATCATTGACGCGGAGTGAATAATTTCCAATGCTATAGCTCTCTCTTGAAAGATCTTTATAGTGTGAGAAAGGCTTAACAAAAGCCAACGTTTGCGTTATTCTTCGCGACCAAAATCAAAGAAATTTCAATGCTTACAGTAGTAAGGTTGAAAACATTGGGCCTTGCCCATTGCTAACGAAAAAGATTCTTTTTCCAAGTGATTAAGAATCAAAAAGAGGTGTTTTATGTCAACACAAGACATTAAACAAAAATGGATGGAAAGTTTTGAAGTTGTTTTCGGCGAGGACGTCGAAGTTAAAGAAGCAACTCCATTTTCCGAGCTTCTCGATTCAGAGGAGACAAAAGATTTCGCAGAAGGTGAAGTCTACAACGGTAAGGTTATTAATATTGGACCTGACTACACAATGGTAGATATTGGCTACAAGCAAGAAGGCCTAGTATCGACAAGAGAGTTTTTAAACTACGATGGAACTCTTAAAATTAAGCAAGGTGAAACTATTGAAGTTTATCTCGACAAGCTCGAGTCTTCTATGGGGAACCTCGTTCTTTCAAAAGATAAGGCCGAAATTCTTAAAGCATGGGATAAAATTTCTGAAGCTTGTGAATCTGGTACTCCTCTAGAAGGTACTGTTGTTGCTAAGGTTAAGGGTGGTCTATCTGTCGATATCGGCGTTAAGGCATTCCTTCCTGGTTCACAAATTGATCTACGTCCAACTCGTTACCTTGATAAGTACATTGGTAAGAGAATGGAATTTAAAGTTATCAAGTTTAACAAAAAACGTGGAAATATCGTTCTTTCTCGTCGTGCTATTCTTCAAGAAGAGCGCAACAAGATGAGAGGAGAAATCCTTGAGCAAATGCAAGAGGGAATGATCGTTAAAGGTATCGTTAAGAATATCACTGACTACGGTGCCTTTATTGATCTTGGTGGTATCGACGGTCTTCTCCATATCACTGATATGTCTTGGGGACGTGTTAAGCATCCAAGTAACCTTCTTAACATTGGTGATGAAATCGAAGTTAAGATTCTTAAATTTGATAAAGATAAAGAGCGTGTTTCTCTTGGTCTTAAACAAGTTCAGCCAAACCCTTGGGAAGAAGCCCAGAGTAAGTATGTTGCTGGTAAGAAAGTTAGTGGAGAAATCGTATCTGTTAAAGATTACGGTATCTTTATCGAGCTTGACGACGGTATTGAAGGACTTATTCACGTTTCTGAAATGTCTTGGACAAACAAAATCAAAAACCCTGCAAAACATTTCACTGTTGGTGAGCAAGTTGAAGCTCAGGTTCTTGATGTTGACGTTGAAAACAAGAGAATCTCTCTTGGTCTTAAGCAACTTCAGCCTAACCCATGGGATGATATCGCAGCAAAATTCCCTATTGGTAAAAAGGTTAAAGGAACAGTTAAGTCTATTGTCGACTTTGGTGTATTCATTGACCTTGGCGAAGATGTAGATGCTCTTATTCACGTATCTGACCTTTCTTGGACTAAGAAAACAATTAACGTAAGTGATGTTTTCAAAGAAGGACAAGAAGTTGAAGCGGCGGTTGTTTCTCTAGATAAAGAAAACCAAAAGTTCTGTCTTGGTATTAAACAACTAGAGGAAGATCCTTGGAAGAAAATCGAAGAAAGACTTCCAGTTGGTGTAGTCGCAGAAGCTGAAGTTGTTCGTGTAACTGACTTTGGAGCTTTTGTTGAACTAGAAACTGGTATTGAAGGTCTCATTCATATTTCTGAACTTTCTGAAGATAGAGTTGAAAAGCCGGAAGAAGTTGTTCAAAAAGGACAAGTTGTTAAGGCGATGATTATCTCAATTGATAAGGAAGCTAAGAAAATTGCTCTTTCCATGAAGTCTGCGGTTAACGCCGAAGCTGGTGGATTCAATTCTAAGGAAACAGTTCGTTCAGCAACACTTGCTGACAAACTTGCTGGCTTTAAAGTTGATGAGTAAGATTAAACTAAATTAATCTAATGAAAGGCTCCCTTCGGGGAGCCTTTTTTTTGGTCAAGGAACGGACATGAAGAAACTTTCAATATACCTAGTTTTATCTTTTATATTTGGCTGCTCCACGGGCCCTTATTCCCCTCCAGAGAGAGAGTACCTAAAGGATAGGGTATCAGTGAAGATTGTCCTTCAACAGGCACATGCAGCCTATGTACGGGGCTGTTTAATCGCTCATAAAGAGTACAAGAAACAGGGTGTAATTAAATATTGTAAGAATCTTGCTGATAAATATGTTGAAACAGATATTCTTAAGATTATGGACCAATAGATCTATAGGAAGGCTATAAATCACCACAAAATTTAATGATGTTCTTAACTGAAACGAGAAAAAGAATAATGGCAAAACCTCTTCGAAGCTGCTCCTGAGGAATTTTGTGAGCATAATAAGTCCCAATCTTTGAGAAGATGAGGCTTGTTGAAAGAACACCTAGAACTCCTGGTACATAAATATAGCCATAGGTGTAAGGAGGGAGGGTCGCGGTATTAACAGGCTTTAAAAGTGTGGCGATAGTTCCAGTTAGAGCAATGATGAAGCCAATTGCTGCTGATATACCAACCGCTTGAGTAAGGGGGACTTTTTTCCAGGTCAAATAAGGGACGCTTATAGTGCCTCCTCCAATACCTAGAACTGCAGACTTAAACCCGATAATATTGCCAATGAGAAAATTCCAAAAGCGAGTCGGTCTCGTCTCTCCCTGATCATTAACGTTGAAGCCAAACCACATTTTTAGCGCAATTAAGGCAACATAAACCATGAGAATTGTCTCGAGAACCTTAGGCGGAATGCTCCTCACAAAAAAGGTCCCAATCACTGTTCCCATGATGACAAAGAAGCTAAGTTCCCAAAGCACCTTTTTATTTAAAGGACTTTTCTTATGATGATTCCAAGATGAGTAGAGGCTAGTAAAAAGGATAACGCCAAGAGAGGTGCGAGTGGCCATATAGATCGCATGATGTGAGTCGACCCCCATTTTCTCCATGGCAAAGAGTAGGGCTGGAACCATGATTACGCCGCCGCCAATACCAAATAAGCCGCTGACACTACCAACGAGTATTCCTAAGAATATGAAAAGAATAAAGGGATTCACAAAGCCAGTTTAATCTATGTGGCTTGGTAATTAAAGGGGCGCTGGAATGAAGACGAGGGCCTTGTCGCCTAATTTCTTGATGAATTTCTCAACCCGATCATAAGTATCAAAATCGTAGCGCTTAAAGACTCCGCGAAGACCTTTTCGACCACTATCAAAGAAGATCGTCTCTAGGCTTAGGTTTTCATCTGGAAGTTCAACCCGAAGGTCTCTGAGTTTATCAGATCCAAGATATTCGCCATCATAATTAATGCAAACTCCATAGGAATTTAAATCAATAATCTTGACCTCTTTTTGCCAGCCAGTAGTAGGGTTTTTAAGGATTACTGGACCTTCATATAACCAACGAGGTTCTAATATTTTTTTCTCAATGGGAATTTCTTTGTCGTAAAAAGGATGGATTCCTTCACTTTGATAAATTTTTCCATCAAGAGCAAATTCTTTATAGGTGTTGATCATAAGTTCTTTTTTTACAAAAGGAGCGAGGTGATCACAATCCCTAAGAACAGCTACCAGTACATTTGTGCATCTGTTTGCGACAGCTAGGCACTCACTAGGTGTCGTGAAATTGTCATATTCACCAGCGATAACCAGAGTTTCACAGGTTGGAGATTCCCCAACTAACCCATCAAGATCTAAGAGTCTTTGAGTGTTTGAGCGATATCTGTCTTTATCATTTTCGGAGAGGGCCATAAGGGACTTATGAAAGCCACGAATTAACATTCTAGGGATTCTAGTTCTTTTTCTCTGAGAATAATTAAAGAGATTGAGAATAACACCTGTAGAAAAATCTTTAAGACGACCTTCGTCTAAAGCAATAAGACTCTCTTCTAGAAGAATACGAACAGACTTTCTTAACTTAGGGGTCGTTCCTCCTAAAATAAGTCGATCAGTTTTTTCAGGATATTTACCAGCAAAGGTAAAGCCAATGGCCGAACCGTAGCTGAGGGCGACAGGCGTGATCTTTGGAATTTTAAGCTCATCTAGGAAGCTGGCCAAAATATCGGCATATACATCAAAACCAATATCTTTAGCTTCTTGGTCATTACTACCTTGTCCAGGTAGGTCTACCAAGATAACAGGAAGATGCACGGAGAGTTGCTCAACTTCTTTTTTAAATGAGTGAAACTTTTGAAAGGCCCCACCTAAAATAACGAGTGGACTCCTACCAGGAAAACTTTCCTGGGCAAAAGCGAGATAATTGACTTGCCAGCCGCCTTTCACTGTAACCGATTTATGCGATTGCAGATCTGGTGCTGAAAACAAAGAAAATTTCATACTCCAATACTCCCAATGATTCACAACCGTAGAAAAAGAAACGGTGCAAAATCTGTCAGGCCCTCTCCCATATAAGTCTTATCATGCACCCCCAAATAATCAAATTGATTTACATCAATACATAGTAGGACGAGAAATACCGTTGGCTGTTAACTTATTGAAATTATTGGTCTTTAAAAGAGGAGATATTTAAATGTTAGTGAAGGTTTGATTGTTGCGATGTGTTGCAGCAATTTGGTCCATGATCATTGATTTCTTGATCAATTTCTTCTTTGAGTTGATCCGTTTCTTTTGGGCCAGCTCCAAGTGAGAGAATAAGGGATTCGGGTAGTGATGGCTCTTTTAAATGTACCTCAATACCCATATCTTCAAGCTTTTCAGCATAGGCAAAGGCTTCTTCTCTTTTAGAAAATGGGTAACTGGCCAGTTCTTGCCCTTCTTTGTCTACCAAGAGAATTTTGTGATTCTTATTTTCACTCATGGACATACCTTAGCTCAAAATACCTGTCTTGACACTATTAAGTAGAAGCCGTTTACTAACGCCAAAATAAACATGGATTTACGATGACAAAAATATTTTTAGTGGAAAGTGATGATCTCATTCGCCATCTTTTTGAAGAAAAATTTGGTGAGACAGTTTATACATTAGATTCAAGTGATGATTTATCTTTTCGTTTACCTGACTTTGCTCCCGAGCTCGTAATATTTAGTGCAAATTTGTTTTTGAAAGATAGCGCTCAAGAGAGTGAGAGAATGAGTATTTGTGCGGATATTCCTTGCGCACTTTTGGGCTTCGCTGATGAGCTGGAAGAGGGAAGAGGGCGTGGTTGGAGGGGAGGAGTCTTACTTAAACCTCTAGAAATAGAGCATTTAGAGCAAACCATTGCTGATCTTTTTGCTCAATTGTCAAAGGGATTGAACCGATAAATAAGGCATGGATAGAGATCAGATTATAGTTTTAGCAGGCATAGGGATAGTGATCGTTGTCTTTTCAGTCACTCTCGTCTTTCGTAGTGGAGCTTTTTTTTAAAGAGATTCTTTCTTTTGTAGGGATTCACTTTCTTCAGGTTTTAAAACAAATTGGTGTAGCCCTAATTGATTAAAAATAAAATCAGGCACACGAACACGATAAAAGATCCCTTTTTCGTGATTACTTGTTTTCATAATATTTGTTTTGGAAGCAACAGAGCTATGAGCAGCGCCCTCATCATAGGGGACAAATAGATCATACTGGTCTTGTTTATCGAGAAAATAATTAATGACATGTGAACGCAGGCTTCTCATATCCTCATCGCTAAAGGAGCTAACGACATAGGAGTCAGGGTGAACCCTTTTTATGATCTTTGCTTTTATGGGGTCATTTAATAAATCTTTCTTATTAAAAACGATAAACTTTTCTTTATCACCTACGCCAAGCTCTTCTAGAACTTCCTCAGTTACTTTTAACTGCTTTTTATAGTTGGGGTCACTGATATCACAAACAATAATAAGAAGATCAGCCTCAAGAGCTGATTCTAAGGTTGTTTTAAAGCCATCAATAAGTGTGTTTGGTAGGTTTGAAATAAATCCAACCGTATCAATAAGAATCATTGGGGGATGAGTATCAGGGTTTAAGGTTCTAAACGTCGAGTCTAATGTTGCAAAGAGTTTATTTTCCTCTTTGATCGCCACCTGACATAAGCGATTCATAAGAGAGGATTTTCCAGCATTGGTGTAACCCACAAGGGCTGCCGTTACGGCCATATTTTGGCGCTTTTTCTTCTGCTCTCCTCTCGATTTTGCGAGGAGTTTGAGTTCTTTCTTATAGAATTCTATCCGTTGACGAATAATTCTTCGGTCAAGTTCAATTTGCTTTTCACCTTCACCACCTTTTACACCGACACCACCTCTTTGGCGGCCTAAGTGGGTCCAAAAACCTGAAAGTCTTGGGAGTACGTATTGAAGGCGAGCAATTTCAATTTGTATTTTTGCGTCTCTCGTTCTGGCGTGGCGAGCAAAAATTTCTAAAATTACGTGAACTCTGTCCACGACGGATAATTCAGTAATTTTTCGAATGTTTCTAATCTGTGAAGCCGTTAATTCAAAATCAAAGACGAGGAGAGTTGAACCTTCATCTTTGGCCTTGGAGGCAATTTCTTTGAGTTTTCCTGAGCCTAAAATCGTTGCCGGATCAAGACTGTTGCGACTTTGGATATACTGATAGCCCGCTGGAATATCAAGTGTTCTTAAGAGTTCCCGTAACTCTGCAATAGAGCGACCAGTTTCAACTTCAGTTTTATGTTCTTCAAACTTAGGACAAATGATAGAAACGAGCGATGCCCTAGCGTCTGTTGAGATATGAAATTCATTATCAAGCAATCTTAGTCCCTTACTTTAAGGATGACGTTGTCTATAAGACGAGTATCTCCCATGAAATAAGCACCTGCAACCACAACTTTAAAAGTATTTTTATCTGGAATTCTAAGGGTTTCAGCATCTCTAATTTCAAGATACTGCCAAGAGCGACTACTCATTAGGTACTTTTGTCGGAGAGACTCTGATTCACTAGGATCTTTTAGGTAAGTCTTTGCTAATTCATTGAGTGTATTAAATAAAATAATAGCTTCATTTTTTTGTTGATTGCTTAGATATTGGTTGCGGCTTGATAGGGCGAGACCTGAGGGTTCTCTGGCAATCGGTACCATTTTTAGGGAAATAGGAAGCTGTAAGTCCTTAACCATTTTTTCAATAATCTTGAACTGCTGATAATCTTTTTGGCCAAAATAGGCGACATGGGCCTTTGATGTAACAAAGAGCTGATAAACAACCGTGGTGACCCCTTGAAAGTGACCAGGCCTATGCTCTCCACACATTGTTTGATCAAGACCGTGGACAGAAATTTCGGTATTAAATCCTGGTGGATATATTTCCTGGGTACTCTCTGGGGCAAAAACTAAGATATTCTCTGAATTGGTAAGCCCTTTTAACGCCGATAAGTCGTCTTCAAGAGTGCGGGGGTATTTGCTAAAATCCTCGTTTGGTCCAAACTGTTTTGGATTCACAAAAATAGTGACAAGAGTTTTATCATTTTCTTTCAATGATTCTGTGACAAGATTTAAGTGACCCTGGTGCAGATTACCCATTGTCGGAACAAGACCAAGCCTATTTTGACCTAAATTATAATGTTGATAATCCGATTTCTTAGTGAAGAGCTTCATTGCTTTCATCCAGTAGATTGAGAAGGGCAAAAGCCGCCATTTCTCTCTTCGATAAAGATGTGGTTTCTGTAAGTGAATCTTTTGTCATGAATCGATAGTTGGCCCGATCATTTTGAAAGCCAGTAATCATTTTATCTGAGGTTAAACCATTATTGACCTCAGTCGCGACGAGAAGATCAACGGGCTTCCTTTGATACTTTTCTTGAAGAATGACTTCATCTAAAGATGCTTCAGCTGCAAAGCCAATAACTTTTTGATGTTCTTTTTTAAGGCTAAGAACTTCCTTTAAAATATCCGGAGATTCTTTTATAGAGAGGTGATCATTCATCTGTGCTTTTTTTAACTTTCCATTAAATTGAGTAAACTCGAAATCGCCAATAGCAGCACTAGATATATACAAGTCACATTCTGGAAAGAAATGAATGACCTGTTGGCGCATATCATTCGTTGTTTTGATTCTGATAAGTTTAAATTTTGGATGATCGTTGAAGTGATCCAATTCTTTTGTGGCAAATATACCTGCAATAACAGTGACACCTAATCCTCTTTGAAGGCATTCCTCGATAAAAGGCACGGATGTTTTTCCACTTGAAGCATTTGTTAAGTATCTTACTGAGTCGAGTGGGGCGACAGTTGCTCCAGTGGTAATGAGAACCTTCTTTTCATTTTGAATCATGTTGTAGGTCTTTGTAAGTTTAGCAATGATTTCAATATCCTCAAGTTTTCCTTCTCCAATATCACCGCAAGCAAGTTCACCTCTTTGAGTATTGCCTAGAAAAATATTGGGAAGTTCTTTAATTTTTCTTAAGTTGTCTTGAACAAAGGGGTGGCCCATCATCTCTGTGTTCATGGCAGGATAAACGAGTAAGGGTTTCTCTTTTCTCCAAGCGAGAAAAAGTGAAGAGAGGAGATCTGGTGCCAAGGCCTGACAAAAGGTTGCTAAAGTATTTGCACTTAAGGGAGCAATGAGTCCTACATCTGCCCACTTGGCCAAGGCCACATGAAGAACAGGTCCCAATAATTCTTGGTCCTGAGAGGAGCGACTTGAAAAGTCTTCTTCAGGTCCATAAACGGCAACGCATCCAAGATAGAGAAATGTCTCTTTTTTAATAAATTGCAAGGCCCCCTTAGTGAGAATGACTCTCACTTGATGACCTTCTTTTATAAATATTCTTACTAGGTCAAAGGCCTTATAGGCGCTAATAGAACCAGTGACACCCAGGGCTATTTTCATGAGCGCAATATTTCATAAAGCGTTAATTTTGGCCATAAGAACTTCTAACTAACGTATTGAAAGTACAAAGAGTAGTGAATGAGGTGAGGTTCAATAAAGGCAGGCTTCAAATAGGGAGCAAGAAGGTCGGCACTGCCACCGGTTAGAATCACACTCTTATTATTTGTTAGGGTTGCGATTTTTTCAAAAAGAGCGTCGACTAAAAGTTTTGATCCGCAAGAGATGGCCTCTTGGGTGTTCTTTGGCCACTGCTGGTTATTGCTTGTTTCTAATTGAGCTGTAAAAAGCTGTTCGCCATTTTGATAAGTTTTTAACAAAGTTGTTATGCCAGGAATAATGTAGCCGCCAATGAATCCATCTAAAGAGACACAATCAACTGTAATAAAAGTTCCAGCATCAATAATGATAACTTCTTTTTGGAGCCAGTGATAAGCCAAGCTAGCTAGGGCCAGGCGGTCATGGCCCAGGGTTGCACTATAGTGAACGGGCATTCCTTTAAAACTTTCGCCAAAATTTTGAAAAATAGCAGAAGAAGCGACTTTCTTCGAAACAGAGCAAACGATTTTATTTTGCCCATTTGCAAGCTGGTCAATATCACTTAGAGAAAAGGGAGAGACTTCTTTTAGTGTACCATTTTGAAAGCTTCCGGCGTGTGGGTGAGAATTTCCAATATCAAATGTTTGGCAATCTTTCTTGGGGAATTTATCAAGAAACTCTAGTAAGGACTGCTTCATGACTGAAGAGGTTTTGCATTTCCCTTGAGAGGTGTAGCTTTTCCTTTGACGTCATTTAGGAATAGCTCAATACCTTGGCGTTTTAATTCATAGAAATCGGCCACGGGATGACAAAAATTAGGAGGTCTATTTGGACCCATCTTTAAAAGATCATTAATAACTAAGACTTGCCCATCGGTCATGTCTCCACTGCCGATACCAATCGTGGGGATATTTAATTTTTTGGTTATTTCTGTTGCAAGCTCTGGAGTAACACACTCTAGTACAAGAGCGAAGCAGCCTGCTTCTTCTAGGGATTGGGCCTCTAAAATTAAGCGTTGAGCCTCTGAATCATTCTTTCCATGAGTGTAATAACCACCCTGCTGATGAACACTCTGTGGAGTTAGACCGATATGACCCATAATAGGGATACCTGCTTGGGTGCATCTTTTGATTAACTGGCAAAATTCCTCTGAGGCACCTTCCAACTTTAAGGCTTCGGCCTTGGTTTGTTGAAAGAGCTTGATCGCATTTTTAGTTCCACTTTCAAGAGAAGCATAGGTTCCAAAAGGAAGATCGACGACTGTGAATACTTCTGGAGCTCCGCGCTTTACAGCACTTCCAAATGTAATCATGTCAGCTAAGGTAACTTCAACAGTTGTCTCGTAACCTAAAACAACGTTGCCAACAGAGTCGCCAACAAGAATTAAGTCGAGTTCACTTTCATTAAGAAGTTGAGCCGTTTGAAAGTCATAGCAAGTGAGCATGCTTATGGGCTTTGCTCCATTATGGATCTTTCTTGCTTTAATTTTTCTCGTATTAAGTTTCATCTTTTTTGGGACCGATTAGGTCGTCCTTCATTTTTTCAAAAGTCTTTTGAAGCAAAGAGTTTTGCCAATTCTCTAATGCGCTCTTCCTTTCTTGATCAAGGTCTCGCTCATTTACTTGTTTAAAGAATTCACCGCTCCAAATGTTGCTCTGCAGACTTTTTATGGCTTTATGGTACTCTTTGTCAAAGAGCGTTTGGGAGGCAATTTGGGCACCAACGAGAGCATGGGGACTTATGAGTTCAAATAGTCCTTTTGGTCCCGCCTGACTCATTGCGTTCGCAATCAATTTCACCTCGTGCCATGCCTCTAGGTAGGCAAGTTCGGCAGGAATTCCTTCTTCTATTAGGATATCAAAGCAGTTTTTGGCAGCATAAGGAATCAGCCCGCATAAAAGAGTCTGCTCGCTTAAAAGATCGGCCCTTGTTTCTTGCTCAAAGGTTACTTCATAGGGGCCTGCCGTGATTCCAAGATCCTTTGCAAGTCCTAAAATATTAGAACGTAATTCGCTCTTATTATTTATAGCACCCTCAACACTATAAACAGCTCCAAGACCCGTGCCTTTTAAAAAAGCCTCTCTTAACTCACTTGCAATGGCCTTTGGCGCCAGTAATAGATGGTTCCACTGAGGAAAGGCACAAAGAGTGTCATGTTCTACAAGACTTGCACCATGAGCGTAGAGAATCGGCATGCCTTTTGGAATGAGGTTTTCATTTTCTTTTAAAAATTTAATGTGAGCATGATCTGGAATTAACAAAAGAAGAACATCAGACTTTTCAAAGTTGCGAACTTGATTAAGGCCATGGGCCTTTGCTCGCTTTTCACTGGTACTATTGGCCCTTAAAAAGCAGCTGCACTGATAACCACTATCTCTCAGGTTTTGGGCCCAGGCCAAGCCTTGGGAGCCTAAGCCAATGACCGTTATATGCGACCACGCTGAGTGCGTCACGAACTTCTCCTTTTCTTATCCTCTTGATAGGATGCGAGTTGTTTAGCATAAATGGAACTATAGAGCGAGAATCTTAAGCGTGGCCAATACAATTGATTATTACTTTTTAAACGGTAAAAGCGTACAGTCTGTGCCCGCTTCTTTAGCCTTTTCCAATACAGGATTTTTGTGGTCTCAATCGGCTTTTACAACGGTTGCCATTAAAAATGGTGAAATGCTTTTTTATAAAGAACATATGGATCGTCTTGAGTCTTCTAACGAATGGTTGTTAGTTAAAAATCCTCCCAAAAAAGAAGAAGTTTTGAAATCCATTATAGAGGCCTACCAAGAGATAAGAAATCAAACTCAAATATTGAATTGGAGACTTAGGGTAACCGTTTTTAAAGATCTCATAGGGGAGATGAATACTTTATTTACTTTTTCGAAATCGTTAGAAAATTCACCTCCACTCGAAAACCTAACCACTGTCGAACTCCCTCTTAAGAGAAATTATAAGAGTGAGGGAATAAAGCTTGCCGACTATGGAGAAACATTTCGACTAAAAGAAAAACTACAATCAGAGATTCTTCTATGTGATGAATTAGGATTTGTCTCTGAAGCGAGTGTCGGAAATATTATCTTTTTTAATGGAGTAGAGTGGCATACGCCAGAAAATGAGGCAGCAATCTTTAAGGGAATAGGTCTCTCTTATGGGTTAGAAGGGCTTAAGTTAAAAGAGACTAAGATTCATCGAGATAGTCTTGTCCAATATCAAGCAGCAATGTTTATTAATTCTGTTCGTGGTGTGGTCCCAATCTTAAAGATTGATGGCCTTCTATTTAACTCCTCCTTGCAAATGGGGGAGAAGATCATGAAAATATTTAATGAAAATAGTGTGAAAAGGAGTTGTTCTCTATGACAGAGAAAAGAACTATGAATGTAAGATGCCCAAAGTGTAATGAGAGTTTCTCTTACTACTCGTCAGAGTTTAGACCATTTTGTTCAGAAAGATGTAAACAAGTTGATCTGGGCAATTGGTTTACTGAAAATTACCGGGTACCCTCAAAGGAAAATTTAAGCGAAGATGATATTGAAGTTGTTTTAAAAAATTTAAACGATGGCGATACTGAATATGAAGACTAATGCTTTAAAAGCAAATGAGATAAAAGAAATTTCAGATAGAGTAATCTCTATTTCAGCTGCAGTTGGTGTAAAGCTAATACGTCGTCAGCGAAAACTTGCTGATCTTAAAATTAGTACTAAGCAGGCTCAAGGTGTCGTTTCAAATGCTGATATAGAAGCGGAAAGTTTTTTAATAAATAACTTAAGACCTCTTATAAAAAGTGCCGAGTTTTTAGCTGAAGAAAGTGCTTTTAAAGCCTATGGAGGCAAAAAAGCTGCTTTAAAGAAATACAAAGAAAAAGAATTTGTATGGATTATAGATCCCCTAGATGGAACCACTAATTATCTAAATAATATGGATTATTTTGGAGTCTGTATTTGCCTTGCCTACTATGGTGAGCCAATTATTGGAGTGGTGCATAGACCTTCTACTCATGAAACTTATTGCGCGATCAAAGGAAAGGGTGCGTTTTTAATTGATGTTCATGGGAAAAAGAGTCGTCTCAAACTTCAAAATACCAAAAAAAGATTAAAAGACAGTCTTCTCGTTACAGGATTTGCTTGTGAAAAAGGAGAGGTATTTAATAGGGAATTTTCGATATTTAAAAAAATGATGAAAGAATCTCGAGGAATTAGGCGAATGGGCAGCGCTGCCCTTGATATTTGTCTTGTGTCTCAAGGAATTTTTGATTCATTTTGGGAAAGAGGGCTCTCCCCGTGGGACGTGGCTGCATCGGCCCTTATTTTGGAAGAATCTGGTGGAATTGTAACTGACTATTCTGGTGCAGTTTTCAACCCTTTTAAAGACACAATCGTAGGATCTAAAAAGTTTATTCATGAGTCAGTTTTACAAGTGATAAAAAGTTGACCTAGGTTGACCGATATTCCCTTCTGCGTTGACACCAATTCCGCACAACCACTATAATTTTAAATAGATACCCATTGGAGAGAGTAGTCTCTCTACATTATTTTCCAAGGATGGATTTGTGGAATCGTTAAGACTTGTTCTTACTCAATTTACTGATGAAACGATTAGTATTTCTCTGGCCGTTTTGGTCGTTGTCTTCGCAGGCCTTGTCGCCTACTGGTTTTATAACAGAAGAAAATTTCATCAATTAAGTCATCAAATACCGGCATCAGTTGTTAAGAATTATCTTGATAGCATCATTGCTAACTCCACGGCACTTAAGTCTTCACTCTTTAGAGGAGGAGGTCTTGAACTTGGACAGGGGATACCTTCTATCATCCCAACCTCAGATCTTCCGATTGGTGGAGTCTCTGTAGGTGGTGATAATTCTGAAGCTCTTGCTCAAAAAAATGCAGAGATTGCGAATCTTAAATCTCTCGTTGGACAAAAAGATGCAACCATAGCTGAATTAGAAAAGATGCTAGACGCTGCCCGCTCCAGTAATGGTGGTGGTGTTTCTGAAGAAGAAGTCGGAATCTTAAAAAGTGAAATTGAATCTTTAAAGGCTCAACTAGAAGAATCAAACTCTGCGCTTGAAAATGCCCGTGCAGGTGGAGACGGCGGAGGTGATGCTGCTCTTGAAGCACAAATTGATAGCGTAACCAAAGAGAGAGATGAGCTAAGAGAACGCCTTATGGAGTATGAGATTATTGAAGAAGATCTCGCCAACCTTAAAAAATTCCAACAAGAAAATGAGCAACTTAAGAAAACAATTGCAGAGTTAAAAGGCGGAGCCGCGGCGGAAGAGTCTCCTGCTGAAGAGGAACCTGCTGATGAACCAGAAGCAGAGGCTCCTGCCGAGGAACCGGCCGCTGAAGAAGTTTCAGAGGAACCTGCTCCTGAGCCACCACCAGAAGTGACTGCTGAAGAAAATCCTGCCGCAGATGATGCTGCTACTGCTGCCGCTGCTGAAGAAAACCCTGACGTGCCAGAAAATGATGGTGAGCAAAAGTCGGCTGCAGAGCTGCTTAGTGAATTTGAAAAGATGTTAGGTTAATAAATGTTTCAAGATCCATGGATGGAAATGATGAAAAAGACTCTTACGAAAGCCTTATGTTTAATTTTTCTGTTCAACATTTCTGCTTTTGGAAATTCAGCGAGCGGATTTATCCATCCAGATAATAAGTTGGTTCCTAAAAATAGCGATATGGTTAGAAAGGTTCTTCTTGGAGAGTTTAAGAAGAATTTATCAGGTCCGGAAGTTATTCGTTTAAAAAAGCAAACCTTAACCTATTCTGGAAAAGCCATTCCAGCTTTGATTCAAGTGATGAAGTCTGATACTTATCCGGATAAAAATCGTTGGGTCGCAACTTTTCTTGTTGGCAGAATTATGGGAAAGAAAAGTTCTCCCTTCCTCGCTAAATTTCTCAAACATCCTAATTGGGTCATGCGAATGGCTTCATTAAAAACGTTACTTGCCTTAAAAGAGAAGAGTTATAGCGTGGCCTATGCAAAAGCATTAAAAGATCGCAGCTTAATTGTTCGTAAACAGGCGTTAGAGAATATCAGAAAGCTTGGCCTTAACGACAAAGGAGCTGAGGTTTGGAGCATGTTATACGATAAAAGAAATTACTATAATCCAAAGGATGGTCAGAAAAAGCGTACAAATCTTATAAGGGAAGCGATTAAAACTGTAGGCGATTTGAAATTTGAAAAAGCTAAAACACCTCTTTTGAGTATGGCCCAAAAAGATAAATACGAAGACGTCTTCAGTGAAATAGATTATTCACTATCTAAAATTACCGGAAAAAAGTCTCCTGATGATACAAACTTGAAAAAGAGATTCTGGAAGAAAATGGCCATTAGCAATCAAACCATTTAGAAGTTCGCTTCGAGCTCTTTGGCCTTTTGCTCTTCTATCTTTTTAAGACGCCCAGCAATTTTTAAGTTTCTCTCGATTCTATAGAGAATAGTATTTTCGAGGATCCCATCGGTTGGTATCACCTTCCAGCCTTGCAGAAAATCTTGTTCAATCATCTGTCTTCTATATACGGTGACCTTACTAACTTCTTTATTTGTACGAAAACCTTTTACGACATTCACAATAAGTTTAAAGCGCGCCGCTTTTACAGAGTCTGATGAACCAAAACTGTCAGCAAAATTAACTTCCAGCGTGTTGTCTTCCCATCTTGTCTTGATCACACCAGCTTCCTGATTTGTTAATTCGAGATTATACTTTTTCATGACCTGCAAAACTGCTAACCAAGTCTGGTTATAATCATATCGAAAGACCTTATTCGGTATTTCAAACTCTTCGGTAATATAGCGAAACTGCTCGTAACTACTACAGCCCGTAGGGGCCATAATGAGTATTAATAACGCAATGGGTAGGATACTTTTGAAATAATTCTTAAAATTCACTTTTATCGGCCCTGATGCTAAAAAGATTATACCTGTGTTTATTTTAACCCGAGGTTGTCCACCTGCAAAACTTTGTTGGAGAAGTTGGTCATGGAAATAGTAGAATTAATGGCAAATGTTTTAAGTACGGAGGCATTTGCCTTAAATGAGGCTGCAAAGCGTCTAGAAAAGGCCCAAGCAGATTCACTTGCCGAGCTTTTTAAGGATCTTATCCTCAAAGATGGGAGCTTGATCTTTTGCGGGGTGGGCAAATCTGGTCTTGTTGGCCAAAAACTAGCAGCAACCTTCACCTCTCTTGGTCTTCCAAGCCATTTCCTTCACCCAACTGAAGCCCTTCATGGGGATCTTGGGACCGTCAGAGAAAAAGACGCCATCGTGCTCATTTCTTATTCTGGTAAATCTGAGGAAATATTAAAGCTAGGCCCCTATTTGACGGTCACTCCCGATAGAAGAATCGCTTTAGTTGGAAATGTTGAATCACCTATCGCTCAAATGTCAAAAATTGTCTTTGATTGTCAGGTTCACAAGGAAGCATGTCTAAATAATCAGGCTCCAACAACATCCTCAACTGTAACCATGGCCATCGGTGATGCTATGGCCGTACTTTTTGAGCACATAACAGGTCTTTCAAAAGAAGGTTTCGCTAAATATCACCCTGGTGGAAAACTCGGTAAGTCTTTAAGACTAAAAGTGAGTGACCTCCTGGTTCCCATTGAAAGCTGTGCCCTTTTAAATGGTAATAACTCTTTTAAAGATGCCATTGTTAAAATGACTGAATTTCCTTTGGGAGCAGCTGTTATTTTAGGAGATGATAAAAAATTGCTCGGTCTGGTTGTTGAAGGGGATGTAAGAAGACTTCTCTCTAAAGATCATTTTGATTTAAATGTTAATGCTTTAGGCATGGCAAATCACAATCCAGTCACGATTCATCAAGATCAATTGGCCAGTGATGCTTTGGCGTTGATGGAAGGACGAAAAAATCCATTCTCTGTATTGCCCGTGGTTGATGAGGATAAAAAGTTTTTAGGACTACTAAGACTTCACGACCTTTTTAAGGAAGGCCTTTAAATTAACTTTTTTTAAACCTCTCATAAAACCAAGAGAACCCAAAAACTAGAAGAAATAAAGTGGTCACTGGCCATAAACCAAATCGCTGATAAAAACTAGCCTCTCTGTCTTTTAGTGCTAAGGTGAGGTCTAAAATATCTTTTTTAAACAGGGGTAATCTCTTTGACTCTGCTCCGTCTGGATAGAGCACACTTGTCACTCCTGTGTTTGTCATTCTAACAACTGGTATTTGAAATTCGAGGGCCCGCCAAAAGGCCAGGTATTGATGTTGATAAGGCTCACTCGTATCTCCGTACCAACTATCATTGGTAAGATTTACAATAAAATCAGCTTGTTGTTTATTTTGATTTAGATACTTTCTTATAAAACCTGAAAAAAGGATTTCATAACAAACAGCTGAGATAAATGTTTGACCACCATCAAGTTGAAATAACGTATATTTTTCGCCTTTTGCAAAAAAGGCCAGATTGTCTATCAATCCTGCGAAATAAGGATTCAGAGGGCCAAAAGGAAGACTTTCTCCAAAGGGAATCAAAAGCATTTTATGATAGGTGTCGTTTAGCTTTCCTTCCCGGTTAATTAAGAAGCCTGCATTGTATTCAGTTTCGTAATAATTCTTATTCTCCTGGCCTGACTTATCGTAGCCACCAAAAAAGAGCTGCGCCCCTGTTTCAGAGACAGACTTCCTTACAATACTTGGAATGAAAGCAGGACTGACTCGCATCATGGCAGAGTTTAATAATTGAGGATAAGCAGTCTCTGGCCAAATAATAAGATCCATTGGCTCCTTAAATACAGAGCTCTCTTTAGTGCTTAATTGATGATAGCGATTATAAATCTCTTGCATTGAAGATTGGCCACCATCTTCTGAATTTAACTTCATAAAGTTTCCAACATTGGCCTGGACTAATCTAATATTGAGATTCTTTTCTTGATTCTTTGAATATTCAAGAGGACTCAAAAAATTAATTATGAGACAAAAGATAAATACAACTAAACTAAAGAAATCGAACTTTTTGATGCGCCAGAGTCCGACAAATCCAAAAATAAGCCAATAGCTGACAAAGCTAAAAAGAGGGACACCAAAGTAGGGACTTAAGCCCAGATAGGGAGCAAGTTGTAACCATGTATGGCCTAGGTGTGCTGGAAACTGTTGAGGAACAAAATTTTCAAGAAGAACGAGAATAAAAGCATAGAGAAGGTTTCGCGTATAAGGACCTCCTGCAAGTGAGCTCTTTTTTAGGTTAAGCTTATTCCAGTAGTGAATAATGAGAACGAAAATTAAATACTGGGGAACAATGATGAAGGAGAAAAGGGCTCCAAGAAGCATATTTATAGGAAAGGGAATTCCGCCAAATTCATTTAAAGTATAGGGAATCCAATAGTAGCCAAGAAAGCAATATCCCAGTGAAAAAAGTAAAAGAGAGAGTAGGGTACTTTTTAAATTGGGGGCCTCAAACTTTGTTTCTCCATAAGATAGAGGCGTTGCTTGTAATAAAAGAAAAAGACCAATAAAGGTAAATCCCATGAAATGCGGCAGTCCTTTAATTGGAAAGCCCAGTGGAAAAAGTAAGCCCCCGATAAAAGGGAAGAGATAGCGGACAACTTTTTGGTTAAAAGCAAATGAATTCATGGGTTTATAGTATCGATAGGACTGACCGTTTGCCAATCTTTACTCAGAGAGGCATCCTAATTTTATGGCGATAATCGAGAAGAATATTAAGAGCATTGACCCGTCGCGTCCCTTTGCTCAAGTAGAACCAAAAAAGCAATGTCCTAGGTGCGCCTCAGTCTTTGTTACAAAGAAAGAGTGTGAATCTTGTGGCTATCAATTTTGGATAGATCTTTTAGGGGAGCCTTTTGGAGCAAGAAGTTTCTTTAATATTCGAGATGTGTTCCAGCATCAATACAAGTGGCTCTATCGTTTTTCATTTCTTGGGAGCGTTCGAAAAAGTTCTCATGTAAGCAGGTATAAACGTTCTCTTATAAAAAGATTAGAAATACTATGTGGCTATTTCTTTGACGAATTTGATGAAGACAAAGAGAGGCGTAAACTTTTCCTATTCGAGGCCCGGGAGATCATGAATGAAGTTTTCCTTTGGGGCGGTAGTTTAAGTCAAATGTGGTTAATGCTTGAAAAGGGTGAAAGACACCCCCTATTTCAAAATTTATCCTCACAACTTAGTGAGCTTGAACAATCTCGCTCTTTGAAGGTGCCAATTAAGGAAAAGATAAAGGCCTTCAGAATTTATGGAACCATTCCATTTGTATTTATAACTAAACTTTTCATTGGTATCTCAGCGATCGTACTAGCAGCTTTCTTAGTCATGAAAGTTTTATTAAATGCCTAATTATCTAGCTCTTCTGTAGAAAATTTGACCTTGTTTTTTACCTTTTGTTTTATGAGTGGCAACTTCTCTTTGACGCTTGTTTGCCAATGAGCGGGTTTTCTTTGCCTTAAGGTATTTTGCAGCAAATACTTGTGCCTTTCCGGCATCAAGCCTACCACCACTTGAGCACTTGCTTACGAGGGTGATCTCTTTCTTAGCTGATTGTTTAAGGATTTCTTTGATTTCCTCTGTTCTTAATTCTGGGTATTGACCCATGATAAGTGCAGCAGATCCGGAGACAAAAGCTGTTGCCTGACTGGTACCCGTTAGGTAGCCGGCCCGACTGTTTGGAAGCGCAGATCTAATTCGGTATCCAGGTGCTGAAATATCAACACTTCTCTTGCCCCAGTTCGAAGAGCTGAGCATTTGTAGGTTTTTGTCGTGTGCTGTAACAGTGATTATGTTGTTAAGCCCATAGCTAGCTGGATAGTAAGCATTAGATTTAACATCAATATTAGATTCCTCATTGCCAGCAGCAGCTACGATGAGGATTCCTTTTCTCTCAGCTTCTTTTAGAATCTTAAGCTCTTCAAGCGCTGGCTCTGGTCCACCGCCAGAGTAATTAATAATATCAACATTTTGCTCAACAGCGTACCTTAAGGCTTCGATTGTTGAATTTAGATTGTCTTGACCAGATGCTTTTGGGTTGTAGTACTTTAAAGATAATATTTTCACTCCAGGATAAACACTTTTGATGATGCCAGAAACATGTGTTCCATGGCCATGACTATCCATTGGTTGTTGTTTGCTAATTTTACTCTTTGAAAAATCAATACCGTAATTTTGAGAAGATGGAGTTCCTTGAGGGACATAAATATTATCTTTTAAGAATGGATGACTTGGATCAATGCCAGTGTCGATTACAGCGACAATAATTTCTTTCTTTTTACTAAAGGTTTTCCATGCTGGAATGAGGTTAATTGAAGACCTCGTGTTCGATGGCTCTACTCCCCAACTTGCAAACTGTGAATCTAAAAGGGATAAGCTAAAGGCTGACTCTGTATCGGAAGAATCTGTCTCAGCAGTAGTTAATGGCTTTTGATACTTTTTCTTTAAAACTTTATTGAGAAGGTTTTGGGGTATAGAAGACTGTCTCTTTAGATTATCTTTTGAGAATGCATAGGGAGCACTCAATAAAGATAAGGTAAGAAGGGTACTTCTAAGTGTGTTTTTGATACTGATGTGTGACTGTGATCTTGCCATGTATTCAACCTTCTCCGTTAAAAAAGTTGTCTTCTCTCATCCTGAGAGATGTCCTGTTCCTATACATAAAGCAAGTCATAGGCCAACAAGACTCTTGTAATATTAGCGTCTTAAGGCACTTTCGGGGGGAGGGTTCGTAAAACCTTTAGGGGGGTGTATAAACATTGGTCATTCTTGAGGTGACTACGAGTTAATCAGTCCCGTGATAATCTAATTTTACCCTGAGAAACAAGGGGTTATGATCTGATCCTTTGGTGACAATGACCTTGGCCTCTTTAACCTCTAATCCACGGACAAAAATATGATCAAGGGAGTGGCCTAGGAATCTTTTGATATGCTGAATATTTGTGAGCAAAACCTTTTTTATGGAAAGCTTTTTAGTGGAATCTTCAAGAATGGCATTTCTTCCGGGATTCCAGGTATTAAAATCTCCTGCCCAAATGACTGCACCATTCCAGTCCTGGATAAATTCAGTAATCTCTTTCATTTGCGTTTGATAGGCATGGAGACCCACGAAGTTAATTCCATGAGTATTTATAATCAATAACGGACCCTTTGGTGTATTGAGGACATTCGCTAAAGAAGACTTTGGGATTTTTAAAAGGGGCTCCATTAAATCACTGTGAATTGTATTAGCTGTTTCTAGGGGATATCGAGAGGAAGTTAGGACTCCAAAGTGTTTTTCTTTTTTATAAAACGCTGACGAAAAATAGCAATCAGACTCTTTTAAACATAGGTCTGTTGGGTAAATGGCTTCCTGGAGCATTAAGATATCTGGCTTAGTGGTATCAATGAGATGCTCTAAAGATTTCTTGAAGTTGCGCTTTCCCTCTTTGTAGATATTCCAAACAAGGAGGGAAAGCTCTTCTTTGTCACTAGTACTTGCTTCTTGCATTAGGGTGATGGTCGCATGACCTTCTTCTTTGACTAAATACCCAAGTCCACCCCATGTTAGGGGGGACCAGAGAAAAAGAAATAGGTGAAAATAGGAAATTAAAGGCATTTTGCATCAATTATTGAAAGTTTACCTTTCTTTATAGCGTCAGCACCTTGATTTCGAATATTCCTTACAAATCTTCTTAAGGTATTTCCGTCTTGATCGATATCTGAGTTTAAATTTTCACTATCATCAACAAAGGTAACAGACTCTTGATTACCTGAAAGTACTGCTCTTACACGGACACGCTCTCGTAGTCCTTTGTAAAGGGTTTTATAATTATCAACACACTCACTAACATCAGGACTTTCTGTAAAATAACAAGCGGCTCTAAGTGAACTAACGGCCGTTGATATCGTCCCAACCTCTGCTGCAAATTCACCGCGCTCTAATTGTTTTTTATTATAAAGGACAATAGCATCTCTTAAATCGAGATAACCGTCTCTATATACCTCTACGCACTTTTGGTTTGATAAAGGCCCCTTATCTTGTGCCTGCGTTTGCAATGAGGAAAGACTTACGAGTGTAATGAGTAGTATTGATAGCTTTTTCGGGGTCATGGGTGCTCCTTGTAGTTTTAAAAACAACGCCATTATAGTAATGCAACAGATGGGCTTCTAGAGACTATGAAAAATGTTTTGGGGGCCGTTAGAATTCTAACGGTTTGATTTTTGTAAGAAATTGGCAATCATTGGGAAGTGATCATTAGGGCCTGTCGAAGAAGTTAGAATATCAATGTGATTATAGTCTAGTAAGTGACCATTCTCTTTAGAGAGTAAATGTACGTCTCTTAAAGAACTTCCTGATTCAAGGGCAAAGCGAGTAACATCTAAAATATGGCCTAGGCAGTAATCCTTTTTTCCCGTTATATAAAGAGTTGGTGGAAGAGGATGCTCTTTGGCCAAACGGTTGTAGTCAAGGTCATTCTCGTGATCTACCCATTTGCGGGAGTAAACCCATCTTTGACTGTCTTTTAGAGTTCCCTTGGATTCTCCTTCTGGTCCATAAATCTTTGGGGGTAAATAACCTTTTATCGCACTGATGATACTTCCAAAAAATATCCACATTAAATCTATATAAAAGAATCGATGAAAATTAATAACTCCAACTCTTCTCTTTGTAGAGATATGAATATTACTCAAACAGCTCTCTAACCATTGTGGGCTTTTAAGGAGGAAACTATTTACCAATACTCCTCCCCATGAGTGGCTCACAAAGGAGAAGGTATTGGATTTACTTTTTTCTCTCACAAAATCGATGATGAGGGGGAAATCGTGGTCGAGTATATCAAATTGATTAAAGTCTTCTGCTTCCTTTAGAGGAGGCGTTGATAAACCTCTCGCCCTAAGATCTACGACAAAGCATTGGTGGCCCTGTTGGCATAGGTAAGGAGCTAAGCCCTTTCCGGTCTTTGAGTAAAAAATTGTGCCGCTTTCAATAGCACCGTGAATGAATATAAGAGGAGCTCCTTTACCTTTAAACTCCAAAACATGAAGAGAGTGGCCTAGGGGAGAATGGATATAATGAGTTGTTGTTTGCATCTATTCTTAGAGTATTAGAAAGGTACGAAAATTTAAAGGTGTCATCTTATCCAGACAATTTTGACAAGTTGACCCCTCGGGTCTTGATCGAGATCAATTTCGGGGACGTCTTGTTACCACCTAAGTCACTGAATATTCAATTTTCATTTTGGCACAGTGCTTGCTTTATAATAGTCAGGTGCAGTCAGGAAGACGGTACCGGTCGTTAGGATGATGACCAGAGTGTTCAAGGATTAAAGAATAGACCATCACGGAAGACCAATGCAGAAAGCGGAGGATTTATGACAAACAGGACGACTATCATAACAAAAAAGGCCATCAAAGGATTTTTACTTTTTGGTGTACTTGCCTTCTTTCCAGTTGCTGTTTTATTAGCAGATGCGAGGCCTCTAAATGGCCAAGAGATTGAAAAAATGAAAATCGAGCGCTCAGTTACCCAGTGGAAGGGGCTAAGGGCAGATTTAAACCAAGTTCTAAAAAAAGCCGACAGGCTCTCTCAATATAAAGCGATTCGATAAAAAAAGGCTGGTTTAAAACCAGCCTTTTTATTTGCATTATAAGAAATTTAAAATTTAACCATGTTTAAGAAAACGATTTTGCTCTCTTTCAGCTTCCTCTGCATGGGTAATACAAAGATTAGTGAATGGTTGATTTTTTAATCTTTTAAAACCAATGTCATCACCACATTCTTCACATTCAGCATAATGACCACCTTCAATTCTATTTAAGGCTTGATCGATTGCTCTTAGTTTTAAGAGTTCTCGCTGGCGCATACTGAAACTAATTTGTTGATTAATAACACTAGTTGCCAGATCCGCTTCATCTGGCAAATCTTCAGAGCTCACATGAAGATCTTCGGTTTGAGTAAGATAGCCCCCATTAAGAATTGATTCTTTCATCTTTATGAGTTGCATTTTTAATTCATCAAGCTGTGCCTGTTTCATGACATCCTCCTTGGAGCTGACCTTTTATTGGCTAAAGCGCTAGGGTCAACCCATTTCGCTTGTCCCACGCTACACTATATTTTAAGAGAGCACTGTGACAGCGCACAAGTAATAAAATTATGCCTAGGTCATCTTTTAGAACCCTCTCATATCGTCTGTCCTTTTCGGTAAGATAAGTTAAAAACTTAAGTTATTTTTCACAGCTAAGTAATTGATATTTCTTTATGTTGACATCCCTTGGAGCACTTCTTAGGCTGTTTTAATGGCAAAAGAACCTCAAAAAATCCATCCATCCGAGTCATCACTCTTTTCTAAGATTAGAAACTCTCAATCAATAACTGAGGTAATGGGTTATTTAGAAGAGGAAAATATTGCCGCTATTATAGAGACGATTAGGTCTGAAAAGTGGGGAGTTAAAATTTTTCCTCTTTATTTTAACCACCCAAACTCTCTTGTGAGATATGAAGTCGCTTGCTCAGAGTCACTTGATGAGCAAACCTTATTTGAAATGTTAAAAGATAAGGAATTAATTGTTAGGCAAGCAGCAAAGAAAAACCTGATAAAAAGACAAATGAGAGATAAGTTTAAAGCTGAAACTGTTGAAGTTGTAGCCAGTCCTCCTCAAGAAGCAGATAACGAAAAAAAATTAACTAAAATAAAAACGAAAAAGAAAAAAGGAAAAGAAAAATGAGTGATGATATTGCAATTGGCGTAGGCCAAATACCTTCTGGTCTGTTTATTGTTTCAATCAAGGATGGAGATCAAATGGATGGATACCTTGCCTCTTGGGTCCAGCAAGTATCATTTAAGCCTCTTGTCGTGGCCTTTACTATCAAAAAGGATCGACCTGGTTATGAAGCAATAGCTGCAGGTAAGCCATTTGCGATAAATATTGTAGGAGATCATGATACCCAATATTTACGCCATTTCTGGTCGGGATATGATCCTAGTAATTCACCTTTTAATGAGATTGATCATATTGTGGGAGAGTCGGGTGGTTTGATTATAAAAGGAGCTAAATCAGCAATGGAATGTCGCTACCTTTCAAAAGCCGAGCCTGGTGATCATGAGGTCTTCTTCGCGGAAGTAATAGATTCGAGAGTTCTAAATAGTGAAGCGAAGCCTAAAGTCCATATTAGAAAAACGGGGCTTGATTACTAATCTTCTTTTAATTTTTCAATGAGGGCGAGTATCTTATCGCCCTCTTCTTTACTAACAAGACCGAACTTTGCATAAGCCACTTTTCCAGTTTTATCTAGAATGATGATGTCGTTTTCATCATCGGCAACTTTCCATGTGGTAACGGCTTTTTTAGTAAGGTCTTTAAGATAAAGAGTGTTTGGGTACTTCTTTTGCTTCTTCTTAAGGGCTCCAGCAATGGCAAAATTTGGTAGCCATGTAGCCTCCATATTAATCATGCCGATGTATTGAACTTTTTCTTTTGAAAAGTCTCTCTTACTTAGCCTTTGAGAAATATCTTCATTCTTGTCTTTTACATCTGGATCGACATAGAAGATTACAGTGACTTTATTTTGAGCGATTGCCTCTTTTAAGCTCCACTCTTTACCATCTAGTTTGCCGCCATCATCGCCTGAGAGCACAAGATCAGGTAAGGCTTTACCAACTAGCTCATTGGCATTTATTGAACTCAAGAAAATTGTAAAGAGTAAGAGAAGTAGGGGCTTCATTTATTTTCCTTATTTTTCAGGTCACGCCAGCTCTTTCCTTTGCGGGCACGCCAATTCTTTTGAAATCGCTCTACAGCTTCTTTATGGTCTTTATAAGTTTTAGAAAAAACGTGAGTCCCATCATTTTGGGAGACAAAATACAGAAAAGAGTGATTTTCAGGCGAAAGAATCGCCTGAATTGACTTAATACCTGGGTTTGAAATGGGGCCTTTGGGGAGTGCAGGAATTTTATAGGTGTTATAGGGAGTTTTTTGTAAAAGGTCTGCCTTTCTTAGGTTTCCGTTGAAATTTTCATAAATGCCATAAATGGTCGTAGGGTCACTTTGAAGTCTCATCCTCTTTTTTAGACGATTTAAAAATACTCCTGCAATCATTGGTCTCTCAAAGGAAGCGCCTGTTTCTTTTTCAACGACACTCGCTAAGATGACAACTTCATGCTTACTAAGGTTTAAGGGTGCTTGTGAAAAATCTAGAGACGAGGTTTTTTTATTAAAAATTTCAACCATATTTTTAATAACATCTTTAGCTTCAGACTTTGGAGTGAAGCGATAGGTATCAGGATATAGGTAACCCTCAACTCTTTCTGCAGGGATCCCGAGCTCTTTAGCAATTTCAGGTGACTTTGAGAGCCGAATAAATTCTGATACGTCTTCAATGATGTCTTCACCTTTTAAGATCTCCGCAATCTCAAAAAGATTCTTTCCTTCAGGAATAGTTACGGTTTCAGTAAGACTTTGACCGTATATTAAGGTATCAAAAATATCGAGCATCGATGACTGTGGTTTTATTTCGAATCTTCCCGCTTTAAACTTTGTCATCAGACCATTGATTTGAGCATAACGATGAAAAATTTTCGCATTACTAATCAAACCTTCTTTATGAAGACGGCCATTAATTCTAGAGAAGCCCTCTCCGGGCTTAACTTCAAATACAATTGGTTCTCCTGAGTATTGCCAAATGGCCATCATGTAATAAACCATTAAGGCGGCCATGGAGAATGCCATTGCTGGAGCGGCAAAAATAAAAATCCACCAGTACTTTTTCATAAAAGATCCATTAATTATGAGTCATTCTTAACAATCTGTTCTTGTAGGAACTGTTCAATTATAATCGAAGCGGCAAGAGCATCAATCTTTTGTAGGTCTACTTTAAAATTATAACGCGGATCGTTCTTCATGCGCTCCTCTGCTTCGTAAGAGCTGAGGGTTTCATCTTGGAAATTTAGGGGAATTGGTGAGATGGCAGCCGCTAGTTTTTCACCTGCAGACTTGATTTTGTGCGTCATCGTTGATTCTTTACCATCAGTTAAAAAGGGAAGGCCAAAAATGACACGATCAATCACTTCATCGTTAACGATTCTCTTTAGCTCCTCAATAGGATCACTGACTTTACTGACAATAATTCGGTCAAAGGGCATGGGAAAGGGCTCAATGCCAACCTTGTACATGGCAAGGCCTATAACCTTCGCACCGTAATCGACCCCTAGTAGGGTTTGCCCACTTATTTCATGATAATCAATCAAACCTTTTCCTTTTGAGATCAAGAACTTCTCGCATCAACAGGAAACTGACAACTGAAAAAATTCCAGTAATCTTGACATAAAAGCCTTCTGGGATAATATTAAAGCATTCTAATTCGAAAGACCTAAAAACAATCGCAACTTTAAATTGCATTTGCTCGGCCTTCCTTAGGGAGCACTAAACAAAAGAAAATATTTTCCAAGAAAGAGTCTTAGGAAATATTTCTTCAAAAGGAATTTTTACACTTATTAATTCACAAAAAATAATCAATCATCATTATTCAGTAAAGAGGTAGGACCTAATGCATCTCAATGATTTAAGAGAAATGGAAATTAAGAAGCTCAACGAATTGGCCAATGAGCTTAAAATTGAAAACTCCGGTGCGATGAAAAAGCACGAAGTAATTTTTGCCGTACTAAAGAGCAAAGCTAACAATGACGAAGAAATTTTTGGTGGAGGAGTTTTAGAGATTCTCCCTGATGGCTTTGGATTTCTTAGATCACCAGGTTATAACTACCTGCCAGGTGCCGATGACATATACGTCAGTCCAAGTCAGATCCGTAGGTTCGGACTTAAAAAAGGTGACTCTATTGAGGGACAAATTCGTCCACCAAAAGATGGTGAAAGATATTTTGCTCTTTTAAAAGTGTCTACAGTTAACGATCAGAGTCCTGAGAAACATAAGAAAACAGTACTTTTCGATAACCTGACTCCTCTTTATCCTGATCGAAAGATTAATTTAGAGGCCAAACCAACCAATTACAGTACCAGAATAATTGATCTCTATGTCCCACAAGGCTTCGGTCAGCGTTGTTTGATTGTTGCGCCTCCAAAAGCTGGTAAAACTGTTCTCCTTCAAGATATTGCCAACTCCATTACGGCCAATCATCCAGAATCTGTTCTTATCGTTCTTCTCATTGATGAAAGACCAGAAGAAGTAACGGATATGAAGAGAAATGTTCAGGCCGAAGTTGTTTCATCAACATTTGATGAGCCTGCTAACCGTCACGTACAGGTTGCAGAGATGGTTCTTGAAAAAGCAAAGCGTCTAACGGAAGCAGGTAAAGATGTTGTTATTCTTTTAGATTCAATTACGCGTTTAGCTCGTGCTTACAACACTGTTGTACCACCGTCTGGAAAGATCCTATCTGGTGGTGTTGATTCTAATGCTCTTCATAGACCGAAAAGATTCTTTGGAGCTGCAAGAAATATTGAAGAAGGTGGCTCTCTTACAATTATTGCGACCGCGCTTATTGATACTGGTTCAAGAATGGATGAGGTTATCTTTGAAGAATTCAAGGGTACAGGTAACTCGGAGATTCAACTAGATAGAAAACTTCTTGAGAAACGAATTTTTCCTGCACTTGATATTAATAGGTCTTCAACTCGTAAAGAAGACTTACTGATGGATCCAAATGATCTTGCAAGAGTTTATGTTCTTCGTAAGGTTCTTCACCCTATGAACACAATTGATGCGATGGAGTTTATGTTAAGTCGTGTTACTAAAACTAAAACGAATGCAGAATTCTTAGATTCAATGAACGGTTAGCCTAAAATTTTTAAATAAAGAAACCCTCCTGAAGTCTTTGGACCTTAGGAGGGTTTTCTGTATAAGGGAAGATCATGTCTATATTTAGTAAACTCGATGCTGTTGTTGATCGTTTTGATAATCTCACGGAGAAAATGGGAGACCCTACACTTTATGAGAGGCAAGAGGAATATCAAGCCATTACAAAAGAGCGTGCAAACCTTGAAGATATCGTAAAAGCTTATAAAGAGTACAAGCAAGTTAAGGCCGATGTTGAAGAGGCTAAAGATATTTTAAAGAACGAAAAAGATGAAGAAATGCGTGAGATGGCCAAAGAGGAGCTTTCTGAGAAAGAATCTGAGATTCCTGTTTGGGAAGATCGCCTTAAGTTACTTCTGCTTCCAAAAGATCCTATTGATGACAAAAACGTGATCATCGAAATTCGAGCTGGTGCGGGTGGAGATGAGGCAAGTATCTTTGTTGGTGATGTTTATAGGATGTATCAAAACTATTGTCGCTCTTTAGGATTTAAAACAGAAAATATATCAGTTTCTGAAGGTGACGAAGGTATAAAGGAAATAATTTTTTCTATAAGTGGCGATAAAGTTTATTCAAAGATGAAGTACGAGTCTGGAGTTCACCGTGTCCAAAGGGTACCCAAGACTGAGTCTCAGGGGCGCATACATACGTCGACAATTACTGTTGCCGTTCTCCCAGAAGTTGAAGACCTTGATTTTAAATTAAATATGAATGATGTGCGTGTCGACGTTTATCGCTCCTCGGGAGCAGGTGGTCAGTCGGTTAACACAACCGACTCTGCCGTTCGAATGACCCACATACCGACCGGGGAAGTTGTTGCTTGCCAGGATGAACGTTCGCAGTTGAAGAATAAAGATAAGGCCATGAAAATCCTTACGGCCAGAATTTACGACAAGATGTTGCAAGAGAAAAATGCAAAAGAAGCCGCTGAGAGAAAAGGGCTTGTGGGAACTGGAGATCGCTCAGAAAGAATCAGAACCTATAATTACCCGCAAGGACGTTGCTCAGATCACCGTATTGGCTTAACTCTCTATAGTCTAGACAAGATTATGGAAGGAGACCTTGGCGAGGTAACAGATGCTCTCGTCGCTCATAATCAGGCGGAGTTATTAAAAGGGCAAGAGGAGTAGAGTTATCAAAGATGTTATTGAAGAATTTTTTAATGAAAATTCTGAGAACTGGCGTGATAATTATCCAGGTCTATCTTTAAGGCGACTTTGTGAAGAATTTAATTTATACACCGGATGCCTTGGACCACAATTTTCTCAAAACGAAAATATAGAAACCCCTGGGCCTTATTGGGACAACTTTTCAAGCAGCCTTAAGCAAGGTATTCCTCTTCAATATATTTCAAAGACAGCTTATTTTTATAAGAGTGAATTCTATGTGGATGAAAGGGTTCTTATTCCTCGCTCTGAAACTGAAATTTTAGTAGAAAAAGCTTGTGAGTATATTATGTCTCGCTCACCCTCTCAGATGAGTATTGCTGAAGTTGGAGTTGGAACTGGGGCAATAGGGCTTTCCTTATTACAAGAAATTAATGACAAAGAGCTCTCTTATTTAGGAGTTGATATCTCAAAAGATGCATTGGATGTATTTGAGATTAATCACTTTCGCCATGAATTTAAAATTAGTAACAAGCATATTGTGGCTTGGCAGCTAGGTGATCGATTAGAAGGAGTTGAGGCCAAGTTTGATATGATTTTATCAAATCCTCCTTATATAAAAGAGAAAGAAGACTTAAACCTAGTACATGGCCAGGTTAAGAGCTTTGAGCCCCATGTTGCGCTTTTCTTAGCAGATGAATCATATGATGAATGGTTTACTAAGTTCTTTATTCAAAGTGCATCTCTTTTAAAGGAAGAAGGGCTATTTTTGATGGAAGGCCATGAAAACCATTTAAGTCACTTATTGGAGCTTGCTGAGGATATTTATAAAAAGCCTGGTGAGATTATTAAGGACTATAATGAAAAAGATAGATTTTTAATCATAAGGAAGTAGTATGGATAAATTAAAAGTTAATGGACCTACAAAGTTAAGTGGAGAAGTCAATATCTCTAAGGCGAAGAACGCTTACCTTCCACTATTGGCCGGCTGTATTCTTGCCAGTGATAAAGTTACCTTTTCTAAAGTTCCAGCTCTACGCGATATCGGAACAATGCATAGACTCCTTGAACACTTAGGAATGAAAATCAATGAGGAGTCAGATGGAACTTTTTCCTATCTTTTAGATAAATTAGAAAGTTATGAAGCCCCATATGATCTTGTTAAAACAATGAGGGCCTCCATCTGTGTACTTGGGCCTTTGTTAGGTCGATTTAAAAAAGCGAAGGTAAGTCTACCAGGTGGTTGTGCTATAGGGACAAGACCTATTGATTTGCATTTGAAAAACCTAGAAAAAATGGGTGCTAAAATTACGATCGAAGGCGGCTATGTCTTAGCGGAAACTGAGGGTCTTAAAGGAGCAAGACTGACTCTAGATTTTCCTTCCGTTGGAGCTACTGAAAACCTTATGATGGCGGCGGTTTTAGCAGATGGTGAAACAATTATTGAAAACGCAGCGCTTGAGCCTGAAATTACAGATCTTGGGCATTTTCTTTGTGAGATGGGAGCCGATATATCGGGGCTTGATTCAAAGACTATCACAATTAAAGGTAAGCCTTTAATGAAAGGATGTTCCTATACCGCTATTGGCGATAGGATTGAAGCCGCAACTTACATCATCGCCGGATTAATGACGGGCTCAGAGATTACGGTTAAGGGTTTTAATCCAAAACATATTGAAGCTGTCCTTCAAAAGCTATCTCAAATGAATGCTCAAATGGTTGTTGGAAAAGACTTTGTTAAAGTCAAACCATCAAAACTCAAAGCCAGCAATATTGATACGGCCCCATATCCTGGTTTTCCTACAGATGTGCAAGCTCAAATTCTAGCACTTGCAACCCAAGCAGAAGGAACATCAATTATAACAGAGCATATTTTTGAAAATCGTTTTATGCATGTTCCAGAATTACAAAGAATGGGAGCGGATATTACGGTTAAGGGGAATTCGGCCATTGTTAAGGGTGGAGTAAAGCTTAAAGGTGCACCTGTTATGTGTACCGACTTAAGAGCTTCGGCCGCACTTGTTCTCGCGGGGTTTTGTGCAGAAGGCATTACAGAGGTGCAGCGAATTTATCATCTTGATAGGGGCTATGAATTACTAGGACAAAAGTTTGCATCCTTAAATGCAACTGTCACAAGAGTAGGTGAATAAGGTGGATTGTTTATTCTGTAAAATGATTAAAGGTGAAATACCTGTCGATAAAGTTTTTGAAAATGAATCGGTATTAGGTTTTAGAGATATTCACCCTCAAGCTAAAGATCATTTTCTTTTTATATCAAAACTGCACACAGAAAATATTAATCATTTAACCGATACTCATACCGAGCAACTCGGAGAGGTTTTTTCTGCTATTAAGCTTTTCTCCGAAAATAATGATCTCGCTGGTGATGGCTTTAGGGTTGTAACGAATATGGGTAAAAATGGCGGTCAGACGGTATTTCATACCCACTTTCATGTTCTTGGTGGTGAACCTCTAGGACGATTTGGTCGTTAACTTTACTGAAGACCTTCAAATAAACAATTGAGAGTCGCTTTTTGTAGTGGTGTTAAATCAAAGATTTGGGCCATGATAATGACAGGACTCTCTTTAATTGAAGCAAGAAAGACAACCTGTCCTTTCTCTAAATCCCAAGAGTAAACTTCAAAATTGTTTGCAAACTTGCCTTCATAGTTTTTAAAAAGGGCTTCACCAAGCTCTTTGTTTTCACTAGGGTTTGGTCTCGACTGGCCTTCTACAACTACTCTGATGAGTTGGTTTTTCTCCCCTTCTTTTTCAGCTTTTTTAAGATGATTGTAAGCAATCGTCATCTGAGTTGCGCCAAGGTTGGATCGAAGAAGGTGCCATAGCTCTTCAAAAAATGCGGTACGATCGTTTGGCCAAAGTCCTTTTAAGTGACTTAATTGAGCAAACATATTTTCAATGAGTCCTAGGTTATTTTTAAGCGTCCAAGTAGAGTAGGTACTTTTGGTGATATTTTCTGCGGTTTGTAAGTCCATTGTATCGAAAAGCTCAGAAGTTAAGAAGTCTTCAGAGATGGTCTTAATAGGAGCATACTTATTGGTCTTGTTCAGTTTCTCAGTAAGTTCATTTGCCTTCTCCTCTTCTTTTAAAAGGTGCTTAGGCAAAAGGATGCTGTGGATTTCTTTACCTTCTAGGTCTTCAATATCAAAAATTTGAGGCCTACCAGGCTTTTCCTCAGTAAAGGTTTGATAGAGAACTTGAGAGTCATTTTTAACAAAAGCGATTGAAAGATCCATGAGTCTCCTAAAAGTAGTTGAGTTTCGCAGACTGTTATTTTATCTAATCAATTGTGGCTTTGAAAAGGTTTCTTTTGCCCATTTCCTGGCGGCTTTTGGCCTTTAAACTACTTTGCTATAATAATTTCATGAACTTAATGCTTCGCGCCCCAGCCATTGTCCTTCTTTTCCTTTTTTTCTTGAGGTGTTCTTGGGGACAGGACGAGCGATTATTTAGAGAGCTTTTACTTCATAATGAAAAAGAGAAGCTCAATAACAAAGTAGAAACACTTTATCGTATTAAGGCCCGCTCTAATCGACATTTTCTGGACCTTACGGCCGATGATCGGCCAGAGAGTTTGTTTACGGCCAAGAGGGATGGGGAAGATTGGTTACAAATTTATGACCATCTTGGAAAAGAGGTTTATCGCACTTCACTGCAGGCAAGTGGTCCCTGGAGTCGCCTTTATAAAATTCAGGTTAGACGCCTAAATAAAGATACAAAAGTGCTACTTCTATATTTTTATGAAGGAGTTACGAGATACCTTGAATTTCAAGGGACAACACGTTTGTACTTTATAACCTATGAAAAAAATAAGCTTGATACGTTAAAGTTATATAAAGGTCCTCTTCTTTGGGACGAAAATAGAGATTTCAAGGACCACTATCACCAAAGAAAATATGAGGTCAGTCTCTATGATCTAGATGGTGATAATACTCGTGAAGTTTCTGTTTCTTATGGAAGAATGAACCGAGTTTATAAATACCTCGGAGATGGAGTGTGGTTTAATTTTGATGATCGTAAGACCCTTTTAAATTTCTAAGAGGCCTTTGGGATATTATGATCTTCTTCGTCCTTCTTTCTCTTCTCTCTTTCTTTATTTAGATCAACGGTATTTGAGGTCGCAGAAAAGACTGGCTCAATAACATAATGGTCTTGAGAATTCTTATTTTCTAGACCCTTCATAATTGAATACCAAAGAGCAAATGGTAGGCTGACTAAGCTAAAGAGAAAGAGATAAGTCGGCCAAGACTTTCTTTGACTTTTGGTTTGGTTAATAAGTTTTTTTTCTGCAGGTTCTCTTGTTTTAACTAAAATCGTTGAGTCGATGACAAAATTTCTTTGTTGCCAATTAAAGCCAGGGTCTTGCTTAGGACTTACTTCCTTATATTCTTCTATTGATATCCCTGTTACAGGTTCAACCGCAGGTGAACGACCGAAGGCTGCCGTAGACAGTAGAATAAGAAAAGGAATGAGGATTTTTGTGATCATAGTAGAGCCCCTTATATTGTCCTTTTCGGTCTAAGAGTAATCGAAGATAAGGACTTTTTTGCTCAAAAGATGAATGCTTACAGGGGAATGCTTAATGCTAAGGACTTGAAATTATTCAGAAAAAGTCCTTCTGATAATTATAAACGTCAAAAATAAAGAAAGCTATCGGGGTAAAAAAGTCGATAATTTCTTAAGTGCCAGAAATCTTAAGAAGCATATTTTGATCCACTGAGATCATTTGTCCTTTCTCAAGAGGGAGCCATACATTCTCTCCACTTAAAGGCTCTGATGAAAAGATGAGATGATTTATATAGCCGGTTTTCGTACGGGCCTCACACTCTGGAGAAAACGAGGGACAAGAGTCTCTATCTCCGCAGAGGTTTTTATAGGTGGAATAAAATAAGTTCTTACCACCTTGGTACCCGACCATATGTTTCCCATTTGTCAGAATAAAAGTGTAATAAGTGGCTTTTTCACCAGAGTCATCTTTGTCAGCGGGTGCTCCAGCAACCTTTATTAGTTCTTCCATTGCTTTTGCAAGAGTATCTGTAAGTAGGGAGTGTTCAATTGTTTTATCCCCGAGGTTATATTTTCCAGATAAGTGAGATAGAAGAAAGTAGAAAATAAGTTCGCTATCTGTCTCGCCTAAGATGAAGCGCCTTAACGAAGGGGAAACTCGCGCCTTTAATTCGTCTTTTTTATCATTAAAGTCAGTAATGTTGCCATTGTGAGCAAAAATCCAATTACCATATTGAAAAGGATGCGTGTTGAGAATGTTATTATTACCAACAGTCGTCTTTCTAATGTGGGCAACAACGGTTTCTGAACTTACTACACCTGATACTCTTTTAAAAATAGCGTCTCCTACTGCGGCCTGTGCTGACTTTACAACGTGAGGACTATTTTCGACATAATAGGCAACTCCCCATCCATCTGGATGTGAGCCACTTTGAATTCCAAGGGCATTTTCTGCATCCACAAGGCTTGAGTGGACCTGACTTTGAATAACGGATCTAAATCCAAATAATCTACACATAGTGAATTTATCGGCTTTTTAAACAAACTACTTAATTTTTTAAAGAGTTGATGATGGCGCTCGCTAATTTTTTAAATGATTTTTCTTTTTGTTTAATCTCCATCCACTTTTCATCACCACACTTACTTTTTAAGTAGTTCGTATTCATAAAGGTTGCGAAGTGGATGATATTGGCAAAGAGCATTCGCATGGCCCACTCTCTATCTTCGTAAGGAACTTGTTCGCCAACATCTCGAGTAATGACTTCTAAAAGGGCCTTTCCTCCGGGGGGACCAAACGGCTCGTCTTCAGAGTGAAGGTTGTCGTCTTCAGGGCAAAGGTGGTCACTTAAGATCATCTTAAATGAGTTGATAAGAGCGGTCCCATTGCTTTGAAACATATCAAACATTTTAAAGGTCATCTCTGGAGTCGTAATTCCTTCCTCATGAGAAAGCTTTTCTACACCGGACTCCATCCAGCGGTAGTTGTATTCGAAAATAGAATGAAGAAGGTTAAGTTTATTTTTAAAATGATAATTGATCGAAGCCACATTTACATCTGCTTCTTGTGCAATATCTCTAATCGATACTCCATCAAAGCCCTGGCGAGCAAAGAGTTCATTTGCTACTGCTAAAATTTTTGTTTTAGTATCAGTAATATCAATGTGACTATCATTTAAGTTAACCATGTCTCTTCCTAGGCATTAACGGAGCCAGATTTCTTTCTCATAAGAAAACTTGGCTTCCAGGTAACAATATCTTCAAGTATGGCATAAGCGCAGGGAACCCATATTAATGTGAGAACCGTTCCAGACGTTAGTCCCCAGGCCATGGCAAGAGTCATTGGTACAAGTATAGCATCAGTTCCACCAATGCCGTAGGCGGTAGGGATGAGGCCACTTATGGTTGTCAGGGAGGTGACAAGGACGGCCTTTAATCTAAGCCCTGAAGCCTTGACTAAGATGTCATGAAGTTCCATCTCTCCTTCGTCTCGCATTTGATCGATAAAGGAGATAAGAACAATACCAGAGTTAACAATAATTCCTCCAAGACCTATAATACCAATAAGTGCCAAGAAACTGATGGGCCTTTGATGGGCCCAAAAAGCAATCGAAAAGCCAAGAAGGCCAAGAGGGATCGTGGTCATAATGATTGCTGGTCTTAAAAAGGATCGAAACAGAAAAACGAGTAGCGCGAAAATTCCAATTAAGCTTAAGACAAGAGCATCTTTAAGAGAATCAAGTGATTCTTGCGTACTCTCGGCAACACCTCCGAATACAAGGGAGACGGAAGGGAATTCGAAAGAGAATTTGTCATACAGATCGGCCAGCATTTTATTGGCCTTCATGGCCGTTATAAACTCATCATTAACATTGCCCGTGAGTGTTTTAGAACGCTTAAAGTCATATCTTTTAATTTGAGGAGTACCTGAGATCTCGTGAAATTTAGCAATAGATCCTAGAGGAACAAGGTTGCCGCGATTATCCATGATCATAAGACTTTGAAGGTCCTTAGTATTTTTTCTAAAAGGCTCCTTAAAGCGCACCATCAAATCAACGTCTTTATTATCAAGAGTTACAGTTGAGACAATAAGTCCTGCAATAGCCGCTCTTACAGTAGAGCCAATGCTATCGACATTAAGTCCCAGTTGATCAGCTTTTCCATAGTCAATGTCGATATAAACTTCATTGTCACCAAAAACATCATCTGTTTTAAGATCACTTATTCCTTTGGTTTGAGAGAGCTCATCTTTAATTTTCCCAATCAATAAATTTAAATCCTGATTAGAGTTAGAGCGAAAGGTTGCTTCAATATCATTTCCAACCGGTGGTCCATTGACCATGGCCTCGAAAGAAATATTTTTAGCATACTTTTGCCAAGCTATTTTTCGAAGCTCTTTCAAGGCCTCAATATGACTTAGGCTATTCTTTGCTTCTTCGGTTACATAGATCGTGGCCATCCCAACATTATTTCCATCCTTTGCTTTGGGATCATTGGGTTGCATCTTGGACGTACCAGCACGAGTAATGATATGACTTACATTTTTACCCAGTGTTTCTTCAATATTTGTAGAAAGAAGTTTAAGGGCATTATTTGTTTGTCTAAGTCTCGTGCCGTTTTCCATTTCAACCCTTGCGATATAAATCTCGGTTTGATCTGGAGGAAAAAGAATGAACTTGTTCGCAACTGCCATCAGGAAGATTGAAATGGCAAAACTTACAATAAAGCCAACCGACATCAGATATCTTCTTTGAACACACCACTTCATAAGCGCTTCAAATTTAATTTGAAATTTTTCAAACCAATCAGAATGACCTTCTGCCGCTGTCTTCACTTTACCACCAAAGAGAACCAGCCTCATCGGAAGCAGGAAGAAAGATTCCGCAAGTGATGCAATTAAAGAGATTGTGACAACAATGGGAATATATTTAATAAATTGCCCCATAATTCCTTTCGTTACAAGCATCGGAAGAAAGGCGGCAATTGTGGTAAATGCCGTTGCTGTAATGGGAAGCCAAAGCTTGGTCACGGACTCTAATGCGGCCTCCATTGGTGTCCTGCCTTCTCCCTGAAGTCGGGTAAAGTTTTCAGCAATAACAACAGAGTTATCAACAAGCATTCCAAGTGCGATAACCAACGCCAAAATAGTAATCGCATTTAAGTTCATGCCATATGTTGGCATGAGACCCATTGTCGCCATAATGGCCAATGGAAGTGACAGGGAGGCCATTAGACCAATTCGTCCGGGTAGGAAAATGAAAAGGAAAACAATAACAAGAACCAGGCCAGAGACGGCATTTGAAGTTAGAACATCTAGTCGATTGGCAACTTTCTTGGATTCATTATTATAAACTTGAAAACTATAATCATTTCCATATCTCTTTCTAAAAGACTCTAGTTTCTTATCGATAGCATTCACTAAAGTGATTGTGTCAGCCCCGCCTTTTTTACTGACGATAATAAGGGTGGCCTCTTGACCATTACGACGGGCCAAAACTTTGATCTCTTCTTCAGAGTCTTCGACTGTCGCTATATCTTTTAAATAAACCTTTTGACCAGTGAAGTTTGACCTAATAAGGATATCACCAAGTTCCTCTGCATTTTTGATTTTACCTTCAAGGCGAAGAAGAGTTTGTTTCTCTATATCTTTTAAGTTTCCTCCAGGCACATTAACATTTCGTGCCTTTACCTTTGCCAGTACTTCTCTAACACCTATGTGATATTCGTTAAGTTTTTGGTAATCAAGTCGTATTTGGAATCTTCTTGGAGCGAATCCCACAAGGCGTGCTTCTTTGACTAGCTTATTATCTTCAAATTCTTCTTTTAATAAATCAGCAATGAGGTCTCTTTTTCGCTGATCATTTTTACCGATGACAGCAATTTCTAAGACCGGAAATTCTTCAGATTTAATCTCAGTATAGATGGGGTCATCTAGAAGATCTTGTGGAAGACCGGTGACGCCATCAATTGATCTTTGTAAATCGGCCATGACCTCATCGACGTTCTCTACATTGTCCATATCGGCACGGATATAAATGCTAGAAAGTCCGGATTGAGAAACTGAACGGACATCTTTTATGCCTGATACTTCTCTTATCTTATCTTCAATAGGTTTTGTGATTTTTGTCTCTATGTCTTCTGCAGAAGCTCCATCATAGCGAGTTGTCACAAAAGCTTGTGCAAAATCAACAGTAGGAAAGGATTCTGAATTCATTTTTCCAAGCCCTTGAAGACCAAGAATGAGAAGGCCAATCGTTAAGACCAAGGTAAACTTTGAATTATCGATAAAAAACTTTGTTAGAGCATTCATAATTAATCCTAAATATTATTAAGGGGACAAGGTGTATCTGTATAAACACTTAAATAATCGATAATCGTATTTATGACAGCGAGTTTCGTTCTGATCTCATCTAAGTTCGACTGTAGGTAAGAGTCTTGTTCTTGAACCAATTGTTCAACCGTAAGTCTTGCTTGGTTATACTTTTTCTTGGAGGTCTTTAAGGAGATCCCTAAGTACTTAGTATTGTCCCGTTGATTACGAATAATTTGTTGTAACAAAGCTATCTGACTAACTGTTTGTGTGTGATAGGCTTTTATCTTCGCAAGCTCTCTTTGCTTTTGAGATCTGAATTTGAGTTTAGAGGCCTTATTTAAAATCTCCTGAGTTGTTTTCTTCTTGTTTTCAAGAGGAATGCTTAAGGTTAGTCCAACAGCTACATTGTTACGACCATCATCTTGAAGATCATTAATAGAATCTGATCCGGAGTTGGCCCGACCCTTGACGCCATATTCAGTTTGGAATTGAACATCAATATCATCATAAGTGTCATTTATCTTCTTTTCCAGATTGGCTTGACGATCAAGAAGAGCAACGATTTCATCATATTTTGTAAAATTAAGTGGAGGCTGACTCTCGCTTGCAATTGTGGCGGTACAGACAAGAACTTTTTTAACGGTTTCATCAATGTTGTAGGGCTTTAGTTTGATTTCGTTTAGGGCAATATCAGGAAGCAGCTCTTTCAGTGATTTAATGAGAGAAGCCTTCTCATATTTTAGAGAAATAATACTCGCTTGGCGGGAAGCTACCTGGGACTGGTAACGGGCTACTTCTCCAGAGTCTGCAATATTATTTTGTTTTCGTCTTTTCGCCTCTTTTACTTGTAATAGAGAACTATCGAGAAGACCTTCTGAAATTTTCAGGGCCTCTTCATTCGCTACGATACTCCAGTAAATTTTCCGAAGAGTATTATTAAAAGTAGCTAAGCCAATTTCATTTTGCCATTGAGCTTGTTGGCCATACGCTGATGCTTGATTAAGTTGAGACTGTGTTCTTTTAGAAAATAAATCTTTCCACAAGTTTACGCCGAGTTGAAGGCTCAATCCTGTCGTGCTTGCATCTTGAACAAAGTTATTTGAAAATTGGTCAGCAAATCCACGAAGACCAACAGTAACACCAGAGCTAAATCTGCGGCTTATCTTTACTTCGTAGTTCTTAACGGGGCTTGTGACAGGGATGAAAGTCGCGAATTGTTTTTCGTCCGTCTTGTAGTAGGAAGCACTGGCATCGAGGTTTGTGTTGAACTTATCATCAAGGCCTGTCTCCTGTGCCCTTGCTCCAAGAAGTGCAGCATTTAATTGATCCACTGTAGGTGGATTAGATTTTAGGCTTTCTTTCAGAAACGACTCATCAATATAAATAGTTTCTTGAGATTGGGCCGCTAAGGTTACAAGGACGCATATCAGGAGAAGTACGGCAGTCTTAAGTGTCATAGGTGATACCTTTGAGTTTTAAACATTTGTTTGAATTAAACATTTGTTTAAAATAAAGTAAGATTAAGGAAACTTCAAGGACAAAGATATATCCAAGCGACTGAATTTACATTGTTCTTGTTGTGTCTAGATTTAGCCTAACTCTTCAAGTTTTTCGTATAACTCCATGAGCTCTTCCTCTTTTTCCGACTTTTTTAGGGAAAGCTGAGCGAGTTTGTCGGCCGTTTCTGTACTTGATTGAAGGAGTCCCAGGTCTTTCATGACATTATCGATTTTTCCAATTAGGGCTTCGACTTCATCAATTGATTTTTGGATATCACCAATATCGTATTTATTTACCTTGGGGGCATTATCAGGTTGAGGTGCTTTTTCAGTTGTTTTAATTTGTAGCTCTTCAGCTTGTAGATCTAGTTCTTTCTCTAGCGCCATCGCCTCGAGATAAGTTTCTGCTTGGTCATAACCACCTTCAAAAACTTCTAAAATTCCTTTCTCTAATACAAATAATCGATTGGTCGTATTTTTAAGGAAGGCCCTGTCGTGGGAGATAATAATAATAGAGCCTTTGAAGGTTTCTAAAGTCTTCTCTAAGATAAGAAGGGTTTCTAGGTCAAGGTCATTCGTTGGCTCATCAAAAATCCAAATGTCAGCACTCTTTTTTAGATTGAGGGCCAATTGGAGGCGGTTTCTTTCACCACCTGAGAAGGTTCTAAGAGGACGATGAATCTCATCTCCGTTAAAAAGAAAGGATTTAAAATAACTCATAACATGCTGAGTTTTTCCATCTGCAAGTGAGACTTGATCTGATCCGTCACCAAGTAATTCATAGGGGGATTTTTCTAAAGGTAATTCATCTCTTTGTTGTGAGAATAGGCAGACTTTTAAATCAGGGCTTGTCTTTATTTCCCCCGCAAATTCTTTTAGATCTCCTGAAAGCACTTTGAGAAGTGTCGTTTTTCCTGCACCATTTTCACCAATAAGGCCGACTTTATTACCTCTATAGATACTAAAATTTAAGTCTTCAAAGAGTGGGCCCTTTTCAGGATAGGAGAATCCTAATGCTTTCGCCTCTAAAATGACTTTGGATTTTTTATTACTTTGATCAATATTAAGTTCGAGCTCTCTTCTCGCTCCTTCTTTGACCGTGCGAATACTATCTTTTAATTCATTAAAGTTCTCAACTCGTTTTTTGGAGCGTGTTCCTCTGGCCTTTATTCCTTGCTTCATCCAAGCATCTTCTCGTCTGAAACTATTTTTCAACCTATTGAGAAGTTGAAGTCTTTCTTTTTCCCTTTGAGCCTGTTGCTCTAAGAAGTCGGTGTAGTTACCCTCGAAGCTTGTGATTTTTTTTGAATTAATCTGAAAGATTCTATTCGTCGTTCTTCCGAGCAAATAGCGATCATGGGTTGTGAGGATAAACGTTTTTTCACTAGAGAGAAGCTCAAGCTCAAAAAGTCGAATCGTATCGATATCTAGATGGTTTGTCGGTTCATCATAAAGAATAAGTTCTTTGTTCGTGCTTAGACCAAGAGCTAAGAGAATTTTCTTTTTTTGTCCACCACTGAGGTTTTCAAGCTGTTCTTCAGTTTCTATGAGATTAAGGCTTTTGCAATAAGAGAGATAGGATTGTTGAAGGTTCCAAAGATTTTGATCTTCCATTTGAACCAAGAGGTACTCTTGGCGCTTGAGATCTGAATCATTGCTCGCTTCTGTGAGGCGCTTATTTACAGCATCAAGTTCATCTACAATTTTTTTACCCTCAGAGTAAAAAAACCAGAAGACATCATTAATTGTCGTCTCTGGTGGAATATTTTTAGGCATGTCCTGTGGCACATGAAAGTAAGAATATTGTTCATTCTTATCAAAGGTAAAAGGAGGTGTTGATTGATCTGCTCCAAGTTGTCCTTCTAGTATTTTGAAAAGAGAGGACTTTCCTTTGCCGTTAAGCCCAAGTAGGCCAATTCTATCGCCTTTATTGATGACTAGCTCAGCGTCTTCAAAGAGGGCCTTGCTGCCAAAGCTTAGAGAGAGATGGCGAAAAGAGCATAAAATCAAATTGGCCTCCAGGACAATTATCCAATAATTATAAGAAGTTAAATATATTTCAAGACTTTTATTAGGAATTCTTAAACCCCTTTCTAGCGTCTTTGTAAACCTCCGATTGGGCAATTATTTCCCTGTGGCCATGAATATACGACACAAAATGTATAATATTTAGAGATAAGAGTGATTTGCTTATCTATTAATTTGAGAAAAGGGGCTCGCCTCATGATCATGCCGGCAATTGCCACAAGAACTTATAAGATTTTTCAGGAGGATTCTTCCTTTAGAAAGCTTATTAAGCGCATGACTCAAAAAATCAGCAAAATCAGCGATCCCATTAAAAAAGCCAAATACGTTCATAAAAAGATTAATGAAGAGATTGAATCTCAATTCAAAAATCAAATGGTAGATAAATTGGTTCAGTGTAAGAAAGGTTGTTCAGCTTGCTGTCATTCTCAAGTGGCCATTACAGAATCGGAGGCTTTCCTTCTCGCACAAAAAGTAGATGAAGGTTATGGAATTGATTTTGAAAGACTTCAAATTCAGGCTATGGCCGGAAATTCTGCAAAAGAGTTTTTTAAACTAAGTTATGAAGAGCGCGCCTGTGTTTTCTTAAATGATTCAAACCAATGTAGCATCTATGAAGATAGACCTTCCGTTTGTCGAACAAATTATGTCTTAAGTGACCCGGTCAATTGTGAAATTCGCGATGGTGAAAGCCCTTCTGTGCAACTCTTAAATACGTTTAGTGCCGATAGTTGGGTTTATAGTTACTTTAAACTTGGCAATAATAACGGAGCTTTGGCCTTTCTCTTACAAAGAGTCCTAAAAGAAAAAGATAACAAAATTAGATTTCCTCTCTCTAAAGAATTGTAGTCAAAATTCCAATTTGTTTATGTTAGTGTTTATCTTCATTTAATGGGGAGATAAGTTATGTACACGATGTATGGAATTCCAAATTGCGATACAGTGAAAAAGGCGAGAAAAAGCCTAGAAGAAAAAGGCTTAGACTATGAGTTCTTTAACTTCAAAAAGGAAACTCCAACTGCTGAAATGCTAAAGCGGTGGGAGAAATTCTATGGAGAACTTCCAGCCAATAAACGAGGGCCAACTTTTAGAAAAATTAAAGAAGCCTATGAAGCTGGGAAAAGGGCCTCACAAGAAAAATTACTCTTAGAAAACTTATCAGCAATAAAAAGACCTATTCTTGAAAAGAAGGGAAAAGTTGTCGCCATAGGATTTGATCAAGAAGTCTATCAAGCTCTTTAACGGTACAATTTGTGTTGGAGAGTAAAAATGGCGCATCCGGCACTGAAGGCGTAAGCGTTCAGCGAACCCTATAAAGGGCGAATCCTGACGGTACAATTTGTGTTGGAGAGTAAAAATGGCGCATCCGGCAGGATTCGAACCTGCGACCATTCGCTTAGAAGGCGAATGCTCTATCCAGCTGAGCTACGGATGCGTAGCAAAATGACTATGAGCATAAGTATGCTCAAGAATTGTCAATTGAGTACTCGGAATTTAGGGGCTTTAACTAGAGTTGTCAATAACTTGCCCCCTAAATAGGCGGTAATTTATAGGGAAAAAATAGGGCCATCAATTCTTTCGTGATAAGTTATAAGCATGGAAATTTACACAAAGGGCTTTAGTGCCATCAAGGATTTAAAGGATTACGTTCGCTTAAGTGAGCCTACCTTTTTTCACGGTAATCAGACTTCAACGGTTATTCCTTACGATCGTCTGAACGAATATGGAGAACAGCAGGGGTGGACTTCCTTAACCCTTGGAAATCTTGGCCAGCTGCCGCAAGAGTGCTCACTTGATAAGGATAATAACCTTATCATTAGCGGACCCGTCACATGGAAGCAGGCAAGAGAGTTTTGTCGATCAAAAGGGCGAAATACCATGACTTCTCCAACAGAGGAGTTAGCGGCCATTTTAAGTGGCGTGGCCACAAGCTGCACCGGCGAAAGGTGCTTTGGCTATGGAACGTTAAGAGAGCAGTTATTGGAGTGCACTTATCTTGATCATCAGGGAGAGGAGCAAAAACTTCTTGCGGCTAACGACCTAAGTGATCATCGTCTTTTTCAAAATGATGAAGGTCAAAAACTTCTAAAGAGATATCAGTGTTCTTATCAGCAATATCGAGAATTCAAGAATGCTCCTTTTCCAAGACTTGAAAAAGAAACTGACTTAATGACCGGAACAGAGGGACAGCTCGGAGTTGTCATTAATGGAATCTTTAAAACATCGAAATTAGAAAATGTGACTTATATATTTTTGGCATTACCCAAATGGGAGGAAGATGCCTCTATTCATCTTGATGTCTTTCAAAAAGTTCAAGGATTTCGTGAAAAAGTTTATTCCTGCGAGTTCGTGGATGAAAACTCCTGGAGCTATCTTTCAGAAGATTTAATCCCTCGAAAGGGCAAGGATATTGTCTTTTTAGAAATAGAGAATATTTATTTTGAGGAAGTCTATGAAAAGATTCTCTCTCAAATCACTCAACTTGATGAGAACGATATTTTTGAAGTTCCAGAATCGAGATGTCGTCAATTGAGAATGGAAATTCCCCGTGCCATATTTGAAGTTAACTCCAAAATGGGAGTGACAAAGAAAGGCACCGATGTACAAGTCCTTTCCAAGGACTTCGCGGGCCTTCTTGAAGTTTATAAAAGTATGGCAAAAGGAGATGTCGCCTACAATCTCTTTGGTCACTTTGGAGATGCTCACCTTCATTTTAACTTTATGCCGAATCAATTTGAGGCAGCTTCTTGTCAAAAGAAATTAGAGGAACTCTATAAATGGGTTTTTGAGGTCAAAGGCTCGCCCTTTGCTGAACACGGTATCGGAATGCTAAAGCAAAAATTTATTCAGCCTTTTTATACCGATACACAATATGAGATGTTTTCCTATCTGAAGAAAAGTATGGATCCCAATAATCAGTTCTTTCCTCAAGGTTTTATGAATATGAGGAAAACACAATGAGCGAAGTCCTTAATGCTCAAGTTGTTAGGTCTTCCCAGCGACAATTCAGTTGTAAGTTGAATAGTGGGGAGATGATTGACGCCACTGCAAAGGGTAATTTACTAAAAGGTGATTCAATCGTTGTCGGTGACAAAGTTGAAGTAAGTTTTATTGAAGGCTCAAAAGAATATCAAATTGATAAGGTCTGTGAGCGAGAAAGTGAAATTTTTCGAGTTTCAGTGAGAGAGCAAAAAAAGAAAATCACTGCTGCCAACTGTAACCTCCTGGTCATATTGTCTTCGGTTTCAAAACCCGCGTTTAAGCAAGGGATTGTTGATCGCTTCTTGGTGCGCGCTTGTCAGTGGGGGATTCGACCGATCGTTATTTTCAATAAGTGTGATCAATTGGAAGATTTAGACTTAGATTTTGAATCCAAACGCTTAGGGCCGTTAGGAGTAGAGTCTTATGAAATCTCTGCATTAGAGGCGGAAAATTATAAGCCCCGCTTTTTAAAGAACGGCTGGCTTGAGTTGCAAGAAATACTCAAAGGAAGAACCGCTATCTTTTTAGGCCAGTCGGGCGTTGGTAAAAGTAGAACCATCTCCGCTCTCTCTGGCGGTACAGTTGATCTGCGCACCCACAAGGTCGGAAAGGTTGGAAAAGGGAGTCACACTACCACTTGGTCGGAGTTGATTCAGTTGCCCCTTTTTGATCTTATTGATTCTCCCGGTATTCGCTCTTTTTCTTTAGAAGACATAAATCCAGATGATCTTTTGGCCCTTTTTCCAGATCTAGAGGAGGTGGCCGTTCACTGTAAATTCAACAATTGCCAACACCTTGAAAACTCAAAAGGTTGCGCTTTCCATAAAAATGATTGGGATGATGCTAAAAGAAGGCGTATTTTCAGTAGGTTAGAGTCTTTCACTCGTATCGTTGAAGAAGTTTCTCAAACACCCATTTGGAGTAAAAAACTTTAAGTCCCACCCCCAAAAGTCCGATAAGTCTCTTAGTTGATTGCCCACTCAAGGAGACATAAATGACCGATAAGGTATTGGATTTTTTAGAGAAAAGAAAAGAAAACATCGAGCAAAAGCGTCGTCAGTTTGAGCGTATTCTCTTCAATAACTTCTTAGGTGCTTATACTGTCGTTGATCAGGGTGGCTCTATTTATCCTGTAAATCTGGTAGACGTGTCACGAGAAGGTTGTCTATTTCAAGTGCCTTGGAATGTTGATCGCGATACAAAAATTGCACAGGGTACTGAGATCACTATGAGAATGTATTTCACAAAGAACTCATTTATCCCCGTGGTCATGAATGTTAAATATGATCGTGAATTTATAGATGAGGATGGTCTGACTTATATGCAATATGGAGCAGAGTTTGATACCTCAATGCCCAGCTTTGCTGCTGTAGAAACCTTTATTGAGTTTATGTATAAGTTCGCTGAGCATTCAAGCTTTGATAAGGGTTCTCATAAAGTTTATTTTCTCTAAAATATAGGGAATAGGCTAATTCTCGGTATGTGGAGCATATAAATTTGCTCGAATTGTGAATTGGTGATATTCCCAATCTATGAAAATTGCAGTCGTTGGTAGTGGTCCAGTTGCCTTTGAAGTAGGCTTATCCTTTCATTTAGAGGGAGCAGACGTTAGGGTCATTGGGCGCCAAAGCCCCTGTTCAAAATTAGAGATGATGGCCAATAACTTTGGTCATTATTCACTAAATCCTGAGTCTTATATAAGCTCTAAGGGGCGCGAGTTCGTAGGTCTTGAAGAAGACCCTCAAAACTTTCAAGATTTGTGGTCTAATTATTACGTCCCCCTCATTCAAAAAATGGTTCAGGCAGGTCTCTTTCATCAACGAGATGTTTTAAGAGTTCAAAAGCGTTTTTTAGACACTGATGAGCACATTGATTCTCATACTCGACTCTATGATCTCTTTCGTCTCACCTATGGCCTTAATCCCAGTGGCCTTGTTGAGGAACAAATTAAGGAAAACCCAGAGCTAAAAGAAAAGCTGGGTCCTGAGATGCTCAATTCACTTAAAAATCAAGTGGAATCATTTGAAGACTTTGACCTCATCTTCGATTGTCGCGGTCCCTGTCAAAGAGCAATTCCAATGGGAGCAGGAAATCACTTTGCTCTTAATGAGCGATCTGTTGCCGAGCTTGGTGGTGTTCTCTACGGTGATAAGGGCATAAAGGAACTAGAGGAAGTTAAAAAACAAAAAATTTTAACGATTGTTGGTTCAAGCATTCAGTCAGCTCTTCAGTTTCTTTCTCTAAAAGAATGGTTAGAAGAAGAGGGTAATATCTTAAATATTATCTCAACCGAAAATTCAATGTTTCAAAAAGTTTTGAAAAATGAACTTACAAATGAATCAATAAAGAGTGAACTTAAGAACTTGATACACACACATCTGGAAGTTTGGCGCCAGGCTTGTCTTAAGACTGAAGAAGCCGTCCATGAATGGCGACAACTTGCTCCTCACGAAAAGGTTAAGATTTCTGAGCCCCAATTTCCTGAGCCTAAGCTCAGGCTTTTTGAAGGTTATTCGGTAACATCAGTAGATCGTTTAATTGACCGCGAAGGCCTTTACTTAACGCTAGAGATTCCTGAATGGCGTGATTCACAAAAGAGAGAAATGGTCACAGTCTCCCAAGAACGAGTCATTGCTGCAGTGGGATATCTCCCTGATTATGAGTTTTCTCTGGGTCTTCACCCGGAGGAGCCGGGATATTTTAATTTTTCAAAAGATATTGATGCCTGGACGCCTAAACCTAGTCTAGAGCTTATTCCCTTGGTAAAATCTGAGGTCTTTAAATACTTCACTAAGGCCTAGATTTTTGCAGATATTAAAGTACCTAATATTAGTTTTTAGCGTCCTCAGCGGTTTATTCTTTGGCTGTACTCGTCTGCCTAATGATGAAAGTAACCCCCATTCACTTCAAAGAAGAAAAGTTGAGGAGTACTTTGTCAGCTCTGGTGTAGTTCGTTACTTTCTTCCAGAAATTCCTTACTGGGCGAACTTTTCAGAGTCAGCGGGTTGTAGAAGAGAAGAGTCTATAAAGTATTTAGATTTAAAAATGGTCAGAGGCTCCTTATCTCTAACATATGAAGAGGCCATTCAACTGCAACTAATGTTGAATAATATGATTTTCGATTTAAAAGAAGAAAAACATATTTCTCATATTCCTTTTAAAGAAGAAGAAGGTCTTTTCTTTAAAGCAAGTGACCGCATCCAAGCAGGAATTCGTACCTTTAGAGTACCAAAATTTAAGAGAGTTCACTTGATATGGATTGACCCCTATCTTAAGAACGTCACAGGCTTAAAAGAACTGATGCAAAAAAGTAGTGTCGGTTTAGGACACCCTGTTTTTGTTAGCCTCTGCCTTACCAGGTCACACCTTGATAACTGGATGAAGACCAATGACTTTGCTAATAAGAATATTCGTCTGCTGAGCTATGAGATGCTTTCTCCTTACGATCTAGAAGGCGAGTTAAAGACGAAGTATCATATTTTTGTCGATGAAATTTTTGGAAAAGATAAATCAACTTTTTTCTATGGCCCAAAAGATAGACCTGTACCTCAGGTCTTTGAGGGGAACTTTAAAATTATCCGATACTAGGAGGAAATATGTTTGGAATGGGTAGTGTTAAAAAATCTGATTATAAAGAAGACCTTGATCGCGTTAAGGTAAATTTTCAAACGAACTTTGGAGAGTTTGAAGCTGAGCTTTATGCAAAAGAGTGTCCTGAGACAGTTTGGAACTTTGTGAACCTTGCAGAGGGACGCCAGGAGACTAGTAAGGGTGGAAACTTTTATGATGGTCTAATGTTTCACAGAGTGATTAGTGGTTTTATGATTCAAGGTGGTTGCCCTGACGGTGTTGGCTCAGGTGGACCAGGTTACCGTTTTGGTGATGAGTGTCGTGCTGAGCTTCCTCATGACAGTGAAGGTATCTTTAGTATGGCCAATGCTGGACCAGGGACAAATGGATCACAATTCTTTATAACTCTAGGTCCAACTCCCCACTTAAATGGTCGTCATACCGTGTTTGGTAAAGTGACAAGTGGTATGGATGTGGTTAAGAAAATTGGCTCAACAAATACTGATCATAGTGATCGTCCTAATGAGCCGGTAGTAATGGAAAAAGTAACGATTATTAGAGGTTAAATCTCATCGATGGTTACTTTATTAACCATCAACTGAATATATTCATTTCCATTAAAACGATTTATACCCAGGGTGAAATAGAGAGTGATCTCTTCTCCCTGGGTTTGTTTTGAGAAAATCTCTTGTGGATGTAATTTTTCAAAGCCGCCAATATAATTAAAACTGATTCCCTTTAGGGGAGCCGTTTTTGGCCCTTTAAGCGCCTGAAAAGTCCAACGAACATGGACATCTTTTAAAACGTCAAAGTTAGTTAAACGGACATTCTTCATTTTAAAAAGTGGCTTTTCGTTACCCATGCCATAAGGCTCTAGTTTTTCGAGGTCCTTCAAAAGCTTGGGAGTTATCTCATGAGGTTCAACTTCTAGGTCATAGGAAAATTGCACAGTTCTCTCTATCGCAGGAACTTCTTTAAGGAGATAATGCATTTTTTCTTTAAAAGCACCCAGGTTTTCAATAGGCATGCTCAGGCCTGCTGCGGCCTTATGACCACCAAATTTTATAAATAAATCTTTGCACTGATCTAAATATTTAAAAATATTTAAATCACCTGCGGCCCTAGCACTTGCTTTGATGACTCCTTCTTCTTCTGCATTGGTAAATACAATGGCAGGAACTTTATAAGTTTCAACAAGCTTACTAGCGACAATTCCAATAACACCTTCGTGCCAGGCTTCATTATAAACAATTGCGATTAAAGGATCAGATCCATCAAAGCTTTTAACAAATACTTCTTTGGCCTCTTCAAAAACTTGGGCCTGAATATATTTTCTTTCTTTATTGCTGACTTCAAGGTGACTGTAAAACTCATAGGCCTTGGTAGAGTCATCACTAATAAGAAGATTTAATGCTTTCTCTGGATGATCTAAACGCCCTTTAGAATTAATAAGAGGTCCTATATTAAAGGAGAGCTTTTCACTAGGAACGAATGGTAATTTTCTCTCTTCAGCACTAAAGAAGGCCCTTATTCCTGGGTATTCAGTCTTTGGAATTTGCTTAAGACCATGGCGCACGAGTTTTAAATTCATTGGCGTCAGCTTAGCAAGATCACAAATAGTTCCGATCGCTACAAATTGCAATAATGGATACAGTGAAGGACACTCTTGACCAATTTCTTCTAATTTCTTTTTAACTTCCCAGCAAACGGCAAAAGCAACACCTACACCAGCTAATGGTTTAAGGGGAGAATCCTCTGGCTCATCTCTGCGATTGGGATTAACAATTGCGAGGGCATTAGGCATTTCATCACGACCATCTTTGTGGTGGTCAGTGATAATGAGATCAAGGCCTCTCTCTTTTGCATAATCGGCGGCTTCATTATTCGTAATTCCGCAGTCTACTGTTATAAGAAGGCTGATTCCATCGGATAAGGCTTGATCAATGCTACTTGCATGAAGGCCATAGCCTTCAATAAAACGACTTGGTTGAATAAGCAAAACTTCTAATCCAACCATTTTAAAAAAGTGATAGAAAAGGGCACAGCTAGTGGTGCCATCAACATCGTAATCACCGTAGATGCCAATGACTTCTTCATTCGCAATCGCATCGAGAATACGGTCAGTGCATTCAGGCATTCCCTGCATACTAGTAAGATCTGGTAACTCTAAAAGGTCCCAAGAAAGAAATTCTTTTATTTCTTTTTCTCCCCAGCCTTTCTTTTCAAAGAGGCGAAGAATAATCGGATGGAGGCCAGGCTTGGTCGTGGGTGTCGTGTTTTGATTTGTCGTCATGCTTTGAATTTAGCATGAGCAATATCTAACGGATAGAAATAGCTTTTTAACGCGTAGAAAAACTATTGTTTTTACTATTACCAGAGAACGCTAATTCCCTTTATAAGGTCTTCTTCGTGCAGGTCGTCACTACTGGAAAATAGCTCATCGAATTCTTTTGAGTTTTTAGCATGAACCTTGCTGAAGTAATTCGTTGGCAGAAAAGACTTCTTACATTGAGTGCACTTTTTACGCTCAATATAGCTTTCCATTAATGAGCCACAAACGTGACATTTCTTTACGAGTAACTTGCCTTTTTTAGTCAGACTTTCATTAAGTTTCATAAGAGACCTTGCTTCCTTCATTCGATGGTTTTGGGCGGTCTAATTTGCCCTTGGGAAGAATTCTAAAAATCTTCCTAAGGTATATATCGACATATAGAATTTAATATTTAGGAAATTTTTGCCTCTTTTTTACTGGAAGAAAAGAGTCGGTTGCTGCTCCCAAGGTGTACTTGGTCTTTGATCAATTGGTGTTTGGGCGTGATAAAGCTCTTGAGGATTTTGTCCTTGGCCAAGAGGGTTTCGATACATGTCTTCAATATTTTGAAAGGCATTAGGGCCACCATAAATTGGATTCGATAGGTGTCCTTGAGCGTTCCATTGTGGTTGCCAATAATTATTTTTTTCCATTGAAAAGGAAAGACGGTTCATCATAACCATCTGTAAATAGTTTGTTAATTGTTGACTGCTAGGATTATGAAAAGGACTTGAAGCCGTAATAATCGGAAGAGGCATGCTCATTTGGGGGGCAGGAGTTTGCATCGAAAACATCATGGCATTTAATAGTGCTGCCTGTGATATTTGATTTTCTTCTACCTTTTCTTTCTTTTCTTTTTTCTTCTTCTCTTCTTCTTCAATTTCTAAGGTGTATTTTTCAAGAGCAGCAACGACTCTTGCTCTCTCCTTTTGCAAATGCTCGAGGTCCTCTTTGAGAGTGTCAATTTTGCTATCATTGTTACAAATGGTCTCAAGAGAGGCTTCAATAGTTGTCTCACCTTCTGCAATAGAAGAAATTTTTCGATGACGACAAATCGAAGGAGTCTTTGGAGTTAGATCTCGACTTATTTTATTATGGTCTGAACTGCGCTTCAATCCTGCAGTAAAGAGCATACTCAAGCCTGTTAGACCTAAAACCAATGTGACTTTCATTTTTCTCTCTCTCGTCATTAATGACTCCTTGGTCTTATATATCCAAGAATGATGCCAATTTTGTCTATCTAAGTAGCTGTAATTTTGAGGTGAGTTTCAGGAATAGTGTTGAAAAAATTGACAGTGATGAGAAAGTTTTATGCACCTTTGTCATCACTGTCTTTGGAAATCACTTTTATTAATTAGTAACTTGGTTGAAATCAAATGAACCAGTTAGGCCATTTCCTCTTTCAAAAATGGCTCCGTTTGGAGAGTTAAAGCCTGCGCGAAGACCCTGTAGGTAAAGCCCTTGCTGATCACCAGGAAGTTGTTGATTCCCCATAAAGGCATCTCGTCCAAAGTTTGTCATGGAAGGCATACCCATATAAGTTCGCTGTTGATTGTAGACCGGTGCATAGTTAATGCTCGGTGCTGGAGCAAAAGGATTTGAACCTGCGAGCATCTTAGTCATCATGAGAAAGTTCATATCTAAACCCATTGGGTTTTGTTGAGAAGCTAGTCCCATAGGTTGGGAAGCGTTGAAAAAGTCATTTGCATTCATTTGATAAGGTTGTGAGAAAGCTCTAATCAGGGCGATTGTGTCCAAAGTAGACATCTGACCGTCACTTGAAGAAGCCTCTTCTGTTGAAACCTCAGCAACAACCTTTTCTTTATCTTGAATAAGTTTTTCAATTTTTGAACTTAGAGAAGAGAGCTCTCTATTTTGTTCACAAATACTTGTATTAATGTCGTTAAGTGCTTTTTCTTGAGCGATGGTTTTCTCTTCGATGGCCTTTTCAATGGCCCCTGATAGATCAACAGATAATTTAACGAGCTCTAAATCTTTTAATTGATTGTGGACGACCCCAAGTCTTTTACCAGCTTCTGTCACCATCTCACTTTCACTAGTACTTTCACCGAGAAACTTATTGATAGCAGCTTTAGCAACTCTATGCTCTTTTAGTAGGGCCTTTAGATCTAATAGATCCTTATCTCTATTGCTCAAAAGACCATCTAGCTCTAATTTATCAGCATCAATATTTTCTCTAATAGATTCTTTTAAGGAAACTATCTCGTTAGCTCTCTTTTCTAGTTTTTCAATGTGGGAGATAACATTGTCGATACTCACTTCAACTTGTTCTTCTGAAGCAACACCCCTCCAAAGGGATTGTCCTGTTTGGTATTCATAGACAACGTTCGTTGACCAACCTGTTCCAAGTAAAAATGCCGCAATGGCCAAGTGACGAGCTTTCATAGTTCCTCCAAAAATAATTATTCAAGGATCTACTTACAAGAAGAGTGCCAATACTTGCTGGAGATAAACCCCTAGTTTTAGACTTTCTTTTTTTCAGAGTTGTTCAAATAGTAGACGACTGTAGCAATCGGTCATTAAAAATAAATTGCCGCCTATATAGGAGTTCAATAGATGGTTAAAATGGGAGTGTCTTTTAAAATCAAGGAAATCTAGATGAAATTTATCTTTAAGTGCGCTTTTTTCGTTTTATATTCTTTTGCAGCTCTCTCAGCTGTTGATTACTCCGCTTGCCAAGCTTTTTTACAACCGAATACAAATCCAGGTATAGGCTTTGGCGGATTCAAGCCCATTATGCCTTTTTCTTTAAAAGACGATGGATCAATTCAAAAAGCGGATTTTGCTGATCTAAAAACAGAAGATGGTGGACGAACCCAGATTTTCTCTTATTCCCTTCCAGGTGGTTTTCCCATCCAAGAGGGAGCAGAAATTAAGACCAACACTATCCCAATGCAAGTCACTGTTAAAAGAGACGAGAAGGGAAATATTACTGAAATTATCCAAGGCGATAATCAAACAACGGAAATGCTTAAGACTATGGATAAGTGGTCAAAAGAAAATTACGAACGAAGTGTTCCAGAGAGCATTCGTAAGCAAAATGATGAGTTTCTTGGTGGAGAGGATAAAAAGTATTATCCACCATTCTTTTCCTATAGAGGTCAGTCCATCGATTTTGATATAAAAAATGGAAAGTGTATCCCATCAAAAATAAATCAAAGTTTCTACACCGAACCTAAGAAGAATGGAGACTCTGTTAGTATCACTCTTATGGATACACAGCTTTGTCGTGACGTTAATGAATTTATCAAGGCAAATCCAGAAGCATCAGCTTGTTTTAGAAAAGATATTAACGATCGCATGGGTATGATTTTTAAAAAACATGCTCCGAATTATCAACAAGAGGCCAGTAATATTATGTCAACTGGTAATCCCTTTGGAGGATTTGGTGGCGGTTACGGTGGTTTTGGGATGCTTGGCGGAGGAGGCTTTGGTGGCATGGGTGGATTTGCGTACAATAGTTTGGCCACCAATGTTTTAAGTGGTGATGAGCAGTTTCTCAAAAATACAAGTGATGTAGATTATCTAGAGATAAAAAGACGCTTTGGAAATACTCCTGTTATGAATGGTCAGCGTATCCTTCAGAGTTGTTTTGATAATGGGATTCGAAATATAATTGAAGACGAGAGTATATGGAAGAGAGCTGAGAATAGTGCTTCCGGACAGGCGCCATCTAATGAAGCAAAAATAAGATAAAAAAAAGCCTCTTTTTTAAGAGGCTTTTTTTTTACATATTTTCTAAATTCTCTAAATTTTTAGCAAAAACTCTTTTCATTTTTTTCATGAGCTCGATTTCTTGGCGAAGTCTCAATGTTTCAATTTGCTTACGGACGAGTGCTTCATTTCTTGCTTCTAGCAATTTTCGTTGTTGCTTAAGCCTTTCAGAGGCAGAAGCAGGTCTATTTTGATATTGACCATCAATGTTTATGGTCTTGTCCATATTATGAGTTTCTGAACGCACTGCAGTGGAAAGTGTTATAAAAATAAGAGGAATGAGCATTCTCATTGAAATTTCCTTTAAAAAAATTGATCGCTACAGTGTGTTACTTAAATCTGCATGCTTTGACAAGATGGGTTGATAAAAAAGGGCCGAAAAAATTCGGCCCCGTATCAACTTTCAGTAAATGGATGACTAGCTGTTGAGTTTTCTTTGAAGACCCTCATCAAGGGCAGCAAGGAAATCTTCTGTATTAAGGTAATGGCTATCATTTAACTTCTTACCATGAATACAAAGGGCTAAGTCTTTAGTCATTTTCCCAGACTCAACTGTTTCAATACACACAGTTTCAAGCGCTTGAGAAAAGTTAATCAGATCTTGGTTTCCATCTAGTTTACCTCGGTGAGCAAGACCACGTGTCCAAGCAAAAATTGAGGCAATAGGGTTCGTTGACGTTTTCTTGCCTTTTTGGTGCTGACGAAAGTGACGAGTCACGGTTCCGTGAGCAGCTTCCGCCTCAACAGTTTGTCCATCAGGTGTCATGAGAACAGAAGTCATAAGGCCAAGAGAGCCAAAACCTTGAGCGACAGTATCTGATTGAACATCACCATCATAGTTTTTACAGGCCCAGACAAATTCACCATGCCACTTAAGGGCAGAGGCGACCATGTCATCAATAAGACGGTGCTCATAGGTAATACCGAGAGACTCAAACTTCTTTTGAAATTCATTTTCATAAACTTCTTGGAAGATGTCTTTGAAGCGACCGTCGTATTGCTTAAGAATGGTATTCTTTGTTGATAAGTATAAAGGCCACTTCTTTTGAAGAGACATATTGAAACAAGAGCGAGCAAAACCAACGATTGATTCGTCAGTATTGTACATTCCCATCGCAACGCCATCACCTTTGAAGTCGTAGATGTGGTGCTCTTGAGGCTCTCCATTTTCCGGAGTAAAGGTAATTGTAAGTTTTCCTTTGCCTTTGGTTTTCATATCAACCGCTTTGTATTGGTCACCATGAGCGTGACGACCGATAACAATCGGAGCCGTCCAGTTTGGTACTAAGCGTGGAACGTTCTTACAAATAATAGGCTCTCTAAAAACAGTACCGCCAATAATGTTACGAATAGTACCGTTTGGTGAGCGCCACATTTTCTTAAGTTTAAATTCTTCTACGCGCTCTTCATCGGGAGTGATCGTCGCACACTTGATACCAACACCATATTTTTTGATGGCCTCAGCAGCATCAATCGTGATTTGGTCATTTGTCTCATCACGTTTTTCCATACCAAGGTCATAATATTTAATATCGATATCAAGATAGGGAAGGATGAGTTTCTCTTTAATAAACTTCCAGATAATTCGAGTCATTTCATCGCCGTCAAGCTCAACGACAGGATTGGCCACTTTGATTTTTTCCATAGCGTCAAATTCCTTCTATATAGAGGTTAATGATGGGCGAATATTAGATTTTTTAATGCCTTAAGCCAAGATGCAGCGAACTAAGTCAGGGGCTTCATTTCTCAAGTGGGGCTATTTTTTGAACTTTGGACACGATTTGTCCATCATTTTGGATTTCAACAATATAATCATTCGCTCCTTCCCGAATCACCTGAAGGATATGATCGGGGTCATTCTCAGGATTAACGAAAAGAATAGGCAGTTTCTTTTTACTCTCATTAACTTCTCTCATAAGAAGGAGTATTTCCCTGCCCGGCATGTCTTCAGACTCGCCAAGAATCACAATCATTTTATAAAATTTTTTGGAATTATTACTTTTCTCTAAAAGGCTAATGGCGTGAAAGCCTGACGAAGTAAGCTCAGTTGTATACCCCATCATTCTTAGACGAGAACTAATATTATTTTTCCTTGTAGGGTTTTGGTCAATAATGAGGACTATATTTTCTTTTTTCATAAGTACTTATGAATCTTAGATTAAAACCGGCTTGCTATCAATACTCTCTCTTTAGTCGGGAATATTTGGCCACCATTCATTACTGCTCTTTCTTGTCCTCTTAAATTTCTTTGTATCCACTAAAATGGTATGCTTTTCAAAAAACTAGGTTGTGGCGCGTAATATTGGGGATTACCATATCCAAGACTTCTGGCAAGTTTTTAATGGGGCAAGGTAGATCAGTTAAATTATGTTGCCAAATTTTATCCATGGGAGAAAAGGTTTTTCGTTTCGCTGAGTAATGTTTTTAATCATTTTGGATCTCCCTAAGTCATAAACCATCTTAAATTCTTTAGAACCCAATTTTCGTCTAAGAATTGGTCGGAAATTATCTTTAAGAGTATTTTTATAAACATGTTACTCAACTGGATCGATGGTTCTTTGTACTATGTTTTCACCAAGTCTATATGAAGAATTAATCAGCACGGCATATTTAAATCCACTCTCTGTGTCGATTGAAAACATTACGCCTGAGGCCGACCTCTCCATTTTTTGAACGCCAATAGAAAGGGCAATTTTAAAATGACCAAGAACCATTTTGGGATAGCTCCTGAACCATTTCACCAAGAGAAGCGTTTTTACCTCCGACGAGGGCAACATCGTCTATGGAAAACTCACTAAACCATTTTATAAAATCAAAACTAGACTCCATTAGTATTTTTTTTGCTAAGCTTAGTGCGTTAGATGTTAATTAAAAGTTATGCGGCTTTTTTTCTGTCCTTTTTATCTGTAAGATAAAAGGCATAAAGCTTTTCGAGACTCATCTTAAAAGTTTGATCATTAAGATCTTTATAGGGACCATCACCCCCAAAAGATTTTTGCCTCTCATCTTTTTCATTTATTTCTTCTTTATTGGTTTCGTTTGTTCCTGCTGACATCTCATTTCTCCTTTTTCTGTTAGCCTAATTTATGTCATTTTTAAAAACTAAGTGCCATGACATTTAACATTAAGGAACATGACATAAGTGGAAGGAGTTTTGTTGGAGAGAAGTAAAAATCGATCTGACTTAAATCAGGTCCGATATAAACAAAGCTCATATATTTAAAAGTATTACTCTTGTATTAAATTCCTATGATTCTAGTTAGGAAAATGATTAGCATGGGGTTGAAAGTTAGAGATAACACCATATTAAGGAAACTATAGTCCCATTTGTGTGATGGTTCCTATCCCTCAGTATCAAAAATTAACCTTAATTGAATTTAATTTATTAATAATTAATGGTGCTAGTCTATGTTTAGAAAGAAACTAAAAGATGATATTATACAGGATCCTATTAGGGATGAGGTTTTTAGCCCTGAACGGTTAGAGCTTTATGCATCATTCCTCGCTTCAGAACTAGCGATTGCCGATAAAAAAAGTAAGGGAGTATCTCTTCTCCCAAGAGTAAAAGAAAATGAAGAATCAATAAAGCAATCATACCTGAGGTTATCGCAAGCAGTGACCAAGGATATTCAACTATCTCCTGCTGGTGAGTGGATAATTGATAATTATCATATCGTTGAAGATCAAATTAGAGAAATAAAAGAAGATTTACCTGAAAAGTATTATCTTGAGCTTCCCAAGGTGAAAAGTGGAAGTTTGGCTGGATTTCCTCGGGTTTATGCCATAGCTCTCGCTTTAGTTGCTCACTCAGATAGTCATATAAATGTAGAGACTGTTAAGAACTTTGTTCACGCTTATCAGAAAGTTACGCCTCTCCTTATTGGTGAGATTTGGGCCATTCCAATTGCTTTAAGAATAACACTTATTGAAAATTTAGGACGTTTATCCAATCAAGTCATTCTCTCTCAGGATATCAAAGAAAAAATAGAGGCGATATCAAATGATATCTTTGAAAATTTTGGATTTACTGAAGAGAGCACAAAAAAACTTACTGATGAGCTTTCAACGATACTAGGGAAATCAAAAATTTGTGATTGTTCCTCGATTTCTCAATTGTCCCATGAACTTCATACGAGGAGAAAAGAATTTCTTCCTGTTTGTGAGTTCATTGATCAATATCTTGCAAAAAGAAATCTTAATATTGATGAAGTTGTCCATTCCGAGCATAAATTTCAAGCTTCTGCCCAAACAAGTGTCAGTAATGCCATCTTGAGTATGAAGCTACTTTCAAGTACGGATTGGCATAACTTTTTTGAAAGCTTATCTCTTGTAGAGCCTATTCTAGAACAAGATCCTGTTGGTGCTTATCATACAATGGATTTTGCTAGTCGCGATCAGTACCGAAATGCAATTGAGCGTATCCACAAGAAAACAGGGTATGGAGAAATTAACATAGCTAAAGAGGCGATGGCCTTGGCGCTTGATTCCTATCGTAATAATGACGAAGATACCGCCAAACACCACGTTGGGTATTATCTCGTGAAAGAGGGAATAAGGGAGATTGAAAAAAAGATTAAGTACAAACTAACTATCAAAGAATGGATTAAAAGGTTTATCTTAGACAATCCTGCTATGTTTTATCTGGGGCTACTGATTATATCAATGTGTTTGATAATAGCCCCCACCATAATATACGTTCATGGGATTAATTCTAGTCCGCTTTGGCCGATATTGATTGTTTTTCTAACCATTATTCCTGCCAGTGATAGTTGCCTCAATTTACTAAACTTATTTCTCACTTATTTAATAGGGCCATCTCTCCTCCCCAAAATAGATTTACAAAAGGGAATACCAGACAATGCTAAGACTTTTGTCGTGATTCCAACTATTGTCGAGTCTGTTGATGGCCTATCTCGATTATTCGAAGATTTGGAGATTCGGTTTTTAGGAAACCAAGATAAGAATCTATTTTTTGCTATATTAAGTGATTATTCAGATGCTGATGCAAAAAATATTTCAACAGACGAAGAGGTTCTTCGTTCCTTAAGGAAAGGGATTGAAAATCTCAATGATAAATATGCAAATGGGCAAAGTAAATTTTATCTCTTTCACAGAGAAAGACTGTGGAACCCAAAAGAAAACAAATGGATGGGTTGGGAGAGAAAGCGTGGTAAAATTCACGAATTTAATCGCTTTCTAAAGCAAAATGGTGAAGCTAGCTTTGTCGCTCATCCGGTCCATACTCCATTTTTTTCGGATATTGAGTACGTTATTACTCTAGACACAGATACGAAGCTTCCTCGAAATTCTGCTAGAAAATTATTGGGGACGATTCTCCACCCACTAAATAAACCTCAATTTAACGAAGACCTAGGGATAGTCACTAAAGGTTATAGTATTTTACAACCTCGAATTAGTATTAACCCCGAGAGTTCCGATAGATCTATTTTTTCAAAAATATTTTCAGGTTACACTGGAATCGATCCTTATACTACGGCCGTATCAGATTCATACCAAGACCTCTTTCTTGAAGGGATTTATACAGGAAAAGGGCTTTATGTCGTAAAATCCTTTGAGAGATCCCTACAAAATAGATGTCCGGAAAATAAACTTTTAAGTCATGATCTCTTTGAGGGACTTTTTGCAAGAGCAGCCCTCGTTTCTGACATAGAGTTTTTGGATGATTATCCTTTCCACTATGAGTCTTTCGCAAAGAGGAGCCATCGTTGGATAAGAGGAGATTGGCAAATCATAAATTGGATTTTTTCTAAAGTTCCTGATTCCGGAAATAATTTGATAACTAATCCACTTAGCTTAATTTCGAGATGGAAGATTTTTGACAATCTGAGACGTAGTTTGGTTGCGCCTACAACGTTACTGTGGCTAATCTTAAGTTGGATAATTCTTCCTGGTGCCCCTTTACTTTGGACCTTCATTATTCTTACAGTTTTGGCCTTACCATTATATGCTCATACTGCGAGCAGCTTCTTTAAACACCCAAGGAATTTACCTTTTACTGAACATCTTTTGGGTATTCTTGAAGATATAAAAATAAATCTCATTCAACTAGGCTTAACAATTATTACCTTGCCCTATCAGTCCTATCTTCATTTGGACGCCATCTTCAGAAGTTTGTATCGCGTCTTTATATCAAAAAGAAATTTATTAGAGTGGAAGGCCGCTGCTAAAGTCGAGATGGACATATTAAAAGGATCATCATTTTTTCTTAGTGTCGCTAAATACTCTTGGTTTTTTTCGCTTATCATTCTCTTTTTTGTATTAAAATTTAATCCTTACTCTATATATGTGGCCGGTATTTTCCTATTTGCATGGTTCTTCTCACCTTTTATTTTAAGCCATATTAGCAAAGAAATACCTAAGAGTACCTTTAAAATAAATGTTGAAGACAAAGATCTCGTAAGGGAAATTGCTATACGGACTTGGAACTTTTTTGAAAACTTCGTCATTGAACTTGAAAATTGGCTTCCTCCTGATAATTTTCAACAAGATCCTGAAGAAGTCGTCGCCCATCGAACATCTCCAACTAATATGGGACTTTATTTATTATCTTGTTGTAGTGCTTATCATTTTGGATATATCGGACCACTTGCTACAATTAATCGTTTAAGACAAACTTTAGATGTGATGCAAGGACTGCCTAGATGTTTCGGTCATTTTTATAATTGGTATGATACACGCAGTTTAAGACCACTAGAGCCTGAGTATGTATCGACGGTAGATAGTGGGAATTTGGCAGGGCATCTTCTCGCTATAAAGCAAGCCTGTCTAGAGATTAGAGAAGATCCCGTTCGATCTTCATTCTTATTATCAGGCTTGAATGATATTACGAGGATAATTCAAAGCGAAATAAAAAAGCTCTCTAATGTAATTATTGAATCTACACCGAATTACTCATTGAAAAATTCAGCAAATAAAATTCAACAAATGATTAATAGCTTAAACGATAAAGATATTCTCCAGTGTATGGGGATTTTTGATGAGCTCCTTTCCGATATAAATATATTTTTGAATGAACTTAGTAAAATATCGCGAGAGCATAGCGATAGCCATTATAAATCTCTCTTCACATGGAGTAATAAGCTTTCGGTAAGAATAGAAGAGATAATGATGGAAATACACTATTTCTCTATAGAATCTAACGCGACTCACTTTAAAGAGAGATGTGTTGAGATTAATGTGATTTGTAACGATCTTTTTTCCAAAATGGACTTTACCTTTCTCTACGACAAAGAAAAAGCGCTTTTTAGTATTGGTCATAATGTAAAAGACGGAAGAAACGATGGTAGTTATTATGATCTTTTGGCCTCAGAGGCGAGACTCGCTAGCTTCATAAGTATTGCTAAAGGAGACGTTCCTGAAAAGCATTGGTTTCATCTAGGTAGACAGATGACATCACTTTTCCGTCAACGAACTTTGATATCTTGGTCGGCGTCAATGTTTGAATACCTCATGCCATTGTTGGTAATGAAAAACTACTTTGGGACTCTTTTAAGCGAAACAAATAGGGCAGTAGTAAAACAACAGATTAGCTATGCAAATCTTAAAAGGCGACCATGGGGAGTATCGGAGTCTGGGTTTAACGCAAGAGATTTGAATAAGAATTACCTTTACGGTCCATTTGGAGTACCAGGCCTCGGGCTTAAGCGTGGGTTAAGTGACGATTTTGTTGTTTCGCCATATTCAACTGCTCTGGCCTCACTGGTGCTTCCTCAGGAAGCAATAGAGAATTTAAAATTACTCATTTCTCAGAATTTTTTAACTGATTTTGGATTTTACGAAGCTATAGATTATACGGAAGGTCGTATTCCTCCTAAGCAAAACTATGCTGTTATTCAAAATTTTATGGCCCATCATCAAGGAATGATTTTGGTTGCTTTTGATAACTTTCTTCATGATAGCTCGATTGTAAATTATTTTCATAAGAACTCGCTAGTAAAGTCGTCAGAACTTCTACTGCAAGAGAGAGTGCCGAAGAAAGTTTATGTACTTCACCCACGCTCTGAAGAAATCTCCACTATTAGAGAACGAGACTTTAACTCCCTTCCTAGTTTGCAACATATTCCTAATGTAAATACGGATATTAATCAAACACGGGTTTTATCAAATGGAAGCTATACTTCGATGTTGACTGCCACAGGATCTGGTTTTTCAAAAAGTGATAATAGGTTTCTTTTTAAATGGGATGAAGACTCTACGCTAGAGAAAGATGGTAATTTTGTTTTCGTTAAAAATAAACTGGACGGTTCACTGTTTTCAACAACTTTCCAACCCTTGTGTAAAGATTCCGAAAATTTCAAGACTATCTTTTCTGAACATAAAGTTGAGTATTTTTTCGAAAACAATAGTCTTGCTATTCATTCCGAAATCATTATTTCTGCAGAAGATGATGTGGAAATGAAGAAGATGAGTTTTTCAAATTTAACAAACAAGCAACAATCCTTTGATGTTATTAGTTATGCAGAGCCCACTCTTGCGACGTTAGATGAAGCACGTGCTCACCCTGTCTTTAATAAAATTTTCATAGAAACTGAGTTTGTTGCTGAAAAAACGGCGCTTTTGGCAAAGAGAAGAAGACGGTCAATCGAAGATGCAGAATATTATGGTGTTCACCAAATCATTCTTGATAAAAAGAGATGTCATAATCTTCAGTATGAAACAAATCGAGAAAATTTTTTAGGGCGTAAAAATCAATTAGTTAACGCCGACTGTTTAATGGAAAAAAAGGAACTTTCCAATACTGTTGGCACCATACTGGATCCTATCTTTTCATTCAAAACCACTGTTTCTTTAGCTCCTAGGGAAACAGCTCGTATTATGTTCATTTCTGGAATGGCTTCATCGCGCAATGAAGCTCTTAGTTTGATCGATAGGTATCATGATTTAAACTCTTTCAATAGAGAGGATCAAATGTCTTGGACTCAATGTCAGATTGAGTTAAAGCATCTTAATGTTGATGTAGACGAGGCAAATACTTTTCAAAAACTTACGAGCGCTCTTTTATACCCATGCTTAGAGATTAAATCCTCGACGTCAATTGATGTTATTTCCAAAAAGGCCCAGGATAGTCTTTGGGCATACGGGATAAGTGGAGATTTGCCGATTCTTTTAGTGTCAATAAAGTCCCAGCAGTACATGCCTTTTATTAAAGATATTCTACAATTTCATGAATACCTCAGAATGAAAAATATCCAATTTGACCTTGTCTTTTTTTATGATGAATTAAATTCTTATCGAATGGAGTTACACGAAGAGCTTCATCACCAAATCAGGATGTCTGGTGCACAAGTTTATCTGAACAAGCCGGGGGGAATTTTTCTGTTTAAAAAGGATTTAATACCAGAGGAGGACAAGGCATTGCTAGAGTCCGTTAGTAGGGTCTATTTTGAGGCGCATCATGGAAGTCTTAAAAAGCAAGTCGAGCACATATTTAAAACGAGTATTACAAAGGAAACTGATTTAAACATGCCGGTTGCTTCTCAGTGGACAACATCTCCTGTGAAAAAGCCCGAATTACTTTTTTATAATGGTTTTGGAGGTTTCTTAAATAACGGTGAGGAGTATCAAATTTATCTAGATAAAAGTGAAGTTACTCCGACACCGTGGATTAATGTCATTGCTAATTCAAAAGATTTTGGTTTTATGGTTTCTGAGTCAGGAAGTGTTCACACTTGGTCACAAAATAGTAGAGAAAATCGTATTACGCCATGGAGTAACGATCCCGTTATTGATCCTTCAGGTGAAATTCTTTACCTTCTCGATGAAGACACAAGAGAGTTTTGGACTCCTACTCCTGGAGCCGCTCGTGATGATGACCCTTACCTTATTAGGCATGGACAGGGTTATACAATTTTTGAACATAATAGTTTTGGAATTTCACAAAAAATAACCATGTACGTATCTCTAGAAGATGAAGTCAAATTCGTACGTGTGAAATTGAAAAACCTTAGTGGTGTGAATAGGAAATTGGCGGTAGTTTATTATTTAGAATTAGTTTTGGGTTTTCATCGTGCCAAGACTTTAGGTCATATTGTTACTGAAAAAGGATTAATCCCAAATAGTTTTTTGGCAAAAAATCATTTTGATCCTAATTTTGGAGATAGAATTACGTTTGTTTCTTCTAATAAGGATGTCTCAGAGTTTACTTGTAAAAGATCCTCTTTTATAGGGCGCCATGGCTCTCTAGAAAGCCCCTTAGCTTTAATTGAAAGAAAGTTTGATGGAAAAATAGGAGTAGGCTTGGACCCTTGTTTTGCCTTAAAGATAAACCTCGAACTTAAAGTCGAGGAAGAAGATGAAATTCTTTTCCTAGTGGGCCAAGTAAATAGTGACGATAAATTAGAGCAGCTGATTAAAAAAAATCTGGAAATTCAAACTGCTGATAAAGTCTTTCGAAGTGTTCAAGAGTTTTGGGATAAGAGCGTATCTTCCATAAAAATTAAAACTCCCTTTCCACACTTTGATATACTGATAAATCGATGGTTACTCTATCAAACTCTCTCTTGCCGTATTTGGGCCCGCACTGCTTTTTATCAATCAGGAGGAGCCTATGGTTTCCGAGATCAACTCCAGGATGTAACTTCGCTTTTACATGCAAGCCCAGAAATCGCAAGAGAGCACATACTTAAAGCTGCTGGTAAACAATTTCTGGAGGGTGATGTTCTCCATTGGTGGCATGCTCCAATTAATAAAGGTGTCAGAACACATTTCTCCGATGATCTATTATGGCTTCCCTTTGTCACCCATCACTATATCAATTCTACTGGCGACGAACAAATACTGGATCAAGTCATACCTTTTATAGAGGGACCTTTAATTGCTGAAGGTGAAGACGACCTATACTTAGAAGCTGTTAAAAGTAGTAAAGAAGCGAGTTTGTATGAACATTGTCTGTTGGCACTTGATTATAGTTTAAAACTTGGTAAGCACGATCTCCCCCTAATGGGATCAGGAGATTGGAATGATGGAATGAACAAAGTTGGACACAAGGGGCAAGGGGAGAGCGTTTGGTTGGGTATGTTCTTAGGAACATGTCTGAGAAACTTTTCAGAGATTTGTAAGAAGAGAGGAGATGATGAAAAGTTCAAGATTTATCAGGATCATTTAAAAAAAATAGAAACGTCTTTGGAAAACGCTGGCTGGGATGGGTCATGGTATCGAAGAGCGTATTTTGATGACGGAACCCCGCTTGGGTCAAATACAAATGAAGAATGCCAAATCGACTCTATTGCTCAATCGTGGAGTGTTCTCTCTTCATTAGGTTCTGATAGTCATAGATACAATGCTCTTGAATCTGCAAAACAGCGACTTGTTGATGAGGAAGAAGATATGGTTTATTTATTTCAGCCCCCATTTGATAAAACCCCCCTCAATCCAGGATATATAAAAGGTTATCCTCCTGGAATTAGAGAAAATGGCGGTCAATATACTCACGCAGCGATTTGGCTAGCAATGGCATTTGCTCAATTAAAGGATCATAAGATGTCCTTTAAAATTATGGATATGCTTAATCCCATAAAGCTTTCTCTGGATCTCGTAAAATGCGACCGTTATAAGGGAGAGCCTTATGTTGTTTCGGCCGATATTTATTCCTCTGCGATGCAAAAGGGAAAGGCCGGTTGGACTTGGTATACCGGTTCCTCCGGTTGGTATTATAGAGCTTTTATCGAATCCATTCTGGGAATCAGAAGAAATGGCAATGCTCTCGTGTTGGAGCCGGTAGATGATGAGAACTTTTTTGAGTATGAGGTGCAATACCGCTTTGGTTCAACTTATTACAATATATTGTTCCAAAAAACACAGGAGAAGAATTGCCTTTATGTGGATGGTCTCAATCAGGGAGAACATTTAATCTTTCCGTTGGTTGATGATCAAAGAGATCATTCCGTTATTGTTAAGGTTTTGATCAATTAGAAATGTATAGGTTTTGCCGTTAAACGTGAGGAATGTGAAATATTTGTGCTCCATTGTAAGGTTGCTTAAAAAAAAACAAACGATAAATGGAGCGGGCAACCCGATTCGAACGGGCGACCTTCTGCATGGCAAGCAGATTCAACTCTTTTTAGATCATTCAATAACTCGCAGAAATCATTGAGGAAACTCAATGATATTAATCGTTTAACTGAACATTCAAGTTCGTAAATTTTCGGAAGAGTTCGATGGTTTTCGGATACTGATGGCACACTTTTGGCACACATTTTTGTGGTCGGTATTTTCTCTTTTCTCAAAAACCATTGTGTAGACAAATTTGTCTACATATGCTAATGTTTGAAGAAGGACTTTATGGAAGAAATAAGAAGAAGTTACGACTTAAGCCCACCGATTCTCATAAATGATAGGAAGATTGTTAAAGTTGTTATTGATCCGCATGTAGATAAGCATTCAGATCATATTAACGACGAGCTGATTTTAGATTTAGTAAGGCTGCTGGATGGAAGAAATTACAGTTCTGTTAAGGAAAGTGGTAACTTTGAATATTTTGTTTCACAGATAAGGGCAAAAAATCGCAATTACAGACTTGTTTGGCTACTTGAGAGTGAAGAGGTCTATATCGGTGTGATTACAGCATTTAAAGACAGAGGAGTGAAGTAAAATGGCCTTTCCAAATGCGAATGAAATTGAAAGTATCTTAAACGAACTTAAGGACGCAGAGCCAACTCTCGTTATTGACTACAAAGAAGCTAGTTACTCTGATGTTTTAAAATATAAGCTGTGCCAAGAGTTTGTGAAGCTTCTTAAAGAGGAAAAAATATCACAGGCCGAACTCAGCAGAAGACTAGGTGTGGATAAAGCGGTCGTTAATAAGATCATATTACATCGTATAGAGCATTTTACGATTGACCGTCTTGTCGACCTGTATTCGTCTTTAAGGCCTTTAAGCATTAAGTTGGAGACTTCTTAAATAATGACTACCTCAACTAGCGATCTCAAATGCACAAAACTGAAAATTTTAGACTTCTTACCAGGGCATTTTGAGAGAGATATTTGGACAGCAAAAATCCTTGAGAATGAAGCAATTTTTAGATGCACGGATAATAACCTTCACAATGAAGGCCTTTTAAAAGATGAGCCACGTGAACATGTACCTTTACTCATTGATAAGGTCATAGAAGTGCCTTTAATGTTATTTAGTGGAGAAATAAAAAAGTTCCATCCTGATGATGATCTACGTAAGCAGCTAGCTGAACTAAACAGCTTTTCTTATGAGAAGATAAGTGGGGAAGTGGATATGTATTCAGCCAATAGCAAGTGGATTTTTATTGGTAAATTTGTGAAAGAATTTAAACTAGAAGATGATTATTTCATAGAGATTCATTGTAAAAATATTACTTTTTACTTGAGTCCAGATCAAGATCGAGAGCTAAGCATTTATAAAGAGGGTGACATGGTTCAAGGTAGTGGCTTTCCATATTTAAACCTCGAATCTTATGTAGAAAATACAAAATCGCTAAGTTATTTCTAGAGTGGGACTTACGGAAACATAATTTGAGCATTTTCGCTCTAATTACTTAAGTCTATAGTTTTACTCCACAAATCTAAAAAAAAGTGTGAGAGTATTGAGAAATTTGACGTTTGATTTTGAACAAAGGTGTAGATTTGGGAAAAAGTTGTAGGAGTAAAGAAGATATTCTTGCCTGGAGTAAAAAGAATCAATATGTACACTATAAACCTCAACAAAAAATATCAGAGATCACTTCCCTTTTCGACCCTATTAAAGGAAATGGGGCAGTCACCACCGAACTAGGTTCACCGCTAAAAAAAGAGGATGCTGAAAGCCTACGTCAAGAAATGAAGAATGAAGGTATTCATCAAATATTTCGTGCTGGGATGGACGACTTTTTAAAATGTTCTTTTGGAAACCTAAATCTTCTTGAAAATATTAATATTTACCTGAATAAAGTTAGCGACTTGTTTTCTCAGATTGAAGGAATTGAAATGAGTTCGGGACACTGGGGGATTAGGACTGAAGACAGTAGAAAAATTCTTGAAGAAGATGGGCACAAGCATGGGGAAAATACATACGCGTCAGTCACTATTTCATTAATCGGCCCTGGGACTTGGTTTTTTAATAAAGATAAAGAGAAACAAATCTCACTTCCTTATGAAACTGTATTCATAACAGATGGTGCAAGGGCAATAAGGATCGCCAATGACCTTAATTTTGCAAATGTTCATGGTACACCAGATTGGCCACATGAAAGATTAATCTTTTTTTGTGGGCCAGAACCTAAGCTAAAATACTAATTTTTAGAATCCTTACCCGCTGAAAAGGCTGGGAGCTACCATGCTTTAAAAGCCCAACTCGTTAGAACAATCCTTTTGAATAAATCACTTGTTGCTCTTGCTCAATAATAAGAGATATATTGGGCATTAAAGAATAGTGATCTTCCCTTCGTTTCACGAAGCCACCCTCGTGAAATAACCCTCTCGTAACTAATTAAAAAGTCATTCTCAATCCGTTTCACGTAACTTTCGCTTGAAAAAAAGGTACTCAATAAGATTCTTTCTTGGTTTCTTCTTTCTCATATGAAGGGAGCGGATTAGCGTGAGAATCGAGTTGAGAAAAGGGTGTCGTTGACCCGTCGTAACTACGTCGCTGCCATGTCGCTTTGTAGGTGAGTTTCAAATTCGGCCCGCCAACTCTTTGTTATCAAAGAGATGCTCACCGCTCCGAAAGTGACCACCCCCTCACAACATGTTTTAGAGGAGGTGGTCACTTTCTACGCTAACAGCATAGAGAAATTAAAGGGGCGGGCCAAAATTAATTATTGAGAAGTTTTAATATTAAAGAGGAGGAGAGTGGAAATATAGAGAGATGAAGAAGAAGTGATTTAGTTTAAGGATGGATTTAGAAGGTTATGAGGAGATTTAGATTGATGATGGGAAATAATGATAGAGGTAATTACGGATTGTCTAGAAAAGGCTACAATGAAGCCGAAGTAGGAGAGGAAACATCTGAACGCTCGCCTACGACGATAGAAAATTTACCGGATTTAATTGTCCCCGAGCTTGCGGCAAAGTTGTTGAAAAAGTCTGTGAAGACATTTTACGACTGGAAGTATCGGGGAAAGATGAGAAAAGAGAAAATACCACCAGAATTATTTGTAAAATTAGGTGGCCGTCTTTATTTACGAAAAGATGTGCTCATTAATTGGGCCTTCCATCAGAGCTCTTCCTCTTAGGAGGTAGACTATGACAATAAAGAAAGTAAAGACGAAAAAGAAAATCTGCTGGGAAGTCACAACGAGACTTCCTGCAGATAAAGCTAAGAGAGTAAGAAGACGCTTTAATAAGAAAATTGAAGCGCAAGAGTTTCTAGATTCTCTTAGGTTTCGTAAAAAATCTCTTGGTTCTAAGGGCCATGCCGTCAAAGGCGATGTTGAAGGGACCTCTGTAAACCAAGAAATTGACTATTGGCTGGAGAAAAAAGGGCCTTACTTCACACCAGGTTATAGACGTGTCGTGAATCCGGCCCTGACGCGCATTCGTAAGGCATTAGGGACAGAGAAGATCTCTTCAATGACGCCTGAGCGTTTAACGGATTTTAGGCTTTCTCTCAAAGATGAAGGCTTAAGTCCTGCCACTCAAAACCGCTACACAGACATTATCACTCGTGTGCTTAATTTCTCCTTTACCCAAAGAAGGATTGATTACAATCCTTGTCTGGGTTATCAAAAAGTTAAGGAGTCCACTGACACTATTTCTTTTTGGGATAAGAGTGAAGCTCAAAACTTTCTTGCTTTTGCCAATGAGAAGTATCCCACCGGATCAAGTAAGCGCTGGGTTTATGTGGTGTATTTAATGGCCCTAGAAACTGGGATGCGCGCCCGAGAAATTTGGGGAGTCAAAGTTTGTGATCTTCCTCGTGAGGATTTAAAACTCAGAGTCGTGCGGCAAGCGATTAGAAAAGGCTTTTCGCATACTAAAGGAAAGGACTTTCGCTTCGTGCCTTTTACCAGCTCTCTTAAAGAAGAGTCGCGGCTTTTGTGTGAGGGGAGTAATCAGTTTGATCGTTGTCTTTTTACCTCTTTGAGGGGAGGGCCGATAGATCATGATAGCTTCTCAAAGCGCGTTTTTAAGCGTGATCTTGTTGAGTCTAGGCTGCGCGCTATTCGTTTCCATGATTTGCGCCACACGGCCATTACGCTCATGGTTCTGCGTAATATCCCTCTACCTATTATTCAAAAAATAGCGGGGCATAAGGATGTGAAGACCACAATGCGCTATGTCCACCTAGTGGGGGCAAGCATTGATAGCGTTGGTTCGGCTTCATCTTTTGCGTAGGAAAAAGGTAATGGCACATTTTTGGCACACTTTTTTTGAAAACAAAAAAGCCCCTGTCAAAAGGGGCGTTTAAGTACCAAGAATTATTGGATTTTAAATGGAGCGGGCAACCCGATTCGAACGGGCGACCTTCTGCATGGCAAGCAGACGCTCTACCAACTGAGCTATGCCCGCATCAAAGGACCTAAGCCTTTTAAAGCTAGGGCATAATGCCGTTAGGTTGTGGGCTTGTCAAGAATGAAGTCTTATTAAGATTTACTCCCTCCTTCCTTGTCAAAAAGGGGGCTTAGCGTTATTATGCGCGCCATAACAACCTAGATAAGGATTGATTGGTGTTTAATAGAATGCACTTTCTTGCACTATGCTTTCTTTTTAGTCTGAATTCATTGGCAGGCAGTGCCTGTTCTCGCTCACCTTTTATGGTGAAGGTTTTAGAGTCTCAATTGCAAAAGAAGTGCAAGGATATCTCTCTCGAGGAGATAGGCCTTGTTAAAAGTTTAGACCTCAGTGGGCTAGATTTAGAGAAGCTCTTAACTTTAGATTTTCTGGGGTTTACTTCACTTGAGTCCTTAAATATTTCTAATAATAAAATTGAGAATTTTTCGGATAGTTTTTTGCCACTATTTCCCAATCTTAAAGAGTTTCAGGCAAGGTCTAATGATATTACAGAACTTCCTGAGGGAGGTTTCACTAAAAATAAGAAGCTTGAGTGGATTGATTTTGGACAAAATAAATTGGTTAATCTAGCGGATGGGACTTTTTCTGAAGCTAGGAACCTAAGGTACCTAGACCTTGGCCAAAACTATATAGAAAAAATCTCTAGTCTGCTTTTGGTTAACAACTCAGGTCTTAGGAGTCTTTTCCTTGGGGGGAATAAAATTTCGATTATAGAATATGGAGCCTTTAAGTCATTGGTTAATTTAAGAAACCTAAGTATTTATTCTAATGATTTAAGATATTTATCCTCTGAGCAGTTTCGCAATTTAGCTAGTTTGGAAGAGTTATCTTTAAGCTTAAATCGAATCACTTGGGTTCCTTCTGATACTTTTAGGGCCTGTATTAAATTAAAAAGAGTTTACTTGGGAGGAAATCCTTTAAGGTTTATTCCGAGTGGTCTTTTTAATGGACTTACTTCAATTGAAGAAATCTTTCTAAACTACTTGGAGATTACTGATTTAGATAAATCTCTTTTTCACGGGTTACCTAAATTGGTAAGGCTCTTATTAAATGACAACCAAATTGAAAATCTTCACGAAGACACATTTAAGCCTGGCTTATTCAATGAAAAAGCCTATGTAAATATGATGAGAAATCCTTTAGATGATAATTTTAAGGGGCTTATCAGCAGCCAACTCTTAAATCGCGTTGTCTATTAATCTTTAAGTGCGAGTACTTTTCCTGCACCGTTAGGTTGTTCAATGACGTAATGGGGAAGAAGGAAACCACTCGATTCTTCTTTTAATTTCTTATAGATACTCTTGCCCTCTTCTCTTGAGATCATGAAATGCATTGCGCCTTTCGTGGGATCAGGGTGATGAAGATAGTAAGGTGTAACTCCGTTAGAAACAAGGGAGGAGAAAAGGATTTTTAAATCAAACCAATTATCATTAACGCCCTTAAGAAGTACGCTTTGGCTTAAGAGATTAAGACCAGTAGATCTAAGTTTTTGTAGTCCAAGTAGAAATTCTGGTGTCCATTCAGAGAGGTGATTGGTGTGAATGACAAGGCTTAAGATTGAAAGTTTTTGGCTAAAATGCTTTAAAATATCGATAAGCTCTTCATCGATCCGATTGGGCAAAATAACCGGCGTCCTTGTATGAAAACGAATCATCTTAACTGTTTTAACTTTTGAAAAAGCCGCTAAAATCTCTTCAATCTTATGATTGGCCAAAATGAGAGGATCTCCCCCTGTTAAAATCACTTCTTCAACTTGTGGATGAAAGGTTGCATAATTTACTGCTACTTCAAGGTTATTTTTAAAAACGTCATTATTTTGAAGAAGTTCATTCTTTCTAAAACAATAGCGACACTGGATAGGGCAAACTTCAGTGGGAGTAAAAAGGATACGGTTTTTATAACGATGAATAATTCCTTTTCCCTTAGAGAAGAGCTCATCGGAAATGGGATCTATTAAACCTTCAGGGCGATGCTCTTCTACCGCCGGTAAAAACTGACGTCCTAAAGGAGAGTCGATTCCAGCATTCTTAATTTTAAAAGCATAGGGGCGTGGAATAAAGACTGAATAAGGTATTTGGGGAAAGGATTCCTCAAAGTAATTCTCAAGGTCGGACAAGCTTTTAAGCGCCTCCCTAAAGTCTTGTTGCCAGTCAACAGAGAAAAGTCCCTCTCGTATAGGAGAAACGTTATTGATCATTTTTTTTCTCTTGTTTGAGGTCTTGCTGGTAGTGATATTTTCCCCAGGCAGCACATCCCCTAATAAGAGCAGCTCCGTAAATGGACATGCCGATATAATGAACTAATACGATACTTGTTTTCTCTGTTCCAAGCTCTGCAAGAGTGTAATACATCCACTTTAACAAAATTAGGTGCAGCACTAATATAATGAGCTGCTGCAGACGAAGAGAAATGTTTTCTTTATTGAGGAGGTTCATGACCTATATTTAGGCGTTTTTCCCTACTTTTTCTAGGTCTTTGAAGCGTTTACTTATCTCCTGCGCATTTAGTTCCCTAACTTCTTGAATCTTGTTTAGGGCAAAGCTTTTATGGAGATTTGAAAGTAGGCATAGGGCGTAAAGAATACTGCCCTCAGGCATCGGAAGAAGGCTTATGGGCTTTATGGGGCGAAATTTACCTTTATGGCTGCCACCTTTGTACTTTATATCGACTAGAGTTTGCCTTTCAACTTTCTTGATGAGGACTTTAAGCTTCTCAGGCAGGTCTAAAAGTTCGTTCTTTTTAAATTCCTGGACATTGAAAAGAAAGGAATCTTTGCGCACCCTTTGCCTATTCTTTTGCTCCATTGCTTTATTAAATACCCTTAAACAAGCAAGAGCATCATCAAAAGCTCTGTGATGATTATCTAAACCTAGATTAAAAGCTTTAGCCAATGTGGCAAGCTTATGATTTTCCATATCAGGAAAAGCCCTACGACTGGCCTTCACGCTGCAATAAACTTCATTTTTACGAAGTTTAATCCTTAGCTGGTGTTGAGCGAAAACAAGAAATCCCACATCAAAGCGAGCATTGTGGGCAATGAAAGGAAGATCCCCACTAAAATCCAAGAAGTCTTCTAAAACATCAGAAATAATGGGGGCATCTTCGACCATTTCTTGGGTAATTCCATGGATATCAATAGTAAAAGCAGGGATTTCGACTTTAGGGTTAATCAGCTTAGACCATACAGTGATGCCCGTTGGCTCGACTTTTATGGCCGCCAATTCAATGATCTTGTCCACAAGAGGAGAGAGGCCCGTCGTCTCTAAGTCGATGGCCACAATTCCCTGGGGAAACTCTTCTAAAAGTGGAGCGAATTCTCGCTGGTCAATATTCAACAATGTCAATCAGTTAGTGGTGTGCGTTAAGCCTTAGATTCGTTGACATAAGGCGGGTCCAATTCTAAAAATGCTTATCTAAAGTCTCATTACATAACTTAAAAAATGAAGGGTTACAAATCCTATGAAAAGCTTTGATGTCGTTGTTATTGGTTCTGGTCCTGGTGGTTACGTTGCGGCGATTCGCGCCAGTCAGGTTGGTTTAAAAGCAGCTATCGTTGAATACGATAAAATGGGAGGGGTCTGTCTTAATAAAGGCTGTATCCCAACTAAGGCCGTCCTAAAGTCCGCACACTCTGTTCACGAGATTAGTGATTTTAAGGAGCTTGGAATTGATGTTGAGATTAAAGGTCTCGACGGTTCACAAGCTGTAAAGCGCGCTAAGGGAATTTCTGACAAGATTTCTAAGGGCGTTGAGTATCTTATGAAAAAAAATAAGATCGAGGTTTTTAACGGTAAAGGAACAATTAAGTCAAAGACCACGATCGAAGTGAAAAGCGATAAAGGTCACACCGATACAATCCAGGCTAAAAATATCATTGTCGCCACTGGTGCTAACTATAAAACATTCCCGGGTCTTGAGCATGATAACAAAAGACTTATCGGTGCTTGGGAAGCAATTAAAATGGAAAAACTCCCAAAGAGTATCGGTATTATTGGTGCTGGTGCAATTGGTGTTGAGTTTGCCTATTTTTGGAATGCCTTTGGTGTAGACGTCCATATCTTTGAACTTCAAAAACACCTTCTTCCAATTGAAGATGAAGACTCTTCTAAAGAAGTTGAAAGGGCTTATAAGAAATATGGCATCAAGATGTCTTTGGGAGTTGAGAAGGTATCTGCCAAAAATAATGGTAATGATATTACGATCACGGCCATCGAAAAAGGTAAGTCAGTTGATTATAAATTCGAGATGGGACTTATCGCAGTTGGAATGGTTGGTAATATTGAAAATGTCGGCCTTGAAAATGTCGGTATAAAAACAGAACGTGGCTTTATAGGTGTAAACGCTAATTACCAAACGAATGTTGAAAATATTTACGCCATTGGTGATGTTTCTGGTCCTCCACTTCTTGCTCATGCCGCTTCTCATGAAGGAGTAATTGCCGTTGAGCATATGGCCGGTCTTCACCCTCACCCAATGGATAAGATGAATGTCCCAGGCTGTACTTACTGTCAGCCTCAAGTGGCGTCTGTTGGTTACACTGAAAGAGCACTTAAAGAACAAGGTATTAAATACTCTGTTGGTAAACTTCCTTTTCAAGCAAATGGTAAGGCCGTAGCTTCAAATGAAACCGTTGGTTTTGTGAAGACATTGCTTGGTGAAGATGGAGATCTTCTAGGGGCCCATATCGTAGGAACTCAAGCGACAGAGCTTATTCATGAATATGCTCTCTTTAAAACGATGGAAGGCATCGACGAAGAGATATTTGCCACGGTTCATCCCCACCCAACTCTTGGTGAGTGGTTGGCAGAATCAGTTATGGCAGCAAAAGGTAGAGCGCTAAATTTTTAAGGAGAATATGTAATGGCAAAGCACGAAATCGTTATGCCACAAATGGGTGAATCAATTACCAATGGTACGATCACCAAGTGGCACAAACAACCGGGTGACATGATTGAGCTTGATGAAATCTTGCTCGAAATCTCAACGGATAAAGTTGAATCAGAAATACCTTCTCCGATGGAAGGAAGAATTGAAGAAATTCTTTTTCCAGAGGGAGACACTGTTGATGTCGGCATATTGATTGCTGTCATCGAGGACGATCCTAGCAATGTTGCTTTTGGTGGTGGGGCTTCCACTAGCGCTCCAAAGACAGAGGCACCTGCAGCTGAAGCTTCTGCTCCTGTCGCAGCTACCGAGTCAGTAGTAACTGCCGCACCTGCGAAAAGTGAAGGCCGCCGTTTCTACACTCCACTTGTAAGATCTCTTGCTAATAAGCATGGAGTTGAGCTTTCTGAGCTAGCTCACCTTAAGGGAAGTGGAGCTGCTGGGAGAGTGAATAAAGCCGACTTTATGAATTTTCTCGAGAATAGAGGTGCTGCACCAAAGGCCGCAGCTTCTACTGCCGCTCCTACTCCAGCTGCTGCTAAACCAACTGTTCCTGCCTTTGCAACAGGAGACAGGGTTGAAATTATCCCAATGGATAATATGAGAAAAGTTATCGCGAGAAATATGGTTGCTTCTAAGCAAATTTCTCCTCATGTAAACTCTATCGACACTGTTGATATGACAAAATTGGTGAAGTTTAGAGAAGGCTTTAAGAAAGAGTTCCAAAAGCAAGAAGGCTTTTCTCTTACTTATACTCACTTTATTCTCTACGCAATCGTTCAAGCCCTTAAGGAATTTCCTTATGTGAATGCTTCAATTGATGGGGATAATATCATTCTTAAAAAAGACATCAATCTCGGTTGTGCTGTAGCCGTTCCAGGTAATGGTCTTGTTGTTCCTGTCATTAAAGGTGCCGACAATCTAAATATTACGGGGATTGCACGCAGTTTAAATGTTCTAGTTGAAAAAGCCAGAGCAAAGAAACTTACGATGGATGATTTAACTGGTGGTACTTATACCTTCACGAATAATGGATCTTTTGGGATTTTGGCGGCAACGCCTGTTATTCTTCAGCCTCAGCTTGGTATTTTCTGTGTTGGTACAATTAAGAAAACACCTGTTGTGACGGCAGATGATGCAATTGCCATTCGTCAGATTATGTACGCGACCCATAGTTATGATCACCGTTTAATTGATGGTGAAGTAGGATCAAAGTTTCTTAAGCACGTGCTTAACACTTTGGAGTCAATGGATCCTAAGGCCTTATTCTAGATTAAAATTGGAATTCTTCAATGAAAGAGGCGCTGTAAAGCGCCTCTTTTTATTTATTCTAAATTCTTTGAATAAAATTCAGAATGAGGTTCTTTGTAAATTCTGGTCTTTCTCGGTGAACAGATTGACCACACATTGGAATAGTCGCCAATTCAAAATCAGGGCGAATTTTTAGGAACTCTTCTGGTTTTTCTAAGAGGTCATCAGTGGTACCAGAGCTTTCAGCTTCTTCGCCAAAGATCATAAGAGTTGGACTATTTGCTAAACGAGATGCATCTCGAAATGATCTTGTGAGCTGACCACCTACAAAAGAGATGGTGATCCATTTTTGAGCTTGGTTTTGTCCGGCAAGTTGAGTTTCTTGGATTCTTAAATCAGTAATAAGCGAGTCATCATAAACGGTTTTTTCAAGAAAGAATCTCAAGTTAGTCTCAGTAAAGACGGATTTATAAAATGAATCAGCAAAAATGTCGTTGTTATATAGACGTTGATAGAGTTGATCCTGTGCCGGGTTACCTGTGGCCAAAGAATTGATTCCTGTGGGTGAGAGAAGAACAAGTCCTTTAACTAGGTCTGGTCTATCTCCTGCAATCTTTAATATTGATGTTGTAAGAAGAGATTCTGCCACTAGAGTTGCCGGACCCTTAACAACGTCTTCTAAGAATTTTGTAATAAAGCGATCAAAGAGCTCCATAGAATAGGTTCTCTTTTCAAGAATTCCATTTTCTCCAACCCCAGGTAGGTCAACTAAGTAAACTTGTAGTCCAGCTTGATCGAGAAGAGGGAGCATGTCTCTCCAAGTGATATGAGTAGAGCCAGCATAAATCCCATGAATGAGAACAATCTTTTCGCCACGGCTACGACTTTTTGGACCGCGAAAAGAGACTTCTCCAAAGTCTTGCATTTGAATTTTTTTATTCAAGCGCGACTGAAGTATATCAGGAATTGGGTTTGAAAAAGTGGGGATTGAAATTAAGCAGGTAATGAGAAATAGAACGACCTTGTTCATAATAAAAACTCCTTTTTTAGTGCTCTTAGGCTAGCAATCTTCGCAAGGATTGCCGAGATTCTTTTAGTTAGAAGAAATTGAGACGATATAGGTAACCTGTTGAAAATAATGAGTCTAATCTTGGCTCTGATATTAGTTAGGACTAATGCTTGTCTTAAAATATATGAACTGGATCTAATAATTATTCTTAACACTACATAGTGGCGGGAGTATAAAGAAATTGTAAGAAACCTTAAAAAAGGGGAAAGAAATGAAAGTCCTATTAGTCGTATTATCACTGTTTGCTTCACTGGCCGTTAGTGCGGACTACGACTGTTACCGGAAGGCCTTAAATGACTTTTCTGTTGATAGTATGGCATTCCAAGTTAAAAGCGAGGAAGCTGTCGTTATGTTTGAAGATCGTCCAGATAAGGCGGTTTATTCTGTGATCAGAAGTCTTGAGCAGAACCTCGGATGTTCTAATAAGTCTTTTGAATTGGCAGAGGTTTCTTGTAAAGAAATAGTTCCTGGTAACGCTCTTTCAAGTATTTGTTATGTAGAAAGCCAGCACGGCTACTTTTTCATTTCAATGGATATGATGGAAAGTATAAACGTGGTCTTTAACCGCTGGGATTAAGACTCCCATAAACGGCGATAAGCTCCGTTTTGATCATACACTGAAGCCTGTTTAAGAGTGTTAAAGTATCTATTCGGGCGGGGATCATTTCCAATCCCCGCTATGTACTGCCAGTTACCCCAGTTTGAATAAACATCATAATCAATCAATTGATTTTCAAAATATTCAGCACCCCACTGCCAATTTAATAATAAATCTTTGATAAGAAATGAAGCAACATTTTGTCGTCCACGATTACTCATGAAGCCGGTTTTCTTAAGCTCCAGCATGTTAGCATCCACAAAGTCATTACCTGTCTTACCATCACACCATTTTTCAAAGAGGGCGATATCATTCTTAAGGTCTAATGACTTATTTTGAATTCCTTTTACAGAAAAAAAACTGTGATAGTATTTTTCAAAGACCCAGCGAAAGTATTCTCGCCACCAAAGTTCAAATTTAACCCAGTAGGTGTCTTGGTTTTTTTTGACACGACTTTCATAGGACTCAACTTCATGGAAGATAGCATTCGCAGAGAGGCAACCTAGTGCCAACCAAGGGCTGAATTTCGTTGAATATTCAGTTCCAATGAGCCCATTTCGGGTTTTCTTATAGGATTCAATGGCATTCGTTTCATAGGTATAGCTTCTTAGGCGCTCTATTGCGGCTTTTTCTCCGCCTTTAAAAGGAAAAGCGCTTCTCACATCATGATTGTCAAAAGAGGGAGCTTCTAGAGTGGAGAGCGTGAGGCTTATATTGATCGGCCAATTTTTTGGAGGGACCTCTGGTAAGCGCGGTAAAAAGTTTAACTCTACTTGTTTTCTAAAATCAGTAAAAATATCGGGAAGATTTTTAACGCCTGATGGAGGAACTTTAAGGAGCCTGTCGGTCCAATAGCTTATGATTTTTATTTCTTTAGAGAGATCAGACATTTCTCTACTTTCATAATGGGTATTATGAAGAGGGGTATAAAGAAAATCGAAATTCTTCAAAATCTCGGTTGGAATCTTTTTAATGATTGCCAAGTCATGTCCAAAGCCTAAAAGCTGCTCCTTTAAATCAAGAAGAGATTCCCAGTGAAACTTTTGACGCCAGTGCCCCCAATTGTCCTGTGGTGCTTTTGCGATAAACATAATCTCATCAGCTTTATCAAGGGCTTCATTTAGAAGTGGATTATCCTGTAAACGGAGATCATTTCGAAAGTAATAAAGTACCTTCATCTCCAACCACCGGGGTTTGAGTGCTTAGCCAGTATTTTCTTTCCGTGTCTTCTTGTTTTTGACTCGCTCTTTAAGCGCCAAAGTGTATCTCGCGCACTCTTTGCTGCCTGATCGTGATTCACAATAGGCTTAGGATAATCAAGGCCATAATTAAAGTTATACATGACCTCTTCCATGGGAGTGATTTCCCAAGGGCAATGAATGAGATTCAGAGGAAGGTTTGAAAGTTCTGGTACCCACCTTTTTATAAATTCACCGTTAGGATCTTTCTCTCTCGCCTGCTTTGTCGGATTATAGATTCTAACAGTATGAATCCCTGTTGTTCCTGCTTGCATTTGAAACTGAGGAAAATGAATGCCTGGATCATAATCAAGAAACATGCGGGCAAGATAACGAGCTCCCTCTCTCCAGGGTTGCCATAAGAGGTGGGTGAAAAAACTGACGACCATGGCCCGCATTCTAAAATTTAGGTAGCCTGTTTCTTTAACACATCTCATAGAGGCATCGACCAAAGGATAACCTGTACGTCCCTCTTTCCATGCTTTTATAAGACGCTTATTCTTTTTGGCCCTAAACTGATCATATACAGGGTTTTGATTTGAATGCTCCATCTCACATTCCATTTCGAACTTTTGGATAAAATGACTTTGCCACTTTGTTCTTGTTTGAAACTGATTAAGACTTTTTTTATGGGAGGTTTGTGGGCGCAGTTGATCTATGGCCTGATTTATTTGCCTTATCGTAATATTTCCCCACGCAATATAGGGGGATAGGCGAGAGCAGAAATAACGAGATTTTTCAGGTAACGAAATTGATGAAAAATATTGAGGGATTAATTCATTGAGAAATATGTTTAATCTCAAAAATCCAATGGATTCACCTCCAACCTGAAAGGACTCATTCTCTTCTTTTGCCTCATTTGGAATCTCTTGAGCAAAGGACCGACAGAGAAGTTCATCAGGAGGAAATGAAGGCGATAAGGGAGACTTCATCACCGAAATCCAGTGAGCATCCCAGCCCTTTCTATCTTTTAGTCCTCTCAGGACCCCATTTGTGTTGCACTCTTTCCATGGAACTTTAGCTTTCTTTAGTAATCTAGAAACCTCTTTGTCTCTCTCGTATGTTAGAGAAACACCGGTTTCCATATGAGAGAAAACCTTTTTTACTTTAGTTTTGTTTAAGATATCGCTTAATACGGGTATGACTTCTTGATGATAAATACTTATGAAAGATCTTCCTAATGACTTCTCCATGTCTTCAAGTGACTGCCTAACAAAGCGCCAATGACGGATATCGAAATCATAATGATAAGAGAGGGAGGGCTCAAAGAAATAGAGAACAAGAATGGGGAGGCCTTCCTTTTGAGCTAGATAAAAAGGCTCATGATCATTAAGTCGAAGATCCCTTTTGAGCCAGACAATGGAAATTTCTTTTGGAAGGGTCACCTTCCTAATATATAGGAAGCTTGAGAAATTCCCTAGATACTGAGGCTAGACTTAGGCTAATCCCAGCGAGAATAAGAGATATTGATGTTTTCTAGAAGGTCTTTAGTAAGAAAGAAGTAACCAAGGTTTGTCTCAACATAACAGACTCTTGTGTGTTCTTGATTACGGACGACTTTGCTACAGCGAGAGTGACTTCTCCCATGTGGGCCTTGACCAAAATTAACATCAGTTGGACTACAGCCTTCACGGTCAAGCAGTGTACGAATGGTGAAGATGGCCTCAGCGAGGAAGTCACGACCAAAGTCGCGATCTACGTCATCACTGTGAAGAGTGAAGTTAAAAGTGTCACGAGTATCGTTACCCATTAGAGTTGTGATGCAATCTTTTGGAGCCGCTTGTAGGCCTTGACTTAAGAAGACGAGAAAGGCGAGGGCAATTAATGATTTAACGACTGTCATGCATATGCTCCATGAATGGTTTTATTAATGAGTCTCTGTGCCCCATTTTTACCGAAATCGAGCTAATACTGTAAAGCAAAAGCTATTAGGTTAACCTTGTAGAACGGGATTCCGCACTCTTTGCGCACTGCCAATTATTTGGCTAAATACGTTAAATTAGGTGAACCTTAAAAAAAGTATTAGTAATACTTCTAAAAAATAGATATGAAACTAGTGTCTGTGTGCAAAGGAAAAACAATGAAACAACTTGGAACTTTCTTTTTACTTCTCTTCACTCTTTCGGCCTTGGCCACAAGTTCGTATTATCCAACAGAATACAAAGACGCCTTTAAAGAAAAAGAATTTGCCAAGGGCGAGTTAAAAGAAAAACTCTTTATTCTTCTAAGTTCAGTTCATATTTACAAGGCCAATCGTGATGATCAAATTGCTCCCCATTGTTCAGGAGAGGGCAAGTGCTATGAGCATAAAAGCATTGGTTATCGTGGAGCTCGTAAAGTTTTATTTGGTAAAATTCATTTAAAAGAAGATTCTCAAGGCTATTATGTAAAAGATGTTTATTGCCGTAAAAAAGTCACAAGAAATATGACCAATGTTGGTCCTAATATCATTCCTAATAATAACGTCATTAACTGTGAGCACACGTGGCCACAATCTCGATTTAATGGAAGCTTTGATAAAGGTTTACAAAAATCTGACCTTCACCACCTTTACCCAACTGACTCTAAGGCCAACTCGGTTCGTGGCAATAATGAGTTTGCTGAAGTTGATGGTGATAAACTTAGTGATTGCGATGGTTCCTATACAGGTGTTGAAAAGTGGCAAGGTCCTTATTTTGAGCCGCCTAATGAGCACAAAGGAAACGTTGCCCGCGCACTTTTCTATTTTTCTGTTCGCTACAAATTAAAAATTTCTACAATAGAAGAAGAATACCTCAGACATTGGCATGATCTTGATCCTGTTGATAGTGATGAACTAGAAAGAAATGAACTCATTCATAAGGTTCAAGGTAATCGTAATCCTTTCATCGACTACCCTGAGCTAGTTGGACAAGTAAAAGATTTCTAAGCAGACTCTTTTTCTTCTTCGTTTTCTGGGCTTTGTCTCTTCGTTCTACGATTATAGAGAGGAAGCCCAATTTGAATTGGAGTGGATTCGTTAAGTCTTGCAACTAATCCTAGGGCTTGTTTTTTAAGACTTAATTCCACTCTCAGCAAGTTATTCATAAAAAGAGCATACACTTCGGGGTTCTTTTCAAAAATTCCCTTAAAGACATTAAAATCTATCCTTAAACAAGTGAGATCCGTTTTGGAAATCACGCTATAGGGGTGAACCTGGTCATTACTAAAAAGAACTTCTCCAAAGTGATCCCAGGGTATGAGCTCTTGCATGAGAAACTCTCTCCCCCATGATTGATAAACTAAATCAGCCTTCCCTTCCATGATGATGTAGAAAGCTTCAATGGGGCTACCACCAATACAAGGGCAATCTCCTGAACTCCAGCTATATATTTTTTGTCCCTTTAAAAAGAGATCGATTTCTTCTTCAAGAATGTCGTGAAAAAGGGGAGAGCTTTTTAAGCTTAGAGCGAGACTCATAGGATTTCCTTCACTAACGTGCAGCAGCCTCTTATCATATCTGGCAACCTCGCTTTGACCGAATTTTGGCTTAAGTGTCTGAATAGTGGTGACGCTTATTTGTACTTAAAAGCGCTTAGGCCACAACTTTTTAAGGCGATCTAGAATTTTGGCTTCAGTGCCATTACCGGTTGGTCTATAGAAAGACGGTGTCTCAAGAGGTGAGTATTGTTGCTCTACGAATGCACCAGGATAGCTGTGGGGGTATTGGTAATTATATTTGTCAGGGTGAGTGTTGCGAAGATGGGTAGGGACCTCGACGGTTTGCCTTGTACGTACATACTCTAGGGCCTCATCTAACGCTTTATAACAAGCATTAGATTTTACGGTGGAAGCTAGATAAGTCGTTACTTGGGCCAGGTTAATACGAGCTTCGGGCATTCCGATATTTTCAACTGCAGAGAGGCCTGAAATGGCCAAAGTTAGAGCTTGAGGGTCTGCATTACCAACATCCTCTGAAGCAAAAATAACAAGTCTTCGAGCGATAAATTTAGGGTCTTCCCCACCATCGAGCATAATGGCGAGATATAATAGAGCAGCATCTGGATCACTTCCACGCATGGATTTAATAAAAGCGGAAATGACATCGTAATGACGATCTTGGTTTTTGTCGTAATTACGAACAGCTCCACCAATACTCTCTTTTACATCTTCAATGGTCACAGGACCTTCTCGTAGAACGAGGGCCTCTAGTGTATTAAGTGCTTGGCGAGCATCACCATCAGCGAGTTTAGAGAGAACTTCAATAATCTCTGGCGCAAGCTTTTTGCCAATCTTATCCATGGCCTCATTGAGAATATTTTCGAGGGCTTCTGGGCTTAGTTTGGCCAGAGTAACCAGATGAACTCTCGAGAGGAGGGCACGATTTACACTCGTCTTTGGATTTTCTGTGGTGGCCCCAATAAAAATAAATTCTCCCTTCTCAACATAGGGAAGTAGGGCATCTTGCTGGGCCTTATTAAAGCGATGGATCTCATCCACAAATATGACGGCCTTCTTATCGTAGAATTGTTGAATTTCTTTTGCCCTTTCAATGACTTTCTTTAGGTCAGCCACGCCTCCAAGGACGGCGTTAAAGAGATAAAGTTCCAAGCCTCTATGGTGACAGAGGATTTGGGCAAGAGTCGTTTTACCAGAGCCTGGAGGGCCCCAAAGGATAAGACTTGGAAGTTCCTCTCCTTTTAAAAAAGGATGTTTCTTGAAAATGGCTTCTTGTCCAAAAAAGCCAGAAAAGTCTGTGGGCCTAACCCTATGCGCAAGTGGACCATTCGTTAATGCCTGATCCTTGCTATTGGGGGATGAGAAGAGGTCTGGACCTACATCTTTCACTATTTTCTTCCTCTGTCTCAAAGACTCGTTGACACTTAACTGGCCTCACCATAACTTAGAGCCTCTTAAAAGGCTATATTCCCCCTCAGTGGAGGGGCCTAATGTTAGAAAGAGGAGGTGAAGAGTTATGTCTACGACAATTCGTGTAGAAATTGAAGATCGTTCGGGCCTAGAAAGATCACTACGTAAGTTTAAAAAATTGTGTGAAAGTTACGGAGTGGTAAAAGAGTACCGAAGTCGTCAAGAGCATAAGAAACCTTCTGTGAAGACTAAAGAAAAGACTGAAGCAGCTGAAAAAAGAAGAAAAAAGACTACTTTTAAGGCTAAAAGAGGTCCAAAAATCTAATTAATAAGCCCCGCAAATTAGCGGGGTTTTTTTTATCTTAAAATTATTTTTAAGCACGAGTTCCAACGGTTGTGCATGATCTTGATAAGCCCAACGATATTTTGAGGTAAATTGTGATTCCCTTTTGTCATTTTCATGTGAAAGGTATTCCAAGATAAATTTAGTTCTTCTAATCTTTTGATAAGGTAGATCTTATCTTTTTGATAAAGAATCTTTTCATCCACTTCCTTAAAAAAGTGAATCCAAACCGCATGAAAGTCGTCTCTTAATTCTCCTTCTAAAAGTTGGGTTAGCATAAGTTCTGAACTTAGAAGCATTTTATGAATAGTAGGCTCAATGAGGGACTTTCCATCGTAAAAAGGGAAGAAGCTGGTATTTGCCGTAAGAATGTATTCTTCTAAAGCGTGCATAAGACGATAATTTTGATTTCCCATTTGGCCAAGACCAGAAATGAGGTGGAGCATGCCTTCAAGCTCATGACTTGAACCAGTATTTGTTAATTTTACGAGATTATTTTGAGGCTCCATAATTAATTGATCAAGCTTTCTGCTTTGACCGTAGAGTTCTTTTAAGTTTTCAAAGCATTCATCATCAATTTCTTTGCACTTCTTATGATACTTTTTAAAGGTTCTTTCTGTATTAGATAATTGTAAAAAAAGCTTTATCGTAGAGTCATGAATAGGGTGAAGCTTTTTTAAAATATGATAAAACTCTTGGGTGATCGCTTTGAGCTGGGGAATTATGTATCGCTCAAAACTTCTATCATCCAGATTGATTTTCTTTGTATCATAGAGAAAATAGGAGCTTCTTACTTGGGCGTGGCCTAAAGTTGGTAGTAAAAAGAATAAGCATAGAATAAGCCTCATTCTCTAAGTTTTAATGGATTTGCAAAGGATGTCAAAGTAATGATTTATGCGGCAGATTTTCGCGGATCAATCTCTCTAAAATCACTGATATCGAACTCGTCTTCAAACCCCATATAACCTGGAGCTTTCCTCAGGCTTGGGAACGGTTTGATAAAACCTTTTTCATGGTATTTAAAAGTAATCTCAAAAGATTGGGCGGCCGAGCAATTCTTAATAAGTTCTTTTGGAAAGAGTGGAAGAGCAAGGTCCTCTAGTTCAAAGCGCCAATCAACGTTCTTTGGAAGTTCTCCGCTGAAAATGGCCGCGAGGCAAATGAGGGCGCCACCTTCGGACGCACAAATGACAAGTGATTCATCTTCAAGGCACAAAAGGTCTTTAACCAATGCCGTACGCATTTTCTTAATTTCACTTTCTTTTAGAGATTTAAAAGAGCAAAAATATTCTCTATGTTGTCGAGAGAGTTTATTTTTTTCTTCTGTCGAGAAACCAAGATCGGAAAATTCGCTCATCAGTGTATCGGCAATCGTAATTTCCTTCTCAGGAAGATTAAATTTGATATTTTTGAAGACCTTTTTACGTCCTTGTTTTTTAACTTGGATATCGGCACATAGATTATTTTTATTGGCCATGGTCTCATCTCCTGAAAGTGAAATTCCATTATAGCTTCGTTTCGGAGAGTTAGGGCCTAGAGTTGAGGAGGAATTAGAAAGATTCCCTTCTTTTTAGATGAAGGGAATCTTTTAAGTGTCTAATAATATTATGCTTTTGTGATATCTAGGGTAAGCTCATGCTCATCAATGGAAAAAGGTTGAGCGTTCTTTTTTCCACTGTCCTCAATGAGGCTAACCGCCAATGTTTCGCCACATATATAGTCCATATGCTTTAATATGGCGCCCTTTAGACGATCAGATTCACTGGAAAATGCGACTTTTATTCTATCTTCGACATTAAAGCCGAGCTCTTTTCGTGTTCTTTGAATACGGTTGATGCATTCACGGGCAAGCCCCTCATCAACCAGTTCGTCTGTTAGCTGGCAATCAAGGTCAATGCTTATAAAGCGGTTGCTTAGCGCTTGAGTGCCTTCTTTTGCTTCTCTGAAAATTAAAAAATCGTCTGGTAAAAACTTTTCCCCATCAAGAACAAGTTCTCCCTTTTCTTCGAGCACTTGCAATTGTTCATTGCTTACGGCCTTGATCAATTTCATAAACTGACCCATACGTTTACCAAACCTTTTTCCTAGGACTGGAAGGTTGGGTTTTGCATAGAGATTGATGAACTTGTCTTCTTGGGTATCGTACTCAACATTTTTCACATTAAGCTCGGCCTTTATGTAGACTTCGAGCTTTTTAATTTCATCAAGTAATTCTTGATCTTGATGAATAACTGTTAGTCGAGAAAGAGGAGTTTTTACTTTTATCTTTTCCTCTGTTCTTTTTTGACGGCCCAAGAGAATAAGTTGTTGCATGCGATCAACAGCTTGCTCAAGCTTCGGGCGAATCATGGTCTCTTCGGCCACAGGATAGTCACATAAGTGAATTGATTCTGGTCTTAGGGACTTGTCAGAAAAGTCTAGAAGCTCTTGATAGATATGTTCACTGAGAAAAGGGGCAAAGGGAGCCATTGCCTGTGAAACTTCTAGTAAGCAAGTGTAGAGAGTCGAATAAGCGGCACACTTATCATCATTGAGACCATCCCCCCAGAAACGAGTTCTATTAAGGCGGATATACCAATTCGTAAGATCTTCAATAAATGTAAAGAGGGCAGGAACCACGTTATAAAGACGATAGGCTTCCATCTCGCTTGCAATATTCTTTTTAAGAGTCTGAAGATTTGAAAGAATCCAGTTATCAGTAATGTTATCTGAATCTTTTCGGTGATCAAAGTTATTCCAATTATCAATTTTGGCATAAGTAGTAAAAAACTTATGAGAATTAAACCAAGGAAGAAGGGCCCTTCTAACCATGTCTTTAACGCCATCATCGGAAAAACGCATTTCTTCCGCACGGACTAATCCTGAATTGATGAGATAGAGTCTCATCGCATCTGCACCATAGGTCTCCATCAGCTCATCTGGTGCCGTGTAGTTCTTAAGCCGTTTTGACATTTTCTTGCCATCTTCGGCCATGACGATGCCATTAACAATGACATTCTTAAAAGCTGGCTTTCCATAAAGAGCAGTTGCTAAGATTGTAAGGGTATAAAACCAACCTCGAGTTTGATCGAGTCCTTCGGCAATAAATTCAGCCGGAAAGCCTTGCTCAAACATTTCTTTATTTTCAAAAGGGTAGTGAAGTTGTGCGTATGGCATAGAACCAGATTCAAACCAGCAATCTAGAACTTCAGTGATTCTCTTATATGAGCCTTTTTCGCCTTCTACATTAAATTCAATTGGGTCGACGAACTCACGGTGAAGATCATCTAACACAATTCCACTATAGTTCTTAAGTTCTTCGATTGAACCGACACAAATAAATTTGTCTTCTTCACTATTGTGCCAAACGGGAAGAGGAGTTCCCCATACTCTATTTCTTGAAATAGACCAATCGCGAGCACCTTCAAGCCATTTACCAAAGCGACCATCTTTGATGTGTCCTGGAACCCAATTAATCTGTTGGTTAGATTCTAAGAGCATGTCTTTAATCTTTTCTACGCGAACGTACCAAGAGGGAATTGCTTTATAAATGAGAGGTGTATCCGAGCGGTAACAAAAGGGATAAGGATGCACATATACGTTATGTTCATAAAGAGACCCTTCTTCTTTCAGGCGCTTAATGATGAGCTTATCAGCTTCTTTAACGTGAATTCCTTCGTAGTCGGTTACTTCTTTTGTGTAGCGACCGGCATCGTCGACTGGACAAACGAGAACTTCCCCGAGACCAGCTTCTTTCATCACTCTATTATCGTCTTCACCAAACCCCGGTGCTGTGTGAACAATACCAGTACCTGAATCTGTACTGACGTAGTCATCATTATGAACTTGAAAGGCTCCCTCTTTTTCTAAGTTTGAAAAATAAGGAAATAAAGGTTCGTAGCGACGGCCTTTTAGTTCACTTCCCTTAAGCTCTTTTAAAACGCTCAGGTTTCTTTTCTTTTCGTAGTTGGCCACTAAGGCCTTGGCCATGTAAATATTTTTTCCAAGATCTTCGTCTTTTAAAAGAACATAGTCGATATCTGCACCAGCACAAAGACCAAGGTTTGAAGGGAGAGTCCAAGGTGTTGTGGTCCATGCTGCGAAATAGGCATCTTCATCTTTTGCTTTAAATAAGATTGTAACGGCAGGATCTTGAACGTCTTGATAATTTTGGCCTGCCTCAAAGTTTGATAGGACAGTTCCAAGTGCCGTTGAGAAAGGAACAACCCTTGTTCCTTGATAGATGAGGTCTTTATCCCATAGTTGTTTAAAGACCCACCATACAGATTCCATAAAATCTGTATCCATTGTTTTATAGTCATTTTCAAAGTCGACCCAACGACCGATACGATTGACTGTTTTTTCCCATTCTTTCGTATATCGAGAAACAATCCCGCGACATTCTTGGTTATAGCCGGCCACGCCCATTTTCTTTACTGCGTCTTGGGCCGACATTCCTAATTTCTTATCGATTTCATGCTCTACGGGAAGGCCGTGGCAATCCCAACCAAAACGTCTTTCAACGTAGCGACCCTTCATCGTCCAATAGCGAGGGACAGCATCCTTGAGAACACCTCCAACGAGGTGACCATGATGGGGAAGACCGGTTGCGAATGGAGGTCCATCATAAAAAATATAAGGAGATCCATCTTTTGTCTTCTCAAGCGACTTTTTAAAAGTCTTATTTTCGTTCCAAAACTTTAGAATTTCGTGCTCGGCATTCACAAAAGAAAAGGCATCACTGCTGGTCTGCTTACTTGAATCGCTCACGACTTCTCCTCACTAGGCAACTTGTCTTTCAAATCGCTGAAGTTTAGCAAAGAGTTGGCCTCTTGGCGACCCTAAGCCCTTAATTCTATTGGCTTGAGCTTCCCTTGGGCAAAATTTTCTGGAAGAGGAGAGCAGGGGGCAATTTCATCAAGGCCAAATAAGCGCCCAACCGATTAGTAAGTTATGAAAATTGTTATAACTTTACTCTTTTGCTCTAGCTTCTTGCTCTCTTATGGCCAAGATGAAACTCCAACGACTGATGAAGAAAATCCTGTTGAGGAGACAGCAAAAATATATGTGAGTCCAGATCAGCAGCTGAAAAAGCAAGCCGACGTTCAATATAAGGGCGAAAGGGCCTCTCTTATTGAGTGGGAAGACCTTGATGAGAATAGATTTCTAAACATTGAACGCTGGAAAGTTGATCTGAAAATTAAGGAAAATGAGCCTCGCTGGCGCCGAAATTTACAAGAGCGCAGATTGATGGAAAAAGTTGGATATGTACTAGAGTGCGTTGGTAACTGCCGTCTTTATAGAGGGGTCGGATATTCAAAAGTTGATTACCTTTCAACAATAAGAGAGGGAGATGAGTTACAAACGTTAAAGGACTCGTACCTTTGGGCCTACTTTATGGATGGAACCTTGGTGCGCATGAGTCCAAATGGATCAATAACGTTAAAAGAAATAAATATTGGCACTGAAGAAAATTTTATTTTTTCGAGGCTAAATACAGGAAATATTTTAATCTGGAGTAGAGACCAAAGAAAGATTGAACCATTAAACTTTAAAGAAACAGATTCCCTATTTTTACCGCTCTCTCTTTTGGAGGCTAATCCCTTGGACAGTGAGAGATCAGTTAAAGAAGAAGATCTCTTTGCCTTTCTCGATAATAGTCTGGATCATCTGAATAAATACAAACGTTTAAATAAGATGATTGAAGAAAATAAAAAGGATGAGGTAAAGCCTACCGAATTTTTTCTAGTCATGCCAAATGGCACCGTTCAGGCAAACCAAATGATCGCCGAATTTATCGTATTACCTGGTAATAAGAGTTACTTTAAGCTGCGCTCTCATAAGCAAGCGGGGCTCGTAGGAGACCAAGAGCTAAATCCAGCCACCTTTTATTTCAGAGGTTTTAATAATACTGAGGTTGGTGATGTTGAAGTTGGTCATTGGTATGAAGTAGGACCCAAGGGAAGAACATTAAACAAGATGAATGACATTGGTCCTTTTGGCGTGGGTGAGTTTGTTACTCGAAATATTCCTACGATCTTAATTGCCAGAGAGATTCTTTATAAGAAGTACTCTAGTTTTGTTCATGAAAAATTGTCCGAGAAGCAGTTGGCTGAAGGCCATGGTTACCGACTTTGGGGGGCAAAGAATAAAGAGGGAACGGATTTAAATTTAAGGCTTAAATTTTTAAATGAATATACTCGTAGAATTGAGACCAATAACCTTGTTGTCTCAGAACAGTTTAAGAGAAGACTAGAAGAGAGAGGGGAGAAATGGTCTTATTCCGAATATACTCAAGATTTTTATCGCCGAGCAATAGGGGACTTCTACAATTACCGCGAAGGGGTTAACATACTCTCAGGAAACAAAGATTCTTTGAATTCTGAACGTAAACCCTTTTGGAAAAAAATCCATGGCCTTAAGTAGAAAATATTCTTTAATTCTAGCTTCAAATAGCCCACGACGAAAAGAACTCCTAGGTTGGATTGATGTGCCTTTTAATATTGTGGGCTCGGATGTGGAAGAGGTCTCTAGTGCCACTGATCCTGTCGAAGTTGCTATTGATATTGCGAAGCTTAAAGGAGACAGTGTTTGGAGCAGCTTTAGCGATATTGATGATCAAAACCCTTTGGTCATCTCCTCTGACACCTTAGTTGAGCTCGGTGGTAAAATTTATGGCAAGCCCGAGTCTGTAGAAGACGCGAGAAAGATGCTACTCGAGCTCTCTGGAAATTGGCACAAAGTTGTGACTTCTGTTTATTTAAAAGGCATGATTGATAATAAGGTTATTTCAAAAAGTTTTGCTATTGTTACCAAAGTAAAATTTGCAGAAATTAGTGAAGATATTTTAGGGCCTTATTTAAAAAGTGGAGAGTCGATGGATAAGGCCGGAGCTTACGGCATTCAAGGAAAAGGGTTGACCTTTGTTGAAGCCATTGAGGGCTCTTATTCAAATGTTGTAGGCTTTCCTTTATATGAGTTTATAGGGGCATTAAAAGAGTTCTTAGGGTGTGGCCCTGATGAAATTAATTGGCGGGAACGTTTTAGATGTTAAATTATACTTTTATATTTTTACTAGTTCTAGGGAGTATGGCCAATCTATCTGCACAAGAGCCTTCTGTTGAAGGAAATATATTTGATTATACGAAAAAAGTTCACTCATCTTTAAAAGACTTAAAAAGTCTTGGGGCAACCGAGTATTTTAAAGAAATTGATAACTATCGATCCGACCTTGAAAAATACTTTGATCAAAAAAAGAGGGTATGCGAAGGGGAGTTCTCCACGGTTATTCTCAATGGTGTCTCTAAAAATGAGAAGGAAAATAAGCCTCTTAAACTTAAGCCTGAAGAGCGTAAGCTTTGTTTTAGGGAGTTAAAGGCTCTTCAATTAACATTCATCAATAATATGTACGTTGCAAGAAAGCGATATCTTGAATATCTCCACGGCCAGCGAATAAAAGAGCTCGATATATCAAGAGAGCAGGCAGTAAAAAGTCTTCAGGACAGTTTCAATAAAAGAAACCGACGCTAAGGCCGGTTTCTCGTAAATTAAATGAATGATTTTTTATTATTTCTTAGAGCTAGCAAAAGGCTTCATAATACTTTTGGCCTTGAAAAGTGATCGCACTGGACGAGAACTTAATTTGGACGCAGGCGAAACAGAACTTTCTTTTACCTTTACTTGTATAATACGACCTTGAATTTGGACCTTCGTCTTATCAAGTGTGCTTGCTGTTTGTTTGGACTTGTCGTTCATAATAATCTCCTTAAAGTTTAGGGTTGGTTTGGTGACCAATTCAGCGACCAATTTCCCTTCTCTTTAAAGAGTTGAACAACCCACATTTAAGGTGTTCTTGAGGAAATGCAGTCTATGAATCAGCCTCTAGGTATAAGGCTAATTTCAATAGAACCTCCTATAAGGTTTTACCTGACTTAATTACTTCTTTTATCGGGCTTAAGGGCTCAAAACTTAAAGAATTTCGCAGGTAGTTAAAATCACTATAGCACAAATTGGGAAATTGGCCAGTACAGGGGGCAGGCAAAGCTCGCCTACGAGACTGTGAGAATTGTAAATACTTGAAATCTAGGGCAATCTAGAGAAGTTAGTAGCTTAAATTTCAGGTTAGGTTCCAATTATGTTGAAACTCATTGGCGTATTTTCTTGTATTTTACTCATTTCGAGCTGTTCCTCTATTCGATCTGTCGCCCTTAAAACAGCTGCCCCATTATTTATGGAATCAATGGCCGGAATAGAGGCAGAGGGAAATTGGGAGAATTTTAGAAAGGCGGTACCAGGCAACTTAACTCTTATTGACGGATTATTGGCCGTAAGACCCACGGATGAAAACCTTTTGGTCTCAGCAATTAAAGGCAATGCTGGTTACGCTTTTGGGGTCGAAGAAACTTTATATCTTGAAGATAAACTAGCTGAAACGGGGAATTCATTTCATAAAGACCAAGCAATTGCTTATTACACAAAGGCGCTTGAGTATGGATTACAATTTTTTAAAGCGAATGACCTAACTTTTGACGATTTAAAAATGGCCCTAAAAGATAAGCATGGAGTTCAAGGCCTGCTAGAGAGTCAGCTATCTGGTGATAGTATGACCCAAGAGGGTGTTCTCTTCACGGCACAGTCCTTGGGATCCCTTATTAACCTTCAAAGAGAAAATATCCAACTCATCAGTTACCTTCCTTTGGTTAAATCCATGTTTGATTGGGTTTGTGAATTGAATCCTGATATTGCTCATGGTGCCTGTCAGATTTTTTATGGCTCATACGAAGCAGGAAGACCCGCTATGCTTGGTGGGAACCCTGAGAAAGGAAAAGAAATTTTTGTCAAAATGATAAATGATAACCCAAATAATTGGTTAGCAAGAGTCGCTTTTATCGAATACTATGCTATTCCTCAATATGATCAAAATGTTTATAATCGTCAGAAAAAGGATCTCATTAAGTTTGAAAATCTTTTAAAAGAAGAACTTAATTGGAATCCATCCACAAAAAATGAAGAAGTATTTTCAAATCGTGGCCTTCGTTTATATCAAGCGATAGCTATAAAGCGATTTCAAATAATTAAAAAACATGAAAAAGAAATCTTTTAATAAAATAGGTGTTTAAAATGAAAATTACATGTGCTGTTATCTTCTTTCTTACCATGACTTCATCTTTTGCTGGCCGTATTAAAGTCGGAGTGCTTGCTCCAGAAGGCACCAATTGGGCAAAGCATATGAAAGAGATGGGAAAAGAGATTAAAACTAAAACTAATGGTGACGTTTCTTTTAAGTTTTACTTTGGTGGAGCTCAAGGAGATGAAGTCGATGTTTTAAGAAAGGTTCGCATCAATCAACTTCAAGGTGGCATCTTTACGGGCAAGACCCTTGGAGATATTCACGGCGATACCCGTGTGGTCGAGATTCCCTTTGTGTTTGGTGGAGACCGTGGAAAAGCTTGGAATTCAGTTCAAAAATTGACTCCTTTCTTTAATAAAGGCCTTGAGGCGGAAGGCTTTAAAAATCTCGGTTTTTTTGAAATCGGTCTCGTTTACTTTGTGTCTCAAAAGAAAACCGAAAATCTCGCTGCCTTAAAGGGAGTTAAAATTTGGTCATGGGAAGGAGATAAAATTGTTGAGGCCATGATCGAAAAAATGAAGTTGGTATCTGTTCCATTACCACTTCCAGATGTTCTTTCATCTCTCTCAACGGGGATCATCGAAGCTGCCTATGCACCAGCAATGCCGATTATCGCGCTCCAGTGGAGTTCAAAGGTTAAATACCTTGTAGACTTTCCCATTGCGTTTTCTTTGGGATCATTTCTTATAAGTAAGAAAGCATGGAGTTCAATTTCTGCTGCCAATCAAAAAATTGTGGCCGAGGTGGCCAAGGTTTACATGGCTAAAGTTAATGAATCCAATATTGCGGATAACGTAGAGGCCCTGAATGCCATCAAGGCTAATGGGGTTGAATTTATAAAGTTTCCTAAAGCAGATGAAGAGACGGCAAAGACTCTTAAACAAGAAATTATGACAAAGCTTAAAGGGAAACTCTTTTCTGAGGAAGCTCTTAAAAAGCTAAATTCATCATTATAATAAGGAAGCATAATAATAAGGAAGCATAAGGAGGCGTTTTGTTTTTTAAGTTGATTTATACCTTAGACAAAGCGATTGAGAAATTTACGACAGGAATGCTTGTTTTTTGTGTTTTAAGTATGCTTTTTATGACTGTCTCAAATATTGTTCTTAGATGGTTTGATGCACACATATTGTGGTTTGAACCAGGTGTTCGCTACTTGGTTTTTATGTCAGCATTTCTTGGTGGAACTATTGCCACGGGGAAAAGATCTCATATTGGTATTGACCTCATTGGAAAATATTTTGAAACCAAAAAGATGGGAAAAGCTCACCGTTGGGTTGGAAGAATCATTGATGTTATCTCTTTTGTTGTTTTAATCTATTTAACTAAAGCTTGTGTTGATTTTGTAGGTGAAGAAGCAAAATACGGTCGGCCAGATGTCTTTTTAGGCATTCACGCCAAGTATCTCGCAGCAATCATTCCTTTTGGATTTAGCTTAATTTGTTACCGATTTTTAAATAATTTCATACTCTCTTTTTCTGAAAAATATCAATTCAAGATTGAAGTGGAGGGCGAGTAATGGAAATGTTGCTCATTCCTGCTATCGGCGTACTTGCATTATTAGGAACGCCTCTTTTCATTGTCATGGCCTTAGCCGCTATGATTGGTTTTCATTTATCTGAGATTCCTCTTGTAGCAGTTGCCATTGAAATTAATAAAATTTCCTCACAAGCGAGCATTTTAACAATTCCTCTTTTCACCTTTGCCGGCTACATGATGGCAGAGTCTGGATCGCCAAAGCGCTTGTTGCGCTTTGCTGAAGCCTCTCTTGGTTGGCTACCTGGGGGCGTTGCCATTGTTTCCCTGGTTATTTGTGCATTTTTCACGGCATTTACAGGGGCTTCTGGGGTTACGATTATCGCTCTCGGCGGTCTTTTGTATCCTATTCTTAATAACGAAGGTTATAGCGAAAAATTTTCTTTGGGCCTTATTACGACCTCTGGCTCTTTGGGACTTCTTTTTCCTCCATCTTTACCTATCATTCTTTATGGTTTGGTAACAAATGTAGATATTGAAAAACTTTTTCTAGCTGGAATTCTTCCGGGAATTCTTTTAATTGTTATCCTTTCACTATTTGCCATTAAGAAGGGATCAGCACAACTAAGTCGAACTCCTTTTGTGGGAAGGGAACTTTGGGATAGTTTTAAAGGTTGTTGGTGGGAAGTTCTCCTTCCTGTAGGTGTCCTTTATGGAATTTATAGCGGGAAGACAACGACAACTGAAGCAGCTGCCGTTACTGCATTTTACATTCTAATAATTGAAGTCTTTATTTATAAGGACTTGTCTTTCATAAAGGATGTCCCAAGAGTCATAAAA
>JAIPEG010000045.1 GCA_021737405.1 Bacteriovoracaceae bacterium
GGAGGTGCAATTGTATAAATGATTTTTACAATTCCAAAAAGAATAGGCTGGTGAATAAGATAGATGAATAAAGAATGTTGACCAAAAATGATTAAGAGATTTCTTCCCAAAAAGTTCGTAACATTTTGCTTATGTAGTGAAAAGTGCGTCGATCCCATACCCAGTAGAACAACGCCAAGCCATGGAAGGGCAGGAATATAGTCCATGGATGCGTGGGACATTTGAGGCCAAGGCCAATGAAAGCCTAAGAGTAAAGGCAGTAAGATGACTGCGGCACCTATTAAGGAGGCCCACCTTTTATTTAAAAAGGGGATCGCCAAAATACTGCATACTGCTATGCAGTGAAGAGTGCCAAAGTATATCCAACGAGTGGGAAAAGCAAAGTATGTAAAAATACTTATCATGACGGCAAATCCCCCAATCTTAAAGAATCTCTTTAAAACTTTCTTTATTTTGAGAGGAGGCTTATGCGTAATTTCAAGGGATTGACCCATGGAAAAGAGAAATAATGTGACGATCACTCTTGGAAAGGTCCACCAAAAGAGGTCATTTTGAAAATCAAAGTTGGTAAAGCCAAAGACGGTTAAGTCAAAACCCAAGTGAAAGATAATCATCAAGAGAACGGCAAAACCTCGCATGATGTCAACGATGGGATAACGGTTAGATAAATTTCTTTTAAAGATATCTTTAAACATTTCAATAAGGGTTGGTTAATCTTATTAATATTTTAACATGTTTAATTTTGTAATCGGGAAGTAAAAATGACAAAGAAAAAGCATTTAAAAATAGGTTTTGTCATCCTTGGTGTGCTCGCTCTTCTTATTACAAGTGGACTTTTTTATTTAAAACAAAAAGGAGCTCCCACATATGAAGGAAGCTTGGCCCTAAAGGGACTTAAAAGTACTGCTTCGATTAAGTACGATAAATCAGGGATTCCTCATATAACAAGTTTCCATGAAGAAGATGCTTACATGGCCTTGGGGTTCGTCATGGCCCAAGAGCGTCTCTTTCAAATGGATTTATTAAGGAGAATGGCCAAAGGACAGTTGTCTGAAATTTTCGGCAAAAAGGCGATCTCTGCTGATAAGACCTTTCGAACCCTCTCTCTGATTGAACATTTTCGAACGCGCCTTACTAAAGGTGAGGTTGATCCAAACGTACTAAGAGTCATGAAATCCTTTTTTAAAGGAGTGAATCAGTTTATTGGATTAAAAAAATGGCCCTTTGAATATTCACTCTTAGGAGTGAAGCCTAAGCCCTTTGAGGAAGTCGATGCCTATGGAGTCCTAAGTTACATGGCCTATAGCTTTGCAACGGCGTTTAAAACGGATCCTTTTCTTGAGAGTCTTGAGAAAAAGTTAGGTAAAGAGAGGGTCAATGAACTGCGACGAGTTCCTCTTCAAAATGTCCAAGAAAGAACCGTCAATCAAGGTCCTATTCAACTTAAGGGTGAATCTCCTTGGAGAGAAGGACATCGGTTTATTTCGGAAAGAATCGGTCTCTTTTCAGGCAGTAATGCTTGGGCCTTAAAAGGTGAGAGAAGCGAGGGAGGATTGCCTATTTTGGCTTCTGACCCTCATATCGGTTTTGGGATTCCTGGTCTGTGGTTTGAGGCCCATCTTAAATGGGAAAAAGGCCTACTTAAAGACAACTTTGAGTATTATGGTCACTTCGTTCCTGCCTTACCTTTTGCAGCCATGGCCCATAATAAGCATCATGCTTGGGCCGTGACGATCTCTTATATAGATGATTTTGATTTTATTAGAGAAAAAGTTGATGGTGATAAAATAAAGTGGAAGGAAGGTTGGGAAGATCTTTCTAAGAGAGAAGAGGTTATTCATATTTTAGGGGAAGACTCTGTCTCCTTAGAGATTCAGAGCACACCCAATGGGCCACTCGTAACAGATATTCTTAGTAAATTTAACTTAAAAGAAACGTCCCCTATCAGTATCCAATGGGCCCATCATGATAGAGAAAATAGACCGGCGCTTGCTTTGTATAGGGCTCTTCTCTCTCATGATAAAAGTGAGTTTGAAAGTTCTCTCTCTTTAGGACGTTCCCCCGGACTCAATATTATTTACGCTGATAGTGAAAATAATATTGCAAGGTATCTTTTTGGAGGAATGTGGAAGCGTCCCAAAAATATGACAGGAGATCGACTTTATCATAGAGAGGATCAAGCCTTTAGTGAGCTTGAATATATTGATTTCTTTGATCGCCCTCACTTGATTAATCCTGCTGAAGGAGTGGTCGTCTCTGCTAATCAAAAACCAGAAGGCACAGCCTCTATGATGGCGGGATACTTTCAACCTATTGACCGTTATCAAACGATTCATGAAATCATAGATAGTAAAAAAATATGGAGATTAGAGGAGTTGAAGTTTGTTCAGACTGCGAATGTAAATGTCTTTATGAAGTTATATAAGCAACGAATTGTAGATTCTTTAAGCACAGAAAACTCTCTAACAGATAAGGAAAAGATTGTTCTAAAGGAGTTTCAAAAGTGGGAAGGGGATTCTAATCAAAGTAGTATAAATGCCTTAGTCTTCTATAAATTCTTTTCTAATTTTCAAAGAGCATTGTTACCTGAGTTATCAGAGGTGGAATTCAATCAATATTGTGACACCAATTATCTTTGGCATCTGGCGAGAAGAGAACTTCTAAAGGGAGAGAAGAAGAAATTGATAATCGCATCCTATAAAAAAACTATCTCCGACCTACTTAAGGCCCATGGCCCCATTGTGAATTGGTCCCTAGGTCTTGAGCAAACCCTAACTCTCACTCATCCCCTAAGTCGTGCTGGGGCCCATCTCGCCTTTTTTCTTGATATTGGGCCAGAGCCGATGTCAGGAGGATTTAATCAGATCAATAATATGCGTCAAGTAGGTTGTAGGGACGGTCTTAAAGTTAAGGCCGGACCCTCTACGAGACGTTTAGTCTCTTTAACTCGACCTGAGGAGAGTTGGGGAATTCTTCCTCTTGGAAATAGTGGCCATTATGGAAGTCCCTTTTTTAAAAACCAATGGCCACTTTTTAAGGAAGGAAAGTATCGTTTGCAAATAATGCGACCTTTAAAAGAGGAAGAATTATTTGGTGAGCTGACACTCACTCCCTAATGAGTATGACAGGTTTTTCAGTCACTACACTAAATTCGCCTTGGGCCTCATTGCTTAGACCATGGCTTTGAAAGGGGTGAAATATTAATTTTTCCCCTTGATATTTTAATGCTCCTCTTAGACTTACCAGCTGCTTTTCTAAGGTAAAGAGGCTTAAGGTTCCAAAGTGTTTCGTCAAATATTCTCCAGAGAATAGCTCCATCTTTACTTTTGAATTTTCATCAAAGAGCACCATCTTCAGGGGTTTTAGAATTTCATACCATTTAAAAAGCTCGCCAATAACGGCCAATTGATGATCGAGTCTTCCTCCGATTAGTCCATGAAGAAATATTTGTTCAATGGATTCGCCTTTATAAAGGTTAAATGCCATGGCGAGATCACTTTGATCTTTTTCTGTCGGAAGTTGATGAGTATCTTTGGAACTTATTGGGATATCGCCAACGTGTCCGTCACCATCGCCAATCCAAGAATAATCAAAGTCCTTGGTTGATTCATTCATGGCGTTCAGGTCAAAGAGTCTGGCATGTTGCATACCGCCATCAACAAATAAAACTTTTTCTTTTGCCTGGTTTGGGGAGTTATTAAATAATTCGTGATCGCCCATAAATGATTTATAATCAGAATATATTTCGCTTAGATTATTTGGGAGCGGGCCAAAGATATGGAGGCGAGTCTGGATTTTAGGATTCACGAGTCTGTCCTTACTGTCGCTCTAAAGAACCTGAGCATAATTGTTGCCGTACTTGGTAAGAAAAGCTACATTATTAATAACTTAGTGACTATTTTGGGAGGCTGCGTTGAAATCTGTTATCGCGCTTTTGTTTATTGCTTTAACCTTTCATTCTTTTGGAGCAGGAGACGCGACAAAGGGGCAGGCCCTTTATAAGGCGTGTATTCAGTGCCATGGAGATAATGGTCGTGGTAACCCAACTCAGGAAGCCCCTTCAATTGCTGGTCAATACGATTGGTATATTGTCTCAAGTATTAATCAATTTAAAAAAGGCGTTGAAAGGAAAAATCCTAAAATGCTACCCTTTATAAAGAACTTATCCGATTCGGATATCGCCGACCTCGCAGCTTATATTAGTAAAATGAAGTAATGATTTACTCATTTTTGCGCCAGACCAAGGATGGAATGCCATGAGCTTAAACTTTTTTAGTGCCGACAAACCTAAAGAAATTAAAAAAGTCTACGAGTACACCATAGACGCTTTTTCTGATTCTCCAGACTTTAACTGGAATCTTGAAGAAATAAAGAGAGAAGTGAAAGATGGCTGGTCTCTCTATGGAGTAACGAATGAGGATGACGAAATCGTTGCCGCCGTTTTCTTTCGTTTGCAAAATGGTTCCCTTTTAACAAAGAACACAGGTCTTAAAATAAATCACCAAGGTGCTGGATATAGCCATGAAATCAAGGAATTCTTTGAAGAGAAAGCTAAAGAGCTTAAGGCCAAGTCAATAAAGCATTACTGCAGAATTGATAATTTCCGTATGTACTCTCTCAATGAGAGTCACGACTATAAGAAAACTCACGAAAAAATCGAAGATGGGCAGATTGTAGAGTGGGAAAAAATCATTCGTTAGCGAACACTCTTTTTCATGATGCCTGAGTATTTTAAGTGAATGGGTTGAGAGATCATCTTTTGACCCATCGACTTTTCTTTATCAATATTGAAAAGTTCATGACACTCCACTGTTGGATTCCCAAAAGGAAAGGTCACTTCTCCAGTTAAATAGCTGACACATGTTTTTGAATAGAGAGAGATGTACTCCGGGAAGTTCTTTGAGAGATGGTTTGTAAATATCCTTTTTTCACTCTTTGTCGTTAGAGCAAAGATCGATCCTGGAAGTGGGTCAATGTCCTTTAAGCTTTTGATGATAGCAAGCCTCAGATCGTAATTCTGTGAGATAAGTTCAAGCCTTGCCCAAGCGAGATTTAAAAGTTCACCTTTTTCTGGGCCTTCAAGAAAATACTTAATTAAGTAGGTGCTACTCTCAATATTGTTGAGAAGATCTAAGCTTGTCAGGGTGTAGAAGACACCTCTTTGATCATCCGCTTGAGTGCTCAATAGCTGCTCTTTTAAAAATTCAGAAGCTTTACTCCAGCATGTGTTGTTGGCAAGAATGAGTAGATTTTCCTTTTTATGATCATTCTTTATAAGTTCAGGAGTTAAGTTATATATTTCTTTAAGCAAAGACTTTTGAACCAGGGGTCTTTGGCAGTAGAATTGGGCGAATTCGCTATTGGCAGCACTTTGTATATAGCTCCACGACCGGTCTTGTGGAAAGAAACCCTCAGATAGGCTTAGTAATTGATGACCAGTTTCAGGATCTTTCCGAGCCGTTTTCCAAAAATTTTTCATGTGTTGACGACAAAGACTTTTCTTCTCCTTTAGAAAACATCTTTTAAGGTAATCGACATTAAAGGAGTTCCGTTTAACTTGAAAGAATTCATCTTTGACGAGCTCAGGCCACTCTGACAGTTTTTCGATGAGTTCAAAATCTTGGTTGTCGTACTTTTTTAGTAATCGATACTCATCAACCAAATCTGTGGCCATGGTTGTGACCATTTCAAACCAGCTCTTATCTCTTTGAGTGGGAACGACATCCTTGGCGTGGTTAAAAAATTCAAGATAGTTTTTTCCTTCTTGGAGAACCTCAAGATCAGCCTTTGTATAAATGTGCTTTCCAGTCGTGGGTTCGGCCCGTAAAGAAGTTACGATAAAGGTGCAGGTAAATATTACCTGACTAATAGAGAGTATTAAAAACATCCGTGTTTTCTTATCCATTAGAAATATTTTAAGAGTTTAGATGACCAAACGTCAATTAATCTAGGATTTAATTCATCTTGTGTATGAACAAAATGAGTTCCATACAAAGATTCTATAATAGCGATAATTTCTTTTAAGAAGGGTTAATATTTTCCGAACATACTTAACTCTCATTTGGAGAAGTTTTTTAAAGGTCTCTCAATTCTATGGTTCAAAACAATAAGGATCAATTGGCTAAAGATAAGGTATTACTTGAAAAGAAAAGGAGTGAAAGGCAAGACAAAGAGAAAGAGGCCCGTTTAGAAGAACACAGAAGACACCTACAAGAACAAATGCTCTTACGCCAAGACTATTACAGCTTAACGCTTTTTCATAAGTTGATAATTTTAGTTTTATTCATCTTTTTATTTACCTTTGTTAGCTTTCTAGTCCTGAGCTATTTTCCTCCAACGAAAGAGACTATTTTTGGATTGATCGAGTTGATTCTCTAACTAGCTTAAACTCCTTTTTGACTAAGGGCGTTGGTAACGAAAAAGCGCTTGCGCGTTGCGTTTGTGATATTTTTTCTACCCTAAACTTTAACTAAAAGCTCGGCCCTATTTTTCTTATAATTTTTAGTGAAAAATTCACTATATTTAATAAGTTTATAGCGTCGTATTAAATACATTAGGCCTTCTTTATTGTAGCTTAGGCAGCCTAATGGAGAAAAATATGACCGAAAATCAAAATCAACCTTTTGTTGCGTTGGCACCAGTTATTCCTGAAATCTTGTCCCAAAAAATTAAGATAAAAAATCAAGATTGGACTATTCAATTCTATGAAGAGTTTGAAAAAACGATTTTCTCTGATCAGGATTTTCTTGAAAAGAGTTTAACTCCCTTTGCTCGTACGGAATTTCGCGCTCACAGAGTTCAACAAATCATTGATGGCACTCCCATCTTGTTCGGTATTTTTCCTGAGGAAAAATTAATCGGAGTGTATTCGCCTCGTCTTGGTCGCGAGCTTTATTTAATAGAGCAAATTCAACTTAATAAAGACCAAGAGCCTTGTCTCTCTCTGGTATTAGATGCCAAATATATCGCGTTTAAAAACTATGCTGAAAAAGTAGCAAGCCTTCCTTTAAAAGACTTTCCAAGTATTCATGATGTTGTGACAAAGAAGTATGACCTTCCTGATTTGATTAATGATCCCTTCTATCAAGAGCTTGAAGTGGATATTGCTAATAAAACAGGACAGCTCGTTCATTTTCTAAAAGAATACAAGGCCTCTCCTTTTGAGAAGGTAAGTGACTTTGGACTGGACTTAACGGCCCGCTTTGCTTTAATGAGAATTCATTTACTAAAATTCTTGGCGATCCTTCCCTCACTTGATCATGACAAATTGGGCGTAGAGGTTAAGAGAATTCTTTTAGAAACCTTCCGTCGTCTACTAATAGATTCAACGAAAGCAAAACTATTAAGAAAGAAAGGACAGGAAGCACCTCTTCCAACCTATGTCATGGTTGGGCTAAGAGTAGGCCTTTTTATTGGAAATTTAATTCCTGCCTCCCAGCTTGCTTCCCTTGTGCGAGCATCAGTTCGTTTAATGGCCACTCGATTTATCGCGGGAGAAAATATTGAGTCAGTAGAGTCTTCTTTTAAGGGACTCTTTAGTACCAAGAGAGACGTTACTCTTGATCAGCTCGGAGAATTGGTTGTAAGTGAAAAAGAAGCGGACAATTATTGTCGTGAGGTCATCAATTTAATTGAAGGCTTTGGCCAACACGTAAAGAAAGGTGACCAGAATAAGGCCGGAATCAACCGCGCTCACGTTAGTATTAAAGTCTCAGCACTTTGTTCTGATTTCAAACCTCATGCACTTGAGTACACTTATAAACTTGTGGCCCCACGATTAAAAGAAATCCTTATAAAAGCAAAAGAAAAAGATGTTTTCATCAACATCGATGCTGAACATTATGACTATAGAGATATTGTTTTTAAGGTATATTCTCGAGTTCTACTCGAAACTGAAGAACTAAGAGATTTTCAACAAACGGGCATCGTTCTTCAAGCCTACTTAAGAGACGCTTATGATCATCTTCTTGATATTGTAGAGCTAGCAAAAACTCGCGGTCTGCGGATGCCCATAAGAATTGTAAAAGGAGCTTACTGGGATGCCGAGACGGTAGAGGCCGATGCCCATTCCTTTGATGCTCCTGAGTTTTTAAATAAAGAAGAGACAGACCTAAACTTTCGTCAACTTATCGTTAAAATGTTTGAATTTGATCCCCACGTGCAACTCTGCCTCGCTTCTCATAATTTTGCTGATCACTGTTTTGCAGAAGTTTTAAGAGAGAAGAAATTTTCTCATATCCCTGTGATTGAACATCAGTGTTTGCATATGACTTATGAAGCATTATCCATGGGGCTCGCTAAAATGGGTTGGCCTACTAGAAACTATGTGCCCGTTGGCAGTTTACTCGTTGGTATGGCCTATCTTGTAAGAAGAATTATGGAAAATAGTTCTCAAGTTGGTGTGCTCACCATTATGAGATCTCATAATAAGCGAGATCGCTTAGAGAGTCCGATGGCGGTTCACTTACGTCAAAAAGAAGAGTGGACTTTAAAACATGATACGACTGTCGCTCATATGACATCAGAATTTTTCAATATCACCCCCATTAGACTCTACTTAAATGAGCAGTGGAATATTGTTAATCGTACTTACACTAAATTTCGAGAAGACCTTTTAAAGCAAAGTGGTGTTGTTGAAAAAGATAATAACTTCTTAACCAATGGAGAAGAACTCACGATCCACTCGAGTTCTCAACCAGATTTATTAGTGGGTAAAATTCGTTTAGCAAACGCTGCGGACGTGGATCGCGCTGTTAGTATGGCCGAACAAAGTTATAATAAAGGAAACTGGAGTCGCCAGTTCTGGCTGACAAGAAGTTCTGTACTTCTAAAGGCCGCAGATATCATGTTGTGTAGAAGAAATGAGCTCTCTGCCCTCATTACTTATGAGGCCGGCAAGTCAATTGCTGAGGCCTACGGTGATGTGGACGAGGCGATTGATTTTCTAAATTATTACGCAAGAGAAGAGAGAAAAATTACCGTACATTCAGACAGTATGGTTAGTAGAGGTCCCATTGTTGCAATTACGCCTTGGAATTTTCCAATAGCGATTCCAACAGGCATGGTTGCAGGTCCCTTAGTTGCTGGTAATACCGTAATTTTAAAATCAGCAGAGCAAACTCCTTTAATCGCTCAAGAGATGGTCAATATCCTCCATGAAGCAGGTGTACCAAAGGATGCCCTTATTCACCTGCCTGGTCTTGGTGAGGATGTCGGTGCAGCCCTTGTTAAGCATCCAGGAGTTGCAGGCTATGTTTTTACGGGTTCTAAAACTGTCGGTCAGTTGATTGCTCACACTGCAGGAAAACGCTTTTACGAAAATAAATTATGGAATATTAAATTTCCTGTTCGAGTCATTACTGAGCTTGGTGGGAAGAATGCCGTCATCGTAACGGCCAATGCTGAGTTAGATGAAACGGTCTCAGGCATTCTTTATTCTGCTTTTGCCCATGCCGGTCAAAAATGTTCCGCGGCCAGCAGGATCCTCGTTGATAACTCCGTGAAGGACAGGTTAATTGAAAGGCTAAAAGAGGCCGTTGCAGATATGGAGGTTAGTGAGGGCTATAATTTTAGCTGTAGCGTAAACCCGGTTATTTCAAAAGAAGACAAAGAAAGACTTCAAAGACAGGTGAAAGAAGCCAAGGAAGAGGCTATCAGAGTCGGTGGTCGAGTTATTATAGATCGAAGCCAAGAAGATTTACCAGGATATTGCCTAGGCCCTGCTATCATCGAAGTTCCAAGCCAATTGGCCTTCGATAATAATAGTTACGCTAAAAGAGAGCTCTTTGGACCTGTTGTTCATATCGTTGGATTTAATGATCTAGAAGAAGCATTAACGATTTTTAATGCAACCGATTACGCATTGACTGGGGGAATCTTTTCTCAATCTCAAGATGACATTGATTTTCTCTCCGAGCGCATGGAATGTGGCAATCTCTATGTCAATAGATCCATTACTGGAGCGCGTGTTGGTATTGAGCCTTTTGGCGGCTTTAAACTCTCAGGTACTGGGCCAAAAGCAGGTGGAAAAGTTTATATTCCTGCCTTTCACATCCATCGTCACACCGTTGATATTAAAGCCGTCGCAGAAGAAAATGGTTTTCATGACAGAGTAGATCTCGCTATGAAAAGTGGACTAGGACCTGCTATGCGAGTAGAGAGAATGTCACTCGCACTTGATCTTTTCTCCTTAAACTTTGAGACCCTCTTTAAAGGAATCAGGGGTCAGGATAAGCGTCTTGTTTCAAAATTTAATAAGTGGATTAGTAGAAATGCCCTAGAGTATATGACAAAGCAACACTCTAATCGCACCATTCCTGGACAACTAAGCTTTAGTGATTTCACCATTCAAGGCGAGCATGCCGTAGCCGTCATGGGAAGTGTTGTTCCTCAGATGAATACATTTCTTCAAGTGGCGGCCGCCACCTTAATGGGAACGGGAGTAACGATTATTTGTAGAAGTAAGGCCAGTTATGAGTGGTGGCAGGCGGCGCTTAATTATTATCAACAAGCAGGTTTCTCAAGAGAGAATATCAATGTGTATTTTCCAAGTGAAGACGCTTATCAAAGTATTTTAAAGGCACCTCTCATTAGCTACTTTATTTTAGATAGTGATGAGTCTTGGATTACGAAAACTCTCAGTAAAATTTATGACGGTGAATATAATGAATTGAGGGTACGAAATATCTTTACCCCTTATGACACTTTCAATCCAACTGACTTTAAAAGGCTTTGTGGAAACTTTGTTTGGGTACGCGCTTTTGCCGTCAATACCATGAGGCATGGTGCTCCACTCGAATTAGATCTAGATGTTGAGTTATAAAAGGGATCAAGTGAAAATTTTAACCCTTGGTGCCGGTAACATGGCACAGGCCCTTCTTTCTTCTATGAAAGAGGGAATATCTTCAATTCATACCTTTACCCCAACAGGTGTAAGGGCGAAGAAATTGGCCGATTTGACCGAGGGGATTGCCCTTAAGGACCTCTCAGAGACTCCGCGAGATATTGATGTTCTTTTGCTGGCATTTAAACCACAACACTTTACAGAGGCCGTTTCTAATTTTCTCAAGGCATCCAATTGGAATGAGTGGGAAAAGAAGCCTCTTGTTGTATCCATGCTAGCAGGAACTCCTTTAAATGTTTTAAAAGACGCCTTTCAATATGATTTGGTGGTGAGAATTATGCCGAACACTCCTTCAAAAGTTGGAAAAGGAATAACCCTCATCTTACCATCACCCGAAGTCTCAAAGAATCAGGTTAAAAATCTGGAGGATTTATTTGAACTTGCAGGTCCGGTTTATTCCTGTCGTAGTGAAGATCAAATGGATGCAATGACGGCAGTTACTGGTAGTGGGCCTGCTTATATTTTTGAGTTTACGAGGATATTAGCAGAATTTCTTAGAGAGCAAGGTGTGGAGCCTGAAAAGGCACATGACTTGAGTGTTTCATTAATGGTCGGCTCTAGTAAACTAATGGAAGAGTCAAATATTTCCTTAGAGGAACTTCGAAATAATGTTACTTCAAAAAATGGGGTAACCTTTGCTGCTTTAGAATCGTTTAAGGAAAGCGACTTTTCAGGTATTATTAAAAAAGCACTTGAATTGAATGTAAAACGATCACTTGAATTACGTGATCTCGCAAATAATTAAATGAAGGATAAAATATGCAGGGACTTCTTAAGGCATTACCAGAAGAATTAAAACAAACAGCTTTTGTTCGTTTATTTGGTTTTACTAAAGTTCCTCTTATTTGGTTTATCAGACCAAGCATCATTAAGCTTGATGACGAAGTTACAAAAGTTAAAATCCCTTTTAAAAGAAGAAATAAGAACCACCTCGGCTCTCTTTACTTTGGAGTCATGTGTGCTGCTGCTGATGTTGCTGGTGGTGTTGCGGCCATGAAGCATATCACTGATAGTGGTCGAAAAGTTTCTTTGGCCTTTAAAGACTTTAAAGCAGATTTTCATAAGAGAGCAGAAGGCGATACTTTCTTTGTTAATAAACAAGGTCAGGAAATTAAGAAATTTGTTGAAGGTGTTATCGAATCTGGCGAAAGAGAGAATATGACTGTTTTGGTTGAAGCGTTTACTAAGCAGATGGGTGATGAGCCTGTAGCGACCTTTAACCTTACTCTTTCTTTAAAGTGCAGAGGCTAAAGGTCTAAAAATAATTAGAAACCAGCGTTAATCAAAGTTTCACAAGTAACTTCTAAGATTTCAAAGCTTCTATCTTTTCTTAAGCTTTGAGCAAGAGTAAAAATCCCTTCTTCGCAGCCAACATCAATATTTTCAAAAGAACTTTCGTCGATTTCAACTTCAATTCCAAATGAATCTTGTTGTAGGCTTTTAAAGACTACAACACCTTCTTTTAAGCTAATCATGCCATAGACATCACTTGCTACAGAAGCGTTTGCTGCTTGGGTTAGAGAGAACATAGTAAATAGGAGTGTCAGGGTTAGTTTTTTCATGAAGATATATGTAAACTTTTCTCATCGCTTATGCACATTATTAAACACCATGCTAAGTCATTAGCTGAGCTTATGGCTTTCTCTCTTTTATGACTAAGAAAAAGGTAACTACTTGATTTTAGATAATGTTAACTTAAATTTATTGCGTATATTTGAAGCAGTTTGTCGAACTGGGAGCATGACCAAGGCCGCCCAAGAGATTCATTTGACCCAATCAGGCGTTTCTCAAAGTATTAAGAACTTAGAGGACATCCTTGGGCTCGCTCTCTTTGACCGGGTAAAGGGAAAACCAATTCCTACTCCAAAGGCCCATGAACTATTCTTAGTCGTTAAAAAGCAGTTAGATGAACTTGAACAAACTCTCGCCCAAATTCTTGAAGAGGATGTTGTCTTTAAAGGCGAAATTCATCTTGGGATACCTATTGAATATGGTAATAGTTTTATTCTTCCCTTAGCGGCGGAGTTTTCTAGAATCCATCCTAAAGTCAATTTTAAATTCTTCTATGGATATGCTTCTCAAATGAATCACATGATTTTAAAAGGTGAGTTAGATTTTGCTATCGTTGATTCCTTCCATCTTGATAAGCAAATAGAAACATTTGAAGTGGGCTATGAAATTCACACTCTTTGTGGGGCAACAAAGTATTTATCTACATTTGGTGTACCGAGTGTGACGAAAGAATTCTTAAGTCGACTTGATTATATTTCTTACCTGGAAGGAGCACCTGTTTTGACGGGTTGGTTTCAGCACCATTTAAAGAAATGCTATTTTGAAGGTAAAATTAAAGCGGTCTTAATGGACGTTCAAGGGGTGGCCCAGTTAGTAACTCATGGTTTAGGAGTAGGGGTTTTACCAAAGCACGTTGTCGATAAATTATTAAAATCCGGAAAGGATCTTTATGTTTTTGGTGAAGGGCAAAATCCTTTATATAATAGGCTAAGTCTTGCTTCCCTAAAAGGGCGAACTCATAGTTTTCAAGTGCAGGCCTTTATTGAACACCTCCAATCAAACTTAAAGAGCTTACCTCAATAATTTTAAGCCGGGTTTTCTGAGGCCAGAAAGAAAGATTCAATCCCTAGGTCTTCACTTAATTTCTTTTGAAGCAATTGAACTCCAAATTGTTCAGAAGCGTTGTGGCCACCTGCAAACATATGGACACCGGCTTCCTTTGCTTCATGCCAATCATGTTCTGAAATCTCTCCAGTGAGATAGGCATCTAACCCTTCTTTGAGCGAATGAACCCAGCCTCCATTAGCCCCCCCTGTGATGATACCTATTGTTTTGATGACTTGATTAGGGTTTGGGCTAGAGAGGATAACATTGTGATTGAGAAGGGTTTCTAATATTTCTTTCAAATCAATACTTTTGATAGGCCTATTAAATTGGCCTTTTAAACCTGTAGGGGAGCCCTTATGATCGCCAAAGGGCGTACAATTTTCAAGAGCAAGTAATTGAGAAATTCCCGCTGCATTTCCTACTTCTGGATGAGCGTCTAAGGGTAGGTGATAACCAAATAAGTTAATGTCATTTTTAATGAGAGGAATCACTCTCTTGGCAAAGGGACCGGTGATCGTTTTTGGGCCATGAAAACTCCAAAAAAGACCGTGGTGAACAATAAGGGCATCTGCTTTTTGGCGAACAGCTTCTTCAATACTTGCTCTCGTTGCTGAGACGGCAAAGGCGACTTTTGAAATAGAAGTCTTACCTTCAATTTGAAGACCATTAGGGCCATAGTCTGTAAATTCTTGAATGCATAGTAATTGATTAAGATAGGCCTCTAACTCATCTCTTTTGATAGAGGTTATTTTTTGATCAGTCATGTTTTCCTTTCACTCTATTCGCTGACTGATCCCTCATTCAAAAGAGTGAAGGGGGAACCTCATCTTCGTGAACGTATAGGTCACTTTTGGCCAGCGTCTCTTTTAGTCTTTGCACCGTATGGTGCAACTCCTCATTAAAGGGGGCAATCGTTAAGGCCATGGAAAATTCTTGAAGAGCCTTGGTAAACTCTCTCTTTCCCATGTAGGCCCGGCCCGCATTAATATAAGGGTATTCTCTATTTTGATAATTTCTGGAATTTTTGGCAAGTTCAAACCATTTTAATGATTCATTAACTTCACCTTCGGCCAGTAGATAACTGCCTAAGTCATTATAGGGTGCCCCATAAGCGGGATCAGTTTGAATGGCCTTAAGACAAAACTTCTTAGCCTTTTCTAATTCACACTCTAAAGAATAGGACCAACCTATCAAATTATAGGCCTCGGCGGTTTCTTGAAAATTGAGGGCCCTCATAAAACTTTCACGGGCAAGGTCATATTCTTTTTTACTTATCCAAAGATGGCCCTTTTGAATAAGTTCCTCATATTTTTTATCTCTCTGGGATTCAATCGAACGGATGGGGGCTTGTTTATCTTCTTTCAATTGAAAGATGGCCTTAGAGTCGACTCGATAAGCAGGAATCACTTCCTCCGTTGAAATCGTATCCATAAGGATCACCCGTGGCAGGTCGATCTCTAGGTTTGTTAATTCTGTTGTGAGTAAATGCAGTCTTTTGGCATGCAAGAAGAGAAAATTAAGAGTTAAGGTCATGGTGTCTGGGTAGGTCTCATCGTTCATAAGGCCTAGGGTAATAATATTTTCTAGGGTTTTGAAAAATGATCTCGTATTGTCTTTGACCTCAAATAAACTGACTGTTTCTATGGGACTCGAGTCAATTTGATCAAAATCTTGATTTAACCAATGCCTTCTAATATGAAGTTTTGCTTGGTGATTAAAGCTCGCGGCCCAAGAACGAATAGGAGTTGTGTTGGTGACGTCACTCAGCTCTAAGAGGCCATAGAAGAGGCGCTGATAGTAGCTCTGGCATGTGTGCAACTCGCTTAGCGCGAGATGGGTCAAACCTTCATTGGTCATAGTTTTAAAATCCATTTATTCATCCCTGAATTCATGTTAGCGATAATCAAAAAGTAATGTCAAAAATCCTTTTGACAGTAAATTTAGTTTAATAGCATTAAAATCAAGATCGCGACGGCCAGTCCTTGGTAGGCCTTTAAAACCAGCTTAATTTGATCCTTATTCTCAAGGGTTGAGGCCATGGCCTTCTTTGATTTTCTTAAAAGTATATTTTCCATGACCGCTCCTTCTGTTCGGGTCTTCAATTCATTAGGAGCAAAGGGAGTGCCAAGTTCTCCAACCTTATTTCAGGCGCTTAAGTATAGAATAGAGTAAGCATG
>JAIPEG010000046.1 GCA_021737405.1 Bacteriovoracaceae bacterium
ATTTGCTTCTGTGCCTTCATCAGGTGATAGTAGAGGCCATTGTAGCTGGCGTGAAGATTACTTTTTGCAATAATCTCTTCAATAGATGAGAGCATCGTTTCATATTCATCAACATTAATATTTTTAAAAAGAATGGTTATCCGGTACTCATCATCTAAGGGGTAGCCTTCATTAATGGAAGGTGGAATTCGTCCTTTGAGAGCAAAGTAGGACAGTTTATGAGGGGGTAGTTTTTCCTCAGAGGTGTACTTAAGGTTGGCAAGCTTTACTAAAGTATTAGCGGAGATGATACTGACTCCAAGCTTGGTCTTTATGCTATCTTCTAGCTCTTCAATTTTTTTAAATTCCTCCAATGATGAATCTAATAAAGGTAAGGTTATCTCTAGAATCGGAGTGCCTAAGTATTGCTCGGCTATTTGATCCATCTTCTCTTTAATCTTTAACTCTGACGGAAAATAGCGGGAGGCATCGGTAATGATTTCGATTTTAGGGAGGGAAATTGAACCGAGGACGATGGAGAGAATAGTGAAAACTATAATTTTCTTTAAAGACCAACACTTTGCCCAAGAACCAGGAATATTAAATTTAATTTTAGATTCACTTTGAAAGAACCAAATTTCAGGCAACCATGTTGACAGGAGAGAGAGCCAAAAAATGGTCATCACGGTGCAAAGTAAAATAAGGAAGGACGATAAAAGTCCAAATTGAGAAATGGCCTCTAGCGAAGAGAAAGAAAGGGAGCCAAAGCCAATAAAGGTGGTTACGACCATCAGAATAATAGGCTCATATTTGTCCTTTAGGGCCAACTTTAAACTCTTAAGCTCCTTTGCCGTGTTATGAATATGAAGAACTAGACTTAACTCAATAACAAAGAGTAGAAGAGGAACAATTGAGGTTACAAGATTGGTAGTTTCAAAAAATAATTTGGTGGCAAGAAGAGAGAGAGAAGCACTCATGAGTCCTGGTATAAAACACAAAATTGCCTCTAAGAAAGTTCCCATAAAAAGAGAGAGGATTAGAAAAATACCAACAAAGAGAATAGGAAAAAGGTACGTTTTTATAGTTTTTGAATACTCATCCAGTAATATATTTGTATAGGGTATTCCCATAAAACTTAGATGGGGTACAAGAGCATTCATCTTTTTGATAGTGATCTTAAATTTCTCTTTTGTACTTTCTTGAGAGGCCACAATCAGATAGCCATCCCCCTCTTTTTTGGCCTTATGAGGGGAGAGATCAGTAAGCGAGTGGGCATGGCATTCTTCGCCACAGATATTGCTTAAAGATTCAAGAAAGTTTTCTTCTTTTAGGCCCTCTTGTGTCGTGGCCACCACCATTGGCACCACATTAAATTTTTCATCAAACTCATGGTAACTGTCGCGACCCGTCTTTGTTAGAAAAATGTTTTCTTCATTCTTTTGCTGTAAGTCTTCTGTCCAAATAAGACTAGTAATAATGATGAGCAAATAGACCACAATAAGAGTAGGCCTTAAAAGCTGCTTATTCATGGCGTGTTGTTTGAGGTGCAAGAAGGTCTTCTAGGAAATATGCTTGTAACTCTTGTCGGCCTTTAAGATTGGCCTTCTTATAAATAGAAGCGGACTGATGACGAATGGTCTTATCTGCACTTGATCTAATTTGGGCTATCTCGTTATTGGTGATTCCTTTTAAGAGCAAGAGGGCAACTTCTTGTTCTGCTTGGCTAAGTTTCCAATTCTCAAACTCTTCATCAATTTGCTTAGAAAGTCCTTCAACAAAAATTCTAGACTTGTTTTCGTGGCTTTTTACAATCTCTGAGAGAATATCTTTTTGTTTAATTAAGAAGTTTATCTTCTTTTGGTCCATTGTCATTTTGTAGATTAAATAGACCACGGCACTAATAGCGCAAAGTCCAATTGTGAGATCAAGGCCCAAATGTCTTAATTCAGTGCCGTCGACGAAGTCTTCATAGACATCTATGACAGTTAAAATACCGACTACACCCAATAAAATACCTATAAAAAAGCGCTCTTTTCTTAATAATTTGTGATCAGTCTTATAAACCATTTGACCTATATCCTTAAGCTAACCATTTAATATTATTCAATTGTAGGTCACTAAACCTATATTGTGCTGCCATTATTTGACGTAAATTAATGAGGCAAGACACCTTTTAAAGGACAAGAGTAAAATGGGTCAATCGAAAGTAAAAGAATTTCTCGCTAAAAAGTATAATTTTATCTTAATTGGCATCATCAATATCCTTCTCTTTCACTTTGCCATTCTAAGGTTGTTCTTCTTCTTATACGACAGTTCGGGGCGTCAAACTTACTCGTCACTTGGACTAACTCTACTCGTGGATGTGGGGTTGATTTTGTTTTTTTGTGCACCTCATAGCTTTCTGCTTTCAAGTGGAATAAAGACGAAATTGCTAAAATCAATTCCTGGACCTCTCTATGCCACATTCTACTCACTTCATGCCTGCCTAGGCATTATTTTACTTGATAAATATTGGGGAAATTTTGGAGTTGAATACTATCGTTACGAGTTTAGTTTTGAGTATAGTCGAGCTATGCTCATTCAACTGCCCTATGTCTTGTCATGGGTGTTTATGTTTTGGGCGATGCTCTCAACAGGCCTTTTTAAACAATCTGGTATAGAAGAGTGGTACAAGTCTCTAAAAGGAATTGGCTTTAAAAATAGGCTTGTTAGTGGAGGGGCCTATTCTATTTGTCGCCACCCCATTTATGCGGCCTTTTTGGCGATGATTTGGACAGCGCCAAATATGACTGGGGATCATTTGCTTTTGAGTTTCTCTTGGAGTTTTTATATATTCTGGGGAGCGGGCCAAAAGGAAAGGCGTTTAATGCGAAACAAGAACTATCAAAGATACGCCACTGAAGTTACAGCGTTTCCCTTTGTCGGCCAATTTGTGGATAATTTTATCAGTCGAACTCTTTGGAGGATTCATTGAAGCTAGTTAAAATACTTCTCTTCTTTTTTTTCGTAACAAGCTTGAGTCTTAAGGCCGAGGTAATTACAGGATCGAAGAGTTTTGACTCCTATCAATTGGCCCAAGAGGCAAAAGACCATCTAAAATTTACGGTTGAAAGCACAAAGGTAGGTATCTTTTCCAGTGATGTTGATGGATTTGTCTTAAGATACAATTACAAGGCCGATTATGATGAAAAAAATGGCGTTTTAAAAGATCTTGAACTTGTCTTTCTTATAAAGGACATGAACACGGATCATCAAGGACGGGACACAAAACTTCATACTCAATGCATGGGGATGCCAGAATTTCAAAGTATCAATGTTCTCTTTAACGGACCGATTTTCATAAAAGATAAGAAACCACAAAAGTTAGCCGGAATTGTCGTGATGCGAGGAAAGGAGAAGCCATTTATTATGATGGCCTCGTTAAACTTCTTAGAGAAAACACTGTCGGTTTCTGGACAAAGTGTTTGGAGTCTAAAAGAGATGGAAATCCCTGATCCTAGTATCGCCGTTGCCAAGCTTTCCGATGAGATTCGTTTGGACATTAAACTCACTCACATTTTTAAATAAGGACAAATTATGGCCTTTCTCGTCGACATAAAAACAAGTTTTCCCAAGCACTACTACAATCAAGAAGAGTTAACTGGGGCGCTCCTTAAAGTGTGGGGTGATAAAATCAAGAATCACGCAAGAATTGAGACCCTCCAAAAAAATGTTCTCGTGGAGAGTCGACATCTTAGTATGCCTTTAGAGGGCTATTTTGAAGAGATGACTTTTGGACAACGAAATAAACTCTTTATTGAAGTCGCTACTGAGATCGGACGTAAGGCCATCAGTGACGTCCTAGAGGCCAATAACCTTAATCCAGAAGATATCTCTAGTATTTGGAGTAATACAGTCACAGGCTTTTCTATTCCAAGTCTAGAGGCCCGTATTATGAATCTCTTACCCTTTAAAACGGACACCAAAAGAGTGCCCATGATGGGACTTGGCTGTATGGCCGGAGTCGCTGGTATCAATAGAGTTAGTGATTATTTATTAGGTCACCCAAAAGAGGCCGTCATTTTCTTTAGTGTTGAGTGCTGCTCGCTTACTTTTCAGATGGGGGACTTAAGAGTTGCCAATCTTCTCTCGACTGCTCTCTTTGGAGATGGTGCTGCGGCCGTTTTAATGGTTGGAGATGAGCATCCTCTTGCTCTCAAGGCCCCTCTTGAATTGAAAGATAGCCTAAGTATTTTCTTTCGAGACTCAGAGGATACGATGGGTTGGGATGTTTCAGAAAAGGGTCTTAGTATTATTTTAAATAAGAACGTACCCGAAGTTACTGAGCGAGAACTTCCGGGGCCTATGAATAAATTCTTGTCTGAGCGAAAGATCTCTCTTTCAGAGATTAAGTCATTCTTTGCCCATCCTGGTGGACCTAAAGTTATGCTCGCTCTAGAGAAAGTACTTGATCTTCCTGAAGGGGGATTGACTCATTCATGGGAGAGTTTAAAGAAAAATGGTAATATGTCCTCTGTAAGTGTTTTGGATATTTTTCTAAGAAATTTAGAACTTTATAGAAAGAACCCAGAGGAATATCGAGGGCATTTGGCGATGAGTGTTGCCATGGGGCCTGCCTTTAGTGCTGAGTTAGGATTATTTAAATGGAATTAATCGTATTCTTTAAATTGATTATTATATTTACCTGTGTTCAAAGAATATTTGAGCTCTTTGTTGCTAAAAGAAATGAAAAATATATTTTGGGTCTTGGTGGAAAGATCATTGAAGAGAAGAACTATATTTTCATGGTCCTCCTTCACACCTCTTGGCTCGTTGCTCTTATTTATTTAGCCTTTTTTCAAAGGAGCTCCCTTATAAGTCCACCTTTATTTTATGGCTCTTTAGTTTTCTTCCTTTTGGGACAAACTCTTCGCCTAACCGCGATTTGGACTCTTGGGAAGAGATGGTCTACTCGAATTGTTGTGCTTCCAGAAGCTCCAGTTGTTAAAAAAGGCATCTTTAACTTTATAAGACACCCCAATTATCTTGGGGTGATCTTTGAAATTGCGGCCCTTCCTCTAATGGGGGGTTACTTTATTTTCGCTATGATCTTTAGTGTATTAAATGGTGTGATCCTCTTTTTCCGTATTAGAGAAGAAGAGGCCATGCTGTGCCAATTCAATGACTACAAAGAAAAGTTTCTAGGCGAGGGCCACCCTTGAAAATTGCTATTATCGGAGGTGGTCCCATTGGTTTAATGGCCGCCATTAACCTAGCTAAGAACGGACATCTTGTTGATGTTTTTGAAAAGGGAGAATGGCCAAAAGACAAGGCCTGCGGCCAAGGGATTATGCCCTCTGGTGTAAAAGCGTTAAAGAATAATGGTATCCACTTTTCTTCAGGAAAGGATAGTTTCTCCTTTAATGGTGTAAGTTATATTGATGGCCAAAAGTATTTAAAAGGTTTTATGGGGCAAGTTGGCATTGGGGTAGAGAGAAAGGTTTTATCAAAAAAGCTCTATGAACGGGCTCATCAATTTGATGAAATTCGGCTCAATTCAGGATTTACCTGGTTAGGCCTTAAAGAAGTGGGGGATAAGGTTCACTGTCAATTTAAAGGAGTCGAAGATTTGGTCTACGATTACGTCTTTGCCTGTGACGGTCTTCATTCACCTGTTCGAAAATTCTTAAATAATGAAAAAGTACGCCGTGGTCCTTATCGCTTAGGAGCCCGGGAGCACTTTAACATTGCTCCTTGGAGTCAACAGGTCGAAGTCTATTGGCAAGATGGGGTCGAGGCCTACATAACGCCTGTTAGTGACACTAAGATCGAGGTGGCCTTTCTATGGTTTGAAGACGCTATTAATCCGGGTGTTAATGAAAACTTACGCAGCTTTCTCTTTGATAAATTTCCCTCTCTAAAAAAGAGGTTGAATTTTGAACGTTCTGCTCATGACTTTAAAGGCCATGGGCCTTTTAAGAAAGTATCGATTAGGGAGCGAGTAGGGAGAGTCTTCTTTTTAGGTGATAGTTACATGTTCTTAGATGGAATCACTGGAGAGGGTCTGTCACTTGGCTTTAAAGGAGCTGAATTGATTTCTCAAAACTTCGAGAAATGGAATACCTTACTACATTTAAGACTACGTCTTTTTTATCTTCACTATGCTTTCATGGTAAGCGTGGCCCTAAGCTTATCCCGCTCTCTTCGCTTAAGATCTATCTTTCTCAATACATTAAGAAAAAACCCCAAGGCGTTCAATATTATATTGCGACTCAATGATTTCTAGTTTTATGTCTATTTTGTCGTATTTTATTCTATAGTTTTTCTTTATAATCGAATGAACTCTCACATCTGGAAAAAATGAAGTTTGTAATCGTAGAAGATGAGCTTCCCCTAAGAGCTCTCTATGCTCTTGAAATATGTAGTGCCTTCCCGGAAGCTAGCGTTTTTGAATTTCAAAATGGTCGTGAAGCACTAAGTTATTTCAAAAACGATCTTGCTGATATCATTATCACTGATGGCAGAATGCCCGATATGACTGGTTTTGATTTGGCGCAAGAGCTGCGTAAACAAAACGTTGAAGCTCCAATCATCCTTGTCAGTGGATTTATAAAAGATTTTGAAAAGTTTAGTAAGAGTGGGCTCTTTTCTCATATGTTTGAAAAGCCTGTTGATTTTGATGAATTAAACTCTGCGTTATCTAGCTTATTGTAATCTTCTCATAGCCTTTAGAGCCTGTTATTTTAGCGCCAACTCTAAATAGGTAATATATGAAACATTCTTTTAGCGACCTCAGGCGTCTGTGGACCTATGCCGTTGATTTGCATTTTGATGTGAAGATGGCGACTTTCTATTCCGTGCTTAATAAGATTTTTGACCTGGCACCTCCACTTCTAATCGGAGCAGCTGTGGATGTCGTTGTTAAAAGAAAGGAGTCTCTCTTATCAAATTTTGGTTTTGTAGAAGTCATGGATCAACTCTATGTTTTGGCCATTTTGACTTTTCTTATCTGGGCGTTAGAGAGTTTATTTGAATACCTCTTTCAAGTGCGTTGGCGGGGGATCGCTCAAAAGATTCAACATGGCCTTAGAATGGATGGCTACAAGCATCTTCAAGACCTAGAACTCTCTTACTTTGAGGATAAGAGCACGGGGAATCTCATCAGTATTCTTAATGATGACGTCAATCAGTTGGAGCGTTTCCTTGATGGTGGGGCCAATTCAATTCTTCAGGTATCAACCACTATTATCGTGATTGGCGGCATTTTCTTTTATCTAAACCCCGTCGTTGCTCTATTTGCTTTTATACCGGTACCTCTGATCCTTCTTGGATCATTTTATTATCAAAAGAAGATTGAACCTCGCTACAAAGAAGTAAGAGATCAGGCAGGTTTCCTAAGTGGGCTTCTTAATAACAACATTTTAGGAATGGCGACGATTAAAAGCTATACCGCTGAGATTCACGAATGGAAGCGCCTAGAAAAGCGAAGCCTTGATTACTCAAAGGCCAACGAGCATGCCATTACTCTCTCCTCTTCTTTTTCTCCCCTTATCCGCATGGTCATTTTAATGGGCTTTCTCTTTACCTTAGTCTTAGGTGGGCATTACACAACCACTGGAGTCCTGGCCGTTGGATCTTATAGTGTGTTGATCTTTATGACTCAAAGACTTCTTTGGCCTCTTACTGGGCTTGGAGCTACTTTTGATCTTTATCAAAGGGCGATGGCATCTACCAGAAGGATTTTTTCTCTAATCGATACTCAACGGAAAATTAATGAGGGTACTTTTAGTAGCACTGAAAAACCAAAGTGCATCGAATTTAAAGATGTGAGTTTCTCTTATAATAATGAGGCAAAAACCCTTCAGAAAATCAATCTTCTCTTGAACGAGGGTGAGAGTGTTGGACTTGTCGGTCCTACCGGCTCGGGTAAATCAACTCTCGTAAAGCTTCTCTTAAGGTTTTATGAAACGAATCAAGGTGAGATCTTACTAGACGGTAAAAGTATAAAAGATTGGAAGTTTATCTCTCTCAGGCAGTTATTCTCTTATGTCGGGCAAGATGTTTATCTCTTTAATGGCACAGTTGAGGAGAATATTAAATTTGGAACTTTAGATGCCTCAACAGATCTCGTAAAAGAAGCGGCAAAAAAGGCATCTGTTCATGAATTTATTGAAGGTCTACCACTTGGGTATCAAACGTTGATAGGGGAGAGAGGTCAAAAGCTCTCTGGTGGTCAAAGGCAGCGCCTATCTTTGGCCCGGGCCATCTTGAAAAATGCACCTATCTTTATTTTTGATGAGGCCACAAGTGCCGTAGATAATGAGACGGAAGCTGTGATTCAAAAAAGTTTAGAAGAGCTTACTAAGACTAAGACAGCAATCATTATCGCCCATAGATTAAGTACGGTTGTTAATGCTGATAAGATCTTTGTGCTTGATAGTGGTGAGATTGTTGAAGAGGGAACTCATCAAGATCTAGTGGTTAAAGAAGGCCTCTATCATAAATTATGGCAAGTTCAGACTGGGCTCAAATAAAAAAAGCCGCCCTTTTAAAGGGGCGGCTTTCACTTAATAGAGCGGAAGACGTCTGCTCATCAAGATAACGTTAAATAGATTTATGGCTTGTACCAGCACAGTGGTCTAGTTTCTAAAGTGAAACCTTCTGTTCTTGTACAAACATTCTTATTCACATCACTTGGATCCATATCTGCATAGTGATCTTTGTCACAGATTGCTCCAGCAAAGTATGTGTCAAGACGACATTGTGGCTCTGGGTGATTATGATTAGTAGCGCTCACAACATTCGTGTCCGGCGTATCAAAAGCAAGTGGAGCTGGTAGCTTTCTTAAGGCCTTGAAAAGACCAGCAAGACTCATACCTGCCATTGAACTTCTTTTACACATTGCAATATCTTCAGCGTTTGAAAAGTTTGCTTCACATTTCTTTACAGCGAATTCTGGAACTTCAATAGCGGCCATAAGGGCAACGTTATCATCAAGTTCCATATACTTTCTTAAGCATTTCATTGCACCAAAATAGTCTGATTGGCCTTCATTTGATGCCCAAGCACTTCCAAACCAGCTCTTCTTACGTGGTTGTCCACCAAGATGGTGACCAAGCTCGTGACAAGCAACCATAGCAAATCCATCTGGAGTTACTGTTTCATGTCGAGCAAGTCCGCCAAACATAGCGATGCTCCAAGTGTTTCCTCTTTGTTGAGCATAGGCATTAACTGTCCCATCATCCCAATTTCTTTGAACACTTAGACTTTTTCCCATTCCCTGGAGAATAGGCTCATAGATTGATTCAACTCTATCAAGAACATCATTGAAGACTTCTTGAGTCATTCCATTGATGGCCTTAGCATCTGCTGAGATCCATAAATTGTTTTCTTCTACGATTCCTGAAGTACCGTACTGATCGCAACTGTACGCTGGTGTTACGCTAAAGGCTGCCACTGCCGCTAACGTTAAGATTCCCCTTTTCATAAAATTCCTCCTTGAATGAAATGGGTAGCCATAACTCATGTTAAGGTTTTGTTAAGAAAATGTTGTACCGAACGATTTCGTTTGTCTATTTGGCAGGAAACAAAAATTACGAATGTAAGAAAGTATTGGAAGAGCATTAATTTGACTGACTTAAATGATCAGGTAAGATGTCATTCTTATGTATAAAGTAATTGTATTCGTAAATATTGAAGATAAAGAAATCGTTAAGGAGGCCATGTTTGCAGCTGGTGCCGGCCGAATTGGTAACTATGACTTATGCTGCTTTGAGACAGAAGGTCTTGGGCAATTTAGACCCCTGGCCGGATCTAACCCTACTATTGGGAGGGAAAATAACATAGAAAAGGTAAGAGAAGTTCGCATAGAAACGGTAGTGAGTGATGAAAAGATTACAAATGTTTTACGCGCAATGTTGAGCGCTCACCCTTACGAAGAACCCGCCTACGACGTCTTTAAACACGTATCTATTGATCTTTAAAGAATCTAACGAAACCCTAATAATTACAATCATAGCTTGTTGTGACTTCCTTTCTCATATTCCTTACAAATTTAATTAAGAAACTTAAATTTTAATGAGAGAGGTTTTCTATGAACTTAAAAACTGTGGCCATCAGTGTTTTTACACTCGGCTTAATCAGCACTCAAATGTATGCAGCTTGTCCTAATTGGTCCGACACATTAGGCACAAGAGAAGGAAAGGAAGCTTGTGGTCTTAATGATTCTGCAACTTACTCGGGTAACCTTCTTTTAACAGCAGATAAATTGTGGGTTCTTCAAGGTGGAGTCTTTATCGGTGGAGATAACACTGACAAAGGTGTTTTAACAATTGAGCCAGGAACAAAGATTATCGGTAATAAAGGCGCTGACTTTCTTGTGATCTCTCGAGGCTCACAAATCTTTGCTCAAGGAACAAAAGAAGCTCCAATCGTTTTTACTACTGGTAATGTTGGAAATACTGATCGTGGCCAGTGGGGCGGGCTTATCTTAAATGGCAATGCTCCTATTAATACATGTGGTACCTACACTGCAGCTAACCCTTGTGAAGCAACAGGAGAAGGTCCTGGTGCTCGTGGTACAGGTGTTTATGGTGGCAACAATCCGACAGATAATTCAGGTGTTTTAAAATATGTAAGAGTTGAATTTGCAGGATTTGAAGTCTCTCCAGATAACGAGCTTAACGGAGTTGCCTTTCAAGGTGTTGGTAACGGCACAATCGTTGATTACATTCAGGTACATAAAAATGCAGATGATGGTGTTGAATTCTTTGGAGGAACTGTTGACGTTAAACACCTTCTTCTAACTGGTAACAAAGACGATTCAATGGATTGGACTTCTGGTTGGGTTGGACGCGCTCAATTCGTAATCATCGATCAATTTGATGATGCTGCTAACAATGGAATTGAAGCTGACAATCTTAGCTCTCCAATGGATGCAACTCCTCGATCGAACCCTATTATTTCTAATATGACAATTCTTGGATCTACTGGTGCAGCTGCAACAGGGGGATCTGGTCTTCTTTTGAGAAAGGGCTCAGCAATAGAGCTTAATAACACAATTTTCACCACAACAAAGAAAGGCTGTATCGACTTTGACGATCAAGCAACTGTTGATGGTGGCGAGGTAATTTTAATTGGTAACTTTACATTCTGTAAAAAGGCCTTCGAAGCTGAAGAAGGAGAAACTTGGAATGTTGCAGACTTCTTTTCTGCTGATGATTTTAACGTCGACATGGGTGAAACAAGAACATCACCACTTGATGGATACGTTCCTGTCGCAAAAGAGCTTACTAACCTTGGTGACGTGACTCCTTTTGGTGATCGCCACGGCACTTGGTTTACGGCCGTTGATTTTGCAGGTGCTGTAAAAGACGCAAATGATGAATGGTTTAAAGGTTGGACTAATCTAGCTAGAAACTAGTCTAAGCGTAGGGGTAAATTCGAACGTCTCTCTCGGATTTACCTCTACTTTAAAAAATAAGGTTTAAGAGAGACAAACATTGAGAGACGAATATGAAATTGAGAGACACCAGAAATGGGGAAAATGCTAAAAGAGCATTTTTACTTGTAGTAACATTGTTATTGATGCCTTCAGCAGGTGCTAATACTAAAGCGATTAGTGGCCTCGCTCAAAAGATAGTTGACCTTAGAACTGAGGTTGAAAATCTTAACACCCAAAATAATGCCAGAAAGTCAGAGCTTCAAAGTGAACTCAAAAGCCTTCAGGCAAGAAAAGCACAACTAAGTGCACAGACTCAACAAATTGAACTCTCTATAAAACAGAGTCAAGAAAGACTTAAAACCATCAAAACTGAATTATCAAAGGCGACCCTTGACGGTGATACTTTGGTGCCACTTCTAAAAAAAGAAGTTATTGAAGTTAAGAAGTGGGTTCAGTCTTCTCTGCCTTTTCAAAAGGAAAAACGTCTAAAAGACGTGACAGAAATTGAAGAAGGACTTGAGACCGGCATTATTAATGGACAAAAGGCCTTAGGGAAACTTTGGGCCTTTATCGAAGATGAGCTAAGACTTGGAAGAGAAAACGGTGTTCATCGTCAAACTCTCGTTATCGACGGCGAAGAAAACCTTGTCAGTGTTGCAAAGCTTGGAATGGTGACTCTTTTTTATAAAACTTCTGATAACCGTTATGGCTTTACTAGAAAAAATGAAAAAGGATCTTTTGATTACATTCCTTTGAAAAATAAAAATGAAGTAGAAAAAGTCGCCAAGCTCTTTGATGGATTAAAGAAACAAATCAGAACTGGGCAATACGATATCCCTAATGTCTTTTAATAAAGGACGAGAGAGAAGATTATGAAAACTATTATACTTATACTTTCCTTCTTAACTGCTAGCTCTTTTGCACAAAAGGAAACATTGCTACAAACCTATCAAAGAGAGCTTGCCTTTCTTGTTGCTCAAAAACGCTCTTTAACGAGTCAACAAAAAGTCATTGAAACGGAATATGGACAAAAAGTGAGAAAGGCTAAGGCCGATCTTGATAAATCCCAAAATGAATTGGTTTCTTTAACAAAGAAAAATGAACTTCTTTCGGCCAAGGTTATTGAAGCTGAGAGAAATCTAGAAAATGTTGAGAGCTCTAACTCTTTGTTGGAAACAACTCTTCTTCAAGGAAAAGTGACTCTTGGACTGACCGAAGAAGAGTGGGCTGTTTTTAAAACCGATGAGAGTAAAATTTCAGGGATTTTAGCTGGAGCGAGAGGGCTTCTCGATGAGGGAGGGCGAGTCCATCATGCTGATGGTGAATTCTTCACAAGAGAAGGAAAGCTTGTTCGTGGAGGCATGATTAAGCTTGGAAGGATTGCAAGTTTTGGTCTCTTTGAAAATCAAGCTTCTATGCTTATGCCTGTAGGCCTTGGGAAACTTAAGCTTACAGAAGCAGATCTAAGTCAGACACTTTCAAAATTTAAGTCTGGTGAGTTTTTTGGAGAGTTGCCTCTTTTTCTCTATGAAACCACATCAAAGGGCGTTGAGGTCAAAAAAGATAAATCTTTTATGGAAATGGTTGAGGCCGGTGGCTCAATTGCTTATGTTATTGTGGCCCTTGGACTATTTGCCTTGGTTCTAGTTGTGATCAGAGGCTTTCTTCTCTTTGGCGCGGCAAAAGTTGATAAGAAGTTAATTAGTGAAATTCAATCAGGTGAACTCTCAAATGTGGAAGCGAAAGTATCTCTTCGTAAAACTCCTTTTGATCGTGTCGTTGGAAATACTTTGATGGCAAAAAATAAAGAGAGAGAAGCGCGTGAAACTATTATTCATGAGTCTATTCTAGGTGAGTTAAACTTTCTTGATAAATTTGGCGCGGTAATCCTTGTGATGGCAGCAGTCGCTCCACTTTTAGGTCTACTTGGTACGGTTACGGGTATGATTTCAACTTTTGATATCATCACCGAATTTGGAACAGGGGATCCAAAGTTACTTTCGTCAGGTATTTCAGAGGCCCTTATTACGACTAAACTTGGTCTTGTGGTCGCTATTCCTTCTCTTTTATTAGGTAATCTTTTAGGTGGTTGGTCTAATAAAATTAAAATCATGTTAGAAAGAGAAGCATTAAGACTTTCTAACCGTTTTGAAAAGGAAGTTAGTCATGCTTGATAGGGTAATTGACCTATATCACGCTGGTGGATTCGTTATGCCACCTCTACTTATCGCGGCCGGGCTTCTATGGTTTTCAATGAGCCATAGAGCACTTTTGCTGACTCGGGGAGATTTAGGCGTTTATCAAGACTTTTTAAATAAGGTTTTTAAGATTAAAAATGATGAGTCCGCTAACAAGGATGATGCTCTTATTCTTTTGAGTGAAGAAGAAGATGAATTATCTCGTTATAAAGGTCTTGTAAATTTAGTTGTTGTTCTTGCCCCTTTACTTGGTCTTTTAGGTACGGTTTCAGGAATGATTGAAACCTTTGATTCATTGGCAGAAATGAGCCTTTTTTCTCAAAGTGGTGGTATCGCTGGTGGGATTTCACAGGCCTTAATTTCAACTCAAATGGGTCTTGCCGTGGCAATTCCAGGTTTAATTGCTGGGCGCTTACTTGAGAGAAGGCAAACAGCTTTAGTTATCGAAATGGAAGAGACTATAGAGAAATTATGGTCTCCTTTAGATCACAAAATGAATGCAACAAAAGGGGTCGCTCATGCGTAGATCGATCAGAAGAGATGAGGACGTTCAAATTGATATGTCACCTCTCATCGATATGGTTTTTATTCTTCTTATCTTTTTTATGGTTTCAACAACTTTTGTTAAAGATATGAAATTGGATTTAG
>JAIPEG010000047.1 GCA_021737405.1 Bacteriovoracaceae bacterium
CGGTTAGCTCCCGGTTTATCGTATACAAGGATAGAGCCAACTGGTGCTGTCTCTGGAGTTAGGTGGCTCATTTCTGGGATATCCATTAAATTTACAAACCCTTTATCTCTTAACCATGGGCCAGACTCTACAGCGTCGGTGCCCCAGGGGTACTCACTAAAAGTTCCAAAACCCTCGTTTGATGATCCAGGTGGAAACATGGCGTATTTAACATAACGAGCACATTTTGCGACAGAGGTACCTGATGGCTTCGAGCGGGACCACCTCGTGCCATCACAAGAGTCCGAAATACATTTGTCAGAATTGTCTCGAATTCTATCAATGGTATCAATGATTCTTTGATCTTGTTGATAGCTAGCGATTGCTTCCTTGTATATTGCTCTATTTTTTAAACGAACTTCTTTTTGTCTGCGAGCAAGTTCTTCAGCATACTCTAGAGCAGCTGTTCCAAGCCCATTTGTAATGGAGTCGAGCTCTTCTAAGTTAAAGGGGGTGATAATGTCAGGAAGGTAGGATTTCAAAGACTCTTGATTTTCACATGTAATAGAAATACCTGAGATATTAAGAAGTGTCTCTGTAAGTTGATCACAGTAAAGAAAGCTCTCCTCTTCTTCTTGGCAAAACCTCAATGTTTCTGTGACGATGGCCAAATAAGATGAAAGTTTCTCTGGATCACTCTGGAGGTCATCAATCAATTTTCGAATACCACCTTCTTCAGAAAGGAAGCTATTCATACAAGCATTAGTCGAGTCACTTGGATCTGAATCATTTGCTGTTGCGCAAATTCCTTTACCATCTTCTCCCGGTCCAAAAAGAACAGGATTACACCGAAAAAGTTTACCTCCGCCACAACTATAATCACGGGTGTAAGTGTCCCCAAAGACTTCAAGGCGTGGATTGCTTCGAACGCTTTTCTTCCAAGGTGGAATACATTCAGCTTGTTCATTAAGGATGGACATCCATCCTCCAAAATTACACCGAATACTTGAGTCTTCATCAGAGCTAGCATGTGCCTGATTAATGAAGATGTTGATTAGTTCAGTTGAATTATGAGTGAAAACTTCATTATATTTTTTTTCTTGAAATCTCGTTCGTCGAGTTCTTCGGCTTAAGACTTTCAAGAGCCTAAGATGCAGAGAATATTTTTGCCCCGCATTTAATAAATGATATCTTTCTCCAAGAGAATTTTCTTTAGAGAAATTCTCTAAGGCCACGATATTAAACGCAACTAAACTACATAGAATTGATATAATTTTAACCACTAAATCCTCTCTCACACTTCTAATCGGAGTTAGACACAAAATAATAAGTATTTCTGATCGTTTCTGTCGGACATTTTCTTGTGAAGTTTACTAATGAAATCAGCCCTTTAGTTATTTTAGGCAAAAATATAATGATGGAAAAATTAAGCCAAATTCTAGACATAAGTTTTGATGATTTGAGGCATAAAAGTTTATCATAGGTAAATGGAAGTGAATCTTTATGGAAAATGAATTCAGAAAATCAGGACGATACAGATTAAATGACGAAGACAAGGCGAAGCCCGTTCCCTTAAAACTTCATCAAAATTATATTGAAAGATTAGAGTTTTTTCCGGGAAAATCGGTTGCTGAAAAAGTTAGATATCTTATTGATAATAGCTGTGATTGGCGTGAAAGAGAGAGACGCCAAATTAAAGAGGTTAAAAAAGTCATAGGACCTCTATATAGATTAGCTAAGACCTTGGTTGATCCTGAGGTAAAGGCAGATACTGTTAACTTTCTTAAGAATTTTAACGGATTTAAGAATGGACTAAAGACCCTCGAAACCCTTTTAGAAATTCTCCATTTTGATATTAAGGTTCTGAAAAAGTATCTTGAAGAAAGAGATATGATTGAACTCGAAATTATTTTCTCTATTAATGATTCACTTAAAAATACTAATGGTCTAGATCGTGAAAATTAGTCACCTTCTATTCTTGATCTTTTTCTTACTTCTTAATGATATTTTTGGAAAAGACCTTCTAAATAAAGATGTAGTCCTTAAGGAAGTCGTCACTTTTGATGATCAAGTGATTTGGGGCTTTGCTTTTGTAAATGACAAAGAACTTCTTTTGACCTTACGAGAAGGGAAGTTTTATCACTTGAATCTCATAACAAAAAAGAAGACTCTTCTAGATTCTCCAAAGGTTGAGGCATTTGGACAGGGAGGTCTATTAGATGTTCAAGTTTTTATGATCTCTGGAAGGCCTACAGTATTTTTAACATTCTCTTCAAAAGAAAATGGAACGGTTACATCCTCATTAGCGAAAGGATATTTTAAAAATGGAAAGCTCAGCGAATTAAAGACTATTTTTTCGGCAAAAGTTAAAAGTGATACGACGAGACATTTTGGTAGTCGCTTGGCCTATGACGGAGAATTCATTTATATGACTGTTGGAGATCGAGGAGAGAGAAAATTCGCACAGGATCTAAGGCTACATAATGGTAAAATTTTGCGTCTGACAGTTGATGGAAAACCGGCTCCAAACAATCCCTTCATATCAAGTGGGAATCTTGAAGTATGGTCCTATGGTCATCGAAACCCTCAAGGCATCGTTTTTGATAAGAAAAGAGGATTATTATTTTCCTGTGAATTTGGTCCTCGAGGTGGAGATGAACTGAATCTGATCAAAAGAGGGCTCAATTATGGCTGGCCCATCATTACCTACGGTCGCGAGTATTATGGGCCAAGTATTGGAACAACTCATCAGGATGGAATGGAGCAACCTTTAATTCATTGGGAACCTAGTATATCTCCTTCAGGTCTAACCGTTTATTATGGTGACAAATTTCCGGAGTGGAGGGGTAGTTTACTTCTCGCTAATTTAAGCTCAAATCATATTCGAAGGTTAGAATATGCTGATGGTAAAATAAAAGTAGAGCAAAAAATCCTTGAGGATTTAAAAGAGAGAATTCGCTATATATCTGAAGGTCCTGATGGTTTCATATATTTCTCTACTGATAGTGGTAAGATCATGAGAATCGAAAGCCTTAATTAAAAAAATTAGCCATAATTATCGGCAGATGGACTCTGTACCTAGAAAAAGCTCATCTCTCATGAACTCGTAACTCTGTTTACAGCTTTGTTGGAGCTTTTTTCCATAAATTAGATACGCAGCAAATACCTCAGCAAATTCTTCGTTGCGATTCTTATGTTTGCGCCCATCGCGGTTTGATCTCATGTAGTTTGTAAGCTTACACTTTCTTGATACCTTCTTCTCATATTTTGGATAAAGGCCAAGTTTATTTGCCACAAAGTGGCCTATCTCATGAACAAGGATTCCTTCCTGAAGGGGGATTTTAACTCCATCGGCACACTTTCTTCCGATATGAATCTGCCCGGAAACAAGTTGGTGAGCTGGTAAACAGCCACCAGATGAGTGGCTTCTAAGAACGTCTTTAAAGTTTACTAATAGGCCACCAAGAATTTTCTCCGCTTGTTGTTGATTGGTTAACTTTTCAATCGTTTCAGCAACATTGGCAAGAAGCTTTTTCTCGGTGCGATTCGCCCCCGAAGTATCAATTCTTAAATCAGATAACTGTTTTTTGATATTAGCGCTCTTTTCAATGCATTTGATATCTCCCACTTCTGCAATCATGTGTGGTTTCGCCATTGAGACCTTGAGAGAAAGAATAAAGAGGGCGAGGGTCAGTATTTTCATAGAGGATTTTTAACATATAACGCTCGTCGTGAGGAAAATCCGGGAAGTAATTTCTCACTGACTAACTTTTTTACGGCCATAAGCATACGATTTTATGATTGGGAGCCTCAGGTAAGGTATTCCTCACTGGAATGCCGTTGAGTCCAAAAGAGCTATTTTTCTATTGATCAATTCAGTCTATTTTAGGGCATGGCCTTAGGTCACGGACAAAATATTAAGGGGGAAATTATGAAGAAGAATTGGTTTTTTGTATTATGTTTGATTTGTTTATCAGCAACTTTTGCTCAATCTTTAGATTTATCAGGTTTTAGTGAAGTCTCATCTATTACATTAGAGGATGGGCGCAGGATTTTAACAGATAAAAATGGACTAACTCTTTATACATTCGATGATGATCAGGCGAGTGGTGAATCAACTTGTTTTGGTCGTTGTTTGAGAGTTTGGCCAGCTCTAGAAACTATGGCCGACGTAGTACCAGCGCCATTTTCACTCACGACTCGCCCAGATGGTGTGCAACAGTTAGTTCTTGAAAACGAGCCGCTCTACTTCTTCTTTCAGGATAAACTCCCTGGGGACATTCTTGGCGATGGACTTGGTGGTGTTTGGCATATAATCGAGCTTTAGGTCAATATTAGGGCAGGACCCTCCTGCCCTTGCACTCTTTAGGAGCATTGGGCACACTTTTAAGAAAGGGGTTCAGTATGGTTCAAGAGTGGCGAAAGTGTGGCGTTTGTAAAAAGTCCATTTTATTTAATCAAGTTTATCAGCAATGCAGTATTTCAAGTTGCAGAAAGTCCATTTTTTGCTCAGTCGATTGTTGGTCTGTCCATGATTCAGTTTTAGGGCACAAAAGTGCTTATGCTGAAGAAGAGAGGGCCCCGGAAAACGAAAACAGCGATAGAGCGAAGAGAAGAATTATTGTTGGCAGCTCTCCAAAGGAAGGAGCACAAAACCTCCCAATGGATACCCTAATCGTTATCAGTAAATTAAAGTCTTATGTTAAGGCCAAAAGTGATATGAACACTTCAGGAGATGTCCCAGATGAATTATCAAAATTCGTAAGAGTCATTGTTAATGAGGCCATCGAGCATGCTCGCGGTGAGGGGAGAAAAACTCTTATGGCCCGTGATTTTCAAAATATAAAGCTTTAAAAAGTACCTTGGATTCCAAGAACTGCATTTCTTCCTGGTAGGGGAGCGATGTTCTTTATTGTGGATACATGGTTACGCGCTTCTTGATCAAAAATGTTGTTCACTTTACCGTATAAAGTTAATCCGTAATTCCTAACAACCAGATCATAGTGCATGGAAAGATCCATCAAAAAATAACTAGGAGTGATTGTTTCTCCTTGAGAAATTTTGTCTTGTTTAAATACATATCTTAAATCAAGGTCTGATAGCCAACGTGATCTAGACAATCTAAGTCCAGTACCAAGTCTCATCGGTGTGATTCGAGCAAGATCGCCCCTACCACCAGTTGCCCGACCTCTAACATAATCTAAAGAAGTCTTCAGTGAATAACTTGTATCTCCATTTTGCATGATTGGAGTTAAACCAGAGAGTTCCGCACCAATAAAGTTAGCATCAACTTGTAGATAATTATATATAGGTAACGTGCTTTCTGTGTCAGTCTGTCCCGATGGAGTAAGAGTGATAAAGTTTTTAAAGTGCTGAGCAAAGCCACTAATTTGCCATTGGGTTTGGTCTTCCTTGAATTTATAATTTACCTCATAGGCAAGCGCCTTCTCCTTTCTTAACCTTGAAGATCCTCTCTCAAATGTAGAAGAAGCGATATGGGGGCCGTTGGCAAATAGTTCTTGGGCCGTAGGTGCTCTTTCGGTGTAGGAGAATGATTGGTTTAAGCTAGAGCTTTTATTCAGGCGATACTGATGACCTAAGGAGCCATTTAAATTGGAGAAGTCCTTTGCCTCAGAAGCTCCAAATCTTGTGCTAGATTCTTTTTCAATTTCATTTTTTTCAAATCGAAGACCACTGCTAATACTGTTGTTCCCAAGCTTTAATTCTTGAAGAGTGAAAACTGAAAGCATCGTTGATTGAGAACTTGGCAAAAAGGCTTCGGATCCATTTGCTGCAAAGTCATTGATACGAGTGTGAATTCCTGTCACGCCCTCAAGATTATCTTTTTTGTTATCAATTTCAATTCTTGTCTCGTTACCTTCATTCGTAAAGACTGTTCCTGTCGTAGCTCCTTCAAATTCAATATGCTTGTAATTCGCTTGAGTAGACTTTACCCTAATACGATCAAAGATTTTAAAAGGTAGAGCATGGTCAAAATGGAATTCAAAACGGTTTTGAGTCATATCTATGGTGACATCTGTTTCAGACACTGTTCCATATACGTTATCGAGATTTGAGTAGGACAAACCAATATAGCCTTTCTCTAGAATTCTAGAGACTCCAATTCCTCCACTTTTTTGTTTGTTAAAACTGTTGAGGACCTCTCCAGGGGTTTCATTAGAGCGAGCTTCAGACGATCTTACTGATGACGTTCTAGCAAAACCAGGAACCTTCAACTCACCTAAATTCCTGGCCGAGGCATCAACATGGATCATCCACTTATTGATGCCATAGTTAAGGACTAGAGATTGACTTACCCCTGGTTGAGCAGTTTGGCCTTCAACGTTGAATTTACTGTAAAAACCTTTTTCAAAATCACGGTGAATCCTATCGGTAAGTATATTAACAACGCCACCTACTGCAGAGGAGCCATAGAGAAGGCTCATAGGCCCTCGCACAACTTCGATCTGATCGATGGTAAGAGTATCAATTGATAATGCGTGATCCACGCTTTGAGTAGAAGCATCAAGAGTGCCAAGACCATTTTGAAGCATCTTTATTCTATCCCCATCAAGACCTCTTATTACTGGTCTAGAAGAGTTTGGGCCATAACCGGTACTTGAAATCCCTACTTCTTTAGAAAGGGTATCACCTAAGCTTGTTTCTCTCTTAAGGAGAAGCTCCTCGCCGCTTAGTTCTGTAACGCTCGCAACGAAGTCAACGAGATCACTACTTTGGCGATGACCAAAAACATAAATCTCATCTGCATTATGAGTGTTTAGTACTGGGCGATTGGCCAATATTGATGTTGAGACCAATAAAAAAGGTAAGAAAAGGGAAAATTTCATATAACTGCTCCTGCAAGTGACTTGCATAAAAAATCTATAAGGAAATGACTCTCTTGTCTACAGTTTCTTACTTAAACACTTTAGACACGTACCGTAAAGTTCGAGCTTGTGACCCTCGATCTTAAAACCGGCGCTTTCGGCCATTTTTGAGAGTTGTCTTTCAACGCTACAATCATTTAGGCATTGTATTTTTTTGCAGGAGTTGCAAGTGATGTGATGATGATGATCATGAGTTTGTGGGTTTTTGATTTCATAGTATTGAAAGTCATCAGAACCAGGGACGGAGTGAATAAGTTTTGCTTTTTCTAGCTTCTTGAAATTTCTATATAAAGAAGACTCATCCAATTCTTTCAGTTCTTTAACTTTTTTGAATTCTTTAATCGATAGCGGCTTATTTTGTTTTAGAAAATGACTTAGAATAATAAGGCGGGCTTTCGTGCATCTTAAGCCTTTTTCTTTAAGTCGATCTGTTGCTGCTTCCTCAATGTTCATAACTACTTCTTACTATCTAAATTATTTAAAGTGTATCTTAATTTGGTCTGCAGCCTCGAGGGCCTTCTTTCTTGCAGTTTTGACTGATTTTCCAAGGGCGAGGGCGACTCCCATGCGTCTGGATGGATAGGCCATTGGCTTGTTAAAGATTCTTATATCAGTGTCTTTCACTTCAAGTGCTTTTTCGATTCCAGAATATCTTTTTGGTACTCCTTCTTTTTTAGAGAGAATAACGGCTGAGGCACTTGGTCCAATGCATTCAATTTTTGGAATAGGTAAGCCTAAAATGGCCCTTAAGTGAAGGTCAAACTCTGACAGGTTTTGTGATATTAAAGTTACCATTCCCGTGTCGTGAGGTCTTGGTGATAGCTCACTAAAAATAACTTCTTTTTTTGTGAGGAAGAACTCGACACCAAAGAGACCACTACCTCCAAGTTTGTCTGTCACGGCTTTGGCCATCTTCTTTGCTTTCTTTAGGTGTGTGTCGTTTAGTTCAAAAGGTTGCCAAGACTCTCGATAATCGCCATCTTCTTGAATATGACCGATGGGGGGACAGAATAAGGTTTTTCCTTTTTTTTGCTTGATTGTAAGTAGGGTAATTTCACCAGTAAAGTTGATGAATTCTTCCACAATGACTTTAACTCTATCGCCTCGACCTTTTTTAGCATACTCCCAAGCGTGGGTTAATTGTGACTCGTTATCAACCTTGCTTTGGCCTTTTCCTGATGAAGACATCACAGGTTTTATGACGAGAGGGTACCCAATATGATGAGCGGCTTTTTGAAGCTCCTCAAGGTTTTCCGCATAAGCGTATTTAGCCGTTCTTAGTTTGAGCTTCTCTGCGGCGAGGTCTCTAATGGCATCCCGGTTCATTGTAAGATGGGTTGCATAGGCAGTGGGTACAACTTGAACCTTATTTTTTTCAAAGATTTTTAATGTCTCGGTATCAATGGCCTCTACTTCTGGAACAATAATGTCAGGAAGATGCTTCTCAACGACATCCTTTAGCTCAAAAGCATTTTGCATGTTTACGACTTCTGATTCATGAGCAACCTGCATGGCTGGAGCATTGGGATAACGGTCAACAGCGATGCAATAGCAGCCTAATCTTTGTGCTGAGATAACAAATTCTTTTCCTAATTCACCAGAACCAAGAATCATAATCTTTTTCATGAGGTCTCCTGAAGTCTTCGTTTAATTTAACGAAGACAGACAAGAATGGCCAAGTGTTATTGGCATAAATCTAATCGGATTACTTCTTTAGAACGTCCTACGCCATAGGGGAGGTGGCCTTTTTCTATTCTTTCTTGCTCAATCATGAAACGTGCTCGAACTTCTTCTGCACACATTAAGTCTTGGCGAATGAACTTATTGCTAAACATTCGTCTTTCATTTGGATTAAGTTTATACATGGATGAGTAGGTGATTTCCTTGCGTGGGCTCATACCATCTTCTAATTTTAGTAGCCACTTATCGGGCTCAATAAGCTGATTAAAGAACGCAACATCGACAATTAGAGGAGAAACATTCTTTTTATCTTGGTCATATACACAAAGGGCTAAGACTGAATGGCGACTAAATTCAACCCAGTTTTCAGCCGTATAAGGTGTCTCTGATATCAAGCCTGGGTATGATTCAACATTTATTCGAAAACTTTGTATATTCCATTTTTCATAGATATCTTTAGCGGCGAGGTAGGCTCTTACATCACATCCATCAATAACGTATTTATAAGGGATCTCTTTCATTTGAGAGATGTGGTCAAAGATATTTTCCGCAACCTCTTTCGTAAGGATAGATACTTTAAGGTTATTCTTGGTCGTTTTGGATTGGAGAATCTCGTTACCAATAGGTATTTCCTGAGGGCATAGATTGGTGAAATCGGAGGCAGCCGTCCAAAAATTGAACAATAAAAGCGCGCATGTGAGCCGAATATTCATCTCTTATCCTTGATTTATTAGTCTTAAGTTGTATGTTCTGCAAATCTCGGGCCATTAGTAGCAGGCAAAAGGGCAGGATTCGATGTCGCAGGATTGTCTTAAAAAAGACTTTTGCCGAAGTCTTCTCTACTTGTTTTAATAGACTAGTAAGGAGATTACATAATGAAGATCAAGACGACTTTCTTTCTACTTATTTGGGCAAATCTTGTATTGGCTTTTCCCTCGCCCCCCATTGATAGTGATCATCCAGGATATCCTAGAAGAGGATCATCTTTTGAAAAAATCGAAATCAATAAATTGAGAAAAGGTAGTTTTCTTTTTTTACCAACAAAAGGTGAAGGCCCTTTCCCAATGGTGGTTTTTGCTCACGGCCAAGCGCTTGGGCTAAAGAATTATGAGATTTTATTTGAAAGATTTGCAAATATGGGGATAGCAGTTCTTTACCCAAAATATGACAAGGGTTTCTTTGATACTGATTGGCAACGTATGGGTCAAGACTATGATGATATTGTTCTTGAGGTTCTTAGCAATTATCCCAAATTAGATGAAGGCAACGTGGTCTATAGCGGTCACTCAAAAGGTGGCTACGTAGGCTTAATGGCCTTAGGGCATAGAGGAAAAACAGGAAGTCCCTGGTGGCCTAAAACTAGCGTATTTTATAGTCCAGCAGGTTTTGATCCGGACTACTTATCTTTAATCGACAAAAGTCATGATGTGCATCTTGTGTGGCCAAAAGATGATTCGATTATTAAAGAGCAACTCATAGATGAAATTTATTCCAAACTCCCAAGCCTTAAAAAGCAGAAAATTCTTGTTCAAGGATATTCTGATTTTGAAGCAGGTCACTTCTTTCCCTTAACAAAGAGTAGTCTTTTTGGAGGAAGCAATGGAGTGGGACCTCTCCATTATTATGGAGTAATTCCTTGGACAGTTGGGGCGATTGAAAAATCAGGTTATCTTTATGGTGAAGAGGCGAGCGATTCAGGAGATGGAGCCGAGCCTCATATAATCAACAGGTCTTGGTCTTTAAGATAAATTAGAAGATATTGATTTTTTTTAGTAGGTCTGTGAGTCTTCCATTCGTTTCAGTATTTCGATTTGGGGCCTCAATAAACTTTTGGGCTTCTTCTATTGTTTTAGAAGATGCATCAATGACTTTCTTGGCCTGATTCTTTGTCATGCCGGCCTCTTTAATTTTTTGAGCCCAAAGCTTGGGTAAATCTGAAGAGATTTTCATATCAAACTTGTCGGTTATTTAATGCTCTTTCTTTAGCCTTCTAAGTAACTGAAAAGAATAAGTTTATTAGTTATTAAGAACTTCTCGGATCTTGTGGAGCCCTTCGATGACCTTATCAATAAAAGAAGAGTTGCTTGAGATAAAGTGGTAATTTTGATGGCGAGACCACACCTCTTGTAGGTTTTTGTCGAGGGTAATAGCTTCTTGAGTATTTTCTGTTCTTTGAGGATTGTTACTCTTAATGTCAGAGCCACCCGTAGCACCGGTTTCAAAAAATATAACAGCATCATATCTTTTGAATTCTTTTTCAATAGTTGTCTCAGCGGCTTCGAGAAAGCTGCTCTCGGATCCAGGCCAATAGGCCAAACTATCAAGAGTTCCTCTGTCACAAATTTGGCAAAAGTTTTTTTTATTCGTTTGATAAATTGATTCAAGACAAATTTGTAATTGATAGATGGAAAGTTGGGTGCGCTTTAGATCTTCTAAGTCTTGGCTACGTTCAAGACCATTTTCAAATAGAATGGTCGCGGCCTCTGGAACAATATAAACATCATGCCTAAATTCACGGCGAAAAAGGTCGAGGGCCGTTGTTTTTCCACCACCTGGGCCACCTGTTATCACGATTTTTTTCATACTTTTCCTTTTATTAGGAATTCATGTTCATTCTTTTATAAACTGACTATAATTATACTTAATCTCTTTTGGATCGAACATGAAAATAGTTTTCCAACATTCAGGAATCCTTCCTGTCGTTAAATACGGCGGAATTGAGAGAATCCTCTTTTGGCACATGAAGGAGTTAGTAAAGAGGGGTCATGAAGTCGTCCTGTTTGGGGGTCGTGGTTCTCAGGTTGCCTCGCATGGCATTGAGTTTTTTGAGATGCCTGAAAATTATGAAACTTTTGAAGAGATGATCCCAAGGGACGCAGATATTCTTCATGTAACTTATAATCCGGAATTAAAGAAAAGTAATATTCCAACACTTATAAATATTCAGGGAAATGGGCAAATTGGGGAGGAGTTTCCACAAAACACTGTCTTTGTTTCAAAAAAACATGCCGCAAATCATAATAGTAAAACCTTTATTTATAATGCTGTTGATTTAGATGAATATCCTTTTGAGGATAGGCCATTTCGTCTCGACAATCTTCTTTTTTTGGCCAAAGGGTCATGGAGTGTAAAGAATTTAAAAGATAGTATATGGATGGCAAAACGCTCTAAGAAAACCCTTCATATTGCAGGTGGACGAAGTTGGTTACCTTCTCGATTTGTGCACTCTTATGGCATGGTAGGGGGAGAAGAGAAGTTGGATCTTTTACAAAAGACAGACGCTCTGCTTTTTCCTGTCCGTTGGCATGAGCCTTTTGGAATTGCGATCATTGAAGCAATGGCCTGTGGAAGCCCTGTCTTTGGCACGCCTTATGGATCATTGCCAGAATTGATTTTTGAACCTTTTGGAAGAACCTTCAATCATAGAGAAGATCTTTTAAACCACTTAAAATCATCACCAAAGTACAATCGATTAGAAATCAGACGCTATGTAGAAAAAGAATTTTCGATAAGACGATTAACGACTGAATACCTCACGCTTTACGAGAAAATTCTCGATGGTGAATCACTAAACTCACACAAGCCAAGCTGGTCTTTAGATAAACCACCGCTAGAACTTCTGAGTTTCTAAATCTCTTTTAAAACAATTTTTACCTATTGGTAGTATTTTAAAAAGCTTTTAAACTAGAGTTATTGATTCTTGCTTTAAACGACTTAATAGTACTGGAGTTATTCTGTTTGAAAGTGCCACCTAATATCACTTTTTTTCTCGTTGATGGAAGATCGTTTTACCGTGATCTTATTGTCCAAAGCCTGAGTAATTTAGGGTTTCAAGGCCGCTGTATTATAAATAAAAGCTATAATGAAAGTGTTGAAAAGCTTCAAGACGTTTTAAAGAAGGGCGAAAAAATTGATTTTATAATTTCTGAGCTTGAATTGCCTGATGGTAGTGGTATTGACCTTATCAATAAGGTGAGAAAAATAGAAAAATTGAAGAATGTCCCAATCTTGTTAGTTTCCGCAACAGAAGAATTAAATTCGGTTGTAGAGGCGTTTGAGGCAGGAACAGATAGTTATCTTCTTAAGCCTATAGAAGAGGCCACTTTTGTTGAAAAATTGGAATATTGCTGGCTAAAGCGAAAGGGTAAAGCCCATTAAACTAGTTCACTTGCAGGGCCTATTTTTTAAACGTAATCTAAACTTATGGAATGTCCCACGATCACCGACTTTAAAGATTTCATTAAGGATTATGCTAAAAAGTACGCCCGTTATGAGTATGTGAATCCTCTTTTTAATAAAAGAAAGAAGCCGCAGCCTTTTAAGTCAGTCTATTTAATGATGGGAAATAGCTATAACTTATTTTACATCTATGAAGACACTCAAATTTTCGCTCTAAAAGAACTTGCGAATTACTTAGAGGATTATCTTGATGGTTTATATCCAGAATTAAGAGCGCCCTTTGAATTTACCAGAAGCCCCAGGGGGAAACTTCTCGAGCCAAAGGCATTGAAAAGGATAGCTGGTCTGTATATTGTATGGATAGGAAAGGCGACAAATCCAGATAAAGGTATATACTAAAACGTATGGAAGACGACAAATTGGTCATATATATTCATGACATTATTAATAAATCTGTTTCTGCTCAAGGCTACTTAAAGATTCTTTCAAAGAGTGAGCTTGGAAATAAAGAAGCGGAACTATTAGAAAGTGCTAGTGAGTGCCTTCGTGAGTCTATTGAAATCATTAAATCACTTCGAAAGGACATTCGCTAACTCCTAAACTCATGCAGAATCCCTTAAAAAACCAAGGTATCCTGCTGGGGAGTCTTTTTTTATGAATATTAAAAATGTCCACCCCACGTTGCAGGGACGTTGCACAGACGTTGCAGGGACGTTGCATATGTTGCACCCCTCTTTTTTTCGCTCCGTAAGTCGCGAGAATCATACACTTTTTTCGCACGAAATATTGACTCCTCACCTTC
>JAIPEG010000048.1 GCA_021737405.1 Bacteriovoracaceae bacterium
CTTTGATTATTTCTTGGCCTCCTCGGCCCTGTGTGCAGCCTATTTTGTAAAACTCTATTGTGCGGCCAGAGATATTCCAACTGAAGACATCAAGGTCACTCAAAATAACCTAGTTGATCCAGACAATCGCTATCATCAAGACTTTAATATTCAAATTGAGTTACCACAAAGCATTTCCCAAAAAGATCAAAATGGTATTTTAGATGCCATGAATCGTTGCACGGTAAAAAGAGTTATTCAAAATACACCTAAGTTTACCATTGAAGCTCAAAAGGGTTTAGGCCGTAGCGCGACCCTTGATTATCAAGAATATTCTGAAAACGATTTTAAAACCAAAATCATAGGAAAAGATGCCACTCTAGAAGAGACTATCACGAATATGAGAGAGATCATTGCCTCTCTTGGTATTAAAATTGAAGTGGCTTCATGGCGAAATCCTGTGCCACATGTGTGGTCTGTTCATATTAGAGATGCAGACTCTCCGATGTGTTATACAAATGGAAAAGGGGCCACAAAAGATGCTGCCCTCTGTTCAGCACTTGGTGAATACCTCGAAAGAATTAGTAATAACTACTTTTATAACGATTATTTTCTTGGAAAAGAGATTTCAGAAAGTAATTTTGTTCATTACCCTAATGAGCGCTGGTTTCCCTTACCAAAGAATGACACCCTTCCTAAGGGTTTAATGGATGATTTTTTACTTGAAATCTACAATACCGAAGATGAACTTCGGGCCTCGCACCTAATAGATACAAACTCTGGAAATCGAGATCGAGGAATCTGTGCTCTCCCCTATGAGCGCCAATCAGACAAAGAAACGGTTTATATTCCTGTGAACCTCATTGGAAACCTCTTTGTAAGTAATGGCATGAGTGCAGGAAATACGATCTATGAAGCACGTGTACAATGTTTATCTGAGATTTTTGAAAGGGCCGTTAAAAATCAAATTATCTTAGAAGAGATTACGCTTCCAGATGTTCCGAGACACGTCTTAGAAAAATTCCCTAAAATATTGGAAGGCATATTGTCTTTAGAAGAGAAGGGCTATCCTATCCTGGTTAAAGATGCCTCTCTTGGTGGAAAGTTTCCCGTTATGTGTGTGACTCTTATGAACCCACAAAATGGCGGTGTTTTCGCTTCCTTTGGTGCTCATCCAAATTTTGAGGTGGCCTTAGAGCGCAGTCTAACCGAACTGCTACAGGGAAGAAGTTTTGAAGGGTTAAATGATACGGCCCCACCAACTTTTAACTACTTTGCTGTGAGTGAACATAATAATATTATTGACCATTTTATTGATTCCACTGGTGTCATCTCATGGAAGTTTTTTAGCGAAAAAGCAGATTATGAATTTAATGAGTGGAACTTCAGTGGTTCAACTCAAGAAGAATTTGATTATCTGATGGCCATTTTGAATGAGTTAGAAAAGGAAGTCTATATTGCAGACTATCTTGAACTAGGCGCCAATGCTTGTCGCATACTGGTTCCAGGATATTCTGAAATTTACCTAGCGGAAGACCTTATATGGGACAATCACAACAAGGCCCTAGAATATCGAGACGACATTCTCAACCTTCATGAGCTTAGCGATAAGGCGCTTAAAAGGTTGGCCCACCGACTTGAAGAGAGTGAGCTTGATGACAATATTCTCATCTCTGAGTTAATTGGAGTCGCTTTTGATGAAAACGATGCCTGGGGTCGTTTAACGATCGGCGAATTAAAAGGGTTAATCTTTCTTGCTCTTAAGCGTTTTGAAGAAGCCAAGCAAATGATTGAAATGTTTTTAACTTTTAATGACAGCACTCCACAAAGAAGACGCTTTTATCAAATTATGAATATCCTACTGGATATCACTCTCTCTGTTGATGATGAAGACAGCGAAACTCAGGATCTAAGTAACTATCTTCCTAATCTCACCAGAATGTATGGCAAAGACTTATTAGACACAGCGATAGCTTGCCTAAAGGGAGAGATTAGATTTCATGGTCTTGGTCAAACGAATGCTAACTTTGAAGGCCTTGATAAACATCAGCGTTTAGTTGAGAGTTATCAGAAACTTCAAAAGGCCAGAAGCTCTTTTTTGGTATAGATTATGATTCAAGAAATCATTGAACTGGCCCAGGGCCTTGATTCAAAAAGTCCGTCATTTCAAAGCGATTGTTTTTCAAGGCTAAAGACTCTAAATATCGATCTGTCCCTTGAGGAATTTAACTCTGAACTCGCTCATTGGTTGACGACTTCCTCGCTACCCACTCAGCTTAATGTTTACAATAATTTTGGTCAGCCTCCTGTTACACTTTTTCACAATGAATCCTTTGTCATTGATTTATACTTTTGGCTTTATTCAGATACCTCTATTCATACCCACTCTTTTACAGGTGCCTTTAAAGTCCTCTATGGGCAATCACAGCAAGACATCTATCAAATAATCGAAAAAAAGAAATACACAAACGATATCTCCTTAAATGACATTAATATTATCGACTCGAAAATTTTAATAAAAGGCGAATGCCAAGAGATAACCAGAGGTGATCAGTTTTGTCACAGAGTTCTTCACTTAGACTCGCCTACTATAACCCTCTGTATTAGAACCATCAACGATAAGCATATTCCTCAAAGGCATCAATTTGAAAATGGTTTGAGTATCTTGAAAGTTGAACTTGAAGAGACAATATACAAGCAAATCTTTTTCTATGAATACCTTCTCTCTCAAAGTCAAAAAATGGCAAAGACTTTTTTAAATGGTATTATCGAGAAGTCTTCTCCTTCACTTATCATGAATTTATTTGAGGCGGTATTAAGCGGCTCGCTAGGTCTCGCTGATGAGTCTATTGAGGTTTTTCATCATACAATCATCAAGAAATTTCAAAAAGAAGAGTGGTTTACCTACTACTTAGAGGCCTGTGAAGCTTAAACCTAAAACTTCTTTAAGATAAACCAAATCCTCTGGAGCTACACTTTTTGTCACAAAAATCTTATTGGCGCGTAAAAGAAGATAAGTGCTATCTTTATGCTTTAGATTAGCTGTCGAAATCCATTGCAATCGATTTTCACTAGTCCATTCTGACATGATTTTTTTAAACTCTTGAGCGGAATCTTTAGTGATATCTTCACTTATTAAAAGAATATCTTTTGCAGGGCCTTCAAGATAATCAAGAGCTCGATAGATTAAAAGGGAGCCACAAGGTGTGTCAGCAAACTCATTTAAATTGTCGCGCATCACTAGGTGAGCACTGGGTCCGATACTTTTAACAAGCTCGCGTCGTAGATGATCAAGCTCTGCCAATGACTTTCCAATGAAAAGAGACGCGCATTCCTTTTGTTCAACTTCGAAGGAAGAAAATTCTTCTTTTAAAATATAATCAGCTGTTTTTTCAGCAAGCTCTTTACACAGCGATACAGGCCAATGAGATTGCGGACAAAGACCTGCTGGTATCTTGATCATGGCCTCTGACAATATGTCTTTATGTCCGCCAAAATCAGAGACAATAATAGGCCACCCTTCTTCTTGAGCCTGAGCAACAGCGACCCCAAAGTCTTCCTGAAAATTTGTACTTAACGATATAAAGGTTGGGTTTTGATAACTCTTCTTAGCCCACTCTTTACTATCCACAAGGCCATACAATATTGGTTCATCGGCCCATGATAGATCGTTAATCAGATCCTCTATCTTTTGTTGGTAATCAACACTTTTAAAGCGACCACGGTGTTCGTGTACTTGATTATCGAAAGCACCAAAAAGGTGAAGCCGACAAGGCACTCCCCTCTTTTGTAGGGAGAAAACGGTGAGGAGTAGCCCCTCTATATTCTTTTGAGCAGAAATACGACCTGCATATATGAGATCCATAGGCTCACTTAGTCTGTGGGCCGATGCCTTCAAACGATCGAATAATTCATACCTAGGAATTAAGTTGACGCTCTCTTCTTTAAAAAAGAGATCGTCTTGCATGTTTTTAAAACTTCTACCAATATTCCAAAAACGAACTTCAGGGTTGGCATAGAGACCGGATTCAAACATTTTCTTAAAAGTGTCACCAAAAGTAATCACATCAAGGGGAAGCTTGTAATCTATTTTCGTTGAAAAACCTTTATGAAAGTCGGAATAAAACCTTTGGAGAGAATTAAACTCTGGATGCCTTATAAAGTAAGCTTCTATCTTTTCCCAAAGGTAGCCCATACTTGTATTACAGTGATCCCAAAAGGGGGTTTCTCTCTTAATCTTCACTAGTTACCTTTTTCCTTAAATCAATGATGCATTTCATGCTCTTTGTGCTGTGTGCACTTTCTAAGGCCTCATTGATTTGTTCAGGGGAAAAGATATTGATCAACTCATGATAAATTGGATCTAGCCGTTCTTGCCAAAAATCAACCGATTTTACAAAATCACTTCTTTGATGATTGGCAACCCATGTGACAAAGAGGCTCTTTCCAGAATATTCTTTTTCAGGAATTTGGGCATTTTGGTACTTTCCGACAATAATAATTTTGCCATAGATATCACAGAACTTAGCTAAGTGATTTAAAGCTCCTGCCCCCCTGCTGTCTCCTGTACAATCAATGACCAGATCACATGAGTCATGATCCTCACCTGAGATAAGGGCTTCAGCAAAAGTCTGGGCCTTGATATTTAGCTTGCGACAAATTTCTAAGCGCTCCTTACTGATCTCAACAACCTTGACATCAAACCCTCTCTCCCTAAAGGCCAAGGCCGTAAAAATCCCGACAGGACCTGCACCAAAGATAAGGATTTTATCACTTTTCACAACATTCATTTTTAGGGCGCATTCATAGGCACTGTCCCCAACGAAGGCAACCTCAAGTAAAACTTCTTTAAGATAATTTTCACTATTTGACAGGGCAATAACATCATCACAGTGCAGTTGAATTTGAGAAGAGAAAACACTTCTTCCTTCATGCCCTAATAATTTTCTTTCACGACATCCATCGCCACCACTTAGACACTTTGAACACTCTCCACAGCGAATACAGGCAACGGATGTAACAGTTTGTCCTACTTTAAAATTGGTAACGTCTTTACCTGTCTTCGTAATTTTTCCTACCCACTCGTGGATAAGGGCAGGATTTTCAATTTTATGAGATATTTTATGAAGGTCACTACCACAAATGCCTACAACCATCGGTTTAACAGAGACATCTTGTGGTCCAAGCTCTCTCAAGGAAAAGTGATCTTTTTCAAAACATTGAGTTTCTGTATTAAATTTATAGAACCATTCCATAGACCTATTTTACCCCATTATCCCTTAAGTCCCTTTAACACTTTTTGTAAAAAGTTATTAAAATCTCCTTCGTAAGGAATTGGAATTCTTATGGTTGATCCTAAAAATTGGATACTAGGAAGAAAGGAGGACTTTTCATAGACGTAACTCTTCTCTGTGAGACCATAGGGATTTAAGCCTTTTGCCCAATAATCGGACTTATCCATTCCTTTAAACCACTGCCAAGCGGCGTGTGCGGGCCTCATCGTAGGACTCAAGGCCACCACTTCGCTCGCCAATAAACTCTTAACTCTTGCCGAATTTTCAAGTGGGTCAGCACTAACAACATGAACGACTGAGCCATTGTCTCCCTCAGGGTCATGACCCATGCGCAGAAAATATCCTTCGCTCCTAAGAAGGTCAGCCATCTGCTTTTTTCGGCCACGGAGTTTTTCAATAATATGATCTAATCTGGTCATTTGAATGCGTAGCATGGCCGAATTGATCTCATTCATGCGCATGCTGAGACCCATGAAAGAGAGAGGAGCAAGCTCTTCTCGCATTGAAGCGCCGAATTGTGCGGGTGTATCATGAGTCAAAAAACTTCTCTTTATCTGTTCCTGGTAGGATTTATCAGCAATAACAAGAAGACCCCCTTCACCACAACTTAAGACTTTATCAACATTAAAGCTAAAGCCACCAAAGGCACCGATTGTCCCAACGGCCTGTCCTTTATAGCTAGCCCCACAAGCCTGAGCAGCATCTTCTACAAGAAGAAGATTATTTTCACCACAAACCTTTTTAAGGCCATCTAAATCACAAACGAGCCCATCCATGTGGACCGCAACCACGGCCTTGGTCTTATCGGTAATGCACTTTTTGACTTCTTCTGGATTTAATAAAAGACTTTCATCAATATTAGCGACAATAGGAATGGCGCCAACTTGCATAACAGCTGCAGCAGTCGCGACAAAAGTATAGGCGGGGATTATGACTTCATCACCGACGCCTATGCCAAAAGCGGCCATCCCGGCCACAAGGGAGTTGGTTCCACTTGTGGTTAAAAGGGTGAACTCAGACCCTAACCTTTGGGCCCACTCCAACTCGCAAAGACTTGTCTCAGTTTCAACGTCCGGTCCTTGATAACGAAAATATTTTTGAGAATTAAGGACTCTTTCAATTGCCTTTAATTCTCCATCACCCACTTCATACATTTTCTAATCACCTATTGATGCCCAAATGGTATGGAATTTCATTTACATAGATCATAGCTAATATCGAGACTATTGGGAATTAACTGACTATAAAAGGCAAGTAGATAAATGACACTCTTTGTAAAGAGTCTAAGAGAATTCCCTATGCCTGTTAAAGAGGCATAGGGATTAAACTTTTAAAAATTAGTACTTAGTGTCGTCGCTGGCACAAGAGTCCTGTGCTGACTTTATCGCCTTTCCAGAACCTTTTAGAGAAAAGGTCTCTTCTAATAGTGACACGGCACTTTTATCTGTCGTTCTTAAGACGATATCTAGACTTGATCCCTTCCTAAGCTTGGTTACTTCTTCTGGGTAAAGAGTATCAAGTTGAACAATCATATTATTTTCCGAAAGTTCCCAGCCCGTTAATTCAAAAGTCTCAGAGTCGATAATCATCTCCACAACAAGTTTCTCTCCCAGTGTATCCACTGAGTATTTCGCCGCTCGGTAAAGAATGTCACTCAATTTAATATTTAGAGTCATATCTGAGGCCGGTGCCTTACAAGAGAGTATCAAAGTTGTGCCACTATTTTCAGAGGTTACACTTGCACTTGACTTGGCCGAACCGTCACCGCTAGTTGAATCTGTATTTGTCCAACCACTTACAACAGGTCCTGGTGCCGGAACTGGTCTCTGAGGAATTACCCCATCCTTTGCAATGAGACGATTTGGTTGAACGGCGTATCTTTCGCCTCTCGAGTTTTCATAAAGAACATTATTATAGACTTTGTTAATTCCAATCACATTTCTTGAAAAGTTATCTTGCTCTTCTCTTCTGACGAGCGTGCCAATACAAAATTCGAGAATACAACCCTCGCCTTTGTAGAGAAGCTTTGTTTCAAAAAACTGCTTTCTCCCCTTATCTTGTCCCTCTAAGACCATCACCTCAGTTAGATCACTAGTGTGAAAATCTAGAATTTCGGCCTTATCGAGATAATGGGTAAACACGGTTTCACCTTCACAAAACTCTTGTCCCTCACTATTTGTTGCACATTCAGCAAAGACACCCGTTGATAGTAGACAAGACACAAAAAGCGCCATGGCAGATCGAATTTCCATGAAGTTCTCCTAAAAATTAATTAATCAAGGAGGATTTAACACGCCGAATCGTAGCTAGGGTAAAAATTGTAAACTTTATAAGTTCAATACAAGAAAAGAGGTTCCGTAAAGATGATAAATATATGTTTTTATTAACAAAAATGAGTGTAAAACAATAGTATTTTTTTACAGTCTAAACATCAATAGAGTATAAGAACTTATGAATTCTTCCACTAACTTCTATAAAATGAGCGCCTCTGAAACTTTAAGCCACTTCAAAGTAGAAAAGGCTTTGGGTCTAAGTCTAAAAGAAGTCACAAGTCTTCAAGAGACCTATGGTGAAAATACCCTCACGAAGAAAAGTGCCCCAACAAATTGGAAAATCTTCATTCGCCAACTAAAGAGCGTCATTGTCTTTCTCCTCTTATCAGCGGCCTTGGTCTCTTCTTTTTTAGGTCAATGGATAGAGGCATTCTCAATATTTGCCGTTCTGGTCATTAACACCATCATTGGGTTTATCACTGAATATAAAGCGGTATCCTCTATGGAGGCCTTAAGGCTTATTGGCCGCACAACAACGAATGTTCTACGAGATGGTTTTTTAACAGCGGTGAGTGCTGAAAAACTCGTACCAGGAGATATCGTTATTCTTGAAGCTGGTGACATGGTCACGGCTGATATGCGTATCATTGAGTGCTCTAAACTTTCGGTTGATGAATCAATTCTAACTGGTGAGTCTGTTGCAGTAGAGAAAGAGGAAGATGCCCTTAAAGAAAAGGTCATTTTAGCTGAAAGAAAAAATATGCTCTTTAAAGGCACCTTTCTCACAAGAGGAAGCGCCAAGGCCCTCGTCGTGGCAACTGCCATGCAAACGGAAATCGGAAAAATTGCTAAAATTACTCAAGAAGCAAGTGAAGAATCCACCCCCCTTGAAGAGCGTCTTGATAAACTAGGTCAACAACTGGTTTGGATTTCGCTCCTCATTGGAATCTTTGTTGCCCTGGCCGGATTGATCTCTGGCAAGCCGCTACTTCTGATGTTTAAAACGGCCGTTGCCTTAGCGATCTCGACTATCCCAGAAGGGCTTCCCATCGTCGCGACCATGGCCTTAGCAAAAGGCATGTGGCGTATGGCAAGTCAAAATGCCCTAGTCAACAAGTTGTCGGCCGTGGAGACTCTCGGGGCAACCTCCATTATTTTTACCGATAAAACCGGTACTCTTACTGAAAATAAAATGGTGGTGAACTCATTTTATATTGACCAAGGTCTTCAAGAAATAAAAGAGGCACAAGTTTCAGATCCTTCAATTCAAAAGTCCCTTGAAATTGGCGTCCTTTGTAACAATGCCTCCATTGAAGCAAAGGCCGCTGACTCATTTATTGGTGACCCAATGGAAGTCGCTCTTTTAAATGTGGGAAAGAAGTTTGGCTTAATTCAAAGTGAACTCTTAAAGAAGTATCCCCAAATCAGAGAAGAGGCCTTTGATCCTCACACTCGTATGATGGCAACCTTTCACCAAGACGAATTAGATATTTTAGTTGCTGTAAAAGGAGCTCCAGAATCTGTCTTCAAAGCGAGTTCCCAATTTCTCAATGAAAGTAATGAAGTCCCTTTTGAAGAAAAATTAAATCTATGGCTTGAGCGCAACCAAGAGATGGCCAATAATGGATTAAGAGTTTTGGCCCTAGCTTATAAGAGAGTCGGTAATAAGAACGAAGCGCCCTATAAAGATCTCACCTTTGTTGGGCTCGTCGGTATATCTGATCCAGCAAGACCAGAAATAAAAAATGCCTTAGCAAAATGCCAATCGGCTGGAATTCGCATTATTATGGTAACTGGTGATCAAGCAGGAACAGCAAAGAAAATCGCAAAGGATATTAATCTTGTCCCAGAGGGTGAGCTTGAAATTATTAGAGGAGATGAATTAGGAGAAAAGGACCTTTGGAGTAAGGCCCTCTTAGAGAAATTAAATTCTATAAGTATTTTTAGTAGAGTGAGTCCTCAACAAAAGCTTGATTTAATTCAACACTACCAACAACAAAATCATGTTGTCGCTATGACTGGTGATGGCGTCAATGATGCACCGGCCTTAAGAAAGGCAGACATCGGTGTCGCCATGGGCCTAAGAGGCACACAAGTAGCGCGAGAGGCCGCTGACATGGTTCTTAAAGATGACAGCTTTAACACCATTGTCATGGCCATTGAGCAGGGACGAGTCATATTTAGTAATATTAAACGATTCGTTCTGTATTTACTCTCCTGTAATATCAGTGAAGTCTTGATCGTCTCCTTGGCCTCAATTATTAATGCTCCTTTACCCATTCTTCCTTTGCAAATTCTATTTTTAAACCTTGTTACAGATGTCTTTCCTGCCCTTGCCCTTGGAATGGGTGAAGGAGACAAGAGCTACTTAGAGAGACCTCCAAGAGTTAAGTCGGAATCAGTTCTTGAAAAAGAAGAATGGAAGCAAATCGCGGGCCACGGTCTAGTCATAACGACATCGGTCTTATTAGTCTTCTTTTACATCATAAAGGGACCCAACGCGGAAAATGCCGTTACAGTCGCGTTTCTAACTTTAGGCTTTGCCCAAGTCTTTCATGTCTTTAATATGAGACAACCAAATTCAAAATTTCTAGTCAATGAAATTACCAGAAATCCTCATATTTGGGGTGCTATCTTAATTTGTACTTTTCTACTCTTAGCGGCCGTTTATATTCCAGTTCTTGCAAAAATATTAAGCCTAAATATACCCAATAATAACGAATGGTTATTAATTGCTTTTTTCAGCCTTATCCCCCTGCTCATAGGGCAATTGGCTTTATTATTAAATCCTTGGATTCAAAAAAAGAATTAACGGCTTCTCGCTCTTTGAGAAGGTCTCTTTTTCTTCTTTGTGACGGCCTCTTTTCCATCATTAGATTTAGGCTTCGACGCCCTTTGAGGACTTCCCTTAGGAGGTCTACCTTTTGTTTGAGGTGCTCTTGATGGTTGAGCAGCAACACCATGAAAGGCGTGCTCTGTATCAACAGGAATGGCCTGCTTAATAGTCTTTTCAATATCTTTTAAAAGACCCCTTTCATTTGGGTCACAAAAAGAAATGGCAACGCCCTCTCTTCCCGCTCTCGCCGTACGACCAATTCGGTGAACATAGCTCTTAGGATCATCGGGTAAATCGTAGTTTATGATATGGGTAATATTAGAAACATCAATTCCTCTTGCCGCAATATCTGTGGCCACGAGTACTCTAATTTTCCCATTTTTAAAATCTTCAAGTGCTCTCTCTCTTGCCCCTTGAGATTTATTTCCGTGAATCGCGGCACTCTTGATTAAGAAGTTATCAAGATGCTTTACCACACGATTGGCCCCGTGCTTAGTCCGTGTAAAGACCAGCATGGTCTTAATACTCTTATCTTTGAGAATACTCTCTAAAAGAAGAGGCTTATTGGTTTTATCAACAAAGTTAATTTTCTGATCAATTTTTTCAACAGTACTAGCTTCGGGCGTGATTTCAACTCTTACTGGATTCTTTAAAAGTGAGTTAGCGAGGTTAGCAATATCTTTAGGCATGGTTGCTGAGAAAAGGAGTGTTTGTTTTTCTTTAGGAAGCTTTGCTATGATTTTTTTTACATCATTAAAGAAGCCCATATCAAGCATACGGTCAGCTTCATCTAATACAAAAACTTCTAGCTGGTCATAGAGAACATGCCCTTGTCCCATGAGGTCAAGAAGACGCCCTGGAGTTGCGACTAAGAAATCTTGGCCCCTTGACATGGCCTGTACTTGAGGTCGTTGACCGACTCCACCAAAGATCACAGTGCTTTTAATATTTAATTTCTTTCCATAATCTTGGATATTTTGATTGATCTGAGAGGCGAGCTCCCTGGTCGGTGTTAAAATGAGACAACGCATTCTGGCCGGTCTGGCCTTTACTCTATTACTTCCGAGCTTGTTAAGAATAGGAAGAGTGAAGGCAGCTGTTTTTCCTGTCCCTGTTTGAGCAATACCAAGAAGGTCTTTCCCCTCCATTAAATGAGGAATGGCCTGGGCCTGAATAGGAGTAGGAGTTGTGTAACCAACCTTTTCGATTGCTTCCATAATTTCAGGAAGAAGTTTCAACGATTTGAAATCTGACATAGAATTTTCCAATATGTGTTTTACTGCCTTATCTAAACACCAGCAGTAAAAACATTTCTTGGGCGCGTTCAGATCTCCCCTAGGTATCTCTTATGCCTTGATTAAAGTCAATTGAACAAATCATTCTCAATACTTTTTACTTTATAGGGACACAATCTTTTAAAACCAAACTAGAAGGCCAACTCCATGTTTATTGGGCAATGATCACTTCCTAAAACCTCTGGAGAATGAGTGCAGGATAATATTTGTGGGACAAGGTCATTGGTGGCCCAGAAGTAATCAATACGCCAACCAATATTACGCTCACGACAATCTCCCCGATAGGTCCACCAAGTGTAGTGGCCATTTTCATCGGGAGTGAAATGCCTAAAGAGATCAGAAAAACCCTGCTCACAGAATTCGTCCATCCACTTTCGCTCAATGGGAAGGAAGCCTGTTGATTTGGTATTCGTCTTAGGATTGGCAAGATCAATTTCCTGATGGGCCGTATTATAGTCGCCCGTTATAATAACTTCTTTCTTAAGACTCTTCTTCATCGCGAGTGCTCTTGAAGCGACCTCTCGACTAAATTCTAATTTATAAGGAACTCGACTATGATCTCGTTTTCCATTTGGAAAATAGCAATTAATTAAAATGAAGGAGTTAAATTCAGTGATAATGGTTCTGCCTTCACTATCAAACTCATCGATTCCAAGTCCTATCACATGACTGTGCTCGAGCCCCTCTTTCACCCAAGTGGCCACTCCAGAATACCCCTTTCTTTCTGCGGGAGCATAAAGAGCAACATATCCCTCTGGGCTCACAAGATTTTCACCTAGCTGCTCTGGCAAAGCCTTCGTCTCTTGCAGACAAATGATATCGGGTTTACTTTGCTCTACCCAATCATGAAAGCCCTTCTTCTCACATGCGCGAATCCCCGCAACGTTCCACGATGAAATTTTTAATTTCTTCTTACTCAAAATTGATTCCTTGAAAATATTTTTTAAAATCTATCATGCACTAGTGAATTGTGCATCTTTTGTGCAGATAACCAAGAACGAAAGTCTAATCCTTGTGCTAGAATTAATTTATGAAATACTTAATTTTAATACTCCTAACGTTTTTTTCCTCTTGTTCTAATAAGAGTTGGCGAGATGCCTCTAGAGAGAGCGCCAAGATGGCCCCTAAGGCACATGAACTTAAGGAAGACATCGTCCAAATCTATTATGCGCGAGCGTTTTCGTGGCGAGGCTACTTTGGGATTCACCCTTGGATTGCCTGGAAAAAGAAAGAAGAGCAGCAATACACTGTTGCTCAAGTAACATCATGGAATATTCGCCGCCTTGGAACAGCAATAGATATGAAAGAAGATATTCCAGACCGCCTGTGGTTT
>JAIPEG010000012.1 GCA_021737405.1 Bacteriovoracaceae bacterium
AGATTCTATTTTAACGATTCCTATCATCTTGGAGTAGAGGGAAAATCTTACACCTCTTCTGACTTTAAGAAGTGTATGTAGATAAAGCCTTGTTAGGACTCTGGAGTTCCCCTCCACTTTCTCAGATCTTAGTAGTACTCGGCTTTATTGTGTCTACTGGGAAAATGCATCGCCATAAATCACTTGGCTCCTGAACGAGAAGGAATGTCACTTTTTACCTGTAAATTAATCGGCGTTACTTAATACAAAAGCATGAATTTTGATTATCTCAGTATTATTAACCATTGGGATTTTATTCAATATGACAACTCATTCAATTTTTGACATTATTTTGTATTATGAACTTACAGAAATATATTCTTGAATTAGAAAAATATTTTTATGATCGGCTTAATAAAAAGACTACTGCAGTTCTGTATGGCTCCGCCGTGTCTGGAGATTGGACATTATCAAGAAGTGATCTCGATGTTGTAATTCACCTAAGGTTAAGTTCTCAAATCGAGGAATTTGAAGAGATTCTTAACGAATGGCAGGAGAGATTTGGGAAAGACCTCTTGGACGGCTTTTTGATATTTGAAGACCAAGGTGAGTATCGTACAAAAAGGTTTTATAATTTTTCAGTGGATTCAAAAACACTAAAGGAAAATGTTCTTGTCCCTGATATATGGCAAATTAAAAATATGGGAAAATATATTTTTGGTGACTTGCCTGTTAAGAACCTATTTCCGGACAAAGAAATCAATGATCTAAAGAAATGGGCCACAGATAATAGATGTAGCTACTGGATTCCTACAATTCGCGATCAAATAGAAATATTGAAAGCAGAATCAAGTAAAATTAAACTTCCCTTAACTCCGACAATTTGGATGACCAGTGGAGCTGCTAGGATTAAGACTCTTGAAGAAACGGGAATTTTAAGCTCAAAGCAAAATGCTATGACTTGGTTCAATGAAAGGAACCATGACCTCTCTAACCTAGTTCAAGTCTTAATAGATAATTATGAAACTACTGACACTTCTTCTCCTAAACTGAATAAAGAGGAAGTCATTCTATTGTATGAGAGAAGTCTAGAGTTACTTTTGCCTAGCGAGGCTCATGTCTAAGATTTGGGTATACGGTTGTCTTTAGAAGTATCAATGTGTTACAGGTAGAAACGCTCTTAATTCATAACTGTAAATCTGTTATGGATTGGGCATTAAATCATCATAATCTCCCTTCTTAAAAGCTACAAAGATAACTAACTATCTAATATTATTTGCTTCATTCATAAAGAAAGTCTGCAATCATAATTGCATATACTTTTAACTTGCAATTATATTCCGTTGATATTAGATTTACGCAATACAAATTGCATCTTTTTAATTTGTGCAACCATAGTAACAACAGGAGATATTATGCCTACCAGTTTTGATCATAAAATGATTTGTGAATTCGCGAGTAAAGATAAAGAAAGGTCTCATTTAAACACAGTCTATTTTGATGAAGTTGGAGTAGCCGTTTCAACAGATGGTCACAGACTTTTTGCTTGTAAGTCTTTATTTACGCACGATCATAAAGGGAAAGTTTTTGATATTTATGAATTGGCTAAGAATAATATTTGGAATGAGGTAAATGAAAAATACCCTGACTGGAAGCTTTTACTAGATGGCATGGACCCCGACAATTATAGAACTTCATTTAGCTTGAAGATTCCGAAGTGGTTTTCTAACTTTAAAGGTGATGAAGAGAAAACCTTATTCACGATTGATTTCTCTGACAGCATAAATCCTAAGATTGTAAGTGGAAACTTTCAAGACGACTTAAGTTTTGGTGTTGATGGAAGATACTTAGCACCATTTAGCGGACAAGAAATAACAGCACATGTTGATAATGGAGTTACTCCTGTAATTATAACTCAAGAGAAAGAGCTAAAATTTACAGGCAGTTCAAGTTTGAATTATTTAAAAGACCTTCCATGGTTTGCATTAATTATGCCTATAAAGCTAGATCCATTAGAGGTGAGTGATAGAGCTAATAATGTCGTTTTTGTTTAAAAAGGATGAATGAATGAATGTTATTGAAAAAATTAAGTCGTCAAAACTAGTTGGATCACAAAAGGATATAGCAGCTTTTTTAACAAAAGAGCTACACCGAACAGCTTTTCTATCTGGCCCTGAGATTGCTGAAGAATGTAAGGTCTCTAACTCTGCAATTACACGTTTTGCTCAAAAGGTTGGTTATTCGGGGTTTCCCGAACTCAAAAAAGAGCTTGAGGGGCTGTATCGGAACCAAACGACCCCTCTTGAGATGTTTGAATCTTTTGTGAGCAAGGAAGTAAAGGATTCAATAACTGGTCTTAGCCTTTCCCAAGATATTGAAAATATCAATCGCTTCCAGTCAACTCTGAATGAAAAAAACTTACAAAAAGTGATTAAGGCTATTTCAAAAGGAAAGACAATCCATCTTGTTGCAATAGGTGTAGCTGAAATTCTAGTTGATACATTAGCTTCCTATTTAGAAGCTTTAGATAAGACAGTTGTGAAACTAAAATCTTTTGGCATATCAAAACAGGCCGAGTTGATTAATTTTAATAAAAACGATGTCGTAATTTGTTTTTCATTTCAAAGAATATTAAAAGAAGTTCATAAAGTTGCGGAGTATTCAAAAGAAAAAGGAGCTGTAACGATTGCTGTTACAGATAGTGAAACTAACCCCTTATCGATAACTACTGATTATACTCTTATGACGCCTGTGTCAGGAACAACTTTTGGGATGTCCTTAGTTGCTCCTTTAGCTCTTGTTAATATTTTGGGTAATACTTATGCTGCTTTAGATAAAGATACTAATCTTAAGAAACTTAAGCGTGTTAAGAAGACCTGGGACGAATATCCAATCTTTTCAAGTGGGCCTCAATAAATAGGACTTTTAGAGTTCGTTTTATGTTGGGCTTTAACTTGCTCCATTTGCTACTTCTTCCAACTGTAAATAACGCTTATTAAAAGCCTCTTATTTACAGGTCGTATTTGGCAGTATTTCGTGTTAAGAACAATTGTCTAACGAGAGGTCTTTTTCTTGGATCACTCTAGTTTTCCGAACACAAGATATTCATTTAATAATACTCTTTTCAACAAGTATTATTTTCAATTCGCCTTAACATAATTTCTTACATCATCATAACCTTCAAGAAAATTGTCATTTGATTGACTAAGATTGAAGCCTTCTAGCAACTTCCTAAATGTGGATAATTTGCGGCTCAAGCCTTTTTTAAGTTCTATAGGGTTGTGTTTCTCATATTCATTTTGAAGCTCGTATTTTTGCTTTACACTTAATGCCTCAGAATCCATTAATCTCTGATAAGGGGTCTTAGGGATGTCATACTTTCTTCTGTAACGGCTACCAAGGCGAGACTTCTCAACGAGCTTCAGTTGGGGTGTAAAGAAGTTAAGAAGTGGGTTCAAATAGTCGCGATAGATCTCATTCATATATTTAATCAATTCCTCATGATCAATTCTATCGTACCCAAAGGTTTCCCTGACATGAGTAAAATTCTTCTGTTCGACATGACAGTTGTCATTCTTTCTATAGGCCCTTGATCGAGTTAGTTGAACTCCAGATTTTGAACTAAAATATTCCACAAAATATCTATTCAAGAACTCAGTGCCATTATCAACATTGAAAGATTTGATCGTGAAGGGGAGTAGCTTCTCGACCCTGATAATTGCAGTTAGAGTATTATCAGCAGTTTTGCCTAAAAAAGCCTGATTATTAGTCCAACCTGAAAATACGTCCGTAACAGTCAAAGACCAAGCAAACTGGCCCGAAAGAGAACCGCCACAATGGGCAACAGTATCGGCTTCTATAAAGCCAGGAACACTATTTTTTTCCTCAAAGACTTTGAGAGGAATTATGTTTTGAAAGGCCTTTGTTCCTCGGATTGTTCCTGTTCTCTTTCTTCTGGCAAATTGTGCTTTGTAGGACTTCAAATAACGATCAACTGTTGCTGCACTCATGGAAAGTAATTCGCTTTGAATAATTGGTCCAAAGCCAGAAGCCTCGTAAAAATCAAGCCATACTGGAAACGCTGCAACCATCTTCTTTGAACACATTCGGCCCATAAGATGCCAAAGACGCTTCAGGTGAAAGACACTCATGTCTGAGTATACCCTTGAGCGCCCTGAGGCCTTAGGACCGCTCATGTGACCCGTCGAGAGGATTTTTATAGCATATTTACGGTGGTAACCAGTGACAGCACATAGCTCATCAAGAATTTTCGACTTCTGGGTCTTTGATGAATTAAAGTATCGTCTGCGAACTTGGTCTAAGTATTGAGTTTTAAAATGTAATGTCATGAATAACTCCTAATCTCGGTAAGGTCTTTTTGAGTCATTCATCAGAGAAAATCTAGTGATTTTCAAATTCTTGGGTAATATTGTGGAAGATTTTGGAAAGTGAAAACTTACAGTGATAATGGGGTGTTTGAATTGTTGCACAAAGTGCTCCTTGGTAGAGTGAGTCAACACCTTACGAAGAACCTTGTTTGGGTAGTACTTTTAATGAGTCATATCGAAAGCGATATGAATCAGATAATAATGACACTTTGAGGGTTCTCTAGGAGAGCAGTTATTGGTTAAGTTTAGCAGAGCCCTACAGGTGTAAGAAAGGGGTAAAATTTACGATCTCGCCTTTATAAATTAGCTTATTAAAAGGGTTTTCTTACAGACAAGATGGGCTGATTACTTTAAGTATTGGGACATATTTCACCTCAAGCTTTCTAAGTGTGAACGTTGTTTTTATATAAAGACAGTTTCACTCAATAATACTAAAATTAAGTATGAGTAAATTGATAATAAGAAGTTTTACACTTCAAGATGAATCTGAAGTTCCTAAAGTATTAAAGAGTATTTGGAAAGACGATCAGGATATGATTGAGTCCCATTCTATTCACATGGATTGGAAAGAAGCAGAATTAACACGAGTTACTTTAACCGCTGAAACAGATAATAGGGTTGTTGGTTTTGGAACTGTTTTCGAAACAGACTTCCATCCAAAGTCTCTCTTCTTAGTTATAAATATTTCACCTGAATATCAAAGACGAGGAATTGGTACAATAGTTTTTAGTAAATTAATTGAATATCAAAAAGAAAAGAGGTTTTTGGTAAAAACCCGTATTAACAATGAAGCAAGTGTTTCATTTTTAAAAAAACGAAACTTTAATTTAATTACAAAAACGGCTCTTGGCTCTATTGATTCTGAATCTAAAGAAATAGAATTATGGCTTGATAAAACTCAAGAAATATCTTCTGGTATTGATATCGAATTTTGTGATGTTGAAAATAATCTAAGCTTAAGAAAAGAAATGGCGTATTTTCTTGCGACCAGTTATGAGAATGATCATTTTTGGGATAGGCCTGCTGTATTAGATGAACAGTTTTATCTAAATCTTTTCATGGGAAAAAATATAATTCCAAATACAACAATTAGGATAGTTGCTGATGGAGAGATGCTTGCTGCTTCAACGTTATTAAAAATAGAAGAAGGAGAGGCTTACTGGACTTGGTATGGGCTTAGTTCTAAGGTATCATCTCCTGACCTTAAGGAAATGTATCTTCAGGCTTTATTGCGTAAAAGCTTATTAATTTGTAGAGATAAAAATCTTCTGCTTAAATACGAAGCAGATAGCATCAACGAGTATCCCTACAATATTTTAAAACAAATTCCTTCTAGAGACTTCAGTGACACCTTTTCTCTTTGGGTAAATAGCTAAATTTAGCATTCATAATATAGGTTATTGTCTATTTGGACTGTGTCATAATGGGACTTCTTCAATAAAGACATTTTAATACTTTTCTGAGATTATTTAATAATGTTGCATTTTCTTTTCTTAATATTATTTTTCACTAATGCTTGTTTTTCTTGTGAGGTTAAATGGAATAAATTAATGGAAAAAACTCCTTTTCATTTTAATAATGTACGACCTCAGGGGTTAACAAAACACCATAATCGCTTAATCCTTTCTAATCACTATAAAGACGCAACAACGGGTAAAGAATCATCTGATTTTTTAGTTCTCAATCAAAGCTCAATGGCGTTAACAAAAAAACTTAAGTTTCCACCTGAATATAAACATGTCGGTGGACTTTCATCTGATGAGAAAAATATATATGCAGTCGATTTTGATAGAAGCTATTTTTTAAGGTTAGAAGATACTGGGAAAGATATTATCGATGTAACACCTCTTTTTGAGATACCAATTAAAGGCCTATCAGGACTCGCCGTAGAAAATAAAACTATTGCTATATCCAACTATATTCTTCCTCACAGATACCCATATTTTGCGGATCGGTATATACGTTTTTTCGACCTCGATAGTGGAAATGAGGTAAAGTTTAATGGGAATCTCCTTAGTAGTAATTACTCCCAAGGTTTAGCATTTTTCAAAAGAAATGATAGTCTATATCTCGCTGAATCTATTAATAACTTTGATAACGTTTTATCTTATTGGATGACTGGTTATGATTATACTCCTGATACATTAAGGATATACAAGTTAGAGAATGAGTCTTTGACTATTGAGCATGTTGTAGACATCAAATCACCTGCGAATATGATTGAAGATTTGGCTCTTAATGGCCAAGGTCATATCATTACTACTGATGAACAAGATTATTCATTTTATGAAGCAAAAATTACTAATTGTTTATGAAAGAATCATACAATAAAAATATTTTTAACAAGTAAAGCTATTGGGCATTATTTCATAGTGTAGCGTTTCACATCATAATAACTCGGTAAATAAACATCTTCCTGACGCTTCTTATCCAGAGATTTCTTAAGGCCATTAAACTGACTTATCTTTTTACTCAAGCCGCGCTTAAGCTCGATTGGGTTGAGAGAATTATAAATTTTCTCAAGGTCTGACTTCTGCTTCATTGACAGGACTCCTGACTCAAGGAGGCGTTGGTAGGGGGTCTTCCCTTGGTCATACTTTCTCACATAGCGACTACCAACTCTTGATTTTTCAATCATCTTTATCTGCGGAGTAAAGAAGTTTTGAAGGGGATTAAAGAAATCTCGATAAATCTCATTCATGTACTTTATTAGCTCTTCGTGGTCTAAGCGGCAGTATTTAAAAACTTCTCTTACATGGGTAAAGTTTTTCTGCTCAACATGGCAGTTATCATTTTTTCGATAAGGACGAGATCTAGTAAGCTTCACTGATTCTCTTCTCCTGAAGTATTCAAGGAAGTATCGATTTAGAAACTCAGTTCCATTATCAACATTTAGAGATCTTAAGGTGTAGGGGAGACTATCATTTATTGATATAATTGCACTTAATGTTTCATCGGCGCCCTTTCCAAAAAATGCTCGATTGTTAGTCCAGCCAGTAGATACATCTGTCATCGTTAAAGACCAGGCAAACTTCCCAGAAAGAGAGCTGCCACAATGGGCGACAGTATCAGCTTCGACAAAACCAGGTATTACCTCTTTTTTCTCAAATAATTTCAGAGGAACTATTGCTTGATACTTCTTTGTACCTCTTGAGTTCGTTGCTGATCTTCTACTTCTCGCAAATTGAGCTTTATAAGCTCTCAAGTAGCGATCTACCGTTGATGAACTCATTGAAAGCAGTTCATCTTTAACAATTGGCCCAAAGCCTTTAGCTTCATAAAATTCAAGCCAAATAGGGAAGGCAGCGATCATTCTCTTTGAGCATATTCGGCCCATCAAATGCCACAGCTTCTTTAAATGATAAATTGAAGCATCAGAGTAGCTCTGAGTTCGTCCAGAGGCCTTAGGGCCTTCATGATGGCCTCTCGCGAGCATCTTTATCACATGCTTTCTTTCTAAATTGGTATTTTGGCAGATTTCATCGAGAATGACTGACTTTTGCTTTTTGCTGGATTTATAATAGCGGTCTCTGACTTTGTTGAAGTATTCGACCTTAAATTTCAGGCTCATAGGATCATTTTTCCTTTTGGTATCATTTTTTAATGAGTTTCAAAAAAGGGTCATATCCCGAGTTAGTTAAAGTTTCGGTGTCTTTTTTCTGTCATTGATGTCAGGGGAATTTGATAGCTAGAGAAGCTGTAGTTGTCAGATGTCATAAATACTCCAGGTTGCTTGATTCAACAGCTCAACCTGAGAGGACTTTTAGTGTGCTTTAAAGTGATTCAATTCGGAAAGCTTTGTTTTTACCCCCGATAATTACCATTATGGGGGGTAGGCTCAGGGGAGTGATTATATGCCTTTCTAGGGCCTATTTAGGCCAATTGACCTCAATATCTAATTCATTATCCTTTGGTTCCCAGCAGATTTCCACTGTTTTTCCCATAGGATCTTTTACCGTGAATCCCCAGTAAGAATCTTGGCGCCAAGTTGGGTTTTCGCTTTGAGTTTCAAAGGAGCTTTTCTGAATTTTTTCGACTGTAGATTTAAAACTCTCATGGTTATGGCCTGTAACAGATATTGAGCTTTCTAGATGATCGCCAACACCATCACCAGGTAAATTTCCAAAGCCCACAGGAATTTGTGGGAAATCTTCCGGCTTATCATCAGTTTGAAAGAACATCAGTTGAAGCTCATCACTTTTGTAAACGACCCATTTCCAAGCAGAATCAGGATCATTATTAAACTGAAGTTCTTCTAGTCCAATCATCTCCGAGTAAAAAGTTTTTGTAAGAGATACATCGGTACAGTAATTATAGATAAACCCGACCTTAATTTTTGGTTTCAAAATATTCTCCTAGATAAATAAGGTAAGTGGCTTTAAAGGTTATCCAACTCTATTGGGAAACGCAAAAATACCCATTTTTAACGGTTATTTTTTGCACCTAGTTTCCATTTTTCGATCTAACCTTCTGAATTTATGACTTATTTATGGTGATTTAAAGCCGATAAGCGAAGTATGAAGTTTCCTTCTTTTCAGAAGTTTATTCAATTTGTTCCTGAGATTCTTTCAAAAGATAAGGCGCAAGGGAGTTCAGATTTTCTCCAAACTATTTTGGCCACAGAAACCGTTTTTATTATCTCTACGATGGTGATTCTATTTCTCTACCATCGATTTACAAAAAGAAAAATTCAAAAGATTAAAGAGACTCGAGAATCTATAAAAGAAAAACTGATCTTCTTCATGGAAAATAATGAAAAAACCAATTTTGATTTTATTGTTGAAAATAGGTGGGACAAGTTACCCATAATATTGCCTACAATAGAGTCTATGAATCATAAATTTGAGTCTAATATCCAGTGGCTCTTTGTCATGAACGAACTTCTTGAAAAGATTCTCTTTCCCCTTGCTAGGAAAGATGCCATGAGTTTTTGGTGGGATAAGAGAAACTATGCTCTTCGCTGCCTTTCTTTAAGCCCTAGGAAAAAAGATGAGGCCTTCTTTTTAAACTTCTTTTGTGACTCAAGTACTCATAACCGCTTCGGTGCCCTTCGTCCCCTTCTTAAAATTGGTTCAGCTTATTCCCTAAACCTTATTGTTGAAATTATGGGAGATGAAAATAGACACACCCAGGCGGTTTTTCTCTCTATGACTAAATTCGGTGGCGAGAACTTCTATGCAGCGATCAGAGAAAGGTTAATAAGGGAACATGACCCTCAGGCAAAAAGAGTTTGTATTGATATCCTTTCAGACTCACTGGAGCAGTCTGATCTCTTTCTTATTAGGAAAGACCTCTTTGATAAGGATAAGTCCCTTCGTCTCACGGCGCTTCGCTGCCTTGGGAAATTTACCATTCATCATTCAACTCAGCTTCTAATAGGCTTTTTAGATGATGAAATGTGGGAAGTACGCTCCTTGGCCGCAAAATTCGTGGGTGCAAGGAAGGCCTATCAGTCGATTCCACTGTTATTAAAGAATGCCTGTGATCAAAACTGGTGGGTGAGAATGAATTCAATTCAGGCCCTCTTCGATATGGGTGACTCTGGACGACTGGCGCTTGAGACTATCACAAAAGAAAAAGATAAATATGCTTATGAAATGCTAGGATACGTAAAGGCGTTAAGAGATGATGAAGAATTGAGGAACGCTGATGTCTTTGATCCTGATACAAAGCTGGCACTCGTTAAAGACAACCCTGATGAAAAGAAGAGCGCTTAATGGAAAACTTTTTTAAAAGCTTTATCTTTTTATTTGGCAATTTTGTGGTTATCTACTTTATAAGCTTAAATTCCGTTTATTTGCTTCTTTTAATTCTTTCAACTCCGCAAGTCTTTCGGCGCAATCAGGAATTAGAAATTGAAGAAGATGATCTCTTTTTTCAAAATAAACCTTTCCCACCCGTTACGATTATTGCTCCGGCCTATAATGAGGGTCCTATAATAAAAGACAGCTTAACTTATATGCTCAATCTAAAATACCCAGAGTATGAAGTAGTGGTCGTCAACGATGGCTCTAAAGACAATACACTGCAAGAGGTAATTGACAATTTTGAGCTTTATGAAGTTCCCCCGGCGTTTCAAGTAAAAATTAAATCTAAGCCTATTAAGGGCTTTTACAAATCGAGAAAATACCCCAATCTCTTGGTCATTGATAAAGAAAATGGCGGAAAGGCAGATTCATTAAATGCGGGAATTAATGCTTCTCAATATGCCTATTTTCTCGCTCTCGATGCTGACACTCTTATTGCTGAAGACGCCCTATATCGGGCGATATCTCCCATGATTACCCAGAAGAATGTCATTGCCACTGGTGGCACAGTAGGCGTTATCAATGACTGCCTTTTTGAAGATGGAAAAGTTTTAGAAGTGCGCTTTCCCCGCTCCTATTATGCAGGCATTCAAGTAATCGAGTATATTAGGGCCTATCTCTTTGGGCGCGTTGGTTGGAATTGGCTCGGTGGAAATATGGTGATCTCTGGTGCCTTTGGTCTTTTTAATAAACATATTGTTTTAGAAAATGGTGGTTATTTAACAGGCACAGTGGGAGAGGATCTCGAACTTACACTGAAACTTCATAATTCTCAATTGGCCAAAGAGCGCCGTTATAAAATTGTTAGCATTCCTGACACCGTTTGCTGGACGGAGGTCCCAGAAGATAAGAAAACCTTATCCCGCCAAAGAGAGCGTTGGCACCGAGGTCTCATTGACAGCCTTTACAGGCACAAGGAAATGTTCCTTAATCCTAAATATGGCATTACAGGTCTCTTCACTTTTCCTTTCTTCGTTTTTGGAGAGTTACTATCCCCTTTTATTGAGCTTTTAGGTTGGATTGCTTTTCCTCTTGGACTTTATCTTGGGGTTATAAATTTAAACTTCTTCTTCCTTTTTATTTTGGCTTCGGTGGGTCTTTCCGTTCTCCTCACTTTTGCTTCTATCTTATTGGCCCAAGTTAGTCTTGGCCGTTATCATTCTGAAAAAGACTTTTTCAAAATGTTTCTTTATACCATCCTAGAAAATTTCGGTTATCGGCAAATGACGGTCATCTGGCGCATCAAGGGAATCATTCAGTACTTCCAAGGAAATCAATCCTGGGGAGAAATGAAAAGAATTGGAGTAACAAAGAAATAATGAAGAAAATAACTTTCCTACTCTTTATAAGTTTAATTTTTCAATCTGATGCCTCAGAAGAAAAGAAGGATATTCTTAATAGCATCAAGCTCGCCCAAAATTGGCTTCTCTCGCAACAGACTCCTAATGTCGTCGTTGAAGAACCTGTTCGTGCAGGATTTATCTTAAGTTATGAAACCCCTAAAGTTGAGTCTGGGTACAAGTATATTTTTAGTAAATCTAGTATCTATGATAATGCTTTGGCCCTCATTGCCTTCACCATGCTCGGTCAAAAGGAAGGAGCGAAGAAAATAATCGACGCCGTTATGAAGGCCGCGCCTACAGGCAAACTTTATTTTAATTACAACACCCACAATGCTTGGCCAAATGAGTTAGATCAAGATGGCGCTATCATAAGAAATGGCGCTTCAACGTGGTTTGGCTATGCCCTTGCCTTCTATCTTAAAATCCGAAAAAAAGAAGATCCCTCATTTCTAGAAACAAAAGACGGCGCTCTTTACAAAAATTATCTCTTAAAAATTGCGGAAAAAATTTTACTTTATAAAATCAAAGATAAAAGCTTAGCGACCTTTGGTCTTATCACTGGTGGTCACGGAAAATATAAATTTGAAATTAAAGATGGAAAGGTCGAAGAGGTTTTCTATGATGAGAAAATCAAATGGGTTTCAGTTGAGCATTGTATAGATTTATACTTTCTCTTATCTGAATTAGATAAACTAGGAATCAAAGATTTTGACAAAGATCTTATTCGTCTAAAAGAGAGGATCGTATCTGTCTTTTGGAATAACGAAACGAAGCAGTTTAATCGAGGTTTTAGTGGAGGTGCTCCAGACCTGGTCGAGGCCTTAGATGCCGCCTCATGGGGAGCGATGTACCTCTTTTCGATTGGAGACATTGAAAAGGCACTTATCGCTCTTAAAAAGACTGATGCTTATACCAATTCGTTTGATCCAATCCGGGGACACAGACCCTACATAAATGTACTGATCAATGAAGATCCTCAGATTAATCAATTCTTTTACCCTAAGAACCCTAAGAAGACCTGGAATGATTTGGACTTGAGTTGGTATGAAGGAACTTTCGGGGTGAATCTCGCTCGTCTTAAAATCAAGGGAGTTAATAACAAAATAAAAGAACTTATTCTTAATGCTATAAAAATTCAAAAGAAGAATGGATCCTTTATTTATTCAACAAAGAAAATTCCTTTTCAATTCTCGAATAACCCATCGGTGGCCTCAACGGCATGGTTTATCATTTTTGCCAGCTCTTATCTTGTTCCCGAGCTTGGTCAGGAATTTTGGCCTTAACTTCTTTCCTTGCCGTTAGATGAGCTATCTTTACCCCTCCAAGACCTGTAGCGAAGACCACGTAGTTTCCTACCTTTTGAACGGAATTAACGGAAATCCCTGGACCAAAATTGATATTGGCCAACTGCTCAATCGTCCCTTTGTTACTCATGCTAAATACACGACTCCCCGCCTCTCCATCTGCCGTAAATATTTCATCATCTGATATACCTACGGCATTGGTTACAGTTAGGGTTGAATCCAATTGATCATCCTCTCTTTGTGGGATCTCCCCTACTAAGGAGAAGTTTTTTAATGACAGAATTTTTGTCCCTCCATCCCCAAGACCCAAGAAGGCCTGAGAGTTAGTCACTTCAATACTTGATTTGGCCTCTGGCAGGTTGCCTCCTCTAAGAGGAATCACTTCAGGGGTGTCTTTACTGTGCTTTTTCTTAACCCAAAGGCTAGCGGACCCACCACTAACAGCGTAGACAGAGTGACTATTAAAGGCCAAATCCCGAGGGTCTTGTAAATCATAGATTTGATGATCTAGTTCATTAAGGGAGAGGATTTTCTTATCGACTCTTCTTGGTAAAGGCATTTGAATAATTCCACCACGGTCATCACCCGTAGAAATATAAAGGTCTTTATGAGCAAAGATAACAGAAGTGGCCGCATAGGAGGGTAAATCGATACGAAAGGAATCTTTACTAATAACTCGTCCCTCATTTAACTTAAAAACTTCAAGCATGGCAGGAGTCATAAATGCCTTATGATTAGTCGCGCCTGCTAGGAAAAGTTGGTCATTCTCAATCGTTAGTCCATGAACCTCGCTATCTTTAAACAAGACCGTTTGATTTAAGGTGAGTTGAGTTGGGTAGTCCCGGCCATTGATATCTTCACTAAGAGAGATCACTTGTAAGGCACCAAGAGTCTTGGGACCAACCATATTGTAGGCGATATAAATTCTGGTAACACTAAATTTGCTTAATAATTTTGAAGGGACAATCTTTATATCGCTGGCCTGAAGTCTGTGACCTTCTACGATTGGTGAAGGAATGGAGGCGACTAGGTTAAGTAGTTGATGCGTATCGCTAGGATCATTCTTAATCTTCCCTGATTTACCCTTATAATCTAGAAGAATAACTCTAATTTTTTCAGGAAGTTCATCAGAATCGATGGGTCTAAACCCATTTTCATTACCTTTCTTATTATAAAGAGCGATGAGGGTCTCTTCGATGGGAAAATTTATGTCTTCATTGGAAATCGTGAGATGAAGAACTCCCCCTTTAGAATTAAAATTAATCCATACAGAGATAAAAACACCAAGAGTGATCAAGAATATTAAGAAAATCTTAGAGCTTCCACCAAACATGGAACTTCCTTAAATAGAGTATATTTGTTTGATTATAACACGAACCGTGGGGATTATTCATTTTGACTTAACATTATTTCAACTACTTAAGAGGTGTTTAAGAAAATAACAACCAGACTTCATCTCAAAAAATTCTCTTTACCTCAATTACATCTTTGTTAAGATAATCACATGGAAAACAATTATAATATTGAACGAACTTACGAAGAGTACAAGAGAGGGAATTTTAAGTTTCTAGGCCCTATTGCCTTTATTGTTTATATTGCTTTGTCCTTTGTTGATATGGGCTTAACAGAGACAAGTTTATGGCTCTTACTCTCGGTGCGCTTCTTCTTCATTTTGCCAACAATATTCTTATCTTTAAATGTTGAGAAAATTAAGGTTCTTAGCGTTGATCAATTGATCTTCACCTCCTTCTTTTTTGCAGGAATTGGAATTTCAATAATTAGTTACTTATTGGGCGGCCTTTCAAGTGATTATTATTTTGGAATTCTTATTATCTCCTTTGTACAATTTGCCTTTGCCCCCATGAGTTTCAAAATGACGCTCATTCTTGATATTACTCTTTTTCTTATCTTCTTTTGTATCAACACCCTTCCCTTTAATTACCCCACGGAAGAAATTATTAAACAGGCATCCAATTACATCACCTTCATAGTTTTAAAGCTTTTAACAGTACATCGATCAAAATCTCTTATTATGAGTGCCATTGTGAAAGTTGATCTTGAAAAAGAACTGGAAAATCAAAAGCATGTTCAAAAGGTACTTGGTGAGCTCTGTCACTTATTCAATAATCCCCTCTTTATTTCGATGAGCCTTATAAAGAAGCTAAAAAGCGAAAAAGGATTCTCTGATGAGAATATCGGGAAGCTCGAAAGAGTTCTTGATTCAAATGAGCGCATGAGATTAGTTTTAAGAAAAATGCTTGATATTACCGAAAAGAAGAGCAAGGTAAATATAGAAGACCTTACTCAGTAATTCTTAAGTATACTACCTATGTCTGACCTACAAACTCAGTTATTCGGAATTTCTTAGAGAATCATTTAATATTTACTGACTCCTAAACCTAATATCAGCATCTTAGAAACAGTATTTCTTTTATGGTGTCAACATGTCGGGCATTTTTAGGCCATAATATCATTAAGGAATTCACAGGAGGTGTGCCTTGATGAAAATAAGTATAATCACTCTTTTAATGTTTTCTCCTCAACTCATGGCCGAAGATTATGGGAAGCTAAATCCTGATTCTCTATTCTCCCTAAACGAGGAACGTGTTCACAATTTGGTGGCGAGCTCTTCAGACATTAGAAACACTCTTGAAGGCGGACGCTCCGTTGCTGGTCAAACAGCTAAAGAAGAAGCGTGGGCCCAAGAATATGTAGATTTAATGAAAACAGAAGATGATGTTGATTATTTAGGATTATCTCTAGAGCTTTAATAAATCATTATTTCATGCACCTATTGGCCTTCGCTAGCCTCTTGGTTATATCGAGGGCCTCTGGGTGGATATAAAAATGATTATTTATAGGCTTTTCATTTATCAGGACCTGAAAGAGATTATCTTTAGGGTGCTTTTTAATGTGGCAGATATCTTTTGTGGGAGCGCTCTTTCCCGTGGCGCAACTAAGTAGTAAAGACGTGAGAATGACTGCCAGAGCATTAAAGGTTGTAAACGTATTCATCACACTTTCTCTCTTTTCTTACTCTTTTGTTTTTTGAATCTAATAGATACATGAAATAGAAGCATTTATTGGCCAATCTGTTTTTGGCCCTATTAACAACCGCTTCTAAAATATCCCCTTTTTCTCTTTTTAAATTGTAGTTAAAAGATAAAACTCCTTTAACGGAAGTCTTTGATCGACTCTTCTTCTTTTTTGTCACCACATTTCTAATCACAGGTTTTGATTTTCTAGAAGAATTGGCCAATAAAATTTTTGAAGCTTTAAAAGAATGATTCAAGTCCTTAATTTCTCCAGATTCGTCACGATCTGGCATCAAGGCCAATTGATTATCCTTTAGAAATTTAAAATCCTTGCTCGAGAGCTCTTTAAGTGCCTTCATTCCAACTCTCATAAACTCTTGAGAATTAAAATATTGAGCGGGCTTCATTTTAAAAGAATTGAAACCCGCACCCGTTATCTTTAAACTACCATCTATTAGCAATACATCACTAGAGGGAGAGCCTCCGAAAGTATAACTGCTTACTAAAAATTCTGATGCCTTTACCAAAAGGTTTAATTGAGGCGTGCTAAATTCAATCAAATCATGATCTAAGATCATTCTCGGCACAGAAACCCTTATTCTTCCCTTAATGATTTTAATGAGAGTCTTTTTACTGCCTTTATCAGAATGATGGTTTTTTAGATTGATCTCTGATTCTTCCCCGAGAATAATATTGGTGTCATCATCAAGAGTAATTTTAGCAGAGGAAGAGCGCATCGATAAAATATGATCGCCTTCTTTAAGTTTATCCCCATTTTTTAGAGGAAAGTCTCCCGACAAAACTCCACCCTTTATTTGAGATATTGTTGCTATTCCCTGGGCATGAATGGAGCTTATTAAAAAAAGCATCACTAAAATTTTCAATTTATTTCACCATTATCATTAAGCTTTGGTACCGGTATGGCAGGTACGTCTTGGGTTAAAATCAATAAACCATTTTTTCTTAAAGGCCACGAGATGTAGTCAAGAATCAAGGCCCCTTCAAGGCCTACCATCTGCCACCAAACAAGCCAGCGTCTGTATTGGTAAAAATGTTTTAATAAAGTCGTGCTCCCCTTACATTTTTGCGCCCAGATAACAGTTAAGGCCACACAACGATGAGCGCTTTCTAAGAAATGATTGAGAAGTGGATAGATAAGTTCCCTCTTTTCTAATTCTGCTCTAATAAGAATAAATTCTTTATTAGCTTCTTCCCATTCCTCTTTTTTTAACAAATTTGATATGCGTGATCTGTATTTTGCCACAGGAATCGAATTAAACTCTCCGGTCGGAATATCCGTAGCTTTTACCTTAAAGACTGGAGTGTACTCCATGTCGATGAAATCCTCATCAAGCACAGCAAGACCTCTCTTTCTCCAAAAACTATTTAAGACGTCATAGTAAATGGCCAAGGGAAGGATAGAAACTTCAAAACCGATAAGACCCAAAGAGACAGGCAGACTCTTGCCTTTACTAAGAACCGCATAACTCACCATTCTCTTTAGATTTAGATTGATAGCATCTACAATATGTTTACAAAAAGGACCCAAGATTTATACCGTTACTTCAAGGTAAAGCCTTAAGAATCTTCTTAAAGGCTCTGCTGCTCCCCAAAGAAGTTGGTCACCCACTGTAAAGACATTCACAAATTCCTTTCCTAGATTCATAGGTCTCACTCTACCTACCCCAATATTTAAAGAACCTGAATAATTTGCTGGTGATAAACGCTTTAAAGTATCCTCTTTATTATTAGGAACAAAATCCAACCAGTCATGAGCTTCACTGATGAGATCACTAAACTCACTAAAATTAACGTCACTCTTACATTTTAATGTGATCGCTTGTGAGTGTGAGCGCATGGCCCCTATTCTTACACAAGTGCCATCTACTGCGATTTGTTGACCTCCACCTAAGCCTAGTATCTTATTGCCTTCTACCATCGCTTTCCACTCTTCCCTAGTCTGTCCATTTTCCATCGGTGAATCAATCCAAGGAATAAGACTTCCCGCCAGTGGTGCACCAAAGAGATCTTGTGGGTAATTACTTTTTCCTTGAAGTTCGTGAGAGATTAATTTATCGAGTTCAAGAATATTGCTATGAGGATCTTCAATTAAATTTTCGCCAATTTTATAGAGATGCCCCATTTGCTTTAAAAGCTCTTTCATATTCTGAGCTCCGGCCCCACTGGCCGCCTGATAGGTATGAGTGCTTATCCATTCAACCATGTTGGCTTTGATAGGACCTGCTAACGCCAAGAGCATCAAACTTACCGTACAATTAGCACCGATAAAGTCTAAAGTTCCCTTATGGATCTCATCTTTTATAAGGCCTTTATTTAAAGGATCAAGCACAAGACAAGCATTATCCTTCATCCTAAGAGTCGAGGCCGCATCAACCCATATGCCTCGCCAATCAGCTTTTCTTAATTCACCATGAATTTTCGACGTGTAATCACCACCCTGACAGGTGAGAATAATATCCATTTTCTTAAGGCCGTCACAGTCAAAGGCATCCCAAAGGATATCAACAGAAGCGACATCTGGGGCTTTTTCGCCCTTTTGGCTCGTTGAAAAAAAGACGGTATCAAAGTACTCAAAATCATTTTCCTGATGCATTCTATCCAGTAAAACGCTGCCGACCATTCCGCGCCAACCAACGAAGCCTAATTTTAATTTTTCACCACTCATCTCTTTTCCTTATTAAAAGACCTCCAATGGAGATCGATATTTTGTAAATTTTATTAGTATCAGTTTTCATAACTAGAGATTATTTGGCAATGGTACAAAAGCCATGTATGGTATTTCTTACGGAAGAGGCGCATTGGCCAGGAAGAGAAAAAGAGATGGTGACCCATCAAAGACTTTTCTCAGAGGGGATCAATGCCGAAATAAATTCTCGCGGTCACGAGGAATTTATTGGTTACTGGGGCTGAATCCCCAGGGCTGTCACGAGTTATTGTGGAGAGCTTCTGAAAAAACACCTATATGCTGTTTTTTCTCAATAAATCCCATCTCGTACAGTCCTAAAGCCCAAGAACCATTTTACCTTTCCCTTATAAACGTGAAATAATGAATCCTTAAAAACTTATGGATTCCAACGACTTGAGGTTAAAATGGGTTCTACAAAAGTAATTGTCTCTAAGTTTGGCGGCTCTAGCATGAAAGACGCTGATGCCATCCGTCGTTCGGCCAAAATTGCGGCCGACCACCACTCTTCGCTCGTTGTTGTGAGCGCTACATATGGAACGACCAATCAATTAATAGAAATAGCGAAGACGGCCCAAACCTTGCCCTGGGAAGAAACTCTTCCAATGATCGAAGCCATTAAAGAAAACCATCGTCAAATCGCCAAAGATCTCGGTGCGACAGCTGCTGATAGCGAGGAAATTGAAATTCTTCTAAGTGAATTGGAAACCCTTGCAAAAGGCATCAATCTTTTAAAAGACGCTCCCGTCAAAGTCATGGATCGCCTTCAAAGCCTTGGCGAGCGTCTAAGCTCTCCTCTTATGACCATTGCCTTAAGGGATACTCAAGAGAAGAAGACTGAAAACTTTGACGTTAGAAAGGTGATGCTAACTACTGACCAATTTGGAAAAGGTGTTCCTCAAATTAAAGAAATCCAAGAACTGTGTCAGAAATACCTATTGGCCGCCAAGTATGGTGATCAAACCTTTGTGACCCAAGGATTTATTGGGGCCACAAGCGAGGGCGAAACGACAACTCTTGGCAGAGGCGGTTCAGATTATTCAGCGGCCCTATTGGCCGAAGGACTTGGAGCTGACCTTCTAGAGATTTGGACAGACGTCGCAGGTATTGCCACAACTGATCCTAGAATTTGTCCAGAGGCCAGACCAATTAATGAAATCACTTTTCAAGAAGCAGCTGAATTAGCGGTCTTTGGGGCCAAAATTCTTCACCCAACAACTTTGGCCCCTGTGCAACGAGTGGCAATCCCCGTTTTTGTTGGAAGTAGCTACGAGCCAGATGCTCCTGGGACTTGGATAAAAGCGCAAAGCGGTCATCAACCATTAGTTCGTGCCATGGCCATCAAAAAGGATCAGGCGCTTTTGACATTGACGACACCTAAGATGCTCGACTCTCACGGCTTTTTAGCGAAGATTTTTAGTTTCTTTGAAAAACATAAGGTAAGTGTTGACGCCATTACGACTTCAGAAATCTCAGTGGCCATGACAGTTGATATTACCACTCTTCAAAATAAAGAACTTTTTAAAGACCTTGAGACCGTCGGCACCGTTTCTACCGAAAAGTCCCTTAGTCTCGTGAGTCTTATTGGTAATAATATTAATCACACTCCCGGTTTGGCCCAAAAAGTTTTCACCTCTATTCATAATGAGAGTGAACCTATTAATGTGCGCATGATTTGCTTAGGGGCTTCTCGCCACAATTTTTGCCTTGTGGTGAACGAAGATCAGGCAAATCTCGCAGTAAAGCGCTTACATAAAACCTTCATAGAGGATTCTCTATGAAAGTAGCTCTCTTCGGTCGCGGAAAAACGGGATCTCATGTACGGGAACTTTGTGTTGCTCAAAATATCAGCTGCACGGTCTTTCATAGTGAAAACGCTCCTACAGCAGAGGGGCTTAAAGGCCATGACATTATCATCAGCTTTATTCCTGGACCTGTATTAAAAGAATATATCGGCATCATCCTTGAAAGTAAGCTTCCCATTATCAGTGGATCAACGGGTGCTGAGTGGCCTGCTGATTTAGATCAATCTTTAAAAGAGAATCAGCAGTGTTGGATTCAAGGTCATAATTTTTCTCTCGGCATGAATATCGTGCATAAGATGATTAAAATTCTAGAGCGCGCGCCTCAGTTATTCGACGATAGCTGGGAAGCGAAGATTCATGAAATTCATCACACTAAAAAGCTCGATGCCCCATCAGGAACGGCCCTAAGATGGGCAGAATGGTTTGGTCACGAGGCTGAGATTACAAGCGAAAGAACCGGGGATGTTGTTGGACATCATGAGTTCACATTTTCCATTCCCTTTGAAACAATAACCCTAACTCACGAAGCAAAGGATCGCTCACTTTTCGCCAACGGTGCCCTATGGGCCGCTAAAAAGGTATTAGAAAAGAAGGCGCCCCCTGGATTAACGTGGTTTGAAGACCTGGCCCTAAAGGAGCTTAACTTATGAACTTAAACGAATACCCCTTATGGACGGCTTTAGTCACTCCTATGAATGAAGAAGGCCAGATTGACTACGAAAGTATGTTGACCCTCCTTAAAGAGCAAGAAGAAGCTAAAAATGGCGTTCTTATTCTTGGATCAACGGGAGAGTCACTTAACCTTACTGATATTGAGAAAAAAGAAGTGCTCGCTTTTACTCTTAAACAAAATCTCAATGTTCCCATCATGGTTGGAGTTGGTGGCGCTGAAATTCAAGGAACACTTGAATGGGTCAAGTATCTTAATGATTTTCCCATTCATGCCACTCTTATGGTGACTCCACTTTACGCGAAACCAGAGACCGAAGGTCAGTATGAGTGGTTTAAAACCTTAATGGACGCCACGAATTTTCCCGTCATGCTCTACAATGTGCCAGGAAGAACCGGAAAGGCCATGAGCTTTGATGCTGTTAGAAGGCTTAATCAGCACCCAAAATTTTGGGCGATAAAAGAGGCCAGTGGCAGTGTAGAAGATTTTAAGAAGTACGTTGAAGCAGCAGGTGGCAAATCTGTGTATAGTGGCGATGACGGTCTCTTACCCGCATTTTCAGAGCATGGCTGCCAAGGCCTTGTGAGTGTGGCCTCAAATGCTTGGCCTAAGGCCACTCATGAATATGTGGTGCAGGCCCTTGAGAAAACTCTCAGTAAAGAAGATGCTTCTCTATGGGATGCTTGTAGTGCGGCCCTCTTTTGTGTCAGTAACCCCATTCCAGCAAAGCGCTTACTCTTTGAAGAGAAGAGAATATCGTGTCATCACTTAAGATTACCTCTTTCTCACAAAGACCTCTCTCAAGCGGCCACTGTCATGGAAGCATCTACTCGAATTAATAATTGGATTAACAAAATAAAAGGATAATTTATGGATTGGAAAGAAATACTAGACGGACTTGAAAAAGGAACGCTAAGAGCGGCCAATAAAGTCGAAGGTGTGTGGCAAGCAAATAAAGAAGTCAAAGAGGGCATCCTTGCCGCCTTTAAAGCGGGAGAGCTCAAAGAGTTTAGCGATGCCCACTTTCATGGCTTCGTTGATAAGCACAACCTTCCCGCAAGAACCTTTACTCCTGCCGATAAGGTAAGACTTGTTCCTGGTGGCTCAAGCGTTCGAACAGGAGCCCATGTTGCTGAAGGTGTGATCATCATGCCTCCGGCCTATATTAATGTTGGCGCCTTTGTTGATAGCGGCACCATGGTTGACTCTCATGCTCTTGTTGGATCATGTGCTCAAATCGGTAAAAACGTTCACCTCTCAGCAGGTGTACAAATCGGCGGTGTTCTTGAGCCTGTGGGCCTTGCCCCTGTCGTGATTGAAGATGATGCTTTCATTGGCGCAGGTGCCGTTATTGTCGAAGGCAAACAAGTTTTAAAAGGTGCAGTTATCGCCCCTGGGGTTATTCTTTCAAAAGGTGTTCCTGTCTATGATGCCGTTCAAGAGAGAATGCTCGCTGCTGACGAGCCAATTCCAGAGCGCGCCATTGTTGTGCCTGGCTCTCGTCCGGTAAACAGCAAACTCTCATGGGCCAAAGAGCAAGGCCTTAGTTTAAATTGTGCCATTATTGTTAAATACCGTGATGAAAAATCAGACTCATCATTAGAGCTTGAATCATTTTTAAGGTAAATTTATGCAAATCCAAGAAGGCCATCGAGATTCACTTGATAAAGTCATTAAAAGACTGGATTCTTCCTTTTTCTATTATGACTTAGATGGCCTTAAGGATCACCTCACTCGCCTTTCAAGCATTATGCATGAAGACCCAGATATTCTCCTTTGGTATGCCTGTAAGGCCAACCCCATGTCTGCCGTCTTAAAAGTTTTTAGAAACTGTGGCTTTGGAATTGATGTTGCTTCTAAGGGTGAAATCGATCAAGTTCTACGCTCTGGTATTAACCCAAAGAACATGCTCTCAACCGGCCCTTCAAAGAGTCGCAAATACTTGCGCGAACTCATGGAAGAGGAAATCGAGATTGTCGTTTTAGAATCCCTCAATCAAGCCTATTGGCTCAATGATATCGCGGCAACTTTCAATAGGAAACAAAAGGTTCTTCTAAGAGTTCAAATGGAGTGGGAAGAAGGTGTCTCTGTCCTTGGTGGAAATGAGATCACTCCCTTTGGTGAAGATGAAGCGACCTGGCTTTCTATGGATCGCTCAAAAGTTGAAAATCTCGACATATTAGGACTTCATGTTTTTCAATGGGGAAATATTTTAGAGACTGATCGCTTAGAAAAAATCTGGAGAAAGATTGCTGAAGACTCTCTTTCTCTTTGCACCAAACTTGGAATCACTCCACAAGTTCTCGATCTGGGTGGTGGAATTGGTATCCCTTATACAAGAGAAGAGTCTCCCGTTGATTTCAATGACATCCTAACTATTTTAAAAAGAATTAAAAATGATTTTGGGTGGCAAAAAATTTGGATGGAACTTGGCCGCTATGCTATCGGTCCTTTTGGTCACTACTTGACCCAAGTCATCGACAAGAAAACCGTTCGAGGAAAAGATCTTCTTATTCTTGATGGGGGTGTTAATCATATTGTTAGACCTGCTATTACTGGTCAGCCGTTCCCCGTGGAACTTTTTAGAAAATCCCAAGCAGAGATGAAGAGTTTTCAAATTCATGGTCCTCTTTGTACGGCCTTAGATAATCTAGGCACCCTTGAGCTTCCAAAAGACACAGAACCTGGTGACTGGCTTTGTTTTCACCAGTGTGGGGCCTACGGATTTACAGAAGGCATGCCTTTTTTCCTGTGTCACAATTTAGCTGCAGAAGTTATTATGTATGAAGGAAATCTGATGATACCGCGAACGCCTAGGAAGGCCGAAGATTGGCTCGTCTAAACAAGTCTTCTCAAAGGAATGATCGTGACTAAGAAAATTGAGCGCCTTGACTACCCTATTAAAACCCTTCCGAATGGTGACACTCAAAATCTAAGAGTCTTTCGCATGCGCGGAAGTGCTGAAGGACCAAAAGTCTATCTTCAAGCAAGTGTTCACGGCGCTGAGGTTCAGGGTAATGCTGTCATTTTTGAGTTGATGAGCTTTTTTTCAAAGCATGACTTTAAAGGAAGCATCACCTTCGTGCCCCTGGCCAACCCGCAAGCGCTTCATCATAAGAGTGGTACTTTCACTCAGGGAAGATTTAACCCTCAAACAGGAAATAATTGGAATCGAAATTATACGGACATTACCGAGTGCTCCCATTTTAACGTCGAAGAATTTATAGAAAATCATAAAGAAAATATCACCACTTTTTTTAAAGAGTATATCTATCGCTCTTTAGAACAAGAGAAAGTGAACCTCTCAAAGAGAGGGCTTAGTGAAGATAAGGGCCTAAACATTATCCTTCAAGAGCTCGCTGCACCTGCTGACATCATGCTTGATCTGCACACTGGCCCCGTTGCAACTCGTTATCTCTACGCAGCCGAATACGCTAAAGACAAAGTCAAAGATCTTCCCTTTCCTTTTACTCTCTTTATCCCCAATGAATTTGCAGGGGCCATGGATGAGGCGTGTTTTATTCCCTGGGTAAAATTACAAGAGGAATATCAAAGACGAGGCGAGGATTTTCAAATCCCAATAGAGTCCTACACTGTAGAGCTTGGGAGTGAAGAAGTTATCAGCATGAGCGAGGCCAAGAAAGATGCCGCTCGTATACTTCACTTCTTTTCTCAAAGAGGAATCATAGCAGACACCGATTTAGAAGATGTCTTCTTGCCAAAGACCGAACAAATAGCGGCCAAGCTCATTGACTATAAAACCTATTACGCTCCAAAAGGCGCCTTAGTAGAATATTTAGCAAAGCCTGGGGATTTTATTCAAGAAGGTCAGCCCCTTTACCAATTACTTAATTTTTCTGAACTAAATCATCAAGATGATCTTGAAAAATGCCTTAAAGAAGTGGTTGCAGAGGAAGATTGCTATATCATCAATCACAACCCCTCCGCTGTCATAATGGAAGGTACAGGTCTTTATCAGGTGATGAGAAATACCTTTGAGCTCTAATTATGGCCTTTGCCACACACCCGCTCGATCAAGATAGAAGACTCTTGTTAGACGACGATGTCCTTCTAACGAGAAGAGGGTCCAGACCATAAAGAAATACTTTCCTTCTTGGTAAAAATCTATTTGACCAAAATTCTTATCGGTAATGGTGTTTCTTTTGCCGTAAAACTTTCTAACAATCTTTAATTGAGATTTTGGTGCAACGTGAGTCAAGCCTGAACTTTGAAATTCAAAGTAATCAACCTCTTCCCCATTTCTTTGCCAGCTTCTCTTTATAAAGGCACCAAAGTGTTTATCTCCAGACATGAAAAAGACGCCTGAGAGATTATACTTGGCCACGAGAGCAAGAAGCCTATTCTTATCATCTGGAAATTCTGCCCAGTCCTCTGTCACAAACAGCCTGTTAAGAAGCATTCCAATAGGAGTAATGATGATATTAACTTTAGCCTTAGACGCGGCCATTTCAGCCTCTAACCAACGCCACTGATCTTCACCTAGTAAATCTTCACCCTCACCTTTTTCCGTACTTTTAAAATAACGAGTGTCTAAGAAGTAGGTTTTGATGGTCCCGTTTAAGTCTTCTCTAGAGTGATAGATTCCTTCTCTTTTTCGGCGATCATCACTTTCAGGAACATCAAGAAAATCAAGATGGAGTTTTTGAGAGACTATTTTATGAGGATAACTACCATCGGCCGCATCTTCACCAAAATCATGGTCATCCCAAATGCCGTCTATTTCAATATTCTTCCTAAATTCACCGTATGGACTTCCTAAGAGTTGTTTATATTTATTTTCAAGCACCGTTACATCACGAGTGTCCCCGTAAATATTATCCCCAAGCCAAAACCATAGATCCGCCCGTCTTTTGGCAATTTTCTTCCAATAATCTTGTGAGTGGTCTTGATAGTTGCAAGAACCAAAGCATAACCTTAGGTCTTGAAAGCGGCCCATGGCCTTTGTGAAACTTGTGAGATGCTCTCCCCTTAATCCAACGTCTGCCTGAGGACATCTAAGACCTATAGGTAAGGCCACTAGTGCCTTCAAAAAGTTTCTCTTGGTGAATCTCATAGATAATGGCATAGAGGGTCCTGTCTTCACTGAATTCTTTAACTAGGCAAAGCTTTCCATTTGAGTGTGTGTGACAGTTGGCCGATAAGATAAGAGTATGGGCGCTCCTAAATTAGATTCTTCCAATGGACAATTTCCTCTTCATGAAGAATTCTTTGCCAATTACACTAGCGAAAACACACGTAGTAATTACCGAGTCGATCTTATTAAGTTTTTTGAATACTTAGCAGAAAGTTCACCAAAATTGAAAGCTCTAAATGATGTGGAGCGGAATCATATAATAAATTATAGAAATTTCCTTCTTGAAACCGGTGGAGTCGATGGCAGGCCTTCGGCCCCAAAGACAGTTGCTCGCAAACTTGCCTCCCTATCGAGCTATTTTGATTACCTCGTCGAAAAGGGAGAAAGAGACTTTAACCCCGTTCAAAGTGTGAAAAGACCTAGAAGAGAAGTGCTAAAGCCCACTCAGGCCCTAGAAAAAGAGCAGGTACGCGCCCTCTTTGAACTCCTCTCCCAAGGAGATGAATCCTCTAAGAGTCGCCCTCTTCATCGTGCCCTTCTCATAACATTTTTCATGACGGGCATGAGAAAGGCAGAAGTTCTAAACCTAAAATTCAAAGATTACCGTGAAATTAATGATTACAGGGTGCTTGAGTTTATTGGAAAAGGCGGAAAAGTCGGCCAAAAGCTTCTTCACCCTATGTGTGTTGAGGCACTCGAAGAGTATTTAAGCTGGATGCGCTCTCAAAACCGCGGACACTCTCCAGAAGACTGGCTCTTTCAACCAACGAGAAATCCCTCAGATCCCACAAATCTCAATAAGCCCATCAATCCTCGCACAATAAATGAGATCATCACTAACTACGGTAAAAAGATTGGGCTAAACTTTTCCATTAGCCCTCATTCGGCCAGAGCAACCTTCATCGGTGAACTCTTAGAAGAGGGAGTTGATATTTATTCCGTGGCCCGTGAAGTAAATCACAGCTCCGTTAAAACCACCCAAGAATATGACAAACGTCGCAAGAAACTCTCCGACTCCCCCATTGGCAAACTGCGTTATTAAACAATGTGATACCAGTATTCCAAAATGACGCCATTGACGCATAAAATCAATTGGTCATTGTGGCCCTAAAAACCAATTAATTCTGGTATTTTTTTGGCACGCACATTGCTCTCCTAAAAGTTATCAGTCACATGGGGCGAACATGATATTCGCCTACCAAGAGAGAGGGGAGATTTCCATGAGAAATTTTAAGAAAGTATTTGCAACGGCTTTAATAACGGGACTTGCTTTAAGCGCAAGCGCTGACATCTTCGCCCAAAGAGGTCCTAATGGTAATGGCAGAGGCACTCAACCAGGAATGGATAGGGATGATGATTTCAGGGGTCCTAGACGTTTTGGAAACGACAATCGCAACAGGGGAAGCCAATACAGTGTTGAGAGTGAATTTATTGGAAAAACTTTTTATCCTGGAGAGAGACTATTCCTTAGAAAAGAGCTTCAACTAGGTCAGCATAAAGGAAAGGAAATTGAAAAAGTTGAACTAGAGATTGAGGGAATGGCCCGCGGTGGAATGATGACCCTCTTAATTAATGATCAACAAGTTTCAAGGCCTCAAAACTTTTATGGAGGACGTGTTGGTGACCAAGTCATTACCTTTAACCTTCATCGCCCTTTTATCATTGGAGAATCAGCTAGAAAAATCCAAGTCCTAGTAGACGGCACGGCCTATATTCGTGAAGCGCTTGTGATCTTAAAATCAAATAGACAAGGACCTGATCAAGTAAGAAAACTAGAGGCCTATACACATAAAGATATTATCGGAAATGGTCAGGCCGATGTAAGCGACCTTGTTCAAGCAAACTATCGCCAGCAACAACAAACTGTTCGCTTTGTAGAGCTAGAGTTTCAAAGCTTCGCTCGTACAAACTACATTAGACTTTGTGGTCAAGACTACTCAAGACCTCAATTTGATCGACCAGGGCTTGGATACGGCAGACCAGGCTACGGCTTTGACAGACCAGGACGCGGATACGATAGACCAGGGCGCGGATCTTCAATTGATTGCCAGGACTTTCAAACAGTTTCTGGAAATGGTTACCAAACAGTACGCTTACCAGCTAAGGGACAAAAGCTCGAAGACCTAAGTGTTATGGTTCGTGGAGACCTCACAATCAAAAAGATCACTGTGGTAATTGAAAAGTAAAAAACACTAAAATTTAAAGCAGTCTAACAAAAAATCGTCATGACCGCTTCTCCCAAATTAGGCCCGGATTTTGTCCGGGCCTTCTATTTTCAATAACCATTGTTCTGACTTCTCTTGTTAATTCGACTCGGCAAAAATTGTAAGAAAAATTCAGTTTTTTTTTTTTTTTGACACCACAAACTTCAAAAGAGCCAATTGGTGCGGCTTTAAAGCGATTCGCCGATTTGCCAAATAGCGTTATCTAGGGTTGTCGGCATTTTTTTTAACACCGGCCCTAGTGCTACTCGCATACCTCTGCTACCCTATATGTAGAGACACAATCTCAAAAAGCTTGGGTTTTGTAGGAAGCGCTTAGGCGGTTTCTTGAATAAGTAAAAAGGTTTTACCTCTTAACTTAAACAAGAAATACAGCGTGGATTTTAAAACCATGGGTCGTCACCACACGCTGCCCATGTTTTTACCCCACTCCTATAACCAACCTGTTTACCACGGTTTAGTTGCTTCTAAAGAAGCAGCAGGGTTAATTGCGGCTTGTCTCAAGGAATTTAAAGAGTAACAACAACAACTAGGTACACACAAGGGTTAGCGCCCTAGATTTACGAAAAGGAGGCATCGTGGATCCAATCTTAGCACCAAACGAGGATCGTTTTGTGATTTTCCCAATTCAGTATGACCGGGTATGGGAGATGTACAAGAACCACATGGCCGTGTTCTGGACTGCTGAAGAAATTGACCTTGTCCCAGATCTTAATGATTGGGAAAAGCTCAGTGACAATGAAAGGCATTTCATCAAACACGTCCTAGCATTTTTTGCGGCAAGTGACGGCATTGTTAACGAAAACTTGGCGATGCGCTTTTTTAATGAAGTGCAAATACCAGAGGCGAGATGCTTCTATGGCTTTCAAATAGCCATGGAAAATATCCACTCTGAAACCTATAGCCTTCTTATTGATACCTACATTAAAGATCCTAAAGAGAAGAGTCACCTCTTTAAGGCAGTTGAAACCTTACCTCCTGTTGCCAAAAAGGCGAAGTGGGCAATGAAGTGGATCTCTTCAAAGAGAAGCTTCGCAGAAAGGCTTGTGGCCTTTGCTGCTATCGAAGGAATCTTCTTTAGTGGATCTTTCTGTGCCATTTTCTGGCTTAAGAAAAGAGGCTTGATGCCAGGACTTTGTACTTCAAATGAATTTATCTCTCGTGATGAAGGTCTTCACTGTGAATTCGCCTGTCTTATGCATGAACTACTCTCAGAAGAAGAGAAGGCCAGCAAAGAAGATATCACTGCGATCATCAGAGAAGCCGTAGAAATAGAAAAAGAGTTTATTACAGAAGCATTACCTGTATCTCTTATTGGTATGAATGCTGATCTTATGAGCCAGTACATTGAGTTCGTGGCCGATCACTGGCTAAGAAACTTAAAGTGCGATCCTATTTACAATGTTGAAAATCCATTTGATTGGATGGAACTTATTTCACTAGAAGGAAAAACAAACTTCTTTGAAAAAAGAGTTTCCGAATACAGTAAATCTGGAGTTGGAACTGATAAGGGACAACAAGTATTCACATTAGACGCGGAGTTTTAAGAAATGTATGTCTTAACAAGAAGTGGCGAAAAAGAGCCTATAAAATTCGATAAAATTACCCAAAGAATTGGCCAACTTGGATCTGACCTTGACGATAGAGTTGATCCATCGGCCATTGCTCAAAAAGTTATTGAAGGTATCTATGATGGTATCACTACTCGTGAGCTTGATCAGTTAGCAGCAGAGACTGCGGCTTACCTATCAACAAAGCATCCAGATTATTCAAAGATGGCCGGAAGAATTGCCGTGAGTAACCTTCACAAGGAAACGCGTGGTTGTTTTTCTGAAAACATCAAAGACATGTACAACTACGTTAATGAGAAAACAGGTGAGCATGCTCCCTTAATCTCAAAAGAACTCTATGATGTCGTTATGGCCAATGCCGAAAAACTCGATAAGGCCGTCATCGACAAGAGAGATTTCGAATACGACTACTTTGGTTTTAAAACACTTGAGCGCTCTTACCTTCTTCGTATGAATGGCGTTATTGTTGAAAGACCAGGTCAGATGCTTCTAAGAGTTTCAGTAGGAATCCATATGAATAATATGGACGCCGCAATTGAAACCTATGATCTCATGAGTAAAAAACTCTTTACCCATGCTTCTCCTACTCTTTTTAACAGTGGTACTAGTAAGCCTCAGCTTTCAAGCTGCTTCTTGCTAACCATGAAAGATGACTCTATTGAAGGGATCTACGATACCCTTCGCCAAACGGCACTCATTAGTCAAAGTGCAGGCGGCATTGGACTCTCAATTCACAATATTAGAGCAAAAGGTTCCGCGATTAAAGGCACCAACGGCACTTCTAATGGAATCGTTCCAATGTTGAAAGTTTTCAACGATACCGCCCGTTATGTTGATCAAGGTGGTGGTAAACGAAAAGGCGCCTTCGCCATTTATCTTGAGCCATGGCACGCTGATGTTTTTGATTTCTTAGAAATGAAGAAAAATACAGGAAAAGACGAACAACGTGCACGAGACCTTTTCTACGCTATGTGGACACCTGACCTCTTTATGAAAAGAGTAGAAGCAGATGGCATGTGGTCCCTCTTTTGCCCACATGAGTCTCCAGGTCTTGCTGATTGTTACGGCGCTGAGTTTGAAAGTCTTTATACTCGTTATGAAGAAGAAGGAAAGGCTAAGAAAACCATTCGTGCTCAAGACCTATGGTTTGCGATTTTAGAGTCTCAAGTAGAAACTGGTTCTCCTTATATGCTCTACAAAGATGCTGTTAACGAGAAATCAAATCAAAAGAACCTAGGAACAATTAAGTCTTCAAACCTTTGTACAGAAATCATGGAGTACACAGCTCCTGATGAAGTTGCGGTTTGTAACCTGGCCTCTGTTGCTCTTAATAAATTTGTTGATGAGAAAAAAGGTGTTTACGACCATAAGGCCCTTTTTAATGTCGTAAAACGCATGACCATCAACCTAAATCGTATTATCGACATCAACTACTACCCAGTAATTGAAGCGAAGAACTCAAATATGCGCCACCGTCCAATAGGCCTTGGTGTTCAAGGATTAGCGGATACCTTTTTTCTCATGCGCTACCCATTTGAGTCTCAAGAGGCACAAGAGCTTAATAAAGAAATTTTTGAAACTATCTACTTTGCCGCTGTCACTGCATCAGCAGATTTAGCTGAAGTCGATGGACCTTATCAAACATTTGAAGGCTCACCCATGAGTCAGGGAATTTTCCAATTTGATATGTGGGGAGTAAAGCCAACAAGTGGACGTTGGGACTGGGAAAAGTTGAAGAAGAGAGTGGTAAAAACGGGTGTAAGAAATTCACTTCTTGTGGCCCCAATGCCTACAGCTTCAACTTCACAAATCCTTGGAAATAATGAGTGCTTTGAGCCCATTACTTCAAATATTTATGTAAGAAGAGTGCTCTCTGGTGAATTTGCTGTCGTAAACAGATATCTTGTAAACGACCTCGTTCAAAGAAACCTGTGGGACGATGAGATGAGAAATGAGATCATCGCCTGCAATGGTTCGATTGCTAGCATCGAGCGCATTCCAGAAGATCTTAAGAGTCTTTATAAAACGGTTTGGGAAATTTCACAAAAGTCTGTCATTGAGCAGGCAGCTGGCCGTGGCCCTTTTATTGATCAAGGACAAAGCATGAACATCCACATGCAAGAGCCTAATTTTGGAAAACTCTCATCTATGCACTTTCATGCATGGAAATCGGGATTGAAGACAGGTATGTATTACTTAAGAACTAGAGCGGCAGTAAACGCTGTTCAGTTCACGGTAAAGAGCAACCAAAAAGCAAAACCCACCCAAGAAGAGGCCCAAGCACAAATGGTTTGTTCAATCGACAACCCAGATGATTGCGTAATGTGCGGAAGCTAGAAAAACCCATACAACTAGATTTAGAAAACTCCCCAGAATTGGGGAGTTTTTTTTATATTTTTTTTAGAATCTGAAAACGATAAACGCCCACTTTTTCCTGAGGATAGAGGTCGCTAAATAAGTGAGTGACGTCTTCAAAACCCGTCTTGTCACTATTTGGAATCCGTAGATAATTTCTTAAGACAATGACACCACCATCCATAAGAGAGCCCTTAATGGTTTGTAAGAATGTATGCTCTAACTCCCCTTTAAAGTAGCTCGGAACATCGGAGAGTCCAATAAAATCGAATTTATTCTTTAGAAGATCACTCGCTAGGATTTCAACTAAATTACCCTGATGATATTCAGGCCTTGGTCCCGAGAGGATTTTTTCTTTAACTTTTAAGAAGTTCTCTTCAGTGGCCTCAACCGGATTTCCGTCACTATGAGTGATTTTCCCGAAGAAACACAGATGAGCAAAGAAACTATTTCTTGCGAGATTATTTTGAAAAAGCCTTTCAAAAGAACTCTGGTAGTACTCAAAATGACTCTCTTCAACATTCTTTTCGATAAAATCACCCTTATAAAGAAGGGCATTAAAAACCGATTTGTTACCTAGTAAGAAAAGCAGGGCATTCCATCGTACTTTATTAAACTCATGATCAAAGTATTCTCTTTGTTCTTCTATATTATAGAAATTAAAAATCTTATTATAATTCTTTCCTAAAATCCCTCTTAGCGCCACGGCCATAGTCTGAAAGGTTCTCTCCCACTTACCTTGATAAAGAAGAGACCCCCAATTAATTTCTACAAAGAGATTTCTAAAAAAGTCTCTATCACGACTCTCTAGCTCTAACGATCTAAAGATCCGGTTTCTCTCAAAACTATTATCTTGCCCATGAAAAGGCGGATAATCAAAGAATAGCAAAAACTCATTAAAAGTTAGATGACGATACATCGCCTCTCTTAGACGACAAAGTGAGAGTTGGTACTGAGAGATATCGACAAGATCAATTGAATCAGCACTCTCAAGCAAGGGAAAAGAGCGTGAACCACAACCGGCCACACTAAAAATACTCTTGGCACCAAGCCGTTTAACAAGCTCCACATCAACGGAAGTATCTTCATTACCCAAGGTGTAATTAAGTTGATTAAAATACTTTTGAACCATAATACTTACCTTCGCTTTTCCAAGGCGTGCTCACGACAAAGCTCAAATTCTTCATCTGTAATGAAACCATTATGACCCATTATACAGCTTAATCGAACTCCATGCTCCTTGGCGAGACGATCGATCTCTAAGACCTTCTTGTAACTAATTTTGCGCGAAAGGGTAAAACTCTCATACTTCCCTTCCATGGCCAATAGAGCAGTTTCAGCTAGGCAGGCATAGACGATATTGCCTTCAAGACCAATATCGATCTTCATATCAACCTTTCCGGGAAGCTTTACTTCTCCTGAGGCAATGACCATGACATCCGGTCGTTTTAAGGCGTCTTCTTCTTTGATATCAAAAGGTCTTGAGACGTCACAAATGATGGCCCCTGGTTTTACAAGGTCAATATCAAGAATTTTCTTACCCTGCGCACTTGTGGTTGTGATAATCAGGTCACAATCTTCAATAAAGGTTTCAGGTTTCGTGGATATTAAAACACTTACTTCTTTATCAATTTCTTGAATTTCTTCTTTTAGCTCTAATAACTTGTAGGCCCGAGGTGCCACTAAAACGACCTCTTTCCATGACTGAGCGAGGATTTTGGCAGAGACGGCCCCAATACTTCCAGTGGCTCCAACGATCATGACTCTGCCCTGGTTACGATTATTAACTTTTTGGACAAATCTCATTTTTTCAAGCGCAAATTTAGCGGCCCAGAGGGTAGCACAAGCACTTAGGCTATTACCCGTAGTAACAGGAATCGGGCTTTGTGCTTCTACAGTAACCCCTGCGTCACCAACAATCTTAGTATAGGCGCCAAGACCAATAATACCGGCACCATGACCACAGGCCTCTTCACTGAGGTTAATAAGCTTTTTATAGATTGAGTTAACATCCTTTTCTAATAACTTCTTTGGGGTATCCGGTACCGTATAGATAAGTCCCTCAACTTCTTTTCCATTTTTTTCTGAGACAATCCCCCGAATTTTTCCATAATAAAAACCTGGTAGATAAGAGAGGACTTCTTCAGCAAAAGGCTCGATGGGAGTGCTATAGGGCCTAATATATTTGAGAAGTGGATGATTAAAGAGGTGCTTTCGTCCTAGAGGATGAATAATAAAAGCAAACTTAGACGCTTGTTCATGATCTTCACCATCAAATCTTATTATATCCGATTCAAGATTTTCTTTATCCATCCAGTTAACGATGAGGTCATCATTGAGATAGTCTCCTTTCTCTAGAGTCACTTGAAGACATGCTTCAAGAAGTGAAAAGTTACACTTTTCTACATCAATAAGATTTGGCATGGATACGATGACGTCTTTCACGCCTGCTTCTTTAAATCTAGCGAGAAGTTCATCATTAACAAAATCTATAAGAATAGTCTTCCCTTTAAGGTGATCAAGATTTAAAAGTGAAAATGCACTTTCATTTCCAACAAAGATATCTGATCGATAGAATTCTAGCATTCTCTTAGGAGCATCAACTTGTTTTTCAAATGAATTAAGATTAGATTTCTTAATTTTCATTTGTGAGAAAAATGGCGCCATGAATTTTATAAACTTATTAAGTTTCTTCTTTTTATTTATTGTGAACGGCATTCCCAAAAAGAAATAGGGATCTCCTAGGCAAATTCTTGTCCCCATCGATTCAAGTTCATCAATGAGAGAATAATGAAAAGTTCCTGAATAGAAGCTGACTGTTTTATTGGCCAATACACGCTGGTTTTTAAGAAAGAATTTCTTTAAGGCCCAAGGAAGATAAGTCTTCTTTAAAAGGCCCCCATCCATAACGGGTGACTCTTTTGCTAAATTTTTTAAAGCACTGACCTGAGGATGAATAAATCCACCACCCTTGTATAAAATGGCAGGAGGCACTCCACTCAAAGAGAAAGCGTCAACAATACCATCATATTCTTTGATAATATCTTTTGCTAATTCGAAGTCAAAATTCAAATTGAATTGGGTAATGCGAATTTCTTCGCCAAGAAAGTTAACTTTCTGATCTCCATTATCCCCGTAACTAGAGTAACTTAATGAGATAATATGTTTCATCTACGCTCTCCCTTAACACATTTAATAATGGCCTCTTTAAAAAAGACATGGTTAAAGGACGCATAATCAGCGCGGGAATTTTCTCCAAACTCTTGGTCGTAGTATCGATTGATAAATTTTGTTTTAAAATAGAGGTAATCTACTAACGCCTCTGGAATGTTAAATACTCTCAAACTTTTGCCTAAGAAACTCTTAATTGGCCCAATCGGCGGAAGGGCGACTACTTTCATAGGTCTACCCATCTCCCTTAGGAAATCTTCTAAGAAATTCTCCATACGGGGAGCATTTTTAGCAATAATATGAAAACACTTTAGTCCTGAATGATTTAGCTGCCCTATTTCATGAATTGCCTTGGCAGCAAAATCTACAGGCACGAGCGGGAATATGGCCTTACCTTCAAAGGGAAAGGGGACAAAATTCAATAATGACAAGTGTGGCACCTTATTTAAAAGATTTCCAATATTCTTGAAGAAGTAATAGGGTCCATCACTCTTATCAAATTTCCCAGTTAGGGAATCACCAACGATGACACCAAAGCGCAAGATATCCACTTGAACACCTATATTTTTCTTGGCCCATTTTCTCACTAGTCCTTCAGCTTCAAATTTGGTTTTAGCATAAGGATTAGGGAAACTCTGACTCAAATCAAAATCATCTTCTGAGAAAGGCCCTTCAAAGTCCCCTGAGATAGCGATTGTTGATGCATAAATGAACTTTTTGATATTAGGGCAATACTCACTGAAGAAGAGGACGTTCTGGGTGCCAATAACATTATTCTTGTAAAGCCTCTCCTTAGTCGCATTGAAGTCATAAAGTGCGGCCAGATGAATAACAGTATCAACTAGCTTTAACTTCTCAAAAATTTCACTTTTGTCATGAGTCTCTACAAAGAGATCAGGGTGTTGAAGGCCTCCTCTAACAAGATGAATATGAGGGTAGTCTTCAAGTTCAACAGATAAACGATCAAATGATCTATCTCTTAAGAGAAGAATATATTCTTCATCAATTTGTTCTTTGATAATTTCAAGATATTTTCCGCCAAGAAAACCTGAAGCGCCTGTTAGCAATGTCGTCATGACAAAGTAACCTCATTGACCATATCCACAATGTCTCTTTCTCCTTGGGAGTAAACAAGTAAGGTCTGAGGTCTCACTGATATATCCCATTTTTTCGCCCTTGAGACGATTTCACCATCACCAAAGAAATTTAAATCCTCCCCTTCTAGAAGCTCAACTTCAAGAGAGTCGGTTTCAAAGGTGATAATGTTGTTATCTTCTGGGAGAATTTCCCCTTGCCCCATCGACCATAAACATTGGATCAACCTTGCTCTATTCTTATGGGTAAAAGCGGTAACATTAAATGTGCCATCATTATTACTTGTGTGAGGCGCTACGTGAAAGCTGCCACCCAAGCGGGATTGATTATTGATTAACAAACCAGGAGTTTCAATAATGCCAGCAAATTCTTTAGACGTTATTTTTAATTTATAATAAGGAAGACTAGGATCTAGAATTTCTGTCGCAGCAAAGAAGGGATAAATTCTTTTACCGGTTAATTTCATTAAGTTCTTAAAGAGGGGAACTTTATTTCTAATATTATTTATCTTCTCCGCAACCTGACCACCAAGTCCAATTCCACCATTAGTCGCCATAAGTTTGCCATTTATAGAGATAAGATCGATTTTCTTCGTTTCCTGAGAGCGCACCCAACTAATGACTTTCTCAATATTCTTAATAGCGCCAAGTTCATTTGCCAGATCATTGGCCGTTCCACCAGGGACCACGAGTAGACCAATATCTTCACCTGCTAATTTTTGAATCAAGGTATGAACCGTACCATCCCCTCCAACAGAGACAATCGTATTAACTTTATTTTTGATATCCTCACCCAAAGAGATCAGTAGATCTTCCTTTGAATCATGATGTCTAAAATTCAGGTGACTCCTAAAAAGGCGCCTGCCAATTTCCTTTTCCCAGAAATCCATTCCGGTTTGACCTGCTTTGGAATTGAGATAAACACTTATCTCTTGCATCAGCTTTTCCTTGGGTGAAGATGTGATAATTGATTCTATGGTTTTTCTGACACTTTTTTAACGCATAATGTAAAAAATACGTTAGCCGTTGGTTTCTTGGCACTTAGTGATCTAAAATTAGGAAAAAGACAGGACTAAACTATTGAAAATACTACTTGTGACTAGCCAAACGACGTATATGCCTGGAAATTACCAGGCCCTCCTCAGTGAACTCACTAAGGCAGGGATTGATAGTGAAACTTGGTCTATAACGGGGCTAGTCTCAATTAAGACGCTCGATGGGCCATTAATCAAAACCATTGTGGGCCTTCCCCTTATAGGTGTCTTCAACCTGGCCTCTGAACTTATTAAGAATTCTTTTAACCTTTTATTTAAGAGAAGAGAAAAGTTGGCCAAAGAATATCGAATCCCCCATCGCTTAGTAGATTCAATGAATGATCAATCAGTCATTGATTGGGTTAGGGGCATGGAAATTGACATTATTTTAAATATTCGCACCCGTGATATTTATGGTGAGTCCATATTAAGAACTCCAAAACTAGGCTGCGTAAATATCCATCACGGTATTTTGCCTGATTATCGAGGAACATTTTGTGACCTTTATGCACTCTATGAAAATAGAAATGCAGGTTTCAGTATTCATAAAATGGAAAAGAAAGTTGATGCCGGTGTAATTTTTAAAACTGTGGTCGTAGATCAAGGAACTGAAAAAAACTATCAACACTACTTAAAGAAAACTGAAGAGGTAGAAATTAAGGAAATAATAGATTTCTTTAATGAGTGCACGAGGTTAAATAATTTTCCAACTGGCATTCCTAATAAAACAAAGAGAAAAATATACACAAAGAACCCAACCCCAAAAATGATTAAAAACTTTAAAGCACAAGGATTTATCCTATGATGACACCAGAATTTATAACCTTTCATGGCTCTCCAGGAACCCCCTACGACTTTGAACCTTTAAGAAGGGCCATATGCCAATATGAGTGGAAAGGCTTTATCCGCTACAAAGAGAGTATGCCAATTCCCAGTCATTCAAAGACCTCATTCCCAGTGGCAGTGGGCTACTCATATGGATGTTCGGAAGCAATGCTTGCCGCTTCAAGAAATGAAGAGATAAAAGCGCTGGTCCTTATTGCACCTTACGCTTTTACGGCCTCCAGTTCTATCTTAAAGAAAGCTCTTGTGGCCCTTCCCGGCATTGGAAATCTCATCTTAAAGAGAAAAGGATCAGAAATCATTAGTGATCTTCTCACAAAGAGTTCTTATCCAAGCGAAGTGCCACAAATTTATAAATCCTATGGAGAGCACCTTTTGAACCCTCTATTATTAAAGGCCGCCGTATGGGAAAAGAAGGACAGGAAGGCCGAATTATTAAGTGCCTGTGAAATTTTAAACAAAAGGGGAATCCCTATTTTAATACTTTGGGGAATTGAAGATCAGACTGGAGTTTATGAGGAACAAGTTGGTCCTTTAGAAAAGGCCCTCGAAAATGTAATTATCAAGAAACTCAATAAAGCAGGACACGCCCTGCCCTATACCCACTATATAGATGTCGCTAAAACCATAGGTTCTTTTTTAAAGGAAGAAATTAAGAAAATCTCTATCACTCAAAAAGTAAAAGACTCTCAAAAAAAGGAAAGTGAAAAATACGATTTTCTTAATACCGATCATAAATTTGGTTACTATGAAGGAGAACATCAACTCAATAATGTCGCCTCCTTTCTCTACCATCATCTCAACCTCAACAGGAATCAGGAGATCTTAACATGGGTCCATCCCAATCGATTTGAATACTGGGAAAAGTCACTCTCTTCGCCTCTTCCCCACGACAGTATAAATGTTGAAGACCTTGATCTACTTGTAGGAAAAATTGCTTCTGGCTTAAAAATATTGGGTCTTAAGAAAAATGATAAAGTCATCATCTTCATCCCCATGAGTCTCTACTTATATGCGGCGATGTTTGCTGTTCAAAAAATTGGAGCTGTGGCCGTCTTCTTAGATAGCTGGGCCAGAAGAGATCAAATGGGAGCAGCAGTTGATGTCGTAAGTCCAAAAGCGATTATCTCAGTTGAGAAGGCCTTTGATTACCTAAAAGAAGTAGAGAGTATCTCTAAGATTCCTTTAAAAATTGTAGCGGGTGCCCACACAGGTACTTACTCTAAAACCCTTGAAGATCTCATGGGAACTGATAATTATGCCGAGGCCGAGGCGGTTGAATCAGAACATACGGCCCTCATTACTTTCACTACTGGCTCTTCTGGAACCCCAAAAGGCGCCGACAGAACTCATCGCTTCCTTGCTGCCCAACACTACGCTCTTAATAGACACCTTCCCTATCAGTCAGGAGACGCTGACTTACCGGCCTTTCCTATTTTTAGCCTAAACAATCTAGCGGCTGGCGTAAAAACGGTCATACCAGCCTTTGATGTTGGTAGCCCTGGAGAGAATGACGCCCTCATTCTTTTAAAGCAATTTGAAGAGACATTGACGACGGCAACAACCCTTAGTCCTTCTTTGTTAAGAGCGCTTTACAACTATTGCCTCGCCCAAGAAATTAAGCTTCCAAATCTTAAAAGAGTGGTCACTGGTGGAGCACCAGTGAGTAATGATGATGTTAGAGCGATGAAAAAGGTTGCTCCCAATGCTGAGGTTCTTGTTCTCTATGGCTCTACCGAAGTAGAGCCCATGGCCCATATCGAAGCAGAGGAAATGTTAAAGGATGACTTTAAAGATACAGATTCCCGCCTTGTTCCAGATGGTGTGAATGTTGGAAAATTCGATAGTGGTTTAGCAGTAAAATACATCAAGATTTTTGATGGACCCATATCCATTGGTAAAGAATCAGACTGGGAGAATTTCGAAGTAAAAAAGGGAGAGGTTGGAGAAATTATCGTCTCAGGAGAACATGTGTGTGAAAAATACTTCAATAACAGTGACGCCACTTTAAAAACAAAAATTAAAGACAACCAAAATAGGATTTGGCACAGAACAGGAGATTTAGGTCGATGCGATCAAGACAATAACCTCTGGCTTGTGGGCAGGGTTCATAATGCCATCAGTAGAAACGGCACTTACCTCTTTCCAGTAAGAGCAGAGTTTGTCCTTAAAAAGAGTGAAAGAATAAAAAAGGCCGCCTTTTTAGGAATTCCAGATACAGAATTTGGAGAAAGGACCGTCGCAGTCTATTCTTTAAAAGAAGAATTTATGGACAAAAAAACTGAAGTAGAGAAAGAGGCCAAAGAGCTTCTTGAATATAATGGAATCATCTTTGATCAACTCCTCTGCGTAGAAGATATCCCCATGGATCCGCGGCACCATTCAAAAGTAGAATATGGTGTTTTAAGGGAATATCTCAAAGATCAGGCGCTTATTTAAGGAAAGATTGATGAATAAAGAAGAAATGCCGATCGATTACAAAGAAATAAGAATGAACCAAGTTCAGCGCTGGCTGACTTTCTTATCGGAAAGATTTGATCCCATCAGTCACTTTATTATGATCGCCCTCTTTGTTTATGCTCACTACCTTGTGGCCGATGCCAGTAAATTTGTCATCGTAGAGCCCCATCTTATTATTTATGTTGGTCTTGGCACTGCCGTGTTCTTTATGAAACTTAGGTTCTACGATGAAATAAAGGATTATGAAGTTGATGTTGAGAAAAACCCAACTCGCCCCCTTCCAAGAGGCCTTCTTAAACAATTTGATGTAAAAAAGGCCATTGAACTTTGTATAATTCTTGAAATTATTCTTTTTACGAGCTGTGGTCTTTCCGCCTTCACGGCCATACTCGTGGCCATTGGTTATAGTTTACTGATGTACAAAGAATTTTTTATACCAAAGCTTATTAGACCCCATCTAACAACCTATGCAACCAGCCACACAGTTGTCACTTTCTTTTTAAGCCTCGCTATTTTTAGTGCTTTAAGTAAGTTTAAACTGTGGCGAATGGATTTAGATTTCTATTATTTCTCCATTATGAGTTGGCTGCTCTTCAATATTTTTGAATTAGGCCGAAAAATCTATCAGCCTTGTGAAGAGCGCAAAGGAATTGATACCTATTCAAGTGTATGGGGAAAACCAGGTGCAGTTTTGCTTGTTTTAATACACGCTCTTATTGCCTGTACACTTCTCTTGCACGTATCAACCATTCAATTCTACTTTATGTTAAAGATTTTAAGTGTTCAGTTGGCGCTTCTTGTTCTCGTGGGTCTCATTTATTTAATTGGGAAATCCGAAAATACCGGAAAATTCTTTAGACTCTTTAGCTCAGTCTACATCCTACTCGTATATTTATCCGTGATCGTTAATTATTTTGTCAGAGGGTTGAACTAATGTATTTAATCACAGAAAAAAGTGTTGAAACTTACGCTGAAAAAAATGCTGGTGGAAAAGGGTTAAATCTCTACTATCTTGCAAAATCTGGTTTTAATGTACCGGCCTTTAACGTCATTCCACCCCACTCTTTTAGAATGTTTAAAAAGCATTTTGATCTAGAAAACCAAGTAAATACCATTATCACTTCTCAAATGACTCCTGCACAGATGGAAGAGAGTATTTCTTCTCTTATAAATGCCTGCCCACTTCAAGAGTGTGTTGAATTAAATAATTTCTTAAAATCAGCTTATGATCAATTAGATTCTAAGTGCATTTCCGTGCGCTCAAGTGCTCTTGGCGAAGATAGTGGTGCCCATAGCTTCGCTGGTCAACTCTCTTCATACCTTTACATAACGACGATAGAAGACACAATAGACTCCATAAAGAAGTGTTGGGCCTCTGCTTATTCAGAAAGATCAATCGTATATAGAAGACAAAATGGTTTGAGCCTAGAGAATATTGAAATCGCGGTCGTCCTACAAATGATGATTTTCTCGGAAAAATCAGGGGTTGTTTTTACAGGAAACCCCATCACCAAAGATCCTAACCAGATGATCATTAATGCCGTTCATGGAGTGGGAGAAGGCCTCGTCGGTGGCCATCTTGAAGGTGACAACTTCGTCATTGATAAGAGTACCTTAGAGGTGATTGAAAAAGAGTATAACCCTCAAACGGAAATTTTCACGGGAAGATCCGATGGACGCGGACTTCAAAAGGAATCTTACACCTTAAAAAATAGCGAAGAGGCGTCATTAACTGAAATTGAGCTTAAAGAATTAGCGGCCCTCTCATTAAAGATTGAATCCTTTTATCAATTTCCTCAAGATATTGAATTTTCTTTTTCAAAGGGAGAGCTCTACCTCCTTCAAAGTCGGCCAATTACCACAGAGATAAGTAACGGCCATGGGAAGTTATTTATTTGGGATAATTCTAATATTGTCGAAAGCTATGGAGGCATCACTAAGCCTTTGACTTATGGTTTTGCTCGTTACGTCTATCACCAAGTCTACGTCCAGTTTTGTGAAATTCTCATGGTTCCCCAAGGCCAAATTAGAAAGATGGATGACTTTTTAAAAAATATGTTAGGTCTCTTTTATGGGCGAGTTTATTACAATCTTTTAAACTGGTACAAGCTCACCAATATTCTCCCAGGCTATAAATTCAATCGTAAATTCATGGAAACTATGATGGGAACAGACGAATCCCTCGCTGATGAAATAGCAGAGAGAATTCGTCCGCCTGAATACCAACAAACACTAGGGGCACGACTAAAGAAAATTATCACTGGTTGCAAGTTCTTCTATTACCACCTCAATATCCAAAATATTGTCAATAAATTCTTAAAAGACTTCTACTTCTATTACGATCAGTACAGATCGCTTCCTTTAAAGCAAATGACTGCGGATGAAATTTTTGACAAGTATCGTGCACTAGAAAAAGACCTACTCTGGCGCTGGCACGCTCCTATCATAAATGACTTTCTATGCATGGTTCATTTTGGAATTTTTAAGGCGCTTACGGAAAAGTGGCTCAATCACTTAGGTGATAATTTTCACAATGATCTTTTGGCCGGCAATGGAAATTTAGAGTCAGCAGAACCCACCAAAAGGCTTATTGAGATCACTGGAAAAATTTGTCAGAAAAAAGACTGTATTGATCTTATTTTAAACACACCAAAAGAAGAGGCACTAGAGGCCCTTAGGCAAAGTCCTCATCAAGAAATCTACTCAGACGTCCTTGATTATCTGGATCGCTTTGGCTTTAGGTGCATGAGTGAGATGAAGCTAGAGCAAAAAGACCTTCATCAAGATCCAGGACTTCTCTTTGTCTTTCTTAAGAACCTCATAAACGCCAATCAAACTAACTTAGAAGAGTATGAGTTAAGAGAAAAATCAATCCGCGAAAAAGCAGAAAGTGATCTTAAAAGAAATATTTCAGGTCTTAAAGGACTTATTTACTCTTGGTCCCTAAAGCACGCAAGAAAGGCCGTCATGAATCGAGAGAACACTCGTTTTTGCCGAACGCGAGTTTACGGGGTTGTCAGAGCGATGATCTTCTCAATTGGTGAAAAGTTAGTGGCCCAAGGAGAACTTCAGGACAAAGAAGACATCTTCTATCTTTCATTAGAAGAATTTGAAGGTATGTTTGAAGGCACCAAGAGTGTCTTAAATTTAAAGGCCATTGTTGACATGAGAAAGACTGAATATAAGCGCTACGAAGCAGGCGAAGAGCCAGATAGTCGCTTTATGACCAGAGGTCCGGTTTACTTGAGAAATAGACACTTTCCCTCCCCGACCGTTGTTCACCATGAAAATCTAGGCCCCAATCAAATGGGAGGTCTTGGTTGCTCCCCAGGAATCGTCGAAGGCCGAGTAAAAGTCATTATGAGTCCTGACGATGATCTGGAACTTAATAATGATATCTTAGTAACCTACCGAACGGATCCAGGCTGGATTCCACTTTACCCTTCTGCAAAGGGCCTACTGGTAGAGCGTGGTGGTCTTCTTAGCCACTCTGCAGTTGTCGCAAGAGAGATGGGGTTACCAACGATCGTTTCCATCAAAGGCCTCACAAAGAGGTTAAAAACAGGTGATCACATTCGCTTTGACGGAGAAACCGGCCTCATCGAAATTCTATCTGAGTAAAGTGAAGTTTTTTTATGATTTATTTCCCCTCGTGGATGTAATTCCAATAGATCACTTGATAAGTGACAGTCTTGATGCCAAGACCCACGTAGAGAAGTTGAAACATCCAAAAGTTCGTATTGGTTTGAAAGTAATTATTCTGCCATGACTCATAAAAATTAAACAAGATAATGGGATGAAGGACATAGAGGCAAGCGTGGGTAAGGCGCTCCCACTTACAAAGTGGCCCATAGATTAATTCATTTTTAATAATAGAAATCATCGATACCGCAGCAAGAGACTTATAGAGAAATACCCACTTTGGGTCATACTTAACAAAGGTGGCAAAGAGAATGGGTACCATAAAGAGAAGACCATCACTTAATATACTCCAAATTTCATAGCGTGAATGAGGTCTATTCTTATTGAAATAATGTTCATCAAGAGTGATGAGAATGACGTGAATCACCATAAGAAAAATGGTCATGGCCGCTCCTTAGGATTTTTATCAATAAAAATCATACGAAGAAAAACAAGGAGCGTACAGAAGAGATTTGGGATAGGCAGAGCGCCCATCCCTCATGAATCCTATTTAGATAGAGACTTCTTTTTGAATATAAGTTGCCTTATGCCCCTTATTCGCCCGTCCACTAGGGTCACAATCATAGTCTTGCCAACGAGGGATCCATCTCTGCACTTGCTTCTCACTATCAGGATGAGTAAAGACCTGGGCATAGAGCTCTCTATACATAAAGGCCTCTTTGGTTGTTGGGGTATGATAGGGATAAAGCTCAGCTCTTCTATCGAAGCGCTCTTGAAGCACAACCTTTTCGGCCAGGGCCTTAAGTTCATCAACCCATGAATAACCCACGCCATCACTAAACTGCTCTTTTTGACGCCAAAGAATACTCTTTGGAATTAAATCTTCTTTAGCAAAGGCCTCACGAAGAACCCATTTTTCTGCGCGATCTCCTTTTATGACTTTTAATTCAGGATCAATCGCCATTGAAACTTCTAAAAATTCTTTATCAAGAAAAGGAACTCTTGCTTCAACGGAAGCGCCCATGGTTGAGCGATCGGCCCTCAATAAGTCGGCCGTATGAAGAAGAGAAATCCTTCTTAAACATTCACTATGAAATTCCTCCGCACTTGGTGCGTGAGAGAAATAGAGATAGCCCCCAAATATTTCATCAGCGCCCTCTCCACTTAGAACAACTTTTATTCCCTGATCTCTTATGTATTTACTCATCAGATACATCGGCGTTGATGCTCTAATCGTGGTGATATCAAAAGTTTCTAGCGTTTTCACCATTTGAGAAAGGGCCGTTAAACCCTCTTCAATCGTAAAGATAACCTCATGATGATCTGAACCAATATGTTCACTAACTTCTCTCGCCTTTTTAAGGTCATCAGTATCCGGATCAAGGCCTACAGAGAATGTTTTTAATACCTTCCCTTCTTTTCTGAGTTCCCTTGCAGCAATCGCCGCAACCAAGGAGCTATCAAGACCTCCACTTAAGAGAGACCCCAAAGGCACGTCGGCCATAAGGCGCTTTTTAGTGGCCTTAGTTAAAGTGTCTCTAAGTTTTGAGAAGACTTCTTCTTGATCTTTTAAAAAAGGCGTCTGTGTTTCATACTTTGGCGTATAATATCTAACGAAGCCTTCTAAAGATGTATAGTAGTGCCCTGGAGGAAAAGTTTTTATCTCTTTACAGCTCTCTTCTAAAGCTTTTATTTCACTTGAAAACCACATGGCACCCGATTGGTCAGTACCATAAAAAAGAGGCTTCACTCCTAGTGGATCTCTTGCCGCGACCACTTGATCGCCATCAATGATAACAATCGAAAAGACGCCATCAAGCAGGTCAAAGGCTTCAACACCCAATTTTTGATATAAGGGACCAATCACTGCCGAATCACTGGAAGAAAATGTGCACTTCTCTGAGAGACTATATTCTTTAATGAGATCTTTATGGTTATAGATTTCTCCGTTATGAACCCAAGAGATTCCTTCTTCACTAAAGGGTTGGTGACCAGTTTTTACATCAACAATACTTAAGCGTGTGTGTCCTAAGAGAGAAAATTGTTTGGCCCCATTTATCGTTAGAACTTCTGAGTCATCAGGACCTCTATGGGTGAGAAGACCAAGTCCTTGCTCTACCGCAGACTTCTTCTCTTTTAATTCACTTTCTAAAACACCAATTACACAAACGATTCCACACATATCCAACCTCCAGGACTCATAATAAATACTCGGTTTATTTGCCATTTTTGTAAATAGGTAAAGAAATTTTTACTAATACCGCAATAAGGACAATTTTCATTGAATATATCGTAATTTAAATTAATATTAGATATCAAGAAATATGACCTTCACAATTCGAAATTGACACTCCAGTATAAGAGACCAACAAAGTCAGAAAAAAGTAGAGATATTTATGGATGCAGAATTTTGGAAACAAGCATGGTTTGAGGGAAGAACAGGCTTTCATCGCTCGGAGTATCACCCACAACTCTTGGAATTTTTCCCTCTCTTTGAGGCCAAGAACGAGCAGAGTATTCTGGTTCCCTTGTGTGGAAAAACCAAGGATCTCACCTGGCTCTCTCACCAAAATCTCTATGTTCAAGGAATCGAACTCTCCGAAAAGGCCGTCAGAGAATATTTTTCAGACAATTCAATCGAAAATTATAACGTAGAAGATAATACTTACACTCATCAAAATTTAACTCTCGAGGTGGGTGACTTCTTTCATCATGAAAAACCCGAAGGATATGATTATATTTACGATAGGGCAGCGATTGTGGCCCTCCCACCATCAATGAGAGTTGATTACAGCGCTCACTGCTTAAGCCTCTTAAAACCAGGCGGTAAGATCCTTCTCATCACTTTTGAGTATGACCAATCAAAACTAGATGGACCTCCCTTTTGTGTACCTGAAAAAGAAGTTAATCAACTATACGCAAAAGAAGGGACAATAGAGTTATTGAATAAGTTAAGTGACAAACCTAATAATCCTAAATTTAAGGAAGCAGGTGTTACGACTTTTATCCAAAAAGTATATTTGATTACAAAGAAAGAAGCTTAAGAAGCAATTTTTAAAGTTTGATGTTTTAGACCTTGGTGAACCATTTCTTGAAAGGTCTTCTTCCCGATCCCATCAACTAGAGCAGCGGCCTGCAGACCCGTGATCTTATTATCAAATTCTTCAATATCGAGCTCACCATCATGAGTGCAATCATTAATGAACTCTAATATTTCACTTTGATAAAAGCTAAGATCATGTTTCGTCCGCATAAACTCTCCTTAGTGTCAGTTTATCGGTTCACTATTCCATCTACCTTAGTATTTTTCGTGATTTTAGGGAGTTAGAAATAAAAAAGGGAGGGTTTAACCCCTCCCTTCGCTTGTGATCTCAACCTAACCTTGGGTGTTATTACTTCGTAATAACGAATGAATTTGGCAGCGGCAATACAAATCCTTTCATCTCATAAGTCTTTGATCCAAGCACAGCTTTAGAATCGGTTACAATATCTTGAACTTCCAGGCGAGACATCTCAATAGACTCACTCACTGAAGAGTTAAGAGATAGCGTTGCAGCTCTAAGCGCACGGTTTTGATTAACCATACCATTAGAAACAACCTTACCTTTAAGGAACTCTTTTAAATCAACCGTCTTCATAATGATCTCTTTAATCTGAAGCGGAGTTAGTTGTGGGTTGGTGTCTTTAATTTGAGACGCCACACCAGCAATATAAGGAGCCGCTTGAGAAGTACCACTTACTTTGATGTATTGATTACCAGGAACCGTTGACTCAATACCAACTCCAGGAGCAGCAACGTCTACTTCATTAGCACCATAGTTACTGAAAGAAGCAATTGCAGCGCGGTCAATCGTGGCCGCAACTGAAATAACATTGTCCGCTCTTACGTTTGTTGGTGATGTTGGGAATTTATCATTATTTAGGCCATCATTACCCGCAGCAAAGACAAATAGAGTATTTGGAGCAGCAGCAACAAAGCGCTGACCTTCAGCAATCAATGTATCCAAGAAGTGCTTCGTCGCCTCGTCAACTTCTTCCTTGGTGATATTTTTCATGAAAGTCTTACCAAGCGTTTCAACGATCATACGCGCTTGAGGCCATCCCGTTCCAAAAGAGCCATTAGCAATATCTGCTTTGTGGTTCCCTACATAGGCGGCAATCTCTTCAAGTTGTGTCATCTGCTGAGTAGCAAGGGCCACTAGGGCCTTTTTAAGTAGCCACATGCCAACACCTTTTTCTTCAGGTCTTTGCCAAAATGGTAACTTAACTTCCGTTGGAATTAATTTCACGGCCAAAACTTTGGCTTCATCATTATCTCTAATCGCGATACCACTTACATGAGTGCCATGCATGAAGTTACCATAAATAGAAATTTGCTTGATAAAGTCTTGATCTTGAATCATTCCACGGGCCCAAGCAATTTCTTCTTCAGTCGCAAGACCTAACATCATGGCAGTTTGCACATCAAAGAAGCGGCGAATATCTTGAGTAAGAGTCCCAAGGTAGCTGTAGTCAATGACTTCAGGGTTACCTTCGGCAAAGTTCCAACCATGAACATCATCTTGGTAACCGTTACCATCTTCATCACGATCATTTCGCGCTATTTCACCTGGATTAATCCATGCTTTCGCTGCGATATCTTGGTGGAGCATATCGGTGCCAGAATCAATAATGGCAACTGTTGAAGCTTGAGTACCTAGGACGGTGAGTAGTGAAACCCCTGTCATAAGACTTAAAATGTTCTTAATAACTTTCATTCTGTATCCTCCTTGGACATTTTAGAGAACATCCTTATTCCCTTTAATTTACAAAGTAGGTTCAAACTCGTCCCTAATCCGTCTTGTCCGTACACTTATTTGTAATTAGGTATTATTATGAGAAATGGATCATAAGACGTCTAAGTGTTATGTCTGACAAAAGCTTTCTTTAGGTGTGTCATTAGCAAAGAAGAGGATAAAAGTGAAAAAACCAATCATATACGCGACTCGTCAGTTACCAGGACTCAATGAATGGGCCAAACTTAATGGTCAATACACTCTTGAAGTTAATAAAGAAGAGCGAAACCTCACTTATGCCGAATTAAATGATGCTGCTGAAAAGGCTGATGCATTGATCACGGTATTATCCGACAATATTGATAAGGATTTTTTAAGAAAGAATCAACACCTGCACGCCGTTGCCAACTATGCCGTTGGCTTTAATAACATTGATGTTGAAGAAGCAAAGAGACTCGGTGTCGCCATAGGAAATACTCCTGACGTCCTCACTGAAGCCACTGCAGAGACGGCGCTAATCCTTCAGCTTATGTTGGCACGAAGAATTCCAGTGGCAGTGAACGCTGTAAAGAGTGGTGATTGGACGGCCTGGGAGCCAAGTAAATTTAATGGATTTGAATTATCGGGAAAAACTCTTGGGATCATAGGCTTTGGACGCATTGGCCAGGTCTTTGCTCAAAAGATGTGGAGTCTTTATAAGTGCCCTATCGTCGTTTATCCTCGAGAGAGTGCAAAGAAAATTGAAACCGACTTTCCCTTTCGCGTAGTAGAGAAAGAAGAATTTTTTAATCTTGTGGATATTGTCTCACTTCACTGCCCTAAAACGCCAGAGACGGAGAATCTCATTAATAGTGAATTCATAAAAAGCATGAAGAAGCCCTTTTTCTTTATCAATACTTCTCGAGGGGACTGCCATAACGAAGAGGCCCTTCTTAAAGGATTAATAGAAAAGAAACTCTTGGGCGTGGGTCTTGATGTGACAAACCCCGAACCCACGAGTAGAAAGTCTCCCCTATTAAAAGAAGAAAATTGTATTGTCCTTCCTCACATTGGCTCAGCAACTAGCGAGACAAGAAAGAAGATGACTCTAATGTGTTTAGAAAATATTACTTCGGCCTTTAGGAAAGTCCCCTTGCCTTTTGCCGTCTACGACCCATTTAAGATTTAAGGCGAGGACGAGCAAAGCTTAAGAAAAGACCCAGGGCCAGACTTATCAAAAACGCACCAAGCCCACCTTTTGGTGGTTTTGGTCCATCAACAAAGGCCACACTTCCGCACATGCCCCCGCTATCGTCTTCATAAGCAATCACGCGCCCACCTGTTGGTTGATCAGGAAAACTTGAAATGGGCTCAGTCCCCTGAAAGCTGCCGTCAGCAAGTGTACTCTCCGCCACCTCTAGAGCAGCAAAAGCATTGATGAGACCTGCACCACAGCCTTCTTGCTCGGTACAGTTAAAATACTTTGTGGTTCTTTTTAAAATATCCTCAACTTGGGCCGGAAATAAATCTCGCTTCAATGATTTGATTAAAGCAGCAACTCCCGCCACATGAGGGGCGGCCATACTTGTGCCCATCATATTCTTATAACTATCTCTTGCGGCCTCTTTCAAACCATCATTTGAAGTACTAAAAACTTGGCCATCAAAATCTCCCCCTGGCGCCATGACATCGACGTAGTCTCCGTAATTTGAATAGAAGGAGCGAAAGGCATAACGGTTTCCGGCCCCAACAGTAATAACGTTGCGACAAGTGGCCGGCACATAAGGACTAAAATTTAAATTACTCTGATCATTTCCAGCAGCAACGACAACCACACTTCCGCGAGACACTGCAAAATCGATTGCCGATTGAATGCTACTTCCACAGGCACCCGCGCCACCAAGGCTTAAATTAATAACATCCGCAATATTTGTGTTTACGGGAAGCCCAGTTACAGAACCACCTGCGGCCCAACGTATTCCATCGGCAATATCAGAAAGGTAGCCTCCACATTTTCCTAGCACTCTTACAGGAAGTATTTTTACTCCCCACGCAACTCCTGCGACACCAATGCCGTTGGCCGTCTCTGCCCCGACAGTTCCAGCAACATGAGTTCCATGCCAACTCGAATTTGAAGTGCGTCCAGAGTAACAAAAATCCCCTGGTCCTACCCAGTCGCCCGTGTCCGTTGCATCTGTGTCTCGACCGCCACCATCATTGGCCATCACGCTGTCACTAATAAGGTCTGCTCCGGGTAAGATTTTATTTTGGAGGTCTCTATGACTAAGGATACCGGTATCAACCACGGCCACCACCACATCCCCACTCCCAACGGTCTTATCCCAAGCAAGAGGAAGCTCGATCCCACCATCACTATTAAAGTAATGCCACTGTGATTGATAAAAAGAATCTTCGATTCCTCTATCCCCAGGTTCAAGAGTTGGTTTTAAAATTAGGTCCTCTTCAATTTCTAAAATATTTTGGGCACCTAGTGGAAAAGATCGCCTCGCTTCTTCAGCACTATTAGCGGCCAGAATTTCTCTTTGTCTTAGGTTTTCAACTCTACCCTGGGTAGAAATCTTTTGAGTCTTGTAGTGCACGATAAAGCGCTTAGAACGCGCGTGAGAAACGGGAATTAGAAAGAGTAAACCTATAAATAAACCAATAGGCGCAAGCCATCTCACCATGTCTTCATCCTTGAAGGGTAGGCCACCATCAACCAAATGGGCCAAGCTCATCCTGAGCTTTGACACATTATATCAATATATTACAAGCAAGGCCTGTGCCAAAGACAAGTGCTTAAAAACAGTTAAATCAGGATATTTTTGCCGAGCGCAATATGGCCCTTTTAAGAAAAACTGGGGTCAATAGTTGGGATGGGTGGTCTCATAAAAAAAGCCCCCATCCCTGGAGGCTTTTTATGGAATTCCAAGTAAAAAGGAAACCCTAAGGTTTCCTTAATATTAAAGATTCATTATTTCTGCAACATTAGTGATTCTTGTTACGTCCTCACCACGACAACCGTCCATTGGACACTGGTTTGAAACAGTACAAGATCCACTTCTCGTGTAGTCATTTTCTCCACGAACAAGGATACCTTCGATTTCACCAGTCGTAACATTGAATACCGCAGAACCAGAGTTACCGCCGTAAGTATCAAGGTTAGCACTGAAGTAAATGCTGTCAGAGTTGTTTCTTACGAAAGCGCCATCAGCGATTTTTGTAGGAAGACCTGAGGGGTGACCAATAACAACAATTTCTTGTCCATCAGTAACCTTGCCTGATTTTCTAAAAGGCATTGCAGTACGACCTGTAACTGGACGGTCAAGTTCTACAACTGCGTAATCAAGCTTATCGCCCCAGCTGTTTAAAACTGTCTTAACAAGACGCTTACATTTGTAAACATTTTCGTTTGGAACTGAATACTCTGTTTGACCTTGTGTCTCTGTTTCAAATCCAAAAACATAGCCATAACCCTTACACTGAGATTCTGAACGAATACAGTGACCAGCAGTAACAAGCATATTAGGAGCGACTAGAAAGCCTGAACAGTTTGCAGCAGCAACTTGCTCACGAAAGGGCTCATCTTGGCAAAGACCTCTTGAATCACCAAGAGCACGACCATTAACTTTAGTAGTATCACCCACAATAGATAAATTTCCTTGATTAATTAGAGCAGCCGTTGAACGAGCCATTTCTAAAAACATAGGATTAGTAACTTCATAAACATCACGACGGTTATCATCACCATAGATAACTTTTTGCACAGCTTGTGCATTCATGCAGCAAACGAGTGCTAATGAAAGTAAAATTCCGTTTAACTTCATAACTGTATTCCCTTTTGGATATGCATTGCCGAATTGGTACAGACATTAAACAAATACCTAATTTTATTGACAACTAACAAAGACTGACATTTTTACACTGGCATTGCATTAGAAACGCGTAAGCCTTTGAATTTATTAGTGTAAGGAAATTTAAGGATAAAAAAAAATTATGAAGTTATTACAAATTATCAGTGAAGCTGAATTTCCAGCGTCTTCCATCGGGATCTTTGATGTTAAAAAAGACCTTATTTCCAACTTTAGAAAGCTTCGCTTTGAGAGTTTTCTTGGCCCCTTCTTCCGTCGTTGTTTGGCGATAACTGAGAAAGTGCACCTTATGAAGAAGGTCTTCTAGTTCTTCAAGCGTATCCAGCTTAAACTCAACCTGAAGGTCCCTCTCACCACCTTTATGAAAGAGTTGATCCGCAGAGGCCTGGCCTATAAAGAGTTTGAGATCACTATTTTGAACCCAAATGCCCTCTCCCCCTTTATCTGGAGAGATATCCATATCGAGGAGATCACTAAAGAAGTGAGCAATATCTTTAGGTCTTTGAGAATAGAGATTTAAGTGACTGACGAATAAACCCATGAGGTTATTATGCCTGATAAATTAGAAACGAAAAAGCCTATGAAGGATTCCCCTCATAGGCTCTTTTTTGTGAGTCGTGTTGGATTTACTACATTAAAAGAAAAGGAAAGGGCGAATCATTGGGTACTGCCTCTGGCTCAACTGGCGTCATTCCTGGAACGAGTTCGGGTATATTTGTAATTCTTGTCACGTCTTCACCGCGACAACCATCATTTTCACACTGATAAACTCGGTTACAACCAGCAGCTTGATCAAAAACGTAGTCTCTCTCACCTCTTACGAGGATCCCTTCAATTTCACCCGTATCAGCATTAAAGACCGCCGAACCTGAGTTTCCACCAAAAGTATCAAGATTGGCCTTGAAGAAAAAATCATTATCTTCAGTTCTAATAAAAGCGCCGTCAGCAACGATTGTTGGAAGTCCTGATGGGTGACCGATAACAACAAGTGGTGTTCCTATGGGAGCGCGCCCTTCTGTACGAAATTTAAGAGGCTCTCTTCCAGCTACTTTTCTATCTAAACGAATTAAAGCAAAGTCATTTTTAGATGCCGTGCTTAGCTCTTGATTGATAACTTCCACACAATTGTAAACGTCTTCTGAAGGAAGTTCAGTGTTATTAGCGACAACGCTTGCTTGATAATTAAAGGCCCATTTAGCATTTTCACAATCAAACTCAGATCTCATACAATGACCTGCAGTTACTAGAAGATCTTCGCCTACTAAGAAGCCTGAACAGTTACCTGCATTGATTACATCAGCATATCTCTCGTCCTCACAGACATTCATAAAGGACTCTTTTAGCTTTTCTGGGTTAACGGTGAAGCTCTTACCATCGTCAGATGCTGAAAGCTTTGTGTTCTTGATCTGAACGGCCGTTGAGAGTGCCAATTTCTTATATAATTCATTGTCAGAATTTTCTACGAGAACTCTATCATCTTCTCCATAAATAACTTTAGGAGCTACTGCTGCCTGAACGTGACTCAATCCAGAGATAAGAAGAATGGAAAGAGTGAGAGAGGATAATTTTTTCATGTAGGTGTCTCCAATGCCTGTAATTATTTCTTTTGCCCACGGGAAATGTAGGGGATAGAGACTATTTCTGGCCAATATTAACGCGTCGCCAGTATAAAAATTTCCCCACTTTTTAAAGGAATGTAAAAAGATGTCAGTTGTTAGGGAAATCCTGACAGGCCAAATGAACAATTTCCGGATTATGGACTCTGAAAACTACACCTTTACCTAAAGAAGTTTGAGCAGAATGACAGATATTTCTTACACTCAACAGATGTAAGAACTCACTTTTTTGAAGAAGGTTTTCTAAGGAGTCATCACCGTAATTCTGTTGCCAAAAGCGCCTTAAGAAAGACTTTTTAGAGATTCCAAAAACCCATTGATGACCTAAAGAACTCGATTGCAATTCATCAAAACGTCTTATTAGATCGATATTTTGCTCATATGTTTTACTAAAACCAAAACAAGGATCAAGAATAACCCTCTCTCCATGTTTTTTAAGAGCTGCCTTATTAAAGAATTCTTTTAAGTAAGCAACAATGTCCTCACTCTCCTTCACGACATAATCCATGTGGCGGCCAGTAAGAGTTCTTTCAGGAGATTCGTTATGACAAAAAACATAGCGGGACTTTGAAAAGCTTTCTAAGAAAGTCTCCACTGAGTCATCCCAGATGCCACTTACATCATTCCAGATAAAGCGATCATCGTTAAACCCAAGATTTCTAAGTTCCGTGAAAAATTTAAGGGCAATTTCTGGTTTATAAGTATCCAAGCTTATAACATTGGTCCAAGAAGACGCTTTTAAAACTTTTATAAAATCACTTAAACGTTGCCACTCTTCTTCCATCGAAAGTGAAGCATTCATCGGCGCCGTTGACTCTGCCCCGACATCGAGAATATCGACATCAAAATGATTAAACATTTTAAGGGTCGCTTGAATTTGCTCTTTGCACTGGTGAAGACCACCATCACTAAAAGAATTAGGGGTGATATTCATCACCCCCATTATTTGTAATTTATTTTTTAGCTTCAAGACACTATGCCGGCAAAGGATCGTCTCCAGGGTTCCCGCTAGGATCCTTGGCCTCATTCTTTACTTCTTCCTTAGGTCCTTCACCACCACCACCGGCAGGAGGATCTACGATGATAGGCACGCCGATGTCTTTTCCATCAACAAGATCTTGTACTTGTTGAAAGTCGAGAGTTTCCCAAACAATGAGACCTTCTGCGACTCGATCAAGGGCCTCTCGGTTAGTATTAAGGATATCAATGGCCAGTTTATAGTTGTCAGAAATTAAGCGGTGAATCTCTTCATCAATTTCTTGACCTGTTTTTTCGGAATAATTTGATGAGCTCGGCGCGGCCCAAGGACTTGATTGTTCCTTGTGATAATTAATTGGCCCCATCTTGTTACTCATCCCCCATGAACAAACCATGCTTCGAGCAAGCTGAGTCGCTCTTTCAATATCATTTGAAGCACCATTGGTGATCTCACCAAAGACAATCTCTTCAGCACAGCGTCCACCCATCAAAAAAGAGATAAAATTCTCTGCTCTCGCTCTTGTGAGGTTAAGCATGTCTTCATTAGGAAGAGTTTGCGTGACGCCTAGGGCTCCACCTCTTGGCATGATGGACACCTTGTGAATAGGATCAGTGTGAGGAAGGTTCATACCAACCAGCGTGTGACCGGCTTCGTGAAAAGCGGTTACGCGTTTTTCTTTATCACTAATTACCATGGACTTTCTCTCTGGTCCCATGAGCACTTTATCTTTCGCACTTTCAAAGTCACTGTGATCAAGTTTCTTCTTATTTAAACGAGCTGCATTTAAGGCCGCTTCGTTCACAAGATTGGCAAGATCCGCCCCGGTAAAACCAGGAGTTCCCTTTGCCACAACTTCAAGATCCACTCCCTCATCAAGAGGAGTTTTACTCGTATGAACTTTTAAGATTCCTAAGCGTCCTCTCACATCTGGAGAACCTACAGTCACGCGTCTATCAAATCGCCCAGGCCTTAGAAGAGCTGGATCAAGAACATCAATTCTGTTAGTTGCAGCGATGAGAATCACGCCTTCATTTGATTCAAACCCATCCATTTCAACAAGAAGCTGGTTAAGAGTTTGCTCTCTCTCATCATGACCACCACCCATGCCGTGACCCCTATGGCGACCAACAGCATCGATTTCATCAATAAAGATAATGCATGGAGCGTGCTTTTTCCCTTCCCCAAAAAGGTCACGCACACGGGAAGCTCCAACACCTACAAACATTTCAACAAAGTCAGAACCCGAGATGGAAAAGAAAGGCACATCAGCTTCACCAGCAACGGCGCGGGCCAAGAGAGTCTTACCAGTTCCAGGAGGACCTACTAAAATAACACCCTTTGGTATCTTTCCACCGAGCTTCGTATATTTTTTTGGATCTTTTAGAAAATCCACAATCTCTCTAAGTTCTTCTTTAGCTTCTTCTACGCCAGAGACATCTTTGAAGGTCACTTTCTTTTCATTTGGCGAGAGCATTTTTGCTTTAGACTTTCCAAAACTCATCGCCTTTCCACCACCTGCTTGAATTTGGCGCAAGAAGAAGTAGAAGATCACGATCAAGAGAAGAATAGGTCCCCAATTGAGAAGAAGTGTTGTGAAGAAGGTTTGCTTTTCAGGCTCATCGTATTCAGGCGTCAAACCATTGGTACGAAGAATTTTAAAAGTCGTGTCACCCGTGTCACCAAGAAGAGTAAACCTTTCTCCTTGCTGATAACCTTCTTTAAACTTACCGATGATATGGTTCTCACCTTTAAAAGTGACCTCGGCAATATTCTTAGTCTCAACGGCTATTATAAATTCTGGGTAAGTTATGCGCTTATAAGTTTTCTTATCTTCGATCGCGACCTTGGCCACTAATAAGGCCATAAGAATAACGACGATCCATAAGGTCATAGTTTTTTGTTGTGGTTTCATAAATGATTAATCCTTCAATGCTAAATAGGGGCACTCAAAAAATACCTAACTACAGATTATTACATTTTAGAGGGCCGATTATCCTTTTACAAGAAAGCAAGTGTTGCACAGAGAAAAAAACTTTAGATTTACCTGAGTAAAACGAATGATTGAAAAGCTTGATTAGTCCTATCACTTTTTAACGCTGCCAATTCCAAATGACGCAAAGGTCGAAAATAAAAATCAATGGACTTAAGTTCATCAATCAGATCTTGAAACAAAGGATCCTTCTTTAGACCCTCTAGACCAAATGTCTTTCCTTTAAATGCCACAAACGGTAGGCCCCCGAGTTGCTGCAGTTGGGTTTTGAGGCCCTGTATACTAACCCTAGGAATATCCGAAGCTTTTTGAATGCGTTTTGTTGTCTTTGAAATCCACGTTAAAAATTCCTCTTCCCCTTTAACAGACATAAAAAGAAGAGTACCTGGATATATGTAAATGCGAACTCCTCCTGAAAAATGAAGAGGCCCACGCATTTTACCTTCTTCGAGAGTCTCAAAAAGCTTACTGACATTTTGACGCAGACTTCCCCTCTCTTTTGTTGAAAGATCCTTAAGGGTCTGCAAAATATCCGCTCTTGCCACTTCCCAGCGCTCTTCTATTAGAAGATTCAAACAAACAACTCCAGAACCTAGAGCAAAGCGCGCGACAACAGGAGTGTCCACTGGACGCAATTCATCAAAAACATGCTTTCCTTCTTTGTGCGCCCACTGATTGGAGCGCTCCACATAGTGGGCCATTCCCTTTGGAAACATTTTTAAAAGATTTGGCTTAACTTGTTTTCGAATAGCATTTCTTTGAAACCGCTCGTCTTCATTTGAATAATCTAAAATACAGGGAAGATTAAATTCACTGACAAATCTTTCAATCTGCTTTCGACTCAAGCAGTGAAAAGGCCTTCGGACCAGACCATTCACAAGAGGAATGCCTTGAGCAAAAGGTCCTTGAGAAGAAGCAAGCGTTTGGCGAATAAACCACTCAAAGGAGTCATCAATATGATGACCTAAAAAGAGCACCTCGCCAGTTTTTAGTTCACTCAAAAGAAGGTGGCGCCTAACCTTTCGCGCCCAGTTTTCAATATTACTCGCTGGAGGTTCACCGGTAACTTTTTTAAGGGTAAAGTCCCAACCCCATTTCTCACACCAGCCCTTTAGCTTAAAGGCCTCTTTCCCGCTGCTAGGTCTAAGGCCGTGATCAATGTGAATGTGCCGCACACTTTTTAAAAGACCCTGATTCTTGAGCCCCTCACAAATATGGGAGAGCAGCATGCTATCAGGGCCACCACTTAGGGCGCAGACAACTTTAGAATCAGGCTTTGCCAGGTCATGCTTCTCTATAAAGGAGCCCACCCATTTCAATAGACTTTTATCAGAAACCAGAGATGAACTCTCCAAAAATGCCCCCACAATAAACAACATAAGTATTCGAAATTTATAGTAAAGACATATTGACAGTTACTCAAGCCTCAATTAATATTCACCCTCACAAAAGTTCGATCGTGGCTTTGTAGCTCAGTTGGTTAGAGCGTAGCATTCATAACGCTAAGGTCGGCAGTTCAATTCTGCCCAAAGCCACCACGACTTATTCATCTCACGCCCTCTAACACCATTTTAACTACCAAAACCTTGTGCTCACTTTGTGCTCGCGCGATCACGATATGTTGGGCGGGGCGCGTAGCCCATATCAGGTGGCGCACAGCTAACTACACCCCTATTCAAAACAAAGGCTCTCCGGAACGAACACCTATAATGATGCTCAGGTAACGCACATTCAGACCCCCATTGAATGAGACTTCCCCAGTCTCATGACTAGTTGGAGATGAAATGATTTTAACCTTCGCTGAATATTTGAATTTAAAATTACGCCCTATCTCACTTCCTCTTTTGGCACTAATCTTCTTCGTGATTCGATTTTTTTTAAAACCTCTCCCGCTCGTTGGCTGTAGAGGCGATCGAAGAAAAACTTTAAGCGGAGTGGGAACTAGAGAGACTAAAAATAGAAGAACTAAATATTGAAAGCACCGATACACCTGAAGCTCATTTTAGAAAGCTTCAAGAGTTTAGTACTTTTAATAGTACATACCAACTGAATAGAGTCGTTATTAAGCTTTTTCGTGCTTCCTTACGTGAAAAAAAAACAATAATAGTATGAAAGATTTAATGGAATTGGTAAGAGGGACAATAAATAACGAAAATTTCGCCAAAACCATGGACATTTAATGAGATATTTAGTTTTTACGGGACTATTTCTATTTTCAAGCTGCTCTTTTTACAGCGTTCTACAAATTAAAGACGATGGACAAGTGGGCTACCTTAAAACAACCAATTGTAGTAGTCACTTTTTTGGTTTTCAGGGTAAGGTAAAAAAATCTATTGGAATTGTACTCGCTGAAAGTGCCATTGATCAGATCACTATGATTGAACAGAGAATCTTCTTTCCCCTTATCCCTATCTTTTACGAAGACTGTCAAATTATTACAGGAAACGCTTCCATGACAAAAGAGGAAAGAAAGAACTTTCAGGCTCTAATGAACAATAGGCTTAAGGATTTTAATAAGGGGAACAAGTAGGTTTTCTCCGTTTGCTCTCCAGGAAAGGCGGCACGACACGAATGGGCAATCGAATTACGATGTTACATACCCACGCTGAGCGAGACTTCCCCAGTCTCGCGGGTTATTGGAGATGATGGAAGCTGCTTGTTGGTGGAAAGCTGAATTAATTTAGAAGTTTTTTTAAATATGGAAATTCAAGCGAAGGCATTCCCATTAAGTGGAAATAGCGGGAACAAAATAGAGCGCCCACTTCCTGGGCTGTATTTTGCTCCGGAGTTGATCTGCGCACGCGCCATCAGACATGCCACTGGCATGTCATGTGCGCGGCGCCTGTGCTCGCTTCAGATTTAGTTAAAATTTCCTAAGTAAAATTAACAAGTTAGTGACGCATCCGGCAGTTCAATTCTACCCAAAGCCAACACGACTTATTCTTTAAATCTCTATTTTTATTCAAAGAATTTTTATGAAATTTTATAGGTCATAAAATTGGCAGCAGATTTTTATCGGTCTCAAAACTAACGCTGTAAAAACGGGTACTTGAAGTTTATTTCGGACCTTCCGATAAGAAACTCATGGTTATAAAGTATCCTATTTCTATGATGTTCAAGTTGCTCGTTAGCGCCCTGCTGCTGTTAAAACTCTCCTCACCTTCTCTTGCCTGTGAAGGCCGTGAGCTAATAGAAGGTCGACCCTTTTCTGATGTTCAGGATATTGAAGGTTTTGTAATGGCCACGGAGTGTCGGGGTCATGAGGAACAGTTTAGAAGACACATTCTTCAAAGATTTAATGAGTCCATTGCAAACTGGCAGAGAGTTCTTGATTGTAACGTCAACGAAACACAAGCTGGATGCCTTGCTGAACAGGAGTCATTTGAGGAGCTCTCTAAGAGTGTTCAAAACCATAGAGTCATTCAAACCCAAATTTACCAGTCCATAGCACAAAATTGGTTATCTAGTCTAAATCCTGGAATCAGAGGGTCTGTGGAAAATTGCTTTCTCTCCCCAGAAGAAAGAGAGGAGAATCCCCCTTCATTTCAATTTGATTCCCATGTCAGAGTACTACGCGTAAGGGAAGGCATTGAACCTACACTATGCCTTAGTCAAAAAGGAATGTGGGAGGAGCAGCTCATTCATGCGGAACGCGAGGCGAGAAATAATCCTCTCTCTGTTGGCGTTACTGCTGACGATATTGAATACCTAAATGAATTTGAAAACTCTTTTGCTGGTTACCTCTTAAGCCAAGACACAAGAAATAATCCGAACTATACGATAGAGGAACAAAACCAGGCCATTCTTCGGGACATTAGACTGGGAATAGAGAGCATGCAAAATTATCAAGAAGAAATTTCTCAGTATGGTGAAAACCAAATGCATCGACTCTACCAGTTTAGCTCTATGTATCTAGATCAGTTTGTTGCAAGCCTACCAGAAGATACAAGGGATGCGACCTTTCCCCGCTGTCGTAGGGAAAGTAATTTCAGTTGCCTTAGAGTTGCGACTCCTGGGTATATTGCCCAACCAGAAGACCTTGCCAGATGTGCTTCACAAGCAGGCGACGTCCTTGGCGAAGTCATTCCTTTCTATGGTGTATTTGATGCTTATCAAGACATCATAAGAACGAGAAGCTCCTTTATCGCAGGCGCCATAACAGAGAGTGAAAGGGATTCAAGAAATACCCAAAGTGCTTTTTCAATTCTTTTTGGCGTGCCTCTTGTCCCCGCCTCTGGCGCAGCCGTTTCTAGAATTGGCACAGGGATTCTCGCGAGACAATCAACTCGGTTACCTCGCCAAGTCTTTGCTCCAACAACCTTAGATGACCTTCCTCAAAATATTCATCCAAACATACGTGAGAGAATTGTTTCAGGCTTTGAAAGACTCTCTAGAACAAATCCACAGGTTATTGAAGAAGGAAATGGCGCCATCTTCTTTCATGGCTCTAGTTCACGCTCCCTTACGGCCTTTGGAACCAACAATTCTGCCGGTGGTCTAAGACCTACAGGACAACTTAGAGCGAGAGGAATTGAACCTCTCTCTGGGGAGCTTGGAAGTGGTGTCTCGACAGGTGGAATCAACCAGAATTATCTTTCAGCAGTAGATATATCAGGTTTTGAAGAGGCCGTAAGATATACCTCAATAGCTCGAAGCACTGGCGCAGAGAGGGCCATTTATGGCCTTACTCGTGAGCAACAGGAGAGGGCCGTGCAAAACTATATGATTGAAAATGGGATTACAGATACTCCAACGACAAGAAGAGATATTATTGATTTACTTGGAGTAAGAGTAGTAGAACCGGCCAATCTTGGACGATATTCAGAAGTTGAGAGAGGGTTTATTGATCAGCAATTTCCAATTCTTTATGGACTAAGGCCTCAAGGTGAATTAGAGACAAGAATATTGGGTGCTAGAGCAGGCCTCCCTTCTAACACAAGGGGTGAAGCGGCCATTAATGGTGGTGTTTCTTTTGATGAAATCCGATCAATATTTGTTCCACCTGAAAGAGTGGATCAGGTTCGGCGCTTTCTTATAGATAATGGCATTACTAACCCAATAAATGTTGTCCCTTACAACTTCAATTAATCCAAAGCGGGAAAATGAAAATTAAGAAGAAAGTGATCCTTTGCGCCTTTTTCCAAAGGCCAGGCTTCTTCGTCGCCGTTATGTCTTTTTAACAAAACCCACTCCTCAGTATGAATGATGATTTCACAGGGTAAGTCTCTAGAGTCAAACCATAGAGAGGACTTTGATAAAGCGGACAGTGCTAGCTTTTTGAGATCAGTCATTGATTCTCCTTACAGATGTGGTTTAATGAAAAACTTTGATTAAAATTTTTTAGGATTTTGGAGGGCCAAAGGATTGTGGCCTTCTCGTTAACTTTAAAGGAAGCAAAGAGCTCGCCAACTATTCTCTCTTAATTTCAAGTTGATAGAAAACAAAGTCTCTCAAAGGGCCGACAGGTGACCAAAAAGTAGACGACTCCCTATCTTCATAGAGCTCTTCGAATAAAAAAGCTTACACTAAGACTAAAGAATTCCGAATAGTCATTAATGAATCTGAGTTTTAAAATGGCATTTGCATCTAGCTTTAATGAAATTTCCTATTACTCTTTTTTTGGTGTTGGATAGTTGATGAAATATATATTTATCTTTTTTATTTTCTTAAGCTATGCTGCCATAAAATAAAAAAAACTAGATGACGAATTATTTGGCACTTGTGGTTGTAGAGTATGGAAAGGTATCGAAACATTTAAAGATGAATTATATTTAATTGATGATGGCGAAAAAGTAGGAATTAGAGTCGGTAATAAAGTATTTAATATGAATTCAAAAATTAAGGAGACACCAGAATACTTCAAACATAAACCAAATAAAAGCTATGAGAGAAGTTATATTCAAAATAAAATAAGAATTGAAACTGAATGGAAGTGTATAAATTCAACTACTGATGATAGTGGGCCATCTTCAATTTCAAATCAATATATTGCTGAAGTCTTGATTAATGGTAAAAGAATAAATGATGATTTTGTAGGTTACTGTGGGTGCTAAATGAAGCTTATGAAAAAAATCGTGTTATTTCTTCTTTTTATAAACAGCATGGTAGTTCATGGAGGAGTCAAAATGAAAATCACTGAAATTACTATTATTACTCACAGTACAGGAAGTATCGATCCAAGTTCACATGCCTATGGAACAAGCTACGTTTATAACCCGACAATAGAAGAGTCTAACGGCCTACTTGATGAAATCCTAGTGAACGACAAGACAAGTTTACGCATGTATTTCCAAGCTCATTATGATAAAGACATGGCCTTTTTAAAGAGTATCAAAAAATCCTCCACTGACAATAACCAAACCATGGAAAAAGCAAAGGGAGGATCAACGACAATATGGTTTATAAAGTCTGGCGAATTTTCTATTGAAAGTAGTGATAAACAATTTAAAATAAATAAATTCCCAACTGACCTTGTTCATAAAAAAGGAAAAAAAACGGGAATGACAATGGATATGCTAGAGTTAGGAAAAGTGCCGTCGACTAAGTTCGATCTGAATTAGGCCTAAAAAAAGCTGAGCGTCTCAATCGACTTAGACCTATTTAATGTAAGTCTTATGTAGATAATCTAAATCATAAGCGACATCAACCTTAATTAAACCCTTTAAATCATTTTTTGATATATGCATTGTGAAATACCGATCTTGATCATAACCAGAAACACATGGAGTCCACATATCGCTACCATCATTTCGGGAGGAATCTTCTGCCCTAAAGCAAAAGGGACCGCTAGAGTGATAATGATTATAGGTAAAGTTTTTATTTAGAAACTTAGAAGTACCATCTTTGTAATTTAACTTGATTTTATATTTTCCTTTGAGAAAAAATAAAGGCATAGCAAAGTTTTTTGTATAATCTGAGTATAAATATCTTTCTAAATTTGGATTCTCCTTCTTTAAAAGATTCTGAATCCGTCTAGTGAAGTTTTTGGATACTTTGACCCTATTTCTTTCCCACTCACCAACAGAAACTGTTCCTAATCCTTTATCAAAATGAACTAACTCTTTGAACTTATCAATAATGACTGAAGGTGGTTCTATATATTTAACAGGAACTTTAATCCATGCTTTTTTGGAGTTTGTTTTTTCTAAGTATAATTCAGGTCTCTGAGTTTCAAACCTCATATGTTTATGAGCAAGTAACCTTAATAAATTAATTTGATAGATTGGAAAATAACTCCTCATTTTTAGTACATAATCAAGTTCATTTTCTAAGTCTTGATAAATTTGGATTTCTTCTAGCCTATTGGTTTCCGGTAATTTTAAATTTAGAATTTCACTTAGGTCTACTCTTCTCTCACCTTGATTAACAACGGCTTTCTTTGTAAAACATTTTTGAAATTTGGTTCGAATCAAAGAACTCTTATCTGGTGCAAACCGGTCTAGAAAACTTGTCCGTTCACTAATAATATTACAGGAATCAAACTTATAGGTAGAGCTTATAAAAACATCTATTGCGTTTTTAAGTAAAGGTTGTGTCGTCCTTGCAAACGGAGGAGCGGGATTGCACATTAAAGAAAACTTTAAATATTTAATAGCAAGTGCCGAATTTCCGGAATTCAACATTGATCTAGCATGAAAATAAAATTCACCTCCTAAATCGGCCTTCAAATTCATTTTTTCAATATGCGATAAACCTGATTTTTGAATCTCGTTAAATTGCTTAATTGCCTCGTCAAGTAAGTCGACCTCAACAGTTTTTTTAATAGGTTCTGTTTTTATTGATTTACTGACTTTCTTTTCAATATTTGAAGAACAGGAGTAGAGAAATAGAAAGGTTGTTATTAATAGTAAATATTTCATTAAATCCTTAATATCACTTATAGAGAAACGATTATTAGATTTTTGTCACGTTGTTGGAGTAAATGTTGTAAACATTGCCCTTGTATTCAACACAGTAGTCTCCTGCTTGGCGCCCACTTTTGACAGTGCCGATAACCTTAAGCTTTTTATTCTTGGCCATATAACGGGCCTTGATTTTTACGGGGTTAATGATTTCCCCGAAGACGTTTTCATATTCTAGGAAATGAAGCTCTAAGGGGGCCCTATTCACCCTGACTTTTACACTCTCCTCTTTCTTACTAAGCTTCTTACAAGGTGGAGACATCAGCCCCTTTGCTGGAAAGATAGAAAGGGCCTCAGAGTCAATAAGATCGAGGTTATTATCAGGTAAGACGACGCAGGCCTTGGCGATTTGTTTTTCTCCCAAAAGGCCCTTAGGTTTACTGCCTCCGATTAGAATCAGCTCACTCCCAAATTTTAACTTTTGACGAGAGCGCACGGCCCGAATAGAAGTGTCATAGAGATAAGTCTTGAGTGGGTAATCATAAAGCTCCGGGCAAACTTGCAGGGCAAGCTTTTGATTCTTCTTTACCCACTTATGAATTTTCTTAACTTTTGTTTGATGTTTTTTAAGAAAGGTCGCTTTCTTTTGAAACGACGTTATTTCATCTGCTACGTCCCTTAGGTTTTGAGTTTCTCTCTTTTCTACCTTTGGTTTGACGACTTCTTTTGGCGCATCAGCGACTTTACTATCATCAAAAATTCTCTTGGCCCCTAAAAATCGTGGTTGCCACCAAGGATTCGTTAAAAGTGCTTCACTCACTCCTTTAGAAGAAGAGGCGTGAATAAATTCACCTTCTACATCGGAGTAAATTCCCACATGGCTCGCCCCAGGCCGGTAGGTTTGAAAGAAGACCAGATCCGCGGGAAAAAGCCTCTCCGGTGGTACTTGTATTTTTCTTCCATACCTAAATTGCTCTCGGGCCGTGCGCGGAAGTTCAACCCCGTTCATTTTCATGACTTTTTGAACAAAGGCCGAGCAATCAATTCCATTAACAATATCTTCTCCACCAAAAACATAAGGAGTTCCATTATGCTTACGGGCATCGGCGACAACTTTTTTTAGAACTGGAGCAGTGGCATAGACAGAGCTCAACATAAGAGAAAAGCCAATAATCGTTTTTTTCATTTTGTACTCACTTGAATTTTTAATAATCTGTATTATACCAACTTTATTTAAAGAGCGCTTTTAAGAAGTAAAATGATCAAGAATACAATTAAAGACTAAAATTAAAATTTCGTTTAAAATATTTTAATCAACAAAGGAAACTCTATGAAATACCTAATCGTTTTAAGTCTATTTTTTTCAACTTCTAGTTATGCAAAGATTTATGATGCCTTCATGTGTTACACGACTATCGACACAGTAGTGTTATTTGGCGTGCTCAAAACGCAAGGGACGATGAGGATTAATTATCATCGCCTAGAGCAAAACCCTACAACCATTAATTTAAAGATTAAAAACTACAATAGATCAGGAAGCCAAATTCAAGCGACTGGTGAATACGGTGGAAAAGAGATTGTGAAAATCAATTCGGCCAATGGTTTTGGATCTGCAGATATCGACTTAACGTCTTTTGCTGGAACAGAAGATGTCTCCTTTAATAATGAAGACCTCATCTGCTACTTTGGTAAGTTTGAAGACTAAATTCAAAAAAGTCTTTTACTATACAGTCTTAATTGCCTATTCTTCGGCCTGTTCGGTAAGTGTCTCTCATCCCCAAAAAGGAGAGAGTCCATTTGACTCTCATAGTCCCACTAAGAATATGTCTAGGCCTTTGGCCGATGACTTAAAAGCATGTCGAGTTTTTATAGAAGAGCAGCTTATTAAGAGCGGTTTAAAAATCTATCGCAATCAAAATGTGGCCATAAAAGAGTGTCTTCGAAGAAAGGGCTGGTCTTTTCATCCCTAACTGGAGGGCCAAAGAAAGAGGGCCTCAGTATTTAAAAAAGAATTGTCTTCTTTGAAGTGGCAGATCATTGTTTTTCGAGAGGAGATGAGGTTTTTAAAGATGACCCTAATTGGAAAGCCTCCCATTTTATGACATTTTTCAAAATGAGGACTGCCCATGGGTTTGTATAACGATTTTTCCTTGTGACTCATTAGGTGAACGACGGCCTGACACTTGCCTTTAAGGCAGGATTCAGAATAAATCATAGGTTGTTTTTCTTTGATATCAATACAGGTTCTTGCCTTTTCAATAATCTTTTTCTTATCTTTAAAATACTCAAATTTATGATTGTCACATTTTGGTGCTGCTTGAAGATTCATAGATAAAAGAAGTATGGCGATTAATTTACTCAAAATAAAACACTCCTATTGAACGATCCTCAAGATCTGCCCCATCTACCCAGATATGACCACTCTCACACCTGTCCGCCATTGCACCATAGGAGACACAGCTCTCGCCCCAGGAGTTTCGAATAAGATACTGACAAGAGCGAGCATCCTCACTCCATCTTCTCCCTACAATAGAAGAGGCATGGAGGGAAAATCCTCCTGGAGGGGCAGTGGAACCAATTAGATCAACATGATAATTAATGCCAGAGATACCACCATTATTTAATTGCTGGTCAATTAAGCCGACTAGCCCGCCCTCACCTGCTTCGTGGCTTTGAATCTGAACAGCTCTGCCATCAACATGGACTCGGTTTTCCCGACAGGCTTCCATGGTTCGTTCGTAAAACAAATCAATAACAGTGCGGTTTCCGACAGCAGAAACCAACTCATTCATGCCAATGTTGACATTAAGTTCACCTAAGAGACTTCCATATCGTTGACAAAATTCACCTACTAAATATTCATTAGTTGGATCCTCTGGTGCTCCTTTGCCGGAACTTACTCCCTGATCCAAATCTTGAAGCGCCCCTAGAAAACTGCCTATCTGGGCCGTCTCGTAGGAATCTGATGGAAGAGTAGATTCAAGACAAAAACCTCTACTACTTAAAATATTGATCGCCACTTCACTCCACCCACCTTCTCTTTCTGTTACTTCCTCATTTAAAGACAAAAAGGCACTTAGCATTTCTTGATTAAAGTTCACACTTCGATTTTGCCAGTCAACTTGAACAGATCTTGCGGTTTCTAGAACACCTCTAAAAAGATTTTCAAAATTTTGATGCAAATTATAATTTAAGGCGAGATCAATGGCAGAAACTGTCTGGCCACTTCGGTAACTTACTAAATCAGCAGCGGCATAAGCATAGCACCAACCGACAGAGCCTTGATCGCGAACAGGTGGCAACTCGGCCCTTCGATCAACGTCTCCACAAGCTGAACGGGCTTGCTCAGCTCTATTAACCAGTTGATCCCTCAAGGCCTGTGATACCGTTGTACCTGCGATTTGATGAAGTTGGTTAAGATTGGTTAGATCAAATCTACGATTATCGGCCCGAAACATTTCGGTCTGTCTAATCGTAATCCGCATGTCAATTTCTCTTTGAAACCCTTCATCCTGACGGAGAAGACCAGCACATTCTTCCCCAATAGCTTCTAAGGAGGCGAATAACTCTGTGTCTGAGGCCCTACTCAATTTACCTATAACCTCATTAAAGGCCGCACTTGCTTCTTCAGTGTTGTTGCAAGCAAAGGTGCTCGTTAAAAAAGATGAAAGTATAAAAATAAGGCGTAAATAAGTCATACGTATCCTAAATATTGAAAAGTCTCTATATCCGCAATCACTGATATCTTAGATTGTATTTATAGTAGCAAGAAACCTCATTACTCATTATCGGCTGCCTACACTTCTTAAATAAATCAGAGAGTTAAAGAATTAGATTAAAGGAAAAATATTCAATTTAGTGCCCATAAAACAGGGCAAAAATCTAATTAAAGAGGACTAAGTTCAACTGAGCAATTCGATACGTTTTTTTGAATCTGATGCTTCATAGGGTTTGGCACTTTTGGGTATTTATGGTGTGTTTGATGGAAGAGGACCCCGAAAAAAAGCCTGTTGATCACTTTATCAGTGAAGGACAGATTAAGATCGATGACCTTATCCCTCATTTGATCAATATTAGGGTGAGTATAGTAGTTTATGTAAGCAAATAATACTTGAGAGCCAATAATACAAGGGACGCTAAAAAGGGTGAAACCCTCTTCGCCAAACCAAATAAGTTGGATATGAATAAGAAGAAGCTTATTTAACACAACTGAAGTTACAAGGTATTTGTATTGACCTTTTGATTTACAAACCTTCGTTGGGAGATAGGTCTTAAATACTTTTGTTACATTCTTCCCCATTGATGCCCAATAATCTAAAAAACCCAAACCTTCCATATTGTGGTGAGGATCATCTTCTTTATCACTATGAATATGGTGCTGAAGGTGAATGTAGAGAAAATTTATAAATCCGATGGTCAAGAAGAAACTAGAAACCTCTCCAAAAATACGGTTCAAAAGTGAAGACTTGAATATTTCATGACTCGCATTATGAATAAGAATGGACATAAGCCCACCCCAGTAAGTCCCAAAGAGGAAAAGGCCACATATGACAGCGAGACTTGTCTGATGAAGATAAATGACCGCAATCATACACGCTAAAAAAACGATAAGCTGTACTCTAGGATTAGGTGATACTAGAAAGAAACTCAATAGAGAAAATAGGAGAATATTTTCTCCATAACCAAATTGGTAAAGAGAGAGAATATAAATAGAGATCAAAATAAACTTTTTGCCTATCACACATTGAAAGAAATAAGTTGGGTTTTGTCTAAGCTTATTGAATAGCACAATCAGTTTCCACCATTAATGAATCATTAACAAACTCCTTAGATAATTGGAATTCACTCTTGAAGATTTCACTAAATCCTAATGTGGCACGATCTAAGGCCATCAACATATTTCCATCTCTCAAAAGCTGATCCCACTCTAGGTCCGAATAGAGCCTCTCCCCATTCTTATCAAGTTCTTCTCTCATAGATTTAACCGCAGAAATCATTTGGTTATCACCAAATGAAACAAGAGACATAAAAGTTGCTGGCCCTGACGGAAATTCATCAAAAGAGAGCCCCAAAAATAATAAGATCATCTTTGAAAACGCATTGTTTTTTTGAATAAGCTTTATCATGTGAAACTTAATTTTCTCTACAATTGGGAAATTATCTCTCCAAAGGGCCCTGGTTCTCCAGATCGTTTGAAAGTAGGACCTCGTAAGGTTTCGTGCAAGCATGTCATTCAGATTAGAGTTAGAAAGTGCGCCCACAAGCTTAAATTTATCACTAAGAGCATAATCATCAGGCATAAGAAGATCTTTACCAATTGAGCCTTCTATTCCTAAGGTATGAAGATTAGAAAAAGTAGCGGGATGATACCTTGAATTACCGATCTCTAAGTCAATATTTGATCTCTTGAAAATCAGCTCAACTGTTCTAGCACAATTTAGATAATGGTTTTGATCTCTATCTTGATAAATATCAAAGGCGTGAATCTCATTTAAGAAATGAATCGCCTCACGACTTAGAGACACCTCTTGCTCTTTAGTTATTCCCTTGTTGAAACGAAAAACCTCTACATAAGAATTAAACTCTTTTGATAGAAAGACTTTAAGAGGAACGGCCCTAGTGCCATATTCATTTATTTCTATGACAGCGGGGAAAACGTGCGAATTGGATATCAAATTAATAAAAACTGCCGCATGAGAAAAATTAATTTCTCTATTTAGTAAGGTAGAGAAAAGTCCATCAGCATCAGAATTCTGATTAGTTAAAAGAACATCACCTGTTCTAAACCTATTGCCTCTATACTGAATGTCATTATTAATCACATCGTAAGAATCAAGAGAAAACTCTTTTCTTTTATTCCACTTTTTAAAATCTACGTTTTTGCTATACAGATGAAAACCAAAGTTTTCATAATTCCAATGTCCATATGACTCAGATTTAAAAAGTTCCTTTTGAAAGTTATATCTTTCTTTAGTCGTTGGATTACTGAGCTCACAGTAATTCTTAATTAAAGACCATTGAACTAAAGAAGTCTCTTCTTCTTTAGCCAGTCCTAAGGCCTCGCCTTCGCTCCTTACTTTTGATTTAAACTCAATTAATAGGGCATCATATTCTTCAAGTTCTTCTCTAGTTCCCACTCTATGGAGTCCGATAAGTTGATCACCTCCAAGGAAGAGGTTAAAATTTTTATTTCCATCATTATGATGAAGGAAATGATTTAAGAGGATTTTTTCAGCGTATTTTGTGGTCATAAACCATCTGATAAAGGGACCATGGTTTTGCGTTTCCTCGGGCGCATGAATGAGAGGATGAATGTACTTACTCATCCAAACAGGAATGTAGCCCGTAAGAAGGCTACCTAAGAAGGCCTCTACACCGAGAAAATAATATATGAGGATAGGGCCAATACAAAATGGTCCTGCAAAGGGTAGAGTCCCAATAAAACCTTTAAGTGTTAGATTATAGCGCTCTATCCAAATGAGGTTTCTAAATTCTTCATCAAAATTATGATCAATCCAATTATCGACTCTTTCCTTGTGCTCCTTTGAGTCAAATTGGCTAAAAAAATGCTTCAAATAAGTCAACTTATGGTGAATTACAAAATGCTGATAATAGGGCTTTAAACAAGCAGAAAAAAGAGTAGTGTTTTTAAAATAAAGTCGCTTTACGCTTTCAAAGGGATGGCCAAAGAATTTATGAAAAAATGATTCAGAAATAGTTGCTGAAAATAGCCCAAGAATTATTCCAAGTAACACTAACATTTAATCACCCCTAGAGTTGAAAGCTCAATCTCTCCACCTTCTGGTAAAGTAATGGCATTCAGAAGTTTGTTGACTCTTTTTCCAAGGGGTTCTTCTCGATAAGGAATTTCATATTTCTTGCAAATTTCAATAAGTTTTGGTCTAAGTTTCTTACATTGGTAAACAGAGGCGCTAGGCCATAGATGGTGTTCAATTTGAAAAGTCATGCGACCATAGCAGAAATCCTGAAGATTACTATTGGTTGGGTAATTCACTGAGCCAATAATTTGTCTTAAATAGTAACCGGCTTTATTAGTAG
>JAIPEG010000049.1 GCA_021737405.1 Bacteriovoracaceae bacterium
TCTATACAAGACTGGCGGCCCAAAATGCAGCACGCGAAGCAGCTCGCTCTGCAGCTGAAGATATTGCTAATTACATGAGTGATAAGTCTTCAAAAAGGGCCGGGAAAATTATGGGTGATTTGATTGCTCGCGAGAGAGCACGCAATATTGCGAGCGAAGTGGCCCAGGAAGCAAAGAAAGAAGACGCCGAATCCTTTAAGAATCGCTCAAGACGCCTCATCATTGAATCTCAACGTTAAATTGAAAATTATTTCATTTGTATAAACTTTAAACACCTGTCAGGTTGACCTCTTTTTTAACACTCCTAAGTCTATAAAATCACAACATTCAAGTTGGCATCCTCCTTGCTTATATAAAAGTACTTTAGTTTAAATAAATATTTGTCTTAATTTATTTTGGGGAGCCTCTGGAGGAGGAGTTATGAAAAGGAAGAATTTTTTTACACTATTAATGATTGGTCTTTTAACTTTTGGTTTAAGCTCTTGTGGCGATGACAATGAAAAGGGGGGACCGCTTCCGGTAACATCTGGAACAGCGTCAAACCCATTTAATGACAATGGCTATGTCAATAACACCTGCCAAAGTGCGACTAGTTTTGAGGACTTTAAAAATAAAGTGAGTGCTGGAAGTTTTGTTACTGAGCTTAATAACTATGAAACCTATTACTTTGTAGAGCAAGAACCTGAAACTGATCAAGGTAAGTTCTTAGGATTTATTCCTTACAATACCTTTAAGTGGGTGACTCTTGGACAATTCACAAGATCTAGTACAAAAGGCACAAGCGAAGTAAATCATGAAGCGGGTAGTGAGAAAGTAGTTGTAAGAGATTACCTCATGGCCATTTTAAATCAAAAATCACAGCACCGTGGTGGTGGTTCATACTATGAAGTTTTAACTTATTCAGGTGAAGTTTTTGGTATTAACCTTTGTCTGCCAATTGCTGCAAACCCTGTTTATCGCGCTAATAGCCAAACAGGTAGAAGATACTTCTATACTGGAACTGGTTCTTCTCAATCAAATGGATACTTTGGATTTACAACTTTTTAAATAACGATTCCCTGCGGGTTCTTCAGGGCCCAATGTGTGAAGTGTGTGTGTGAAAAAAGCCCCCTAGAAATAGGGGGTTTTTTTATTGAATGATAAATCCTAATGTTTCTTTGATCCTAAAAAGAAAGGGAGCCCTTATCTGTTGAAAGTCTCCGGTGATAAAATCTTGTCCTTGCTCTCTCTTTAAGTCAGTCCAATGTTGAGTCTGTGTTTTGTCTTTGAAGAAACTGAGATAGCTTAAAAGGTTTGCCGCTTGCCCTTTTGGTATTTCAAGAGTTTCGACACTATTTTTGTTAAGTTCATTTAAAAAGGTAATGGATTCATTCAGGTGAAAAATAAGCGTTATAGGCGCTTCAGTGTCAAATGAGCTAATAAAGGGATCGTTAAAAGACATCAAAAGACAGGGCGTTTTAGGATAGGCCTTTTCAAGTAACTCAAAGTCTGAGCTTAGTTTTTGAGGGTAACTATTCTTAGTTCTTGTGAGGCCTAAGATAAAGCAAGGCGTCATCTCGTTAAGAAAGGCTTCTTTTGGTATAGATAGGTGATAAAGCTCATTATTAAGTTCAAAATAGAGAAAATGATTAACAAGGGTCTCTTTTGCGATGCCCGCTCTAATTTTAATTCGATCTTCAATTCCTGCCGTTGTTTGAAGAAAAGCTTGATACTTCTTGACCTCATTTGATCCAGAGATAAGATTTTCAATAGAAGATCTCAGCTGCCACTTAATGCGATAGAAACTATCAGCGGGCTCAATATCGTGGGAGATGAGCATTCCATGCTTATCGTAGTATAGGGCGACCAATTCCCCTTCATCTCGAAGAAATTTAAGATCATTAATGACATTTCTTTTAATTTCATTTTCATCGACTGAAAAGATTATGGCCAAATGTTGCGACACTTCACTTGCTTCAAGTGGAGCCCATCTCTCTAGGGTTTGAAGAATCTTATTGAGTCGTCTGTGTTTATTAACTTTCACGATATATTCTCTAAAATTTAAAACTTTGGACAATGATATAAGACTTTTTCGATTGATGAGAAGGAAACTCGACCTCCTTATAGATTGATCTAAGGCAAATTTTAGCTTCATTATTTAAGTGAAGCGGCTCTAATACGCTAAGGGCATTTAATTTGTTTTTAGGAGACTCGATACTAAACTCTAACCTCAGAACATCAGGAAGCGAGTGATGAAAAAGCTTGAGACATTCTTTTAGCTCTAAATCTTTAGCTCCGACACTGGAAATGAAGTTTTCTTGAAAACTTTTGGGTCTCTGTTGTTTTCTCACTTCTTTTTTCTTAACGGAAGAAGATTTTTGTATGACTTTGTCTATGACTTTTGTGGCCATTCTTTCGGGTTTCTTAGGTATTGCGGGCGAGCGGTTAACTCTAGACTTCACCACTCGTTTTGTGGGAGCGGGGGGAGTCGGCGAGGGTGTAAGAAAGTAGAGGCCTGTGATGAGAGTGATGAGGGCCATGGCAACTCTTTCAGGTCTTAAATTGAATTTTCTGATGAGGAGCTTACTTTTTTCATTAAAAGAAAGTTTTTCATAAAAAGCATGAAGCGTTTTTTCTAGGGCAAAGAAGTCATGCTTGGGACTAAGTTTAATGGATTTCTTTTCTAAAAAATCGGAATGAAGATAGCCAGGTTTTCCTCTTACTTTCTCTCTCGTGAGCTCTTTTCCAATTAAATCAGAGTTTTCAAAATCAATTAAATGAAAGTTATTATCGAGATCAATAATAATATTGTCTGGAGTTAGATCGAGATGAAGCACTCCCTTCTTCTCGTGCAAATACTTAAGGGCAAACTTAAGGTCATGTGAAAACTTCAAGTAAAGAGTGGCCGTTAATTCTTTTGGCGTAGCCCTTTCTAAAAATTCTTTGACGGTAACACCGGGGAAGAACTCACTAATAATATAGAGGCTGTTATCTTGGGGTCTTCTTCTAATATCGAAAACTTTAGGAAAGTAGGGTGACCAAAATTCCTCAAGGGTAGCAGCTTCTTTTAAGAGTCGTTCTTCTACTTTCTCTTTTTTATCTTCAGCCAAGTCTGGTCGAACATGCTTTACTAAAACTTTTTCGTTTTCTTCAGGCCAAAAGGCCACATAAAGCTCGTAATCGTTTCTTTCAGCGATCTTTTCTAGGGTCCAAATATCTTCATCGAAACGGTTGCTCAAGCTTGTGACTCCGTGTGTCTATAGGGTCAAAAATTTTGTGGCTCCATGGGTTAAAGTCCTTCTAGCTTAGCAATAATCATTTGGCCAAAACTTCAGGAGAAAGAGATGATGCAAAATGTTAGAGTATTGATTTTATTATTAACCTACGGACTATCAATTGGTGGGATTCAAGCCGCTGATCCAAAAAAGAAAGTCGACTCGGCGACATTACATGTTGATGGTGAATTTAAAGAGAAGGATCAGGAGTTAAAGTTTCTAAAAGATGAGTTGAGTAACGTTAAGGGATTAAAACGTGGCTATAAAGACAAGGCTAAAGTTTACGACAAACTAACTACTGAGAGTGAGCAATTAAAAGATAATTTTGAAACCTATATTGGTCATCGCGTGGAGTATGAAAAAGCAATTGGCGATTACAATAAAACGATTGAATGTTTAAAAGAGGGAGATGCTATGAAATGTAGACCTGATCTTCTTCAAAAAAAGCAAAAGGCTAAGCCTGTTAAAAGAAGTGCTCAGCCTCAGCAGCAGCCAGTATATGACGACTATGAGTTTGAAGACTCTATTAACTCAACAATGGCCGCTCCAAAAAGAGAACCAAATTCAAATGGATTTATACGAGAAGTGGATCTGAGAATTTCTCAAAGAGGACAAGAATTACTCTCTTGTTACCGTAAGGGGAAGTATTCTCAACAAGGAGTTTTAAAGGTTCAATTAAAAATTGCACCCAATGGTCACTTAAGTCATCTTGGATATGAAGACACGACAGAAATAAATGACCCACGAGTGGTGACTTGTCTTTCACAAGTTCTTTACTCCATCGTCTATCCAATGCCTCCAAGTCAGAAGGTGACGACAGTTCGTAAGCCATTTGTTTTCAATTTGATGTAATAAAAAGCTCGACAAGCTTATAATATCAGTCACTTATGAGGGGTTATTTTTTCCGCACGGTCGTACGTCTGGTTTATAATATTAAACGGACAAACAACTAAACGGGGAGCCCCTCCATGGCAAAGTACAGAACTGATATCAAAGACATTTCTTTTAACCTCTTCAAAGATCTTAAAGTTCAAGAACATACTCAGGACTACGGGGAGAATGATCTCAAAGATATTATCATTCAATTTGATAAGTTTTCTGAAAACGAAGTTTATTCTTGTCGTGTTGAAGGTGATGAAGTCGGGGTTAAGTTAACTGAAGACAAAGGGGTGGTGGTTCCAGAATCCTTTAAAAGTGCCACTCAAAAATACTATGAAAATGGCTGGTTTGCCTTAGGCTATCCAGAAGAAATCGGAGGAATGCCTGCACCTCACTCTGTGTCTTTTGCTTGTACTTCGATCTATGTAGGTGCGAACGTCGCGCTCTCAATGTACTCAGGTCTTTCTCAGGGTGCGATGAACGTTATCCTACAAGCAGGTTCACCTGAGCAAAAAGAAAAGTTTGTAGGGCCTATGATGGAAGGGCGCTGGGGAGGCACGATGTGTCTTACTGAACCTGGAGCCGGCTCTGATGTGGGTGCGGCTAAAACAACAGCAACACCAAATGACGATGGTACTTATAGTATTAAGGGAGTGAAGATTTTTATCTCCTCTGGAGAAAGTGATATTTACGAAAATAATATCCACCTTGTTCTCGCAAGAACCCCTGGAAGCGAAGAAGGAACCAAAGGCTTATCCTTATTTATTGTCCCTCGCTCTCAGATAAATGCTGATGGCTCTCTTGGAAATTACAACAATGTTAAGTGTACAAAGATAGAAGAAAAGATGGGCATTCATGGCTCAGCCACTTGCGAATTAACTTTTGGCGGTGAAGGTGATTGTCGTGGATGGCTAATTGGTAAGGAGCATGAAGGCATTGTGAATATGTTTATCATGATGAATGAGGCCCGTCTTCTTTGTGGGATTCAAGGGGAGTCTCAGGCCAACCTTGCTTACGAACTAACAGAGCAATACGCAAAAGAGCGCTCTCAATTTAGTAAGGAAATTATTCACCTTCCAGACGTAAAAAGAATGCTTCTCAAAATGAGGGCCATGAGTCGCGGGATGCGCTCTCTCATTCTCTATACTTCAAATCTTTTTGATATGGAAAAAGCGGGCGATAAACTCGCCGAAAAAGAACTCGCTCTCTTAACTCCTGTATGTAAGGCCTACTGTACTGACGAAGCCTTTCAGGTGACGGTGGATGCCATTCAAATTCATGGTGGTTATGGCTATTGCACAGAATATGGAATTGAGCAGTTTGCAAGAGACACTAAAATCGCAACTATATATGAAGGAACCAATGGCATTCAGGCCTTAGACTTTGTGATGAGAAAAATTCTCAAAGATAAGGGAGAAACCTTTATGGCCCTTGGTGCAAAAATTCAAAAGGATCTCGCAAATCCAATTGCAGGTAAGTGGAAAAATGAATGCGCCTCACTTGCAACCTCAATGCAAAAAGCACAAGTGATACTTGAACAGTATGGTAAATATGCTGGGGAAAGTAATTATGATGCCATCATGGCCTCAAGCACCGACTTTTTGACCTTTTGTGGAAATTTAATTGTTGCGTGGCGTTTGTTAAGAGGCGCTATTGTTGCTGAGGAACTTATGGCCGCGGGTGATCAAGATAAGGCCTATTTAGAGAGTAAGGGCCTAGATTTTAAAATATTTTGTCAGCATTACCTGAGCAGAAATGCGGGTATTGCCCAAAGCATCTTAAACTTTGATCAAGACTGGACATCTATAGAGCTTTAACTTGGTTCGTGATAGAATTTTTTCAGTTAAATATTTAAAAGTTTAGGACATTCATGAACCAAGAACATCTTTATCAAGAGATAGAGATATTCTCAAAGGAAACACACGGAAGTAGCGATTATTTTAAAGAAATTGTTTTCGTAAGAGGTGGTGAGGATACTCACTACGCTCCTTTGAAGTATCTTTGTAAAAAACGGGAAGACTTGTCATCCAAAGAAGACCTATTAAAGGTTGGGTTTGTTTGCGATGCACTCGATCTTTATGACCAACCCCATTTCATTGACTGGTACGAATCGCAATTTGGTCGAAAACTAAAAAGAGCGGAAGCTAAAAAGGTCACAATTGTTTATCGTCCTGATAATAAGAAAATCTTTGATGCAATTGAACTTGTGAACAAAAGTTTTGAAGTTCTTAGACATGAGCACATCATCCTTAATAATAAGAACCTGCCCGTTCAATTAGGCGAGTGGTATGCAAAGTGTATTTTTGGGCTAGATCAATTGAAATCCACTAGTCAAAGAGGCTTTGATTTTCTCTTAGAAGGTAAGCGCGTTGAAATAAAAGTGGAGTGGGGGGATGCCTCAAGTCCAAAGGGCGTCAAGCTACGAAAGTCACTCGCAGAACTAAGTGATTTTTGTATCATTATGTACATTGCAAAAAACTTTAGAATTAGAGAAATCTGCTTCTTAGACTCAAATTTTGTTTCAAGAAAGTTCGGAGGAAAAGGACATACTATTTTTCTAAAAGATAGTGATGTTACTCAGTACTTTTTTAGTAGCTCTCTAAAGCATAGTGGGAAGGTCGCAAATCCTACGGCCCTTTTAAGATTTGCTACTCCAACTTTTGCCATGAAGCTCTCGGAAGCTTTTTCGTGACCTTTGGGCCAAATCGCATCTTGGTTATCGGCGCAGGTCGTGGTCTAGGATTCGCTTTGGTTGAAGAGTGCCTAAGGCGTTTTCCACAAGCAGAGGTTTTAGGCACATATAGAAGGAGAGATCGCGCACAGCAATTATTAAAGTCTAGTGCCTCTTCATTTCAAATAGATCCAATCAATGAATCAGAGGTTTCAGAATTTGTTGATAAGCTTGGTGGAGTTGATCTCTTTATCAATGCCGTGGGTGTTCTTCATGATAAAGTCGTTCAGCCAGAAAAATCCTTAAAAGATATTTCGATTGAAAAATTAACTTATGAGTTTCAAGTAAATGCTTTTATCACTCCTCTATGGGGAAAATATTTAAAGAAGAAACTATCCACTGAAACTCCCTCCGTTTTTGCCACTCTCTCTGCGATGGTTGGAAGCATTGGTGAAAATGAGATCGGAGGATGGTATGGTTACAGGGCCTCTAAAACGGCACTTAATATGTTTTTAAAAACAATGGCCATTGAATTTGAAAGATCTAGGCTAAAGACTTCCGTTGTTGGAATTCACCCGGGAACCACCTATACAGGTTTATCTGAGCCTTTTTTAAAAGGCATCAAGCATAAGGTTTGGGAGCCAGATCAGGCCGCTCAAAATATTTTAAATGTTCTTGTAAACTGTCCTGAAGAGGGGACTGGTCTCTTTAAAAATTGGGATGGCAGAACAATCGCTTGGTAAGCTTAGAAAAGATCGTATCCTAAAAGACGACATTCTAGCGGACCATTATAAAAACTAAATCGGCTGCTCGTCTTTAGAGAGATCTTTTTTCTAAGGTTAGAGTCTTGGCTTATAAGATAGGCGCTAAAGCCTTTCCAGTTATTCTTTAGGTTCTCCCCGAATTCATAATAGAGCTGCTCAAGCTTTTCATCTTTCTCCCCAAGCCTTATGCCATAAGGAGGATTGGTGATCACTGTGCCTTGGGATAGATCAACTTGTGGTTTCCATTTAAGAGCATCAACTGTTGAAATTCTCAAAGACTTTCTTGGCAGCCCGAGATTAGACCAGGCCTCCATTAGAATCTCAATTGATTTTGAATCGACATCATTTCCATGAAACTCGGCCACGCCATTGTTGTTAAGTCCATTCTTTGCTCGAACTAATAATTCTTTGCAGAGGTTTTCAAAGGAGGCATGAATTGTTGTTTCCTTTTCAAACCATTTTTGTCCTTCAAAAGCGAAGCGCTCTCCCTCACCTCTAGAAAGTAGCTTTAGATAGGTGGGGGCGATTTGATAGCGAATAAGCGCGGCTTCAATAAGAAAAGTACCACTGCCACAAAAGGGATCATAGAGGGGGGTTGATTTGTCCCAATTCGTGCTCATAATTAAGGCCGCCGCCAAGTTTTCTTTGATTGGTGCCTGGTGACCAGTGGAGCGATAACCTCTTTGATTTAAGGGGTAACCAGCGAGATCAAGAGAGACAATTCCTTTAAATTGATCTCCTTTATTATTGGGCTCAATTCTTAAGACAAAGGGGTAATTGGGTTTATCTAAATCAATTGATGGCCTAGTCCCAGAGGACTTTTTAAAAGTATCAACAATACTGTCCTTAAGAACAAGGCTTAGGTAATGAGAGTTTCGAAAATGTTTGTTAGCATCTCTTGAGATGACACAAGTAAATTTAAAGGTATCTGTGGGGTTTAGAATTTTTTGCCAAGGTAACTCAGAAGCCGCTTGCAGGAGGTGCTTATCACTTTTAAATTCAAAGGATCCAACTTCTTTATAAATCTTGCTTGCAATTCTGGTTTCAAGCAAAAAATTGATGGCCTTAAGAGAGTTTGATTTAAAGTTAATGCCACCTCTCGTAATCTCAACATGATCAAAGTTGTAATGCTCAGATTCTTTTAGGAGTAGTTCTTCTAGTCCTCTTGGACAGCTAGCAAAAAAGTTTTTCATAGGAGAGGTTCCACTTTTAATGTTTCATTGAAAATTTCTGCCCGCAAAAGGAGCTCTCTATAACTTTCGGCCATGAGTGGGTTAAGATTCTTTTCTTTAAACCTCTTAATTCGCCAAAGGGAAATAGAGAAAAGACCAAGAGCAATAGAGTCGGCAAGATGAATTTTCTCTTCTTTAGGAAGGGGTCTTATGGATTCATATCCTCTTAAGAACGATCTAATAAGAGGTGGAATAAGTCTTCCTTTTTCGAGACAAGTTCCAGAAATAGAAATGCCTAAATCTAATATATATTCACCACGTCCACCTTGTTCAAAATCGAGAAGAACCTGAAGCAATTCATTCTTAAAGAGAGTGTTGTCAGAGTAAAGATCCCCATGAATGATACCTCTCTCCCAGTTGTGCTCTTTAAACCATGTTAAGTGGTGAGGAAACATGAGATTAAAAAGGTCTTTAAAGTCAGCAGGACAATGGCTTGATTGAGTGTAGTTGAATACTTCTTTCGCCCCAAATCCCACAACCTCATGATCACGAATGGTTTTTAATTTATCTGTGTGCTTTAGAGAATGAAGCAAGGCCAAGCCTTTTCCAATTTCTTCGCAGGCGATATCACTAGGACCTGGGGGAATTCCATCTAGGAAGGGTAAGAGAACTCCAAATTTGTCTTGATAATGATAAACAACGTCGGCGTTCTTTGTTTTGTAGGGGGTAAGAGAGTAGGGAAAATTGAGCTCTTCAAGATAGAGAAGAAGGCTCATTTCCTGATTAAGCTCGTTTTGCCCTTTATCATTTGAGACCTTGAGAAGATATTGCTCACCACCGGCCTCAACTTTATAATTACTATTTGAGATTCCTAAAGAGAGTGGGGTCAGGCTTGATACCGGACCAAGCTCGTAGAGGTCAGATATGGCCTGAGCATCAATTTGACTTAGTTTTGTGTAGTCACCCATGGATATTTTCTCAATAAGACGCTTTTAAAGCGCTAAATTCCCCCACTTCATGCCCAATGTCAAAGCAAAGCCGATGCTTTCTTTTGCCTTTTCTTGTACTCCTGTGCCCGCCAATGCTATAGTTTGCGGGTTTCGTTATTCACAAATGCCGCTGCCAAGCGGCATAAGCATTGAGGAGCCTACCTATGAGTGGTGATTATAAAGTAAAAGATATGTCTTTGGCGGACTGGGGTCGCAAAGAGATTAAGCTCGCTGAAGTTGAAATGCCTGGTCTTATGGCATTAAGAGAAGAGTTTGGAGCAACAAAACCACTAAAAGGCGCTCGCATTGCTGGTTGTCTTCACATGACCATTCAAACGGCCGTTCTTATTGAGACTCTTGTTGATCTTGGTGCAGAAATTCGTTGGTCATCTTGTAATATTTTCTCTACTCAAGATCACGCGGCCGCTGCTATTGCAGCTGCAGGAATTCCTGTTTTTGCTTGGAAAGGCATGAGCGAAGAAGAGTACGAGTGGTGTATTGAGCAAACACTTCGTTGGCCAGATGGAAAAGGTCTAAACATGATTCTTGACGACGGTGGGGATCTCACTAACGTTGTTCTTGATAAGAACCCTGAGCTTGCTGGTGATATCAGAGGTATCTCAGAAGAAACCACTACAGGTGTTCATCGTTTATATGAAAGAGTGAAAGCAGCAACTCTTCCAATGCCTGCAATTAACGTTAACGACTCAGTTACAAAATCAAAATTTGATAATCTTTATGGATGTCGTGAATCACTCATCGACGGAATTAAAAGAGCAACTGATATCATGGTTGCCGGTAAGGTATGTGTTGTTGCTGGTTACGGAGATGTTGGTAAAGGTTCAGCTCAGTCTCTTAGAGGCCAAGGTGGACGCGTTATCATTACTGAAATTGATCCTATTTGTGCTCTTCAAGCAGCAATGGAAGGCTTCGAAGTTATGCCAATGGCAGATGCTTGTAAGCTCGGAGACATTTTCGTAACAACAACTGGTAACTTCGGTGTTATCCGTGGTGAGCACATGGATCAAATGAAAGATGCTGCAATCGTTTGTAACATCGGTCACTTTGATAATGAAATTGAGATTGCTCATCTTAATAAAAATTGGACTAAAGATAATATTAAGCCACAGGTTGATATGTACACAGCAAAAGATGGCAGAAGAATTGTCCTTCTTGCTGAAGGTCGTCTTGTGAACCTTGGTTGTGCAACTGGTCACCCTTCATTTGTTATGAGTAACTCTTTCACTAACCAGGTACTAGCTCAAATGGAGCTTTGGAGTAATTCTCAAAAGTATGAGAATAAAGTCTATATGCTTCCTAAGCACCTAGATGAGAAAGTAGCTCGTCTTCACCTTGAAAGAATTGGTGTTAGACTTGAAAGACTTACTCCTCAGCAAGCTGAGTACATTGGTGTAACACCAGATGGTCCTTATAAGCCTGAGCATTATCGCTACTAGTTTTTAAAAATTTAGTTTTTATTTTTGAGGCCTGCCCCGTGCAGGCCTCTTTATTTTAGGGTAAATTAAGGCCAAGGAGCAATTATGAAAATATACATTGGTTGTGACCATGCCGCTTTTGAAGAGAAAGAAGAACTAAAATCATACCTTTTAAAAGAGGGTCATGAAGTAAAGGACTGCGGTCCCTTTGACGGGGAAAGGGTTAATTATCCTGACTACGCTCAAAAGGTTGCAAAAGAAGTGGCTTATCAGGATGTGGACCAAGTGAGAGGTATCTTACTATGTGGTTCAGGTATTGGGGTCTCTATGGTTGCCAATCGTTTTGCTGGAGTGAGGGCTGCTCTGTGTCGAAATGAGGAAGAGGCAAAGCTCTCACGGGGCCATAATAATGCTAATATATTATGTGTGGGTGCGAGATTGGTTTCCCTTGATATAATAAAAAAGATGGCGACGACTTGGTTAAGTACTCCCTTTGAAGAAGGTAGGCATGCTGAGAGAATCGCTTTATTTAACGACCTTGGAGAGAGGGCATAGTGCAAGTAGATTATCCTAGAAAGCTATTGGAACGATTAGCGTTTATCTTCGTTTTTACCTTATGTTTACTAGGGGTTTATTATTCGCGCACTGATCTAACTTACTTTGAAGGCTCTTATGTAAGAGAAG
>JAIPEG010000050.1 GCA_021737405.1 Bacteriovoracaceae bacterium
TTACAACGAGAGAAGGCTTCACTCTTCACTAGGCTACTTGCCACCGAGTGAGTTTGAAGATATTTATATGAATCAAACAGAGGGCCGACCGGTATTCAAACTTTAGCTGGTAGGTGTCCAGTAAAACGCCCGCACTTCAGTTGGTAATTGGTATGAGCAAGACTGAAGATGGTTATGATTTGGCCGTGATTGATTCAAATAGTCCCGTAAGAACGACAAGCTATAATTATAGAGAAGGGGATACATCATTTTATCATCACTATTATGGAAACTTTGTTCCCTATACTGGAAAGAACACGGAACTTAGAAAGTTGAAAAAGAAAGTTAGCAAGTTTTGTAAATAGAACAAAATCGAATCCTTATGAATGTGAGGTGAAAACGATTTTGAAATTTTTATATGAGATTATTTTTTTTTCCAACTTGAAACAGAATGAATGTACTAAACACCACAAATTACCCGTATATAATGGAGGGGATATGAAGATTTTTATTACTATGCTTGCAACTCTAGTTGCCTTAATTGCAACATCTACATTTGCGATTGATGTTGAGCAAAAAGAAATGGCCAAGAAACAGCTTACCAATTCATACAACGCTTTTAAGAGCATGGATGATAGGGAGTATAAGAAAAGCTTAAATCAATTGGCCTCTGCTGCCAGAAAAGCTGACTTGATTCAAGAAGCTCAATTATTTGAAAAATTGGCAAAAGATCCGGCAAGTCGTTTTGAGATTCTGGCTCAGATGAAAGAGCAGATTGAGAAGAGCTCTGAAAATGGCATCTATTTTATTATTTATCTCATGTATCCTCAAACTTGGTGTTTTGCAGGTGATTTGAGATGTGGTTTTGGTGTAGGCATTCTCTCTATTTTGACATTAGAAGGCGAAGAAGCAGCTGATTTATAATTTTCAATTAATGGAAGGCCATCTCTAGGGATGGCCTTCTTTTTTTCAATTCCAGTCACCTTTTTGCGCCATGTGCTATAAAGAGTGGGTAATGAAATTATCTATAAAAGTTGCCACTTTAATCCTTCTTTTTTCGGCCAAAATGGCCAACGCTCAATTTATTCACGTCCTGTATGGTGAACTAAAGCCAGGTCAGCAACAGATTCTTGATCGCGTCTTTAAGCCTCGTTTAATTGAATTAGAAAAATTGGATCAGGTGAAAGAAGTTGTTCAAAAGCAGAAGGCCACATACTTGGATCTTTTAAGGGCCTTAAAATCCCCAGAAACCATTGGTGTCATTTACTTGGGTCATCCTGCTATTAAAACAGAAGGAACTTTTCCCAATAAAAATATCATCCACGGTTATTTGATGGATAGTGATGGTCGCTACCTACCTAAGAATATTTTTAGTAGCGTTCATCCTAACTTGAAATTTCTCTCGATTATGACTTGTCATGAAAGTGCTGTCTTACCCCTTTACTTGAAATCCCTTCCAGATTTCGTTCATTACTATAAGAGTCCCACTCATAATATGAATAGTTTAGGTAATCCTTTATTTGAATTTACTTCCTTTTACTCGACTCCAAAGATTTTAGAAGAAATTGAGAGAGATATGGATAGGGGAAGATATGATGATTTTAAAATTTTTCCTGATCCCACTATCTTAACGCTTAATCTAAAGGTGATGGATCTGGTGAGTAGTAGATTTTCCTATGTCGTTACCCTAAATGATAAATTAATTGGTGCCTTATTTTCAAAAAAAAATGACAGAGGTCGATTAATCAATAAGGCCTCTTTTAGCTTTGATATCCAGCAGAGTGATCTTAAAGATAAAAATGTTTTAAAAATTTATCCTGATGATTCAAATCGACCTAGACCGAAAGATTTAAAGGTCATTGATGATATTATCCTCTCAGAAGTCTACTTTAATAATGGTGAAAATTTAATTGGTATGCCTATTCATATTGGTGACCAAGAGCTTGATCCTGACTTATTGGATGGTTTAGGGTTTTTGAGAAACCGTAGCGAGTTTACAAAAAGTGATTTTATGGAAAGTTGGGAGTGGGTATGGTGAAATGGTTTCTCCTGTTTTTCTTATCAACTAATGTTTATGCTCTTGAAGGAAAAACACTCATTTATTTTTTAAATGGGGATTGGTTTTATCAAGGACCAGTATATGAAGAGAATTCAATTAAACTTAAAGATCAATCCGAAGTTATTTATAGAAATCTCGTTAAAATCGCAAGAGATGATAAGTTCAATAATCATGTTATTTTTTATGATCCTCTCGGAAAGGGGAGTTTGTTAAACAGGAAATGGGTAAAGTTAAGGATATACAAAAAAGGTAAGAAAGTATTTGGTCTCGGACTAAAAAAGTCTGAAGTAGATACTGGTGATATTAAATTTTATAGTGAATTAAAAAAGATCATCAAAAACAATTTAGGCAATACATTCGCTAAAGATACACTCTTCTATTATTATGGTGAGCATTTTCCGGCCTATGGAGAATTACCGTTAGATCGAACGAACGTTGAAGTTAATAATGGTGCAATGATTGGTCTGAGTAAGGTCTTAAAGCTAATGGATACTATTGGTGCAGTGGATACTGCAATCTTTCATACTTGTTATATTAATGCTCTTGATTTCATAGGCCCTCTTTTAAAAAGAGCGCGCCAGGTCCTTGTGCCTGAGAATGCCATACTTAACACGGCCCTTAATTGGAAAAATAGTCTAAAAAATAATAGATTTGATCATTTCCTTTTGAACTTTAAGAAAGACAATAATAATAATCCAAACTATCAATTCATCAATTATGGAGAAGAAGCAAGAGAGCTTTTCTCAATGACCGAGGAGCTTTATAAAAATATCTCAAAGGATGACTGGAATCGTTATTTGGAAGGCCTGAGAAAATCAGAATTTGTTAGTCTTCAAAATAGGGGAAAAGAGGTCATATTTTTAGATGCATTAGGAGATGGTTTTAGTCAAGAAGTGCAATTGCCCTACTATGATTATATAAACCTCGCTGATCAGTATTTAATTCGCGATAATGGTAATCTTGATAATATTGATGATCATTTAGATAAATTTCCTCATTTAGAAAAACTAAAGAAAGTTATGAGTGCACCTAATTTGTAAGAAAATTTGAGTAACCTATACTTCTTCTTTAATCTATCATTAGTTCATGAAATCCTCTCTTCAAATTTTGATCCTATTACTCTTAGCTACCACTTTAGGACCTGTTAAATTACCCTTATGCTCTCTCGTTGATGATTATGTCATCATGGATCTCTCAATTGAGTCAGATCGTTACAATAATGGTTACAAAGAAGATCGTTATGATTTTGTTCTCGATCAATTCATTGCTGAATTTTCCCCTGATATCTCTTTAAAAACAGGAAGCTTTCATATCTTAAGGGATTGGGGTGATGGTGCTGTAAACGCATGGGCATGGAGAATGGGAAATGAGTACTGGCTTGAGGTTCCTGGAGGAATGGCCCGCTATCATCTTATAAAAGAAACTGGATTTTTATCAACACTTTGTCATGAGTTGGGGCACCTTTTAGGTGGCACACCTCATAACGATACGATTAGTTTCGAGGGCCAAGCTGATTACTTTAGTGCCATGAAGTGCATGGAGAGAATGTTAAATAGACTGTCTTATAAAGAATTATTGAATGCGCCCATTAAATGCAAGGGCACCTATTGTGGAGAAAGATTTGAAGGAATCGAAAGTCTTTCAAGCTATTATGCTGAACTAGAAAAAAGGCCGACTCCTTCATTAAATACACCAGATAGAACTATTACTAAACGCACATTATCAAGACACCCTGGTAGTCAATGTCGTTTTGATACAATGGTTGCGGCCCTAAAATGCGATAACAGAGATGATTTCTCCTATCAAGATGCATTTATGGGTAGTTGTTCTTTAGAGGGAGCGAGACCGGCCTGTTGGTTTAATCCTGAAGAATTTCTCGTGCGCAATTAAAAACTCTTTTAAAGTTTCCTTGATCCCAAATTCCTTCCATTTCCTGAATCTTTGTCGCTAGGTATTGAGTTTGAAATTGATTATCGATAAGAAAATCAACAATATGATGAGATAGAATGAAGACACAGCTCATCGGTGGAAGTGTGCTTGCTGATAGACCCTGTGGAAAACCGCTGCCATCAGGCAATTCATGATGATCCAAAATAATTTTAAACGCATCATGGTTGATGCCCTCTAGTCCCTCTAGATGTTCTGCGGCCTTTGCTGGATGCTCCTTAACTATTTTTAGATCATCCGGATCCGTTAGCTGATCAAGACCTGAAACTTTTCCAAGTCTTTGATCTCGTATCTCAAGATCATGATAAAAGCAGGCATACATCATTTGTTTGACGGTCTGATCATTTGACCAATTCAGCTTATTTAGAAGGTAAGAGGAGAAATAAATATTTAAAATAGAGTGTTCTACTAGATAGTCTTTCTTAGATAAATAACTTTTTAATATTAGAAATAAATCCTTATTGTCCTTCATGTCGGTTAAAAGTCTATCCATCGAGCGATTTACAAATTCTTGATGGATTTTACCAATTTTTAAAGCATCTAAGTGCTCTTGGGCCACAGAGAAGGCCAAATCAATTGCTGCAAAAGTAACTTCCTGGTCGGGGGGGCTCTGCTCTTTTGTCGAGTCAGACTCTAGTAATTCTTTTGTGTGTTGGAGAAATTCTTCGTAATCATTTTTTTTCAAGAAAAAATATTCGATATTCTTAGGTTCATAATGTTTTATCACCGTCTTCATATCTTTATTTTTAGAGGTTACCACTTGAACAAATTTATCTTCTCCAATTTCTAAGAAAAGATCAAAATCCTTTTGAGCAAATCTGGTTAAAAAGTGTGGCTTAACCTTTTTGTAATCCTTCTTTTGGAAAGAGCCTTCTTCAGGAGAAGGATTTTTCTTGGTTTGATCTAGTTCGGTTAATATATTTCCAATACTATTGAAAATCTTTTCATCATCTGCTGGCTTTTCAATGAATTCATTTAAACTATTGTCGTCATAAAAAGAAGAGAACTCTTCGTATTCTTCAACAGAGCCGGTGGTCATTAAAATAAAAGGAATGTTTGATTGTGAAATATTATATTGATAGAGCTCTCCACCGGTAGATTTAGGCATGGAGTAGTCAGAAAGTATAATTTTAATATCGTCGTTAGTTTTTAGAACTTCTTGGGCCTCAAGGCCATTATTAGCTTTAACGATAGATATATCAAATTCAGACTCAAGCATTATCTCAAGCAAACTTAAGATCTCTGGCTCGTCATCGACTAGCATAATTTTAACTTTATTTTTTCTTACAACCATCTCGCTATTCTAACAGAGTATTGGATTCTCGTTACTCGCCTTCAAAGTCAACTAGGGCAAACCATGGAATTCCGGCATCTTGAAGCTTCTTTCCTCCACCGAGGTCAGGAAGATCAACAATAAAACAAGCCTCTACGACACTACCGCCACTTTTTTCTATCAATTTATGAGCTCCAAGTGCCGTGCCACCCGTGGCCAATAAATCATCAACGAGGAGCACTCGTTGACCCTTTTCAATAGCATCTACATGGATCTCAATCGTGTCCACACCGTACTCGAGTTGATAGTCTTGTTGAATAGTTTTGCCTGGTAGTTTTCCTTTTTTACGAATAGGAATGAATCCTAGGCCCATCTTATAGGCCATGGCAGCACCTAAGATAAATCCTCGGGCTTCGATACCACAGATGACATCAATTTTTGGTGAACCTGAGGCAACATATCTTTCAATTAGTTTATCAATAGTGAGGCGCAGACCTTCAGGGTCCTTGAGAAGTGTGGTTATGTCGCGAAACATGATTCCTTCTTTTGGCCAGTTTGGAATGGTTCTAATTTTTGATTTTATGGGCATGTTATCCTCTTTAGTGATTATTTGAGCCTATGGTAACGGCTTTTAATACACTTGAAAAGAATAACAGGATATCCGCTTCAATTTTTCAGAGGGGGATACCCCGTATATTGGGCCTAACCCAATTCTAAATAATTGATAAGAATAATATTACTGTAGAAAAGAGAAACACTAATGAAAAAATTGTGGGCTTAAACCGTCCTAGTTTAATAGCATTCATATTAGACCTCCTGTCTATAATTCTATTTTGAGTGATTCTAGAGTAATTGCAATTATTGAGAGTAATTGTTAGAAGTTTTTAACCGACTATATTGCTTGATTCTTTCAGGTTTTCTTTTAGCCTTTCTAAGTTGAGACCCTTTGAGCTTAAGAGTGATGAGCGGTTTTCACAATATGCTTTTAGATTAATTGGTATAATAGTCCCTTTATTACTTAAATAGAGTATAGGAAGGGTCTTGGTTAGCTGACGAACCTTTCTAATAAGTTCTACTGGACTAAATTGTTCAATAAAATCATCTACAATAAGTATTAAGTTATCTATTTTTTGAAGTTTTATAAAATTTAAAGCATCGGCCGCTGATTTAAAAATAACAAGTTCATGTTCCAAATTAAAGATGGATTCATGTAAATGGCCCGATAAGATAGCTTCATTAGAAACGAGGATAATTTTTTCTTTACCATTATATTCTTTTATAGAATGAGCTTCCTCTTTATCAATTAAAGGAAGAAAAACTTTAAATTTAGTACCTAGGTCCTCAGTACTTTCGATTTGTATCTCTCCAAGATGTCTATGAACGATTCCTTGTACAACGGAGAGCCCAAGGCCTGTGCCTTTATCAATTTCTTTAGTTGTAAAAAAAGGTTCAAAGACCTTATTGATAATATTTGAGGATATACCTGGACCATTGTCTTCAACAACTAACTTTAGATAGGGGCCAGCTTTTAATTGAAGATCATTATTCGGTTTTAAAAAGATAGAAGAGACTCTAATTTTAATTTGACCATTTTTCTGATCCTCTAGAGCATGAAGGGCATTATTGCCAAGGTTTAGAAGAATTTGCTTCAATTGTGTTTTATCGCCATAAATATTCCCCTGCGGAGGATCAACAAAGAGGGATATAGTCACATTATTCGACTTTGCTGACCTAAGAATATTTACAACATCTTGAATGGGTGGAATGGCGCTAAATTTTTGAAATGCGCCTTCTTCATGTTTTGTATAAATTAAAATTTGCTTAACGAGCTCGCGCGCCCTATCAACATAAGTGTTCGCTGTTTGTAGATGGTTTAGGGCATCAGCATTATCAATGACTTCTTCCTCTAGTATAAAGAGTGCATTATAAAGTCCTTGGAGAATATTATTAAAGTCATGAGCAACACCGCTGGCCAGAGTTCCTAGGGCCTCCATTTTTTGAGATTGAAGAAGTTGTTCTTGGTACTTTCTCTTTTGTTGAATTTCATTTTGAATCTTTTCTTGCATAAGATTTAGACTATCACTTAAGTCATCGATCTCATCTCGGTCCTCATTTGGGCCTCGGGATAAATCAAGTCTTTTATCGATATTATCAAGGCTCATCTCTCTGGCAAATCTATTGATTTTAAGGAGGTTTTTATTCACTAAAATATTAAAGATGAAGAGGATGAAAAATGAAACGATAAAAGTCTTAGTTCCTTGAGAGAGTAAGATGATGAGCACTCTCGATTGTAAGGTCTTTAAAACTGGGGTTAGGTCACTAATGATTTCAAAGGTTCCAAGCTGGGTGTTAATACCTTTTCTGCTGTAAATGATAGGGTAATTACTAATAATGTCACTTCGGCCAGGGCCTTTCTTGATGATAGAGATAGGCTTGTCATCAATAGGATAAATTTTTAAGCCTTTAATTGTTTCAATCTCTAAAAGACCCTTTAATTGAATTTGAATCTGCTCTTCATTTATATTCCAAAGGTTTTGGGCGAGAGACTCAAGTTGAGTGGCCCTAATCTGATCCACTGTCGTATATATACTTTTGATGCCTTGATTGTAATCAATGTAGATCTGGATACTCGTTAGAAATAAGGTCAAAATAGTCGAAAAAAATAGAATGGAAAAAAGAAGTTTCTTTCCTAATCTCGATTCTTCAAACAATCGTTCTTTCCAATGTAAAGTCGGATTATCTTCCAGATTCTTCACCTTTAATTTGTGACTTCTCTCTGAGAGAAAGATTTAGGCTTCCCTATACCTGTGACAATAATAAGGCCCGTTTGCACAAGGAAGAAACTTCCAAGAAAGAGGGCGCCTCCTTCACTGAATCCATAACTATGAAGACCGGAGGCCAGAATGTAATTTACTCCAAACCAGGCCATCATAATGCTCATAAATGCTGCGGCAACCAAGGGAATGAAGCGTTTCGTTGGTATCCAAGAAGTGTATCTTCCATGGAGAATGGCCATATAAATAATAAAGGCAATGAGACTCCACGTCTCCTTTGGGTCCCAGCCCCAAAATCGTCCCCAACTATAATCGGCCCAAACACCACCTAAAATAATGCCCGCACCCAGCATAATCGTTCCCCACTTTAGGGTAGTGTAAATATGATCGGAGTAATAATTCTCATCGGTCTTATTAAGACCGCTGAATCTTTTCTTTATCAGGACAGTATTTGCTAAAATCCAACTTAAAGCGAGTGCTCCATAAGACATGATAATTGTTGTGACATGGGTAGAGAGCCAAAAATTATCTCTTAAAACTGGCACAAGAGGACTAATACTCTCGGAGAGCATTCCAGTAGCAAAGTTCATCATCATCAGTGTGCATGCATTATACATAAGACCCATGTAGACATAGATTTTTTCTTTCTTTAAGTGACCTACGATAAGGGATAAAAACAAGGCACCAAAACCTGAAAACATGACTGTCTCATACATGTTGGTGATGGGCGCGCGTCCGCTAATTAAGACTCTTATTGTAATGAGAGAAATTTGAACCAAGAGGGTCAACACGGAAAAAGAAAGGCAAAAAGTGAATTTCTTAAAAAGTGTTAAAGAAGCAAGGGCAATAAGAGTGAGAACTAGGCTTACTATGGGAAGTTTGGCCTTAGAGAAACGATACTCTAAAAGATGCTTACTTCCTTTTAACTCCTCATATTTCTTAACTTCTTCAGTAATAACAAAAAGAAAGGGAGTCTTACTTTTTGTCTTCGCTTCTAACACTTTATCTTCTCGCAAAAAAGCGTTGACTGGAATCCAGTCAACTCTTTCATTAGTCATTGCTGGAAGTAACCAGTTTTGACCACTGGTTATTTCTCTATAAAGTGCCGCTTGGTTAAGGAGGGCCTGCAAGGCCTTTATTCGGGAGTCTTGTACTTTCTGTTTTCTTATTTCTTTTTGGAGAGTTGGAATTTCTTCAACGAGGTTTTTTAAGAGTATGGTCTTTTGGCCCTCTGGGAGTTCAAGAAGCTTTTGGGCATCTACATGATCGACTCTTGCTTCTAGAGCAATATTATTGGCGAGATCCATTCCTTGAAGACTTAGCAAACAGTACACTTGAACTGCACTTAGATTTTGATAACTTGTTTTGCCTGAGAGAAACTTTATGAGCTCATTTGCGTGTACGTATAAAGGCTTGACTCTACCGCCCTGGCGAATAGGAATCGCACCGAGTTCATCTTGGCAAAAATAAGTATTCCTAACTTGATCACCCTCTGCAAAAGAGAGACTCATTAAAAGAATAAGAGTAAGCGTGCTTAAGATCTTTTTCATGTTGTGCCTTTTCTAACTTGTTGTTTCTTCAAGCCCTGATACAAGTGGCGTAATTTTTACTTTCTTTCTTCTTCTAAAGTTGAGCCAGTAATGCCACATACTTCCAAATACAAGCATAAGGGAGCCTGCATATTTAAATGGGCGCCCAGGATCTACATTCACACTTAAGGTTGAGCTGTAGTTGCCTTGCCTATCTTGGGAGTAGGAAGCCTGATAAAAGGTGAAGCCTTGATGCTTAAGTGGATTATTCATATAGATATGATGATTCTCAGGGCCATTTTCTGTAAATAACCTGACGAAACTCTCATAGCTTGCAGGTCTGTTTGTTCCCGGATCTTTCTTCATTTCAAATTGTGTTAATACAAATTCAAATGGCAAATTTAGAGACTCTTTTTGCAAATAAAAAACCACTCTTTTTCCATCGATTAATAATTGAACTGGGGTTTCATTGGTGACCCAGTAGGACTTCTTTTGCACCACGAGCTCAAGCGCTCTTGTCGCCCCCTTGATCATTTCATTGTTCTTTTGGATGGGTAATACTTTCGTTGGAAGCATGGTGGGGACGAGGTTAGATTTATGCTCATCTAACACGAGTTCAAATCCCATCCATGGCACCTCTTGAGGTGTTCCTGGAGTCAAAGGCTTAATAAACCAAGTATTTTCATCTTTGTTATAAAAGGCGGTCTCTTCTCCAAAAAGAAAGAGATTGGGTTTATCTTCAAATAACTTCTTTGAGAATATTCTAAGCTCTGCTCCTCTTATAACTAACATATCTTTACCAAGAGGCCAGGGGCTAATGTCTGGGAAAAAACTGAGTTTCTCTCCCTTGTGATCGATGACGAGGAAACGATTGCCAGACTCTGCTTTTTTGATTGCGATATTTTTTTCTTCAGGAGTGTAGCAAAGGGCCTTTGTTCTATCCCATAGTATAAGCTTGGACGGATTATTTTCTCCAAAGCACCTTGCGAGTGAATTTGGTAGGTAATGAATGGTCAGTGGTCCTAATGTAAGGTTAGATTCAAAGTCGATGGTTTCGGGGTGCAAACTTAGGGTGAAATCTTGGCTAACCATCTGGTTGGCCAAAGTGTAGCGAGAAGAATGTAGTGGCTCTGTTCCTTGATAATTTCTCTTAGAAGGCAACCAAGTGAATTCTTTTTCCGCAAAGGGGAAGTAGCGGTTAAGAAGGATTCCTTGATAAGTCTCGCCGATCTTAGTAGAGAAGCCAGTATAAGGTAATTTAAAACTAACGACTCGGCCTTCGTCTGGATAACGAATCTTTAGGACATCTTCATTTAAAATCACTTCTCGACTTGGACTATTTGGAGGCATGACGAGACTTCCATCAACTCCAGCATAATAGGTCATGAAAGAGCCACAGCCAATAATGATTAGGCCTGAGTGGATGGTGTAAAATCCATAAAGTCTTTTCTTTGGAGGTAGCCGTAAAAAGGCCGCAAAAATTATCGAGATAAACATCCCAAATTGAAGAATCATAAAGGGCAGAGTTTTATAAACCGTACGATTGGCAAAATCAGTTCCAAAATAACTTTCAAAAAATGTTCCAACAATCATCAGAAGCGCAAATAGGCTTAGTAGGATGACCGCAAATTTGAGGCCTCCGAGAGTTTTCTCTATCTTCTGGATGGGATTCTTTTTCATAGTTTTAACTTATAAATATTTGACTTAGGTTTATCGCTTTTTGGGTAATAGTTCCAATACTTTCAATAAATTATCATATTGGTTTAGTATAGGTCTATCTGCGTTATTTTGATAAAAGCTGTATACCTACT
>JAIPEG010000051.1 GCA_021737405.1 Bacteriovoracaceae bacterium
ATCTTTAAAAGACTACAAGACTGGCTCTTCCTACTCTGTATACGAGATCCCTGGTTTAATTAGACTCATTGGTAAGAGAGTCGATTTATTCACCAAAGGGCTCCAACAACAATTAGCAGAGAATTCAAAGCAATTGCCAATTGTTCTCCACTGGGATGGGAGAGAAAGGGAGATACTCCTCATAGAAATAGATGCAGATTCGGCAATCAATGAGGGAATGAGAGAAAGCATAGAAGACCAAAAAGATAAACTGAGAGAGTGGGTTCATTTAGAAGAGATGCGCAGCAGGGCCCAGGAGACTGAAGGGTGAAAGTTCAAAGAAACTTTCCAAGATACGAAGTTATCCATCTTAGACCAAAGCTTATATTTCCAAGCTTTGCCAGTACCGAATTTTATATAAAAGACGTCTCTCTGGGTGGGATACAGATTTTTTCTCCTATCCATATTTCCCTGAACAGCTTTAATGAAGTTAGCTTCAGCTTGGGTAGTAAAGAACCAATTAGGCTCAATATTAGTCAAGTATGGAAAATTGAAGAACCAGTCGTTGATGAAAAATATAAAGATATTTTAAAAGACAAATTTTCTGAGGTTAGTTTTAGAAGTGGTTTTAGCCTTAAGTTCTATGATTTATCGGACTTTCAAAAATGGCAGAAACTGATGTACGCCCTCCATCAACATCAAAAATCAAAAAATTAACTCCAATTGCTGAAAGTACTTCTCCTTAAGATCCTGGGCCTTTTCCTTTGCATTTTGGGTGAATCTAAAGCGTTCCTCACCAGACAATCTCTTAACGCATTCAAAGAGACCTTGGTAATCATAGGGTAAAAAGAGAAGTCCTGTCTCTCCGGGTTCAATGAGTTCTCGACTACCTCCAAGACCAGTACTTATTAAGGCAGAACCACCATTATAGGCCTCTAGTATCACCCGCCCAAAGGGCTCGGGCGCTAAACTACCGTGAATAAATATATCTAGCTCAGAGAATATATCTTCAGGAGAGGCCATTCCCTTAAAAACCACAAAGCTATCATCAAATTTTCGAACAAGCTTCTCAACCGACCTCTTGTAACCGACATGCTTGCCCTTGGTCTTATAGATTTCATCACCATAGATATAAAAATTCTTAAACCCAAGTTCCTTTAGTTCCGTTTCATAAATTTCGGCAAAAAGGGCGAGAGAATGGACCCCCTTCCAGGGCGCCATCATACTAGCAGTACCCAAAACGAGTGATTGATCCTGGCTTAAGCGAAAAGGAATTTTTCCAACTGGATTATAGAGGGTGTGAACTTTCTTAAAATACTTCTTAAATAATGAGATATGCTTTGAAACATCGTAGGAATTTCCAATCGCCTCTAAATCAAAACGATGAGGTAGACGAAAGAGTTGCCAAATAATTTTGAAAAAGCCTTTAGCGTAAGGATAATCTCTAAAGTGCCACAGTAGCCTACCCTTAAAGCCCGCTATTATTCCGAGTAGATAAACAACAAAACCCACCTTATTCCCTCCTACCCACCATATATTAGGATTAGACAAGTTAAGACGACTCAAGTTTTTAATTGTTGTGAGCATTCCCCAGACGACTTGTGGCAACCACAATAAAATACCAAAACCATGGGCGCGACTTAAGTTATATAGGGTAGAGCTATAACAATAATAAGAAATCTGATTCGTTCGAAAGCCGTTTTCAACAATAAAATCTTTCAAGTTTGATGCTTCATCTATTTGGAGAAAGTAAGGAACATATAGATGAATGTCATAATTAGATTTTGTCCTCTTTAAATCAGCCGCTTGTATAATGAAGCTGCGCTCTGCACCACCGAGATAAGGACTATTTAAGAAACAAAGAACCCTTGAACTACTCATTTAAAACTCTCTTTAATAAATGAGCATAAGCACTTTCATCATGGGATAAAAGAGTGTGTTCATAAGCCTTTTTAGAGACTCTTTGATAAGACCCACTACTAAGGGAGCTAAAGAAATGAGAGAAGTCCTTATCATTTAGGGGTAAAACCCAACCTGTCTCTCCATGGTGACAGGCCTCTACCAGACCACCATGTGGTGAAACGATACTTGGTGTGCCGAAAGAGGCAGCCTCTAAGACAGTTAAACCAAAGCCCTCATAGAAGCCACGATGGGAATGATCGAGACTAAGAAGCAAGTTAAAATGCGCCTTTTTAAAAATATCACTACGTTCTTCATCTGAGACATCTGATATATTAATGACTTTTACGAATTCATTACTTGGAAAATCTTTTGTAATAAATAACTGCACTGTTTTATTAAGAGCAATCGAGATGACCTTAGAAATTTGATAGGTATATTCTAAATTCTTATGGGCCACATCTCTAGCAACACAGACCAGGTTAATCACAGGGTCATGAAAGTTTTGGATCTTTAAATTGGCCCGAGAAAGATCGATACAGTTATGGAAGACAATATCTCGATCATAGGCCAGTCTAAGGCCCTGATCGACTGTTTTATTTAAAGTAAATTCACTGATAAAGAAATTAAAATAAGAGTGTTCAAGGGAGGCCAAGAATAGCCTTTTAAATAGTTTTTTATAAATTCTTTTTAGAAGATTTGGACTTGTAAAGAGAATCTCACTTCCATGAATAAAATTAATATTTTCTTCAATAGAATTTTTAAGATAATGACACCCAAAAAAGTGAATATGAAGTCCATACTTATATTTGTGACTAAGGGGGCTACTTTTAAGTTCATGAATATCATCCCAGACAAGAATGTCATATTCATAACCTAAAGACTGAAGTGCTCTTTCAATAGACTTCGTGAAGGTTGAAAGACCACCTAGTTTCGGTGGGTAATCAGGCGTTGTAATGAGAATTTTTGAAGAATCAAAATTTTTATGAAGCATATATAAATAAGAATAAACTGGATTTAGATCTGAGAGAAGTAATTAAGCTGCTTTTTTTGAAATATCACTCTTATTGTCTTTGCCCGTATCGTCTTCTGGGTCTTGAAAAATGGACTCTTCACTACCAATAATTTGGATTTGAAAATCATCAACTTCCATTGAGCTTATTACACCAATGTCCTTTTTTAACAGATAATCAAAGAGGGCCGTTGGTTTTAAATTTAGACTATCTTCACTTTGCCAATGCTTTGCCCCAACAGTGATGTATGTTGAAACCATAAGAAAGACTACTGAGAATATCCCGAATACTGGACCAAAGTGATGAGTAATAGAGAGGCCTATTGCCATTATTGCGCCATAGCCTAACGCATAGACAGAAGAAGCATTTGAGGGACTCAAGTGATAGTAATTTCTAAGAATATGATGAAGATGGAACCGATCACCTTTGAAAGGAGATTTTCGTGTATAGATTCTTCTAAGAAAACTAACGCCAAGCTCGACCATTGGTAAAGATAAAGGCATGAGGGCCATCGTCAGTGCATTTAAGTGATCAACTCGAACACGAGTCAAGAAACTATAAACAAAACAACTAATAAGAAGGGCCGTAAAACCAATAAAGCTTCCCCCGATTTCGCCCAAATGTATTTTTGCCGGCTCTTTGTTGAAAAAATAAAAGGAAGCTAATGAAGATATACCTACAAGACTTCCAATTGTTGCTGAGGGAATAGAGAAATTATACGAGATAATTAAGTAACTTAAAAAAGTAACACTACCTAATTTAATAGCAAGAGTGTCTAAACCATCGAGTAAATTGCTACCATTTAAAACACCAAGACCCCAAAAACTAATCACAACAAAGGCCAATGCTCCCCATTTTGGAAAAAGTACACGGGACTCTAGGACAGCAAATAAGCAGACACTAAAAATTTGTAGCAATAATTTGACCATGGGTCTTAGCTCAAAGCGGTCATCAAGATAGCCATAAATTACGATGACACAAGAGCTAATGAGCCAGTATTTAATGCTGTAATGATCGAAATCACTAAAGAATGAATTAAAGTATTTATGATTAAAAATTTGAACGATACCAGTTATAATAGCAAAGCTTAGTGGCAGGCCCCCTAACTGAACGGCATTGGTAATAGATTTTCTCGCGGGAATATAAAATAATTTCTTAAAACGATTAAAGGGCGAGCGGGAAATGAAATACAAAGAGGTGAATAGAAACGTTCCGGTAACAAAGACAGATGGAAAGATCCACCATAAATCCCTTGCTACTAAGAAATGAAAAAAATGAAACTTTTCAAGCATTTTACGAACCTTTTCCATCTAACTTTTCGGCTTCAAAGGATCAAATAATTAGACAATAATCACTTAAAATTCTCCGAGATAACCACCTTAACCATTTGTATTTACGTTGAATGAAAACCACATTTCTAGGTCATCTATTTTTAGGAAATTAATTCAAGAAAAGTAGCCAAATGAGGGAAGATTTATAACTTTTCAAAAGAATTCTTATAAAACTCGACGGCGTTATAGCAAGAGCTCTCCCAAGAGAAGCTCTTCGCATGTAAAAAACAGGTTTCCGATGACCGACTAAAGAAGTCACCGTTTCTAAAAAGTTTCAAGACCTTATCACTTAACCCTTCCCAGTCCCCTCTTTGCACGAGTAGAGAATCAGGCAAGAGATCAGAGGGCCCCGGTACATTGTATGACACGACAGGAATTTTGTTTTTCATTAATTCTAATATGCCAAATCCGAAAGACTCTAAATAACTTGGAAAGATTCCGACATTCACGTCTTCAATTAGACTCTCCAATTCATTAGGACCGAAAGTCATGACGACTTTTAGATGTTTTTGAACTGGTTTAGAAAACTGGTTTAGGATATCTTCTTCAGAACTAAAGCGTCCTTTACAGCCTAAAAGGCGAAATTCAATATTTTTCTCAACAATCATTAGCCGCTCAAAAATCTTAGGAAGATCCAAACTCCCCTTGCGAGGATCAAATGAAGCAATCAGTGCCATCACAAACTTACCGCCAACAGGCCCTTTTAAAGGTGGTTCTTTAAGATGTTCCTCATAACCATAGGGTGCCACAATAATTTTCTCTGGACTAAATCCTTCAAGGATAAGCCTATCTTTATCTAATTTATTTGGAACGTTTATCAAATCTGCTGCCCGCAAAGTAATATTGCCCCTTCTTAAACGGGCCTTTAATAAGAGGTATCTTTTAACCTTCTTAAGAAGATCGATAAATACTGATCTTCTATATTCAGGTAAAGAGAAATCTAGTAAGTGATGTTCTAACAAAACAGAGCGAGCAACGAATAATGTTTTACTTGAAAAACGTTGACGCTTCATTGGCAGATATAAATATTCATATTCAACGACATCAAAAGAAGCTGCATGCTTTTCAAGGTAGTCGCAAAGATAAAGAGAAAAAGTCCTAACCCTTTTATTTAAGGGAAGATGGGAAACCTTTTGGCCTAAATCATCTATACCTAAAAGAACAACTTCGTGACCCAATCTTTTATAGGAATTTGCGGCCTCTATGTAGACTTTTGCTCCGCCAAGTTTTTTATCTAGAGGTAAATGACAACACATTAAGATTTTCATGATTTCTATTATAACAAATTGAAGTTAGTTAAGAGAAAATAAATCCCGAGCTATACAGTCAAGCAAGTATATTTAAAAAAAAACAAAACTAGAATGCGTCATCGAATTCCTTTAAAGTGGATATATGAATCTTATCTGCTATGTTCATGATTTTAAAAAAGAGGTTGGTCATTCAAGAGCAATGATTGAAGTCCTTAATAACCTACCCATCAAAAAACTATTGGTGATTTGTCTCAATCACTCTCCTAAGAATGACTTATTCCCAGGCCCTAATGCACCAAAGGTAGAGTTTATTACATTACCAGGTGACACAATAAAACCCTTTATTTTAAAGAGTATTTGGTTTCAATTTCTCACCTACATTTTAAAAAAACGATGGACTAAAGAAGATGATATATCCATTAGTATTGGTGCTTGTACCTTTAATGCTCAGATTGTAAATATCCAGTTTGCTCACTTCCTATGGGAAAAAAAGTACTTTGAAACGGGCACTTTTAACCTATTTAAGAGAATTTATAAAAAGGTTCTCTTTAAATACCTCATCCTCTGTGAAGATATACTCTACTCAAGGAAGAACTTAAAATTCGTTTTTCTAAGTAATTTTATGAAAACAGAGTTTGTGAACAGATACAAAATTCCCCCCTCTCATCTTCAAGTAGCCTATTCATCAACAAACTTTGAACAATTTAGGCCGAATTTTTCTCTTTCAAAAAGTGAGAGAATAAAAATTTTGAAGGAGTACCACCCAGAACTTAAGGCTTTGAAAGAGGACCGCCCAACAGTGCTCTTTGTTGGAGCTTTTGAGCGCAAGGGCCTTCACCTTATACTCGATTTAATTCCGGACTCATGTGAATTCGTCATCGTAGGAAGTGGAGAAAGAAATACATTTATAAAAATTCCAAACAAAGAAAATTACTATCACGTTACTTTTACAAAAAATATTAGCCTTTTTTATCAAGCACTTGATAATTTTATCTTTCCAACAATCTTTGAACCATTTGGGCTAGTCATTCTAGAGGCTGCAGCAGCAGGCATGAATATATACACTTCAGACACTTGGGTAGGAGCTAGTGAATTACTCAAAAACACTCTGGGTGTCACTTTTATAAACCCTGAGAAAATAAGGGTAAAAGACCTCAAAGATTTAAATGTACTGGAGGAAGAGAAAAGGAAAACCTTTTCAGATGGAAGGCTTCTCCAATTTAAAAACTTAACCTGGGCCGATTGTGCAAATCAGTGGTCAAAAGTAATCAATTCCTTGAAACCTGACGATAAAGAAGAATAGAGCTCAAGACAGTAAGAACGACACCAACTAAGCTCGTATAATAAGCCCTATTGCGATAAAAATTATCTTGGGGAATAAAAACTGTATCTCCAGGTTGTAATTTAAAATCTTCCAAGTTTAAATTGCCCCCACTAGAGATATCAAAATCAATCTTTTCTCTCTTGCCACTTCTCTTAGTGGTTACATGGATATTTTCAAATTCTGCATCTTCCTGAGGACCGCCTGCTAGAGAAATACCATTAATGAGATTAGTATCTACAGGAATAAAATGAAGCCCTGTATTTTTTATTGACCCCCAAAAGTGGACGGGAATAAGAACTTTACCCTTAACAGAAGGTGAATAAAAAATAGAGCCCATTTTCTTTGGCAAGCCCTCTACCTCGGAGGGAAGTGCAAGCTCTCTAATATTATATTGAAGGTTTTCATTCTTCTTAGGCTTACCAGCTGCAAATGTGGTGTTAAAAAGGGAAGAAATAATAAGAAATACCAAAATCTTTTTCATAATATCTATCCTAAGAACTTACATCACGAAAGGAGTCAAATTGAGCCTCATCTAACTGTTCTTCCTTTAAAGCCTTCTGCCTTTTATCTTTCGTCATTTTATATATATTGAAACCCATACCGGCCCAAAACCAAAAGAAAAATGACTCAGGATTAAATGTTACAGCAACAGAGCCCCAATTAAAAACAGTTAATATAAAAATAGTTATCGTACAGCAGCTTAAAACCGCGAAAGAGGTTAATTCTCGCCATCTTAAAAGAGTAACCACTCTAGAAACTAGCGATAAGTTAACTGAGAATAAAATAAATATATAGATGAAGGCACCAAAACCAAGCTCTAAAAAGAGAAAAATAAATAAATTGTCATAAGTCCAAAACCAGAACCCTGGGATACCAAGGTGAGCTTTTCTTCGAATCTCAAAATCGGGGAGAAATGATTGTGTCATCCCAGGTCCATAGCCAAAAGGCAAATCAACCCTTGTGTCAAAAACATCAATAAATTTATCGAAAGAGGCCCTATTAGCCATTGAACTTGAATCTGCGAGTCCCTCATAACGATTAAGGGCACCATCTAGGCCAAGTTCATCAAGGTTCACAATATTTGAGGTAAAGGGAGAAATCAGTATCACACCGAGAAATACTGATATTGTAAAGATAACTCTTCGAAACTTAAGACGGGATCCAATGAACTTAAAGATCATAAATCCCACGAGAATGAGAACATATTTCATCGTGGCACTTCTCACCTGAGAAATAAAGGAAGCAAAGCCTATGATTGAAATCGTACCCCATTTAAATAATGTTAAACCAGATCTTTGAAGCACATTTTTAGGAGCAATAAGAGAAGGCTTAAAGAGCAATAAGAAAGGTAAAGTAAGATACATCAGAATGCTCATGCCACCAGGGGTAAAACTAAGACCCCAAGGTCGGTAGTTTGTTCCCGTAAATTTTGAGAACTTGCTAAAAAGACTCTGATAAAAGGGAGACATTCCGTAAAGAAAGTTTTCATCCATCTGGTTTTGAAGGATAACGATGACTCCAGTAAAAAGAAGGAAAATATTAAAGAGTAAAAGGATTTTTTGCCCTTTAACCTTCATTAAATCAATGGGGAAATTTTGAAAGAAGAAAAATAGTAGAAGAGGAAAGATATAAATCTTAGCCGTCGCAACACTTGCAATAAAGCCAGCTCCATTAGGATTAAAGAGTTCAAGAGCAAACCAAATAAAATGAAAGAATATCCCTATAATCAAATAATTCGGAACGACATCTCGGTTTATAATTTTCTTACTTGATATAATAGATCTAACAATGAGACCACCAAGAAGAATATCAAAAATAAGGCGAAAAATGAGATTATATCCCCAAAGAATTCTTCCCTGCCCTTCAAACAATGAGAAAATCGCCAAGGCCCAGAAAACTTGGCCTTGATCAGCTGTAAAAATCATCAATGAAATAACAATCACTTGAGCTAAATATACAAATTTAACAATTGGTAGCCCTAGAATATTTAAAAGGATATTTATAAAACTAAGAGCTATAAAAATATTAAATAGGACCTTATTAGGGGATTCTTCCTTATTTTCAGCAATCGTATTCATTTAATAATGATACTTCATTTTTTACCCAGAAGACACAAAACCCAAATTAACCGACCGTAAAAATCAGCTAATCAAAGTCTGGAGTATTTCCAATAATAGTCAGGTCTTCAAAGCTTTTTTCCAGCTCGTGCTGATCATAGATTCTATCATCAAGAAGAAAGAATGTTGAAATGATCAGGACCAAGAGCCCAAGGCTTATGGATAATGAAAATAGGATAATTTTAGATTTACTTACCTTTTTAAAGATATTTTGTGGACTTAGTTGATTTTCAAAAACGAGATCTGAAACTACCGTTGAATTTAATAGTGTCAATTGTATGATTTTATGTTCTAGAAGCTTTAAATATTCAAAAGAAGGCTTAATTGCTTCTAACCTATCTTCTGCAACATTTAATTCTTTTACCACTCTCTCTCTCTCTGCGATCAGAGACTCATATTCGACAGTAGTCTTTTTATACTGTTCCTTTTTTACTTTAAAATCAAATTCAGTGAAATTAGATTCGTCTTCCTTTCTTGAGATAAACTTAGCATCACTAGAAACTTTTCGCCCGGCCATACCCATTCTAGACAATTCTCTTTTTGCCTTTTCAAGTTCATCACCAAGTTGGCTTAAAATTAGAGAATCCTGCATTGAAATAGAGTTACTAACTGATTTAATCGCAGTAATATCATCTTGATATTTTTTAATACGCTCTTCAAGGTTCTTACGTTTTTGTGAATCAAAGAGTTGATCCGATTCAATATTTTCTTTATATACCTTTTTTGTCTCCGAAACTTGAGTTTCAGCTAGCGCCAATTCCATTTTCAATTGTTGTCTAAACCTATTATTACGCTCAATCTTATTATGAAGACTTTCAACTGTGGAAGTTAAGGATTTAAACTCTTCTTTTAGAGTCTTAACATCTACTTCCTCTAGTTCCTCTCTCTTTTTAAGAGCAATTTCCTGACTGATTTTGATTTGCTCCTCAATTTTCCTTTTTATGGCGCTAACCCGACTTTTAACGATTTTCCGCCCAATACTATTTAAGAGAAATTTTGTTGTGTAAGAATCCAATGTATTCACTTGCACAAAGTATTTATTGAGAACCAGTCTGTCCGGAATAATATTGATAAAAGAGAAGACGAGTCCTCTTAATTTTGCATGAATGCATTGATCAAGCCCCCCACAGAGGTTAGAGACGGCCTCATAGTTAAGAATAGTCTTAGAATTAATAGGAGTAAGATTAAGTTTATGAAATTCTGGTAATTTCATAAGTTCATCAACAAATTCTTGTTGAAAATCAAGTGAGTTTATTAAACCTACGACTTCACTTTCTGTAAGGGTACTCGTCTGCTCTCCTAAAACAGAGGCAATAGCACTTGTTGGACTATCTGACTCTGTAGCAATATTTTTAAAGTATTTCTTTCTTAGATAGACGTCATTTTGACTTTGATAATAGTAAGTAGAATAGCCAAACACCATCAGTGGTAAAAAGAGAGACAACCATTTATAACGGACCATTAACTTCCAAAAGAATGGAAAGTTAATGATGGTTGTTTCATGTAGGATAATATTTAGTTTTTTCATTAATTACTAAATAACCTCTTCCACCAACTCGGGACTGTAAATAATTCTGTGCTTTGGACTGATTGAGTCATTCAAGTCAAACTTATAACTATAGGAGTTTGATTATGAACACAGAAAAACAGTCCAAAAACCTACTAGCAAACATTCACAGTCTGGATGATCTTTTTG
>JAIPEG010000013.1 GCA_021737405.1 Bacteriovoracaceae bacterium
GTGAGATTTTTGTTCGTGTTCATTCTATTTTCCAGCATGGCGTTTGCCGAAAATGGGGGGGACTCTTTGAGTCTAGCGGACTTTGACTTTCAGGCCAACGTTGCCCTTCCAGCAGTTAATTCAGAAGTTAAAGAAGAGGTCCCAGTTCTTTCGGGACCTTTATCAAATCAGGATGTTCTAATAGGCCGCTTGGTTTTAAACGACCTGATTCCCTTAAGTGGAGGCAATGTTCCACCACAAGCTGCTTATCAAAATGGTCTTTTTAGAGTTGGTGAAATTTTGGCCACAGCAAGTGAGACAGGAAGTGAAAATATTTATGAAGTCATGCTCTTTGCGCCTAGCTCAGATGAGACAGGAGTTGATCAAAAACCTGTGCGCATACCGGGACGCTTTTCCCTTACAGAGAGTCAGATTAGAGGCCTCATGGGTCTATCTGCTGCAGATCAAGCGGATATAGGATTAACTAACGTCGTGAACCGTCGCTACACCACAGCAATAGACTGCGATCGTTTTGCCGGCTTCACTAATGAGACCTCATATAGAGAACAAGCAGCTGTGCGAGCACAAGCTCCCTTAAGTCCACCTCTAGCGCCAGAGCGTTATGAGAGAGGTCAGAGGGACCCAAGTGGGAGTGCACCAACTTATTCAGGAACTGATTTGCCTCAAGCCAATTTTGCTTCTGGGCAAACCACTGCCGTCGGTGATGGAACAGGTTTAGTAAATCGAAGAGAGAATGATCCTAATGCCAGTCAAGAGACTCCTGGGTGTGAATCACTCTCTGCGACAGAAGTAGAAAGACAAGGTAATCCAGATCTAGAAATGAACGAGGAAAACCTAACTCGCTGTATTGAATCTATTCAAGACTTTATTTTAAGAGGAGTCTCTCAGCCACCATCAGTTGATGATAGGGCCCTCGTCTTTAGAAGATTATTTGATCTTCCTAATCACGAACAGGAATTTGCAGCGGCCATTTTTACAGCGGATGGAGAGGCCGGTGGTGAGTCAAATCCGTTAGACATTATTATGGTTTTAAAAGTTCTCTCTAATCGGCGAGATAATGCCAATGGGGTAGAGGCCGAACTTCAAACTTGTCGCGATAATCACCCTGCTGGCCCTGAAAGAGTGGCCTGCTTTGGAGAAGCTAATCGGGAGAGTGTATTTAATCTTCTCGATGTGGCCCTCGATCGTCTTCAGTTTTCAATGTATAACTCAGGAGATGGTGGCAATTGGGATGAACGCTTTGGTCATAAGCAGCCAGGCCAATTTAGAAGCTCAATTAATGCCTTTTTAGCTTATTCAGGTGTGGAAAGTTTTACAGTAGAAGGAAATAGTAACGCCAGTATAAATAACATTTATCATTATCACACCCCTGAATCTAGGCCCCGTTGGCGTGATGAGAGTAAGATGCTTAGAATTAGGGGGACTCATGAAACACTTGGGGAGTTATCTCCTACGACGGGCCATGTTTTCTATTTCAACCACGACAATGGAGGGTCTCCGCGTGGAGATGGTTGGTATCGAAATGTTAGGCATGAATTTAGGAGTTTTCCATAAAAATGAAATTAATAATTTCCTTTCTCTTTTTATTTTCAACTCAAGCGGAACCAATCATTCCTTCGGTGAAGCAGTTTAAATTGATTCAAAGAGAAAATAATAAATTCTATCTCATTAAGAAAAGAGACATTAGTAAAATTAATCTATTGGTTAAAGAAGAGAAGAAACTTGAAATCATTGAACTCAATGTTTCAGGATCCAAAGCCCGTCTCATCACAATTTCTACTTTGAATAAAGCTGCCAATCTTTATTGTGTCATCTACTCCGCAGGGGAATCAGGAACAAGTCTCATTGTTGAGGAGCATCGTTGTGCTCTCTATAATACTGATTCGATGCGTTTTGAGGGGGATTTCCCATTTCAATATCTCCCTAAGACCAAAGACACTTCTATTAGACTTAGTCAGCCTGAATATAAAGTTGAAGACAAGAAATTAAAGATTTTTGATAATGGGGTTTTGATAAAGGCTCTTGAACTTTATAAGTGAGTTAGAAATGAAATTTTTAATAACGTTATTCGTTCTATTAACTAGCTGCTCTCTTGTTTCCCCTAAAAAAGAAAGGGGAATATCATCATACGGTGGAAGTGACGATGTTGATTGTGAGCTTCTAAACAAAGGCTGCCTTCTTAAAAGAAACTCAAGAACGCTGATCGTCTTCTTTAGAGGATGGGTCTCTCCCCATATGGCCTCTCGCTATGGGGGATCTCGAAAGCAAGTTTCTTCCAGTGACTGGGCAAAAGCCGCGCGAGATTTACTGGATGAAGATTTAAGACTCAAAGAGATTCCTCTTGAAAGTAGCCTCTTTGTAGTGGGCTCAGCTCACCTTGGTCTCTCTCAGGCAGAATTAGTATTGCTGTTAGAGGAAAGTGGGGCAGAGGATATTGTCTTTGCCGCTCATTCTGGTGGGTATAAAGGAATGCGGGCAACGATAAAACCTATGCCTCTAGAATTTTGGGAGAATATCTCAGGAATTTGGTTACTTGATAATTTCTATGGTGGAGCTAGCTTTGCACAAGACTTAAGGCGAAACTTTGGAGAGGACTTTCTAAGAGAGCACTGTTTTGGCTTTATCACTGATCACAATAGAGACCCCTATATAAATCATTATCAAAGCTTTTGCCCTAATACTCTTAAAAGTGGTGTTAGCCATTCGGGTGGCGTGGCCAAGTGTATGCCATTTTTTGAACGGGGGGAGAGTTGCGTCCCTTAAGAGTGCTTGCCTAATATTCGTTCACTCATAACTAGATGAGATCTGTTAGAATCTCAAGATGAGCGAAAAATGGGTCATTTCTCAGATTTGGAAAGACATCCTCTTTATTAATTTTAAGGTAGATCCAGACATTGTTCGGGCGGCGCTTCCTGCTCCTCTTGAGTTAGATACTTTTAAAGGCGATGCTTTCTTATCTGTCGTTCCCTTTCGAATGGAGGGGGTGCGCTTTCCCTTCACGACCACGTTGCCCTTTTCGAGTCTTTGGGAACTAAATCTAAGAACCTATGTTTCTGTAAACGGGCGAAGAGGTATTTATTTTTTCACATTGGACACAGATCATTTACTAGCAAAGTGGATTGCAAAAACTTTTTTTTTCCTACCTTATCGATTTCGACCGATGCGTGCCCGGGTGGAAAATAAAGAGTATGAATTTGTTGCCAAGGACTCTCTTGATATTAAGGCAAAAATCAGTGAGATACCTTTACTCATAAGTGAATATAACGAGTGGTTGGTAGAGCGCTATAGTCTCTTCACCGTGAAACAAAGCCCTCAAGGCAATCAATTGTGGCGAGGTGATGTGGTTCATAGACCTTGGTCATTAAATTACTGCGAATTAAAGATAAAGGAAGAGGGGCTTTGCCGAGAGTTTTTTAAAACTGGTGACATTGAGTTAGATTCCTCTTTCTATGCCTTAGAATTACCCGTTTACTTTAAACCTTTTAAACGCATGCTATAAATGAGGAAAAGATGTTTGGATTTTTAAAAAGTGACCCCAAGAAGAAGTTACAGGCTGAATTTGAGCGCCTGTCAAAGAAAGCGATGGAGGCCCAACAAAACGGAAATATCGAACTCTTTGGTGAGCTGTCACAAAAGGCCGAGGAAATAGGCCAGCAGCTGGATCAATTAAACAAAGACCAAGAGAAAGGTGTCTAAAAGTCAATTTAGCCCTAGAATTTTTACAAAATGACTTTAAGCAAAACCCGATTCATGCAATAAGTTTCTCACCAAAAATCTAAAGGAACGAGAGAGGAACTTTTATGAAACTCAAGAATGCAATCATTGGTCTATCTTTGCTAGCAACTGCGGCCCTCACAAGCTGTGGCGGTGGTGGTGGAACGACAACCTACGGTTATTACAACACTCCTTATATTACTGCTAATCAGTTTGTTAATTCACTTAACAGCGTTGATGGAACATCTTTTCCAAATGATTCATATATCGTGAGAGATATCTATTCTACTGATAGAAGCTATTATAGTAGTGAAGATTGGTTTGTGATTTGGGATGCTGATCGTGGCACACACATGGCCGTTAGTCTTCAATACCTTAGATCACTTACTTATTACTCATATTACTCAAGTAGTTACCAAACAGCTGCAGAGTATCGTTTTATTGAAGAAGCTGATTTCTATGGAGCTAATCCATATGGTGTTGGTAGCGATTATGAAGAAGTTTATTACGATGCATTTTTTGATGATTATGTCGGTCGTGTTACTGGTCTAAGCTATGAAGATGAAGTTGAGTCAACAGACGTGAACCTTCTTGCTGGTGAGTCTCAATTTAAGAAGCTTGCTCAAAAAGTAGCTAATATCTCTTACGCATACGAAGTATCCCCTGAAATGGCTCTCTCTCTAGCTTCTCTTGGTGATAAAGTTGAAGGAATGATCAAGAAAGGTGCAAGTCAAGAAGAGCTCACTTCAGCTGATCAAGAGGTTCTCCTTAATGACCTTCAGCACTTAACAGGTGTTTCACTTGAAGAAGTTATCGCGGCTAGTGCATCTGCTGATGGTAAAAAGGCCATCATCGAAAAGATCGCTGCAAAGAATGCTGGAAGCGGTATTACTGCCCAAAAGCTAGAAGATAAGATCCTTCCAGAGCTATTTGGTATTAAGTAATTAAGATTTAAAAAGAATAAGTTTGAGTCAGGCCCGGTGGAGAACACCGGGCCTTTCTTTTTTCCTCGAAACCCTGTCAAAAGTTTAGTCAACTCCTGCCATTTAAGCTTCTGTTTTTACTAGGATTTTGTGGTCCTATATTTGCATATTTATAGCTAGATTCTAATAACTAAGAGGAAATGTGCTGCAAGACTACCTTGGCAAATCATTCATATACTCTCTTTTGGCCACTCTAGTGGTTATGACATCTGTTTATTCACAGCAAGAGGCCATCCCTCTCACTTCTCAACGTCAGCCCTCTAATGATCTTCTCTATAAAGGCAGAGTGTTGACAGCAGAGGAAGCTCGCCTTCTTTTAAGAGACACAAGCCTAAATTTAGACCTCTCTCAATTGGATCCTGTTCCGTCCTCCGTTTGGACTAATGACATTCAGTCAGTTCTTGATGCTGATGTTGATAATATTCCGGTAAATGAGGAAGAAGCTTATGACTTCAAGGGAACAATCGTTTCGAATCAAGGAATCATTCGATTCAACGTGATCCCACAAAGAAATAAGGAAAATGTATTCACCATATTGATGGAAAAAACCTTGCACACGACTCTCTTAAGAAGAAATCTATTGAGAAAGCTTGGTTACATTGTTCCTCCAATGAAATACCTTAAAAAAATCAAAGTAACATTTCATTCAGTGATGGAAAGAAATCATTTTCTAACCAAAGAGCTTCCAGAGGCCACCTATGGTGCACCTTCTCGTTGGCTAGGGTTTGACCATAAAGAATTAAAAGACGATCAGCTCACGCTGACTTTTCATGATGTTGTGGGCCTTATGCCTTCAGAAACTGATCACTATAATCTCGCCATGGGAGTGCCTCCAAGGCGTTTAACGACAAGGACTTTGCGCTCTCTCTTGATTCCATACGCTCTTTTAAATGTTGGGGAGTCGGTAAATAAGTTACCCTGGACCGTTGGGCGAGTGGATAATGATAATTTAATCCTACCTCACTTTACCTATGCCAACATGAACACAACCTTAGATGATACGAAATGGTCACTTCGAAGGGTGGCCCTTCTCGATAGATTGGATTGGGAAGAAGTCGTTAAAGAAGCGGGTTTTCCAACGGCCGTAGAGAAGATTTTAATCGAAAAATTGATTAGTAGAAGAAACTCCCTTTTAAGCCTTCTTGGGATTGAGCATGTTCCTCTTAATGTTAATACAGAAATTTCCTATGAAGAAGATTTAGTGAAAGGTCAGTTAACGAAAGAGGACTGGTCTGGCTTTGCCAGTCGCTTTTCTCACGGAGAACCTGATTCACCCTTTAAAGACTTTCATTTCTTTATTTTTTCAAAAATTCAAAACTCTGCCATTACGAATTTACTCAATAAATTTAACGAAAAATTGGATATTTTTGATCCTTCAGAGAAGAAATTGGAATTTCTTCAGGACCAGTTTGAAAAGGGCCTTGAAGACTATGTCGAAACAGGCGTGTTTAAAGAATTTCCGGTCGGTACCTGGTTTAGCCCTATATTAACGGGAAATTTAATCTTAAGTAGAGATATTGTCGTTGGGAATTATTTAGGGACAGATAATCTGGTGCAGCTTGCAGACACTATTGGTGTCTCTGTAACTCTTGGTGGAATCCTTGGAGTAGAGAATATTCCTCGCTGGCCCGTTGCTACGGCAACAGGCACTGTTAATGCTGTTAGAACTTACACCCACCTTAAGCCCGTTAAAACCTTAAAGGCGACGTTTAAAGAGCCTTATAAGAATATGATGGTTCCTCTTTTAAAACTTAAATTAAAAAAGAAATTAGATGAACTCGCCAATGTTCCAAGCCTGGAGGGAGGTATTGTTCCTGAAAATGGCGTGGACCCGAGGCTAAAAGTTATTGAGGAATTAATAGGGGAAGTGAATTCACATCTAGGAGTTGGAGAATCTCTTCTGATTACTGATAGGCTAACCCCGAACTTAATGGGGTCAGGTTCTTTTAGTATGCTTGAAACCAAGTTCTCATTATCTGCGGGAACAAGTGGCGCCATGGTTCGTCGCCTCCATCTCTATCGAAAAGATGCTTCAACGATTCAAATATATGAGGATCGAGGGCATGGGCTGACATTAAGTGTAAGTGCTAGCATAAGCAACCTAATCCCAATCGTTAAATTAAGTAGCGATAGAACGAATGGTAAATATAAAGTAAAAATGCATTCGGTAAACATAAATAGTGATGTCTCTGAGAACCCAGACCTATTCTCAAATGCAAAGGCACTCCATTATTTATTAGAAGAAGGCTCAAGTGAATTATTAGAGGTTAGAGAAAGGCCTTATTCAGTTGAAGGAGATTTTGATGATCGCTCTGTTAAACTCTCTTTTTTAGTTTGGCGCTCAAAATACCTAACGGGTGATAATGAAATTACTGTGGTGACGCCGACAAAAAATCGCACAGAATATGTAAGCTTAACAAGCGCTTCTCAATCAGGGATTAACTATCAGTCGTTTACTTATGATGTTCTAAATTATTACTTAAAAGAGTGGACAAAGGATTTACCGATAACTCCTCAGCTTGATCCTGAAAGGTATAAAAACCCTGGTCAGAGTATTTTTGGGGTTAGTGAAACGGTAAGTGGCAGATATGAGGCACGAAAAGTTAATGAGAAACTAGAGAAGCCTTTTCTTTCACTTAGTACAAGAAGAGAAGGGTGGTCTGCGAGTAAGAAGAAGCTTCTTGAAAATATTAATGAACTCAATGAGCAATACAACAGAAGACTATTTGATCCGCGAAGTATCGAAAACTCCTCTGGCCTTAATCTCTTTGACATTAGTGTTAGTACAAATATTTATGAGGAAGGAATTGAACGCCTTAAAAGTGTTAAGCAAAGAGACATTGAAAAAGTAAGCAGGCAGTACTCTAGGGACCGTAGCCGCCTTTGTGGAGTTTTTGAAAGAAGAAACTTTAATATTAGAACGGCGAGCCAGTTTACTCAGTGTCAAAACCTAAAAACAATGGAAGACAAGGCCCGTGACTGTCAAAGAATGCGCAGACAGGAGGGGGACTCAAAGGATCAGGCAAAATGCACAATGGAGTTGGCAAAGAGCATGGTTAAGAATCTTGAATTTAAAGATTTCGTTAATATTGTTGGTGAAGAAAATATATATGTTTATGGTGTGATAAATGGTTTTCGAAAGGATTCAGAAATTCTCAATGAACCCATTCGCTCAAATACGATTGGTCGTATTCGAGGACAATATTGGAATGGGCCACTTGATCGCGTAAAAGAAATTATGGGCATTCAGGGCGGAGAGTTTCACGGTAAATGGATAAGGGAGAGTCTGTGATGAATTGTTTGAAAATTCAATCTCTTATTTTTGTGATGATCTTCGGTTTTGAAGTATTTGGAGTAGACTTTGATGATACTCTCTTTGATAAACAATGGGGTCTTAAAAATACGGGCCAGCCAATCTATAGACGCTCTAATGATTTAACGAAAAGTGAACTGATCGGAAGTCCTGGTGTTGATATTAACTGGCTATCAATAAAGGATTCTGCTTTGGCTAAAGAGATTCCTTCTGAGCGCGAGATTGTTGTTGCCGTTTTGGATAGTGGTTTAGATATAGAACACCCCGATCTAAAAGATCGTATTTTTTATGATAAGGCTTATTGTCCAGTTGGGGCGGATAATTCTCAAAAAGCGTGCTCTGGCATCAATATTTTAAAGATGAATGAAAATTTAACGGATGATACGGGTCACGGAACTCATGTGGCAGGTATCATTGCGGCAGTTGCGAATAATCGACAAGGTGTTGTAGGTCTGGCCGATGCGAGAATAAAGATACTTCCCGTAAAGGTTTTAAGTAATGAGATCAAAGAATTTGTTTATGAAAGGCGCTTAATCACGGATATTTTTGCTGACGGAATTGTCTATGCCATAGAGCGAGGAGCCGACGTCATTAATATGTCGATAGGTTGGCCTAAAGTTGTTGAGTCGCAAAAAATAAAGCGTGCTTTAGAATATGCCGCCGAAAGAAATGTCGTTGTCATTGCAGCTGCTGGAAATAATAACAAGGAAATCCCAACCTTTCCTTGTACAAATGAATCAGTCATTTGCGTAGGAGCCGTTGATAATCAAGGAAAGATCACAGAGTTTTCAAACTTTGGTGGAAAAGTCGATTTACTCGCGCCTGGTGAATTTATTGTCTCGACATATCCTCGCGAAACTGTGGAATCAAGAATTCTAAGAATCCGAGGTTATGAAAGTAAGAATGGAACCAGTCAAGCTTCTCCTTTTGTGGCTGGGATTGCTGCTAGCCTTAAACTACTTAATCCCAATATGTCAGTAAACGAAGTAAAGGCGCGTCTCTTCTCCTCTGCCCGAAATATGAAAGACTCAATATATACGGGCAAGTTTTCAAAGTATGGAATGATCGACATGAAAAAGGCCTTGCTCGAAAAAACGGAAAAGTTTGCGATGCCGATATACAAGAATCTCCTTGACCTCAATTTTGATGCAAAAACCAAGACATTTAACTTTAAGCTGCCTGTGAAAAGTCTAATGGGTGAATTTGAAAATTTAAAAGTGACAACTACATTTGAAAGAGATGATCTTGTTCTTGAGAACTCTATCCAAGAGATCTCTCTTGTCAGTGGCGAAAAGAAAGACCTCCTTTTTAAAGGAGAACTAAAGGATCTAAGTAAAGATACTCACTTTCGTCTTAAAGTTAAGATGGAGTCCTCTGATTTTTCCTCTGTTACTGAAACGACACTTATCTTCGCCCGTGACATGGCCAAGGAAGATTTTCTTTTAAAAGAAAAAATTGAAGGATTTAAGGCCGATGATTTGACCTTTTTTCGTGGACCAAGAAAAGTCGTGCGTATGAAGTTGGTAGATAATAAGGAAGAGTGGTCTGAATCACCACAATACTTTATTGAAGCTCCAAGTCTTCAAACTGCTGACATGTCTGTTTTATCTCTCCTATCTAGAGCGAAGGGGAAGTGGGCGAGAGAGGATATTTCAATTGATAAAAAGGCGGAAATTATCTCTGTGCGGTTAAGTGATCTAAATGGTGATGGGAAAGGCGATTACCTGATCACTGCTATCGATGAAACCCAGACGTTTATTACTTTTGACTATCTAATAAATGGTGACTCAGTTGAGAAAAATCACCTGACTTTCAAATTTCCATTACTTGAATACAGTAATTTTCCCATTGAATACAATCAACTTGGAGACACTCCTTTATTGGCGATGGATTTTAGTAATCACTCTCTTAAAGTTCCTGCCTTTTTTGCAACCTATACACTTCCTGAAGCCGATAATACTCAAGACATTCTCGATCGAGTTCCAGAGACCTTGAGATCAAATCACGTCTATTATCTTCGACCTTATACGAAGGGCGATGAGCTTTATTTTGAACTGAGAACGATCGACTCTTATGAACGAGTCCAATCCATTCGTAATGAACACCAGGTAGAGCCTTGGTTGCCGATGTCATTTGAAAAACCTTTTCCTCAATCCATCAATGATTTAAGAGCGGGCACTCTAAAAGGTTTAGTTTCAAAGGGTGAGGAATATGATCTCCATTATTATTTCTATGTGGTAAATAAAACTGATGTCTCTCTTTCACCAGTTTTCTTTTCGGAACAATATGTCTCCGAAAACACCGTTCGCCCTCTTTTAAGTGTGGCCAATAATTCTCAAGGAAGCCCCCTAGGAAGTGTTGAGTTTCTCGCCCAACTTAATCGCTCACAAGTTCGATCATATGTGTGGGATCCTTTAACGAAAGAAGGAAAACTACTTCTTCTTGATTCTTCAAACTGGGGCGATCCTATCTTTAATACGATCTCGGCCTATGACGACTCGGAGGGTACCCGTTTTATAGAGACACGCTATTTTCTGCGATACTTTACAAATGATGGGTCTAGTAAAAAACTTCGAATCAATAGAGAAAGCTCATTTCCAGGAGTACGCTTTTCCGAAACCCTCAATCCCATCGTTGTCAGCGGTGATGAGGAGAATTATCCGGGGATCTTTATCAACAGCACTTTGATCTTTGGTAACAGGCTCTATTCTATGGTTAAGAAAGAGCAGAGTTTTGTGAGGCCCCTCCTTTTCTCAGTGGATATTCCTGAAAACTGCGTTCACCTAAAGCCCGAAAGAGTTGAAGGAGTTTTTAACTACTTACTGCTCTGCAGAGGAAATGGAGGAGGCATTGAAGTTCAAAGGCTGCCCCTAAAGCTCTAGGTTCAATATAAGTAGCTGAAACTACTTGAATGAAAAACCTCTAATCAATGGCTTATGCTGTTGTCAAAAGTCCTCTTGAATGCTACATTGCAGACCATTTTTGACATTCACTAGACCCCGCTTTTTGGCATGGTGCCCTAAAGCCGTTTAGTCCAGGAGGTTTTTATGATCTATGAGTTAGCCCTAGTGGCGAAACCGGAAGCTACAGACCAAGATGTAGCAACCCTCAAAGGAATGGTTCACGAAGTTGTTAAAGCTCACGACGGTGAAGTATTCATCGAAGATGAGTGGGGCAAATTGAGCTTAGCTCAGGCCACAGCTGAAGGAACAGGTACTGCACACTTTGTTTACTTTATCTTTAAAGCAAACTCTGAAAACAACAAAGAGCTTATTCGTCGTTTGAAGATTAATGATTTTCATCTTCGTCACTTATTTGTTGCCCTTGGTGAAGATGAAGAAAGAGAAGCTATTGTTAAAGCTTACAAAACTCCTTTCTCAAAAACCTACAAAGGTTCTGTTACTGATAAAGAAGGTGACGATGAGAATGATAATCCAAAGAAATTTGCTCGTCAGAAGTCTTGTTACTTTAAAGCGAACAATGTAACTGCGAGCTGGAAAGATCCTGCGACTTTTACTTGGCTTATCAATGAATTCGGAAAGATTTCAGCTGCTCGTGTAACTGGAGTTAGCCGTAAGCACCAAAGATTTGCAACGACTGCTATTAAAAGAGCTCGTCAAATCGGTGTAGCTAGCTACGTTTCTAATAGAATCGCTGATAATCGCGCTTAGGTTAAGGATTATTTAAAATCATGTCTGATAACAAAAACACAAATTCAGAATCAAAAGATTTTCTTAACGATCAAGAGTTAAGATCTTTAATGATTCCTGAACTAAACATGAGTAAGCTAGCCTTTCTCGGTTTGTTGGCGTTTTTGTTTGCTAGTCTTGAGCCTTTTGCCCTTTTTGCTTCTATTCCTTTTACGATTAGCTTTCTTCTTTATGGAAAGATGAAAACTTTCATGATGGGAATCATAGGGGTGGCATTGGCCATTCTTTTAGTACAAGTAAAAGTTTATCAAGGCAGTGCTTTGGGGACTTTCCCATTAGCGGTTATATATGGGTACCTGATTTCTGCTGGAATTATGAGAAAGGATCATCCTGCGAAAGCAATCTTCATTAATGGCGCAAGCATTTTTGCTGTTATGATGACTTTGATTCTAACTTTTAACTTTTCCTTAGAAGAGGGTGTTCGTGGTTTTTTAGCTCCTTATGTGCAAAAAACTGCGACTCAGTATTATAACAGTCTCGAAAAAGCAGCAGGTGTTCCAGGTGAACAACTAAGACAGCTTAAAGATGTGATGGAAAATCCTTCACTTGTTGTTGATCCAATTATGAATTACGGTACAGGATTTATATTCGTTGGTGTGCTTCTATCCTTTTGGGTAGGAACATTTGTAGCACTTAGAATGGCTCCTCTTTGGAAACCATTTCACGATTATGAATACGACATTAAAACTTTGACAGGCTTTCAGATGCCATTTCAAGTGGTTTGGCCGCTTATTTTTGGGCTCGTGCTGGCAGTCGGTCATGCTTATGGTTTTGTTGGGGATTGGGCCGAAGTTCTTGGTTACAACACACTTCTTATCCTGGGGATATTTTACTTCTTCCAAGGCTTTGGAGTTTTTAGTGAGCTCTTAACTTATTGGCAGTTTTTCGGTTTTCTAAGATCAATGGTGATCTTTTTCGCCGTTATCATGGCCTATCAAATCTTGGCACTTGTTGGTGTTCTCGATACATGGGTCAATTTTCGCAGATTCTTTAATAAAAAAAATGATGAAGGAGATACATTATGAAAGTTATACTAACAGAGAAGGTTGCTTCTCTAGGTAACGTAGGTGAAGTTGTGAATGTTTCTGCAGGTCACGCTAGAAACTTCTTAATACCTAACAACAAAGCAGTGCTTGCTGATGACGCTAACAAAGCTCAGATGAGTCACTATAATAAGATGCTTGCTAAGAAAGTTGGCGAAGAGAAATCAGCTGCTGAAGCAATCAAAACTAAGCTAGATGGCTTAAGTATTGAACTTATTAAGAAGGTAGGATCTAACGGTCGTCTTTTTGGTACTGTAACAACAACTGAGCTTTCTAGTATTCTTGCTGAGAAAGGGATTGAAGTTGAAAAAAGAGTTCTCTCTGTCGACAATCCAATCAAAGCACTTGGTAGCTACACTGTAAAAGCAAAGCTTTTCTCAGGTGTTGAAGCTGAATTTGGGGTTAAAGTAGATATCGATCCTAAACAAGCGGAAGAGCTAAAGAAGAAAGCTGAAGCTGCAGCGAAGAAGAAATTAGCAAAAGCTGAAGCCGGTGAAGAAGAAAATGGCGAAGCCAAAGAAAATCAGCCTCTTACTGACGAGCAAAAACTCGCTAAAGAAGCTGACGAACTTCTTAGAAGCTAATAAAATAAAGCTAATCAGACTTACTAAAGCGACCCGCGATGCGGGTCGTTTTTTTTATCAACACTTCTTGCTAGGAGAGACTCAATGGATATGATGAGTGAAGGTACAGCCCCTCAACCCAAAAAGAGTGGGGGAAACCGTGAACTTCCTCATGACCTTCTAGCAGAGCGATCCCTTCTTGGTTGTTTGATCATTGATGGACAGGCTTTTGACGACGTTTCCGATCTTAGGCTTCAGGGTGGCGACTTCTATCATCCCAAGTACGGTGTGATTTTTGAGGCCATTAAAGACCTCGCAATGGATAACCAACCAGTCGACTATGTGACGGTAAGTTCAAAACTTAACGAAGCAGGTAAGCTAGAAGAGGTTGGTGGCACCACCGCAATTACAGAACTCGTTGAAGACCAAGCGTCTGCGGCCAATATTTATCATTATGCTAAAACAGTAAAAGATAAATCTTCACTTCGTGAAATTGTTCGCACATCAATGCGTGTGACAGAAAGAGGAATGGGATTTCAGGGAAAGGCCGAAGACTTTATTCAAGAAGTAGAGGCCAGTTTTTTCAAACTTACAAATGATGCAAAGTCTGGAAAAATGCAAAAACTCAACACCTGTCTTCGTGAGAATTTAAAAGAATTAGAAGATATGTCACGAAACCCTGGAGAGATTCAGGGGCTTAGCTCTGGCTATCCTCGCTTAGATAGCCTTCTTTTGGGAATGCAACCTGGTCAGCTTATTATTCTTGCAGCTCGTCCTGCAATGGGAAAAACATCTTTGGCGTTGAATATTGCCAATAATGTTTGTGATCATCATGGAAAACCTGTTGCTATTTTTTCTCTGGAAATGCTTGATAAAGAACTGTCTATGAGGCTTTTAAGTTCAAAAGCAAAAGTAGACTCTAAAAGATTAAGAACGAAGAACTTTCTCGACACTGATCTAAGAAATATAGGTCAAGCCGTAAAGGAACTATCTAGTTTTCCCATATTTATCAACGACAATGGTGAAACGACAGTTTTAGATATTCAATCACAGTGTCGTAAGATTCAGGCAGAGCACGGCCTTGGGCTCGTCATTGTTGATTACCTTCAGCTAATGAATCCTCATAATAAAAATATATCTCGTGAACAACAGATTTCAGAAATGTCTCGAGGTCTAAAAACATTGGCAAAAGAATTACAGTGCCCAGTTATTGCGCTCTCGCAGCTAAACCGTGGTGTTGAGGCTCGACCTAATAAAAGGCCATCAACTGCTGACCTTCGTGAATCTGGTGCCATCGAGCAGGATGCCGATATCGTAATGTTTGTGTACCGAGATGAGGTGTATAATCCAGATACTAAAGAGCCTGGAATTGCAGAAGTCATCGTAGGCAAGAACCGTGGTGGTGAGACTGGTACGGCGAAACTTGCTTGGGTTGGTGCTTATACTAGCTTTGAAAATCTAACCTATCAGGATAATGAGCGCGATTAGTTCACTCTCAAATCAGAAAATTTGGTCATTACTTCATGGGGAAAATGAGTTCTCACTTTTAAGCTCGCCTCATAAAGTCCTTAAAATTTATAGCGATAAAATTCTTAACTTATTAACGAATATTGAGACTTCAGATGACGGCTTAAGTTATCTAGAAAATTACCTCGCTAAGAAGAAATGTGATTCCTTTGGGGATAATTTATGGGTAGTTCATACGTTTTATGAACTTGGCTATGCATGGAATAAGCTTAAGAACCCTTATCCTGATCAACCGATTGCGATCATTTTAGAATTTGATAAAAAAGAATCAATTAATCCACAAGATCTTCACTCTTCAGCTTTTACTATTGATTGGTCTCTTCCTGAAAGAGAAGAATATTTTAAGGCTTTTTCAATAGGTCTAGATCACCTTAAAAGAGGGGATTGCTACCAATATAACTTAACGTTTCCCTTTTTTGGAAAGATGAAAAATGCTTCTGCTATCAATTTAATAAGTTCACTTTGGTCTTTACCAGAGCGCTGTGGAGAGTTTGCTTCTTTTTCGTTAATTGAAGATGATTTTTATTTTTCTAATAGTCCTGAGTGCCTTTTTGAATGGGACTCTTCAGGCACTTTAGAGTCTCGTCCAATAAAAGGCACTATTTATAGTAAAGAAGGAGACGATGAATTAGCATGGGATCTTCTTCGTAATTGTAAAAAAAACGAATCAGAGCTATTCATGATAACTGATCTCTTAAGAAACGATATGAACCGTATTGATAAGGCCTTAGTTGAAGTTGTCGAAAAGAAAGCCCCTTTAAAAGTCCCTGGTCTTATTCATAGCTATTCACATCTAAGAGTGAATCTTTCCCATGAGATTTCTCTTTTAGATATTATGAAATCCCTCTTTCCTGGAGGTTCTATTACCGGAGCTCCTAAAATTCGTGTTATGGAAATTATCCACGACTTAGAAAAGAGTCCAAGAGGATTTTATTGCGGCTCAACACTATCAAGAAAGGGTGACAAAATTGTCGGCTCTATCAATATACGCTCAGGTGTTGGAAATATATCTGAAGGTCAGATAACCTACCAGGCAGGTGGTGGAATTACCTTTGAAAGCGAGGTTGATGCTGAGTATCAGGAGATGTTGGACAAATTTTCTTCTGTGTCCAACCTCCTTACATCTAACAAAAAGCTAACTTATCAATAAAATCAATATTTTATAACTCTAAAATCTTCTTACATACACCTTGAAATGAACTGAAGTTGTTGACAGTGAAATTTTGTCCTAGATATGATCTATAAAAGCGCTAGGATATGTGCACTTCAGAGATTCCGGCCCCTTAGGACGATGGGGCTGAGACGGTTTGCGGATGATCTCTGATGAAGAATACACAAGGGAGTGTGGAATGAAGGCGACTATGACAGTTGCTACTGAACAGGGAACTGTTCGCGGCGAGACAAATTCAGGGATGGGTTCTCAATCGGTACCATTATCGTCTCTTTCTGAGATGACAGGGTTTCCCATAGACTTCATTAAGTCAGAACTTCTTGTAAATGAAGAGGAAATATCTTTGGATCAGTTGCGCCTAAGTATGGCCAGCTATCTTGAGTCAACTCTAGAAGAAATTAAATAATTTGAATTAAATTTTTCCACTGTCAGGATGGACTACGGAAAATAAAAAGCCCTGCAACACTTCGGTCGAGCAGGGTTTTTTTTACTCAAAAATGGCACTTTTCTATATCGTTTCATCACTTGAAACAATGATGAGATCATTTCCTTGTTGATTATATTTATTTTGATAAATTTATCCTTAACTAAGGGTAGGTCAATATGAGTTTTAAGAAGATTTTTATCATGTGCTTTATTTTCTCTTCTTTCATACAAGACACAAGGGCGAATACGTTTGATCTAATATCAGGTGTTGCAAATATTATCTCGGTCGTTATGAAAATTGCGGCTGATAAGCCAAGAAAAGTAATTGATCGACATGAAGATAAACTTCAAGATGAATCAAAAAAATTTGAAGAAAAAAATGGTCTAGTTAAGCCTAAACCTACTGAGGATTTGTAGGATAAAAGAATGCCAATTTCTCCCTTTTGTTTCTGACTTAAATTAGGCCGTTTAAAAGGCTGTTTCTAGGATTATTCCTAACATTTTTACATGGTTAGATATTGAGCTTTTAAGGGTGTCATAAATTGGATATTGAATTCATAGAAGAGGAGAGAATGTGAAATTAAGTATTTATTTTAAAGTGTTATTTTTGGCCATGGTGATTTCTGTGCCAGCGAGTGCGAGCATTCGAAAAATCTTTTCACCTAGCATGACCTTTCCTTTTATGAAGGGTACGACCAGCCTAAAAGGTGTCTCTCGAAACACCATTTACTTAACTTTTGATGATGGCCCAACTTCGGTTGCTACCCCATACATTTTGGATACTTTGGACGAATTTAATGCAAAAGCGACATTCTTTGTTGTTGGAAGAATGGCCAGAAACAATCTCTCTATTCTTGATGAGATTCGTTCAAAAGGTCACCGCCTAGCAAATCACAGTTATTCTCATGAATTTGATTTTCCTTCTCAGTCTCACTTCATTAATTCACTCATTGGCACTCATGAGCTAATCGACAGCTATGTCTACAGAAGAGACACCTTACTTTTTAGAGCGCCGGGTGGCATTTGGAATGGTTGGCGTGAGCAAGTAGGGAACGCTGACCTTGAACTTAGAAAGTACGTTGGACCAATTTACTGGAATGTCGGCGGTGGAAATCCAAACCGAATTGATGATGCTGACTGGAAATGTTGGAATAAAGGCGTGAGTGTAAGCCGTTGTAAAACTAGTTACATGAGCCAGATTTATAATAATTATAAAAATGGCCGGGCCTCGATTATCCTCATGCACGATATAAACCGAAATTCATCAAAAATGCTGTATCAAATTCTTCAAGAACTTTCTAATGATGGCATCAACTGGAAATATGATCTGATAGAGAATATTCCCGCCGTCAAAGAGATGAACTAGAAGTCTCTTTCTAGATCCAAAGTCATTCCTATAAAGAAGATGAACCGGCAAAGATTGCCGGTTTATACGATAACAAGAGCTTATCCCTAAATTCTTTCAAGATCATCTGGTAAACCTCCGATTCTAGGATTGAAGCAAAATTTTATTTTTAACATACTCAAGGAAGAAGTTATGGATATCGCAACGGTCATTGGTTTGGTGTTGGCATTAGGTGCCATCCTTGGATCCATTCTCGTAGGTGGTGATATTGTTGCTTTTATCGATGTTCCCTCCGTCATTGTTGTTATTTTTGGAGTGATCGGCTCGACCTTTGTTAAGTGGCCTATGGAGGTTGTGAAAACAGTTGTAGGCGTCGGGATGAAGGCATTCTTCTTTACTCCTGCTGATCCAAAGACAACGATTGAAGAGATTGGTAACCTTGCTGAGACGGCAAGAAGAGAGTCTGTTTTTGCTTTAGAAAAACAACCAATTGATGATCCCTTTATGAAAAAGGCCATGACCTTGGCCGCTGATAACCGTCCACCCGAAGTAATTGCTTCCATTCTCCAGCTAGAAATTGATGCTATGGAAGAGCGACATAAAGTGGGGGCTGAGGTTTTTGGTGGGATGGCCGAAGATGGTCCGGCCTTTGGAATGATTGGGACTTTGATCGGTCTGGTTATCATGCTTGGGAACCTCTCGGATCAAGCGGCAATTGGTCCTGCCATGGCGGTTGCCCTATTGACGACTTTCTATGGTGCGGTTATTGCCAACGCTCTTTGTAACCCAATTAAAAATAAACTTGGCTATCGATCAAAGGCTGAGATTACTAAAATGAGTATTGTTATCGCGGGAACTCTTGGGATTGTGGCAGGAGAAAACCCTCGTCTTATTAAAGAGAAACTCAATAGCTTCCTACCTCCAGCTCAGCGTGAAGTTGATGACTCTGGCGGGGAAGAATAAAGGATAAGCTATGGCCGACGACGCACAGGCAGCCGGTGATGGAGATGCCATTGAGGCACCCGTTAAATGTCCAGATTGTATTCCGGGGCTGCCGGCATGGATGGCAACCTTTTCGGATCTTGTTACCTTACTTTTGACATTTTTCGTTCTCCTCCTATCTTTTGCAAAAACTGAATCTGCTAAATATGAAGCGGCGCTTGGATCTATTCGCGATGCTTTTGGTGGAAATGTTTTAAAACATGGTGAAGTTATCCAAAGAGGTAAGTCTCCTGATGACTCACCGACAATGCTTGAATCTCAAGAGCCAATAAAGCCCTTTCCAATCGACTTTTTAACGATGGAGGGAATTCTTGATAAGCACGAAATTAATCGAGAGTCTGACGAAACTCTAAAAGACGCCCGTCAGGACCTCTCTCAATTTGAGCTCTCTGATAATGTGACTATCTATGAAATGCCCGAAGGCATAAAAGTTATGGTAAAAGATAAAATCTACTTTGAAGAAGGAAGTGTTTTACCAAAGAAAGTGAATATCGAAGTCTATGATCGTGTGGTGAAAATGCTCTCAGACACTAAGTGGACAGTTTATATCCTCGGTCATGCAAGTCGTGGTGAGGCCGCTAGTGATGGCACACGTGATGCTTTCGAACTTTCTGCTTCTAGGGCTTCAGCTGTTGCTAGAAACCTTATGAAGCAAGGTGTGCGACCTGAGCAGGTAACGACCACCTTCTATGGTGACACTCGCCCTGATAAGGTTTTAGGAAAAGACGGGACTGAGCGGCAGGATCTCAATCGTAGAGTCGAATTTGTGATCAGAAAACGAGATGTCGCCACACCTGGGCATAAAGTTGAACCGCGCTAGCCATGAGCTTTTGCTGGTTAGGAAAGAAGTCCACCTTAAAAGACATATTGATAGAACTTGGTCATTCGCGCCAAGGTCTCAAAAAAAGTGAAGTCTCTCGAAACAGCTTAGATAAAATATTTGAGAAAGGGCAGGAGGTTAGCTTACCCGCGAGCCTCATGAATAAGGGGGAAATTTATCCTAAGTATAGCCCCCATCATGAAAGACCTAAAATTCTTGAAGAAAGGGGGCCATTCTTGGCCGTTTCTAAACCTAGTGGAATTCATTGTCATCCGCTTCACTATGGAGAAAACGATAATCTTTTGAGCTTCTTAAGAGAAGAGGGTCATTTTGATTATATTAATATTAATAATGAACACATGGATCGAGGTCTAATGTATCGCCTCGATTATGAAACTTCCGGATTAACTCTTCTCACAAAAGACACCACCCTTTTAAAAGAGTTGCGCACCAAGAAGTTGTTAAAAAATAAAACCTACCTCGCCGTGGTTTCTGGGGAATACAACGGCCCTTTAGAGTTAGAAAATGACCTGACAACCACAGGAAAGAAGATTCGAGAAAGTAGAGAAGGGAAAAAGGCGCAGTTGAAAATTATTGATGTCAATTATGATCTATCTAAGAATCGCTCTATCTTGAAGGTCGTACTTAATGAGGGACTTCGCCATCAAATCAGAGTTCAATTGGCCCTGACAGGCTTTCCCTTAATGGGAGACACTCTCTATGGAGGGGAGGCATCTGATGTTTTTGGCCTTCACAGCTATAGCTACACAGTAGGGGATGAAACCTTTACGGACTCAAATTTTTATCAAACCTAATAGCGAATCTAAAATTACGGTGTTGATTCTCTGACTTGAACCGTAACCTTTAGGTGTTGAGCGATAAGGTTTTTGTCACTCATGGTTTGAAGTTTTACGAGGAAGCGACCTTCGGTAATGGCATCTATTTGTTTTTGAGGATGAATGAAGCGAACGCGTACAATATTGGTGCGCTCTAAGTTATCACCTGGAGAATTCTTAGCGATACTAATAAGGTTATTTGCGAGCTCCCTATAGACTAATTTTCTAAGGTCATCTTCTTTTTCAATTTTCTTATCCATTTCTTGTGGAAACTTAATCGTGACGGCGAGGCTATTAAAGTCACTTCCTTCACAAGCGGTTGACCAGTTGGCAGGTATGCGCCTATCGAGCATAACCCTGACGGCCTTGCAGCTAGAAGGAGTCAGTTTCTGTCTTCGTGAGGTCCACCAGTTGAACTTCTCTCCAGCTTGGAACAAAAAGATGATCATAAAGAGGAGACCAATGGCGAGAACAGGATTTTTCATCAATGATTTAAAGGGCATACGTTTATTATGCCTCTTTCCACAAAAAAAAGCACTAAAGCTCTAGCGCGAATACCCGATAGGTTTGCTACGGTATTTGTGCTGCTAAGGTGGACGCTTATTTAACTTAAGCTGTTGAAAACACAAGGTTGTATTTATGGCTGCGAACGCGAAGCTTTTAGATAATGAATTTTGGAAAATCCTCTCTACGTTAGATTCCCTCAATCAGGACGTCTCACTAGTAGAACTCTGTCATCACTTTGGCGCTAAGATCAAAGAAGAGGATGTGTTAGAGGTCTTAACGTTTATGAGGAAGTTTGATTTTCCTCTTAAGGCGCAAAAAAGGGATGGCAATACCTGGCTCTGCTTTACAGGTAAAAAGCCTAGGGTTTCAATGGAGCTCTCTTTGGCAGAATGGCTGGCCTTCCAGGCGCACTTTCCACTACTAGACAGTTATGAAGGAAAAGAAATTTATAATACCCTTGCTACTCGAATGAAAAGAGTCGAAGCCAGGCATCCAGAATTTGATCTTTATAAAGTAATGGAAGAAGAAGAAGAGATGAATAAACTTCATCATCTAATCCCAAAAGATCAGGAACAAAACTTAAATGAAATAAATGAAGCCATTCTTAATAGTGAGCTTCTTATTTTAAAGACAGGGGAAAAATCAAAAGTAGAAGTCTTTCCTCATAAAGTTGTCTTTTTAGACGGAGTCCTATCCCTTATCGCTGAGGATACGAATGACCGCTGTATGGTTTGCTTAGAATTTCAAACGATTGAAAGTAGCATTCTTGTAACAGGCCATCGCTATAAAGCAAACTTTGTCGGTCAGGAAATTGATGACTTTATCATGGCGATTCGCTCCATAACAGGTAATGAGGAGCGCTTGGTTATGCGTATCTCTGCTCCTGAAAAAGTAAATCTAAAACCACAATTTCACTTCTTAGGTAGTCCATATGTCACGACAAATACTGAGGGAGAGTTTATTTGGGCCGCTTCAGTAGAAGTTTCAGAAGAGCTTTTTAAGTGGATAGAAAGTATTAAGGACGAAGTCGAAATTCTAGATCCTCAAGAGGTTAAAGATGAGTTTGAAGCCTTTTTGAGTCAAAAGCAGCCGCTTAAACCTTTGAAAAAGGCTTCTTAAGTGGCTATGCTTAGGCATGACAAAAAAAACGCTTAGCCAAAAAAACTTCTTTCTGATCTCCTTTTTACCTGCAATGGCGTATTGGTATTTAGAAGAAAATTACCCCATTCGCATTGCGATAACAGGGGGGCTGATCTTAGCGATTCTTGAAATCGGCTTTGAACACTTCTACACAAAACACGTTCATACACTTTCAAAATTCAATTTCTTTTTGATTCTTTTCTTAGGAGGCCTTAGCCTTCTAGGGGAAGATGGTCTTTGGTTTAAATTACAGCCCGCTTTCACAGGTGTTGGAATTGCAGGGTTTATGATCTTTCGCTTATGGAAGGGACAGGGACTTATGTGGGAGATGATGGAGAGTATGCCAAATAAGCCCGCACTTCCGGCCTTTATTATTCAAGGCCTTGAAAAACATATGGTCTTTCTCTTTTTTGGCTACGGTAGTTTTATGGTTTTTGTTGCCTTGAAGTTAACGACTGATCAATGGTTATTCTTTAAAACATTAGGCTTCTACATAGTCTTTGGTGTGTTCTTTCTTTTTGAAATGGTTTATCTGAGAGTGACGGTGAAGAAGTGGCACAAATCAAGTGAAGCCTTAAACAACGTGGCTCCCTAAGAGAGAGCGGGCTTTACCCCCTCAGGGTAAGAGCCAAGTACTTTGACATGATGAGCGTCACGATTAAGTTCTTTTAAGCAAGCAATTGTCTGAGGATCCTTAAGGCCTTTTTGAAAATCAACAAAGAAAATATAATCAAAAGGGTTCTCCGCGATAGGGCGACTTTCTAACTTTGTTAAATTGATATCAAATTTCTTAAAAATCTGTAGGCAATCGAGTAGCGCTCCCGGTTGGTGATGAGCAGTAAAAGCGATAGACGTTTTTGATTGGGCGATTCCTTCGGGGATTTCTTCTTCTCTAACTAATACAAAGAAGCGAGTAATATTATTTGTAACCTTTTGAATGGAGTCATTTATTATTTCAAGCCCATAAGTCTCTGCACAAATTTTTGAACCGATGGCAGCTTCATCCCTACTTTTTCGCTCTTTTAAAAGTTTACATGAGCCAGCAGTGTCATAATCAGTAACAGGGGTAATATTATTATTTCTGAGAAAGTCACGACATTGTGCCAGTGCGATGGGATGAGAATAAGCTCTTTTTATCTGGGATTCTTTAACCCCAGGTAGGGCGAGTAGGTGATGATGAATTGGTAGATATGTCTCACCAATCGCAAATATTGGTTGATGATAGAGAAGATCGGAGTTGATGCTAACATTTCCGACAATTGAATTTTCCACCGGAAGAACGGCCATCGCAATTTCTTTATTTAAAAGAGATTGAATGACTTGTTCGCTTAATTCAAAGCCGACAGTTTCAACATCTTCAGAGAAGTAGTTTCTCGTCGCCTCTTCAGAGTAGGCTCCTGCTTCTCCTTGAAAGCCTATCTTCATTCAACCACCAAGGCATTAATAGCGTTCATACTGGCGAGAAAGTCATCTCTGGTTTCCTTAGCGTAAGGATTATAGCGGTTCATATCGGCAAAGAGTTGCCAGGAGTCATTCTCTACGGTCTCAAGAATCTTCATAAGTCTTCTATAACCTTTTGTGTCTATAGGTAATGACTTCGCTTCAAAATCCATCAAGGATCGACCAATAAAGTGAGTGAGAAGAAGGGAGTGGGCAATTTGTTTGTCGTGCTCTTTAGGAGTTGCCTCAATGACCTTAAGGCCATGTGTTTCTAAATAGGAGACAATATCTTGATAGGTCTTATCTTCAATTCTAATAGGACAGAGAACAATCTTGCAGCCAAAGAGAGTATTCTTAGCAGAGTCTGGGCCAAACATTGGGTGAGTTCCTAAAAGAGAAACTTCAGCAGGTAAATGCTCCTTCATCCATTCTACAGGCAATGACTTTACTGAACAGACATCAATTACTAAGGAATTCTTATTCAAATGGGGAGCCATTTTCTTAAGAAGGTTCTCTAGCTCACTCATCGGAACAAAAGGAATAACAATGGGACACTCGCAGACGGTTTTTAAATCTGCGCTATGAGCACCCAACTCAAATATTTCTGATGAGTAATCAGCGATATCATAAATATAGAGATCAGCATCTTGAACCAGATTTTTAGCGATTAAGCGACCAAGTCTTCCAAAACCTATGAGACCAATTTTCACAGGCAATCCTTGATGGCCTTAAAGCCCGCAATTATTTCAGACTCTGAAGTCGAAAAGCAGATTCTTAAGAATCCTGCCATGCCAAAGTAGGAGCCTGGTAAGAGGGCAACTTTTCCTTCATTAAGGATATGTAGTGACAAGGCCTCATCGTTTCCATATTTTTCTAAAATGTTAGTAGGAATTTTAGGAAAGAGATAGAAAGCTCCTTGAGGCATGGGAGTTTCAGGGAATATTTCTCGACATAGATCAAAGGCCAAGGCGCTTCGTTTTCTAAAGACCTCGCGCATGCCATTAGCAATGCTTTCCTCGTTCTCTAAAGCAGCTAAGGCTCCTTTCTGGATAAAAACAGGGGTATTACCACAAATATGACTTTGAAGTTTGTTCATGCCTTTTATGAGATCAACAGGCCCCGCAACATATCCCAAGCGAAAACCAGTCATGCAGTAACTCTTACTAAAGCTTTGAACGATAAGGGTATTTTCTAAATTTTGATCGGCCAAACCTGCTGGACCAATGAAGTTCTCATCACCGAAGGTGAGAGTCTCATAGGCTTCATCACTGATGAGATATAGACCTTCACTTTTACAATACTTAACAATTTCTTTTTTAAGTTCTTTTGGGTAAATGAGACCAGAAGGGTTGTTGGGAGAGTTTAGGACGATGGCCTTTGTTTTTGAAGTTTTCCTTTTGATAAGCTCATCAAAATTTAAAGTACCATCTTCTGATGGAATAAAAACTGGCGTGGCTCCAGCGAGTTTAATCGCCTCAGGAAAACTCACCCAATACGGAGCAGGCACAAGAACCTCATCTCCGGGGTTACAAATAAGCTGGAAAAGCGAGTAGAGCACTTGCTTCGAGCCGTTACTTAGGCAAATATTCTCTTTTGCAATCGTTACACCCTGATCTCGCTTTAACTTCTTGGCAATGGCCTCTCTTAAAAAGGCCTCACCTGGTACGAGGGCATAGCGAGTATGTCCTTCAGCTAAGGCCTTTTGGGTGGCCTTTATGACAACTTCAGGAGTTGGGAAGTCTGGTTCTCCGACATTAAAGCCGATAACCTTTTCACCATTGGCCCGAAGGCCCGCGATAACACCTGCTAATTTTACCGATTTTGATTCTTCTACCGCTTCGATGCGATCAGATAGAGGGGGATGACTCATTATTCCTCACTGTTAGTATTTTTCTTGAGGAATGAGCGCATCATCTCTGTTTGGTACTTTACCGATTCTTCGTGAATGACATTATAGATTTCCTGGGCAAATTGAGAGCGTAGTCCAATTCTTTCTGCCGTATCAGTGATTCCATTAATCATTTCATCCATTCTATGAACCTGAAGAGCGGTAACATTATTTTTCATTTTTAGATCGCCAATCCTCTCAACAATATTAAAGCGCATTCTTAGGCCTTCAAGCAGCTCTGAGTCAATGCGATCAATTTGAGAACGTAGATCATTGAGATCATGCTCAAATGTTCTATCTACTGAAAATTCTGTTTTTAATATGAGTGATTTAATAATTTTACCTAAACTTGTAGGTGTAACTTGTTGAGCGGCATCACTCCAGGCTTCTGTTGGGTTAGGATGGGTCTCAACCATAATCCCTTCCATATCGACGTCCATTGCTTTTTGGCAAACAAGTGCGATGCGATCGCGGTTACCTGTGATATGCGAAGGATCACAAATCATTGGGAGATCAGGCATTCTTCTTTTTAGTTCAATAGGAATTCTCCAAAGAGGTACGTTTCTATATTCTGATTTTTCTGCTGTTGAAAATCCTCTGTGAATGGCCACGAGTTTATCGATTCCCGCCAAATTCATGCGCTCAAATGCTCCCATCCATAATGCAAGATCTGCGTTGATGGGGTTTTTAATCATCACAGGAATATTTGTGCCCTTTAGGGCATCAGCAATTTCTTGAACGCTGAATGGGTTAACGGTTGTTCTGGCACCAATCCAAAGAATATCAATGTCATGCTTTAGGGCCAGCTCTACATGATGGGCATTGGCGACTTCTGTTGTGACCATGAGCCCCGTTTCTTCTTTAACTCTTTTGAGCCACTTTAACCCGACCTCACCCACGCCTTCAAAACTATTTGGGCGAGTTCTTGGCTTCCAAATTCCGGCACGAAAGATTCTAACATCTTCAATTTGAACCACGGCCTTGGCCGTCTCCATCATTTGTTCCTCTGTCTCGGCAGAACAGGGGCCAGCGATTACCAGTGGTCTTTTTAGGTTTGGTATCCATTTGTTGATTGGTTTGATATCCATAATTATCTCTCTCTTTTGCCTATCTTCTCATAATGAGAGATGAGGGCCACTGGTGAAGCTATGACAGATACATTGCAATGGCCATGCCGAAAGGATGTCTATCTATAACTTCCACTTAGATAAGCAACAACCTGAAATTATGTCTTACCCTTTTAAAAGGCCGTCTAATTCCTTAAAAGCGTCTATATTTTAAACACTTAAATAGCTTATAAATTCTACAATCAATGAGGACAATTTAAGGAGAAAGACGATACCTTCACCTAAACAAAATAGGGGTAAATCTATGAAAATGTTGATCTTAGTCGTAACGACTCTTGCGGCAATAAACCTAAGTGCAGAGGTCGTAAAATCTGCTGTAAAAGTTAAAATGACTGTTTCTCAGGAAATCGAAGTTGTTACTGTTGACACTGAAGAAGCCTGTGCCTTAACAGTTGATCCGTCTTGGAGCCATGAAGAGGACACCACCGAAATAAGAATTTTTATGAGCAATGACTCCTACTTCAATACGTTGTCTGATTTAGAAAAATTAAAAGACGAAGGCTTCCGCTTTGCAGGTTACGCAAAAGGAGACAAGTGCGAGATGAAAGATTGGGTTCTCGATTCTACATTTCCAAAAATGATTAACCCAAATCCAATGGACGCTTTTGGCAATGAATTCTTCTTTCACATGACTTCCAATAGAAAGCTTGCTGAATATGCCTTAAAGCAAGGTGCTTTTAAAAAAGTAAAGCGTCTCTATATTAAAGGAGACAAGAACTTAATGGAAAAAGCAAAAAAAGAAGCTTCTGAAAAAATATCGGACGTTTTAAAAAAGTTTAACTAATCCTTCGATTTGGGAAACCAACAACCTGTTTGGTTTCCCATTTTTTAACCCCAGTCACATTAAGTTCTGCCTGTTTCTTAAACTGAAACACATTTAATACATCATTGATGCTTTTAATAGACCACCAAAAGGTTGCGCGATAAATAGAGTTTCTAAACTTTTTCCCTAGGAGTGGAAATGAAAAACTTTATTTTATCGTTATGTTTTGTTTTAGTTAGCTGTAGTGAGGATGAACTTAGATCCACAAGTTACTTATCTGAAAATATCGATCAGTCCAACCAGTCTAAAAGTGGCAATTGTGGTACGAATGTAATCAGTGATTACAATAGTGCCATTTTGGAGTGTAAATATACTTACTCAAGAAGTGATATTGATGACTGTCTCGCAAAACTCGACAAATTTAAGTCGAAATATCCCGAGGTCAATTGCTCAGCAGAGAAGGGCTATGGGTTAGACAGAGAGACATTTAGGGTTACTGGTTTTCATGTTGATCAACTGATAACAGAATTCTCGAATCTCTAGTGAGCTGATAAGGGCTTGATTCTCATCTATATTGATTGGCATTTTTAACATTGTGTTGAAGAAATGTTTATTTTTTTGACAGGTCGGAAAATAAATACAATGAACGATGTTCAAATTTTTTTTTAGGATAAAATCTTCAAGGCGACCACATTTAAAAAAGGGAAGTTGATAAAATTAAAACTTTAGCACCTAAGGAGATTTTTATGAATAAGATAATTATAAAACAACTAACATTTCTTTCATTTACTTTATTGTCGATTTCTTCAACGCACGCAAATAGTACACGTAATCTAATCCGAGACCAATTCTCTCAAAAAGGTTATAAAGTACATCGTGTTGACTTGTATGCACCCGGAAATAAATTGTTAAAGGATGGTGTTGCGAAACTAAAGACAATTAAATCATTAGGTGATGATGAAAATGTAAAATTTGAAGCAGTTACGGCCTCAATTATTATTGAAGACCCACTTAACATCGGAAACTTGAGTAGAATGACATGCGAAGATGTTCTTATTAGAAAGAGTAAGACAGAGGATGGAGTACATTATTTGGCAGAAGAAATTATGCACTTAAGGGACTGCGAATTGAACTTCAATTACGGTAATTTTCGTCATTAATAGAATTGAAGATTGGTTAGCTGTAAATTTTCATGACTTGATCTAATGTCTTTTTGGCGAGTGTGGGAACCATTGCCTGCGAGCTTGGTTTACCCACTCCTAGAAGCATGAAGGGACGTTCTTCTTGCGGACGATCTAAAAGCTGACTTAGAAATTGCATTCTTTTTGGTGTGTAGGTTAAAGTGCTCAGCCCACACATATGAAGGGCCGAAATTAGCATGCCTGTTGCAATTCCTGCAGATTCTTTTGCATAGTAGTGAGTGATCTTTTCTGATTTTTTCCAACTAAAGTGACTATAGAAAATAACAATGAGATAAGGTGCCTGGGTGAGAAACTCTTTATCGCAATTTGTGTGGAGATGCTTTAAGTCTTCCACCCACTTATGATTAGGTTTTTCAATGTAAAAGCGTTTCTCTTCAATTTCTGATAAAACTCTAATTTCTTTTTTTAGTTCAACAGATTCGATAATGGCAAATGTCCATGGCTGACGGTTTGCTCCTGATGGAGATAGACGAGCGACATCAACAGCATTTTCAATCAATTCTCTATTAGGTTTCTCTGGTGAGAACTGACGAATGGTGCGGCGTCTCGTGAAGACTTTTGAAAGGTCTCTACTAATACTAAGTGCTGCCAGTTCTTCAACATTTGGTGTCTTATATGGTTGAAGCATAGTTGATCCTCCGATCCATAGAAAATATGACATATATAGATATAAATAAATTGAAAAAAAATTAAGTTTGATATAGTTTAAAGGCATATGTACTTACACGAACATCTGGAAAAATTACGTTACTTCTATGAGGTAGGCAGGCTTGGTTCTATGAAGAAAGCCTCAGAAGCTGCTTTCGTGACTCAGCCATCTCTTTCTAAGTCCATCAAAATCTTAGAAGAGGTTGTCGGTCAAGAGCTCTTTGTGCGTTTACCGCGTGGGGTTCGTCTTACAGAGTATGGCGACATTCTTTATCAATATTGTCATGAGCTTTTTTCTTCCTTGAAGGATTTGGAGAAGCGCTTAGAGAGCTCCGATGATCCAATGGCAGGTTCTTTAAGAGTGGGAACCTACGACTCGATTGGGATTTACTTTTGGCCTAAGTTTTTAAAAGAGTTTCTACCGAAGTATCCCAACCTCTCTCTCGAAATATCGACAGGCCGCTCTGCGCAAATGCAGGACCTCTTAGATAAGGGGGAGTTGGACCTCATTCTCATCATTAACCCAAAGAAGACTCCACAGACAATTATTGAGTCCCTTAGAAAAGATGTATTTAAATTTTATAAGAGCACCAAGAAGAAAACTGTTTTCAAAACGATTGAAGAGGCTCCCTTTATTTTGATGCCTGATAGTTTCGCCCCTGGTGCAAACTTAAAAGAAAAGCTGGGTGTATTTAATATTGATGAAAGAAAGATTTATAAAACATCTTCACTTGAGTCCGTTAAGGAGCTTACGCTCAATGGTTTGGGCCTAGGGTTCTTGCCTGAATCTGTCTGTACAGAACATATCGAAAAAGGTGCTCTAGAGGTGGTTGATCTTGGACTGGGCTCCAAAAACGGTCTCTTTCCTCATACGATAGGGCTTGGCCTTCAAAAATCACGAAAAGATAACCCTTTGGTTAATCAGGTCATCTCAGAAATTAAGGCGCGATTCTAATTTTATAATTCAAAGGCCAAAGAAATAAGCCCAATAAGGGGGAGAAGGCCTTGAATGAGAAATGCTCTTTTAAGATGAGGTGCTGAAATTAATAAGACAACAGCTGCCGCGAACATTGAAAGGGCTGAAAAAGCAGCAAGGGCCAATCCCATCTGGACTGCTTGCAAAGAAGAGATCAGAAAAATCCCAACAAATACTTCTATCGCTAAGAATAAATTATAAAACCCTTGGTTAAAGGCAAAGAGGCGCTGCTCTTTTGCACTCAATTCATCAAGACGAAAGACTTTGTTGGCAAAGGGTTTTCCCCATAAAAGTGACTCTAGAGCAAAGATAAATAAATGAATGAGACCCGCAATACTAAAGCAAATGATTGTTAAGAGGTTCATCGTGTTCCTTAAGTCTAGGTGTTATAGATTTGTTTATTTGTACCTAGAATTTGGTCGTCGATTATAGGTTTATTTAAAATAGTGAAAAAAATTTACGGATTAGCTTCAAGAAAAGTGTGTGAAAAAATAACAACCCAGTTGTGAAAAAATTAATGGCGTGGCATAACCACAGCACGCACAGAATACCTCTAGAGAAATGATTTGGGTTGAGTTTTTCTAGAGAAGTTTTACGAAGGCAAAATAAAGGATAATAGTCTCCCTGATAACTATCCTTTAGTACTTTGTGAAACTATAAATAGGGCTTAAAAGTATTTCTCCCGTGGGTGTTGGGTCTAATGAGAATACTTTTAAGCCCTTTTTTAAAATCGATCAGTTGCTTCCACTAAAACTTTTGAAATTCCTTCTTCACTAAGAGAGTGTCCTGCATCTTGAATGAGGTGAAATTCAGCTTCTGGCCACGCCCGATGCAGCTCCCATGCACTCTCTGCCGGACAAACTACATCATAACGACCTTGAACAATAATTGCCGGAATGTGACGAATTTTGCTGATATTATTGAGAAGGAAATTGTCTTCTTCAAAGAATCCTTGATTGATAAAGTAGTGGCACTCGATTCTTGCGAAGGCCTCTGCAAAGTGATCCGTGCCAAAGGCCTGCATGAGATTTTTATCTTGAATGAGTTTAGAAGTAGAGGCTTCCCAAACAGACCAAGCTTTTGCCGCTTCCGAGCGCACTGATGAATCATCAGAGGTGAGCCTTTTGTAAAAAGCTTCGATGAAGTTTCCTCTCTCAGCCTCTGGGATAGGCGCAATATAATGTTCCCAAGCATCCGGGTAAAGCCTGTGGGCACCTTCTTGATAAAACCACTTAATCTCTTTATTTCTCAGCATGAATATACCTCTTAAGAAGAGGGCCGAGACATTTTCGGGGTGAGTGATGGCATAGCTTAGGGCCAGTGTTGAGCCCCAAGAGCCACCAAAAACAGACCAGGCTTTAATGCCTAATTTTTTTCGAATTTTTTCAATGTCTTCAACTAAATCCCATGTGGTGTTCTCTTTGAGTTCAGCAAAGGGGGTTGAGCGACCACATCCTCGTTGATCAAAAAGAATCACTCGCCATTTCGATGGATCAAAGAAGCGACGATAATGAGCGGAGCAACCTCCACCAGGACCTCCATGAAGAAAAACAATGGGTTTTCCTTCGGGATTTCCAACCTCTTCATAGTAGAGAGTATGGATATCGCTGACGGCCAGAGTATCGCTGTGGTAGGGTTCAATTTCAGGGTAAAGATGACTCACTTGGACATAACCTTTGTTAAATGCCTAAGAATTCTAGAGCGAATCCTGGCGGAGGGGAAGGCATGGAGCAAAATGAAGCTCCTATTTTTCACGGATTTCTACTGACTGCCCATGGAGAAGACCAGGGTGGGCGCCATCATTTGCGTTATTTTGGCCGAGCTTCTTTTGGGGCCTTTGAATTAGTGTTTACCCAAGAGAGACCTCTTTTCTTTGTAGAATCGCAGGCACAGATAAAGCCACTTGGAATCAACTTTGAGAGGCGTGGGCTTAATCTTAAGAACTTTACCGGTAGTCAGGTTGATGCCTGTTACTTCAATACTCAGTCTGACCTTTATAAAGTTAAAGATGATGGTGGAGTGCGAACTTTTGAAGCAGACGTGAGAACGACAGAGCGTTTTTTAATGGAGCGTTTCATAAAGGGCCACGTCGAGTTTTCCGGTGAATTTAATGAGGAAAATGGTGTCCGAGTTTTTAAAAACCCTCAAATTAGACCCACCACAAAGAAGACCACTGCATCGTTAAGTATGATGTCCTTCGATATTGAAACTTCCAGGGGAAATGACTTATTTTCTATTGGGATTCACTACTGTGATCAGCACCGTGATATTCGCCGTGTTCATATGGTAGGTGCCGATCAAGGTGCCATGGATGAGTCAGGTGAGCTTTTCTACTATCCAGATGAAAGAGCTTGTTATGAAGCCTTTGAGCGTGATGTTCATGATCTAGACCCTGATTTATTTTTAGGATGGCACGTTGTCGGCTTTGACATGGCCTTTCTGGAAAGGAAGTGCCAGCAGTGGGGAACGGGCCTTAACCTAGGAAGAAAAAAGAGCAAGGTGTTTATTAGTGAACGCTTGGGGGGCTCGCAATTTGCCCGGATAAAGGGCCGAGTCGTAATCGATGGGCCAAATGCATTGAGGGCCGCTTTTTATCAATTTGAGAGTTGGAAGTTGGACTTTGTTGCTCATGAGCTTCTTGGGGTCGGCAAGGATATTGAAGAGACGGGGCTTGCGAAAGTCGCTGAAATTGAAAGAAGATTTAAAGAAGATAAGCCAGGGCTTGCTAAATATAACCTTCTTGATTGTATTCTCGTCACTGATGTCATGAGAAAGACAGGGCTTGTAGAGCTCATGCAAACTCGAGTCGAGCTATCGGGTCTCTTAATGGATCGCCAAGGTGTATCCACGGCTGCCTTTGATTTCTTTATGCTGCCAAAACTTCATCGAATAGGTTTTGTCGCTCCTAATGTCATTGATATTACTCGTGACGTTCATGCAGCAGGAGGGTATGTTCTTGAACCCACAAGTGGACTTCATCAACATGTGATCGTGTTGGATTTCAAAAGCCTATATCCCTCCATCATTAAAACTTTTAAAATTGATCCCTACAGCCGCTTAATGGCCGAGAGTGATCCAATTCAAACTCCTGCTGGCATAAAGTTTTCGAGGGAACATCACTTGTTGCCTGACTTTATTTCAGAGTTATTAGAGAAGAGACAGCTCGCAAAAGAAAATCGTGATCCCTACCTTAGTCAGGCCATTAAAATATTGATGAATTCTTTTTACGGAGTAATGGGCTCTGCGGGAAGTCGCTTTTATCACGCAGACCTACCAACGGCGATTACTGGGACGGGTCAGTGGATCTTGCGGGAGACAATAGAATATCTTCAAAATGATGGGGTTGAAGTTGTCTATGGAGATACCGATTCCGTTTTTGTGAAGCTGTCCGCCGGCGATAGAGTCTTTGATAAAGCTGAAACAATGGCCAATCGAATTACCGAACATCTTAAGAAGACTCTTAGAAAACATTTTAAAGTAGAGAGTTTCTTAGAGGTGGAATTTGAAAAATATTATCGTCAGATATTTTTTCCAATATTAAGAACGGGAGAAGGAGGCGCAAAGAAGAAGTATGCGGGTCTTCTTTGTAACCGAAAGGGTGAGCAGAAATTAAACTTCTCTGGCATGGAGTTTGTGAGAAGTGATTGGACAAAACTTGCTAAAAACTTTCAATTTAACCTCTATGAGAAATTCTTCAAAGGTGAAGAGGTTGAAGGCGTTATTAGAGAAGTTGTTGAGGGCCTAAAGAAAGGTTTTAATGACAAAGAGCTTATTTACAAAAAGAGGCTCTCCAAGAGTCTTGAAGAATACACAAAGAGTTTGCCACCCCATGTACGAGCGGCTCAAATGGCAAAAGAGGCTGGCTTTCAGATTGATCGTGACGTATTTTATGTCATGACGAGAAGGGGTCCAATCCCTATTGAATTAAGCCCTGATGATTATGATTATCAGCACTATATAGATAAACAAATTCGTCCCATTGCAGAGGTGATCTTAGGGCCACTAGGCCTATCCTTTGACAACATTATTACGGGTGATCAGTTAACTTTGTTTTAAAGCCTAAGGGTTGTGCGTCGTGTCTCGAGTAAGTATTTCACGGTAGTGGCCAAGCTCTTATCCCTTCTCACATTATAAGCAAATCGAATATGACAATCTGAGGGGATCTTATGTTGAAAGCACTTTTACTACTATCGACCACACTCTTATCATTAAATTCATTTGCAACGGGAAGCCTTTATTGCGCTACTGAACAGACAGAATACGAGTTCTTTGCCAGTACAGGTAGAGTATATGGAAACCCAATTGTTGGCGGTTTACTTGTTAATAATAATGTTTCTGAAGAGACTGAAGAGTATTTAAATTCTCAGATTGTTGGTTATTGGAATATGGGTGATGATCTTAAATTAGCTGTTACTGATGATCAGGCCATGGAACTTCTATACGTGATCGAGGCAAAATACATTGGTGGTGAAGAAGGTCCTCTTTATGAAGGAACTCTTACTCTGGCCAATGGATCTGTCTTAAAAGTTTCATGCGAACAATAAAGTCGCTTTTTAAGCGCGGGCAAAAAGCAGGTCATCTCTTCCTCTTAGGTAGTATGATGTCCTGTAGCACGGGTCATATTAAGCGATCTAGTCTAAGCTCAATTCAGGAAAAGAGTGTTCTTCGCATGGAGATCATGCGCTTGTGGGCGAAAGCTGAGTATCGAAGATTCTTAGGTGATGAACTTTCAGCTCGAGCACTTGAGAGAGACCTCTCGGCACTAGAAGAAGAGCTCGCTTTAATGACAAGTGATTCACAAGGCATAGCAACTTCTCGAGAGCTGTGACAAAGTAGGGATTTATCCCTAATATAGCTTCATGAATTGGCACCACCTTGTTAATCCATTCTATCAAGCAGGAATTCTTTTTATAAAAAAGAATGCCCTTCAACTGGCGGCTTCATCAGCTTTTTATGTGATTTTAACGGTCATTCCCTTTTTACTCTTGCTGACTCGTCTCATTGGTTTTTTTATTGGTGATATAGATCAAGTTCACCAGCTTATTTTTACTTTAGGACAGGAAGCTTTTCCTCAAGTGGAAGCGGGAGTTTTATTAAAAGTTAAGAGTATTGTTAAGGGGCCTCTTTTTGGAAAAGACTCTTTTACCTTTGTTAACTTTCTTATTCTTAGTTTGTCTTCGATATCCTTTTTTAATTCTATTTGGTCAGGTCTTTATGCAATCAGTGAAGACAAAAGCCTTATCTCCTGGCGGAAACATCTCAAAGTCTTAGTATTAATGGCAGTAACAGTATTTTTGATTCTTGTTCTATTCTCACTTCAACCAATCTTTAATTTCTTCTTAAAGCTTACTCAAAACAATATTCTTACTAATAGTATTTACCAGAATGTCATTAGCTTAAGAGCATTTATTGATACACTAAGAAGTCTCAATTGGAGTTTTATTTTCCTTTTTAAGAATACTTGGTTTCAGGCAGGATTATTCTTTGTTTATATTGCTTTTGTTTATCGCTGGTTTTTTAATTGGCGCCTAAAAACAAGAGATGCTTTCTTGGCGAGTGGAACCTTTGTGTTTCTCCTGATCCTTGGGAAATTTTTATTTGGTCTCTACATCTTCAATTTACGATCAAAGCTTATTGAAAGTTATGGTGATTACTATACTATTTTAGTCGGCGCTCTTTGGGTTTATTTTATGATGGCCTTCTTTTACTTTGGTGTAAGCCTCTGCGTCAGTCGTCTAAAGCAAGCTGAAGTAATTGATCATTCAGGGCTTGAATCTTTATCAGAAGATAGGGGATAATGAAAAAATGATTCGAATGCTGATTAATCTCTATATTTTAGTTTTATTTATCGATGTGATTTTGAGTTACTTACCTCAATTTCGTTCTCAACCTTGGGCCGTTTGGATAAAGAAAGTTGCAGACTTTACATGCCGACCTATTCGTCAAATGCTTCCGCCTGATCTTCCTTTTGATTTCTCTCCGCTCATTGTTATCTTTGTTCTCAACTTAGTTAAATTTGCCTGGTAACGAATGGATTTTCCTTTAGTGACGATTGATGGCCATCAAGAACTAGATTTCATTATGAATCTCTTGAATGGAGAGTTTCCTTATCGAGTCGTCTCCACTGATATGACAGAGGGGCTCTACCTTCGTACGGGTCCATCTGTTATTTACATTGATGAGGAGAATCTTGAGTTAGGAGAGAGGCTTCTCAATTCTGTGGGCCATAAGAGTGATCGGCAAAAAGTGAAAGTAAAGGACCCAGTCCATAAGAAGAAACGAGATGCCCTTGATCGAAAAGTGATTTTCTCTTTTTCCATAGTGTTGGTGATTTTTTTTGTTTGGGTCATCTTATCTGAAATAAACCGTATCCAATAATAGAGAAGAAATTTTTCTCAGACCATGCTCCTTGTCATTCTCTAACTGAAATCCTACAATTTCTAAAATGCCTCATTCACGGATGAAGAAAAGGTGGTTAATCGTGTCAAATTTTACGATGGATTTAAATTCTCTTGCCCAAGAAACTCTAGAACTCTCTGAGAATTTAAGAAAAGAATTTTCAAGAGAAGAGTCCCAAAGAGATTTATTCGCCCTTCATCAAATTGATGCTTTTGACTTCTCAGCGACCTTTGAACCAGAAGAAGTGTCCTTAGACCAAGAGATAGAAGAATGTCAGGACATAGAAGTTGGCCAAGAAGATCTATCTGGACCAGGGCTTATTTATCGCATTGAAAAAGGGATCTCAACTTTCTGTATTCGAGGAATTGTTTCTGAGGATCTTGAGTGGGACATAGAGGCCCTCGAAAAAGAAAACCCTGAGATCATGAAGGCCTTAAAAATAAGAGAAGAGGCAGATCTTGAAACCGTAGGTTTCTTTTCGACGACCGATCAGGCCATGGCCGAAACACTTTTTGATCACTTAATTAACCGAAGATTTCCGCGCCAAGAGGCCATCCTTTGTAATTTGAGTGACCCAGGCTTTTCGTGGTGGATGGACTGTGATCCAAAAAGTATAAAAGTCTATTTTCAAAGTCATGGAATCGAAAGAGATGATTCTTTAATTCAATTAGGCCCTTTAGGTGATCCATTGATTGCCTTTCGTCGTCTTAGCCGTGCTCTAGGTCTTTTAAGAAATTACTTTCCCGTAAATGAATACTCGGCGACAGATAAGTCATTTATGCTCTCAACAACTAATGAAAGCCAGGAAAACTTTGCTGCTTTTCAAAATATTTTCCTCAAAGGCGAGTTTCCTTTTGAAGATTTCTTGGCTGAATTAAAGGGGGAGGAGCTGACTTTATTTCTTTATTTGCGTGAAATTGCTATTCTTAGAAGATTTTGGCTTAAGATATCAGATTATGTAGGGGCTTGAAAATGTTCCAGAGTTTGGGGGTTGTTCTGTGAATTATGATGATAACAAAATTTTAGCTTCGGAAGTGGTCAAAGATATCGATTCGATTAAAAAAATCTTGGATGACGGTTTAGAAATTAGCGATCTAGATGAGCTTGTAAAAAAAGTAAAAACTTCTATCGAAATTCTTGATGAACTCTCGAGCTATTGCAAAGAAATTACTGGGCCAGATCGCATTCTTAATATGAGTCTCAATATATTCCTGAAAGAGTCCATCTCGGTATGGAAAAAGAAATTTTGGAGCATCGACTTGATTGGAGCGAGTGAAGGAACACTTGAGATAGAGTGTTCTAAAATCGGGCTCAAGAGGGCCATTGAAAATCTAATCCTTAATAGTATGGAAGCAGGAGCTTCCGAAGTAATTTTGAATGTAAAAAAAGATTGTATTGAAATATCTGATGATGGTCCTGGTATAACAGCTGAGGCCGCAACAGAAATTAAAGAAAGGGGCACAACCAAAGAGCCCGTCCGTGGCTTTGGCTTAAAAATGGTTAAAGCATTCTTCTCTTCTATGAACTGGAATTTTGAGTTAAAAAATAAAAATGATGGAGGCTTACTTGTTATTCTAAAAAAAGGCGTGAAATAGCAAAAGAGGCCTTCTATCGCTAGATTTTGCTCATTAATAGGGTCAAGCTTGTGTGTAAGTATGACTTCTTTCTCAACCAAAAATGTAAAAAAGTAACCGACTTAATAACTTTTTTCCTTGTGCCTAATTGTGTGGGACATTAAACTAATAAAAACAGGACGTTAACGCCAATAAAAACAGGACGTTTTTTGTGGAATTTTCATTTGATAATGAGCGCAATCGCTCAACCCCACCAAACGGTATCGGATCTGATCGTCTAAGAAAGGCGATTGAGAGAAACCGAGCTAAGCAGACGAAGAGAGCAGGTCAGGTCGGTCGCTCAACTGCAGCTCCATCGGCTTCATCAGATGATTGGTCATTACCTGGAATGGGAACTTCTCCCGGAGTGTCTGCAACGTCTCGTAGAAGCACTCGCAAAAGTGTAGGCTCAGCCGATAATGTTGAATTTACAACGGCCATTCGAAAAGGCACTCGTGCTCCTGCTCCTGTTAGTTATAGCGAAGCAAAGACGCCAACAGTTGTTACAAGAAAGGTAACGAGAAAGGCCCCTGTAAAAACTCGAAGTCCAAAAAGTAAATTATTAAAAAATACTAATGAATATGTTGTGAAGGGTATTTGGGTATTTTGCGCAATCCTCCTTTTGAGACTGGTCTTCTCTGGTGGCGGAGTAAGTGATTACTACGATAAAAAAGAAGTTCTTCAGAGTCGTTTTAATGAGCTTTCACGCATTGAAAACGAAAACCAAGATCTATTAAAAGAAATCGATCTATTAAAGAAAGATCCTCAATATCAGAAGAAAGTTGTAAGAGACCATCTAGGCTATATTGCTCAGGATGAGTTTTTGATTCTTTTTCCAGAACAGATTAATTAAGAACTTTTAACTGTGAGCCTTTTTGAATTTCCTTCGCCAAGGAGGAGCTTGCTTTTAGCTCTAGTACATGGTGAGCGTAAACCACAGGAGTTCTTGCAATTGCGGGGGGCTCTTTCATTCCTGGATGGGCCTGTACATTTCTTTCAATGTGAATAACTAAGAAATTCTTATCTAAGAAGAAAATATCTAAATTGGTAAAAGTATTTGGCATCCAAAAACGTCTTGGCCCAGTAGATTCATACCAGAAAATCATTCCTTCATTATCAGCAAGTTCACTTTCCTTTACTCCACTAAGTCCTTGGGTTTGCTCAAGGCTAGTCTTGGCCAAATAGGCCTTGATGAGTCGGCCTGAGGATGTGGCAAACTGTTTAATGGGGTAAGTCTTAAAATCTTTAACAACAACGCCGGCCTGTGGCTCTTTTTGCGCCTTGTTATCACTTTGGCAGGAAGAAAAAGTGCAACTTAATGCCAGGATAAACAGGGAAAACGCGAATTTTTTAATGAGAGGACGTTTTGAATGCGTTATAGTCGAGAGGATTTTCATATACCCTTAAGAATACTCGGGAGTCGATGCTTATGGCCACAGCCAGAATTGGAAATAAAGGACTTTTACGCACTCATAATTGCGGTGAGTTGAGAATGGATCACAAAGACGGCCTCGTTACAATGTGTGGTTGGGTAAATAAGTCTCGAGACCTTGGCGGACTTCACTTCATCGATCTTCGGGATAAATATGGGGTGACTCAGTTAAGCTTTAAAGAATTTAAGGGTGATATCGATATTTTAAAAAAGTGTCACCTCGAATCAACGTTAAAAGTAACGGGAGAGGTTAGACTTCGCCCTGAAGAAGCAAAAAATAAAAATATGTCTACTGGCGAAGTTGAGGTCATGGTTCAAAGTATTGAGATACTTTCGGCCTGTGATATTGAAAGCCTGCCTTTTCTTCCTCATGGCTCGCTAGAGGCCACAGAGAATTTAAAACTAAAGTATCGCTATCTTGACCTTAGAAGTAGTCGTCTTCAGGAAATTCTTAAAATCCGCTCTCAGGCCACTATTGATGTTAGAAATATTTTAAATGAAGAAGAGTTTATTGAGGTGGAAACACCTATCCTCTATAAGTCCACTCCTGAGGGAGCGAGGGATTATATTGTTCCTTCTCGCGTTCACCCAGGGCATGTCTATGCTCTTCCTCAATCACCACAAACATTAAAGCAACTTTTAATGATTGGAGGAACGGACAAGTACTTCCAAATTTGTCGCTGCTTTCGAGATGAAGACCTTCGTGCTGATCGTCAGCCAGAGTTTTCTCAGATTGATATGGAGATTTCATTTACAACTCCTGAATATGTTAAAAGTCTTGTCGAAAAAATCATGTCAAAGTTATTCAAGTTGGAGGATGGTTTTTCCATGCCAACCATGAGTTACGATCAGGTGATGGAGACATATGGTTCAGATAAGCCTGATTTGCGCTTTGGATTAGAGCAAAGAGTTGTGACTGAATTATTTAAGGATTCTGAATTTGCTGTTCTTAGCGGTCCGGCCCTTAATGGCGGTCTTGTTAAAACGATATTTGTACCTGCTGCGAATGGATCATTTTCACGAAAAGATACTGATGGCTTTATTGACGTTGTAAAACCTCATGGTGGTAAAGGGGTTGCCTTCTTTAAAGTCGCAAATGGCGAAAGAAGTGCGGGTATTTCTAAATTCATTGATGATCAACTCATGAAAAAATTAGAGGCTTCAACTGGCTTTAGCGGAGATGGGACATGGTTGTTCTTTGCTGATCAAAGTCACGGTGTCGTTCACTCAAGTGCAGATGCGCTTAGACGCCATCTTGGTAAAAAGCTAGAGCTCATTGGTGAAGGTTATTCTTTCTTATGGGTAAATGATTTTCCACTACTTGATTATGATGAAGAGGCGAAGCGATTCGTGGCCATGCACCACCCTTTTACCATGCCTAAAGAAGAGGATGTCGATAAGTTTCTCCAAGGTGGCCAAGAGAATTGGAAGAATGTTCGGGCCGAAGCCTATGATGTCGTTTGTAACGGTTACGAACTCGGTGGGGGATCTATCCGAATCCATCGTGGTGATGTCCAAAGAAAAATGTTTGAAGCATTAGGGATGAGTGAGGAAGAGACTCAACACCAATTTGGATTTTTCCTCGAGGCCCTTCGATATGGTGTTCCACCACACGGTGGTCTTGCCTTTGGACTAGACCGAATCATTATGTTAATGACAGGCACAGATTCAATTAGGGACGTTATTGCTTTTCCTAAGACGACTTCTGCAACAGATCTTATGGCACAGGCTCCTTCCACTCCTGGAGCTGCCCAGCTTAAAGAGCTTCATATGAACTTTACGAAGTAAAACATTTTAATAAAGAAGGCAAAGTTGTGCCTTCTAGGAGGCAAAGAGGTCAAGTTGGAGGTCTTCCCTTGGCCCTTCAATCTGCTCGCTAAGTTCCTCTTGGTAGAGGAGAAACTCTTCTTCTGTAATAACTTCAGTTTGAGAAAAGAAGTCTGGAATGCCACGATTGTCAGATCTAAAAAATACAAGAGCAAAGAGAAAGCTACCAGTAACATAGCAAGTTGTGTAACCCATCGTTCTCATGAAGGCTTCCATGAAGCTGAGCTCCTCAGCTCTGCCTTCATGACTTAATACCCTTAGATTGAAAAGGGTTTTTCCAATCGTCTTTCCATGTCCCATATAATAGCTAATTAAAAAATAACTAAAAAAAGTAAAAAGGAGAGTTGATATTCTTAGATCAATAATATTATTAATGAGGTTCTTTCTCACGCTTAGGGGCGCTTGATGAAAAGTTTCATTAATAAAAGTCACATAGGAATAAACAAGAGTTTTTTGAAGAAGACCGATGATGAAGACATCCGTAAAAAAAGCATAAAATCTCTTCTTTAGTTTCCCGTGAGCGGCTTTTTCCCACCGCTCTGTCCTTAGTTCCGTTTGATTTTTCTGACCATTAACGGACCCCGGAAATTGGAGTACTTGGGAATTTGTTTCTTCATCTTTAGGTGACCAATTCATGTTATCTCTATCGGATAATGAGGCCTTAAAGGTGAAAAGAAAGTGCTTGAACTAAATAGTCCGACTTAATGTAATTTCGAAAGGTTAAGATCTTTTTGCATATTTTGCATTTTATTCATGATCTGAAGAGGAGTCATATTGTTGATATCTAACTCAAGAAGCTCTTTTTCTAATTCCTTTAGGTAGGGAGGAATTTCAGGCAGCCGACCACTTTCTGGGAAGAAGTCTAATTGAGTGCCTGGAATTTCTTTAGGAAGAGACTTTCCAACAATTTCGCTAGGGCCCTCTTGTTCAAGACTACTTAAAATTTCAGTGGCCCTATGGAGTATTGAGGGGGGGAGACCCGCAAGTTTTGCGACATAGATACCAAAACTCTGGCTGGCCCCTTTTTCAATGAGTCGATAAAGAAATTGAACATCGCCATCATTATTTTGAGTTTGGACGGTGAGATTTTTTCCTTGTGGGAGTTCATCAATAAGGTCAATCAGTTCATGATAGTGAGTGGCAAAAAGTGTAAAGCATTTAGTTGAATGGATAAGGTGCTCAACTAAGGCCCAGGCAATACTAAGGCCATCATAGGTTGATGTCCCTCGTCCAACTTCATCTAGAATGACTAATGAATTTTCTGTAGCATGGCGAATAATCTCTGCTGTCTCTGCCATTTCAACCATAAAGGTTGACTGGCCTTTGAGGATATCGTCTGATGCCCCAAGGCGGCTAAAGAGAAAGTCGCACATTGAAAGTGAAGCTGACTCTGCGGGAACAAAGCAGCCGATCTGGGCAAGGATTTGAATAATGGCAACTTCTCGCATGACGGTGGTTTTACCCGCCATGTTTGGACCAGTGATTAAGCCAAAGTAGATATCTTTATTTAAGCCGAGGTCGTGGCTAACAAACTGATCTTTAAGCACACTTTTAATAAGAGGATGCCAAGCTCTGGTGAGCCTTAACTCGCCATCAGTATTAAAATTTGGTTTGTGAAAACCTTCTTGAAGAGAAATCCAAGCGAGTGATTGAAGGGCATCAATATAGGAGAGCTTATCAGCAAGGTCTTGAACACAGTCAGAAATCGACGTCATGCTCTCAACAATTCCTTTGAATATTTCTCTCTCAAGGCGCTCTAGTTTTTCTTTGGCGGAAGTGATTTCTTTTTCAAACTCATTGAGCTCTTCTGTGGTGTAGCGTTCACTATTTACAAGTGTTTGTCTTCTTTCAAAATGCTTTGGTATTTGCTTACTATAAGACTTAGAGACTTCAACAAAGTAGCCCGCAACATTGTTGGACTTTACTCTTAGCTTAGCGATTCCCGTTTCTTCACGATAGCGCTCTTCTAGTTTTTGAAGTTCGAGAGTCGCATTTTGAGAGAGCTTTGCTAAACGGTCTCTTTGCTTAGAGGCCCCAGCTTTTATAAGGTTTCCCTTATCCAGAGAAGCACCAACTTCGTCATTAATCGTTTTTCTAATCTTTTCTTTTAAAGAGGATAGGTTCTTGAGGATGGAGCTTTTTATAGGATTAAACAGTCCTTTAAGAGAACCCGTAAAAATCTCAGCTAGACTTTCATAACATTCTACCGCCATTGCGGTATTAATGAGGTCCCCAGGTGTAGCCTTATTGGTACTTACTTTTGCTAAAATTCTCTCAAGGTCTCGAACATCACCAAGAATGTCTCTAATCGCTATTAATGCATCTTGGGAGCCCAGAAGTTTTTCAATCGTATTTTGGCGAGAAATAATTTTATCGATATTATACAGTGGGTTGCTAAAGAGTTTTCTAAGGGCCCTCGATCCAAGGGCACTTTGAGTCTTATCCATGTAGCCAAGGAGGCTTTCTTTATATGTTTCGCGACTCTTTGGAAGAATCTCAAGACCTTGAAGTGTTGAAAGAGTAACCTTCATTTCTTCTTGTTCATTTAAAAGGCGAAAGGGTCGTATATGAAAGAATTGATCTAGGTTTTGGGTAGAGCAGACATAATAGGCCAAGGCTCCCATTGCCTTTAAAACACTACTATGTTCCTTGATTGTTTTATCTCGTTTGAAGCCAGGAATGATTTTCTCTAAGTATATTTCTGTAAATTTTGGCGTGAAATAATCTTCAGTCAGATAAGTCTTCAGAGTACCAAGGTGCTCAAGAGCGCTGGTTATTCTAGAGTTTTCATCCCATTGGCCCATGAATGTAATGAGTTCCCGGGGCGAGTACATAAGAAGTTTGTTTACGAGCTCTTCCTTTGAATCTAATAAGCAGCCAACAAACTCACCAGTTGTAAAATCTAAGGCAATAAAAGTGATCGAGGCATCAACAGATTGATCGTCTTTAAATGTCGCGACCATGAACCGCTGTTCCTGGGCCTCCGTTTTTTCGAGATCATAAGGCATGCCTGGACTAACGACTTGAGTAACGGCCCTTTTAACAATTCCCTTGGCATCTTTTGGGTCTTGCACTTGTTCGCATATCGCGACCTTGATCCCTCTATTAGAAAGCCGATCGACATAGACAGCTGCTGCGTGATGAGGAATCCCTGCCATCGGAATAGGGAAATCACCTACCTTACCTCGATGGGTAAGAGTGATATTAAGAAGCCTTGAGGCACTAACTGCATCTTCAAAGAAGACTTCATAGAAGTCACCCATACGAAATAACAAAAGATGGTCTTGGTAATTGGCCTTAATAGAGCTGTACTGCTCCATCATTGGCGTCAGCTTTGTATTGGCATCAAGAACCATTTGGAGGGTGGTGTGCGACACTATGTCTCCTTGCAATTGTCGAAAGGCTAATTATGACAAAAATCGTCAGGAAAAGGCAAGGATGATGCGACAGGTAAACTGAAGAAGAGTAAGGCTAAGTCATTAAAAAATTAAGTATTCTGTGATTCCTTCATGCTAAAATTGGTCCTGATGATGGCGCGAAAACACACATTTCTTTTCGTTATATTTCTACTAGGCTCCTCGGGACTTATCATCTTTTCATTTCTTGGAAACTGGGATGGAGGAGTGTTTAAGGAATTGGACGCTGACGATACCCCGATTGACTCCATGCAAGAGTCTTATTTCAAAACAGTTCAATATCATGTCCTGGATAAGGGCGAGCCTCTCTTTATGCTCGATGCTTATGAACTCACATTAAATTCAACAATTGGTAAAACATTCTTCTTCAAGCCAAAGGGCTTTGCCTTCACCGGAAAAGGTCAAAGGGTTGATTATAGCGGTGAGAGAGGGGTTTATGATCAAAAAAAAGAAATTCTCACTCTAGAAAAAGACACCAGTGTTCGCCTACCGGATACAGATGCTACATCAGATAAGATGATCTATGAGGTTGCAGAGGACCGCATTCATCTTATTGGAACAGTCAAAACCAAAACATTCTATGTCGAGGAAGGAGACTGGATTTATCTTGATGCAGATGAGGCCTTCTTTTGGACTGAGGCCCGTCGTTCAAGTTATCTGGGAAATGTATCCGGAGAAATTAAGAGAAAACGGGTTTATGAAGACTCATTATCTTTTAAATCAAATGAACTTTATTTGAATATGAATGACCTCAAGGCCGATCTAAACCACGATGTTTTCATGAAAAAACAGAACCTTACAGCCACGAGCCGTCGTGGAGAGATATACCTAGAAAACTATAACAAAAAGCTCAAGTATTTCGCGCTTTATGACGATGTGAAGGTAGTAGAAAAAGTGATGCTTGATGGGAAATTTATAAATCGCAAGGCCTTCTCGGAAAAGCTTGAAGGCGTGCCCAGTGAGAGTAAGATTATTCTTACTGGATACCCAAAGGTCTATCAATTGAATGATGTGATCAAGGGAAATAAAATTGTCCTAAGAGAAAACACTGAAGTGGTTGAGGTTGATGATGCCAATACCAAGTTTAAAGTAGAGTAGATGGAAGAAATAAAATTTTTAAGAGCGCAACATTTAAAGAAAACTTACGGTGGAAGAACTGTAGTGAAGGACGTCAGTCTTGAGGTTAGCCAAGGTGAGGTTGTTGGATTACTCGGACCAAATGGTGCCGGAAAAACAACATCGTTTTACATGATGGTAGGTCTCGTAAAAGCTGATGAGGGCACAATTGAGCTATCAGGTACGGACCTCACGAGTTTTCCCATTCATATTAGGGCGCTTCAAGGGGTTGGCTATCTTCCACAAGAGGCTTCTGTATTTAGAGATTTATCAGTTGAAGCAAATATATACGCTGTTCTCGAAAATCGAGACCTACCAAGAGTAAAAAAGAAGAACCTTCTTAACAGCTTAATCGCTGACTTTGGTTTAGATCATATTCGAAAGTCCAAAGGGGGAGACCTCTCAGGTGGAGAAAGAAGAAGAGTTGAGATTGCAAGGGCACTGGCCTTAGAGCCAAAGTTTATCTTATTAGATGAGCCTTTTGCAGGAGTCGACCCCTTGGCCGTAAGTGATATCCAAGGGATTATTAAAGGTTTGAAAAAAAGAAATATTGGGGTCTTGATAACCGATCACAATGTCAGGGAGACATTGGGAATTGTAGATAGAGCCTATATTATGAATTCAGGAGAATTACTGGTAGACGGAACACCAGATGAGATCATCAATAATGAGAGGGCAAGGAAGTTCTACTTAGGTGAAGAATTTAGAATGTAACTCTGAATAGAGGTGGCCCTTATGGCAATTAAAATGTCGCAAAGTCTTAAGCAGACGCAAAGTTTAATGATGACGCCGCAATTGCAGCAGGCGATTAAACTTTTGACTCTGACCCACTTGGAAATGACTAATGTCATTGCTGAGGAAATGGTTGAAAATCCCATGCTAGAAGAATTCGATGGGAATACCGGAGACGGTTCTGCCACTGATGGAGATAGTCAGGCCAAAGAAGAACGTCTAGAAATGCAAAACAAAGAGGCCACTTCTGACTCTTTTCAAGAAGATGGTCCTGTTAATAAAGATGAGTTTGATTGGCAGTCCTATATTGAAACTTATAACAGTACATCAAGCTCGCCTCCAAATATGGCAACGCAAGACTTTGATGATATGCCTAATTACGAAAATATTGTCTCTCAAGGACAAACTCTCGCCGAGCATTTAGAGTGGCAACTTCGCATGGAAGACCTCTCTGTAGAAGAGCTTGAATTTGCTATTCATATTATTCACAACATAAATGATGATGGTTATCTTTCAACTCCATTTGAAGAACTTGTATCTGAAGTTGAAATGGACCGTGAAGATGCTGAAGATATTTGGCAGATGGTTAAAGCACTCGATCCTGTTGGTTGTGCCTGTGAGACTTTAACTGATTGCTTGCTCTCTCAAGCAAGAATCGCAGAGGAGAGAAGCCCTCTTTTAGAAAAAATCATTCGCGACCATCTTAAAGATTTAGAGAGTCGTGATTACGGAAAAATTGCAAAGACACTTGGAGTAGAAAGAGAACAAGTTGAAAGGACAACGGAGTTACTCAAAAACTTTCACCCAAAGCCTGGTCGATTAATTTCTTCAGGAGACACTCATTATGTGGTCCCAGATATCTACGTCGTCCAAGTTGGTTCTGAATTTGTCGTAAAGGTAAATGATGAAGGGGTACCACGTTTAAAGATAAGTAAACTTTATCAACAGATGTTGGCCCAGAAAGATAACAAAGAAGCACATGATTACGTTCAAGAAAAAATGAAAAGTGCACTTTGGTTAATCAAGTCTATTCAAAATAGACAACGGACGATTTATAAAGTTTCAAAGGCCATTGTGGCCCAACAGCAGGACTTCTTTAAGAAGGGTCCTCGTTTTCTTAAGCCAATGGTTCTTAAAGATATCGCAAATGAGATTGGTATGCATGAGTCTACCGTCTCAAGGGTGACAACAAATAAATACATGCACACTCCGATTGGAATGTTTGAGTTGAAATATTTCTTCAACACGGGCGTTGGCGGTAAAAATGGTGGGATTGATGTATCTAGTGAGGTTCTTAAATTAAAGATTAAGGAGCTGGTTGCTAATGAAAGTCCTAAGAAGCCTTTATCGGATCAAAAGATAGCAGCACTCCTCAGTCGAGACGACGTTAAGGTTGCTCGACGGACTGTCGCTAAGTATAGAGAAATACTGGGAATACAGTCTTCTTCAAAAAGAAAGCTTAAATAAGCAAGGGCTAAAGTTCGAAAAGAACATTAACTCTAAATAGAATAGGCATGCGTAATTTAGGATAACATCAGGGAGAATTATTTATGAAAGTGACCATTTCCTTCCAACATCTTGAGCACACTCCATCACTAGATGAAAGAATTAAAGAAAAGACAACGAAACTTAAGAAGTATATGGAGGGAAAAACCCACGCTAAGTGGAACTGCTATGTGGAAGATCATGAGCACTACGCTGAGATTGACTTGGTTGGTCCTAAGTGTGACTTTCATGCCTCGGCAAAGTCAGATAACCTCTATAAGTCCATTGACCTTGTCTTAAGTAAACTTGAAAAACAAATACAGAAAAAGAATGAGAAGAGAAAAAATAAAATACATCGTAGTCATGGCGAAAAGCCTGAAATCCTCGATTATGAATCAGCTTGGCTTGATTACGATGAGGATAATTTTAAAGATGTAGGATAGTCTTAAATCACATAACATATGCCTTAAACCGCTCTTTCTGAGCGGTTTTTTTTTAAGTAAATCAGAGAATCTTCCGAATAGTTGAGTGAACCACTCCGAAAGGTAGAGTATTTGAAACATTTCATCAAATCTATGTTTTCCATTCTTGTCTTTTTATCTACAGGACTAGATTCATTTGCTTCCGTGAGAGCAGATGTTTTGAAAACAGACATGGGAACAATCTTGGTATCAAGACCTAGGGGATGGACAATTGAGGAGAGAGTTTTGGGTCTTCCTTTTGTACTATTTGGTCCAAAAGAAAATGGTCAAAGAAGTAATGTTTCTTTAACTCATACGGGTCAAGAATTGAAGCTCGATTCTCCCGCTCTGAAAAAAGATATTTTAAATTACAAGTTAGGAAAAAGTAAATGGGCCAATAAAGTAGGCGCGAAAATAATTAAAATTTTACCTTTAAAAACATATCAAAGTGAGCGAGGCCATAAGGTTACCCAAGTTGGAGTAACGTATCAGTTTAAAAAGAAGAACTACATTGAAAAAAGCTACTATATTGAATGTGGGATAAATCTCCTTCATTCAAAAGCACTAACCTTAGAGAAGAATAAAAGTCATTATCATGAAATTGAAAAAATGATTAAAGGGATAGACTGTGCTCAGTAGAATCTACCCATACCTCTTCATTCTCTTCCTATCGTTCTCCACTTTTTCTGCAGAGGAGACCATCGATAATTTTGCTGTTGATACTGAGATGATTCTTTTTAATGAAGAGTGTGCAGAAGGCGAATGTGTTAAACAAGTCATCGAGCAGTATGAAGCGGTCCATAAACTAGCACAGGATAATCATTGCTTGCCTCCTGAGGATGCGAGTGAAGATGATATTCTTAAGTACTATGAGGAAACGATTCTCAATGAATCTTGTATTCAATATTTAAGAAAATTAAAAGAACTTGAAGATCATTTAAAAATGATTGAGTCTGAACTTGTTACTCACGCTCAGGGGGAAGAAGTTCGTTGTGATCCAAAGCGCGTCTCCAATGATGGTCTGATTTCTGAAGATTTAGTGGCAGCGACAGGCTCGACTAGTGAGCTTCAATGTACAGAAGAGAAAAAAGCGGCGATTAAAAATGAATGTATGGCCGATGCTCAGTGCGCTTTAAAAAGTAATCTGGTTTCTCTGGGGGGAAGTATGTTTCTCTCAAGAGAGGATGGAGAATCTCGAGATGACATGGTTAAGCGCTATCTTGGAGAGGGGTGTAGCGCAGGTGATGATAACTGTTTTTATCAACTCGCTTCAGGCTTTAAGGCCGCGGCACTCGCATTTTTAGAAGGTTCGTGGGAGCTCATAAAAATGGCGGGAACCGGCATTAAAAATGGTGTAGTGAGTGCTTGGAATGGTCTTTGGGGAGTTGAGGATGAGACATCTACTGATGCGCTGGCCTTGGCCGAGGCAAGTGAGGATGATGGCGTATTGTCGATGATTCTCGCCAATCCTGGAGAAGCATTAGGCAATATGTGGGATGGTCTCGTAAGTATGCTTACCGAATGGATGGCCAATGATGTCTTTTGCCAAAAGTGGGAAGGCCAGGCCCATGAAAGTGAATGTTTAGAACCGGCCGAATCTTGGCGTTGCTTAAGTTGTAAATCGATTTTCAATGGAGGCTGTCATCTTGTCGGTGCGGCCTTGGCAGAAGTTGTTCCTGCTTTTTTAACAGGTGGTGCTGTCTCCGCTATTCGTTGGGGTGGAAAGGCCGGTGTAACTCTGGCGCGAACCCTTAAGATGAGTGAAAAAACAAGAGAGGCCATTAAAGGCTCGCGATTGGCCCAGGCCACAACACGCGCAGCAAATAAAGCGTTAGACTTTTCTGGAGCCAATAAGTTGATTGGTCATTCAGGTAAACTCTTATCTGAATCTTTAACCCTCGTTCGCAGATTCATGGTCAGCCCCATGAGAGTCGCGGCCTCTAAGTCTCTTTCTGCATTAGGAGAGCTTGGTAAAAGAGTCGGTACCTATTCCTTTGTTCAAAATGGTGTGCGCTTTATTAGCTATGGCGGAAAGGGACTAAAGACAATTGGAAAAGTGCTTATTACTCCAGTTGATAATCCATTGACCAGACTCGCCTTTGATTTTGGGATGAAGATAGGTCCTCCTAAAATTGTTGGAGGAGCTCGTGCGGCCAGTGGGGCTGCGAAAGTAGCTGGAAGTTTAGATAATGCGGATGACCCATTTATCCGTATGAAGTTAGCTGAAGAAAAACTGATCAATCTTAATCTTGAGAGAGCAAAGGGCATCTTTCCAGATCAAAATGTTTTTGATCAAAACTTAACTCTTTATAAAAATGCAAGAGATGAATATTTACAAAATATTAGAAGAATGCGTGGAGAGGCCAGCAGCACACTCCTAAACTCTGAAGAAAAAGTTTCTCTTACTAATATCTTAGACGAATTTTTTCCTGAACTTCGCTATGGAGATGATCTCTCCAAAACGCTATCAAATAAAAATATCTTAGATGCAGAGGTTGAGTTAAGAAGTCTTCTAACAAAAATTGAAGACCCTCAAAGAAAAGCGCAACTCATTCAAGAGTTTCATCATTTAAGGTCTGCAGCATTTCGAAGAAAGCGCCATATTGATAATCAACGCTTCTTTACCCCTCAAGAAGTTCACTTTAATGCCAGACTATCGCCAAAGCAGCGCTTACATAAAGGCCTAGAATTGGCTGAAATCGACATAACAAAGGTGAGGGGAGAGGAGTTTATAAGGTTAGAAAGAGGGATTGATAATGCTCATGCCGTAGGACAGGCTCGAGGAGCGGGAGTCTATGAATATTCACCAGCAGAGATTGCTAGAAAATATAGAATTCTAAGAGAATCGGGTTTCACGAAAGATCAGGCCTCTAACTTGGTTCGCTCTGGTATTGCAGGGGATATTCCTGATTTTTCTCAATTTAATAATTTTAGTGATGACTTACTTAAGGGGCTCGTCTCAGCTGCAGAAGGAAAGGCCGGAGCACGCTCTTATGAAGACTTTCTTACAAATAATCGAAAAACATTAAATGAACTCTTAGCTAAAGAAAAAATAACGTTAGTAGATCTTGCTCCAGATAACTTTTCATCATTCGTTTCATTGGAAGATGGAAAAAGCTATGCCATTTTAAGAAATAACCGCAAAGAAAACTTTATTTTTAAGTCTAATGGGGATCGTTTAGGGTTCTTTTCACGAGCTCGCTCTCAAACATTAGATGATTTTATTGGTGGAAAATCTCATTCTTTTAAAAATGCTGATGGCGAAGTTTTTGTTTATTCTCGCTTCTACGATGGAGATTCTCCTCGCTTAAGGAAGACCACCTCAAAGCCTCCTGTGAATCATAAAGAATATGATGCTTGGAAGTCAGAGGTAATAGCAAAGTATCCTGTAAACGATCCAAATCTGATGGATCAGTTTGAAGCATTTGTTTCACAAAGACGAAGTGAATTACTAGATTTATTTAAGCAAGGAAAGCTCCTTCCTGATGAAGTCAGACCAAATAATATGCATCTTGTTTTTGAGCCGGAATCAAATAAGAAAGTGATTCTCTTTTATAATGACCTAGATGATCATATAACCGATAGCTTAGCCTTTACATTAAATCAAAATGAAAAAATAAATGGATCGTCTCATCTTCGCCTTGGGCAATTGAGTGGAGAGAAGCCAGGAAGTAAATTTATTTTTGATGATGGTCGGATGTTATCAATAGCAGCAGATCCATCGGGTCTTCCAATCATAACTAAGACTGACGGTGTTGCCACGCGAGGGTCTCTTCGAGAGAGCAAATTCTTTGATGAAATAGATGCAGCAGCACAAAGTAGTTTATCTCCAGAAGGCCTTAAGGGATATAGAAGGTTTATGCAGATCCATGCGGCTAATATTGAAGAAGCTATTGTAAGACAACAATTTGGTGTGATGGATATTGCCCCTCAAACCTTTAGAACATTTAAGGGTAGTGATGGGAAGGATTACGCCATTTTCTTTACGAATAACATTGAGGACAGTTTAGTCTTTCGACTTGATAGTGTAGCTGAGATTGGCAATCGCCCCTATGCACGCTTTGGGGAGCATATTGATAGATTTGGGCATGATTTCATATTAAGTGATGGTAGTATTTTGCGCTCTTGGCGTGAGGGGGGAGTTCTTAAACACACTTTTACTTCTAAAGAAACAAGGGATTTGAGATTCCTTTCTGATGAATTACACCGGAAATTTGATATCGTTGATTCAAATGGTAGTCGCTTAAATGGCGATTTTCTTGATTTTGTAAGAACGAATGAAGATTTTTTAAAACAAGCTGTGCGGGGCCGATTGCTCAACCTGTCTCATGTCGAGCCAAGCCAATTTGTTAAGTTAACCTCTGATAATGGCCAAGAATTTGTAACATTTATAAACCAAGGTGATATAAACAAAAGTATTTTCTTTCCCCTGAATAAAACGCTACTGGTCGCAGAGGAGGCTAGAGACGGTTTTATTTCATTTGATAGGTTAAGGGACTTTGGTTCTTCCTTTGAAGATGGCGCTAGGGCAAGTTTTAAAATTGTTGATGAGAGCAAGCAATTCTTCAGTTTGCGTTTAGCAAGATTCCATCATTACTCAGACCTCTATAAGACGAGTAATGTCCTTAAAAAATCAAATTTAGACTTTATTGAACGTTTGGCCATCATAGAAAAAATGTCCAAAAATGGTTTGGGTTTCCAGAATTTTGATCAAAAGGCTAAAGATGCACTTTTTCAAGCTTTGAAAGTCGGTGAAAAACGAGGAGCATCAGTTTTCAATTATACAGCTAAAGAAATAAGGGAAGTAAAAACTATCCTTGGCAATGGAGGAATAAATCCGTTAGAGACAGAAATTCTAATCCGTTCTGGTCTTGCCGCGCGACCTCCAAATCGTTTTGCCGAAACAGCGTCAGGAGTTTTTGCAAAAGATTTCATCACCATGTCTCGTAAGACGTTTAGCGAGAAGTTCGAAGATTTAGAAAAAACCCTACAACAACCTAGTGTTATAAATAGGAATTATACAGCAACTGAAGCTCGAAATATTAGGGATAATATTGAATCATTATTTTTTATAGATAATAGGCATTCGGCAGTTGAATTAAGGAATATTGTTTTGGGTGAAGGTTCACTTTCAAAATCCCGTCTCTACGAGCGTTATAATGATACGGGTTCGAATGCGTTTCAAAACTTTCAAAAAACAAATAAATGGCTCCTAGAAGAAAAACCAGAAATCTCTATGGAAACCTTCAGAAGAATTCAATCGAATTTCATGCAAGAAGGTGTTGAAAACATAAAAGAAAAATATCTTGGTCAATTTAGAGATGGCGGAGTCATTGGTAATGTAACTTCAAAAACGCCAATAGATGAAGTTACTTTAAATACGATCAGATCAAATGCCTATACTGATTTTAAAGTTCTTAGAGAGCTAGACGATGGATTTAAAACAGGGGAGATTATTTATCCTAATGTTCCCCATGTTAAAGACTCTGCTCTCGCGCGAATACAAGATACCCACCCCGAAGTCGTTCAAGATATTCGCTTTTTAAAAGGCATAGAGGCCGAGCGTCAAGTAATTTTAAAGAAAATGAAGGATGTCAAAAACCTCGATGTTGATTTAAACCTTCAATTAAGTTCAATGTTTGAAAAAAGAGTTGAGTTAAAAAATATTAGAGTAAAGTCACCAAAGGATATAGAAGATCTAAGGCTCCTTGAGGAAGAGATTAAGGTTCTTTCCCAGCGGGTTGAAAATATTGAAAATGAAATTAAGGATGTTTTGGCCAATTTGACAGGGGAGCTTAATCGGAAAAATAAGAGAGCAGAATCCATTAATACGAAGGCCCTTCAACAGCGCTTAGTTGATGGCCTGACCTCAGAGCGAATAGATTGGTTTAATAGAATGCGGGCAGAACTTGGACCGATAAATTCACCAGAAAAATTAGAGTATTTCACTGATCTTGTGGCCGAATTTCAACGTGACCTTGTTTCAATTCATCCATTTGGAAACGGTAATGGACGATCTACTCGTCAATTCGCTCTCTATTACCCACTAATGAAAGAAGGTTTTCCACCTCCTCGAATACTTGATCCCGATACGGATATCTTTAAACCTTTAGACGTTTGGCAACAAGAATTGAAGGACGGTATCTTTGCTTCTCAGCGTCTGATGGATGACGTGACAGAGAAGGCCCGACTTGGTCTTGCGTTAGAAGATTCTGTAGAGCTATTAAGACCGATGGGTGATTATCAAGTACAAAGGCCAATGTATCGAAAGGGGAAAACTCCTTGGGTAGAGGGCCCGGAGGTAACTTCTGTTGATCGACGACAATTTAATCATTATGTAAAAGAGGTTTTAAAAGAAGACCCAGACCTCTTAAAAGATATAGCGGCCGATCCTCATGAGACTTGGGATAATATTCACCGGTTAGCAGAAGAAAGGTATAAGAAGAATAATATTTATTATGATTATAGAGGAAAGGCCGGGCAAAATAGAATTGAGGAGCTGAGCCTTGGGATGCCTGATGATGATTTTAAAAATCTTTTTGGTCGCGCAACTTTTGAAAATCCTGAGGCCTATGAATTTAAAATGAGAAATTGGTATGAAGATGAAGTTAATTGGCGAGGACTAGCCACTCGAAATAGTGCAGGAGTGCGCTCACAAGAGGGGATTCTCGATATGTTTAGAGTTCTTGATAAGCACATGACTTCTAATAATATTTTAAGAACAGTTCAGGGCAATGATCCCAATGCAATACGAAAAGTCGCTATTGATAATATGGAGTCTTATCAAAGAGCTGCTCGCGTAGATGGAGATGGTGATATAGGGGATATTTCTCAGTGGCACGCAGATGCGGTAAATCCTCATTATGGAAATTCCATCGGCTACTCTACTTCCAAGCAAGAAAAAGTAGGGGAAGCTTTTGCGATGGGTGCTATGCAAGTTGGAGAATATCGAACAATGCCAGGAGAGAAAATTGCCGATTATTTAAAGCCAGAAAATCAAGCACGGGTTTTTCAACGATTAAATGTAGGCGTCAGAAGAAGTATAAAAGACGTCGATTTTATGAGGCTAAAGCCTCTTAGAAATGATTTTTCCTATAATTATTTTCGTCAGCAAGAAGTCATGGGGATCGGAGCGGCCGAACCAGATGCTATTATGATAGTAAAAGAACTTGATGCCCAAAGAAATGTCATTCGAAGTTATGTCAGAAACCCTGAGCGCCCGTACGAAGTATGGGTAGTAGACGGAAATGCTGTCGAAGGGGTTAGACCTGTGGAGGGAACCTTTAGGACTATCGATTTGCGACAGTCTCGCTCTCCTGCTACCCCTTAACGCTTTTCTTATCAATAACTAAGAGGAACGCTGGAAGAAAAACAAGATCCACAATAAGCGCCAATAAAAGAGTTATGGAGCAGAGAATGCCAAAATTTACGTTTGGTAAGAAATCCCCAAAAACATAGAGGCCAAAGGCCGAGCTTAGGATAAGGGTTGTGATAATGAGCGCACTACCGGTATAGGTGAAAATCTTTAAGATATTGTCCTCTTGAGACATGCCCTCTTCTTTGTTTTTAAAGTAATTGGCGAGAAAGTGAATAGTGTCATCAACAGCAATCCCTAAACAAACACTGGCCACTAATGAGGTTCCAAGATTTAAATCCATATCAAAAAGCGCCATGGTAGCAGCACCAAAAGTTAGAGGAAGAATATTTGGAATAAGGGAGATTAAACCTATCTTTATAGATCGAAAGAAAATCATTAAGCAAATGGAGACAAAGATCATGGCCATAACGATAGAGCGGATAAAGGTCTCTACGACATAGTCAATCATGTCCTGAAAGAGATTTGCTTTTCCTGCGATCGTTAAGCTTAGACCAAGTTCTTTGGCCTTTGCCTTCATCTTATCCCGGTAGATGGCCCAGTTGGTGGTGTCATAAACTGTCCACAATAAGGAAATACGAGTCGCACTATAATCAAGTGAGATCCTGTCATTAATGTCCATGCCTGGAGGCAAACTCAAGGTATAAAGGAAGAGGTATTGGGCAACCTGTTCTTGGGAATCAGGGATTTTGTAAAAATCAGGATCATTATTATTAATGACCTGATTCATTTTCTTTAAGATATCCAAGATAGAAACGGTGTTATTTACGGGAGCTAAGGAGCGTAACCAATCATTAAATTGTGACACTTTATTTAAAAACTCAGGTGACTTTGCCTTATCTGGACCACCAGCTTCAAGGATCAGATCCGGTCCTGCGCTTCCACCGATGTATTTTTTAACGACTTCATTGGCGCGACCAATTTTTGATTCTTTACTAAAATAACTATCTGGGTCTGCGTTTGTCGTAACACCCATCCCTAGATAAGCAGAATAAATAGAGGCCACTAAGAAAAACAATGAAATAGGGATTCGCCATTTTTTTATGAATGCCAATGATAGAGCAGGAAGTCTATGAACTGTCTCATCCTTATCTTCTTTAAAGAAGATGGGGGGAACTTTATAGGAAATAATTGAAATCAATGGGATTAAAAGAAAGATCGTGAAAAACCACGCAACCATGCAACCGATTCCAGCAAGAAGACCTAAGTGTTTGATGGGAACGAGCTTCGTGGTCATCAAACTAAAAAGGCCAACACTTGTTGAGAAACTTGTTAAAAAGGTTGGAACAAAGTTTTTATGGATGGTGAGTTCAATGGCCTTTTCAGTAGTTTCACCTCTTCCTCTAAATTGAAAGAAATTAACCATAATGTGGACACTGTCAGCAATACCAATGGCAACGAGAATAATGGGGAGTATGGCAAGTATGGCACTAAAGTGAAGTCCTATCCAAAAGCCAAGACCCAGGGTTGCTGTTACACAGGTTAGCACGATGAAGAAGGGAAGTAGCATTGCCTTAAAACTTCTAAAGACATAAAAAAGGTAGGCAACGAGCAAGATGAAAAGCAGAGGCATTATAAGTTTAACGTCTCCCATGGAGACTTCTTCAAAAGCGTGATTAAGACTGGCCTTTCCCGTGATATGAAATTCTAACTCATCGTTTGAATATTCAGCTAAAATACTGCGTGCCTCTTTTACAATATCTTTGTAGCGCAGAGTTTGGACATTGGATGGAATAAGGTGAGCGAAAATTAGGGCAAGGTGGGCCTTCTCATCGATTAAATAACCCTTTATTGATTCATCACTTAGGGCAAGGCTCCTTCTTGAGAGAAGATATTGAGGATCAAAGTTTTCCCCAATCAGTGGCTCCACGTTGATGTCATTGTCGATGGAACTTACATAGTTATAGTTTGTAAGGGATTCTACTCTTATCACTTGAGGAATCTTCCACGCTTTTGTGGTTATATTATGAATGATTTCCATGCGATCTGATCGAAAAAGATCACCTGACCTATCGTCGGGGAGATGAACGACAATCACTAGCGTTTCATCATTACCGAAAGTCTTCTCAAGATAATTCAAGGTATCTAGCTTGGGATCATTTTCTTCAAACCAAATTCGAACATCATTTTTACTATTAAATTTAACAAGACCTAAACTTAAACCTAAGATCGATAGTATGGTTAGGCCAATAAGTAACTTTGGGTAATTTCTTATTAAGTTTAAATATTTTGTAATGATTTTATTTGTCATCTTATTTCCTCTTCCAAGGGATCATGGCATCAGCAAGAGTGCGATTATTCATTAACCGAGGCACCTTATTTTGATGGGTCATCTTGTTTATGGACTTCATATATTCAACAAATGCACCAGGCTTAAGGGGGCTAATGATGGGGTTATGGAGAACACTTCCCTCTATCAGAAGATTGTAGTTGTCACTAATCTTACAAAGCTCAAGGGAGAGTTCATTTGAAAAAGATTCGAGATCTTTCGGCTCTTTTTCAAATTCAATCAACCATTCATGACGATTTCCCTTTTCTTCATCCATTATATGGGGAGCTACTGAAAAGTCTCTAACCTCGACATTTAATCGAGCGGCAACACTCGATAGCGCTTGCTCGACTTGTTCTGAGATTAAGTGCTCTCCAGAATTTGAAATGAAATGCTTGGTGCGCCCTGAAACTTTTAAGCGAAACGGATCTAGAGAAGTAAACGTTACAGTGTCTCCAAGTTCATAGGCCCAAAGTCCAGCCATTGTTGAAATAACCATGGCATATACAATACCTTTTTTAACCTCTCCTAAAGACAGGCGGGTTGGATTTTCTTGACCCCATTCCGTTAGGGGGACGAATTCGTAAAAGATTTCACCATTGGGAACCAATAATAAGTCATCTTTACTTTGCTGATCTTGAAAAGCAATAAAGCCCTCTGAAGCGCTAAAGACTTCTAGGCGATGAAATGGCCGGCCAATAAGAGTCTCCATCCGCTTCTTATAAGGAGGGTAGGCGACACCGCCATGAGTGATAATATCTAAATTGGGGAATATTTCAGAAACAGTTTTAGCCCCAGTTTTTTCAAGCAGTCTTTCAAAGTAGCGAATGATCCAGGCAGGAAAACCGCCAACCATTCCAACATCTTTACCAATCGACTCTTCGATGGTTTTGATCATCTTTAAGTCCCAGTCTTCAATGCTATTTGTCTCTATACAAGGGATTCGCTGACTTTTCATAAAGCTTGGAATGTGGCGATTAAAGATTCCGGTTATTTTTCCATAGGTAATGGAACCATCGTGAACCATTTTAGGGCTTGCCGAGAGAATGACCATCTTCTTTAAAAGAGGTTCGTAGTTCTTTGTTTCCTTTAAATAGGTGGCCGAGCAAAGAATAGATGAGGCCATTCCTTTTTTGAGAGACTCTTTGGTCACGGGAATAAACTTTTCCCCTGAAGTTGTTCCTGAAGTGGTGGCAAGATAAAGGGGAAGGCCAGGCCAGAGCACATCCGTTTCACCTTTTCGAATTCTTTCAAAGTAAGGTCTGAGGTCTTCGTAACTTAAAATAGGTACTAATTTTTTAAAGTCTTCATAGGTTGTCTCAGTATTTAATTGATGATCTTTCCCAAAAGTTGTTCTCTGGGCATTTTTCATGAGCTCACTAAAAACTCTTTCCTGACACAAAAGGGCTTTCTTAGAAAATTTAGCCACTTTTTTGGCCATTCTTTCAAAGTAGATTTTGAATATGAATTTTTTTAAAAAGTTCATCTCTGTATGGCTCCTCAATCGGCAGCGAGGTTATCAAGGAAGAATAGAAATATCACGACATTCAATAAGATTGCGCTGTGTGTCTTCAGTAAATTTGCTTACGAACTTACAAAAAACTGACAATAGACACCGATTCCTTACAATGTCCGAGCTTTTTCCTTTCTTTAACTTACACATATTGTCGGATAGTTGTGGCAATTTGTAGTTTAAGCTCAGAAAAATTCTTGGGAGAAATTTTATGAAAAAATGGATTTTATTATTAACTTTAGTTGCCTCTTTTAACTCATGGTCATGTGACTTTGATGGCAAAAGTGGAATTACTATCGAAAACGACCTATGGATTGGGGCAAACGATAAAAATGCTGCAGGTATTACCAAAGATCAGTTTGATCAGGCCATTAACGACGTAGAGGCAATCTATAATGAAATTGTTAGTACTCATGGTGGAACACTTAAAGTTGTAAGAAATTGGGATGACGGTACGGTAAACGCTTTTGCTCGTCAGACGAACGGAGACTGGGAAGTTCATATGTTTGGTGGACTTGCACGTCACGAAACAGTTACTCCTGATGGTTTTGCCCTTGTTGTTTGCCATGAATTAGGTCACCACCTTGGCGGAGCTCCTCGTAAAATGGATTGGTTTGGCCAAGTTCGTTGGGCAGCCAATGAAGGACAAGCGGACTACTGGGGAATCTCAAAATGTTTTAGAAAACTTTTGGAAAAAAGAGGAGACAGTCTAGATGTTGTAAAGACTATGACTGTTGACGCTGAAGTAACAAAAGTATGTGACGATAAATACGGTGCAGGACAAGAGGAGTCTGCGATTTGTGTTCGCTCTGCCTATGCAGGCCGCTCACTTTCTTCACTCTTTCATTCTTTAAGAGGCTTAACAGATGAGCTTTCATTCTCTGTAAAAGACCCAGCCGTTGTGACGAGCACGGATCATGCTCACCCATTGCCACAATGTCGTCTCGACACTTACTTTAGTGCAGCAGCATGTGATGTTGCTTCAAGTGTTGACACAGATATGGAAGATCCAACTATTGGTACATGTAATAGAGTAAAAGGTGATGTGACAGGAGTGCGTCCTCTTTGCTGGTATAACCCCTCACAATACAACAATTAAACACAGTAGAAATTTCAACGTGAATTACCCGTGACAAGTTCACGGGTTTTTTTATTTATCAGGTAAGTGAAATTCTTATTTGATCTTGTAGATGACAACTTTTGACATGCTAAAAAGTCTATCAGGATCATCAGAAAGCTTCTTAAAAGACCAAGACTTTATGGCAGCTAGTGCTGAATTATCTAGGCTTTTATGACCTGAGCTCTCCGTGATAAAGGCTTCAACAATTTCACCAGTGCCTTTTACTTTCAGGGTTAGGAGGACCTTACCTGTAATTCCTCTTCTTTCGGCAATTCTAGGATAGTGTGGTTGAGTGTAGTTTTTGATAAAGGAATCAAAATTCTTCGCCACAGGTTTGGAGGGCTGTTCAGGTGCAGGCTCTTCAATTGGAGCTGACTTAGTAACGGCCTCTTTCACCATTCTTTTCTTGATAATCTTTTCAGTTTTCTTTGTGATTTGTGGTTTAAGGGCTTCTTGTAAGCGCACTTGAAGACTCTGCTCAATAGGGAAATCCTCTTGGGAGCTTACATAAAATAGTTTTCTATTTTGTTTATAAAAGAGAACACCTCCATGAACGGCCACACTAAGGATCAAAAAGACCTTAAAAAGACGGCTGGCATTTGTCATGTTGGTTTGGTGGTACATGAACGCATAGTAGCAAAAATTAGAATTGTTTGCCAGTTCAAACGAGATGAACCCTGTAAAGACCACTATAAAGCGTTCATATTTTCAGAGAGTTATCTCTTCTTAAATTCAAGCTTCATTACAGGGGACAACAACTAAATGATTCTATATATTGAGAAAATGGTGAAAAGATTCCTATATTTTTTGGTGCGATTATTTGATCTTACTTATCGCTACCGTTTTCATAATTCTGAAGTTCTCGAAAATGCTGCGGGACTTAGTGAAAAGGGGAATTATCTTTTGGCCATTTGGCATCAAAATCTCTTTCAAGGCATTCTCGCTCAAAGCACAAGAAAGTATGTGGTGATTGTTTCTCGTTCAAAAGACGCTGAGCCAGTGGCCTATACTTGCCAAAAGTTTGGTCATTCTGTTGCGAGAGGATCTTCCCGCTCTAAAACGGGCGTTGATAAGGGAGGTCGGATCGCCATGGAGGAAATGGTTGATCTTTTAAAAAGTGGACTACCTGGGGCCGTAACTGTTGATGGACCAAAGGGACCAGCTAAAAAAGTAAAGCCCGGTATCATCGTGATGGCAAAGAAAGCTGGTATTCCAATTATTCCTTACGCACCTTTGGCGAGAAATTATTGGCAGTTTAATAGCTGGGATAATTTTCGCCTACCAAAGCCATTTTCAATCATTGATATTTACTATGGTGAACCTTTAACAGTTACAGATTTGCCCTTAGAAGAAGCCCTAGTTGAGCTTGAAATTGGCCTTAATCAAGAGTTTCCTCAACTTGCCTAAGAATGGCATTGATAATGCAACATTAAGAATGAAAGCATCCTGAAATGGCAGTAACTTGTTGAATTTACGCTGTTTTTTTATGATGGGTATGTTCAATTCTTAAACAGGTGAGAGGTTTCTTGCAATATCTTTTAATCGCCATAGTTTTTCTTCAAGTGCTTCTTTTGGGAAGTTGTGGCCTTGATCAGGACATCAATAAAGAAAAAACCGTCTCCGCAGCCTCGACAGAGTTAGTGCTCTTTAGAGAGGGAGCGTGTAAAAATAATATTTCAATGGTTTCAGAGGCAGACTCGGAACTTAAAGATCAGATTGAACAGTTCTTTTGGTCTGTTACAAATTTCTCTTTTCACTATAACAAAGCTCATTTTCCCTATCTTTCAGCTCCAGGTGATTTAGAGGTTGGAACCGTATTTTCTTCAAATCCTTTAAAGCCCCTTCGGTTGTCAAAAAGTTTATTACTTGAAGAATTAAAAGGATTGCAAAGGGAGTGGTTTGATAAAATTGGCTCAAAAAATCACGAGACAGTTATAGGAGCTAATGAAATATCTTCTTCTGTATTAGTTAAAATTGAGGATTTGTCCGATTTTGAAAGGCTTCATAAAAAGATCCATGCCCTAAGAAAGAAGCTCTCTCGTCTAAGTGCTTTGAGTTGTTCAATGGATCAACTGACTTCAAGAGAGAAATTTGATGTCAGGCCTTTATTTAAACTTAGAGAGCAGTTAGAAAAAGGTTTTGATATTAGTGACATGACATTGCAAACACCTCTGATTGATCTTTGCTCCGAATATAATACCGAATCATTATGTTCCCTTGAGCTCCTGATGAGCCGAAGAAAAAAGAGTATTGATCATTACTTCGAAAATTATGAAAGTAAGTATGAGTTGAGGTTAGCAAGCTTTTTTGAAAGAAGGGGAGACAAGAAATGGTCGTGCTTTAAAAGTGATGAAAAGATTGTCGTAAGAATTCCTTTCATAGCAAATGATCTACTTAAAAATAAATTACATGGAACTTACTCAGTCTTAACTGATTTCGTGGCAGAGAAATGGAGTAACGAAAAGGTTGAAATTCTTTTAGAGGAAGCAAGAGAGGGAGAAGATGCACTCGAAATTTCTTGGACAGACGGTGGGCTCTCCTTTGTTAAAAGTGATGAACCAAATCGCATTTACCTATCAAAGCATTTAAACTTTTCTCAATTAACCATTACCTTTGCCCATGAATTAGGTCATGTCCTGGGATTTCCTGATTGCTATCATGAGTTTTATGATAAACAGCAAAAAGAGATTATCTACTATAGCCTGGATCCAACGGGAAAGAATCTCATGTGCACCTTAAGTCATAAAGCCTCGATTCCAGATTCATACCTCGACAAGCTTATTCAAGAAGTATGTCTCTAGCCGTTTCTACTTTTTAAGACTTCCTAGGTATTCAAGTACGGTCGAACGGGCAGAGATAAAATGCTTATGCTCTAATAAAAGCCCTTGATTAATGTTTCGAATTTCTTCAGCCTCTTGATTTTCAACATTTCCATCAGCAGCAGCGATAGAGAAGAGAGTTTCAATAATTTTATACCGTTCCATCTCACTTAAAGATTCTCTTATGGGAAGACAGTACAAATGGTTTTCAATACCCGCGAGATCTTTAATCTCTTCAAGACACAAATCAGCAAGAGCATTTGCCTCGGTCTCTGTCATTTCCATCCAGGTCACGAGAGACTTTGAAATAGTTTCCTTCTCTGAGTCATCAATCTTTAAATCAGCGTAAGCGATTCTTGCCATAAGTCCCGACAGGCACGCCGCCTTTAAATGGAATAGTTCATCTTTGGCCGGAAACAGAGAGAATATTCTTTCATGAAGGCGGCTTGAAAATGCAGGGCTTTTCATTGATTCTAGGCTCTCTTTAAATGTTGACCATAAGCTCATATCATTGCCCTCCATAGGCTTTATTTGGAATAACTCTTAATGCCACTTAATGTTAGGAAAAACTAGATTATTTCGCAATGTTGCCTCGCTCTAAAGGGGTTAGACACCCTATCTCTAAAGGCCAAAACTTGGTAAAATATAGTGGTTGAATAACGTTGTAGGAGTTTATGAGAAGTACTTTTTTTGTTGACCTTGACTTAAAAAAAATTACTCCCAACTTAATGGGAGAAGAAGATCATGATGAAGGCACGGGTGTTGCCACTATTAAGAAGGTAAAAGTTCAAAAACCCCGTCTTTATAAAGTTCTTCTTCATAACGATGATTACACGACAATGGAGTTTGTTGTGTATGTTTTACAGAAACATTTTGGGAAATCTATGGCAGAAGCCCAAGGAATAATGCTGAAAGTTCATACCGAAGGAGTAGGCATATGTGGTGTATTCACTTATGAAGTGGCCGAAAGCAAAGTGGCAAAAGTCACACGAGAAGCTAAGCAAGATGGCCACCCACTAAAGTGCTCAACCGAACCCGAATAAGGATGTTCATGGGACTAGTCCCGTGGGTGTTAAACAAGAGGTAAGCTTATGATGTCAAAAAAATTGGAAGTCATCATTAATGGGGCGATCCGAAAAGCAAATGAATTAAAGCACGAATATCTCACTCTTGAGGCGATGCTTTTATCTATGCTAGACGACGAACAAGTCGTTGAAGTGATTCGCTCTTGCGATGTGAACCCAAAAGAAATTAAAACGGACTTAGAAGAGTTCTTGGATACTAAGGAAAACTTTAGCATATTAAGTGATGGAGAAGTTGAAGAGCTCAGTAAGAAACAATTTGTCGATGACGACTTGAGAAATCTGGCAAAAGAGTCTGGTATTCTTTATCAGCCAGAAATAAGTCTTTCCCTTCAGAGGGTAATCCAAAGAGCAGCGATTCACGTTCAGTCCTCTGGCAAAAGACACATCAGAGGAATAAATCTTTTAGTTGCTATGTTTCAGGAAAAGGAATCCTTTGCACTTTATACCCTTCAAAAAAGAGGGATAGAGCGCTTTGATGTCGTGAAGTTTATCTCCCATGGAATAGATCAGGCCGAGACAAGTTCTGAAGGCTTAATTGAAGAGGCTGAAGTAAATGAAGTCAGCTCTGATGAATCGATGGAAGGAAGTGGTAAAGGAAAATCAAAGAAGTTTAAGTTTTTAGAGCTTTATGCACAGAACTTAAATGAATTGGCCGCAAAAGAGAAAATCGACCCGGTAATCGGTCGAGAAGAAGAGATAAGAAGAATTATTCAGGTTCTCTGTCGTCGTCGTAAGAATAATCCTCTCTTGGTTGGTGCTGCTGGTGTCGGTAAAACGGCCATCGCTGAGGGACTCGCTTATTGCATTGATCGCGATGAAGTGCCTGAGGTTCTAACTGGAACAACCATTTATAGTCTTGATATGGCCTCTTTATTGGCGGGAGCTAAATTTAGAGGTGACTTTGAACAACGCCTAAAAGGTGTCATTCAGGATCTTATTGATTTAGGAGATATTGGTAAGCAACCAGTGCTCTTTATTGACGAGATTCACACCGTG
>JAIPEG010000052.1 GCA_021737405.1 Bacteriovoracaceae bacterium
TGGCACGAGTGGCCTAGTATTCGCTTGGATAAGTAGGTTTACCCACTCCTTCTTTTCTCCGTCTCTCAAGATCGTTGTCCTTCTGAGAGGGTGTCAAAAGAGTGGGGTAAGAATTCTTTAAAGGTCATCTTCTTTAAAAGCCCTGACTCATTACCCATGTAAATGGGAAAATCTTCTTTAAAAAACTCACTAAAAACCTGTAAGCACATGGCACAGGGATAGGTTGGGTTAGTTGTGTGGGCCAAGACCACGGCAAATTCAATCGTGCCTTTGCCTTTGCTGGCCACTCTTGAAAAAACCGCCGTTCTCTCGGCGCAGATTGTACCACCATAACTAGCATTTTCTACGTTACAGCCTGGATAGAGAGTAACGTCATCTTTAAATTTTATGGCCGCACCAACGGCAAAATGAGAATAGGGGCTATGAGAATTTTTTTGAGCGACGAGGGCCACTTCAAAGGCATTTTCAATAAGTGATGTTGTTTCAATCATGTGCTTCATGCTACTCCTCAGTCCAAAAATCGATGGCATAACCATTGTGTTTTCTAATGTTAATTACTCCAGTGTCAAAGATTAGGTACTGGCCCTTGATACCTAAAAGGGTGCCTTCGACATCTTTTTGCTTATCAAAGGAGAGGCTTGTTACTTTCTTTGGTGTTTCCAAAATGGGGTAATGAATTTCTAAAACGTCCTCGTCTAAATCTTCTGCATCAGCATCATCAAGAAGGTCACCATAGGCTTCATAAATATTGTCACGAATCTCTAAGAGGTCCACATCAGTGTAGACGCCTTTTAGCATATTTCGCCAATTCGTCTTATCGGCCATCTCTTTAGCTATTTCTACTTCTATCATTCCCGAAGTTTTTCTATCGGCGACTTTTAAAATGGGAAGGGCCTTGATTGCTCCTTGATCAACCCATCTTGTGGGGACCTGAGTTTCTCTGGTAATTCCTATTTTTAGACCACTCGTGATGGAGAGGTAAATGTAGTGGGGGATGAAACAGTTCTTTTCTCCCCACTCAGGATCTCGACAAGTGCCTTTATGAAAGTGACACAATTCTGGCTTTACAATACAGGTGTCGCACTGGGGAAGGCTGATAAAGTTTTTATAGCTATAGCCTTGAGCGTAGCTTTTCTTTATTAAACTCCCGTCGTGGATATCAAAGATTTTTTCTTGCCAAGAAAGTTTGATTTTCTTTCCAAGGTACTTATTTAAGGGAACGGTCTCTTCACCTATGGGAAGGGCGTACTCTACGTTTCCAGAAGTCGGAATTTCAGACTTCATTTTTAAAATTGTGCCAGAAATTAATTTTTTCATGATGATCCTAAAACTTACGATAATTTCTTTTGTAAAAAACTGATGAGCTCTTGCAAGATGGCCGGAGGAATTTCATGGCCTCCTGAAAATTCATGGTAACTTATGTCACGATGATAGGCCTTGAAAACGTCTTTTAGCTCTCTTGCCATAGCAACCGGTAGAACTGGATCATCAACCCCATGACTTTGAAAAATAGAGCGGCCCCAAGGAGATACACTTAATCTGCTTTCAAATTTATTTCGCGCTACAAGAGTGGAAGATAAAAGAACCAAAGCGGTTGGGTCACACTGAGCTTCAAAGGTCAGATAGTTTGCCAACATGGACCCTTGGCTAAAGCCTCCGAGAACATAGGGGACATTAACATTTTGGTCTATAAATTCTTTTAAGATGAGGGCCGAAGATTCGAGTCCTTCTGGAACATGATCAGCAAAAAGGTGCTCAAAGCCTCCGGTATTCATGGCGCGATTGAGAACTTCCATATCAATGGGAAACCAAGCTTTTCCTGTCATGAAAGGACCAATCGGAACTTTGAGAACCCCATCTGGAAAATACCAATTAAAGTTCTTAAAGATAGGACTTATGGAGGCAATGCCAGCAAGGTCTCTCATATTTGCCCCATAGCCATGCAGGAGGATGATGGAGCTTTGGGCCAAATTATCTATGAATAGATATTCAAGACTTATCTCACTGCCTTCAAAGATTTTCACTTCACTCATGATACTAGAGCCCTGCCCCATTTTTTATTTCATCAACGATTTCAGGATTAAGAAGAGTTGAAATATCACCTAGATTCTCAACATCTTTCGCCGCAATTTTTCTCAAAATTCGACGCATAATTTTTCCTGAACGGGTTTTAGGTAAACCACTAACAGGCAAAACAATATCTGGTTTTGCAATGGGACCGATGATTTTATTAATCAATTCATTTAACTGGGGTGTTAATTCTTCTGCCGTCATTTCCTGACCAGGTTGAAGTATGACATAGGCATAAATTCCTTGGCCTTTGATGTCATGGGGGTAACCTACCACAGCACTTTCAACCACGGCCGGATGCTCGTTAATCGCGTCCTCGACTTCAGCTGTTCCAATTCTATGACCGGAGACATTGATTACATCATCAACGCGTCCAGTGATTCTATAGCGACCTTGAGCGTCCCTTCTCGCGCCATCTCCCGTAAAATACTTTCCAGGATAGGTTGAAAAATAAGTCTCTTTGTAACGTTTATGATCGCCCCAAATTGTTCGCGCCATGCCGGGCCATGGTAGTTCCATGCAAAGGTTGCCATCTGCGGGATTTCCTTCAACCACTTTGCCCTCGCCATCAACAAGCACTGGGTTGACTCCTGGAAGTGGGTAGGTAGCGTGAGCGGGTACACTTTCAGTAACACCAGCGAGAGAAGTAATCATGATGCCACCGGTTTCTGTTTGCCACCAAGTATCGACAATAGGGCAGCGCTCTTTACCAACTTCTGTGTTGTACCACTCCCAGGCCTCTTCATTTATGGGCTCACCAACAGAGCCTAATACTTTTAGGCTCGAGAGATCATGCTTTCTTACAAGATTGATATCGCAAGCCTGCAGGGCACGAATGGCAGTAGGAGCTGTGTAAAAATGAGTGATTTGAAATTTATCGACGATATCCCAAAAGCGACCTGCATCTGGGTAAGTCGGAATGCCTTCAAACATAACAGTTGTGGAGCCATTAAGAAGTGGCCCGTAGGTAATATAGCTGTGACCCGTGATCCAACCAATATCGGCCGTGCACCAGTAAGTATCATTTTCTTCCATTTGAAAAACATTTTCAAAAGTGTAGCCGGCCCAAACCATATAGCCAGCAGTCGTATGCATGAGGCCCTTTGGTTTTCCAGTAGATCCAGAAGTGTAGAGAATAAAGAGGGGGTCTTCTGCTTGCATTTCTTCTGGAGGGCAATCGTTAGAGGCCTTCTTAATGAGAGGAAGAAGAGAGTGATCTCGGCCTTCCTTATAAGTTATCTTTCCACCCGTTCTTTCACGCACAAGAACAGAGATAACGGTGTCACAACTTTCAAGCGCTTCATCGGTAATTGATTTTAGAGGAATAGTCTTGGCCCCTCGAAAACCCTCGTCACAGGTGATCACCATTTTTGCTTGGCAATCTTGAATCCGTCCAGCGAGGGCTTGAGCACTAAAGCCACCAAAGACCACGGAGTGAACCGCGCCAATACGAGCACAGGCCAAAACACCTGTTAATAGTTCTGGTACCATAGACATATAAAAACAAACGCGATCGCCTTTTTTGATCCCTTGGTCTTTTAGGACATTTGAAAAGCGGCAGACTTCAGCGTGTAATTCTTTATAAGTATATTTAATTGGGGCTTCATTGGGGTCATTTGATTCCCAAATAACGGCCGTCTTATTGCCGCGAGTTTCTAAGTGGCGGTCAAGACAGTTTGCCGTGATATTTAGAGTTGCTCCTTCAAACCATTTAATTTCTAAATCGTTGAAGTCCCCAGACTGAACTTTGCTCCAAGGTTTCATCCACTGAAAATTTTCCGCGGCCTTTGCCCAAAAATCTTGGGGTACTTCATGGGCCTTTTGCCAATGAGAGAAGTATTCATCTTTCGTTTTAATTCTGGTGCTTGTTATGGGCATATTTTAAGTCCTTCGTTTACCAATGTAATTTACTCAATATTATCCATTTTGGGGGTAGAGTGACAAATATTTGAGGCAATTAGCAGAGTCGCTAAAAACTGATTAAGGTCATTATACACCTTGTCATTTCAAATACTTATATAAATCCTTAAGAATGCTGGGTTTTCCTCTAGGGCGTGGAAATGCCCTCTTATATATTGGATGTAAGCACTCAAGTAATAGGCGAAAGTTGTCGAAGAGTTAGGGTGCCGTACTGCTGATGAGAGAGTTAATTATGAACAAAATCGCAAAGGTCGCCCTTAACTTCCTAGTTTGTTGGAGCTTGATGTTCTCGCAAATGACTTTTGCCCAAGAGGCAGAAGGTCTATCGTGGGGCCAGAGGCTTCTCGCTATTGGAAGTAGTCTTTTCAGTGCTCTTAGTAGCGCTTCAAATAACAGTGAGGGAGATCGTTTAGTAACTAGTGTCGACCCAGCAATGGGGAGGATTACTACTGGTTGTTCTGCTGTAAATGAATTGGAACTTTCAATTTCAAGTATTGAAGGTCTCGTCAATTACTTTAATGAATCAACCTGTTCACCAGGCGCCCTGCAGTCTTTAGGGAGTGTGGGAAGTTCTGCGGGGGCATCAGACGCGGTTAACCTTTGTAAAAATTTAGATGGTCTTAGAAGCACAGAAACATGTGCTCAGGAGGCCATTGATCCTTCATCTTTTCCACAGATTATTGCAGGTCTTAGAAGTGATGAAGAGATGAAGGAGCTTGAGGTTACTCTTAAGGCTGAAGTCATTGCAGATGAAATGGAAGACATGAAAAAGATCGTTGATCTACAAGCCTCCTTTGCAGCTGATATAGAACTGATGAATCACCTATATAAACTTATGCACAATGAAGATGATCCTAATAAAATTGCCCACTATAAATCTCTTTTTGGATTAGAAGATGATTTTTTTAGTGCTGGAAATACAATGCCCTTAAGTGAATTTGTCGACCAAGTGATGAGCTGCGCTCCAGGTGGATTGGACCTCGAAAAGTTTGGTTCAAATTCGGGGAGTATGTGTGGTGGAGATGTTGGCTCATCAAGTGATGTTATCAACCAAGCGCTTGAAAGATACTCGTCAAATTGTGGAGAGAGTGAAGATTGCTCTTTTAGGGGAAAAATTGGTGGTATTCCTGACTTAAGAGAAGCTCTTTCAAGTGTCGTAGGTGATGAAATTGCCTTAAATTCAGGAGCAGAGCAGCTTTATGCTGGCAATATTGCGGCCATTGATCCTCAAATGGGAATGTTAAAGCTTCCTGCAGCTCTACAAATGATGAATGAGTTTAATGGTGAATCTGTTGGCGGACAGCCTTTGATCATTAGAGAAATTGAACAAACTCTAAGTGAAGCGAATGCAAATAGGCGCCACCCTGGCCTAGCAGGGCTAAACGCAAGTAGGGTCACAGCTTTAAATCACTCTTTAGGTTTAATTAGAGAAAGTTCATCTTTTCTAAGAGGAAACGAGGGTCGGTTGAATCACTTTAATGAATTTATTGAATCCATTAAAGAAGAGGGAAGATTAGGTACAGAAGGTTTAGATGACGGTACTCTTTTTGAAAAATTACTGGCCTTTGAGCAGGCCCATCCAGAATATGACAACCTTCTCGTTCGTGGAGACGGTCAAGAGGTAAATCCAGCAGATGCTGAGCTCTTTATAAGCCTTGTTCAAGGGGCGGCCATTGGGCAAAGAATGGGGGATTATGTTTATGAAAATTATCGAGCCAATCTAGAGAGCGCCAAGTTTCTTGGTGGTCGAACCAACTCAGAAGTTATTGACGGATATTCTCAACAGCTCAACCAACTCCTTGATGGAGGACGCTCTGGACAATTAAGTGAAGCGCAATTAAATGGTGCTCTTGCTCAAATGGGAAGGCAAGCGGACTTTGGCACTAGTTTTAGATTAGCAGCAAGTTTTGAATCAATCTTTAGTACTTATGATAATCCTATCGCACAAATTCATGGGTCTAGAAATATGGTTGAGATGTTAAAAAGAGTGAACGACTCTTTGACTTCCGAAGCTATGCTTAGGGAGTATCCTGACTTAAATAATTTAAGTCCAATGGAGATCACAATAAAGCGTATGAAGCTTGTGAAGAATGGAGCAATGTCTCTTATTGCCCTTCGCTCAGCGATGGCCTGTAAGGAAAAAACAAAGCCTGTGGCTTTGAAGCATAAGTTCTGTAATCCCTTGTCTGATCCTGAATACGGAAGAAGAGCTCTTGAGAAACTTTTAGGTGGTGAAATAGATGCGAATGGAGGAGATCTTCTTAGTACGGCATCATTGTACTGTACTCCCATTTTAGCAGCTGATTTAGAAAGAGTGAGAGAAGCGCAAAACTTTGATCCTCTCTCTGGAACGATTGCAGAGAGTCGTTTCAATGAATGTCGTGAAAGGAGTAATGATCTTTTTTGTGATGAAGGATCATGTTCCGTTGATCAAATGAATGATGTTATCAATAATCAAGTGCTTCTCTATGGTTTCTCATGTCAGCCAGGTCATCAGACAAGGGCCACGGCACAGGTTGCTGAGAGCGTGACATTAAATGGCGACTCAACATTTACAACTGATCTAGGTGGGGTTTTGGCAAACCTCAGTGGAGACGCGAGGACCATCTCAGGGGTCGATAAAGCCAGAAACCCTACAAATACAGGGAGAAATTTTGATAGTGGTTTACAAGTAACAAGACTATCTAAAAGCGTCCCCTCCAAATCCGGAAATAGCAACTTCTTGAGTAGTGGTGGAGGAACAAATATCAGTAGAGCAGGAATTAATGCTCAAACTTCTAAAACAACTGAGGCCCCCATAAGTAATTCGCTGATTACTTCAAAGGATCCGACGACAAATTTTTCAAACACTCCCGCCAATATAATTCCAAACCCAGCTTTTCCAACTTCTGCAGGGGGAGAGAGGTTAACTGAAGAATTAAGAGGTCAAGAGAACGGCCTAGATCCTGCTACTCAGGCTCTTTTGACTCGTCTTGAAGAAATGGAGAGGCGCCAAACTCAGCTTCAAAGAGATCTTGAAGAATCTCGAAAATCTGGTGAAGGTGAAGAAGATCCGGAGAGGACGCAACTTCTTGCTGAACTTCAGAAGCTTAAGTCAGAGATTCCACTTTTAGAAAATCAATTGAGAGAAAAACAAGATGTCAGACGTGCTCTAGCAGAAGCTCCTGCAGCAGCACCGACTCCAGCTCAAGTTAGACCTGTCAATAATTCGAGAAGATCAGCAGCAGGCCCAAGTAGAGGAATTGCCTCTGTGGCGCCAAGTAGTGCTCCAGTAAATGCTCCTGCCACAGGCCCTTCTTCAGCTGGTCCAGTTGATTCAGCCAGAGGTGAGGAAGGAGGATCTTATACTCCTAGTCGAACTTCGAGAGGAGCAGAGATTTCAAGTCTTACTTCTTCTGGAGCTGGCGCAGGCGAAGGACTTTATACTAGTGATTCAGTGTTAACATTAACAAGTGATATCAGAGATCGCGCCGTAATTGTGGCCCCAGGAGTTTCTCCAGAAGATGCGGTTTTACAGGCCAGAGGCCCGATCCTTATTCCACTAGGCGTGGAAGGGGAGTTCATTATGTACGAACCTGAGCTAACGGTTGATGGCGAAGTAAAAACGGAAGATGGCCAGGTGGTATTTAAGGCGGTTGTTAAAGTAAGTGACTCACTTTTAGCTCGCGATAGACAAAGAGCACCTGCAAGCGTTCCTGAGTTAGAACCCACAGATGGTAGAGACCCATATCGAATTCATGTTCTTGATGGAATCCTCAATACCGTTACACCAACGAGTGCAGAGTAGATTAATTCTTGGGCCCCATGACCTTGGGGCCTAATATAAACTTATGATAGAATAAAATCGTCCTAAATTTATCAAGGAAGAATAATGGGATTTTGGAAACTTCTATTGGCCTTAGGCTTTTCTTTACCAATTCTTGCAAACGGAGTGGCCCAGTACTCAGAGGCCACAGATGTTTTTGAAATTATGGACCACGTAAGTCGATGGGATAACTCTTTAACCCCCATTTATCGAGATGCTTGGCAAAAGAAATTTCCCATAACTCTTGAAGATAAGAATCAATTTTCAATGTATGCGGCCATTAGAAAAAAGTTTCATGATAATTCTCCCACGGGCCAAGCTCAGGAGAGTGATATCTTTGGTGATGCTCCCATTGGTTTTGACCTTTTCTCAGAGGCTTTCTATTCTTCAAAAAGTATTGGAGAAGCCCTTCGTAAATTAGAGAAAAAAGGCGTTACAACAACTGAAATAAAGTTTTTATCGGGCTTCTATCAAAAATATAAGAAACAACTCACTGAGTTTGTTAAAGAGAGCACCCATTTTAGTGTAAAGCTTTTAGATTTAAATAAAGAATGGAAAGACTCTGCCCTTGATAAATCAACGAAAAAGGCGATTCCCTTTATATTAGGTAAGGAAGGTCAGAAGGTAAAAGTTCAGTTGCGACCAGTTTGGTGGCCAAAGAATATTCCGCCTCTCATTGATGTTCGAGGTCCCTACATTATTTTGCGCTATCAC
>JAIPEG010000014.1 GCA_021737405.1 Bacteriovoracaceae bacterium
AAACCAATCAAGGGATCGTGCCTTTAATGGTTTCTATGGTTGAAAATATGGACAAATTTGTCTCTCTCGATGTTCCTTTTCTTCCAGAAGAGAGATCAAAGAGAATTAATGACCTTAATGGTCTTTTATCTAGAGCAGATATCTCAACGTCAGAAAAATTTCGTCAAATTCTAGAAGCTTACCAAATTGAGAATGAGTACGGCCGGACCATCGAAGCATATCGTGGAATTAAAGAGAAAGACGGCAAAGAAATGACTGTTGATTATTTGAGAGTCGGTCGTGTTGCTCTTATGTATCAAAGTCTTGATGGAAAAGAAGCCGCTGTATGGAATTCAACTAGCAAAGCTTGGGAAGAGCTTGGAAGCGAATACAAAAAATCTATTCAATCAGGTATAAAAATGGCGCGCAAACAAGCAGCACCACAACTTGTAAAACTGCCCATCGCTGCAGCTGGGGAGGTCTTATGAAAAATAGAATCGTACTCATTACCCTTTCACTTTTAGGCACGTCTGCTATTTCTGCAGCGGCTCCAAAGAACCTTGATGAACTTCTTAATCAAGTAAAAGTTGAAAGAGTTGAAAAAACAAAAACTTTATCGATCAGAGAAAAGAAATTCATCTCTGAAAGAAATACTCAAAAGCAGGAGCTTGCTGCAAAGATGGCCGAACTTAAGGCCCTTCAGGCGATCACAAAAAAGCTTCAGACTTCATTTGAGGCCAATGAGAAAGAACTTGCTGAGCTAGAGCAAAAACTAAATATTGCTTCTGGTACAGTTGGTGAGATCGTTGGTGTTGTTAAAATCGCTGCAGGTGATTTTAAAGGACAATTTCAAAACTCTGTAGTTTCTGCTCAATTTCCAGGTCGCGACAAGTTTATGTCTGAACTTGCTGAAAGAAAGAAACTTCCGGCCATCGCAGACCTCAACAAGTTGTGGTTTGAAATGCAAAAGGAAATGACTGAGTCTGGAAAAGTTGTAAAGTTTAAGGCTCAAGTTGTTACTCCAGACGGTAGTAAGTCAGAAAAAACTGTTATGAGAGTTGGTGCCTTTAACCTTACGGCCGATGGTAAATACTTAAACTACCAATCAACAACAAACCAAATCGTAGAGCTTGCTCGTCAACCTCAAGGAAAATTTCTTGGTATGATTGAAGATCTTGAAGATGCGAAATCTGGTTATGAGAACTTTGGTCTTGACCCTTCTCGTGGCGTTATCCTTGGTATGCTTGTACAAGCTCCTAGCCTTGGAGAGAGACTTCAGCAAGGTGGTCTTGTAGGTTACGTCATTTTAGCACTTCTTTTCCTAGGCCTCATTATGGTTGGGGAAAGATTCTTTGTTCTTAATAAAGAAGGCAAAAAGATTAAAGAGCAACTTAACAGCACTCAACCTCAAGGGGATAACCCTATTGCTCAGCTGATTAAGGCATTTGAGGCCAACAAAGGTAAAGACCTTGAAACGCTTGAGATGAAGCTCGATGAAACGATCCTTAAAACAGCGCCAATGCTTGAGAGAGGAATCCCAACAATTAAAATATTGTCTGCGGTTGCTCCTCTTCTAGGTCTACTTGGTACCGTTACAGGTATGATTGCAACCTTCCAGTCTATTACACTTTTTGGTACTGGTGACCCGAAGTTAATGGCCGGTGGTATCTCTACAGCGCTTATCACAACAGTTCTTGGGCTTGTATGTGCTATTCCTCTTCTTCTTCTTCACAATGTTGTGGCGGCGAAGTCTAAGGGTCTTATTCAGATTCTTGAAGAGCAAGCTGCTGGACTACTTTCAAAACAAGTTGATGCTGGGAGTGCTAAGGCATGATCTTCACAGTCTTTGAAACAGTAAACGATTTTCTCGCCACAGGAGGCGACGTTTTGAAGGTGATCTTCTTTACGACGTTTCTCCTTTGGCTCATGATTTTAGAGCGTTCACTGTTTTTTAAATTCCGAATGCCAGAAATCGTCAAACAACGGGTCGATGAATGGCAAAAGCGCTCTGATAAGAGTTCTTGGTTCGCCCATAGAATTAGAGAATGTGAAATTTCTAAGCTAAATCAAGAACTAAATCAAAATATTGGTACCATCAAGACTCTTGTTAGTCTTTGTCCTTTCCTAGGTCTCCTTGGAACAGTAACAGGGATGATTGCCGTCTTTGATGTCATGGCGCTTACCGGAACTGGCAACGCCCGTTTAATGGCTTCAGGTATTTCGATGGCCACTATCCCTACAATGGCAGGGATGGTTGCTGCATTGTCTGGACTATATTTTGGAAATCTTTTTGAAGGAAAGGCGAAAAAGGCCAAGTCAAAAATTGAAGACCAAATGGAATTAGATTTTTAATAGAGGTTTATAATGAGAAGAAAAAGATTAGCTCAAAACAATGAAGACACAGGTGTTGATTTAACGCCGATGCTCGACGTTGTATTCATCATGCTTATTTTCTTTATTGTAACGACAAGTTTCGTAAAAGAAGCTGGTATTGAAGTGAGTCGTCCAAGTGCGGCCACTGCTGAAAAGAAAGACAAGGCCTCCATTTTTGTTGGCATTAGTGAAAGTGGTGATATTTGGATTGATAAAAGAAAAATTGATATCCGTTCAGTAAGAGCAAACATCGAAAGACTTCATGCAGAAACACCTGAAGGTTCTATTGTGGTTCAAGCAGACAAAGGTTCTAAAACAGGAACACTTGTTAAAGTAATGGATCAAATTCGCGCAGCTGGAGTAACAGCAATATCTGTTGCTGCAACTGGAGGACAATAAGCATGGTCCTACAAAAGCAAAGCCACCTTTATTTAACCTCTTTGCTCTTAGGCGGACCTGTAACGTTCGTACTCTTTTTGCTTATGGCCCATTTAGTTAGCCAGCCAGCTGAACTTGGAAAAAGCTCTGACACTGAAAACTATATAGATTTCATCAGAAGCGTAAACACAAGTCAGGTACAGACAAAGAAAAGGCAACTTCCAAAAGAGCCAGAGAAACCACAAGAAACTCCTCAAATGCCAAAGATGGCAGTTAAGGCGCAAGTGGATGCTCCAGCTCCAAAGATGGCCATGAACGCTCCCCTTCTTACAAGCTCCCTCTCTTTAGGAGATGGACCTTATCTTGGTGGGGCAACTGGTGGTGGTACAGCTCAGACAGATCGCTCTGTTATGCCATTGGTTCGTATCGAGCCTCAATACCCAAGAAAAGCGGCCATGACAGGCAAGCAAGGTTGGGTTCGCCTTCAGTTTGATGTGAATGCTGCTGGTGGAGTTGAGAATGTAGAGGTTGTTGAAGCAAGTCCTCCACGGATTTTTGATCAATCAGCAAAGCGTGCTCTCTTGAAATGGAAGTATCAACCCAAAATAGTTGATGGAAAGCCCGTTATTATGAAAGGTCTTAAAGTCCAACTTGATTTCAAATTGACTAGATAAGGAAAACTTTATGTTGAGTAAGGTTAAAATCATATTTGTATCTTTTGGACTCCTTAATTTTGGAGTTCAAGCGAAATATAGTGAAGAACAAATTAGAGAGCTTCAAAACCGTCAACCTGGACTTACGTCAAAAGGCGTTCAGCGACGACTTGAACGTGCCAATGAACTTATCGTTCAAGACAATCGAAAGGGTGCCATTGAAATTTTAGAAAAAATGGCCGAGAAAGAAAATTATCGCCCTTTTGAGCTTGGTAAAATTTGGCAAGCGCTTGCCTATGCCTATGCTCAAACTGAGAAATACGACAAAGCGAGAAATGCATTTAAGAAATCAATTGAAGTAAACTCTCTTCCTTATAAGCCTACATTACAGTCAATATTCGCTTTGGCCCAACTTCAGGTTTTAGCTGAAAAGTATGATCAAGCTGAAAAAACTTTAAGTGACTGGTTCTCTTTATCAAAAGAAGAGAAACCAGACGCTTATGTCTTTTCTGCGACAATTCAGTTTCACAAGGGTCTAAAGAAAGAAGCGCTTAACTCAATCCTCAAGGCGCTATCAATTTCAAAAGAGCCTAAAGAAAACTGGCTGACATTTGCCGTTAGTCTTCTTTATGAAGAAGGTCGCTTTAAAGAGGCATCTGACATGCTCTTAAAACTGGTGGAGCTTAATGTTGGCAAGAAAATGTATTGGTCCCAATTAGCAGGCACTCTTCTTAATCAAAATAAAAGTATGGAGGCCTTGGCCGTTCTTGATTTAGCGCTTATGCTTAACCTTCTAGATCAGGAAGGAGAAATTCTGAATATCGTGAGTCTCTATCTTTCAAATGGTCTACCTTTTGAGTCAAGCCAACTTCTTGAAAAAGCAATTAGTAAAAAGCTCATCAAAAGCGATAAGAAGAATATGGAACTTCTAGCTAATTCACTTATCCAGGCAAAAGAATATGACAAAGCGATGGCCCCATTAGAAAAAGCCGCCAGCATGAGTGATGATGGAAAACTATTTGCACTCAAGGCTCGTCTCTTTTTAGAAAAGGAAAATTTTAAAGAGGCCATTAAGTTTTTTGACCTTGCTTTAAATAAGGGACTTCAAAAGAAAATGGAAGGACAAGTGCTTGTTGAGAAATCTATTGCACTGATCCAAACTGGACAGCCCCAAAAAGCCCTCCCACTCTTAAATAAAGCACTTAACTATAAGGAATCACAGAAGTTGGCACAAAGCTGGAGGTCTTACATAGAAAAACTCTAACTAGGGCCAAAAAGTCACCAGATAAACTTTTTTTATTTTTTCAGGCTTACAATTTCTTTCTTTAAAGAAATTTACCTCTTATTTTCGTCAAATTAATCTCAAATATTCGACAAGTTCACTTTTATTTAGGTAAATTTATCTCACTCAAATCACAAAATTTTTAAAGTTCGTGCGGACAAACTTTGGAGAACACTTAATTTAAGGAGATTTTTATGACGATTAAGAAACTTGCCATGATAGGCTTAGCTTCTTCACTCGCTTTCGGTAATGTAATTGCTGAAGAAACAACGGGTAGCGCAAGCACATCAACAACATCCACGGAAAAGACACTTGGTAACAAGGTAAAAGGTGATATCGACGAGGAAATCACGAATGCCAGAATGAGAGCTGCCAATGGTTCAAAATCAAAAATCTCTGCTTCATTAGGACTTGGCTACACTGGTTCTTCACTGAAAAAACCATTTGACGGGATCAGACCAAACCTATCTGGTACTGCACAGGATCAAAGTTCTTCACAATTTAATTCAAGTATTTCTGGTCGTTATAGAATTAATCAAAGCCAATCAATTACTGCTGGTATCGGTGTACAAATTCTTCAACCTTTCCAAAAAAATGAAGATCTAGACACGAATAACAACAACTTAAAAAGAGCAAATGAAGTAAACGTTCAAAACCCTTCAATTGCATGGAGCTCTTCTTATAAAGTTGGTGAATACCAAGCTGCATCTTCAGTTGATTACACTCAATTCACGAATGAAATTACTAAGAACGGTGGATTAGCGGGATCCACTTCAATTAACCAAACATTTATGAAGTCTTGGGGAACATCAGGGTTTTCTTCAGGTATTGCAGCAAGTCTTTCTCAGTACATCCTAAACTCAAACTCTAGTGAGAAAAACTCAAGAAGAGACTTTGGACTTTACCCAATGGCCGAATATCAAATCAATGATACTTTCGTAGCAAGAACAGTTTTTGGTTACTTTAACTACACAAACACTGGTCTTGATAGCGCGACTGCTTTTAGAAGAACTTACGAGTACCAATCATTTGGTATTGGTATCGTTGCTTCAAGAAATGTTTGGATTTACCCAAATATTCAATTTGTAACTGATGAATTAGATGCTGGTTTCACTAACGTATCTGTTTCAGCAACAATCAACCTTTTCTAATTTCTTGAAGTTTAAGATTTTCAATATTAGAGGGCCTCTACTTCGAGGCCCTTTTTATTATTGTATGGAACATATTGCCGATTATTTTCAAGTCTTCTTTGCAAGCTCGATAGACTAACTCAAGAACAGAACCTTATTGCCCACTGCACGAAAACCCCTCTCCCTTGCTAACATAGATAAAGTAATATTCCGTCTTCTATGGAATACAAGGAGGTTTTCATGGAGCTTACGCTCACCCCACGCGAAGAGACGCGCTTAAATAGTAAATCAAGGGCCCACTATTTCTCTAAAGGGCTTGTTCCTGCTGCCGTACATGGGCGCTCAATCGATCCTGGTCCATGCTTTGTCAGTACAAAGCACTCAAGAGGATGGCACAGAGGTTCCATGTTTGACGTAAGTTGGAATGGCAAGAATTACAAAGCTTCAATTGATGAACTTCAATACGAGCCAGTAAGCCACAAGCTTGTTCATATCTCTTTTCACCTTGTTGGTAAAAATGAAGTGACTCACATTGATATTCCAGTCAAGACAGTCGGTTCAGCTCCTGGTGAAAAAGAAGGTGGAATGGTTTCCCTTCATATCGAATCAATTACTCTTGAAGGTAAACCAGATGATTTCCCTGAGTATATTGAAGTTGATGTATCTACCCTTCATGTTGGAGAAAAGGTTACAGTTGCTAACCTAACACCTCCTCCGGGATGTATTTGGTATCATCAAGATGAAGGCCAAACAGTAGCTACTTGCGCTCACATTAAAACTCAACCCGTTGAGGAAGAGGCAGTTGCACCAGCAGCTGAAGCGCCAGCTCCTGAAGATAAAGAAGCCGCATAAGCAGTATTGCCAAATATTAAAAGAGAGGGTCTTCTTTAGAAGGCCCTTTTTTTTGGAGATTATCATGACGAAGCTTAGCCCCTTTCACTTAGCACTACCTGTTAAGGACATTAAAAAAGCTATCGACTTTTATCATCATGGCCTTGGTCTCCCTTTAGGAAGGCAAAGTAAGTCTTGGGTTGATGTCGATTTCTTTGGTCATCAGATTGTCTTCCATCAGGCCGAAAATGTCCCCCTCCTCCACTACAATGACGTCGATAAACACGATGTTCCTGTTCCCCACTTTGGTGTTGTCTTAGAGAAAAATCAATGGAATGAGCTTTCGGAGAAACTTTTAAATCAAGGTGTGAAGTTCGTCATTGAACCTTATATAAGGTTTGAAGGTCTCCCAGGTGAACAAGGTACCTTTTTCTTCATCGATCCAAATGGACTCGCTCTAGAATTTAAAACTTTTAAAGATCTTAATCAGCTTTTCGCTAAAGACTAGCTCTTAAAGGCAAGATATCGCCCCTTTGGCGACTCCTTCATAGGCTCGAACCATGACACTTTGAGAAGCTCCAACTTTTTCTTTTATTAAGGAGGCAAAAAGCATTGAAAGATTCTCTACCGTGGATTCTTCTGTCATGAAATAAACTTCATTACCAGGAAGACTGCCAGAAAATTGGCCTTGATTCGCTTCATAAGCAATTTTAACTTCTGGCACCTTTGGAAAACGACCTTGAGGAATATCTACTCCTGTCGCTTTTTTAATCTCTTCTTGGTTTGTTACATTTTCCCACTTACAAAAATGGATACTCCCCTTAAAGAGTTCATAGGCAAGATAATCTTCAAGATCATGTCTTTCCAAACCATTTACAAAAACGTCTACAGTATTTTTATGTCCATGGAAAAGTCTTTGGCAATTTCCATAATGTTCTTTTAACCCATGAGTATAATGAAAGGTTGGCTTCCCTTCAGGCATTGGCTCATCTTCTAAGGTTATTTTAATGGCCGAAACCGTTTCAGGCATTTCATTTAAAATAATCGTCTCTAAATAAGTCGCTAGAGTTTCTTTGTTCACATGAAAAAAAGGTAACTCGCAAATCCCCTCTTTTGGACATTCGTAAGTCAAAGGCATATCGTTTAGGCCGTATTGAAAATTGAGCTGATAGCGATCCTTTCCGACTTCTTCGACAAGACCCTTTGGCACAACCAAGCGGTGATCACAATCTCGATCGATGATTTCTTTTACTTTTTTCTTGGCATAGCTAAAGTCATAGACCACGCCCTCTTTATCTGTCTTACCAATGAACTCGACATGCACTTTTAGAGCATCTCCAACCACACCTTTATGATCATCAAGAAAGGCATAATCTAGGACCGTTACATTTTTATAAAACAAAGAAATCTTCATAAATATCCCCTACTAAAAGGCAGGATGAGCTCATGTCTACGCATAAACTCTTGCGTTAATTAACTTAACCCAATATAACAGAGTGAGTCCATAAAATACGGCACTAAATGCCCTATTTTTGCTAGACAGTCACCTTAGACGGAGTGCAAAGGAGCCCTCATGCTAAAGCGAACTGAGTATACTGATAATACTGAAGTCATCCATGCCAAGAAAGTAAAAGGCGATCACAAAGATATTATAAATTGTGCGGTCAAGGACGAATCTGGTCTCAATGACTTTCAAAAGCTACCTAACACTCATGGCGTTGCCATACCTCGAGTTGGTATTGAACGATTTCGAATTCCTTTAAACTATAAACATATTGATGGTGTTGTCATGAATCATGACACTGAGGCTTCTATGTTTGTCAGTCTTGGAGCAGATAAAACGGGTGTTAATATGAGCCGATTTTGTCAGGTTCTCCAAGATGAAGCTGACAAAAGCCCAGTTGATAATGATTTCTTTAAAAGAGTATTAGGCCGCTTTAGAAGTGATTTGCGTGACTATGACACAGAAAAACTAATCCCTTCAGCAGAGCTTAATCTATCGTTTAAATACGCTACAAAACAAACCTCACTTAAAAGTGAAAATTGGGGTTGGCAATATTACAATGTTGAACTTAAAGGGATTGAAAATAATCTCGGCGAAATTATGATGAGCCTAACGGTTAACTATGAATATAGCTCAACTTGTCCATGCTCTCTTTCTATGGCCAAGCAATACGAAGAAGATTTTCGTTCAGGAAAAACCACTGAAGGAAACGGCATTGCAACCGCACACTCTCAAAGATCAAATGCTAAAACACAAATCTTCTACAAAGTAGATAATGCTCCTTCGATAGAAGAACTCATTGCTCTTCTTAGAGAGGCCCTACCAACTGAGACTCAAAGCCTAGTAAAGCGAGTTGACGAGCAGGCTTTTGCCATTTTAAATGGAGAAAATCCAATCTTTGTTGAACATGTTGCGAGACGATTAAGTGGTGCCCTTGACGCTGAAAAACGCATTCTCGATTGGAATGTGCAAATTGAGCACTGGGAATCCTTACATAGCCATAACGCAGTCGCCTATATACAAAAAGTACGGCCAAACCTTAGTTAAAAAACAGATACTTAGATCACTTTTTTTATGCGCTGTGATGTAAGTATTTGTTATACCTATTATAACCATTCATTATTTGATCTTTTAACTCCACCTTTCTATTATCCCCTTTCTTCCACTATGGAAGATTCTTGGGGAGAGAATTTCATGGAAATAAAGAATAATTTTTTAACTTTGACGGCCTTCATAGGTCTCTTATTTATCAATGCTTGTTCAAATAAAAGTGCACCTCAAAAAGAACTCTCTCTTATTAGTGGTGATCTTTTTTCAGACAGGCCAACAAACGTCACAAATACTGTAGTCCTCATAAAATTGAAAGGTCCTTCACTCATAGAAGGGGCGTCGAAAGACGAGCAAGGTAACCTAGTTATCACCGATGAATTAAAAGCAGCCGTTCTTAATGAACAAAAAGAAACACTCGAAAAAGCGAGAGCTCTTTCACCAGATGTAAAACTTCTTTTTTCTTATAAATTCACTGTCAATGCTCTGGCCTTATCTGTTCCTTCTGAACTTTATGATCAGGTTGGTAATTTAGGTACAGTTGCAAAAGTCGAAAATGAAACAATTTTTAATCGCCCTGAGAATCCTCTAAGTAAAACTGAACTCATTAATCGATTAGTTGAAAAAGCTAACGAATTTAAAACGACGAGCGTGAGCCATATTGGTGCTGTGAAGGCCCATGAAGAACTTGGGATCAATGGTGCCGGAATAAAGGTAGGTATTATTGATACTGGTGTCGACTTCACTCATTCAATGCTTGGAGGTCCAGGAGATACTCAGGCCTATGAACAAATGAATAAAGAAATTGCGACTCCTCTTTTTCCCAATCAAAAAGTAGTTGGTGGATATGACTTTGCCGGAACAGACTATTCCCCAGGTGCAGTATTTACAGACTGGAGGACTCCACGTCCCGATGTCAATCCAATGGATGAAGGTGGTCACGGAACTCACGTTGCGGGTACAGTTGCAGGCATTGGCGATGGCGTAAATACTTATAACGGTGTTGCACCGGGTGCTGACCTTTATGCATTAAAAGTATTTGGTAATAATGGCGGAACTTCAGACACTGTTGTCATTGCAGCGATGGAGTGGTCAATGGATCCAAACGGAGACCTAGACCCAAGTGATCGCTTAGATGTTTTAAATCTTTCTTTAGGTGGAAACTTTGGAAAGCCTTTTATCCTCTACTCCCTTGCTATAAAAAACCTAGCAAAGGCGGGCGTCTTAACAGCAATCTCTGCTGGAAATAGCGGCCCTACTCCTTATATCGTCGGAGCTCCCGGAACTGCAGAAGAGTCTGTAAGTGTTGGTGCCTCAGTTGATGGAATGGAAAAAAATTGGAAATTTGAATCAGTAGCTTTTCAAACAACCAAAGACTCAAAACTTCTTGCCGAAAGGGTTGAAGCAAATTTTACTCCACGAATAAGCGATACTCCTGTTGAAGGGAAGATCGTTTTTGTTGGAGACGCAGCTAGTGACTTTGATGAAGAAACGAAGGCTTTGTTAAAGGGGAATATCGCTTTTATTGATAGAGGAGGTGTCTCTTTTGTTGAGAAAGTGAATAGAGCAGAAGAAGCGGGAGCAATCGGTGCTGTCGTTGCCAATAACCAACCAGGCGATGCCTTTATTATGGGCGGGGAAGGAAAGGCCAATATTCCGGCCGTAATGATTCCATTAGACCTTGGGACTTCCTTAAAATCGGCCTTAGAAGCAGGAGATGTTCGTATGAACTTTGCCTCTTCTGAAATGATTGAAAAAAGAGAGATCATCGATACCTTGACGAGTTTCTCATCGCAGGGCCCCCGCAGTGAAGACGCTCTTTTAAAGCCTGAAATCGCAGCACCAGGATTCCAAATCATAAGTGCCTCAATGGCCTCTGGTAATCAAGGTGTTGCTCTAAATGGTACTTCAATGGCCGCACCACACATGGCGGGAGTCATGGCACTAGTGAAGCAGAAATACCCTAATTTTAGTAGTAGTGAACATAAGGCCGTACTCATGAACACGGCGAAAATCATGAAAAGTGAGAGCGGTGATAGATATAGCGTGACGCTTCAAGGCGCCGGTCTGGTCGATGTTTACGCTGCACTTATGGCCGAAGCGATGGTTACCCCCTCTTCAATTAGCTTAGGTGAATTTCAACTTGAGGCCACCAAGACATTAAAGAAAACAATCCTTGTCAAAAACACTAGCGACCGTGACAGAACTTTTACGTTGAACTTCCTTGGTGAAAAGAACATTCAAGTAGAGCAACAGGTTTTTACTGTTTCTGCCAAGAGTCAACAAAGTGTTTCCTTTAAAATTAAACTTGAAGCAAATATTGAGAGTGCACTAGAGTTTCATGAGGGGTTTATCCTTATCAATGAAGGACCTCATAAAGTAGCGAGCTTACCTATCCTTGGGGTATCAAAGAGACTCACACGGATTGAAGCACAGGAGCTCAATGTATTCTCCTCTCATTCTGAAGATTCTTTTGATGCTCTAACAGAGCTTAAGCTGACAAATGATAGTAAGAACGCAGGTGTTACAGAGATTTTCAATCTTCTTGGTGAAGATGATCGAAAGCCATCAGCTGGTGCGGACTCATTAATTCTTTCGCGCTCATGTGATCTTCAGGCAGCTGGCTATCGTATGGTCGAGTCAGAAGGTAAAATGGTCATGCAAGTTGGGATTAAACTTTTCAGTGCAGTCAGTAACTGGCAAGCATGTGAATTATCTATCCTCATTGATCAAAATGGAGATAAATTACCTGAACAAGAAATTGGTGGACTTCCTCATAATTACCTCTCTGGCTTAAGTGATATTGTTCCTGCTGGCTTTTATTCAGTTCTCTTAGATTTCCCAAAAGCCGTTGAGCTACGCCAGGCCCATGAACAATCGGCCATGGCCAACAATGGTAACGCTGAAGGAGAACTCACTTACGTTCCAGCCCTTTTAGATGTGCTCAGCATGCAAACCTATGCAAACTCGCATTTGGCCATTATGGAGATAGATCCATCAAAACTTGCCTTAACAAAAGAGGGCCGTATCAACATGAAAATTACGGTATTTAGCGAAGGCGGAGTTGAGTATGAAGATGGTCTCCAGCAAGAATGGTTTACTGTTTCTCCATTAGAAGAGGAGCAGGCCTATAGAAAAATCCCTGCTTCCATCAAGGTGCCAGCAATGGCAAAAGACACGGTAGAGCTGACAAAGGGATACGGTAAAGAGTCACTCATGATCGTCTCTCCCTTTAATTACCAAGTTGGTAATACTCGAACCAGTACGGGAAGAGGATTATCGATTTTAAAACCACAATTCTAATAAAAAAATCCGCCTTTAAGGCGCCTTTTTTTATAATCTAATAATTTTCTTAAAGCGGTCGGTGATCTTTTTATTTGAAATATTTAGACGATCTACATCTTTTTGAATGGTTCCAAGGTGTTTAACCAAGTCTTCCCAGCGCTCTTCGTAGCGCTCAAAATCAACTCCTAATTGATTAATTTCCTGATGTATTTCATCAATATGCTTGTTTCTCTCTATATTAATCAGTACTGCTTGGACGGTACTTAAAATGGCCATAAGAGTGGTGGGTGAAGTGAGCCAAACCTTTTTCTTCGCTGCATATTCGACAATTTCACTGTGATGGGCATGAACCTCAGAAAAGATGGCCTCTGCTGGAAGAAAGAGAATGGCCTGGTCAGAGGTAACGTTTGGAATAATATATTTTGAGCTAATATCATCAATATGTTTTTTGAGGTTTTTAGCAAATTCTTTGCTGGCATTTTGCCGGGCCATTTCATCACTCTCACCATCGACCATGCGACGATAATTCTCTAAGGGAAATTTCGCATCAACGGCAACAAGTCCTAGGGGCTCTGGTAGCATTAAAGTTGCGTCAGCAATTTTCCCATTAGTCATGGTTGCTTGAAGTTGAAAAATATGACCCATTGATTCACCAAAGACATTAACGAGGATTTGCTTGAGTTGCACCTCCCCAAAAATTCCTCTCGTCTTTTTATCTGTTAGAACATTTTGAAGCATAACCACATTCTCGCTTAAACTTGTGATTTGCTTTTGGGCAGTATCAACCTTTACAAGTCTTTCCAAAACTTGAGAAAGAGTTTCTCGAGATTTATCAAGACCATCCCCCAGCCTTTTTTCCATTGTTTCTCTTAAATTTTGGAACTCTTGAGATTGATAGTGCTTTTGTCTGTCTTGATATTCAACAATTGTCTTTAAAACTTGATTCTCGACATTTTCACCATTTTTATTTCTTAAGAGCAGAAAAGCGACCAATAAAATATTCAAGGCAATCAAGCCAATCGTTAAAAATTCCACGCACTCTCCTTTTTGATATTATGACAAAGAAAGAGTGAGGATTAAAGCCTACAATTTAATACTGCCTCTCAAGGATATAAAATTAGCAATTGCACTTTTGAAGCTGTCTACTTAAATAAAAGATATGAGGATTTCTTAAGAGGATTAAGGTTTTTTGGCGGCAGTACTTCGCCCTTTAGTGCCATTAAGACTTTGAAATTCTTTCGCTAAACTATTTATTTCTCTGCACCAATCAACTTTTCTTTTAGTGCCACCCTGATAAGGGTATCCGAGACCATTTTTAACTAAGAAGTGAGTGAGACTCTTACCATCTATATAGACATCAGCGACGATACGAAAATACTTTCCTCTTTCAATATTTTTTAAATCAATTCTTTGCGCCTTCTTTAAAAGGTTTGTCACAAGTTTTTTAGCGTGGCGAGCTTTGTCTTTTTCACATTTATTCTTAGTTCGTATTTCGGGGGTATCTACACCTTTAACCCTGATATTCATACTTTTACCAATGAGAGGGTGAAGATGAGGAATATCAACAGTAATGGTATCTGCATCATAATTTTTAACATAGGTAACACACTGGAATTCCTGCCCTGTATGAGCACAAGATTCACTGAGAGTCTGGCATGTATAGAAAAATGTTAAGAGAAGGACTAAGTAACGCACATCTAATTATTACTTATAACAATTGTCAAAACTAGAGGGTAATTGTGACAGAAAATAATAGATGAAGGACGGATTCAATCTTGATATGTTTTTCGCTAAATTAATATAATCAAGGACGAATCATGTTAAAAAGACAAATTCTGACTACTTTGGTCGGTCTATTTTTCACTTTCTCTCTTTTTGCAAAACCAGTGAAAATTCTACACTTCACTGTAGATATCAGCGAATCCTATGGTGAAATATTCGCCTACTACAAAGAGAGCGGTGACATTGACTATTTTGAATGGAAAATCTTTCACCCTCAAGACCCAAAAGATCCAGGAGAGAGTGATAAGTTTACAGTTAAAGATATACAAGATGGTACCGTCTTTAAGAAAGGCCTTCCAAAGAAGTTTGTCAAAGTATGGGGAGATAGTTTCTCTGCTCATAACGGAGGTGAAATAAATATAAGAGTTCCCAAAAACGTTGTTACCGGCAAGCACACTTATGAAAATGTTGTCGTCGATCGTTTAGGGAATGACTGGGAAGTTAATCACCCAAGCCAAGACCAAGTTAAACGGGTCCATATTATTGTAAAAAAAGTTCTTGGGATTCCAATTGGCGTAGTTGATTTCAAATTTATCGATAATATATAGGGTTTCTGGGCACCTCTTTTCAGGTGGTGCCCAAAAATTTGCTTCAACTTTTCTTTGAAATTAACTTGATACCTTTTTCGGAAGCCGACTTCAGTATCTCTATTTTCTTCTCTTTAAAAAGCATTCCAATCGCTGATTTAAAAGTTTTCTTACTCATTCCAAGACTCTTTTGAATTTCTTCAGGGGAACTTTTATCGTTTAGCGAAGATTGTCCTCCTGCTTTTTCTAGAAATAAAATAATTTTATCTTTTGAATCTTCAAGATTTTGAACTCCAAGAGGTTGGAGAGATATATCAACGAGGCCATCAACTCTAATCTTTTTTACAATACCATCATAAACATTGCCTATTGTAATATCTTTGAAGGTTTCATTATCGTAAATCAAACCTATAAAACACTTATTTATAATCACCTTATGGCCTAGATCAGTTTTCTGAACGGGCACTACTTTTACAACATCTCTTTCATCAAAATCAAACTCTGAACTTTCGATATATTTACCAAGTTTTGTTGTGCCATAAACTCGATCAGTTCCTTCCTCTAGACAAACTCTTACCAAGTAATACTCAAGATTTTTCACTCTAACTTTTTGCTCATTTCCCGGAACTAACAAATCTTTGTCTATTCCCCAATCAAAGAAGGCCCCAAATTCTTCAACATCAATCGCCCTCATATAGGCATACTCTCCGACTTGGGCGAAGGGAATCTCGGAGGTAGCGATTAGTTTAGATTGAGTGTCTAAGTAAACAAAAACATCAATTTCTTCGCCTGCCTTAAGTCGCAGTGGAGAAAAGGAGTTAGGCATAAAAACTTCTCTGCGATCTTCAGAAACTTCTGCTTCTTCAGGAGACAGTCGAAGGTAAAATCCTCCACTTGCCTCTTCACTAACAACCAATTTATTAACTTTTCCAATTTCAATCACTTAAATTACCTTTTGCTCTTAAAGTTTTAACATCTTTATTTTTTCAGAATATTGCTCTAGCTCAATGCCATTCTCCTTCAAAGATTTGGTGATTTTGGAAACGGCTTCTGCAATACGGGAATGAGCACCACTAATTTTTTCATAATCACGAGGATCCATTTTATTTCGCTGATTAGAGAGGAGCCCCATCGCAATCATGAGAGGGTTATTAATCTCATGACTGTAGCTCACGGCCATGGCAAGAGCTCCCTCATTCGCCCTTGCAGAAGCAATTTTTGAAATACTTCTTCTTAGTTCAAATTGGATAGAAACCTGTTTTGTTAACACTTTCAAAGATTTTTTTTGAAATTCATTTAGCTTTTTAGGTTTATTATCTATGACACACAAAGTACCCAAGGCCAAGTTATCGGGGGTCAATAGTGGAGAGCCAGCATAGAAAATAACGTTAGGAGCACCTGTAACGAGGGGGTTGTCCTTAAAATTATTGTTTTCTCTCGAGTCATTAACTTCAAAGATTTCATTTTGTAAAATTGTATGGCCACAAAAGGCATAGTCTCTTGGAGTCGATTCGGCCTCTAAACCATAGCGAGATTTAAACCATTGCCGTTCCTCATCTAAGAGAGAAATTAAACTTATAGGCGTCTCACAAATTTGTGCGGCCAATTGAGTAATCTCATCAAAACTCGCTTCGATGGCCGTATCAAGAATATCTAATTCTTTTAAACTTCTAAGTCGCTTTTCTTCATTTTCCGGTAAGGGTGCACTTCTCATTTTGTCTCTTTCACACAATGGGTTAACTAACACTGGATTATATCACTGTATTAAACAATTCAAGCAATAAGGCACTTGTTTAATTAAATTTTAAGAACTATTAAGTCTCCACGGATTTCAATATAATCACTTCGACCAAATTTCTCAATCAATCGATAAGCAAGTCTACCTGTAGGGATTCCCCAAATAGTTGCTCTCTTAACTCGAAAGAGAAGCTCACTATTTTTGATATCGAGAACAACGTCCCCAATAATTTTAATTTTAATCCAAAAGATGGCCTTGACTTTTGCTGTTAGGAAAAGCTTTCCTTCTTCTAACTTTAAATTGATATCTCTTAAATGGTCTAAATCAATCAGAGACTTCTGATCCTTTAAATCAGGACGCTTTTTTATGAACTCAGACCAAACTTCCTCCAATACATCACGAAAGGCGTGCTCTATGTCCATATTTTGAATTTTTAGCTCTCCATCAATTAGGCAGCCCTGTAGAAGTGAATAAGGATCCACTTCCTTTGTCCCTGTCTCCAATTTTGAGCAGTTCATTTGAAAGTCGTTAACTTCAGTTGTTTCATTTTTATCATTAAATTGTGCTTTATGCGCCATCAGCGTAAAGCTATCCGCATCGATGAGGGATCGAGCATCCATAAAATCTGCATCTATCGCCCTTTTTTGAAAACTAATGATTCCGACATTTGCCTGAGACTCTTTTAAACAGGCAACATCAATGGCACTTGTAAAAACCCCATGAGTGGGACAAAAGATGTGGGCCTTTTTAAAGGAGGCGAAGAAATCTAAATGCTGAAAAGAGAGGCCCTCTCCTTTCATAGAAATTCCCGCCTTATCAAGATCAACCTTTGCCGCCTTTAGGCCTATATTTTGAATACCTTTTATGCCGAAACCTTCGGCAATAGGAAGAGAGAATTTCAATCCTTCTTTTTTCACAGAGAGCCTATAATTCAATTCATTCCATTCAAGACCAGCTGTTATATTTTTTTCGCCAGGATTTTCAAACTCTAATTTTTCAGCTCCAAAATCAATAATGACATCCTTGGCCTCAATTGTGCCTTGAAGAAGTGGACTTTGGGGGTCTAACTTAGAGAGTTCTCCTTTCACCACATCAAAGTAAATTCTTGTCGGTTCCGCACAAAGAGAAGACATAAGTAATAGTAGCGAGATTATTTTCATATACTTTCCTAATGGAGGATTTGGGCCAAGAACTCAATAGATCGAGGATGAGTTGGATTTGAGAAAAAGGTTTCAGGATCTGCTTCTTCCACAATTTCTCCTTCATCCATAAAGATCACCCTATCAGCAACCTGCTTAGCAAAACCCATTTCGTGAGTCACACACAGCATCGTCATGCCTTCCTTTGCAAGATCAACCATTACATCTAGAACTTCCTTAACCATTTCAGGATCTAATGCCGAGGTTGGCTCATCGAAGAGCATAATTTTAGGCTTCATACAAAGACTTCGAGCGATAGCGACTCGTTGCTGTTGCCCACCACTTAGTTGTCCAGGATATTTATAAGCCTGATCAGAAATGGCCACTCTCCTTAGAAGATCCATGGCATATTCTTCAGCTTCCTCTTTTGGGATTTTATGAACCCACTGAGGTGCCAGAGTTAAGTTTTCTAAAATACTTAAATGTGGAAATAGGTTAAAGTGTTGAAAAACCATTCCAACTTCTTTTCTAATCTCTTGAAGGTTTTTTAAATTATCGTTTAAAGGAATTCCATTGATTTCAATTTTTCCATTTTGATGGGCCTCTAGACGATTTAAACAACGAATCAACGTGGACTTGCCACTGCCAGATGGACCACAGATTACGATTTTCTCCCCCTCTCCTACAGAGAGATTAATGTTTTTTAAGACATGAAAGTCATCAAACCACTTATTCATGTCTGTTAGCTTAATCATTGGATTCATGAGCGACCACCATAGGAGAATTCTTTTTCTAAACGCTTTGAGTAGCGAGACATAGAAAAACAAAAGATAAAATAAATCAGGGCCACAAAGACGTAGGCTTCAACCGAGAAGCCCAGCCACTTTGGGTCTTTAAGCGAAGTTTTTGTCGTCATTAATAAGTCACTTAGGGCAATAATAAGAACAAGAGACGTATCTTTAAACATTCCAATGGCCGTATTTACGGTGGGAGGAATGACAATCTTTAGTGCCTGAGGAAGAATGACTTTAAGCATTTTTTGCCAGTAACTCAGACCCAATGCATCCGCGGCCTCGTATTGACCTTTATCAACGGCGGCGAGCCCTCCTCTGACAACCTCGGCCATATAGGCCGACATAAACATAATGATGGCAATTTGCGCTCTCATCAGCTTAGGCAAAACAAGTCCGTCGGGCAGAAAGAGAGGAAACATCACGCTGGCCATGAACAATAAACTAATCATAGGGACACCCCTGATTAGTTCTATATAGCCAAGGCAAAAAGATCTCACTAAAGGTAAATAGCCAGTTCGTCCAAGTGCCAATAAAATTCCAAGTGGATAAGAAAAAATAATGCCAATCACCGCTAGGATGAGAGTCAGCGGAAGTCCACCCCACTTATCAAGGCTTACAGACTCTAATCCAAAAAGTCCCCCCTTTAATAAGAAGGCCCATATTAAGATCAGAATTAACCAATAGCTGAGTAATCTCTTGTTCCATCTTGAAATTTCACGACTATAAAAGCAGAGGCCTATGAAAAAGGCAATCGCCAAAGTAGGCCGCCATAGAAGCTCACGAGGGTAAAATCCATAAAGAATAAAAATAAACTTTTCCTTTATGAAAACCAAACAGGCTCCGTCATTGTGTCGACAAGTTTGAGCTGTTCCCTCCCAAGTCGCATTAAAGACTAACCAGTTTAAGAAGGGACCCAAAAGTTTTACTAAAAGTCCCAAAAGGATCAGGCTAATTGCTGAATTTATTGGAGTCGAAAATAAGTTCTTCTTCATCCATTTCGCAAAACCTTGCATCATGGGTAGACTTCGTTTCTCTGGATTTTTTGTGTACTTTAAACTCACGCTCCTCGCTCCTTAAGCTGCTGCGAACGATTGTAGTAGTTCATCAAAAACGAAGTACTTAAACTAAAGAAAAGGTAAACGGCCATTATGAGAACGACTGCTTCTATGGCCTGTCCCGTTTGATTCATCGTCGTATTGGCCACGGCCACAAAATCGGGGTAACCAATCCCGACAGCAAGAGAGCTATTTTTTATAAGATTAAGAACTTGGGAGGTCATTGGTGGGATAATCACTCTTAAACTTTGTGGCAAAACAACCAGTCTTAAGGTTTGCCAACGACTTAGACCAAGAGCTTGTGAAGCTTCCCACTGACCATGAGATACTGATTGAATCCCTGCTCTGACAATTTCAGCGTTAAAAGCGCCTGTGTATAAAACAAGGCCAAGCATCAAAGCAACAAACTCTGGCGTTAAAGTCATTCCCCCCGAAAAGTTAAAGCCACCAAGTTCAGGAATATCCAATTGATGAGGAGCTCCGCCAAAAATCCACACGAGAAAGGGCAAAATGAGAAGAAAGATCGATGCAAATGGAAGAAGAGACCAACTTTGACCAGTTTTCTCCCACTTCTTCTTTAGAAAGTAAGAGGATCCAAAGGTGCATATTATTCCCGTAAAAAAAGTGATCCAAACCCATTTCCAAATAAAGTGTTCTTTAAATATTGGAAAGAATAAGCCCCTTTGAGAGACAAAGACCCCGGGGAGAGGATTGAGAGATTCTTTAACATCCGGAAATATTTCAGTAAAAACGGCGTACCAAAAAAAGAGCTGTAAAAGCAGAGGAATATTGCGAACAACCTCAATATAGGTTTCACTTATTTTATTTAACAACCAATTTGGCGAAAGCCGAAATATTCCAACGAACACACCTAATATAATGGCAAAGAAATTACCCACTAAAGCAATCTTAATGGTGTTTAAAATCCCAACAAGAAGGGCACGCTGATAAGAATCATCGGCCCAATAGTCAATGCTTGATTCCGAAATTTCAAATCCTGCTTCTTGTCCTAAAAAATCAAAGCCAGAAGCTATATTTTGGCGGGCAAGGTTTTGTTGAGTATTTGATACAAGAAAAGATCCAATACCTATGACAGTAATGAAGAGAATAAATTGAAATAAATAACCCCTCTTCTTAGGGTCATACCAAAATTGTCCCCATGAAGCCTTTTGTGAGATTTTTTCCATGAATTGATTTTAAGATCTCCCTTATGACTCTGACAACAAAGCCCGAGGCAAATCGTCGGTCAAAAACCCTGTGACGAATACTATTGATTTTCTTAAACTATCCCCTATGAAAAAGACTTGGATCGTTACCATTATTTTTTTGTCCTCGCACTTTGCTTGGTCAGAGAACTCTTCCCTTTTTGAAAGATGTCAAAATGTATTTTTATCTGGGAAAACCATTCAAAATTTAATTGATGAAGAGCAAAGTAAAAGTAATCAAGAGAATATTGATCAAAAATATATCGCAAAACTTAAAACATTGAATAACTCTCAAAGCTGCTTAAAGTTATTAGAGCAGGCACAATTAAAAACAAATGGGTTACTTATTGAGAGAACGCCCCTTGGTTCAATCATTTTAAAGTCTTTGGTTGATTTTCATCACAACTGGTTAATGCCTAAAGACTACGATAAACCAATTCAGTGCCAAGATCCTTTTAACAATGATGTCTTTGACCCGCTAGGCCCTGCCTACCATTTGACTCGCGCCCTTTTTCAAAAGGACCGCAATGCAAGTGTGGCCATTACGTCCTTTGGTGATTTGAGAAGTATGCGCGAGGGTGAGAATCCAAAGAAATCCACCGAAACATCTCTTACTAGTGAGAACTATCAAAATGTTTTAGGTTTAAATGATCCACTAGACTTAGTTGGAGACTCTCCACTCGTCGGTTTTCTCTATAAAGGACAAGTTTTCTTTGAGAAAGTAGCCCCCATTAATTGGTCTCAAACAAATGGAAGTTGGGATAAAAGTCGTGAACAAAAGAAATTAAAGCTTTTTAACCACCTCGGGGGTGGTCTTATGGGTAGCCCTAGCTACCTTATACACTACGCTCCCTCGCAAGCCTTTAATAGTGAACTTTATAAATCTGACGGGCAAACATTACTTCCTCGAAAACTCGCACTTGGAATTTTAAATGGTATTTTATGCAAAGAGCCGAGTCAAATCTCTCTCAATATAGACTACAATATTTCCGACAAATGGAACCATCCGATTACCAGTGAGAAGAAGTGCTTAAGCTGTCATACGCCACTCGATCATTTTGCTGCAGGTTTTCGTCATCTTACATTTTTAAAAAATCAGGAAAATTGCAGTAAAGACAATCCTCAAATTCTTATTCCTACAAATTTTGAAACAAGTTACTCAAAAGACGTTTGGCAGTCTAAAGAGAAAGATACAAAGCCCTTCTCCTTTTCTTACCCTGCTGGCCTTTATGAAAAAGAGAGATTCGTGGGGTTCAATCAACTAGGACGCGTCTTGGCCCAGAGACCCGAATTTTACCAATGCCAGGTTAAGAAGTATTACTCATTTATTTTTAACCAAGATATTGAAGATGGCTTAATGATCAGCTTGGCCAAAGAATACCAAGAACATCAGGATGGTCTTAAACTCATGCAAGACCTTTTTAATCATGCACCAAAGGATTTAAAGAAGTGAATTCTTTAAATAGAAGACATTTTTTAAAAACAAGTTTTCTCTCAAGCCTCTATGGCCTTACAGGTTGCCATCTCGAAGGTCACCATAAACCCTTTAAAGTATTTTGGCTTCACTTAGAAGGTGCTCCCTTAAGAACTCCCTTTGATCTATGGTTAGATCCTTTTGATCACGAAAAAAGCCTGAAAGGCCCTATTGAGAATGCTTATATTCATCGCTATGGCACTAAATTCAAGATCCCAAAGGTTTGGGTCAATGAATCGGGTGATGCCAGCCCCATTATAGACAACTTATTAATGGTGCGTGGGCTAACCAGTAAAAGTCCCCATTTAAAAGAGTGTCGTAAAGAATGGTTCTCTAGCCCTGAATTCATTAATCTTTTAAAGGATATGGGAAAAGATAATTTTTCCTTTCTTGGACAAAATGACGCTCTCAACAATACTTTTACTCAAATTTTTGGAGAAGAAAAGAAAAGAGCCGCTCTCTCTTCTTCCTCTTCTCGATTAATAAACACTTGGGCCGATCAAACTTCAAAAACCAATCCAGGACTTCTTCCAATATTTTCTTCTTGGTATCAAGAGCTAAACAAAAAGAAAGGTGATACTTCGGGACTTGTCTTATCAATTGTTAATTCTTTTGGAAAAGCACCCCAATACTTTGAGAACTTATCTGTGATTGATGAAGACACTCTAGGTCAAACACAACTCTTTTATGGTGACTTGATTAAAGGTTTAGAGGCTTTTATCCATGAATTAAAGGTTTATCGCCTATTTGATCAGACAATGATTCTCATCACCTCTGACCGCGCTCGCGTCCTTACGCAAAACGAATATCCCTTAAAAAGTGAACCTTTATGGCAAGGTCTCAACTTTTCCCTTATCGGTGGTGCTTTAAAAGGCCCTCTTACCTTAGGCCATATTGCCAAAAGTCATCCACTTTACTCCGAATCCTACCCAGGCACTTGGGGCATGGGTCTAAATGATTGGACACCAAACAATGTCCATCAATTACTAGCAGACCTTTGTATTGCCAAAAGCTATAATGCCAAAGCAAAGTGGAGTTCTGTTAACCCTTGGCTTGACCTAAAGCCTTTAGGATCAATATTGGTTAAGTTACCTCCAGGTAAGATTTTTTAAAAAAGAGCTAAATGAAAGACTTATCGAAAGGCCCAAAAGATCATCTCGAAAAATATAAGGATATGCTCTGGGCAAAGAAATGGGCTACGTTTATTGTTGAGAAGCCCTATAAAGCGCTTGGTCTCTTTTTATTTATCCTTCTGATTCTTTTGCCAGGCGTTTTTTCAATCGAGAGTAAATGGTCCCCAAGAATTTGGTTCGATGAAGATCATCCTCAAATTGAAAAGCTCAACAGATTTGAGCAGCAATTTGGTAGTGATACTTTTATAAGCCTTGGCTTTTATCATCCGGCCGGAGTATTTCAAAAGGAAGTCCTCGAAACCATTCGAAATGTCACTGAAGACATGTGGTTAGTAAAAGATGTCATCAGAGTAGAGTCACTAAGCAACTACAATATGATTAGGGCAGAAGAGGATGATATTATCATCAACCCCTTTTTTAACGAAAACATATCTTATGCCCCAGAGAACCTTGAAAAATTGAAACGAGAGGCACTGGCCGATGACGTTTTACCTGATTTCTTTCTAAGTAAAGATGCCACTTACACTATTCTCTATGCCTATCTTATTCCAGGTCTTGGAGGAAAAGAGCCAAATTTTGTTAAGGCCATTGAAGACACCAGGAAGATTACGACAAAGTATGAAACAAAAGATTTAAGAATTTATCTCACAGGACCTGCGGCAGCAAATGATGCCTTCAGGGAAGTTAGTTCAAGTGATAATATCAAGTTAATACCTTTCATGTTTTCCTTTATTGTCATTTTACTCTTCATACAATTTAGAAGCTTTTCCGCGATTATTTTATCTCTGGGCCTTATTGGAACGACAATTGGGGTGACTTTTGGATTGATGGGTCATTTAGGTATTATCTTTAATAGTCTTCTTGCGGCCATTCCTGGAGTGTTACTTGCAATTTGTATTGCCGATGCCGTTCATATTTTTACGAGCTACTTTCATTTTCGGACTTTAGATTACAAATCTAAGGAAGCCCTCCATTTAAGTCTAATAAAGAATTTTCAACCGACTCTCCTCACATCACTTTCTACAGCAATTAGTTTTATTAGTATCACTCATACAGACATTGCTCCGATTAGAGACCTTGGTATTCTAAGTGGTTTTGGAACAATTATCGCTTGGTTCTTTACCTATTTAATCCTTGGACCTCTGCTCTCCTTGGCCTCTCATAAACTCGATAACTACCCAGTAAAGACCTTTCAATTTTCTCGCTTCACAAGAAAGGAAAAGGATCATCAAAGCAAAAGGGCAAACTCTTACATGATGGCCCATTTTATTTTAAAAGCGCGTATTCCGATCATTATTTCGTTTATCTTAATAAGTGTATTATCCGTGGTTATTGCCTTAAGAAATGAGGTTAACTCTGATCCCATGAAATATTTTCACGAAAGCGTTCCGATTAGAAAAGCCTATGATTTTACCGGAACAAAGCTTGATGGTCTTCGAGGTATTGAGTTTGTTATTGATTCAGGTGTTCCAGAGGGTATCAAAGAGCCAGAATTTCTTAAACGACTGGATGCTTTCATGAACTTTATCGTTTTGGATAAAGACATCACCCGAGTCCGCTCTGCTAGAGAAATCATCAAAAAGATGAATCAAACTCTGCATCAGGGAAAAGAGAGTGAATATAAAATCCCAGACTCTGCCGCAGCAGTAGGGCAATTACTTTTCCTATACACAATTGGACTACCTCAAGGAATGGATTTAAATAATCAATTCACTCTTGATAATAGGCTTTTAAGAATTAAAGTTTCTTGGAAAATTGAAACATCAAAAGAAAGTGAAGCTAAAAAAGATTACCTTGTCGCAAAGGCCCGTGAATATGGACTTGATATGAGTGCAGGAGGAAATGCTCCAATTTATCTTTCCATGAATCAAAAGGTTGTTGCAACATTCTTCAGTTCAATGGCGATGGCCTTGTGCTTGGTCAGCTTATTGCTCTTTATTGTCTATCGCGATTTATTAATAAGTCTCCTCGCAATGCTCCCAAACGTTATCCCCCTCATTTTTGGAGGTGCCCTTATGGAGCTTTTAGATAAACCCATTGATATTGGGACATCGATTGTTAGCACAGTCTGCCTCGGGATTGCCGTTGATGACACCATTCACTTTATCTCTAGCTACAAACAATACCGCTCTCAAGGACTCTCCCCCATTGATGCCATAACAGAGACTTTTCTTGTTACTGGTAAGGCCCTTGTTCTAACGACGGTTCTCCTCGTTGTGGGATTTGGTGCCTTTGTCTTTGCAGATTTTGTGCCTAATAGAAACTTTGGAATTCTCTGTGCCATGATTCTTGCATTGGCCCTTTTGACGGACCTTTTATTTCTTCCAGCACTCTTGCTCACTATTGATCGGAAAAAAAACAAAAAAGAACATGTAAAAACAGCCCTTTAGAGACTTTAGATACGCTCTCTTTTTAAACGGCCCTTATACCTTTTACAACTTAAAAGAATGAAATCTTGTATTGGTTTAACCTAGACCAACGGTGAACCAAGAACATTAAAAAACTTCTTATTTTGAAGCTATGCTATTTCTTTATTTTAAATAGTGCGATTGGCATTGAGTTTACAAATAACCTATATACATCAGAAAACCCGACAGAGGATTTTCAAGCCTTAAATATTGATATTGAAGAAAGACTTGAGCAGGCCCGTCTTGAAGCAGAAAGAATTGTTGCTTTATTGGCCGCCGATAACACTTATAGGGCGGGCATACTTCATCAGCAAAATATTGAAAAAACCTACAAAACTCTTCAGAAACTTAGGTTTACATGGAGTAAGACTGGAAAACCTTTTGGACAATGTGATCCCAATACATTTACCTATGTCATCAAACTTCATACAAAAGAGCACCGAAACAATATTTTTATTTGCCCTATTTTGCTGCTCCAAACATTTTCCATATTAACCCAAATTATTATTCATGAGGCCGCTCATCTAGGCTTTGAGGCCAGTGAATGTCAGGCTACAGCGTTTGAAGTCTTATCTCTTCACTACAGCTCTTTTAACGAGGTGTATAAAACCCCCTATTGGAAACGATGTGGTACTGAGAGATTAAATCAGCATTTCTTAAACCGAATTTAAATATCAAGAAATCTTGAACCAATAATTACCCTACTGTCATAGATAATAATGATCGAAATCGTTATATTAGATAGATGGACGCTATTACTAGACTCAAAATTAAACTGCGCTTAATTCGACAAGGTCTCGAATTAACTCAAGAAGAAGTCTCTTCCTCACTAGGTATTAGCTTAAGAACGTTTCAAAGACTTGAGTCCGGACAGACCCCTATCGACTGTGCCACTCTTTACACTTTTTGCTCCAAGTACAATATACCTTTTGTAGAGCTCACAAGGCCTGACGTAACAAAAGATAATTGCCCAAACTATACCTTTTTTCATTCAGAGAAGGACTTTTTGTCTCACCCTGAGGTTGATGAAGAAAGTTTTTTAAAGGTAAGAGAAAAAGTCAAACCAATCATTGATAAAAACCCAAACCTTATTAAGACTTTTAATTCTTCCTTTTTTCATTCGATAGAAACCCCACTCTATGTAGCAGATCTTTCAATGACAGTGGCCAATAACTCTCTTCAAAAGATGTCTTCTATTACGAAGGAAAGTACCTGGAGAACCCTAAGCAAGTGGGACAACAAAATACAGAGGATTAACGCTTGGGACTTATGTCTTATGAAAGGTCATATTGGTTTTTTTGCTAACTCAGTTTTAACAAATGGTTCAAAAAAGGTTTCCGTAAGAAACTTTAATTGGATTATTCCTTCAACAATTTCCAAGCCAATTATTATTGGCCAATTAGGTTTAATGTAAAAATGTCTTTAATAGAAAGAAAAATGCCTCCAATCATTCAGGATATTTCTCGACTTCTTGTCCGACTAAAAATTTACCGTTTGGGAAAGCAGGTGACTCAGGAACAGCTCGCCTCTGATATTGGGATAAGTATCCGAACCTTTCAGAGACTTGAACAAGGTCTAGCTCCGCTTGAAATGAGTATTCTTTATAAAATTTGTGAAGCTCTTAAAGTTCCTTATGAATCACTTGCCGGCCCCACTTACACTCAAGAAGACATTCCAAATGTCTTTTTCTTTGAAAAAATTGACGATATTAAAATTGAACAAAACCCACTACAGATTCAGCAAGCTTTCGAAGGAACCTTAACTCATTTAAAAAATGGTACCCATCAATTGGCCAATCTTTATAAGGCCCCGGTCTTTAATAACAATCCTCTTGAGCTTTTTTACAGTTCACCGAGTTTCACCTGGTGTAATACTTCGCTTAGAGAGTCTTCAAAACCAAGTAGTTCTGTAAAAATTCTCTCTGTGAAGAGTCTTTCTGATTATGAATTTATCATTCGTTTATTCGAAGTCTGCTATAAACTCGATAATCCCTGGTTTCTTTCAACAACTAAGCACGACCAAAATGGTAAGAAGATAAAAGTCACGACATTAAATAACTTTCATCTTTTTGAAGGACTTCCCTTAAATTTTGGTGCTGTCGTAAAAAGAGAGATTCTTTAACGAATGGGCGGAGCGTACAATAGCCCACCCTTGGTCCATAAATTATTTAAACCCCGTTCCAACTTTAAGGGACTGTCTTTTCCAATATTTCGATCAAAGATCTCACGATAGTTGCCAACCATCTTTATGATGTTATAGGCCCAATCCTCTGACAGCCCTAAGGACTTCCCATTCCCTGGCGTCACTCCAAGCAATCTTTTAATATTGGGCACTTCAGTGGAGCCTTTAACTTTATCTACATTTTTTGAATCGATATTAAATTCTTCAGCACCAATCATTGTAAAAACTGACCATTTCACAATATCAAACCACTGATCATCACCGTGAACAACGGCCGGTCCAAGAGGCTCTTTGGAGATCACCTCTTCCATAATTAAGTAGTCATCAGGATTTTTCGTTTTAGATCTCTCTGCGACTAATCCAGATGCATCATTTGTAAATGCATCACAACGCCCTTTAAAAAAGGCTTGGGTAACTTCATCATTAGATTCAAAGACCACTGTTTTCATTTTTAATCGATTGGCACGAAAGTAATCAGCAAGATTTAGTTCAGAAGTCGTTCCCTGTTGAGTACAAATTGTCGCCCCATTTAAATCTTTAATTTTTTTTACTTTATCTTTTCTTCGAACCATAAAACCTTGGCCATCATAGAAAATCGTTGGACCAAAATTTAAACCTAGCGAAGTGTCTCGAGATAAGGTCCAGGTTGTCACGCGAGAGAGAATATCAACTTCTCCAGATTGTAAGGCCGTAAAACGAGCTTGACCTGATAAAGAAACAAATTTTACTTTTTTAGGATCTCCAAGAACTGCTGCGGCCACCGCCCTACAGACATCTACTTCAATTCCAGACCAATTCCCCTGTGAGTCGGGTGCAGAAAAACCAGCAACACCCATTGTTGTTCCACAGTTAACCATTTTTCTCTTTTTAACCTTCTCCAAGATCGACTCAGCTTGAGTAGATAGTGAAAGGATAGAAAGGATCGCAGCGCACAAATATATTCGTTTTCTCATTTAAACCTCTAATCGTGTTTTCTCTATCATCACAAGTCATTGTAAACATGTAAAGTTAGAAGCTCAGACTTTTCCTACAGTAGGACATTGTAAGTTGCCACTCCTTTACGCCGGACGCTAACATTAAAGGTGACTAATTAATGATGACCAAGGACGCGTTATGTTCAATTTAAAAAAGTTTATATCAGCCTCGATTTTATCACTTTGTCTCTACTCAGCTCCTCTTTTTGCCGACACACAGGTTATTAGTTTTCTCTTAAATGAAATTAACCGTAGCTACGACGCCAATGTTCAGCGAGAGTTAGTTCGCACACTAAAAACCTACAACCAAGACCAATCAGTTCAGCAAGAACTTATTAATCAATTACAAAATCAATTTAATTTTCAACAAGTAAGAGTTGAGGCGGCAAGAAGCTTGAGTAATTTAACTGCTGATACATTTATCACAAATGCTATAACCCGCGCCCACGATCAATCCACAGACATCGCCTTTAGAGCAGAGATGCTAAAATGCCTCTACCTCAGGGCCCCCATTGATCTGCGTGTGCGAAATGTTTTAGTTCAAAATATAAAACAAAATCATGACAGACGGATAAAAGAAGCTTCTGCGTTTGCTCTCATGAATACCCTTGATGATGTTGGGGTGAGACAAGAGCTCATTAACCTCTCTCAAAACCAATTCTTAGATACATTTATTCGTATCGCTCTAGTTAAAACTCTTTATAACGGTATCAAATATCCAGAAGTTCGCTCAGTGATTGAAGGGATTGCTCTTTCAAATAATCAAGATCTAGATCTTCGTGGAGCTGCTACGCGAGTATTAAGCACCTTTCCAAAGGGCCGCCAAAATCGTTCAGCCCTTTTTAATCTTGTGGCCAATTCTCAATACCCTGGACTTAGAAGCCGGGCCGCAGCTGGATTAAAGTTTGAAATGACTGAAGATGACGTTCGTTGGCTAAGTCTTCCCGTTGACCCAAGATCAGGATTAACGAGAGACCCCTTTCAAAACTAACGAAGGGCGTTTGCTAAAATTTTCAACTGACCCAGAATATCCTTTGCAGAGTCTGGGTTTAAGTTTTTAGAAAAATTAGTGATCACGGGTCTTGGAACAACCAATGCTCCTAAGTGCTCTAGTTGAGCACGCATGGCCTGAGTGACTTTTAGACCACCGCCACCTGAGTGAGTGGCAACGATCGCAGGCTTTTCATTAAAGGCAGCTCTCCAGTCCTCATTTCCTGAGCGACTTATCCAAGCAATAGCATTATTAACAATTGGTGGCATACTCCCATTATACTCGGGCGCGCACAGTATTAGAGAGCTTGCCTTAGTAAAAATATCCGTCAGAATTTTCGCATTTTCAGGAATTCCCTCCTGCTCGCGAGCCGGCGTGTAAACAGGAAGATCGTAATCTTCGAGACAGATCACTTGACTCTCCATCGCTAATTCATCTGTTGTAAGCTTCAAGGACTCTGCTAGTTTTTGATTATTATTTTTTGTTGCAGAGATAATTAAATGCATAGATTTACCTTTTGGTGATGAATTGTTCTTTTTACTTAATCAAGAAATTCGGACTGAGCGGCCATTTTATCTGACTCTCGCCCCAAGGGATTATTAGCTTTTGAAGCATCATTTAAATGATTAATAATGGTCTCTTCATAGTCTTTAACCATGGCCTTTACTAGTTCATGCTGAGGAATGTCTAGAATACTCACGAGTTCACTTAAGGCCTTCAAAGGGATAGCACAAATTCCCCTTTCAACATTAGAAACAAACTGACCGTTCTTGTAACCGAGAAGATTAGAGAGTTCTACTTGGCTCAGTTTCTTGGGGTGCTGTAAGCGGTACTTTTTTACAAGTTGGGCAATTCCATTAAAACTTCTATTTTTAGATTTCATAAATTTATCCTTATGAGCTACCCTATAGGCTAAATCAATCCACATCAACAAAAGATACTTAGATCCAATATTTGTCTAAATTGTTAAAGGAAAGAGAGTGCCTAGATCCATGTCTATTAAACTTTTTATATTTACCTCTTTGATTTTAACAAGCTGTGCTCAATTTGAGGTCTTTAAAAACTCGGCAAGCGATAGCTCTTCTCCCCAGTTAGGTCACTATGCTCAAAAGGTGCGCCTTCGCTTAATGGAAAATGTTCCAAATTATCGATTTTGCTTAGAAAAGTACATTATCCCCAGTGAAGATGGTGAATTTAAGGGTGCTGTCACCTTCTCTTTTCTCATCAATAAGCACGGAACGGTTAAAAATGTCACCATCATCTCGGATAAGCTCAAAAACCTCAAAGCGAAGGGCTGCTTAATAAAAGCGCTCACAACCATGGAGATGCCCAAGCACAATAAGGCAAAAGACTTTGAAGTGCGCCAGCCCATCGGTATCAGTTTGAAGTAATGCCCATAAAAAGGGGCAACTCTTCTTTAATAAATTCAATCATTTGAATCATTTTTAGGTGCAGAACCTAAGCTACTCTAAGATATTGATAACTAAAGAGTTTCCCCATAAATAACGATAAGTTAGATCTCAATAGGTTAAAGAGGAATCTTCATTGCTGCTGTTCAAAAGAAACGTTTCTCAATTAAAATTTTTCTTCATTATTCTTTTAGTCTTTAAAGGATTTTCTACTTTCGCCACGAATGAATTTCAACTTGGTGCCAGTGGCAGAATTATTATTGCTGCTGATAATACACCCGTTCAAAATATTCAAGAAGCAACTCAACTTTTAAACCGCTTAAATGCCATTAGGACTTCCGTACTCATTCCAAACAGTTTTAGTCCTCACCTAAGAGATATAGTTCGCTCTTTAAGAGAAGATATTAATGGCCTTAGAAGAAATCAATTACAAGAGGATACCGCCACTCTTAATCGCATTCGAAATGGTCTAAGAGCATTAAGTGCTCCAATCTCAGCAGGAACAAATGGACTAACAGGACCATCTGAATTTACGAGCCTGTTATCAAGGGCACTGGAGAGAACAGGTAGTAATCCACAATTGAGCTATTTAAGATTCAATGCTGTAGACCAAATGAGAGAACTCTCTTCTAAGGAGGGCATACCGAAATATTGTGAAAATTATCCTTCAATAGATAGAGAGGACCTTGAAGGCTATTATGGTCATGCCGAAGATGGTGAAGGCCTTATCTGTTATCAAATCAATCAGAGTCTTGTAGGACTTGACCTCAGTACTATTGGAGATTCTCTCCTTTCTATTGAAGAGGGTCTCTATGAAAGAAAAGATGAATCTTTAAAAAAGGATTTGATCCTTACTGCCACAGCAGGAGTTTTAAGAGAGTCAGCGGCCTATGCTGGTCTTTTTGAAGGAACAGATCCAGACCTTTCTTTATTGAGAGGATGTGCCGCCGGTGGCCAATTGACCAGAGGAGAAAGGGTTAATCCTCCAAATCAAGAATTACTAGGTCTGATCGATGCCCATGTGAGCAATTTAGACAATCGAGTCGAGGGCCTTGAAAAACAATTTACTGATTCGGGTCTTAATCGCAAAGACACTTTTCTTAAAGAGCATATCAAGCAAGCTCTCATTGTTGGGAATCTCTACGATATCAAAATCAATGGTGAAAAAGAAAATAACCGTAGGATCTATCGACAAGGAAGATTGGCTGATACGACTTGTAGAGAAAGACTTCAAAGGGAAAGTAATTTAATTTACGCTGACCCACTCTCAGTAAGTACGATTGCACAAACAGTTTGTCCTAATTTAATTGGGGTAGGTAAAAGCTTTGAAAACTTTTCTCGTTGCAGAGATCACATCGTTCGAAATTCACAAGACACAGAGTTACGCCAACAATTTAGCCAATGCCTTGAATCTCAAAGTCAGACGGCCATTTATAATGTCTCAGGTATTTTACCTGTCATGGCAAAGAAGCTCGATGAATTCCCTATTCTCTTTAACAGAGAAGATAATTCTAATTTAATTCCCTTCACTGAATCTGAATCACAATTTGTCCCCTCTGAATTTTCAAAGAAGGTCGCTTCACTTCCTGGTGCTAGTGATATTTCTCTCGCCATAAAGAACCTTCTTTTAGAAGGTGTTGAAGACCCCGAAAAGGCAATTGAAGACTTATTAAAGAGACCTGACTTAAAAGAAAGGTTAGATGCCGTTGTAAATGCAGGCATGCAAGAGCAGGATATTTCAAAAAGCATTCAAGATGAAGTTAAAGATTATCGCCGCCAAATTACTCGCTCGGCCCAAGAGATATGTGAAAATAATGGTGATTATCTTCATCAATTTCCAGAGCTCGTAAATGAAGCTATTGCTAGACGCCTAAATGAACCAGGTCTAGGCCCAAGTGATAAACAAAGAATATTAGCACAATCTCAGGCCTCCCAGTGCCACCTTCTACAAATGCATCCTCCTGATGAAGAGGGCGGAATCCCTGTGGCACTTCAGGTAATCGGTATTGCTGGCGCCATTGGTTTAGGGCTTCTTCCAGGTGTGGGAACAGCACTCGCCGCCGTGGCTATCGGTACCCTCGTTGGTGTTAGTGACGGCGTTGATAGAAACCTAACGGCAGGAGACAGATTGGCGGCAACAGAGGCGGCCTTTACAGCGGGATTTGCAAGTAGTGAACAAGTACTCGATGCAGCCGGGAATCTCACTGACTCTCGCCTCACTTTAGGATCTGAGGTTCTTCTTGCTGGTGGCGAAGGACTCTCTCTTATCGCAAGGGGAGTGCGCTCCTTAAATGCGGCAAATGATGTGGCGAGAACTCCAGCCTCTACCCCTCCGAGTAGTGCAATTCCTGAAGTCGATTCACGAAGAGTCATAACTGAACCAGAAGCTCCTCCTGCGAGAATAGCTGACGCTCCAAGTGAGTTAAACCTTAGAGCAAGAAGAATAACTGGATTAAGAACTGATCCTGGTTCTCCCACTCTGGCCTCAGAATATAATGTGATAAGCTCCGTAGGAAATATTGATACATCTGAGGAGCTTCTTCGTTTTAAGGAGGCCTTTAATGATGATGTCCTTAATCGTCTCGGCCTTGATGGCCTTCAAAATTATGATAACCCGGCAGAGCTTCAAAGCTTTCGGGATATTTATCAAGAGTTTTTAGAACCAGGTAGAGGTTTCTTCGTCGATGGAAAAATCAATGATGAGTTACTTAAAAAGCTAGCTCAAGCGCGGTGTACAGTATCACTTGGTTTAAGAACAGCCGCCGAACATGAAGTGGCCATTAAACGAGGTGGTAGGTGCCACGGAAATGCCCTTGAAGCCTTTCAATTGACTCAAGATGAACTCCAAGAGCTGGCGACTCTGGGGGCAAAGTGGGATGAAAAAAGAGAATTGTTTGGTGCTCAACGAATTGCTCTCGCTGATCAACGTTCTGAACAACTTAAAAGAGAGCTTCAAGAATTAAGCCTTGATCCAAATAATATTAAAGAGGTTGAATGTGAAACTGTTTCAAAACTAAGTCGAGGTTTCGCTAGTTCAGGAAAGAATTGCTTCGCCTTTAATACCAGAGATCAAAAGGATGACATGAGAGGAGCCTTTTGTTCTTGTGGCAGTGGCAATGCTTCAAACTGGATGATCAGATGCCCAAAGACTGATAATGAATTTTTAAGAAATTCAAATTATTATGATCAAATTGCCCTTTTTAAAAATGAGTCCTTAAATTGTTTCAGAGTGGATATCCCAGATAATGTTACCTGTTTTGCTGGGCCTGCAGGCCCTAGAAGAGGGGGCCTTGGTGGAATGGCACAAATCTTTTGTCCTAATCGTTATAATGGAGATTTTAACCTTCGAAATCTTGAGTCCTATGACACCAAAGAGGCCATAGAGCTTCAAGTTCAAGACGCTTGGCGCGAGCTAAGCAGTGGACCGAGAGGTGGGCGGAACTCTCTACCAGAAGATTGGAAACTCCAACAAAATGGGCCAGGAACACAATTTCCAGGAGGAAGGCCTGGTGTAAGCTTTAAAGAAAGAGTAGTCGGATGGTCGCCAAATCCACAAAGCCCGGAGGGCATTAATTTAGTCGACAGAATCCGCCCATGTGCTTCAAGCCGATTTAGTAGCGGCTGTAGCAATGAAACGACGGATCAAGTGAGGGAGGAGCTTATCTCCTTTTTTAGAGAAAATACCACCTACACTCAGATAAATAGAGAAGTTCAAGTTGATGGAAATTGGATCGTCCGCACTCATATGGAGCCCTCCCCTCGGGCAGGAAGTGATATCACCCAAGAAGAAATTGATGGCATTCGCAGATATGGTTGTCAATTTTTAGGCAATAGCCTAACCGCTGGTCCACCATTATCTTGCGGTAATGGATCTCCCATAACAGAAGCTGTCGATGTGGGCCCTAAGCCTAACAGTGTTGGGGAAGATTAATTTTATCGACTCGCCTCTTAACTTCTGAGCGAAATTTTAGATCATGAAACTGAGTTGTTTGCCCATGAACTTTCTTAAGGTCAAACGTCGCCATTTTTTCAAATAGCCCAGGAAGATCAGAGAGTCCCTCTTCTTTACCAAGGACCCCTTCACCATTTAAGAATAAATGTCCCTCACTTTCTTTGGGCATCCAGACAGGTGTTCCAGTGCTTAGGGCCTCTGCGGCCCTGGTTGGAAAGCCAACGGCTTGAAAGGTTAAGAGACCACGACTGGCAGCTAGAAGAGGCGCTAACTCGCCAGCACAGCGGCTTCCATAAAACATGGGGTCACTTTCTTCTCTTTTTAATTCTGCCAAATGGCCATCTTCACCGACAAACTTAAATTTAAGATTAGAGGCCTTCAAACTTTCAATCAATTTTTGGGCCTGATCTTTTGTGAGGGTTTCTGAGTCAATGCAGAGAAAATCATTTGGAAATGCTTTTCTTGTGGCCTCAGGAAAGAGTGGAAAGTCTGAGGCCTTAAAGAAGGGACTCATCACCGACACCTTTGGATGCTTATCCTTCCAATACTCTAACGCTTTTTCATGGGTAACCCACAACTCATTAGCGTTCTTCATACTCTTAAAGGCCCAGCTCTCAAGATAGGTTCTAAAGATTTTTTCTCGAAAGAATTTACTCTTTCTCTCAAGAAATTTATTTTCTGCTAAATAAGTAATTTGATAAACACCTTCGCATTTTGAAAAGGCTTGAGAAAATCCACTTGTGATATTAATGAGAAGATCAACATTACAAGGCACCGTTAAATTACGACAAGCCCCCGGAATAAACATGGCCTTCTTCCACCACTGATCCCCAAAGGGCGTGTCTTCAGTGATCATATTGGTTAAGTAGGTGCTGTGAATCCTTCTCTGTTCAACGGGACCGATAATTTTCCCTTCGTGATGAACAATGGTGTAAATCTCTGCGTCTTCATAAATAGAGAGAATATTCTCAACAATTGAGATGACAGAATTTCTTGCCACGAGGGCATCACAACTAACAGCTACTTTCACTTCTTTAAACTTTTAAAATACTCGGCCGTTTGCTTTAGACCCTCTTCAAATCCAACTAAGGGCCGATAGTCACTAATGGTGAAGAGTTTATGCATATCAGGTCGTCTCTTTTTAGGATCATCTTCCGGCAAAGGGTGATAAGAAATTTTTGAATCAGAATTTAAGGTCTTAATAATGAATTCAGCCGCTTCTTTAATGGTGTATTCATCAGGGTTTCCACAATTAAAAGGCGTGTGAACGACTGAGAACATCACATTATGAATCGCCTGAACAAGGTCAGTAACAAAGCAAAAACTGCGCGTCTGAGTGCCATCGCCATAAATAGTGATGTCTTCGTTATTCATGGCCTGAGTAATAAAGTTTGGAATCACTCGCCCATCATCAGGCCGCATGCGTGGTCCGTAGGTATTAAAGATACGAACAATTCTCGTATCAACGTTATATTGACGGTGATAAGTCATAGTTAGAGATTCTGCGAATCGCTTTGACTCATCATATGGAGAGCGTATGCCAATGGGATTTACGGCTCCCACATATTCTTCTACTTGAGGGTGAATCTCAGGGTCCCCATATACTTCAGAAGTTGATGCTTCTAGGAAGCGGGCGTGCTTTTCTTTTGCTAGCTCTAAGAGATTCCAGGTTCCCATTGAGTTCACTTTCATGATCTCAAGAGGAATAATTTTAAAATCAATGGGAGATGCCGGTGAAGCTAAAGAGAAGATATAATCGATTTTGACCCCACTAAAGTCAGGAAGACCCTCCGATACGTCACATTCATGAAATTCAAAATTTTTAAATTTAGAGAGGATTTCAATATTTGAGCGAGAGCCAGTGATGAAGTTATCAAGACCAATTACTTTTGCCCCAAGGCCTAAGTAAAACTCACTTAAAGTCGAGGGTACAAAACCTGCGGCCCCTGCCACGACGATCGTTTTACCAACTAATGATTCCGGGAGAATAATCCTTTGACCCATAAATTTTGCCTCATCCAATGAAAAAAACTTTAATACCTCTTAAGCTGCAGCACAGTACTTCCAATCAGGAGAAATAATCCACCAAGTAATTGAAGAGGTGCCAGCGTTGCATCTAAGAATATCCAATTTACGCCAATGGCGCAAAAAGGAAAAAACATTTCAGCCAATGCGCATAGTCTAGCAGGAATTCTCTTTAGTCCCTGATAGTATAGGCCCATACCAAGAAAGCCCGAGATCAAAACCATAAAGAAGATTTTTGACCATACTGCCCCTTGTCTAATAAAGGGATTATCCTCACCTGCTAACGCGGGTATTAGAAAGAGAAGTCCCGCAAAGAAGCGCCCGGCCATCACCTGAGTTTCTTTATAGCCCTTATTCACTAACTCTTTTCCAAAAACAGTACTCGCTCCCCAACCAAAGACGGCGGTTAAAGCAAGTCCGTACCCTAAGAGGGCCGTACCGTCATAGAGCTTTTGGCCTTTTAAAATAAGTTGAATGCCTCGACTGAGGTCGTTATAGCTAATGAGAATGCCACCGATCAGACAAAGAAGCGCCCAGCCTAAGAATTCCCTTTTAATAGGTTCTCCTAAAATCTTGTAGGCCAAAACAATGGCAATCAAGGGTTGAAATTTCTGAAGAAGAATCACCAGTGAAGGGTTTAAAAGAGAAAAGGCCTTGGTAAACGCAAGAGTGGCAAGGGCCGAACCAAGGCCTCCAATAATAGCAAAGTGGATCAAGTCCTTCTTTGATATTTCTTTTATGGATCGCGCCATCGTGTAGAGCACAGGTGACAGACCAAGGCTCAAAATTAAGTGTTCGGCAAAAACGAGCTTAGTGGCACTAAGACCGCCAAAGATCAGTGGGTAACGAATAAGAGTATCGAGCGCCCACAAAAGTGAGGCCAGAAAAATAAAAAAGACACCCATTAGAGTGGTTGCTCCTGAACACCCTGATAATCAGGAATGACTCTTGGTAGGATTTCTTCAAAAACTTCGCGTGCTTTCTCACTAGCGAGTTTTTTCTTAATGCGTTTGCGATTTTTTCGATCTCTTCTTTGCTCTTTTGTCAGTGTAACTGCTGGCAAGAGTCCAAAGTTAATATTAGAGGGAGAGGGTTTTTCGCTGGTCATAACATAATTGACGAGTGCACCAATGCCAGTCTCTTTTGGCCATAGGAGGGCCTCATGACCATGAATTCTTCTAAGCACTTGAGAAGCAACATAAAGACCAATCGAGGCCGACTCTGTGTAGCCTTCAACACCCGTGATTTGTCCTGCAAAGTAGAGGGAGGTGAATTCTTTTGAGGAGAAATCCCAGTTAAGGACTTTTCGAGAGTTTAAAAAAGTATTGCGGTGTACACTTCCTAAGTGGAGAAAACTTGCTTTTTCAAAACCAGGAATGGTGCGAAAGACTCTTACCTGCTCTGGGTACTTGAGACGCGTTTGAAAGCCAACCAGATTAAAAGCACTCCCCTCTAAATTCTCTTTTCTCAACTGAACACAGGCATGGGGAATTTCGCCATTTGGAAGTTCTAGACCAATGGGCTTCATACAAGAGAAGCGGGCCGTCTCAGGTCCTCTTTCGGCCATGATATCAACGGGTAGGCAGGATTCAAAAAACTTATAATCCTCAAAGTTTTGCGCGGGTACTTTTTCTGCTGTTACCAACGCCTCAATAAAAGTGTCATACTGCTCTTTGTTCATGGGAGCATTGAGATAGTCGGCTTCAATTCCTTCTTCTTCAGGAACGGGCTTGTGTCTGTCCTTATAATAGAGCTTTGTATAATCAAGCGAGTCCGCATCGACCACGGGAGCGATCGCATCGTAAAAGTAAAAGTCTTCTTTTGCGATATTCTCAGTCAACCACTTCTCTAAAGGAGAAGTTGTTAAAGGGCCCGTTGCAATAATCGTAAATTGACAACCGTGTTTTTCCCCTAAGGCAAGTGGATTTGAAACCTCTTCATAAATGGTTTCAATAAGTGGGTTTGCTTCAATAATTTGTGTAATCTTTTCTGAAAATTCAACACGATCAACGGCAAGAGCATCTCCTGCCGGAACTGCTGTCGCCTCACCCACCTCAAGAACAAGAGAGCCAAGACCACGCATTTCATGTTTGAGAAGACCATGCCCACTATTGGGATCCTTACTCTTTAGGGAATTGGTACAAACAAGCTCGGCCATTGTGGTGAGCTTTTGAGATGGATTGGGGTTTGTTTTTTTGCTCTCTGCCAAAGCGACTCTGACACCGTGGCGAGCAAGGAAGAGCGCTGCTTCAGTACCCGCAAGGCCCGCACCGACAACTAGAACTTTAGGAGAATCTCCCCCGTTTGAATGGGACTCATGCGTAGCGTTTTGCTCCATCTTGATATATTCTCCTAGCGAATCTTTTTGACTGTGATTAGGGATATTTACCCCTACAGGATCTTATATGCAAATAGTCTTAAACCAAACTGGGCACATTATAGGTGATTTTGAGCAAATATTTCAGGATCTCAAAATGACCATGACGGCTCCTTCAAAAGGAGGCCCCGTTCTAAATCTCTTTCCAGAGCTTTTCTTAACTGGCTACCCTCTCCAGGACTTGGTTTTACAAAAAGAGTTTATTGAGCGCTATCTTGAGCAAATCGACACCTTTAACCAGTGGCTCAAGGGTTTACCTAAAGATTCATCGAGTAATCTCTGTCTGGTCGGTGGTATCAAGTATCATTTTGATAAGGATGATTTACCTCTTTATATTAAAAACGTTATTTTTGAATGCCGACCTGGAACTGGTTTAGTTGCTCTATACACTAAGTGTTTACTCCCAAATTACGATATATTTGATGAAGAAAAGTATTTTCGCGCTGGAGACGACGCGAAAATCATTGAATTTGCCGGTAAGCGCTTTGGTCTTCTCATCTGTGAGGATATGTGGTTTAGCTCCACTCACGACGTTGATCCCGTTAAATTACTCTTTGATAAAGCGGCTTCTGAAGAACCACTTGATGGCATTCTCAATTTATCGGCTTCTCCTTACTTTATTGATAAACAATCAAAGAGAGAGACCAGAGCAAAAGAGATCGCCAAACTTTTTCAGGCTCCGTTTTTCTATGTCAATAGAGTTGGTGGTGAGGATGAGATTCTCTTTGATGGTCAAAGCTTTGCAACAGATGGTGAAAAGGTAAAGCGGGCAAAGATTTTTCAAGAAGATGCCCTAGGGCTAGAACTTATGCCTTATGCAGGCGGTGCCAAAACAACCTATAAGAACTCTCACATTGAAAATAGCTGGGAGTCTCTCTTTCAAGCTGATTTAATTCAAAATGGAACAGATGATCTGCCAAAGCTTAGGCCTTGGACAGATGAAACTTGTGAGGAGGTCATTAAAGCACTCTCTTTTGGCCTTCAGGAATACACCTCAAAGTGTGGTTTTAAGTCATTTTTAGTGGCCCTCTCTGGCGGAATTGACTCAGGACTTGTCTTAACACTAGCTAAAATGGCCTTACAGCCTCATCAAACTCTTGAAGCCGTTTATATGCCAAGTAAGTTTTCTTCGCCTCTTTCAACGGAATTAGCGGAGGGTCTTTGCCAGAATCTTGATATTCCCCTCACCCACTTTCCCATTAAGTTTCTTCACTCGGCAGTGGGTCAGGAGTTTACCAAGAACTACCGTATGCCCTTACAAGGCTTGGCCGACGAGAATATTCAAAGCCGTTTGAGAGGAACTCTTCTCTATGCTCGTAGTAATCAAACGGGAAGCATGGTCATCAATACCTCAAATAAATCGGAAATAGCCGTCGGCTACTCAACTCTCTATGGTGATAGCGTCGGGGCCGTGAGCTTACTAGGTGATATTTATAAGAGCCAAGTATATGATCTATGTCATTATCTTCATAAGACTCGAGGTGATTTACCAATAGGCTATATTGAAAGACCACCAAGTGCAGAGCTCAGAGAAAATCAAGAAGATTCTCAAAGCCTTCCTCCTTATGATCGTCTTGATGCCATTCTTGAAGGTTTTCTCTCTTATCGCCTAAGTCAGAAAAAACTTCATGAATTAGGCTTTAACAAAGAAGAAGTAAAAAAAGTTTATGACCTTTATACAAAAAGCGAGTATAAGAGGAAGCAATTCTGCCCCATCATAAAAGTGAAGGCGAAGAGCTTTGGTTTTGGTTATAGAGTGCCAATTACTAAGAAAAGCTAATATTTTATTTATCATTATTAAAAGCAAAGGAATTTTCAATGACCCAAAAAAGTGTAGAAGCCGTTCTTAAACAATGGAACCTAATGAAAAAAGAAGTCGAAGATCTCAGTAAGATGGGCCAAAAGTCTGTTAAGGATATCCAAAGTAAAGTCGACACTTTCGTAAAATCAGCTGAAAAAGACCTTAAAAATGTTGTTGATAAAGATATTCCAAAACTCGTTAAAAAGTTTAAAAGCGAAAAGAAAGGTCTCGAAAAACTAGTTGAAAAGACAGTTAATGATGAGATTAAAAAAGCGAAAGTCTTTCTTCAAGGTCATAAGAAGGAACTTAATAAGATTCAAAAGCTTGTAGAGTCTTACCTTCCAAAAAAGGCCACAAAGAAAAAAGCGACTAAAAAGAAAGTTGCTAAAAAAGTGACAAAGAAAGCTGCTGCAAAGAAAGCTCCTGTTAAGAAAATTGGGAAAACGACCAAGAAGAAAGCTGCTAAAAAGAAGTAATCTAAATAATTGGGCACTGGGCCTTCTTTTTCACTGAAAGAAGGTCCTCTTAAGCCCATGAGTCAAAAGTTATATAATATTGATCACTTAGCCATTTATCCTCTTTTTTACCCGACAAAAACATTTCCGATCTGTGTGCAGTTAGTTAGCATAAATAGGTGAAAAAACTAGAAAGACGCCTAGGCCTTGGAGCCGTCGTCTCAATTTCAGTTTCTGCAATGCTTGGAAGTGGGATCTTTGTTCTTCCAGGTATTGCTGCGACCACTACAGGACCATCCGTTTGGCTGGCCTATATTTTGGCCTCCCTTTCCGTTCTTCCTGCGGCCCTTTCAAAGTCAGAACTAGCGACAGCGATGCCCACTTCAGGTGGAACTTACGTTTATCTTGAGAGGACCTTTGGTCCTATTGTGGGAACAATTTCGGGTCTGGGTCTTTGGTTGTCACTACTTCTGAAAGCAACTTTTGCTCTGATGGGATTTGGTGCCTATCTCAAAGTTCTTGCCCCTCAGGTGGAGCTTGTACCAACAAGTCTAAGTATTTTGGCCTTTATTTGTATTCTTAATATTCTTGGAGTTGGTAAAGTCTCTGGCATTCTAATGGCCGTCGTTGGACTTTGTATCGCTCTCTTAACGGGTATCTCAGTTGGTGCGGTTTTTAGTTTTGATGCTAGCTTACTCGATCCACTTTTTCCGGGTGGAATATCTGGCCTTGCTTCTGCGACCGCTCTCGTTTTTGTCTCCTATGCTGGAGTTACCAAAGTGGCTGCTATTGCAGAGGAGATCAAAGAGCCTGAAAGAAACTTGCCTCGTGGCATTATGATTTCTCTCCTCATTGTTACACTCGTTTATTCCGGGGTTACTTTCCTACTCTTTGGTAACCTCCCAATTGGTCAGATTAGCAATAACCTGCGCCCTATTTATACTTTGGCCCTTCACATTTCAGGTCCCTTTTTAGGTTCTGTCACTGCAGTCATCGCGGTCCTTACCATGAGTTCCATGGCCAATTCAGGCATATTGGCCGCTAGCCGCTTTCCCTTTGCCATGGCCCGAGACAAATTGCTTCCTTCTCCCCTTGGGCGTCTTAATCGGAAATACTTAACACCAGTTTGGAGTATTATTATTTCAGGACTTGTGATGTCCTTTGTTCTCCTCAATATGGATGTGACAAAAATCGCAAAATTCGCGTCAGCTTTTATGATTCTTATTTACATGGCAGAAAATATCTCTGTCATCGTCTTAAGAGAAGCGCGTGTGCAGTGGTACAAGCCGGAATATAAGTCACCTTTTTATCCTTATGTTCAAATCATAGGGATCATCCTCAACATTATTCTTCTCTCATATATGGGACCAAGACTAGTGGCCTCGGCCATCTTATCCATATCGATTCCGGGCCTTGTTATTTTTATTCTCTACTCGAGAAAGAATACTACCAGAAAAGGTGTCATCGGCATCCGCGGTAAACGCCAAGACCTCGTGGAAGAAGTCGTCGAGGTCCTTCCTCGCACGCGCCTTGAAGATATGGACCTTTCAGTTGATGCGAACGTGGTCGTGACTCTTTTTGGAAGAGAGCGCTCTCCTGAAATGCTCATTGAGATGGGTGTCGCCCTGGCAGAACATGGAAACTGTGAAGTGGCCCACATCACTGAAGTTCCAGAGCAAACAGACCTTGATGACCTTATGGATGAACCCGCAGAACTTCGATCCTTAAGAAGACGGGTCGTTGCCATGGCCGTAGAGAAAAAAGAGCCCATAACGTTTGATCCTGTTGTTTCCCACGACTTGGCGAGAACAGTTTTTCATATCAGCCAAAGACTTCATTGCCAGTGGCTGCTCATCGAATGGCGGGGAAAAACGGCAGGAGCCTTCACTATTCACAACCCAATGGGCTGGCTAAAAGGTCATCTTAGATGCAACCTTGGTATCTTTAGAGATGCAGGTGTTCGCTACATAAGAAAAATAATCTGTTATGTACGTGGAAATGACACTGACAGTATCGTCATCTCAACTGCTGATCACTTAGCTGAAGTCAATAGGGCCGACATAACCTTGCTCTCCCTTTTGCCTGAAGACTCAACAGAGGAAGTTCTTCAACGAACAGAGAGGGACCTCAAAGAACTCGCAAAAACGTGTATTAGTCGGACAAATGTGCTTCTTCTTCAAAGTAATAATGCCATTGATACGGTTATCGCACAAACTGTCGAATTTGATCTCTTTATATTTGGAGGCACTCAACACACTTTTGTTTCCAACCTCTTTGGGTCAGAAGATGACCGCCTACTTGCGAAAGCGGCTTGCTCTGTGATTTCTGTTCAAAGCGCACCGTCTCACTTGGATGAGGACAAAATCAAGGACTACTTTGTTTAAATTTTGTCCTCTCTTAAAGTTAATTCTAAAGACTTAGTGAGTAAGAACCTCTTCTAAATATGGACGCCACTTACCTTGCCATAGGTTTAAGGCCCCTGAGCGCAATGACTGCGATGACTCATGGACATCGAGAAGACAATAAGAGAGCGCTAGGTTTGATTCGTGAAGTCCAGCATCCATTGTCGGTATCTGGTTCCATGTCCCTGTATTGAAATAATACTTACCTTCAGGGAAACGGCGCCATTCTTGAACATGAGTGTGCCCCATGACGATTGTATGAATATGCCTCTTCTTTCTCAAAACACCCTTCGCTTTCTTTTCATAATTTGGGTAGATCGTAATTTGTTTTAGTAGCTTAATTGTTGTCTTAAAATTACGATTTTGCTTTGTGTAGATATCTTTATTTGTTTCCCATAAGTAACTTAAAACAGTTCTCGTCATTCGTAAGAAAAAGAAAAAATCGTGAAAGAAGGTCCATCTTATATAGGAACTCAGTGGTCTTACTTTATCGATATATGGCCTCTCCTTTCTTAAGCGAGGAAGGACATTTATACAAAACAAACTTCCCCAAGGAAGATTTAATATGGTTTTTCCGTTTGGTCCTTCTAAAAAATAGCTTTTCTTAGGTACCGTATTGATAACTTCGTATTTATGACCATGCTCAATGAAAACGCCATTTTCATCGAGTTCAAAATCCACATTGAGGTCATCTCCCACTAATTCTTGCAATCTCTTTTTGGCCTTTGGAAAGGCCATCGCAGCATCATGATTACCAATAATATATGTTACTTTTTTATTAGGAGATTTTAAAAAGTCTTTAATGGCATCAAAAAAAGGTCTATGCCCTTCATAGATTTTATTAATGCCCTTAATCGTTAATTCTTCATCGACGATATGGCTAAAAACACCATCTGTATCAATTTGTATTAAATTTAGAATATCCCCATTTAAAACCAGATGGACATTTTTTAAATAAAATTGACCAGAAGAGTAATACTCTAGAAATTCAGCAAATTTTTCATCTTCAAAGAAATCTTCTAAAATATTTAATTGACCATTTTTAAGAAACTTCCCTTTTCCTAAATGGAGATCAGACAATACTAAGTATATCACTCTGCCTCTTGCTGTTTAGTCACAGATTCCAGAATTTCTCTCGTGTAGCAAACACGACCACGGCCAGATTTCTTTGCTTCATACATCATTCTGTCTGCCATAGATAAAATTTCTTCTTGATTTTTTGCGTCTTCAGGAAAAGTCGCCACACCAATGGAGACGGTTAGTTTAAAGTTATTGTCTTCCTTGTTTAGAGAAGACAATTTGACATGAAAAGTTTCTGATTTTACGGCCTCAAGTACACGATCGCCAATAAGTTTTCCTGTTTCTCTATCAACATCAGGAATAAGCATAACGAACTCATCTCCCCCATAACGATAGATCAGATCAGATTCCCTTAGAGTAGTTTTTAAAAGTTCCCCAAGACACGTTAGTAACTGTGTCCCCACCAAGTGCCCATGTCCGTCATTTACACTCTTAAAATGGTCAATATCAATAAAAAGTACGGTAAATACTTCCTTAAATTCTTTATATCTCTCTACTGCTAATTCAATATCTTTAAGTAATTTTCTTTGATTATAAAGTCCCGTAACATCATCAACATGAATAAGGTCTTCGACTTTCTTTAACTCATCTAATCTATTCCACCCTTTTGAAACATTACATATAAAGAGGTTAAATAGCTCCAGAACACTTGTATCAATTTCTCGTTTTAATTCAAAAATACCAAAGAAGTTCTGGGTTGAATTCTCTCCACTTTGAAAAAGATAGTAGTTCTTTTCTCCACAAGCGATAACCCCTAGTTCCCTAGGATCTTCTAATGCCTTTTTAAAAAGAAGGTCGATATGTTCTACTTTATAAAGGCCGCCATAACTGCGTTTATTCCAAGAAATACGGACAGACTCTTCAGCAGATCTGTTACTTATCAATCTTGTGTCTTTAGCGCAACTAAAAATGATAATGGGACCAGTTTCAAAGTTCTTTTTAATAAACCTTTCAATTTGACCATACGTGACCTTCTTCCCTTGTAAGAAGTTAAAGGTCGCCATTAATTTTGCTAACGCAGCGGTATCCTTATCTTTTGACAATTTGCCTAGTCCCTCTTTCTCTTTGAGTTGGAGTCAAAACTTATATCATCCTCGAGGACCTCAATAGATCCTCTCAACGTTTTCATGATTCTCTCAAGCCTTTCCTCAACCTTCATTTTATCATCACGAGATTTCTGTTCACGAATGACAACATTCTCCATATTGAATTCTAATTGATCAATCTTCCTTTTAAGCTCTAAAATTTTCTTATCACGAGACTGAACTTGGGATTCGGAGTCCATTTTAACCAATTCTAACTGACTCTCTAACTCCTTTTCTCGCTGCTTTATATGATTAAAATCAATGCGAACTTTACTCTGAAGTCGATCAAACTCTTTTTGTAACTTTCGTGCTTTCTCTTCTGAATAAAGTTTCTTTTCATCCGTTAAGCGCAACCGGTATTTCATTTCATCTAATTCACTACCGTGGCGCTTCTTTAAGATGGAGATTTCAATCTTTGCTTCATCTAATTCTGCTTTTAGACCTAGATTATCTTGTTCAACAAGTTTATTTTCCTTTTTAAGATTCTGGATATCTTTTAACAGATCCTCTCTCTCTTCTCTTAACTGTCGAATCGTTGCCTGCAGGCGTACAGCTTCACCTTCATTTAAACTTGGCGGAATCCGTGATTCATGAGCGGTAATGTTTAAAGTTCCCTCAGGCTCTTTAGTTCTTACAGGAACAACCTCTTCAACAACATCTTCTTCTTTTTCTTCTTCAAAGTTCGATTTTAAATCGAGCTCTTCTTCTGGTTCATCAAACGACTCATCATCAAGAAATTCGTCATCTAAAATTGCGGTGGCCTCTCCTTCTCCAGGTCTAAATTCATGGGTTGAACTTTGATGATCAATCATGTCCTCGAGATCTCTCGCAACTTCTTTTGTCATCACCATGGTAGGATTAGTGTTCTCTTCAAAACTATCTTCTGAAAGATTATCTAAGAGGTCCTCATCACTATCAAATTCATCAAGTGATTCACTATCATCTTCAGCACCAAAATCGAGGTCCTCATCGCTATTTTCAACAGCTATATCTTCACGAGCTTCTGCACCTAAAGCTAGTTCGTCCTCACCTTCTTCTGATCCCAGATCAAGTTCGTCGTCACCTTCTTCCGTTCCAAAGTCAAGACCATCGTCCCCTAAATCTAGGGCATCTTCGTCCTCTAAGGGCCCTTCATGAGAACCTTTCACCCCACTTAAACTAATCGCCTGGGTTTTTTCAATTTCCTCGTCATCATCTTCTGAAAAATTTAGTTCATCATCATCAAATTCAGAGTTTTCAACGGGGTCACTACTTATATTCTCTCCAGCAGAGTCATCTTCTAATTGAAAATCATCCTCACTTGAATCGGCAGAGCTTAAGGCCGCATCTGTACCAAGGTCAAAACTTTCATCTTCATCTAATTTAAACCCTGAACCAGATTCATCACTTCCAGTCGATTCTTCTAAATTTATGTCATCTTCATCTAATCCACTTAAATCGAAATCAAGCCCACCCTCTTCATCATTCGATGATTCTTGCTTAACTCCTCCAGCTTCTGGTTCCGTTGAAAAGGAGAGCTCGCCATCTTCGGAAAGTTCTTCTTCATCAAACTCTAGAAGATCATCTTGATTATCATCACTCATATCTTTAACCTCGTTTATCTCTTGATCATTTTTTTCAAGAGACACTACGCTTTCATTTTTTGATATATCACCATCTACTTCAAACTCGCCGGTCTCTTCATCAAATTCAGAGAGTTCCTCTGAACTGGGAAGCATTCTATTTTCAGTAAGCCTTGTCAGTTCGTCCTCAACATCTTCTTCATCCAAGTCTTCGTCTAGATCTATTTCTTCGTTATTATCGTCCTTTTCTAAGATTTCCTCTTCAACAAATTCGAGCACACCTTCATCTTCTTCTTCAATTAACTCAAAGTCCCCATCACCAGAGTCATCTTCATCTTCCTCAATTAATTCAAACTCACCATCACCAGAATCGTCATTGGTTTCTTCAATTAATGCAAACTCTTCTGCTCCACTATCTAAGTCTGAATCCTCGTCCATCTGAAATTCAGCGGCATCCTCATCTAACAAGAATTCTTCATTATCAGAGTTAAGGTCCATCTCGCTGGTATTTGATAATTCAGTGCTCTCTTCTCCAAGGTTTAGAGAGATTCCACCAAGGGTCTCATCTTTGAGGGAAAGGTCCATTTCCCCTGCCCCTATAAATGAATCATCAGATTCACCTAGCCTAGAATTATTGTTACGAGGATTTTTCCCAAAAACTTGGTCGAACTTCATTTGAATTTTATCGTTAAGTTCTCCTGCAAAGGGAGAACTCTCACCTTTTATAGAGTGTTTATCGACGAGACTTCTGACTTGCGTATTCATTTGAAATTCTTGAGGATCAAATTCTGAATCATTTGGCCCATCATCCTCTTCATCACTATCAGCGTTTTTCACTTGATTTGAATGATTTGGAAGTTCAGGTAAGGTGGTTCCTTCTTCGTAAAGGTTTTGTTCTTCAAGAAAGTGAGATATCTCTAGATCATTCAGAATCCCTTTTAGGACTTTTGCTGTAAATGGTTTTAGAACGTAGCCATGGGCAGAGGTCTTCCCCTTTTGATGCTTCTTAAACTCTTTGACTGTCATTGTCCCACTAACAATAATTCTAGTAAGCCATTCATTTTTAAAGATGCTCTTGTTAAAGTTTTCAAGGGCCTTTTTATCAATATCAAAATCAAGAAACAGCAGACAGTCTTCGTCTTCATCAACTTCCTCAAGAAGTTCTAAAACTTCTTCAGGTGTTTCCACCCCATGAATATCTCCTTCGAGACCTTCAATAAGGTTTTGAATACTGCCATCTTGGCTAAGAAAAATGATTTTCATTCATGTATTCCATTAAAACGCGCTATCTCCATGATATCACTACCAACAGGGCGCACAATAGGTAGGAAAATAGCTCTCTTTACAAGGATTTAGGCATTGATAGTCCCAGTATGGTTAGATTAAAATAATAGGATAATATTAAGTAAGAGGGTCATATACCCGACACGGATAGTTGAAAGCAGGGAGCACCTGAGTATGACAGCAAGCGCCATTAACCGTTTAAAAAGATCAGTTTCTAGTCTAATCATAGGGTTGGCGGTGGCCTATACTCCTAACGCTTTGACTGAAGAAAAAGTACTGGTCAAGCCTGCTCCTCTTTTAGGATTGGATCAATTCTTTGCCCATCACGTAATTGTTGCAGAAAAATCAACACACAATCTCTATATTTTTAAAAATAAAGATGGTGTTCCTGAACTTGTTAAGCGCTATCAAATGGCGACAGGTAAAAAGGCCGGAGATAAGGCCTTTCAAGGTGACCACAGAACACCAGAGGGTGTTTATTATTTAACTGAATTTCTTACTCACCAAGACCTTCTGAACCGTCATGGTAAGCAAGGAGAAATTTATGGAGTGGGTGCTTTTGTACTAAATTACCCAAATCCTATTGATCATCAAAAGGGAAAAACTGGAGGCGGTATTTGGCTTCACTCTACAAATGACGAAACAAGAATCGAAAAAGGACTAGATTCAAGAGGGTGTATCGTTACTGCAAATTCTGACCTTATTGATATTGCTCGCTACATTGAATTAAATCGCACACCAATTATCGTTGTTCATGAACTCACCTATCTAAGTAAAGATCGCTGGGATGAAAAACGTCAAAAAATCGTTTCAGCTATAGAAAACTGGGCCGAAGCTTGGAGAAGTGAGAACCTAAACGATTACATCAACAGCTATCACCAAGAGTTCGTAGATCCAAAGAAAGGATCTATCTCTGCTTTTAGAACTTATAAAAAAGCTGTCTTTGCTCAACCTGGTCAACCTGATGTTCAAATCAAGGACCTAAGTCTTCTTCAAGGTGGAGACTATATTATGGCCACTTTTAAGCAAGAATATAAATCTTCTACAATTGAGGATGTTGGCCGAAAGACAATCTATTTAAAACAAGATGAATTTTATAATTGGAAAATAGTATCCGAGAATTGGTCTAAGCAGGGTATCGTTTCAGAAAATCCAACAGAGCCAACAGCTCAAGTGGCATCATTTGAGCCCTCTCAAAGATTCTTTGAAACAACAAACCCCAGACTCATCCTTGGTGATCGTCTTTTAAGTGGTGGCAGGGCCATCAATAATACGAATTCTGAAGAAAGTAATAATTAGATGAAATCAAAGGCGATTAAAAAACTGTCCTTCGTTCTTTATGAGGATAAATTCCCCCCCCGTTATTACTCTATTAGTAAAAGCTTCCTACGCTTTTTACTTTTTGGGCTACCAACCTTTACTCTCATTTGCTTAGTTCTTGTTGCTGCAGGAGGGATTTATTTTAAACAAATCCAAAGACTCGCTGAAAGAAAAGAGCCGGCCATTATTAAAAAGCTTAAAAGTGAGAAAGATGATCTTTTATTAACTCAAGCTGAAATTCAAAATGAACGTGACCTTCTTCAAAAGAAGTTAAGCGAAGGTGTTCAATCAGAGTCTGGTTTAAGCTCTCTTGCTCTATTTAAACAAAGCCCAGGAAGGAAGGATCTTTCCTCATCACCAGAGATGCAATTAGAAGAGATTGAAGTCATCAGTCAACCAGATCTCATCAATATTAGCTTCAAAATCGTCAACATGACGAAGAATGACAGTCGTCTTACAGGTTACCTTTTTGTCATCATGCAAATACAAGACAACCTTCAGGTCTGGCCTGCCGGAGCTTTTGACAATGAGGCGATGCAAATCTCTTTTGCCAATGGTGAGTTCTTTGCCACATCTAGATTTAGGCCAGTGCGAGCTGACTTTAGAAAAGTTCCCGGATCAACGGCCCTATTTAAAGTCGTTATTCTTGGTCGTACTGGAGATTTAATCTTCAAGCAACTTATCTCAAAGCCAATTTAGGATAAATATATGAGCGATCCGATCGATACATTTATTCAAGACTTTACCTATATTGGTGAAGGCACAAGTATTCAAGGCTCACTTACTTTTAAAGGCGATACTAAAGTTGCAGGTAAGCTCAAAGGTGAAGTGAGAGTTCATGGAGAAGTTGCTTTTTCAGTAGAGCCAACAGGTAAAATAGAAGGCACCATATATTGCCATAACCTTTTTATCTACGGTGAAATCAACGGTGACATTCACTCTCAAGGAACGGTCACACTATTTCCCTCTGCAAAGCTTGACGGCCAACTTGAAGCCGCAAACTTAGTTATTCATCCCGGTTCTATTGTAAATATTGACGGGAAAACTGAATCACACGTCTCTGATGACCAACACGCCTAGAATATAATTTCAATAACTTACTTTGATCCCAACGGACATGTCTCTAAGAATTTTATCCAGAGTCGGGACTTGTCCCAAAAAATAATCTTCTTTTTTCAGATATTTTGAAAAACAAAACCACAATCCATATAACTCTCCCAACACAAAAACTAACTCACCAAAACGGTGAAAATTTAATTATCTTGTTTGGAGGATTTTATGAAATCATTAATCGCTGCTTTAGCAATCGTTTCAACTTCTGCTTTCGCTGGAAATGTTGTTGGTCACATCCATTTTCAATCAGAGTCTACTTGGGTAAACGCTCTTTACTCTAAGTCACTTTGTCTTGATGGTGACACTTACAAAGCAACTGTTACTAAGTGTATGGAATACGGAAGTGGAGACGAAAGACGTTGTCTTCAGTACGGAAAAATCGCTGCAACTCAGCCAGTAGAATCTACACGTCAAAGATGTGCTAGCTTTGGTGGTGGAGATGACAACCAGTGTACAAAATGGATCACTGTTTCTTACGTACAATCACCAAACATCACTGTTAAATTTTACAATGACGACAATGAGCTTGTAAAAACTAAGAAGATTACAGTTCCAAGCTGTAACTAATTGATATTTCGCACTCCAACAGGGCGGGGACTTCGGTTCCCGCTTTGTATATTATTCACGATCGTTTTCAGTAGTTTTCACAGGTGATATCAATGGGTCAGATGAAAATAGGCTCCGACTCACAAGAGCGAAAACATTGCACAGGGAAAAGCCTCGCAGAGCAAGTCGCTCTTGATTTGGCGGTATATCTCGATAATTTCCCCAATAAAACCTTCGCTATTAGAATATTAGCAAAGGAATCGGGTTTAAATGCCAAGACAATAAGACGTCTGTTGGCCAAAGAAAATAATCCTACTTATCAAACCCTCTTTAAACTTTATTCCATCTTCTTAGATGAAGACAATTACTCACTTCTCTTAGATAAGTGTCCTGAAATCATTAAGAAAAAGATATCAGAATATAACCCCTGTGATGATTCACAGAAAGACTCAAGACGAGTTGAATTTTTAGAGATGCTCAAAAGAGAGCCCTTAATTGCAGAGCTATATGTACTTGCAGGGACTGGTCCTTTAAATAAAAATGCTATTGCCTTTCGCTATGGTCAATATGGCATTGAAATTCTTGAGAAACTCATCAAAGAAAATATTATTCAAGAAGTTGAAAAGGAAATATACACCCTTACTAAGTGTGGACCAACCCTTGATGGAGACTGCATAAAGTATCTCGGAGAATATTTTATCCGTCGATTCTCAAAAGCAGATAACACCCAACTTCATAATGAAAATATGCTTAACTTTTATGCTGAAGGACTCAATGAAGCAGGAAAATACGCCTGGTTAAAAGTTGATACAGAGGCCTTTTATAAGAAAGTAGAAATTGCTAACGACACAAAATTTAAAGGCAATATCCCAATGTTCACGTTTACAGCGACGGACACAATCACCCCGGAGAAGAAAAATGATTAAAATAATCATTCCCCTATTAATCCTGATCAACACTCATGCAGGAGTCGGTGGTATTGCCGGTGGAACCGAAAAATTTCAAAAAGGCAGCCATATTAACTTTCAAAAGGTATCTACGTTTGTAAATGTTCTTTTTAGTCGCTCTCTTTGCCACGATAACTATGAATTTGAGGCAATGGTTAATCAATGCAACCTTTGGGTCAATGATGGAGATGGCAAAAAATGTGAAGAATGGATTAAAGTAAAAGCCTACCAACCCATTGAAAGTAAGCGCTCACGATGTAAACGGTATGAAGATGATACTTGTGTTGAATGGATAGAAGTTGACTTTGTTCAAAGCCCACGAAAGATCGTCGAAATTAAAGATGAAGACGGTAATATTAAAGAAATAAAAAGAGTCATTATACCAAAGTGTAAATAAAGACAAAAAAGGCCGGTTTAAAACCGGCCTTTTTTTATAAGAAACTTTTGTAATTTTTTATAGTGACATCACCGTACTTCTCTAAGGTTTTTTTAAGACTTCGAGGTCCTACAATAGTGATCTGTTGCTCCTCCCATCCAAAGAGTCTTTGAATCATTTTTGCAACTTCATCCGATTTAAAAGACCTAACTTTTTCAGGAAAATCAAAGAGCGAGCTATAAGGCTCTCCCCTATGATCTAAATAGGAAAGTTGTGCTAAATAACTGCTCGTACTTTCAAATCCAAAGGGATAACTACCAGCGAGAGAGCCTTGTGCCCTTGAGAGATTTTCTGGTTTTATTTCTCCAGCACTCGCCTTTTTAACAGTTTCTTTTGTTTTCTCAAGAAGCATCCCCACACTTTCTACTTTTGTCGATGTGCTAATCCCCGCTCTGCCATATTGTTTTTGCCCACCAGCAAATGTCCCAACACCATAAGTAAGACCATTCTCAACGCGAAGAACTCTCATCAGACGTGATGTAAAACCACCGCCTAGGAAGTGGCTCGCAAGGCTCATGAGTTCTGACTGATCAATCTCATCCTTACTTAAGAATTTTCCAATTCTAACTTGTGCTTGATTAGCTTCTGGTATCGGAATTAGTGTGATTTGAGGGCGAGCACGCTTCTTCGGTTTCTCATAACTAACGAGCCTTTCAAAAGTCCCTTGTCCTTTCCAACCGCACTCATTATTGACAATATTTTTGATTTCAAGAACTTCTTTTGGTCCCGTTAGGTAAATTCTTTTTTTAACGGATTTATTAAAGTAATCCAGTTTTTTTGAAAGAAGAGACTTATTCCATTTTTTGACATCACCACTTTTACCATCCACAGGATAGCTGTATGGAGTTCCACTTAAAGACTCTTCCCTAAAGGCTTGACTTGCAAGTGCTGAAGGCGAGCTTACTAGGTTTTCTAAGGAGTCTAAGATCCTTTTCTTTTCCTTATTTAGGTCTCT
>JAIPEG010000015.1 GCA_021737405.1 Bacteriovoracaceae bacterium
ATGCTCTTGCATTCTTCTCATCATCACAACACCCAGAAAGTTTCCAATCTGAATCGATGAGGAAGTCGGATCAAATCCTATGTAAAACTTAAGCCCACCCTCATCAATCAAGTCATAGACCTCATCGTGAGAGGTATTTTCAATGAGACCACGCCATTTTAATTCTTCTGAGAATTTCATTTTTATAAGCCTTTTAACTTAGTTCCAGCGGTAATTTGTAACAACCATGATGTCACCATTTAATTGAATTTGCGCCAGACCTAGCACAGGAAAAGGACCAATCCAAACGACGTCGCCGATCAATTCCAAATTTTTTGCATAGATTTCAGGAAGACCATTTAAAGACTGGGTATTTAAACGACAAGTTAGAGTGTTACCAACAGGTAGATTAAGATAAACATGTTGACCACCAATTGATTCACACATGGCAACGACAAGGCCCGCAGTCTCTGGAGTCAGGATATCTTCTTCGGCTACTTGAGTCGCTTCATTAGAGATTACCGATCCACCAAGAGTGGTGATTTGTTCTTGGTTCATAACACCAGAGCTAAAACTCTTATAGGTGGCCACAATTTTTAATTGGTTTCCTTGAAAGGGTCCTTCAATCGTTATTGAATCTCCTACTCTAGCCGCACTAGCGAAAACACATTGGGTAAATACAATGGCAAAAGAAAGAAAAAAGGATTTCATAGACGCTCTCCGCTAGTTTAATTTTAAGAGCTTATTTTCTAAATTTGGGCAGAGATTGTAAACTTTCTGCCCAAAATATTAAAAAGTTATACAATTGACGCACAGAAAATACTGAAAGCTTTCGTCAAACTAAATTCCCGGGTCTAAGGGCATAATTCTGGTAGACTTGCCCTTATGACTTCTAAGCAGATTATCATCATAGGAGGTGGGTACGCAGGATTATCCCTAGGCGCACTATTGGCCCACCACAATTACCAAGTCACAATGTATGAGGCCCATACCTACGTTGGCGGCTGTGCCAGTTATTTTAAACGACATAAGTTTAAATTCGACGCTGGTGCCACCACACTCTCAGGACTTGGGACAGGCAGGCCACTTAGAATTCTTTGTGACCAGTTGAATATTAGCCTACCTTCGATAAAGCTTGATCATCCGATGAGGATTCATTTAACAGACAACACCATCATTGAAAGATTTGCTGATTTGGACAAGTTTATAGAAGTCTTAGATAACGAGTTTCCAAAAGTAGACAATAAAGCATTTTGGTACGGATTAAAAGAGAGAGAAGAAAACCTTTGGAGTGTCTTGGGGGCTGGCCAGCATTTTCCTCCAAAGAGTATAAAAGATATCTCAAAACTTCTTAGACCAAAGGTATTAGCAAAAGCTCCCCTTGGCCTTTGGGCCTTTACACCCTTTATAAAAACACTTCCAAAAGGGATCCGAAATAATCCTCGCTACATGGATCTTATCAATCAGCAGCTACTAATCTCTACCCAATCCCTTGCTTCTGAGGTGCCAGCTCTTTTAGCGGCGATGGGTCTCATTTACCCAGATGACATGCACTACTCCTTTGGTGGCATGGCCTCACTGGCCGAGGCCCTTTCTGACTTTATTATTCAAAAGGGTGGAGAAGTTCACAAGCGTCACAGAGTTATCGAAGTCAAAGAAAGTGGTCTTCGCCTAAAGGTGCACGGAATAAATCCCACCAAGAAACCTTTTGAAAAAGAGGCCGATATCGTTGTTTCTAATCTCACGATATGGGACACACCAAAATTATTTAAAGGGGATTTGAAACAACTCTTCCCAATGCCTAAAGAGAGAAGCGCATGGGGCGCCATCACGGCCTACTTTTCCATTAAAGGAGAAAAATCCGTCTCACCTCTCTATCACCAAATTCATATTAAAGACGAGCTTCTAGGCAATGGAAGTTTGTTCTTCTCTTTTTCTCATCCAGACGACAGCGAGCGTGCCCCTCTTGGCCATCAAACCGTCACGGTGAGCACCCATACTCAAAGCGATCACTGGCAACAGTTTTTTGAAAATGGAGACTATGAAGAAAATAAAGAGAGAATAAGAAAGAGAATCTTAGAGATTTTTAACCAAAAGTTTTTAAATTATGAGACCGGTAAAGTGGAGGTTGGTACACCTCACACTTTTGAACGTTTCACCTCTCGCCACAAAGGCTTAGTTGGTGGACTGCCCCATAATTTAAGAAATAATATCCTCACATTCCCAGAACAAAGAACACCCCTTGATGGTTTTTATCAGATCGGTGATACAACCTTTCCCGGGCAAGGAATCGTTGGAGTGACAACAGGGGCATTTTTATTGGCCGGAAAATTATTGGGCAAAAACTTCTTAGAGTAATTTGCCCAATTTATCTATCTCTCAATAATGGCCGTCACACCCATACCGCCAGCAGTGCAAATACTAATGAGCCCTCTTCCCCCATTATTCTCATCAATCATTTTTGCGAGACTTCCAATGATTCGAGCGCCAGTTGCCGCAAATGGATGACCAAGGGCCAAAGAACCACCCTTAACATTAAGCTTTGTGCGATCAATTGGACCAAGAGCAGCGTCAAGACCTAGCTTTTCTTTACAAAAAGTAGCATCTTCCCAGGCCTTAAGCGTACAAAGAACCTGAGCAGCAAACGCCTCATGAATCTCATAGAAATCAAAATCTTGAAGAGTGAGACCAGCGCGCTTTAACATTTTTGGAACAGCATAGGCGGGTGCCATTAAAAGACCCTCTTCATCCACATAATTAACAGCAGCACTCTGACCCATCGTTAGAAAAGCCAGTACTTTCAGGCCATGCTCCTTAGCATAGTCTTCACTGCAAAGAAAGACGGCGGACGCTCCATCAGTTAACGGTGTCGAGTTACCTGCCGTCAGAGTTCCTTGCTCACTTTTATCAAAGGCAGGTCTAAGCTTTGCGAGTTTTTCCTGACTAATATCTGGTCTTAAAATGTCATCTTTATCTAATCCGCTGTAATTTAAAACAAGGTCTTTATGGAAACCAAATTCATAGGCCTCTGCTGCCTTTCTATGACTTTCATAGGCAAGCTCATCTTGATCTTCTCGGGAGATTTTCCATCTTTTGGCCATTAGCTCACAAGACTCACCCATTGAAAGACCCGTGCGTGGCTCTTTAATTGCAGGAAATTTAGGTAAAAGATCTTTTGGATTTAATCCCTTCAAGGCCTTAAGACGACCACCGAAGTCACGAGCATAATTAAGTTGTGACAATCGATCAGAAAAAGATTTTTTAAACTCTACGGGAATATCAGAGTTTGTGTCCGTGCCACCTGCGATGCCACTATCTATAGCACCGCTCGCAATTTTTGCTCCAATAATAAGGGCCGCCTCTAAAGAAGTCCCACAGGCCTTTTGAAGATCCGTTGCAGGAGTAGAAAAACCAAGACCTGAATCAATTGTGCATTCACGGGCCATTGAAAAATCACTAGCGTGCTTACTCACGGCCCCTAAAACGACCTCACCGATTTCTTTACCCTCAAGGTTTAAGGAATCTTTTAAGCCTTTTAGGGCTTCAGTCATGAGCTCTTTATTGCCTTTTTTCATGTACTTTCCCCCTGAGCGAACAAAGGGGATTCTCTTACTTCCGATAATGCATACTTTTCTAAGATTCATATAACTCTCCTATTGAATGGCGACTTTTTCTAGAGCGATAAAAGGGATTTCGTAACGATACTGATCAAACCAGGCATCACTTATACAAGCGTGACCACCTCGTCCCCAACCTTCCCCCCAACTATTGGCGATCAGTGTGCAGTAGCGACCTTGAGTTTTCTGAAGCCCTTTTGGAAGCTCCATTACTCCAACGAGTAAAATGGCATGCCCTTGTGCGTGCATCCCCTTTCCCATTTTTTGATTGGCCTCTTTAAAAACGAAGCCCGTATTTAAAAAGAAATCATCACTTAATTTAAATCCACCTATTACAGGCTGACCTGAACGAATACGATCTTGAATTTCGTAGCGATTTTTTACCATAGAAAATTGAGAAACTTTTGCCACCCCTCGATCGCAACTTCGCTTGAGAGGTATTTGAGTTTCATTGTTAGACTTCTTACTTTCGTTATAAGGGCAATCTGCCTCAAGAGGAATGTCAAAGCCTATACCTTTTTTAGAATTATCAAAGGCCTGCCTAGGCCAGCTCCCAGGTCTTTGACAGGGACTTTGTTGGCAATCGGGCTTACTGGCAAAGTAGAAATACTGCTCAGAGAGATCCTTTTCTTGGCCCAGTCCTTTGGCCAGTATCTCAACGGCGCGAACAGCTGCGAAAGCGGCACAAGTAGGTCTTCTTCCCTGAGAACGAACAGGAATACGAAAAGCTTCTTCGATAAAGGAGAGTTCAAGTGGAGAGTTACTGGTTCGGGCCACTGTTACAGGGCTCGTGCTTTTAGCACGATATTGTTGCTTTGGCTTCAGAGTAGAAATGGGGGCTTCTGCTGAGCCAAAAGGAATTTCCGTAAGATCTGATTTAATTTCAGGAAGAATCTTCTTAAAGGCCTTTCTCGCATTTTCCCAGCGCTTAATGGTCGCGAGCCTATCAACTTGCCATTTCTTTTGTTGCTTCTTTTTCTGCTCTCCCCAAGATTCGACTGAAGATTTTCTCTGGGTCATCCAATCGCCATCTATTGAAGACTTGTCATCAGCAATTTTATTTGAGGCTTTTTTATTTGAAACGATGCCTTTTCTCTTATTTAAAAATTCTTCTCTACGCTTTTTAAGAATTTCTCTATTTTTGGCCAACTGCTCTTCCATTTTAATTTGACCGGGTGATTTAGATGCTTTCTTTTTTTCCTTAACTTCAACGAGCTTCTTTTTCACGATCTCTTTTTTCTCAATCTCTCTTTTAACAGGTTCCTTAATTGCTTCTTTTTTTTCATCTACTGGAGGCATTGGAGATTGATCCGGAAAGCTAACGCCGAAACTCTTCTCCATAGACTTTTGGATTTCAGAGATAACAAGCGGCATATCCCCTGCTAGTAAAATTGATGGATAAAGAGTAAACAGAAGAAAAAGACGAGATAACATCGCGCAACATCCTTGTCATAATTAAGCGTTATCATCATAGTACGGGGGTGGATAGAGAACAATACCTTAAGCAAAAGGATGACCAATTAAAGGAATTTGATGAGGCGAAGAGGCGTACCTCTTGCTTTACCTGTCGCAGAAAAATACAAAACTGCCTATGTCATGCAGTAAGCCCCTTTGATTCCTCGACAATAATCTCTCTTCTAATGCATCCAAAGGAAGCTAAGAAACAGCGAATTGGCACTGGCTACCTAACAAAGGCAACCGTTAAAAATAGTTATATATTTAGTGATGTAAACTTAGATGAAAATAGAGATTTTCTCGAGTTTCTTCATAATCCTCTTTATCATCACGTTCTCCTCTACCCCGCAAACAATCCTGACTATATTGACGAAGGCAAAATGCCGGAGTCTTGGAAAAAGCCTCTTAGAGAAGAAAGTAAGATCTTAGTTCTTCATGTTCTAGATGCTACATGGCCTTGCGCTAAGAAAATGATGAGGCTCTCCATTTGTCTTCAAGAGCTACCAAAGGTTAGCTTTAAGAATTCTTATCGAAGTCGCTTTGTCATAAAGCACCAACCTCACTCTGATTGTCTATCCACTATTGAGACTGTTCACCACTGCTTTAATGGTCTTGAAGAAATGGGCCATGAAGAGATTCATGGTTTACAAAACAATCTCCTTAAGGCCCTCGATGCTCTGGTTAGTTTTCAAATCAAATGTGAACTAGATCCAGAGTTACCAAGCACCAGAGGAAAGAAGCCAAAAAAACCGAAAAATTATGACTTTTCTCGTATTCGTGAAAAGAAGAATCGCCTATTTTATTGGGACACAGAAATTAGTCCAACTGGCACAAAAAATAACAAAGAGTCTTAGATGAAGAATATTTTTTGGATTTTCCTATTTACCCTTAATTTTATTATTTCAAGTCATGCTGAACAAGCAACAAGCGAGAGTCAAATGATAACCAGAAAAGAGCGCATCAAAAATGCTTTTAATACTTTAAGGGCGGATAATCTTCATATATTAGATGGTTTTTACCATCCATCTTTAAAGTTTCACGATCCACTAGGTGAAATTTCAGGCCTCGATGCTATGAAGGCTTACTATGCCAATATGTATAAGAACGTCACAGACATTCGCTTCGAGTTTGGAACTCTCTCAGAAGAGGGTGACGATATATTTGGAATATGGAATATGATTCTAAAGGCAAAAAGTCTCAATGGTGGTGAAGAAGTGAAAGTGCTGGGAGTCAGTCACTTAAAATTTGATCCCGAAACAAATCTTGTTATTTATCACCGTGATTATTTTGATATGGGCTCTTTTATCTACGAACATATTCCTATTCTTGGTAGTATCATCCGTAGAATAAAAAGAAAGTTAGGCCATTAATGAGTAAGGGAATTATGGATAATTACGATTTTGATTTATTTATTATCGGTGGTGGCTCAGGTGGCGTTCGCTCTGCGCGTTGGGCCGCAAACCTAGGCGCAAAAGTGGCCATCTGTGAAGAAGATCGCTATGGCGGCACTTGTGTTTTAAGAGGCTGCATTCCTAAGAAGATGATGGTTTATGGCTCCCATTTTGCCGATGATTTCGACACGGCCAAGGATTTTGGCTGGAATATCTCTGTTAATGGTCATGATTGGGAATTTTTCAGAGAAAATCGTGAAAAGGAATTAAGTAGATTAAGTGGTCTTTATAGCAACATGCTTGAAAAGAGTAACGTGACCGTTCTTAGTGGTAAGGGAAAGGTTACGGGACCTCACTCTGTTGACATCAAAGACAAGCGCTATACTGCGAAAAATATAATTGTTGCCGTTGGTGGAAGACCATGGTCGCCCAGTATTGAAGGTATAGAACACACCATTAATTCAAACCAATTTTTTGAACTCAAAAAGCGTCCTGAAAAAGTCGTTATCAATGGCGGTGGTTTTATTGGCGTAGAATTCGCCTGCCTTCTCAATCACTTTGGAAGCGAAGTCCATATTGTTATTAGAAGGGACACAATCCTCAGAGGATTTGATAACGAGGCTGCCGCCTACCTTCAAAAACAAATGATCGCCGCAGGAATAACCTTTCATTGCCATCAAAATATATTAAGCGTCAGTAAAGATTCAAAAGATTTGCTTCATTTAAAATTAGAAAAAGACATCACCTTAGAAGTTGATCAAGTCATTATGGCCACAGGAAGGGAACCATATACGGAAGGATTGGGACTCGAAGCCGCTAATATTCAAGTCGATGAGGCCGGTGCGGTAAAGGTTAATGAGTTTTCACAAACGACTTGCCCCTCCATTTACGCTGTAGGTGACGTCACTAACCGCATGAACCTCACTCCAGTCGCCCTTCAAGAAGGCATGCTTGTCGCTGAAAATCTTTACAATAAGAAGAACTGGAAAATGAATTATGAGCATATCCCGGCCGCAGTATTTTCCCAGCCACCACTTTCAACAGTTGGCATGACAGAGGAGCAGGTAAAAGAGAAGGGCATAAGTTATGACGTCTATACCTCTGAATTTCGACCTTTAAAGTACACACTAGGAGATCGCCAAATTCGTACCTTTATGAAAATGATTGTTGAAAAATCTAGTGGCAAGGTTGTAGGCCTACATATGGTTGGGGACGATGCTCCTGAGATCATCCAAGGCTTCGCTGTCGCTTTAAAAGCGGGTGCCACTAAAGACGATTTTGATCAAACGATCGGCATTCACCCAAGTAGTGCAGAGGAATTTGTCACGATGAAAACTCCTCGAAAATAAATTTAAAGGTTTGCTTTAACTTTTAAGAATCGCCCTACAATGCTTTCAAAGACATCTAGCTGATAGGGCATACCTCGCAGGACATTACACGTTAACATAAAGGGATTATAGAGATTCTTCTCCCCTGCTTTCTTACCATTCGCAAAATCAACGAATGAGTAACTAAATGTGGTGAAGTAGGTGTTATTTTCTTGTTTTTGAAAGGAGAGTGGAGAAAATTCTTCACCTTTATTTACTAAGGTGTCCTCATTTCGTTTCAGTTGAACCCGTAAAGAGCACCATGGCAGGCGCTGTTCTAATTCGTGAGAATTGATATAGGTTTTCCCACTTTGAAAGAATAGAGTTCGCATCATTTGACTCTCTTCAGGCTGATTATAAATAAAAGTAAGCCCTTCAGTTACTTCAAATAAAACCTTTTCCTGAAATTGATCAATGGGTTTCTTTGGTGAGATCTGAGTCGCCTTTTGCGCCTCAGTTTGCTCTCCTTGAAGACAGAAAAAGTTTAAAGAAGCACCATACTGAAACCTAATATTCTTTTGTTTTAGGTCAAATTGAATAGTGATCGGCTTTTTAAAATCGCCACCGATGAACTTTAAATTTAAATGAGGTGCCTTCTTCCAGAGAATGAGCTTATAAGGAGCAAGTTCAATATTCTTACCCACTTCTTTATCAGCGTCATAAGAAAAACTGGCCACATTTTTACTGATTTCTGAAATCGGTAATGATTTCTTGTCCGCAGCAATATTCAAGGTGCAATTTAAGCTCTGCCCTGCGAAAGCGGATTTAATGAGGCAAAAAAATAAAATGAGAATTCCACGGTGAGTCATGATTAAATAATAAGGGAGAAACCCCTGGCCCGCAATAAAAAGTTTATTGGCACAAAAGTAGTCCTTTGTTTAACATAGTGCTTATTCTATTAAATGAAAGGAATTTATGAACGGCGCAGTTCTAGGGTTCATAGGCATCAGTCTTTTTCTTTTGGCCTATCGATTTTATGGTCAATTTATTGCCAATAAGCTTTTTAAACTAGAAGAGGAAGATCGCCATAATAATCCGACCCCAGCAGTAGCATATTCTGACGGAGTAGATTTTGTTCCCACTTCAAAAAGTATTCTAATAGGCCACCATTTTTCCTCCATTGCAGGGGCGGCCCCAATTGTAGGACCTGCGGTTGCAGCGATATGGGGCTGGTTACCTGCGCTTCTATGGATTACCATTGGGGTCATTTTCATAGGCGCTTGTCATGATTTTGGTGCTCTCGTTCTCTCCATGCATCACCGTGGTAATTCTGTCGCCTATGTAGCAGGTCAAATTTTAGGAAATAGAGTGAGAAATCTCTTTCTCATCGTCATCTTCTTTCTTATTTGGATGGTGATCGCTGTCTTTGCTCTAGTGATCTCTAACCTCTTTGTCTCTTTTCCAAGTGCCGTCCTTCCGGTTAATTTTGAAATTATTGTCGCTGTTTTAATGGGTCTTTTTATCAATAAAGGCGGTAACAGTTTAAAAATCCCTTCTCTTCTCGCTCAACTCACTCTCTTTGTGATGATTTACTTAGGAACCAAATATCCTATTAGTCTTACGCCACTTTTTGGAGAGCATGCGCTTATGGCATGGATGCTCTTTCTCCTCATCTATAGTTTTATTGCCAGTGTTTTACCTGTGTGGATCCTTTTACAACCAAGGGATTATATTAACGGTCATCAGCTTGCTGTGGGCCTTTTTCTTATGGTCACAGGGCTTTTTATCGTTCAGCCAGATGTGGTGGCCCCTATGCTCAACCTTCACCCCGAAGGTGCTCCTCCCATCTTCCCCTTTCTCTTCATCACCATAGCCTGTGGGGCCATTAGTGGTTTTCATGGACTCGTAAGTGGGGGCACAACTTCAAAGCAAGTCAAAAATTGGCAAGAGGCCAAACCTGTTGCTTATGGCTCTATGCTTGGGGAAGGGCTACTAGCACTATTGGCGACACTAGCAGTAACGGCAGGTTTTAAAACACCATTGGCATGGCACACCCATTACGCCAATTGGAACGCAGCAAATGGATTGGCCGCAAAGATCAATGCCTTTGTTACTGGTTCAAGTCGCTTCATTGCGGGCTGGGGAATTCCAGAAGAAGTAGGACAGACCCTAATGGCGGTTTTAATTATCTCGTTTGCAGCAACAAGCCTTGATACGGCCTGCAGAATTCAGCGCTATATCATAGGCGAAGTAGGAGATGCCATAGGTGTTAAATCTTTAAAAAATAAATACTTTGGCAGTTTTATCGCTGTTGCAAGTGCTTTTGCCTTAATGATCTCTAGCGATGGCGGAAAGGGCGGCCTCAAAATTTGGCCTCTCTTTGGTGCCACAAACCAGATGCTAGCGGCCTTGACGCTAATACTTATCTCTCTCTATTTGATAAGGAAAAAAAGAAATGCTTGGCCTTTCATCATTCCTTCCATAATTATATGTTTCATCACCACAATTGGATTAATCCTAAATATTTCGAGATTTTTTTCCTCAGGAAATATCTTTTTAACGACTCTGGCCTCTCTTCTCTTTCTTTCCCAGTGCTGGATTCTTGTTGAGGCTTACTTACTTTTACGAAACAAAGGAAGAACTTCTTGAAATACTTCTTAATCTTTTTCTTTTCCTTGCCCCTTATGGCACAAGCCCCCACTTTAAGAAGTGAGTTAGGCCCAGAAGTTAAGAAACTCTTAACGAAGAGTGGTTTCAAAGAAGAGAACCTCTCCTTCGCTTTTAAAAATCTCGATAAACAAGAGGAATTTTTAGGTCACAATTCTGAAGAGCCTTTTATTCCAGCGAGCCTTTCAAAAATATTTACGGCCCTTTACGCCTTAAAAACGCTTGGAGCGGACTATCAATACGTCACCTCTCTCCATTACACTGGCACCATTAAAGATGGTACTTTGATGGGTGATATTTATTTAAAAGGAACCGGCGACCCCTCCCTTACCATGGCCCGTCTGATGGACATTGCCATGGATTTGCGGGCGATTGGCATCAAGAAAATCAATGGTACTTTCTTTTTTGATGAAACCGAATTACCTACTATTTCTTCTCTTAGTGACTTTGGAAATGGTGACCAAACTTATAATCCAGGTCTATCCGCTCTTAATTTAGAATATAATAGGATCACCCTTTATAGAGACGGAAGTAAGTACACAAAGAAAGCAAACTTTGTGCCCATGCCCCCGATGGTTCACATGCAAATTGAAAAATCTCAGAAGGCCTTTCCTTTAGGCACACGCTATCTCTTTAGAGAAGAGACAGGAGGAGAAATTTGGGAGGTCTCAGAAAAGGAAAGATACCGCTTATTTGAAGACATTCCCGTTAGAAGGCCTTCAAAGAGAACAGCTGAGACATTTAGGGCCTTAACAGAACTTTGGGGCATTTATCTTCCACCTGCGCGATCGGGCGAGTTACCAAAAGAGGCAACACTCATTGGTAGTGACAAGTCTCCACCCCTTTTAAGGCTTCTCGCTTTAACCTTAGAATATTCAAACAATCTCTATGCAGAACAGATCCTTCTCACGGCAACGAAGAAGAAATCGATTCTTGAGGCTGCGACCGTTTTGAGTAACTGGCTAAAAAAGAGTATTCCAAGCTGTGACCTTCCTCTTTTAAATGGATCTGGTTTAACAAGTGAACAAAAAGTAAGACCTACCTGCTTTGTTGATTTCCTTGATAAATTTGCCCTATCTCCCGTGGCGAAAAGAGGTTTTATGAGCCTTCTCTCAATTAATGGTCAAAGTGGTTGGTTAAAAAATCGCCTGCGCCACCCGGACACAAATTTTAGGGTTTGGGCAAAAACAGGCAGTCTCGACTATGTAGCGAATATGGCAGGCGTTCTCTTTACGCTATCAGGAAAGCGCTTTGCCTTCTCACTGTCCCTCTCAAACCTGGAGAGGAGGAATATTATCGATGAGGCCATCCTTAAGGAAAAAGACCCTGGCCAGAACTCCTTGGCCAGAAAATCAAATACTCTCAAAAGGAAAGCTCCCATTTGGGGCCGCCAGGCCAAAGAGCTTGCTGATAATCTTCTGAAACATTTTATTCAAACTCTCTAAAAAAAAAGTTAATATGCCTAAGAAAGAGAAATCTACATAAGGGACGCAATGGGTCATCAAGATAAAAATACGGCTGAAAAGAATATCCTTGAAAAGTTTGAGATGATTCTCTCCCGTCAAAAATTCCCCAAGAAAGCTGTCGTAACGGCCGGTATGCCTTATGCAAATGGACCCCTTCACCTAGGACACCTCGCAGGTGCTCATGTGCCCGCTGATGTGTACGCAAGGTTTATGCGCATGCTAATCGGTGCTGAAAATGTTCTCTTTGTTTGTGGAACCGATGATCATGGTTCAACTTCGGAAGTTGCCGCAAAGAAGCAAGGCCTAACCACAAAAGAATTTATCAACACTATCCACAGTGGCCAAAAGTCGACCATGGATAATTACCACATAAGTTTGGACACCTATACGGGAACTTCTCGAGAAGAAAACTATCAGGACCACAAAAATATATGCCAACAATTTCTCAAAGATCTTCATAAAAATGGACGCCTTGAAAAAAGAACCAGTGAGCAATGGTACGACCCAGAGCTTGGTATGTTCCTACCGGACCGCTATGTGACGGGAACTTGTCCCAATGAAAATTGCACCAACGAGCAAGCCTATAGCGAAGAATGTGATGTGTGCGGAAAACAATATGAAGCTAATCAATTAAAGAATCCTATTAGCTCTGTTAGTAAATCCACACCGGTTCTTAAGGAAACGGACCATTGGTATCTCGATATGTGGAGTGCCAGTAATGAGCTAAAAACTTGGCTTGATGAAAAGAAGAAGTCATGGAGAAAGAGTATCATCTCTGAAGTAACGACAACTGTGATGCCTACCTTGTTATTCACCAATAAAAGTGAACCACAATTTAAAGAAATTAAAGAAAATCTTCCCTCTCATAAAAGTCGTTACGCCCCAGGAAGAAAGGTCGCCGTGGCGTTTGATACCCTGGCCGATCTAGAAGAAGGTAAGAAGCAATTAGAAAAAATAGGAATAGAGTGTGAATTAGATGACAGCTGGGCCCATCGCTCAATCACTCGTGATGTCCCTTGGGGTATTCCGGTTCCTGAAGAAATTGATCCTTCAATGAAAGGAAAGACTCTTTATGTGTGGCCTGAATCTTTGATTGCACCAATCTCTTTTTCACGAGTCGCCTTAAAAAAACAAGGACGAAATCCAGATGATTATAAATCATTTTGGTGTGACCCAGATTCTCAAGTCTTTCAATTTCTCGGACAAGACAACGTCTTCTTCTATGTGCTCATGCAAGGGGCCATGTGGTTTGGTACCCAAAAAGATCCCCTACGTCAGCCAATTGCAGGAGAGCTTCAGTTAACAGATATTTTTTCGAGCTACCATCTGCAAATTAATGGTGAAAAAATGTCAAAGTCTAAGGGAAATTTTTATACCGGAGATCAGCTGCTAGAAAATTATCATCCCGATCAAATACGATACTTTCTAAGTATCCTTAGCCTTACAGAGAAAAACTCAAACTTTGATGAGGAAACTCTTAAACAAAGAAATGCCTTCTTGGCCGGCCCCTTAAATGCGGCCTTTGAAAAACCGATCTCGGCCTGCCACTCAAAATTTAATGGTGTCATCCCTGATGGCAAGCTTATTGGAAAAACAGAAAAGGAAACCTTGAAGCTTTTGCCTAATTATATGAAGATGATGCAAAAGGCAGACTACGCCAAGATTCTTTTCGCGGTTGAAAACTATGCAAGAGTCATCAACAGTCTCTTTAGCCAATTTAAACCCCATGACGACCGTCACGATGAAACCGAGAGAAAAGATGCGCTTTACTCATGCTTCTATATTTTAAAAAACCTGACAATTATGCTTTACCCATTTGCTCCTGAAACCATTGATAAGCTAAGAGTGGCGTTAAATCTTCCCGAAGATATTTATCAAATAAAAGAGTTAGCAAGACCATTGAAGGCCGGTCACAAGATTGGTGAGCAAGGCAGCTACTTTCCAGCTGTTGACGAAGATTAATTTAACTTGGCATGATAAAAAAGGCCTGTATGATTCTATTGAGACGTCCCTTAGTTAAACCGGATATAACAGAGCTTTCCTAAAGCTCAGTCGTAGGTTCGAGTCCTGCAGGGACGGCCATTAAAAAGGCCAAATGAATGATGCCCCTAAAACTACCAAAAAATTGGTCACAACCTCTAAGTGATCTTTCAAAAAGTGAATCTTGGCTTGACCTAAATAACTTCCTCGAAAAAGAGATCAAAGAGGGAAAAGTTATCTACCCCGCTAGAAAACATTGGTTTAGAGCACTCGTTGAGTGTTCTCCAAAAGATGTGAAAGTAGTCATTCTAGGACAAGACCCCTATCACGGAGAAGGTCAGGCCCACGGATTGGCCTTTTCAGTCAATGAAGATTGTAAGCATCCTCCAAGTTTAAAGAATATCTTTAAAGAATTACAGTCTGACTTAGATTGTCCTCCTCCACCAACGGGGGATTTGAGTCACTGGTCTCGACAGGGAGTGCTTTTACTCAATACTGTTTTAACGGTTGAAAAAGGCAAGGCGGCTTCACATCAAAAGAAGGGCTGGGAGAGCGTCACCCAGGCCGTTTTAAAAACCATTAATGATCAATGTGAAAATGTTGTCTTTATTCTTTGGGGAGGTCCTGCTCAAAAGTCAGCGGCGTTTATTGATCAAGAACGACATTGCGTCTTAAAAAGCGTTCACCCCTCGCCTCTCTCTTCGTATCGAGGATTCTTTGGCTCTCGACCCTTTTCAAAGGCCAATAAATACCTAAAAACACATGGAATCTCCCCTATTTCTTGGTGCTAGCACCAACTGACTGGCGTTTAGGGCAGTTTGACCTAAGTTTTTGCCATGCGTGTCCGATAAATAAACTAATAAACCTTTATAATTACTAAGGGATGTAGGTTCCACTCCAACCTTTTGTTAGGCTAGAGAAACCGTCGGCACACAGGACTTAGAGGAAAACATGAAACACCGGCCACTTATTTTTATCCTAATCGCTTTGGCCCACCTTTTGGAGCCAATCATTAAGATTAGTTATTTTAAAATAACGACTCCTTTTAGTTTTTCTACAATCATCACTAATATTTCTCAAATCCATACCATGCGAGAGATCTTTGAATTTTGGTTTCTCTTTCCTCTAGGAGGCCTTGCCCTCTTAGGCGTGAAGCGCTGGAGTTACCCAGTCTTTGTCGGCGTTCAGTTTTATAGTATCTACAGTCACATGACTTATGAGAAATATACTTGGCCCTATGTAAGTGAAGTTCCATTTGCTTCAAGCCTCGCTCTTTTATTTGTCAATGTTCTAGTGATTATCTACTTTGCTTTTCCTGACGTTAGAAGACCATTCTTTGATCACTCTATTCGTTGGTGGGAAACAAGAACTCGTTACAATATGCGCTTACCAATGACCTTTAGTATTAATAATCCAGGTCAGCTAATGGATGCCGAGATTCTCAATATTTCTCAATCGGGTATCTTTATGAATCATAAAGGTGTGGTTGAAGTAGGCACCATTGTACTGATGAATATTAATTACAAAGAAATGTCTATCACTCTTGCTGGTGAAGTAAAGAGCCAACACTCTTTTAATGGCGAAAGAGGACTTGGAATTAGATTCTCTTTTCATAACATCTGGGAAAATCTCTACATGAGAAAAATTGTGCGTGAAATCGGTCATGATATTCGCATTATGGAAAAGGCCCAGAAAAAGGCCGCAAAGATGGCGGCTTAATTTAAGTAGAGATCTAACCTTAGCGCCTTACTCTCCCAACAACTATTGCGCCCTTTTAAAAGCTGATCTCCTTTCGGGGGTCTCTTTATAACGAGCCTCTTGGTTAACTGAAGAAGACGCTGGGCCTCCAACTCACTGTCTTCATCTCCACCAACTAACTGATGAAAAACTTCCATTCCCTTATTTGGTTTCGCTCTTCGCTTTTTGCCATCACTAAACATAGGATCAAAGAAAATAGGAAGACTGTCTGGATTATCCAAGCAAGGACCAAAGTTTAACTTTAAGCGATCAATTGAGAGACCCTCAAAAATTTGCGCGGCCACACCTAGAAAGTAGACATCTGGCACTCTCTCGTAGGCGACTACTTTTAAGCCTGCCGCTATTAATTGAGAACAATCCCGCCCAAGCCCCATTGTGGCGTCAATGACAGAATCACCAGATCTCACTCCAAGGGCCTTAAAGAGTGGTGCCTTGCCTTGCATGATGAGTGAATCTCGGCGCCACGCATGAATATGATGGTTCCATGAAAAACGGATATTGGTTTGCCCAGGCATCGCACCAAGCAGAGGGCCTTGTGAATCAAGTCCGATTTTACCAGGAGGAAGCGTGCTTCCTTCGATGAATTTCACTTCAAAATCCCATGGGAATTGCTGCAAAATGTTATACATTGGCCCTTTAAGACCATCTAGTAATGTAACTTCGATAAACATGGGCCTATTGTACTAGAAAGGGTGTTCCCTTTCATGATAAAAATGTTGAAAAACAAAGACTTACTCCCAACCATCCGTGAAGGCAGGAATTTTATGAGTCAACCAACTACAGAGTCTCAAGGGGCCCCGACTATGTCAGAGAGTAAAATTAATTACAAGCAAGGTGAATTAGAAAACATAAATTCCCTAAGTCCGGAAATTTTAGGCCGTCTTCCCTACAATCCAAAGGAATTACCAAGAGAATTAAAAACCTTTTATATATCCGCTGATGAGATGGAAATTAAAGAGATGCTCTCTTCAATCGGTTTAGAAAAGAGAGAACAACTTTTCTCTCATTTACCAGAAGACATTATGATGACGAAGGCCTCCTCAATAGGACCTCGTCTTCCTTATGGTGAACTTGCCAAGCATGTAGAAGAGATTGCTGCCAAAAATAATATTCGCCCTTGCTTTCTTGGAGATGGACTAAAGTGGAGTGCCGTGCACGAGATAGTCCCCTTTGTTTGTAGCATTCGTGGCCTGACAACCGCCTACACTCCTTATCAACCAGAACGATCTCAAGGAACGCTTCATACTCTTTGGAATTATGCCTCAACCCTTTCAATGCTCACAGGATTTGAGGCCATCAATGCTTCACTCTATGATCGATCAACGGCACTTTTTGAGGCCTTAAATACAGCGCTTAGAATCAAGAGAAACACAAGAAAGGTTATCGTTAGTGAAGGCATATATCCAGGCGATATAGAAGTCTTAAACACATTAGCTCAAGAGACAGATCTTGAGATCATCTACATTCCTCTAGATGAGCACGGTCTTGTTGACGAGGAAAAGTTAATGACCGCCATTACTGATGACGTTGCCGCTGTAGCAATTCCACAAATCAACTCACTGGGAAAACTAGAAAATATTCATACCCTTTCAAATCTTATTCAAGAAAAAGGTGCACTTGTAATCGGAATCATTGACCCACAAACTCTTGCGAGTGGCGGACTAACTCCACCAAATCGTTGGGGCAAAAGTGGTGCTGACATGATCGTTGGGGAAGGACAGCACTTAGGGATTGGCCCCAATTTTGGGGGTCCAGGCCTTGGTCTTTTTGGTATTCGCTTTAACGAAACCAATAGAAACGCTATCCGTTCAACGGCAGGCCGCTTTGTCGGTAAAGCAAAAGATGAAGAAGGAAAAGATTGTCTCGTGATGGTTCTCTCAACAAGAGAGCAACATATTCGAAGAGAGAAAGCGACCTCTAATATTTGTTCGAACCAATCCTTTCTGGCGACGATTGTTGGAGCAAGTCTCTTAGCAAAAGGTGAAAATGGATTGAAAGAGGCCAATTTAAAAGGTCATCATCAGGCCCAAGCATTTGCCCAATTCATTAATGAAGAAACTTCACTTGAATTATATGCACCCGAGACCCCTTTCTTTAACGAAGTTGCGATTAAACTTCCAGTAAGTGCCGCGACAATCATTGAAAAGGCAAGAGTTGCAGGCCTTCATATTGGCGTCGATATCACAGAGAGAGTTAATACTTCTGCCCTTCTTATTTATTTTAACGATGCTCAAACTCAAAGCAACTTTGAAGAGCTTCTAACTTTTTTAAAGGCAGAGTTTGGTAGTGAAAATGCTGAAGAAAACGAAATTGCAGCAGTTCCGGCTGACTTTTATCGTGAAGGCATCGTTGGCCTTCCTAACTTTAGTCTTGAAGAACTTAAAACCTTCTACCAAAAGCTTGGGGATATGAATGTAAGTCCAGATGATAGTATTTATCCTCTAGGCTCATGCACCATGAAATACAATCCCTACATCAATGACTATGCGGCAGGACTGCAAGGTTTCACCGACCTTCACCCCCAGGCCCCACTCGCTGATGCCCAGGGCTCACTTGAAGTTCTCTATGAAATTCAAGAACAATTCAAGTCAATTACCGGACTTCCTGGAGTAACGACTCAGCCAGTAGCAGGCGCCCAGGGTGAACTTGTTGGAATCAAAATGTTTCAGGCCTACCACCGTGCCAAAGGCAATGGGGATAAGAAAGATATCATCCTTATCCCTTCTTCTGCTCATGGAACAAATCCAGCAACGGCAACGATGGCAGGATTTGAAACCAAAGGCCGTGGGGAAACGGCCTCAGGGATTATTCCTATTCAGGCAGACTCAAATGGTCAGATAGATTTTAATCAGCTTAAAGAAAGCGTAGAACTTTATAAAGACCGTATTGCGGGAATCATGATCACCAACCCCAATACCTCAGGTATCTTTGAGGCTCGCTTCAAAGAAATTGCTGATCTTATTCACTCTGTTGACGGACTCGTCTATATGGATGGAGCGAATATGAACGCTGTTGCCGGTTGGGTGGATCTTGATGCCATGGGTGTCGATGCTGTTCACAACAACCTTCATAAGACTTGGACGATTCCTCATGGGGGCGGAGGCCCTGGTGACGCTATTGTTGCTGTTAGTTCTAAGCTTATAGATTTTATGCCCGGAAAACAGATCATCAAAAAGGCCGATGGAACATTTGATGCCATTACACCAAAGCACACGATCGGCTCCTTTCACCGTCATTGGGGAAATTTTGCTCACAAAGTACGTGCTTATACCTATATTAGGGCACTAGGAGATGATGGTGTTCGTGAAATGGCCGCCATTGCCGTGCTCTCAGCGAAATACCTTTTTGCCAGACTTAGAGACCTCTACCCAACCCTACCAACAGGCGCGGATCAGGTTCCAAGGATGCATGAATTCATTATCACGATCTCTAAAGAAACTTTTGATCGAATTCAAGAGGCCGGAACACCAAGAGCACAGGCGATTGGAAAAATCGGAAAGCTATTTTTAGACTTTGGCCTTCACGCTCCTACAGTTAGTTTCCCAGAGCCCTTTGGTCTTATGGTTGAACCGACGGAGAGTTTTTCAAAGGCAGAACTAGACGACTTTGTAGAGGTTCTTGTTGGCATTCATCAAATTTTAAAAGAAACTCCTGAAGTACTAAAAACAGCGCCCCACTTTACTCCCGTAAGAAAGGTAGATGAAGTCGCTGCTAATAAGTACCTTAATCTCTCAGAACCTATTACCAAGCTTTTTGAACTTCAAAAAAATATAATAGAGCCAGGTATTTTAAAAGAGATGAGTTCAAAGGAAGTTATCAATAAAATTAAAGAGGCCCACGCGGCAAGAATGAATCAATAAAAAAAAGCCCTCAATCGAGGGCCTTTTTTTTATCTCTTATTTACTTAGCAACCCACTTAACCACTTGCTCTTCGAGAATATCCAAGGGCAAAGGACCACTTCTTAGAATCACGTCGTGAAAGTCACGTATATCAAACTTTGACCCGAGTTTCTCTTTAGCCAAGTCACGCAAATCTTGAATTTTTTGCATTCCAATTTTATAGGTTGTCGCCTGACCTGGCATAACGATGTAGCGCTCAATGCCCTTCATAATTTCAAGATTAGCATTGGGGGTATTTTCTTTTAAGTACTTAATCCCCTCTTCTCGACTCCATTTCTTATAGTGAAGTCCAGTGTCCGTTACAAGCCTTGCCGCTCGCCAAAGTTCCATCGTTAAACGACCAAAGTCAGAGTAAGGGTCTTGATAAAAGCCATATTCTTTAGGTAGCTTTTCTGAGTATAGACCCCAGCCTTCTGAGTAGGCGGTGTAGCCCCCTGTTCTTCTAAACTTTGGTAACTCTTCAAGCTCTGTCTTAATAGCAATTTGCATATGATGCCCTGGAAGGGCCTCATGATAAGCAAGACCTTCCATTTTATAGATTGGATTATCTTCCATCTTATAAAGGTTTACGTAGTAAATCCCAGGACGATCTCCAAAGAGAGATGGGCCTTGATAAAAGGCAATTCCCGCACTTTTTTCTCTATAAGGTTCAACGGCCTTAACGGTAACTCTCGCCTTTGGAAGAGTCTTAAACATTTTTGGAAGAGACTTTTCCATCGTTTCGATAATTTCACGCGCTTTTGTGAGATAGGCCTCTTTTCCAGCTGGTGTGTCTGGGTAAGTGAACTTCTTTTCTGTCTTCATGTACTGAAAGAAATCTTGAAGGCTTCCTTTAAAGCCGACACTCGCCATGATCTCTCTCATTTCCTTATGAATGCGCGCCACTTCTTTAAGACCAAATTCATGAATTTCAGCAGGACTCATATCAGTGGTGGTTTGTTTCTTTAAGCGGTAGCGATAATATTCTTCCCCATTGGGAAGAGACCATGCACCATGCGAGTTTTTTTGAAGCTTCTGAGTGTCCACCATGTAATTGATGAGGTCTTTATAGGCAGGTCCAACATACCCAAGTAAAGCATTGGCGGCCTCTGCTTTAAGTTTTGATTTCTCAGATGCCTTAATCTTAAGTTCATCAACCTTTTTGACAAAGTCAGCGTAAAGGGGACTTCTGCCCTCTTTCTTCGTGAAAGGATATCCTTTGATAATATTTTGAGAATCTTCAATCACTTTAGAATAAACAAACGCCGGAGGTATAATGCCAAGCTCTCTTTGTTTTAGGTTATGAACCATTCTTTCTGCAAAAACTCTTTTAATCTCTTTCAGACGAGAAATATAAGCAAGAGCATCTTCCTTGGTAGATACTCGATGCATATTAATCATGAAAGAGGTTGTGCCACTGTGATAGCCAAACATTTGATTAAGAGGATAGCCGTGATAGCGCCACTTCCAGCTCTCAAGAGCATCTTCGAGTGACTTCTTATAAAGAGTGTAGCTGAGTTTTCCCTGATGAGTGAGAGAGTCGTAATTGAACGAAGTTAATTCTTTTAAATGCTTTTTAGAAATTTCCAGGGCCTCTAAATCATAGGCCTCTGTTTCATTGTTAAGAAGGCCATAATTAGTCTTTAGGCCCAAGTATGTTTGCCACGTTGGATAGCGCTTAATATTCTCATTGAAGATACGCTCAAAGAAGGTGTTAAGGCGCTTAGTTTCAGCAGCTTTTTGCTCAGGCGTGTACGTAGCACAGCCACTGAGGATAGAGAGAACCAGTATTAGGAGTGTCAGGGTAGTTGATTTTTTCATGTCGGTATCCTACCCAAACTTGCTCTAGAAAGAAAGGCCCTGTCTTAGTAAAATATCAATGATCACCATAAGAGATATTAATAACTCACCGCCTCAGAGTGCATTGATATAACTTTATATTTTGTTTAGGAAGCGTTGCTCTAGAACAAGATAAATCTTAATAGTATTAAAGCGAGGCCCAATCCCCGCGCTTTTTCCTAAATCCAGTTTCCTTTCATCTCATCGATAGACCTCTTATCCATATTTTGCTATAAGTCACATACTCTTTAAGTAGGTAAATTATGAAATTGGGCATCGAGCCACGCTGTACATTCGCCATCATATCCCACCCCGATGCGGGAAAGACAACCATGACTGAAAAGCTCCTATGGTTTGGTAGAGTTATTCGCGAAACAGGCATGGTAAAATCAAAGCAAGGAAATTACGCAAAGTCTGACTGGATGGAGATGGAAAAAGAGAGAGGGATCTCTATTACCTCCGCCGTTATGAGCTACTCCTACAATGGAAGGGCCATGCACCTCCTAGATACTCCCGGGCACAAAGACTTCTCTGAAGATACTTATAGAACTTTAACGGCGGTTGAATCCGTTCTTATGATGATAGACTCAGCAAAAGGTGTAGAAGAACAAACGATAAAACTCATGGAAGTTTGTCGTATGCGAGACACTCCTATTGTTACTTTCATGAATAAGTTTGATCGAGATGCCATGGATCCCTTCGAGCTTATTGATAATGTTGAAAAAATTTGTTCCATCCAGTGCGCGCCGATGACTTGGCCTGTTGGTGATGGTGTAAACTTTAAAGGTGTTTACGATCTTCAATCAAAATCCATCACAAGATTTAGCCAAGACGCTGATCCGACTGAGCCAAATATATTAGACGCAAGTGATCTTAATTCTCCAGAGGTTCTCGCCTACATCGGAGCCGATCTCAAAGAAAAGCTTGAAGAAGAACTAATGATGGTTCAAGAGCTCATGCCAGAATTTGACGAAGAAGAATTCTTAGCAGGAATTCAAACACCTGTTTTCTTTGGAACCGCTCTTCATAATTTTGGCGTAAAAGAAACTCTTGATCATATCTCCTCACTTTCTCCCGGACCAATGGCCAGAGAAGTGCAATTGCCACCCTTTAAGAATGATAGTGAGAAAATGGTTATCTCTCCAGAGCATGATAAGTTTTCAGGATTTATCTTTAAGATTCAGGCCAATATGGACAGACGCCATAGGGACAGAATTGCCTTTATGAGAGTTTGTACCGGACACTTTAAGAGAGGCGATAAAATTCGCCACGTAAGAACGGGAAAAGATATTAAGATAGCGACTCCCCTCATTTTTCAGGCCCAAGATAGAGATATTGTAGAAGAAGCATTTCCTGGCGATATTATTGGTCTTCACGACACAGGTAAATTTCAAATTGGTGACACTTTCACTATGGGCGAAGAATTTCAGTACACGGGTATTCCGGCCTTTGCCCCTGAAATCTTTCAAAAAGTTATTTTAAAAGATCCCATGAAGGGGAAACAACTTGATAAAGGCCTCACTCAACTCTCTGAAGAAGGGACGGTTCAAGTCTTTACCCGACACACCGTTAATGAAAAGATTCTCGGAGCTGTTGGCATGCTTCAATTTGAAGTCGTTAAGCATAGATTAGAAGACGAATACAATGTCATCGGTGCCTATGAAGGTTATGGATTTAGTGGGATACGCTGGCTACGTTTTCCCAATGAAAAGATGAAGAAAGAATTTATCTCAAAAAACGCCAATAATATCTGCTACGATCATAAAGGAAGGGTATGCTTTAGTGTCCGCTCCGAATGGGATTTAAAGTTGGTCTTAGAAAAGTTTCCTGATGTGGAATTCTTTAAAAACTCAGATTATAAGTAATACTTTCCTCATCTAAGAAGACTTAGAGATTCGCTCATAGTGAAAGAATAATGCGGCCATTCCAAAAGCATTAAAAATATGCCAAAGCCCATGAAATTGAATCCAATGATTTTTAGGATCGCATGCAAAGCGATTTATATCTGCCAGTTGGCAAGAGATCGCAACCACAAAGAAGGCAAAGGCTACCCCTAAAAATTTATAGTTAACTCTTCTCTTCCTTAAAAGAATGAATTTTGTGAGCACACCTCCCAAGATAACTAAGCCGATAGAGAGCTGAACTGGTATACCAGTGAGACGAAAGAGAAAGAAGACAACACTAAAAGGCAAAAAGCTTATTAGATAAACTGAGAATAACTTTGAAGATTTAACCTTTCCAAGTAATTCAAGATTTCCAAGGAAGAGAAGACCAAAGAAGGCATACATTCCTAAGAAATCAATAAATTGGGTTAAGAAATTATTGGAGAGATGATAAAGAAGCGATGTTGCCCCGACGAAGACAGTATTGAGTCCATAAAGTTCGACAAATTTGCGACCCTTAAGGGATGATCTTTTATAATAGAAATGAAGATAAATCCCCACAAAAACAATCGCTAGATTACTCCATGTATTGGCAGGCTCACTGATGAATTGGCAAAGAGTCTCTTCACAATACTTTATATCTGGCACTCCCCACTTCTCGGCATAGGAAAACCAAAAACAGCCCTCGGGGTGAGGATTAGGAAGGTTTGAGCCTATCATTTAGCAATTCCTTGATAAATGTTGCGACATTCCTTAGGTAAGTTTTCTCGAACATTTTCATAATTTGTTTTCATACCTTCATAACTAAAGTCAAACTTTTCTTGCTCTTCTTTTACTTCTTTAGAGAACCACCAATCAAGCTTGTCACAACCATCTCCGGCTTCTGGAGCCTTTTGGCGCACACAAGACTTATCACTCTCTGGACAGGCCAGTCGCAAGTGAAGATGATCGTCATGTCCGTACCAGGGTCTAATTTTTCTCAAGCTCTCTTCATTAAATAATTTTCGATTTTCACATAAATTTTTCTTTATGAGAGGATGAACAAAGATTCTCTCGACTCTTTTATCCTGGGCCAAAAAAGAGATCATCATTCTTTGAGGTTTTCCAAAACCTTCTCCTAACCTTTCTTTGGAGAGAAAACTTTTCATCTCTTCTGTTTGCCAATAGCGAAAGTCATGGGTTGATTCATGAGCAAACTCAAACCAAATATCTACATCTAAACCATTTTGATGAGAGCTATGCCCGCCAACCGTGGGTCCCCCTCTACTCAAAGAGAGATCACCTATAATCACGGCCTTCTTTAAAAATTTATGAGAAAACTCTCCTAACTCCGTAAGGACATCAATCAGTTGAGAATGACCCCAAAAGCGACCTCTCCTAGTCTGAGATAAAATAAGACCACTCTCATTGCCACGAAAAGTCTTTGCTCCTTTTAAACAGCCACCAGAATAAAAGCCCAGGGACTCTGAGTTACCCTCAGTTGGGTTGCTGCGAGGAGCGAGTAATGCTTCCTTAGGCCAAGGCTTCATCGTCTGACATGACCCAAAGAGACTCAAAAGTAAGAGGGGTATAATAAATTTTTTCATGAACTTATTATACAACGAAATCAATGACTTATTGATAGGCCGCCAAAAAAAGTGGGCAATTTTTCAACTAGTAAAAATAGACCCAAATAGTTGAAAACTATCGAATACCCGACAAAATAAGTCAAAAGCGTTGAGGCCATTTTCAAACTTGTTCATAATAAACGAACAGAAACAAAATTAAACGTTGAAGCGAAACAAGTTGATAAAGGAGTTCAGAATGAAAAATCTAAACAATCTAAAAGCAAAAGTATTTTTTATAAGTTTTCTCTTTGTAGGTGCTTCTCTTATTCAAATACGCGCACAAGTTGGCGAAGGTGGCTCTGGTGGAGTATTAGAAGAAGAGATTCATAATAGTTCAGTTGGTGGTGAAGGAAATGGTGGTGGCGGTGTTCATCAATCAGCGACAACTAATGAGAAGCGAATGGCCTTAGACCCCAGAGTGAGAGAAATGAGGGCCGAGATGGAAATGATTGCTAAAAAAGTAGATAAGCTCCGTCGCTCTGGAGATCTCGGGGACTTAAGATTATCAGATATTGCTGCCCTTAAAAAGGCCAACGAGAAACTTAGTCACCATATTGAAGAAATTGGCCAGGCTTACTTAGGCCAAGAAGATAGAAGAAGGATTAAACCTATAATCAACAAAGAGGACATCGCTGTAAGTCGTGGTGAAGATTGTGAGATCAACCCCGAACAAATAGAGGCCAATTGCGAAGGTGAAGTTTATAGAAGAGTTACCCCAGAAGTAGTTGGTGAAGTTGATCTTCCAGAAGACTTTGAAAACCTCGTAACAGATATTCCAAGACACACTACCGAAGAAGGTTCTTCAGCAGGTGGATTTGATGCAAGTGAAGTTTATGATGTGCCAGGTGTTGTTGGAGCTAGATAAAATATTTGCAGGTTAATGATATGAGGGGGCCTATTAATTGGCCCCTTTTTTATTTGAATTGGTTAGCAAGCTGACCACAGGCCGCAAGAATTTCATCACCCTTAGTTACACGAACCATTGTTCTCACTTTCTCTTCCACCAACCAATTCTTAAAAGATTCGACTGCCTCCTCAGAGGGACGCTCATAAGGACTACCTGGATAGGGATTAAAAGGAATAAGGTTTACTAAACAAGGAAAAGGTTCAATGACCTTTGCTAGCGCCTTGGCGTGTTCCCTAGAATCATTTAAATTGCCTAAAAGTAAATATTCAAAATTTATAAGTTTTTTTCTTCCCCAAGAAAATCCTTTTAGGACTTCAAAAATCTTATCAATACTATAGGCCTTGTTCATTGGGATAAGTTCGCTACGCTCCTCTTCAAAGGGCGAGTGAAGACTAATGGCCAAGTTCACAGGAAGAAGCTCTTCCCAACGCTCAAGCCCCGGTAAATAACCAACGGTTGACGTTGTAATCTGTCTCGGACCTAAACAAAGCCCAGGAGTAGAACAAAGATATTCTATCGCAGCTTTTAGTTGATTAAAATTATGAAGGGGCTCCCCTTGTCCCATAAAGACAATATTAGGGGTCATCTTATGCTCTTTCATTGTTTTTAAATCACGCCACGCCACAAGATACTGACCGACAATTTCATGAGATTCTAAATTTCTCTTAAGCCCCTGAGTCCCCGTAAAACAAAAAGTACAGGCCATACCACAACCGGCCTGGGTACTAAGGCAGAGGGTATATTTCTTATGAAAGGAGATAGCGACACTCTCGACTTTTAATCCATCACTTAGTTCAAATAAATATTTAACGGTCCCATCACTTGCGACTCTTTTGTCAAAAATCTTTGGTAATGAAAAATCAAAATTTTCTTTTAGATTATTTAAGGCCGTCTTTGAAACCTCAGGATGAAAAGAAGGAACCTCGCTCATAGCGCCAGACACAAGCGCTCCTTGAAGACGTTTTTGGGCACCTAAGGCCATTCCCTGGTCGAGCCACCATTTTTCAAAATCATGAATTGTTGTTGAATAGAAAGAATTCATGGGCTCACCTTATCTATTGAGGCACGCCTTGTCAGTAAGCTTATAAAAAGGCACCAGCGGCATCGACACAACTATCACTGCGTATAAAATCTCCGGGCACTTCTCTGATAGGAATGATACGCCCTCTTTGCTCTTCAGCTTCTAGGGCCGCGCGAACCCGTGCTTCATGAGTCATGGTATTTTGTTCATCGGCCGCTCCTGGACTCCACAGCCTTCCTTGTGAGTTCAAAGCATTATCAGCTGATCTCGCCGGCGTCGCCTCGCCCCATGCACTTTGCACGGGGTGCATTTTAAGCTTTGCGCTTAAAGGCTCAAAGAAGAGAGAGCGCGTGGCCATATCTGTATCACTTAACCCCTCAGCCACGGCCGGGCGATAATCCGCGATATCTAGACCTAGGTCATCACATAGCTTTTGTAGGTCTTGATAGGCCTTTTCGGTATTCTTTAAATAACCAACATGGTCAACCTTTTGAACGACACCTGTGAGAGAAGATTCCTCGTTCAAGGCCTTAGAAAGGATGGCCCTCACTAATTTTATCTGGAGAGCACTTTCCATCGGATCTCGAGGAGCATTGAAGAGTCTAAATTCCGCTTTTCTAATTTTTGGATCCACTCTAAAGGTTCTTCTCCAAGGATCAGTTGGAGAATTGATATCAAAATCTTCAGTGATAAATTCTTCAGGAATAACGTCTTGAAAATAGGCCGAAACATCTAATTGGTTGTAGCGAGTTTTACGTCCATAGCGAGTATTGAAGTATCTTTTATCGTATAAGAGCTTCTTTAATTCTTCTTCACTACCATTAAAGTTTTTTAAAGATTGAGCTAAAGTAGCGTCAATTTCTATGGGCTCTGCTGACTTCAAGCGATTCACATACTGAAACATCAAACTAATGATTCCTCTGTGCTCATGAAAAATGGACATGAAGCGAGCGAGTGCCTTTGGATTATTTTCAAAAGGAGCAAGATCAACATTGATATGCCCTCCACCGGCCTTAATTGTCGGCATGATATTATTCTTTTCAAAGGCGGCATAGACCGCTTCCATCTCTTCTACCTGGGGGACAAATTTTGGAGTCACCAATTCAACCGATCCTCCGCGAACAGAGTTTTCAACGATTTCCCCTGCCGAATTATAGGATCTTCCAACTCCATCCCACTCAACAACCCATTTACGATTCTTTGGGTCTCTTATCGAGTAGGCCACTTCAAGACCATGTCCATGTCCACCAGCATCGATAACCTCTTCGGCTTCACCTGTTCCGCCGAGAGCAGCAAGAAGATCGTCGGCCACTTTCTTAATCACGGCCTTTCTCTCCTCGCTAGACAAATCTATTCTAGTCTGAAGCCAGGCCTTCTTATTATCAACAAGCCGACTTGGTGAATACTGGGCATCAAGGGCCAAAGGAAATTTCCCCGAATATTCAATTCCCAAATCAATATTATTAACATCTATTGGGTTTGCGATAACTGCTCGCCCATTAGGAGTGGTGAAAGAGAGCAGGTCAGAAGTTGTCTCGGCCATACGAGCAGGCTTTAAATACTTTCTTAATTCATCTCCAAGTTTTGTCGACTTTGTCCAAGAGCGCATCAAGCTTCTTGCACTCTCTTCAATTCCCTCTGCTGGTAGCTCTGCCGCTTGAAGAATAAAGTCCTTTGTTAAAGAATTAATAAATTTCTTCTTCGTACCACTTAAAAAGGGCAAACCTTCTGCTTCCCAAGTCCAAAAAGGTAGAGTGAAACTCTGCTTAATATTGGCGAGATTCAAGTTATCGATCGCCTTTTGTGCTTTTTCTTCAGGCACATTAAAGCGTCTTGCCAGAGATTGAGCATTAAAAGATGAACCATCATAAAGACCATAATCGTCAATTTTAACAAGGCCCGAAAAGTCATTCGTCGCTACGCGAGCAGAAAGAACCGTTTGATAAAAGCGTGCGGCCCTTATGTCTTTAGTACCAGCACGAAATTCTACTCCATGGGTATCACTGGCCCAACGCTCACCTTCTAGGCGGATTACTCCACGGCCAGTCATTAGGGCCTTTAAAGAATCATCTGAATTTACAGATTTGTAATTGGCCTTTTCTATACCCGTTTTACCTTGGATTCCATCTATGACAATTAGTGCTTGAATCGCTCGATAGGTTTCTGATAAACGGGCCTCATCTAATTCGGGGTGTTTTCTAAAAACCATGCGCTGATGCCCAGGGGCTTCGAAGAGCTTACCAGCATTTTTAAGTTCAGAACGAAACCACATGACCATCTCTTCAAATTCGCCATATGTTTGTTGAGGAAGAAAGTTGATTTCCCAGCCCCCCTGGCCTCCATTGTGACCATGAGCGTCTCTTATATACTTTTGGGCCTTACCCCAAGTGGCCTGCCAGCTAGAGTAATCATAGCGACTTCCCTTTAAGCGATACATATCACTTAACCCAGGCAATTTTCCGTGGAACATTTTTGTTCTTACTGAAGGCTTTAAAAAAGAGAGAGGACGGTCATCAGTCATTGAGAGCCATTCAGAAAATTTCTGTTCAAGCTCTGCTAAAGAAGCGCTCTCAACATCAATTCCACGAAAGGCTTCTAGATTGATTATTTTTGGATTCCCATCAACATCTGTAATATCTCGCGCGTAATCAATGATATGACCTTGTTCAGTCTTAAAGGTACGGTAGCCATTTGCGTCTTTTAGATAGTTACTAAAGAAGTCCTTTAAAAAGAGAAATCTATTTTCTTCAGGCATACCAGAGACCATCGTTTCCAATGTAGAGGAAGGTGGCGTCATAATTCTGGTCAATAAACTAGAAGAGGCCTCCTTTTCAGCCCCATAGGTAACGCCAGCGTCCATGCCCTCTATTGCTAAATCATCGCCAACCATGAGTGCTCTGGCATTAAAAGAAGTTGCCGACTCTTGAAGTTCTGCATAAACAGCATACGCACTTTTAACACTTGATTCTTCTGCAACAACATAATCAAAGGGAATCGTTGTGCTAAGAGAGCTAAAAAATATGGTAAGAGCAATTAAATAGGTAACAGACTTTGATTGGGTGAATTTCATTTAAAGACCTTAATTAAAAAAACAGTTTTTTCTTTTTATTGTTTCAAAGCGGCTAGAAAGGTTTGGGTCTGCGCTCACCTTTTTTTCAAAGTATCTAAGGAAAGCGGCCTTCTTACTTATTTCTCCGTTAGTTTTGGCATCCCTTGCGACATCTTTAAGAAGACGGCTCCAACCAACAAGCTCTAGATCATTAAGATTTGATCCAAACAGACGCCAAAGGTTATGACTATTTTCTGAGTCAAAGATATCAACTGATCCATTTGGTTTTTCACTAATAAGTTTTATCGCATTAAATAATTCATTCTGTGCAGCTGATCCGTGGTCAGGGATACTAAGAAAGAGAGCAAAACTTTTCTCGTCTGCGGAACTCAGAGAATTTATGTAGGTTGAGGCTTTTGGGCTTAGCTCTAAGCGACCAAGACGAGACCTGATAAATTCACCAAGTTTTCTAGTATCCGTAGGAACTACATTTTTAAGGATAAAAGATGTCTGCTTATCCGTGACTTGTTCATAAGAAAATAAGAAGCCTCTTTGAGCTAAAGTGTCCCCTACGCAAGCACTACAGGCCAAGGCCAATGAATTATCTATTCCATACCTTCCGGCCAGAAAAACTAATGCATTAACAGCATTAACAAAATCTGCATCCGTTAGGTCTTTTTCTGACTTTAAAAGAATTTCGATAAGGGAATCTTTTACTCGTCGATCCGACCCAATTCCAATTATCGAGAGACCTTGAAGGATAGTTTCGCGATTTGGACGATCGGTACCTGTGATATTTTTGAGCGCCAGCTTAACAATGGACTCAACTTGAGAAGCACTATTTCCACTAAGGCCTGTTCTTTTGATGGCGGCCTTTAGTCCGGCGTTATTTAGGAAGAGATCCATAGCGCGAAGCGCACTGCCCGCAAGACTTTTCTCTTTTCCTATTACGAATTTTTTCGTGGCATCTTTATCTGCATAGCAGGGGTATATGAGCAAAAAACAGAGAGAAAAAGCGATGATGGGTTTCATTAATGTATTATCCTCTTTTGAAACGGAGGCGTTTAAATAGCCTAATTAGTTGATTTTGAAAGGAGGGTCTGTGAAATTTACAAAGTGTGTAAGAAGTTTAGGTTTATAAATTTAGTAAGTTAGAGCATCGTGGCGTGACGTCGGGTTTCCCGACTGTTTCAATTAAGTATCTAGAATTTATAGAGGAAGGAACCTTAATGAAATTATTGTCATCAATCTTACTTTTATCATTTTCTCTTTTTCCAGCAAATGCCTCCGAAGAAATTTATGGCGTTAAATATTCAAATTCAGACAGCCTCGAAGAAAAAAACCTTAGTCCAGTAACGACTAAGGCCCTCCTTCCAGATGCTCAAGACTTTCAAGGTGGATTCAATGAATTCTTGCCCTTTATTGTGCCTTCCCCTGATCAGGAAAATGCCGGCTCATGTCTTTTCATGAGTCATACAGCAATTACCGAGGTTCTCATTAATCGCAATAGATCAACTCTAAGTGCTGAAAACTTAGACCTATCAGAGCGCTACCTTATGAACCTCTCAAAAGCATCGATTGGAGAGGACTTAATAAAGAATTGGAAAACAGACACTATATTTCGCTTTAATAAAACCGGTGTGACTTACCAAAATCAAGACTTTCCTTATATGAAGGGCTGGTACAAAATGGGTGCTCAGGGCCTTAGAGTCTTTGCAACAGAGCAAGGGCCGGGAGCCTATTATGGTGTAAAGGCCAACTGGGTAATTGCCCTTGATCAGCTTAATCCGAATGACGCCATCAAGACACCTCACTTTTCTCGTGATGTCCTCTTTGAAGACCCAAAAGGCAATCGCTGGAATGTGGCCACTGCACCAAGTGATATCGTTGAAAAAGTAAAAGCGGCACTTAATACGTTGAAAGGTCCAGTCCTTGTGATCTATAATCATACGGGCTTTTGGCACGCCGTCATGATCGCCGGTTATAACGATTCTGTTGATACCCAAGGCTGTCCTTTTGTTTCAAATTTTCCAAAAAGTATGAGCGAAAGGGCCCGCCAAATAAAACTTGAGGCCTTTGCTTCAACAAACCAAGAAGAGAGAGCAAAACTTTTAGGCAAGGCACGCCAATTTCAAAAAAGGGCCGATCAAGTAGAAAGGTCTTACAATAATGCTGGAGGCTGTGCCGGCAAAGGTGCTTTCTATGTACGAGATAGCATCTACCCAACAGATACCATGCCCACTTATGACTATGATCCTCAAAGAAGCGGAGAAGAAAAGCCTCTTAATCCACCAGTGATTCTACGAGAATACGAGTGGCTACGACATCTTGCCAATCATGTCGTGCAAATCTATGTCACTCCTTAATCGATTAAAGAAAAATTTAAAGAAGCACGGTAAGTGGTCCCGGAAATCAAATTTAGATTGCTGGCGCCTTTATGACAGGGATATTCCCGAGTACCCCTATATCATCGATCTCTATGGTGAATATGCTGTAGTATGGTTACGCCTAGAAAAAATCGATTATGAAGAGAAGCGCCAGGGTTATATTGAAGAATTGTATAGTGCTTTAGATACTCTTGGGTTCCCAGAAAATAAGCGATTTATCAAACAGCGCAAGATTCAAAAGGTAGATGAAAAATACCTAAAAGAAGCTGAAGAGAATTACACCCTGGTCGTTAAAGAAGGCGAGCTTTCATTTGAAGTTAATTTAAGTGACTACTTAGACACAGGACTTTTCTTAGACCATAGACCTTGGCGCCAAAGTTTTTTAGAAAGAAACTTTCATGAGAAAAGGGCCTTAAATCTTTTTTGCTATACAGGTTCTCTATCAGTGGCCCTTGCTAAGGCCAACGCTCAGGTAACAAGTGTCGATTTATCTCCAAAATATCTACAATGGGCAAAGAGAAATTTTGCTCTCAATCATCTTGATGAGAGAAGGCACCATTGGCACGAGGGCGACTGTCTTGCCTATTTGAGGGATTTACCTACAAATTCATTTGATTTAATTGTCATTGATCCTCCTTCATTTTCGACCTCAAAAAAGTTCAGGGGCTCATTTGATGTCCAGAGAGATCATCCCTTCCTATTAAAAGAGGCCTTAAGGATTATAAAAGATAACGGTGAAATTTATTTCTCTACGAATTTAAGAAGTTTTAAGATTGACCCTAGTTTCTCTCAATTTATTGAGACAAGTCATAAAACAATTCCTTCTGACTTTCATGATAAGAAAATCCACCACTCCTATTTTTTTCATTCAAAGGCATCTGAATGATTAGCGTTCCTCTGACACTTTTGTTGGGTTTTGCCGTTATTTTGACGGCCATTATCTCAGGAGTGGTTGGCATGGCGGGAGGGGTAACTTTACTTTCTTTTATGACATTTTTTATGTCAATGGAAGTGATTGTTCCAATCCATGGGATTGTTCAACTCTCATCAAACTTTAGTCGCTGCTTTTTTTTAAAGGACAAAATTCATAAAAGAATAAGCCTTTTCTTTTTCTTAGGGGCTCCCATTGGAACAATGATTACTTTTTTTCTTATTAAAGAAATTAAGCATAAAGAGTTTCTCCTGATTCCAATGGCCATACTTATTTTCTACACCGTACTTAAACCAAAGAAGTTACCTCATATATTCATACCCCATTGGGGATTTTTACTTTTAGGAATTCTTACGGGCGTACTTGCGCCTCTGATTGGCGCCACGGGTCCTTTGCTTGCGCCTTTCTTCTTAAGGAATGATTTAGATAAGGAGCAAATTGTTGCTACCAAGGCCATCACTCAAATGTTTACTCATTTGTTAAAAATACCTCTCTTTCTCGCCCTAGATTTTCCTTATCAAGATTATCTCTTCCCTTTGGTCTTTATGGTCATATCTGCCATCATTGGCACACGCATTGGAGTGAGCCTATTAGGGAAAGTGTCTGAGAAAATTTTCATATTAATATACAAGATTGCTCTCTTATTAGCCGGAATAAGAATCCTCACCAAAATTTTCCTTGTTTGACTCCAAATTATTGATAACATTGAAGATATACAGGAGATAAAATTTGTCGAGTGATGAAAGGTTAAAGGCCCTGGCCGGTGTTTATAAACAAAATGATGGGAATACTTTCGTCATTTTGGTGCAAGGTAATTCTCTTCACATTAAAACCAATGAAATTCACGGTGAGAAAATTCAGGCCCGCGGTGATGGCCTTTACGACGTAGAAAATACTCAAGCTAAAATTAAATTTCATATGGGCGCTAATGGCATAGCTCACTCACTTACTTTCTACCTCTCTGATAGGCAAACGGTTGCTACACGTGACATGCCTCTTCTTAAAGAGAAAACGATTGGGGAAAAGTTTAAAGAGTTGGGAGTAGCTATTCTGGTCTTCTTGGCCTTAATAAGTATCTTCTTTTTAAGCTACTCACCAATGAAAAACGCCTGCCTAAATGGAGGGAGCCCTATCGTATGTCGTACGGCCGCCATAACGGCACGAGTGATGGGTCGAGTTGAGGACAGTAAGACCCTAACGGCACAAGAATCACGCCAATCCTACAATCAAGCCAGTGAAGAAATTAAAGAATCTTGTCAAAGAGGCGATGCTGTCGCTTGCTTAGATCAAGCTAAGACTTTCGTTAGAATAAATGACCTAGCTCAAGCTGAAAAACTTTTGGAGGATGGCTGCTACAAAAGTAAGCATGGTCCAAGCTGCCAATTCTGGAGAGATCTCTATGTGGACAAAGGTGATTCTGTTAAAGCAGAAAAAATCATGCTTCAAAGCTGTGAATTTAAAGTCGCAATCGGTTGTTATGAATATGCCTGGAAGCTTAAAAAGAGTGATGAGATAGGAAAGGCGCTCACCTACTTTGATAAGGCCTGTGAATTTGGTGAGGAAAAGAGCTGTTACGAACTGGCCCTTCATCATTTAAAATATGACCGTGAAAAGTCCTTGAATTATCTTATTTCAAGCTGTCGAAGTTACCATCGACAAGCATGTGACCTAAAAGAAAAGGTCGAGAAATACTTTGTCCACCAGAAAAAGTGTAAGGAAGAGAGCGACGGTCAATCTTGCTTTCTTATGGCAAGCTTTGAACAAGACTACGGCCAAAAAGATCAGGCGATGGAGCAATATAAGAAGTCCTGTGACATGGGTTATAGACTTGCCTGTAATATCGTTGAGAGAGAGAAGAAAATTAAAGAGATGAAGGAAAAAGGCACACGCATAGAAACGATCTAAAGATTAAGAAGCTTTTTTCAAGCCGTGTTTTGCAATGATTTCGTGAATCTCTGTCGTCTTACGATATGATTCCGTTTGTAGATTAATCATATCCTTCCACATATAATGAGTTTCAAATCTCTTTCTTCCGGCCTTTCCAAGCACTGATTTTAATTCAGGGTTATTAAATATCATATTCATAGCGTTCGCCAGCTGATTAGAGTCACAAGGCTCTACGATAAGACAGGTCTTGCCTTTTTCACCAACAACAGGAACACCACTTTTTATATTCGTCGTAACGACTGGTTTTGAGCACGCCATGGCCTCTAACTGAACGACTCCAAAGTTTTCATTTGGAGTTATTGAAGGAAGAACCAGCATTTCACAGCCATGAAAAAGGCCAACAAATTGGGCCGGGTCTACGACTTTTCCTAATAGCTCTACTTGTCCTTCAAGACCAAGCTTTTTAATTTTTTTCTCAAGATTGATTTTTTCCGGACCGGCTCCGACAATAAGAACCTTCTGTTTAAAATTCTTAGCCGCTTCAATTAAAAAGTTAATTCCCTTATAACCAACTAAACGACCGACAAATAAAGCGTATGGTCCATGTTCTCTTCTTAGATCCTGTGCCCACTTTAAGTTCTCATTGGTTGTTTTTAAAAAATCTTCTTTTATGCCAAAAGGAATTAATTCACACTTCTCTCGAAAATCGGGAAGAAACTGAGAATAGATAATATGATTCTCTGTAGGGACATAGATTTTCTGTAATCTATTGAGAAATTTTTTAAATACGGGTTGATATAGCTTTAGAAGAATTCTCTGTCTTACGATATCACTGTGATATGTGGCCACAAGTGGAGTCTCTTTTGGCAGGCTCAAACAATATGTTTCTGCTTGTGGGTTAGGGCAATGAACATGAACGAGGTCCTTACCCTTAGAGAGCGCTAAGAGCCTTGGTAAAAAACCAGGGTTAATATTTTGGCCAAAGATAATTCCTGTGCGAGCTATTCGAATAACTTTCACACCATTAATGAATTCCTCTTCATTGGTAGATTTATCATTGCTACAAATGACGGTCACATCATGGCCTTTTTGTGCAAGTCCTTCACATAGATCTTTTACGACAGATTCCATTCCACCTGCGTAAGGATAATAATATTTTGCGACATGAAGAATCTTCAACACTTCTCCTCAAAGTGAACTCGTCATACTTAATGTCTTTTCGGCTATTTTTCCTTAAAACTATTTAAAGATTTCTTTAAATCTATAAACATACGCCCACTAATTGCTTTTTAGAGCAAACCGGTGAAGAAATTGTCGAATCTTTAGACAGTCACTCAAGAAGACAGGTCTTTCATCGTTATAAAGTCCTGTAATTATGCATTTTTATTGGCCTAAATCTTGTAGATAGAGAGGTATGATAAAACCAAAACTAATGGCCATTACCCTACTATTAATTTCAAGTAATGTGGGAGCAACAAATGCTCAATTTGAAATTAAAGTAAACTTTGTGAGAAACCCTAAAATATGGGGAACTTATAAGCTCGCTAATGAGAGAGTCAAAATTAGTAGAGGAAAAAGTGTGTGGAAGAAGGCGCCTCCTCAACGAATTGGAGATGTCATCATTTCTAAAGATAATCTTATTTTTGTTCGTGAAAATAAAATTAATAATCAAACCAAGATGGTGGTTGATAAAATTCCTTACACAAAAAATGGAAAGAAAACATATAATGTCTTACCCGAAGAGCATCAAGATAAATTGAGCCGATTATTCGATGAGGACCTAAAAAAACTGATTCCCCATCAAGATCTATTAAATGCAGAAATCTTTTATCAATCCATGAATTGTAAGAAGAAGCGGGCCCATCTCATGTGTACATTTTCTGGAGAAATGAGCCCAGCGAGTATTTAGGAGAAAGATGAATCTCCTAAAAATAATCCTTTCGTCTCTGTAATCTCTCCAATGAGGTAAGCGGTTTCACCAACCTTTTTCAAGTGCTCTATGACTTCATCTGGATTTTCAGAAGCGATAACAAGACCGATACCCCCATTAAATGTCTTAAGCATCTCATGAGTGGATATATTTCCTTTTTCTTGAATCCACTGAAAATCTTCATTAAAGAATTTCTCACGAAACTCTTCAGCACTTAAGGAAATTTTATAACCCAATGATTCATTCATTCGCGGTATATTGAGAAGACCACCTCCGGTAATATGGGCCATGCCTGTGACAAGACGCTTCTCTAATAGACCTTTAACCGCTTTCCAGTAAATCTTAGTCGGTCTTAGAAGAGACTCAATATTTGGGTGGTCATTATTTTGAAGAACTCTACGAATAAGAGAGTAACCATTACTATGAAACCCATCAGAAGCGATGGCCAAAAGACTTTGACCTACTCTTACCTTTTCACCACCAAGAATATCATTTGGATATACTTCTCCGACAGCGAATCCCGCTAAATCATACTCACCTTCACTATACATACCAGGCATTTCTGCGGTTTCTCCACCAATAAGTGCGGCTTCACACTGAAGACATCCTTCTACGATGCCATCAATAATAGCTTCGCTCGTTGGTAAATCTAATTTACCCGTGGCCAAGTAATCCATAAAAAAGAGGGGTTTTGCACCGGTGCAAATAATGTCGTTTACGCACATGGCGACCAAATCAATTCCAACCGTATCATGCTTATTTAAATCAAACGCCAGTTTTAACTTTGTCCCAACACCATCAGTTCCTGCGGCCAAATAGCGATCGGCCACTTCATAGAGACAAGCAAAACCACCCACTCCACCAATAACGCGTTTACCATAAGTTTTTTTAACTTTGCCTTTAATTTTCTCAACTAAGGCCTCGCCTTTATCGATGTCTACACCACTATCTTTATAGGTTAAGCTCATCATTTACTCCTTTAATGGCGAAAGTGGCGCATGCCTGTAAAGGCCATGGCGACTCCCAACTCTGAACATGCATCAATGACTTCTTTATCTTTTATACTCCCACCAGGCTGTATGATGGCCTTTATTCCATACTTATGACATTCATCAATATTATCTCTAAAAGGAAAGAAGGCATCAGACACCAAGAGAGCATCATTTAGATTTTCATGACCATTCTCTCTAGCTTTTTCAACGGCCTGCTTAAGAGAAACTAAACGATTAGGATTGCCCATGCCAGCACCGATCAGAGTAAGTTTTCCGTCAATGATTTTGACTAAGCTAATCGCATTACTTTTTAAGTGTTTTGTTACTTTTAAGCCAAAATTAATAAGCTCAGAATTATTTAGGGCAGCATGTTCACCAACAACGGTTTTAATTTCCTTTTCTTGACCATTATCTTCTTGTTGAACGACAAAACCGCCATCAATCGTGCGAACCATAAGGTCATCAAAAGACTGGGTTTCTGGATCCATTTTTATTAATCGTAAATTTTTCTTTTTAGAGAGTATTACAAGAGAATCTTTTGAAAACTCAGGTGCCATGATAACTTCAACAAATCTTTCAGAAAGAAACTCAGCGCATAATCCATCTAATTCTTTGTTAAAAGTGATGATACTTCCAAAGGCACTGACGGGATCTCCAAGCCATGCAAGTTTTAAGGCCTCTAAAGCACTGTCGCCCACTGCAGCTCCACAGGGGTTAGAATGTTTTACAACAGTCACACAATATTTTTGCGGCATAAGCATATGCAGGTCACTATTGCATCTCCAAGAAGCATCAGCATCGAGGTAATTGTTGTAAGATAGGGCCTTTCCTTGAATGGCCTCTGCCTCTGCCAATCTAATGCGCTTCTTAGTATTAAGTCCTTTTATAACAAATCCCTTTTGATGAGGATTTTCTCCATAGCGTACTTCTTGAGCGTATGGCCCAGTTGAGTGACCATGAAAAGAAACTTTGGAACCCAAGAGACGCTCCTGTAAGGTTTCCGTTATAAATGAGTCGTACTCAGCTGTGTGTCTAAAGGCTTCAAGGGCAAAGTGCGCTTTCGCACCGTTTTCAATGGCACCATTGCCTTTATTAAAAAGATCAACAAATAGTCCATACTGACTAGGGTTGGTCAGGACAGTAACGCTTTCGTGATTCTTTGCCGCCGCCCTCACCATTGTGGGCCCACCGATATCAATATTTTCAATTAGTTCTGAAAAGTCACCATTCTTTTTAGCAACTTCTACAAAAGGATAGAGATTACAAACCACCAAATCAATCGCCTCAATCTCTAACTCTTTTGCGGTTTTTATATCTTCAGTATGCTCCCTCCTAAAAAGGAGTGCACTTGAGACTTGGAAACTTAAGGTTTTCATTCGACCACCAAACGCTTCAGGATTGCCTGTAACCGTTTCAATCGCGGTGACTTTAATCCCTTCTGCCTCTAGCGCCTTCCTAGTCCCACCTGAGGAGATAATCTCTACACCATTGTCAGATAGAAATTTACCTAAGGAGAGAATTCCCTCTTTATCACTTACACTTAAGAGCGCTTTTCTAATTTTGGTCATGATTAAACCTCTCTCTTTTGACAATAATTAACTGCATTTTTAAAAATAGATAAACCAACACTACCTTCAATCACTCCACCTGGATAAAGAAGTTCTTTTACGGCCGCTTCGGGGTGTGGCATAAGGCCAAAGACAAGACCTGACTCGTCACAAACACCAGCGATATCATCAACGCTACCATTTGGATTTTTCTGATACCTTAAAACCACTCTCTTATGAGACTTTAACTTTTCAAGGTCAGAGGAATTGTTTTTATTAACGATAAAGCGACCTTCACCATGTCGAATGGGTAGCTTCATTGAAGTTATTCCCTTGAGCCAAATACAAGGACCAGCTTCCACTTTTAAGTGAACCCATTTATCGATAAACTTTCCAGATTCATTTTGGGCCAATCCAAAATCGCCAAAAATACCTAATTTAGTTAAAACTTGAAATCCATTACAAATGCCAATGATGGGGTTTCCTCTTTTGATGAATTCCTGAATTTGTGAACCAATATACTCTTTTAATTTTAGTGAAAAAATCTTGCCGCTTCCTAACTCATCTCCAAAACTAAAACCACCAGGAAGGGCCAAAATCTGATAACCCTCAAGTAGCTTTGGTCTATCGACGAGTTGATTAATATGAAGAATTTCAGTGTCTGCCCCTGCTAACTTAAACGCTCGAGAGGTTTCTTGTTCGCAATTGACACCATCACCTGTGATTATTAAGACCTTTGTTTTCATCTTATACACCCCAATCTCTACGCCAGAGATTTTCTAGCTCTTTAATTTCAAGGGAAGCTCCTTCAAAGAAGTTACAAATACCGCTCTTATTTGCAATTCCGAGATTAAGAATCTCGAGATTCTCTTCCTCACAAAATTTTTCAAACTCAGTTTGGTTGTCCTTTGTAACACCTATTACAAACATCCCTGGCCCCTCACCAAAGAGCTCCAATTCTTCACTGGGTAATTGATTACTCTCAAAGCCTAATGAGTGATCAAAGAGCATTTCTGTAAGGGCCGTGATCATTCCACCATCACTTACATCATGGGCACACTTGATAAGGCCTAATTGATTTGCTCTAAAAAATCCTTGGTAGTGATCAAAACACTTTTTGAAATTCCATTTTTTAAAATTATCAGAGCTTTCAAAGAGAGAGGGATCAAATTTCTCAACAAGCTCACTACCAAAAAAGGACAACTGAGGAGAGCCGAATCGATAAAGGATGACTCCTTCATCATCAACAACGGATCGTATTAGGTTATCTTGATGACCATATCCCATTGCCGTGACTAGTAAAGTAGGTTGAATGGATATAACTAATGGTTCTCCTCCCCTATTCTTTCCACGAAAATCATTTTTCATACTATCTTTACCACTGACAAGTGGTGTTTTATACATTTTACAAATGCTGTAAAGGCCCTTACAGGCATCTACCAATTGGCCTAGCTTGGTATCTCCGTGGGGATTTTTTTCCGTAAGCACTGGATCAGGCCAACAAAAATTATCCAGAAGACAAATCTTCTCTGGATTGACTCCACTTACAATAATATTTCTAACAGCTTCATCGACACTTAATTTCGCCATTAAGTTGGCGTCTTTTGCTGACCAACGAGGTGCCATTCCACAACCGACGGCAACCATTGATCCTTCGGTACCTCCATGGGCTTCAAGGTCAATAACACCTGAATCTCCAGGAGAAACTCCCCTGGCCCCAGGAAAAGGTTTTCCTATCGTCGCTCCTTGAACCTCATGATCATACTGGCGCACCCATGGCTCTTTTGAAGCTATATTTTCACTGTGAAGAAGTGTTTTTAACATTTCAGATTTATCGGCCTTCTCCTTAACCTTATCGACTTCAATCCAGCTCACTCTCTTATCTTGGGACAGCCCAACTGCTTTCAATTCCAAAGTCGGCACGCCATCATGAAGAAATTCCATAGAAAGAGCGCCAACAATTTGTCCTTTAAAATTAACCCTAAGAAAACCGTCGTCAGTGAATTTCCCTAAATTTGAGGCAACAACTCCACGACTATTTGCCAATTCTTTAAAGGCCTTTGAATTTTTTGGGTCAACGGCAAAAGTCATTCTTTCTTGGCTTTCACTAATCATAATCTCCCAAGGAGAAAGCCCTGGATACTTACGAGGATGAAGGTCTAAGTCGATAGAAGCTCCACCGGTAAACTCTGCCATTTCGCCAATGCTTGAAGAAATACCCCCTGCACCATTATCAGTAACACAAGTATAAAGACCTGCATCTCTGGCCTCTAGGAGAAAATCCATGACTCTTTTTTGGGTAAGAGGATCACCAATTTGCACGGCCGTGGCAGGGGAATCTTCATTTAATTCCATTGAACTAAATGTGGCCCCATGAATTCCATCAGCTCCGACGGCTCCACCTACAACAAAAATATGATCACCCAACTTTGCGCCCTTATCACTTCCGGGACGACCGTCTTTTAAAAAGGCCGGCAAGGTGCCAATAGTTCCGCAAAAGACGAGGGGCTTACCAGCGTAATCAATATCAAAAACTATGGCTCCGTTAACAGTGGGGATTCCACTTTTATTGCCGCCATCTTCTACGCCTTTATGCACACCGCGAAGAAGCCTATCGGGCTCCATTAAACCAGCTGGTAGTTTCAGAGGATCAATTTTTTGTGGAAGTTCTGTACTTGCAAAACAAAAGACATCTGTATTGGCGATAGGCTTTGCACCAAGGCCACAACCTAAAATATCCCTATTCACACCCAAAATTCCCGTAATCGCACCACCATAAGGATCAAGGGCAGATGGAGAATTATGAGTTTCAACTTTTATGCATAAATCAATATCTTTATCAAACCTCACGATACCAGCATTGTCACTAAAAACGCTGACAAGCCAATCAATGCCCTCTTGATCAAGTTCTTTGGTGGCCCGTTTTATGTAGCTCTTATAAAGGCTTTGGATTTCTTCGGTTTCACCGGTTTCTTTATTTACATAATTTATATTGGCCGCAAAAATCTTATGCTTGCAGTGCTCACTCCACGTCTGGGCCAGCACTTCTAACTCTACATCCGTAGGCCATGCCGGCAGGCCAATATTTGATCGATATTCCACCATCGATGGATTTTGATAATGGGCCTTAATACAATTCATCTCATTGAGATTAAGAGCAAGGCATCTCTCATTGCTTAAGTTAATGAGAGATTGATCATCAAGATCTAAAGACACTTCATCTGTGCCTTCATTATGTTTAATATTAACAAAAGGTAGGGAGAAGTGATCAAAGCGAGAACCCTTTAAGAACTCCTCTTTACCTATAAATTTAACTTCCTGGATGAGAGAGTTTCCGACTTCGTCTTTTAAAATATCAAAAGCCTTTGCTGAAATATCTTGATGCCCTTTTCCATAGAGGTAATAAAGTTCACCAGAGAAACAATTCACCTCAACATTTTTAAGAAGAAAGGCCTCTTCAAGGGCTTTTCCAGAATTATCAGTAACACCGGGGAGAAAAGAAACACTTAGGGCTCCGATAAAGTCGTCTGCTGGAGAATAATTCTCAGAGTAGGATGTCTGTAAGGCGTTGTCCCACATGAGTTCGTTAAAAGTTTCAAAACTAGGAAGAGTGCCTTTTCCAACTACGTTATAAAAACGCCCTTTCACTATATTTAGGTCAATATTTCCCTTTTTTAAAATTTCTTTAAGGTGATTTTGGGCCACTGGAAAATTTTCAGTAATTTCAAATCGTTTATTCCAATCAAATTCTTTCATAAATGACCTTTTAAATATTAAGTTCCCAAGTAAGCTCTGCCTTGTGACCGTCCCAAGAAAGACCATTTTTCAATAGACTCTCCAAGACTAGTCCATAAGACTTATTTTCAGATTTTTTACCTACAGTTGTAAATTCTTCGAAATTCCAATTTGCTTCTCTAGCAATGACCTTTTGATATATTACTGGTCCTTCATCAACACCTTCTGTGACAAGATGGATTGTATGACCAAATTCATTATCATTATTTGTGAAAGCTAACTTATAGCCACCAAGACCAGGGTATTTTGGCAATAGACTTGGATGAATATTTACAATTTGGCTAAATCCTAATTGTTGGAAATGATTAATGAATGAGGAAGAGAGAATTTTTAGAAATCCCGCTAGAAATAGCCAGTCAACCTGATGAGTCTCGCATAGATTTAAGACTCGAGCTTCAAATTCTAAATCAATACCTTTTGGGGAAGATAAGATACTATAAACCTTAATCCCTTGCTCTTTTGCTAATTCAAAGAGAGGACTATCGGCCTTATTTATAATAACAAATTGAGGAGGTCTTCCTAAATCAAGACCTTTTTTTATCAACGCTAAAGCATTGCTGCCTTGGCCGCTGGCCATAATGGCGTAATTGCGGATGTTGACCTCAATCATTGATCGCGCCTCTTTTTTTAAGAGCAATATCACTTCGGTAGTGCATACCTTTAAAACTTATCTCTTTCATTAATTCATAGGCCCTCTCACGGGCCTGATCAACTGTTTTTGCAGTCGCTGTTGTCCCTAAGACCCTTCCACCTGAATTAACATAACCGTCTTCATCAGGATTTTTTTTGACTCCCGCTAAAAAGACTCCCTCTTCTTTAAAATTAATCTTATGACCTAAATCAAGGGGATTATTATCAAGACTTGGGTAACCGCCACTCGTTGCTACGATATGGACACTCGCCTCATCTTTTAATGAAAGACCACTAGTTGTTCCGTTATCAATAAATTCCTTTATGAATAAACCTAGAGGGCCTTCAAGAAGAGGTAAAAGCGTTTGTGTCTCAGGGTCTCCTAAACGCACGTTATACTCGACAACGTATGGATCATTTAATTCATCGATCATTAATCCCATAAAGAGAAAACCACTGTACGCCATACCATCGGCCATACAACCTTTCAGGGTAGGCCTTAAAATGCGCTCCTCTATTTTCTTTAGCAGAGATTTATCTGGCCATGAAGGATCTCGAAAGCAGCCCATCCCACCAGTATTAGGTCCCGTATCATTGTCACCAACTCTCTTATGATCACAAGCTGACCCTAAGTAAAATGAGTCAAGTCCTTTGCAAAGAGCAAATACACTTACTTCATCTCCAGGTAATACCTTCTCAAAGAGAATAGTGTCACTCTTGACACTAATTTCAGGATTAATCATAAAGTCATGTAGGGTATGTTCTGCTTCACTCCGGTTTTTAGTGACAACAACTCCCTTGCCACCGGCCAGGCCGTCGGCCTTAATAACGATACCTTCACTTTCAATAGGCCAATTGGCCAAACCTTCTACTGCCAATTGATAATTGTCATAAGTTTCAAAACTTGCGGTAGGAATGCCATTCTTTTTCATAAAATTTTTAGAAAAGATTTTAGATCCTTCTAACTGTGCGGCCCTCTTTGAAGGCCCAAAGATTCTTAGTCCATCTTCTTGAAAAATATCGACTATTCCTTGTGTAAGGGGAGCCTCAGGACCAACAATCGTCAAATCAATTGCATTGTCCTTGGCAAAATCTTTTAAATCTTCTGCGGATTGGTCTGGAAGAAGGGTAACTTTTGAAAACCTAGTCATTCCATCGTGTCCTGGACTCACATAGATTTTTTTAATTTCCTCTTCTTTGGATAGCTTCCAGACAAAGGCATCTTCTCGTCCGCCGGAGCCTATAAGTAAAATATTCATTGGGCACCTTTTTTTAACTCTTTCATTTCTGAGACCAATTCTTCAAGAGAGATTGCTTCACTATGCATTGGCTTCTCTCCCCCATGAATAAGCACTTCATTGACAAGTCCATGATAGAGACCCTTTGCTAATTCAAGATACTTATCTGTGAGCGCTATCGGCGTTACTCGAAATTGTTGGATTACAATTGTCTTCCAATCGACAAGACCTTTTGCTTTTGCCATGAGCTTGGCCTTTTCAACAGCATCAAGCCAAGAACTCCCTCTATAGAAAGAGCGTAAGAATTCTTTACTTAAACTCTCTCCCTTAAGACTAAGACGAAGCTCATCAGGTCCAATGGAGTCAACTAGCATAAAATTGCGACCTTTTTCTTCTAATTTATCAAATGCCCACTCAAACTTGCCATCCCATAATTTAATTTTAAACGCCTTAAAAAAACTCTCCAAGCGAAGGGCGACCATTGTTGTAAGGGCGTGAAGCCTAGAGAATTCATAATCTGTAAGACCTGAAATATTCTGGGCCTCGTGATAGTTGATATAACGATCAGTACTTTCAAGTTTGGTTGAGAATTCAATAATAGGCCTTTTAAACCAATCATTTACTTTGGGTGGATTAACAAGACCCAATTCTCTTAAATACTTTTGATTATCAGACCTTTTTAATAAACTAGAGCCTTCAGGCACTCCAAAGCGAAAAATAACCTCAAGTGGCACAAGTGTATTTTCAGGTTTGCTGGCGTAGGGAGCGTAATTATAGATTCCCTTTTCTTCATCAAGGCGAGGAACCTCAACCTTTTGAACCATGAATGAGGTGGGTCGATCTACTAATAACCCTAGGGCATGATGAGTGAGCCCTTTTTTCTTTAGATGGCTGAGGAATTCACCTTCTAAGCCGTTGAGTTGAATACTTGGCTCCCAATTGCGCCAGATTTCCTTATCGCCCAACCAATCAAAGAAGAACTGCCCCATTGCTGCAAGAGACTCTCCCTTTCCTTCTATCTCATTGGGCATTTCTCCCCAATCAAAAACTGAATATCGATCACTGAAATCAAAGATCAAGTTCTCTTTATCACTACCACTATAAATATCTTTAACGCTTCCCTTGTGAAGAAGATCGCCTAAATTTGCCGTCACAGTCTTCATATCATCCTCAGTGGTTTCTTCTCTTGCTGGCAAATATTTTACCTTCACTAATGTCTGTCGGATAGGAATTGTTCACACAGGCCATGCAAAGAGAAGAAGTACCTATTGCTTCAACAAGATCATCTTCACCTAAGTAAATAACTTTATTGGCACCTACCCATTTCGCAATGGCATCGAGGTCTTTGCCATTAGCAATAAGTTCTGATTCTTCTGGAAAGTCGATGCCATAGAAGCATCCATATCGTAAGGGAGGGCATGTAATCGCCAAGGTAATTTCCTTGGCCCCATTTCGTTTTAGTAATTCAATGATCTTCTTTGAAGTTGTCCCTCTTACAACACTATCGTCTACAAGCAGTATATTTTTTCCATCAATTTCTGATCGAACAGGGCTCAGTTTTAGGGCAACCGCCTTTTCTCTCTTGTCTTGAGTATTTAAAATAAAGGACCGTTGAATATAACGATTCTTAATCAACCCCTCTCGATAGGGAAGCATAAGGTTTTCTGCTAATGATATCGATGCCGTTCTAGAAGTATCAGGAACGGGACAAACAAGGTCTGGGCTAATCTCATTTTTATCCCATGCTTCTTTGACTTTCTTGGCCAAGACTTTTCCTAAGTTAAGTCTGGTGGAGTAAACTGATCTTTCTTCTATGCTACTTTCAGCACCTGCAAAATAGACCCATTCAAACATACAGTGGGCCTTACGAGGAGCGGCTCCAACAACTTCACTATACAACTCTCCCTTATTTGTTATCAAGATAACCTCGCCAGGCAAGATATCTCTTTCAAACTCAAAGCCTAAAAAACTAAGGGCAAGAGTTTCTGAAGCGACACAATATTCACTCCCCTTCTTTCCCTCACGCTTTCCTAGCACTAAGGGCCGAATACCATTTGGATCACGAAGGGCGAATAAACCGACATTGCCCATAAGGCCAACAAGAGCATAGGCCCCGTTAGCCGCTTTAAATATCGCCTTGGCGGCCTCTTTAACATGTTTAAATTCAATAGGAGTATTTTGACTTTCTCGCTCTTCTAATATTTTTTGACACCAAAGGTGAAGCATTAACTCCAAATCGTTATTGGTCAGCAATTGAAAATCATATTTTTCACCCAACTTTTTTGCAAGAGAGTGATAATTAAGAATATTACCGTTATGAACCATTCCTACGCCAAAGGGAAAACCCGTTACCATTGGTTGAAGGTCACTCACCCCATCAGTTCCCGTCGTTGCATAGCGAGTATGGGCAATGGCCATATTTCCCGTGCATGCTTCAAGATCTTTTTGATTTAAGGCCTGACTAACGAGCCCTAGGTCTTTCTTTCCAAAGAATTTTCGGCGATCTTTATCAAATGAGAGAACTCCAGCAGCATCTTGCCCTCTATGCTGAAGAGTCAGAAGTCCTCGATAGGCTTCATAGGCCGCCCAAAAGGGAACTTTTTCTTCATTGTATTGCCCGATTATACCTATAACGCCGCACATAATTACCTCACAGATAAGCTCATAAGAACTTAGTCTTTCCCTCTCAATTGGTGGGTATTTCTTGAAGCCACATTCTCTCTAAAGCAACACCTAATGGCCATACTATTATAAAGCTTTCACTAATATTCACCATTAGCCTGAACTTATAAACATAACCTTAACTATTAGATATTAGGCGAATATTATTGCCTTTTACCCAAACTCTTTAGAAAACCATGTAAGTAAGAATACCTTTTGCTATCTTGAGTCAATTTGGCTATATAGATCGAATGTTAAGAAGTATAGAAGGCGACGGCCCACAACACGTTTACAACCTAGAAACTGAAGGGATTTTGATAAATGTCTTCCCGACCTTTGTACCTGACAGGTCTGCCCCGGAAAACGATTATTACTTCTTCGCTTATAAAGTGACGATTACTAACCTAACTGGTGAGAGCCTAAAGTTAATTAACCGTCACTGGATCATAAGAGACGGCCGCAAGAAAGAGCGTTTTATCAATGGCGAAGGTGTTGTTGGCCAAAGACCACTTATTGAAGCTGGGGATGAATTTGAATACCAAAGCTTTTGTCCACTTGATACTCCTACTGGAAATATGAGAGGTAAATTCGAGTTTATCGATCAAAGCGGAAACCGCTTCTGGGCACCTGTGCCCCTCTTTTTCTTTAGAACACCGGAATCCTTTGCTCAGTAAAATCCTTACAAAGCAAACTTCAATATATCTTGATAAGATTTAACAATGTTGAAGATGAACGGTTCGCGCCTTTTATTATTTACTCTTTTTATGGCCCACTTATCGGCTCCAGTGCTTGCTGCCGATTCACTAAGAAATCCTTCGGCCCTTTGGCCTAAGGAGTGTTCCTCAATGATAGATTTACAAGAGCTTAAAACGAGTTCTTTTACTACGGATCCACTTGAATCAAGTGAATGGCAACAAAATAGAGATAAACCTAGTTTTATCGCTATTGTGACTCATGGCCTTAATCTTCGCCCAAGTAAAATGAACGCATATATTAAGTTTTTAAATGATCATGGTGGCAAAACTTTAAGAGTGGCCCTCGAAGGTCATAGAGGAAGCCTTGAAGAGCAAAAACAAGTAACCTGGACGAAGTGGCTTGATCAATATCATGACCATTACTGCCTGGCCTCTAAGGAAGCCGAAAGGTTAAAAGTCCCTCTCATAAATCTCTCCTTTTCTCTAGGGGCCTTGGTGAGCCTTGGACATATGGCCCATCAAGAAAGAAATCCTTATCAAAAGGTTATCTTAATTGCTCCCGCTGCTTGGGTTCATTGGTTTGGGGAAATTCCACAATGGTTCACATTTTTGGGACCCGAAATAGGAATCCCTTCTAAAAACCTTCAGGCCTATCGCTCGCAAAAAACCACAAGTCTTGCAGCCTATGAGGCCATGGGCCAAGGAAGAAAGGACGTTCAAGAAATCCCCAATAAAATTCTAGAAAAGAAGACCTTTATCATTATCGATCCAGAAGATGAATTGGTCTCTGTTAAGAAAATACAAACATTTATTGAAGAGAGAAAGCTTAATAAATATTGGAGCATATTGAAGGTCAGCAATATTAACAGTGACCTTAAAAAGAGCTTTCATCACCTCATTGTGGATGAATTGAGTTTGGGAAAAAATCAATGGAAGAAGCTCCTAGAAAGCCTTTCGGCGTTCCTTAAAGAGGAAAAGACTACCCCACACAACTGACAAAATTGTTCAGGAAAATCAGCTATTTATATCATTTTCTTACGGCCTTAAGACGATCTTGACCAATAAAGAAAATGCCATGGTATCCTATAGAGGAGAACAAGTTCTGTACTGTAGAGATACAGTACAAATTTGATGGAACTTTGCCATGGAGGTGTTACCTTGAGAACCCTTGTACTGGATTCCACCTACTACCCCGTCCGCATCGTCAATTGGCAAAAGGCGATGATCCTGTTGTTTACAGGCCGAGCTGAGATTGTTACTGAATATCAAGACCGCCGTATAGTTGGAGTGAGCAACTCTTTTAGTCTTCCAAAAATTTTAAGACTTTACTCCCGCCATAAGAGTGATAAAAAAGTTCGCTTCTCTCGCCAAAATGTATTTTGGAGGGATTCCTATAAATGCCAGTACTGTTTGGATATTCATCCTTCTTCACTTCTGACCATAGATCATGTGCTACCACAGAGCAGAGGAGGAAAGACAACATGGGAGAATGTCGTATCAGCATGTGCTCCATGCAACACTAGGAAAGGAAATAAACTTCCCCATGAGGCCAATATGCGCCTTCTTAAAAGGCCACATCAACCAAAATGGTCACCCCAGATTTGTTTAAGATTAAAGAAAGACGATCCCGAAGAATGGTATCAATGGTTTAGTCTAAAAACCGCGTAGTTGAATTTAAAATTAACATTAATAAAAGCGTCAATGGTGGCATGTTTTCCTTTTTGTAAGTTATAATAAGCAGATGAAGGATAATAAGTGAAAGCGCTATTTGTATGCGATGAAATAGAAGATTGGGATTTACTCAAAAATATTTTTCACGCTCACTTTTCTAGTATTGAACTTCTTTGTGTAAGTGCTGCAAAGGAAGCCTTAGATACTCTTATGTTTGAAGGCCCTTTTGGCCTTATTATTCTGGAATGTTCGATTAAGGAAAGTGATCCTACTTTACTTGCTGAAGAGATTTACGAAACTATTGGTGAGCGTCCCCTCATTTTTGTGGGCACCGCCGCCATGATAAAGGACAGAGTTAAGCAGGAATTTTTTGATACTTACGACATGGTGACAATTTACAATAAGCCATACAAACCCCTAGAGCTAAAAAACTCCATAAATGAGGCCATCAATTGGGCAAAGCAGTTAGAATATGAGCAATCAGTTGTTGAACTCGACTCAAGTGAATTTCTTCCCTTAAAGCTACGCAATTTCTATTTATACGATCAAGTACCCTTTGATGTTTATATAGAACTTACAAAAACCAAATACCTCAAGGCCATAACGGCCCATAAGAAATACACTCAATCAATTATCCAAGACTTTCAAAAGAGAAATATTAAGTACCTTTACTTAGAAAAAAATGAACACCTAAACTTTCTTGAAAATTCAATAAAGAAGATTAGCCAATCCCTTTACCAAACCGACAAAAGTGATCGCGTTCGTCGCCTACAAACTCTTGTCGCCGCTGTTCTTGTTTCTCATCAATATATAAAAGACGTTGGAGTTAGTGACTCTTTAAAAGAATTTGTCGATCTTATTATCATCAATTTTGGAAAAGTTATTGAGGATCATACAAGCCTTCAAGAAATTCTTTTAAATTTTCCTATTGAACATGGTGATCTTGCAGAGCAAGCAGTTTTAAAAGGTATTATCTGCGAGTTTATGGTGCGCTCAATGGGTTGGCGCTCTGATCTCACGCGAAGTAAGACAGGTCTTGCTTCAATCCTTCATGATATATTCTTAGAACGTGAAGAGTGGTCAACAATCACTTATAAAGATCATCCCCATCTCGATGATCTTACAGAGCTTCAAAGAAAGAACTTTATTGACCATCCTTTTAAGGCAGCAGAAACATCACGATATTTTAGCAATTATGCTGATGTTGATTTCATTATTGAGCAACACCACGAACAACCAGACGGAACGGGATTTCCGCGAGGGATCAATTCTGGAAAGATAACCAAAGTATCTGCTATTTTTATTATTGCGAATAACCTAGTTATTCAAGTGGTCATTAACGGCATTACACCATCTACTATCCAAAATATTATGCAAAGTTTTAAAGACCTTTATCTTGGTGGGCCCTTTAAGGAACCCTTTAATCATCTAATTAAAGAACTTAAAAGGAAATAGAATCTAAGCAATTGATGATCTTTTTATAGGTATGCTTCGTAAATCTCTTATGAAGTAAGGTTACAATATCACCCAAGAGTGGATCTCTTATTTCATTTTTACAGCGAATGAGCTCCTCAACAAAAGCATCACTAATAATAAGGACCTTTGCCAAGGGCGAAATATCGTCTTTATAATCGAGAGTAAAGCCCATGCCATTAGTCGTGCCATGATGCTGTAAAATGATCGCATCAGCACCCATCGGGCATCTTGGAAAAGTTTTAACCATTTCAGAGGCCAAGCGTGCATGATTTATGACCACTTCCTTCTCTCTTTCACTTAATGAGTCGTGAAAGACGAGATCTTCTTCAAATTGAAGCTCTGGATGCCTCGCGAACACTGGCGCCAAGAACATATCGTGAAAGAAGAAAACGAAGGACAGTTTTTCAGCATGCTCTTCAGAACCCCAACTGATTTCATTCACGATGTGACGAGCAACATAGGTTCCCATTACAGAGTGAAGATATAAGTAACCCGTTTTATTTTCCAACATTGACATCAGTAAATTTTTCGCCCGTGGGACTTCTTGAATGATCGTCTTTACCGAGTCCATACATTTTTTAGAAATCTCGACAACTTGAGGAGTCACTTCTTTTGCCTCTCCAAGAAGGCCACCAACAATATCGTATCCTTGCTCAGTTACTTTTACTCTTTGTGAAGCATCTAGATTTGGATCATCTAATAGGCCCATAACGATTTTAGAAGCTTCATTTACAACTTCAAGACGAAGGCCTGAGGGAATAAATAAGTTACTTACACCTTTTTCTTTGTAGTAAGAAACTTTTGCCTTAATTGATGTTCCTTTTTCAAATACTTGGACAAAGTCATCATTGCTTGTAGAACGACTTGTCTTAACAAAGACGGCGCAAGGTGCTTCAGAGAAAGCTTCAAGAAGTGTTAGTGGAATCGGATAAAAGTCAGGGACTGACTTTGCTATCATATCTTGAGCTGTTATTCCCAGGATTTCAGCACACCTTTTGACGATTAAGGGAATATTCAAATTTGCTGGAAGAGTACTAACTTTAGAGGTGTTACTCACTTTTGATTTTTCGCCGACAACAATCACAGGGACTTCTATTCCCTTTTTATCTAATAATTCTATAATTTCAAGGCCAGCATCACGTTCACCAACTTGACTTAAAGTAATGATGATATCGCCAAAAGCATCAAGCTCAATCACTTTCAGAGCTTCATCAAGAGAAACCTTTGTTGTAAGGCCTAGATCAACATAGGCCTTCAAATTGAAGTGATAGATATCATTTATTAAGTGGTGATCAGATACAAGTAATCCGTGGGCCATGATGAAATTATAACACAGAGAGTTTTGGAATATAGGCTAAATAAATGGCTAATCAGCTCTCGCTAGTAAATAGCCCTTCTTGTGTAAGGATTTTACCGTTAAACGACTATTTTCAATCTTCTTTCTTAATTTTGAAACATGCTGATCAACTGTACGATCGATGACATTTTGATTCTTTCCCCAGACAGTTTCTAATAGCTCCAAACGGCTTCTAACTACTCCCTCTTCTTTGGCCAAATGGTAAAGAATCTTAAATTCAATAGGGGTCAAGGCCACTTCTTCTTCAATTCCACCTTCTTTAAGGAGATGGAGAGTTTGACTGGTTATCTCAAGCTTCAAATCTTCTCTTTCAAGAATATTAGCACTTTGAGGACTTGATACTCTTAAGCGTGCATGAACCCTTGCAAGTAATTCAAGTGGTTCAAATGGTTTACTAATGTAATCATCAGCACCAGCGTCGAATGCATTCAACTTATCTTTCAATTCTTTTCTCTGGGTCAACATAATAACGGGGAGACTTTCCTTTCCAGAGGTCTTTTTAATGCGCTGGCAAAGTTCCGAACCAAGACCGTCAGGTAATACCTCATCAAGGACAACGAGGTCATAATCATTGCGAGAGATTTGCATCTCGCCATCAGCAATGTATTCAGAGAAAGTGACGTCAAACTCACGCGCTAGTGTGTGTTTAACGAGAACTAAGATGTCTTGGTCGTCGTCAATGACGAGAATTTTTTTCATAAGCTCTTATTTGTTTATCTAATATAATAAATTATACTTAAATAAGTCCTAATCACCAAAGAGTTTTTGAGAAATATAGAAATGGTCACAGATCATACAAAGATTAAAGGATAATTAATATGAGCGATAAATTCATCGTCAAAATAGACCCTGACCTAAAAGAGATCATCCCGACCTTTCTTAAGAATAGAGAAAAAGATATTCAAAATATTAAAGTTGCCTTGGAATCGAGTGATTATGCGGCCATAGAGTCTATTGCCCACAAACTCGCAGGAAATGCCGGAAGCTATGGCCTAGACGACCTTGGAGAAATAGGTGCTTCTCTGGAAGCTGCTTGTCAAACTAATGACGTTAATAATATCAATCAATATTGTCAGCAATACGCCCAGTATTTGAGTAATTTAGAAATCCAATTTGAGTAAGAGATGAAGCAACCTACTAAGTCCACCAAAGAAATCTTGGTCATTGATGATGATTCAGACACACAAATCTTTCTAAAGAAGATTTTAAATGGAGCAGGATTTTCTTGTAGTGTGGCAGGTGATGTCGAGAGCGGATCAAATGCCATCCAAACTCAAGCACCTCACTTAATTTTACTCGACTACAAACTGGGCCAAGAAAGTGGCTTTGAGGTCAAGGAATTTTTAAGGAGTAAAT
>JAIPEG010000016.1 GCA_021737405.1 Bacteriovoracaceae bacterium
ATATTATCAAAAAAGAAATTTTATTCATTGTCCTCAACCTGCCATAGCGAGTGAGTGAATTTTAAAACCTTTTCTTCAAATTCACTTTCACTAAGAGATAATAGTTTTTGATTATTATCATAGGCAACCTTTTCGCCAATATTTTGCCCATGCTTTTCTATAACCCGTGAAACTTCATCGGTCCATAGGAAATGAAGCAAAGGGTATGGACTTCTATTAACAAAGTTGCCACGAGCACTCTTTTTTTCGCCCTCAAAGCGAAATTCTGGATGAAAGGTAACAATTTGTATTTGATCTTGAAGACCCATTTGCTTTATCTCTTCTTCAATTAAAGCAGAGAAATTATAAAACCTAATAAAGTTCTCTTTAGCCTCTGAGAAGACGAGAAATAAGGTTGAATCTTTTTTTTCTATGAAATCCTTAACCGCCTCAATTGTGTCTTTAAATCTATCTTGATTGTTTATTCCATTTGAGGTTTTGATCTTCCAGCGATTTTCCTTCCAAAGGTCATGAGCAAAGGGACACAGGTTTAAGCCTATGACAACATTCTCTATCCAAGACTTAATTGCATCTTCTATAATTTTATTATTCAAGAGATCACCAAATAGTTTTTAGAATCCAAAGAAAAATCCGCCATGATCCCGAGCAAGCTCCTGAAGGAATACATAGGCTTTGGAATCTTTATTTTTAAGAAAGCTAGAGCCAACTCCAATGGTATTGATTCTAACATTATTTTTATTCAACTTACTAATATCTAACAATAAGCGTGATATATCCGCTTCTTTGCTAGTATTGCCTGCAGTAGGCGCGCCATCAGACAAGACGACAATATCAGTTGCTTCTTTATAATTCTCTAAGGCGTAGGTTAAGGCCTTTCTTGTAGGCGTATAGCCCCTTGCCCTGAGTTTTAAGAGGAAATTATAAATTTCCGTTTTCCGATTTGCCTCTAAGGGATTGAGGCCATTCCATAGAGTCTGAAAGGGGCTATGCATTTTACCTGGAAAGTAAATGACGTCTAACTTGTAGTCGGACGGCATTGAAGTAATGAGCATCTTCAGACCAGCCTTTACCTGACCAATTCGATCCTCTCTTACCATAGAACCAGAAACATCTATGACAAAAACAATATTCTTCCCCTTAAACTCAAACCCAACGTCGACCGGAAGCCCTTTGCCTATAAAGTTTTCATTAGGTTTTATCGCCTTTTCAGCTCCTGACCTTTGACTTGCAGATGAGGCCAAACTATTAATTTTAACTTCTTGATCCTCCCCTCTTTGTTTAAGTCTTTTATTTTCCCCTTCAAGCTCTAACACTATCTTTTGCATCTCGGAGACCAATTCATCACGACTTTTAATTTGCGCGTGAAGCTTCGTAATTTCATTTTCCTGGACAGCAATCGTGGCCCTCGCTTCTACTTCCTTTTTTTGAGTTGATCCCTTTGGAACAGCGACATAGAGAATGATGACCGCACCGAGGGCCCCCGTAAGAATGTCGAGCAAGGCAATATTTAATCCTGGAATCTCTCTTCTTCTTGCCACTTAACTAACCGGCCTTTTTAGGAGGATTTGGACTGACCTTTGAATTTACTGGATTGGAGCGAAGTTTTTTAAGTTCTAACCTATTTACAAAATTAACGATCACATATTCCTTTAAATAGGCATGTAACCGATCTGTCTCTTCCTGGAGTTTATGAAAGAGGCCCGTAACAATGGCCCCCAAAATAAGAGAGACAAGAGTCGTATCGAAGGCCACACCGAGAGTGGAAGTTATATCGTCCATTTTTCCAGTGTGGGCGATGGCCAAAGACTGAGAGATGCCGATGACCGTTCCCATAAACCCAATACTTGGAATTAGCCACAACAAATACCGAATATTACTTTGAGCAGATTCGTGAAGATCTCTAATAATTTCACTTTGAATGGAAATAATTTCAATCGTCTCACCCATAGAAGAAGTCGATTTAAACTTTGAGATTGCTGCCAATAATAGTCTTTTTACAAGAAGGTTTTTTTTCTTACCCGATAATTGAGATAGTTTTAGTTCAATATTAGGAAGATCCATTGGTAATAGAACATGTTTTTCACTAGTCGGAAGAATGCTTAAACACAGTCCACCAAACTCTCTTTTAATATCGTCTCTAGACTTTTTTATCTCTAAATAGGCCCATAAACTTGAAAAAACGATAATGCCTTGAATGATGCCACCATTTGATAAATCGCCGCCAAGGAGAATAGAAATACGCCTCCATACACTCGCAGAAGATGCCTCAAATGAGGCCACGACAAGAAGCTGATATGAACAAGCAAGTAATCCTGCAAAGGCATAGGGCCTTCTTAAAATACGATATTTCATACTTGGTTTGTCGGTTTTTTTATTGAGAGACTTCAGACTTAATTAGAATAGATGTAAAAAAACGAATAATTTCGGTTGCTTAATGAATATTAAGATCAAAACAACGCATCACATATAGTATAACGTTCATTCTGAACTAAAATCTTTTTATGGAAACAGAGAGAACAGGTGAATATTTAATATTCGATGAAGTCAAAATACCAAAAGATATTCAGTTTCTCATTGTAGAAGATGAAGAAGATATCCTTGAACTCACCAAAGATTCCCTTATTGAACTAGGATTTAGTGGCCAAGTTACGGCCGTAAAGAGTGTCGAATCGGCCATAGAGCTCTCTCTACAAAATGAATACTGTTTCGATTTTATTATTAGTGACTGGAACTTAACGGATCTCTCAGGCCTTGATCTTCTGATCAATTTAAGAAATGACTTACGCTATAAAAACACACCATTTCTCATGGTAACGGCCAATGACAACATATCCGGAATGATTGTCGCCAATAAAAAAGGAGTCTCGGACTATCTCGTCAAGCCCTGGACCCTAGAAGAGTTACAAATGAAAATCGCTGATTGTTGGTCTAAGAAATTACCGACATTGCCAGTCTAATCAAGCAGCCTCTTGAACTACTTCGTCATCAATCAATACAATAAGACCAGGATGCTTCTTTAAGGCAACTGCAGGCACTGTAGGATCATCGTTCATAAATCGGTTAAAGATTGAAGACTTATGAGGGCCCTTAACCATCAGATAGATTTTTTCACTTTTTAAAAAAGTACCTAAACCAAATGAGACACCCCATGTACCTTTATCCAAATTTAGATAACGAAGAGTTTCTTCTCCTAACTCAACACAGCCAAAAGAAAAACTTGGATCAATATGGGGCTCGTGAAAGGCAACATGTCCGTTAACTCCAAGGCCTAAGAAGGAGACAAAAGGTTTTTCTGGTCCAACCAACTGATCTTTAATCGGCATTATGTTTTTCTTGTATTGTGGTAAGTGTTCATTGAAAAAATCTAAGAACTGATCTTTGCAACGACCATTGATAATGTCATCAATTTGCCAGAGACGTGTCTTTTCAAAACCTTGTGGTCGAATGTCACAGAGATGACGATAGAATGATTCAGGAGTGCCTCCCGCTGGAATTAGAAAATCATTGATACCTTGTTTTTGTAAATTCAAAAAGGAATTTAAAAGGTTATCGTCTAGATGTTTGCCTGTATTTTTAATTATTTCCATTGCTTCTATTTTAGGGGCAGCTTATTCTTTTATTCAAGATGAAAAAAAATATCCTCATTATTGCTCACCCAGACGATGAAACTCTCTTCTTTGCATCGGTACTATACTGGAACAGTCAAGATATTCACGTCATTTGCGCAACTGATGGAAATGCAGACAACAGGGGTTCTGAGAGAAAGACAGAATTTCAAAAGGCCATGCAGGCATTTGATGTAAAAAGTTTTGAATATTATGAGCTGCCAGATATTTACGACACTCCCATTGAAGAAAACCTTTTAACAGCGAAAATTATTCAATCAATCAAAACCCACGCTGATGAAAATTCAATTATTTTTACTCATGGACCATTTGGTGAATATGGACATCCCCACCATCTGCAAGTTTCACAAATTGTCCACCACCATTTCCTAGGGAGATATCCCATCTATCATCCAAATGTTTTAGAAATAAGTAATCATTCAAATCAAATTACTTATGAATTAGATATTGAGAAGGTCTGGGCCTTAAAGTTAGATGTTCTTTTTCATACTTATAAAAAAGAATATCAACGCTTTGTCACCCTCATTCCTGCCAGGGCCAAAGAGAGCTTTATTAAATCCCAGGAGGAAACTTTAGAGATCTTGAATTATCTCACCAAAAAACAAAAAACTCTTAAAGAAGACTTAGGAGTCTATACCCTCTTTCATCAAAGCCTAAAGCTTTTTAGAGAAGAGGGTCTAGAGAGAAAGTTTTAATATTTATAACCACATTCCTTACACATTTCATACAACTTACCATCTTCAAACAGTGAGCATGTGTTCATAATAACTGAACAGAGCTGTTGATCAAGTGAATCTGTAGCATCGCTTGAACTGTCATTAACAGAAGAGATATTTCCATTAAGACCTACTAAAGTAAAATTACCATCAATGACCTTACATTCATCTTTAGAAAACGATTCAAGTTGCTCACAAGTTCGCACGATTTGTTTTTTATAATCCAAAAAGTCTGAGCGAGATCTAAGCTTTTTTGTAACTACCTCAAAGATCAGCTCTTTCATTCGAGGCCACCCTAAACTCTTTACTGATAGGCCAATTGAACGGTTTAGTACCCCATTAGAGTAATGAACTCCACATTCATCATTTCTACTTGTTGGAACACAATTTGGACCAAACTTTGCGTTGACTTCACTCATATGTGCTGGTTGTTCAGAAAAGGATAGACTAGGATTTAAGAAATCTCTTAGCCCTCTATCTGATTCAAGCACAACACTTTCACCAATTTTAAAATCAAACCCCTTACCTGATAGGTCACCTTCAAAGCCCACGCCCAAGATGTCGCAAACATGTTCATTAAGTGCCCCTGTCTCATTTCCACCCTCTAGTTGAGAAGTATGAGCGACAATCGCGTGACAATACTCATGACCGATAACATCAAAGGCACTCAAAAAGTCACCCAAAGTGTCTCCCCCTCTTCCAAAGAGAAATTGGTTATAAGGACTACCGGCCCAAGCTGCATTTTGCCTCAAGGCCGCAGAACCAAGCAAGCGTGAACCTTTAAAGCGAACAGTGGCATCTAAGTCAGAACCCTTGTTGTCATAACCATTCCAATCAAAAACGCTTTTAAAGTATTCAACAACTTTAGAGAGGTTAATAAGGGCAAGGTCATAGTCTTCTTGTTTAAATACTCCACCTTCAATTTCCTTGTCTTTCCAAACGTAACTGAGCCCACTTCGTTTTTTGGATTTCTTTAAATTAAAAGTTGTTCCACGATATATATTTACTGTTACATTCTTCGTGTTGCTATGGGATTTAATAAAAAGAAAAACTCCATTTTCTGATATTGAAAAATCTATATAAAGGGGTAAATCATAAGGATGCTGTAACCGCCAACCTAACGAATGCTCTCCATTCGTATTTATGACAAACATCCGATTAAGGCGACTTTTATTGTCACTCAGGATTTTATTAAGGAGTGAAGGTGATTCTATTAAGTATTTGAATGCTTCTTTTTCATTTTTTACAGATTTATGATTTGGAAAGATTTCAGACAAAACATCTTGTAGATCAAATTCTCTAAAAACGTCGATTAACTTAATTTTATCTTTTATTGAAATTTTTAAATCTTTATTAACCTTTTCAGAGGTAATCATATCCAATTTGTCTGCCGCTACATTCACAAGTGAAGTAGAGAGTTCAACGAGCTCTCCTCGATTAAAGACTAGAGCTTCGCCATTACCAGTCATTTTCTTTAACCCTGAGACATAAACATTTATATCCGCGCCCTCGATAGGAAGAAAACTTCGACTACCATCTTGCTCTTTTCTATAGAGCACTTGTTGCAGCCTTATAGATGCCGATCCTTTATTAACAACTATCCTTGCCTGACCTTCATCAATATTATTATCAAAATTAGGTCTAAAGTAGATTTTAGAAGCAGAAGCCCCTAATATGTGTTGGCGATGTTTATTGATGAAAGCAATGACTTTCGCAACACTTTCACCATCATATTTATCGGATCCAAATCGAAGATTTTCTAACCTTTCTTCAATTTTAGTCTCTTTCCCGTTAGCGTAGAGGACATCTACATGACCGAAGGCCAGCGGAGATACAAACAAAAAGAGAAGACCCACAATCTGATGAAATTTCATTTAAACTCCTTAAATTAACAAAAGATAGGAGATAACAAGCAAAATTCATGCCTATAAATGAATATACTTTTAAGGACTTAGTAGATTTTAATGTTTAACTATTAGGCACTGTCGACTTTAATTAAATATTGCGAGCTCTTCTTTTAACCGAGAATTAGCAGCTGCGATGGAAGGATCTTTCCAAGAAGGCAACTTATCCTTATCAATCAGCAAGGCACGAACTCCTTCGAAGAAGTCGCCTTTTTCACAGGCAATTTTTGCGACTTTTAAATCCATTTCAAAACATTCATCTATCGACTTTTCCCGACACCAGTTGAAGAGCGACCATGTAAGGACTTTTGAAACCGGGCTTCCACTAAGGTAAGTCTCTACCGACTGTTTTAACCAACGGTCAGTATCCTGACGAACAGACAGCTCACTACACCAAAAATCGAATTCTTCTAAACGACTCATCTTTTCGATTTCCGCGATTTTTTGATTTTTTAACTCAAAACTTTCCCTTGCCTCATTCCCAATATTTTTTAAGAGTGAGTCAGTAAAGGATTCATAATCAAGTGCCCTTTGAGAAGCACCTAATTCAAAGTCCCAAAACCCATCGGCCAATCCTAAGAAATAGAATTCAATTGCACTAAGTCTCGCCCCTGTTAAAGTCATAAAGAGTCGCCATCTGCGAGGAATGGATTGAAGAAAATAACTGGCACCTACATCAGGATGAAACCCAATGGTGACTTCTGGCATGGCCAAGAGCGATCCTGAATCAAGTAGCTTATGTTCACAACCCATAAATAAACCAAGCCCGCCTCCCATTACAATCCCATGGGCAAGAGCAAAACTATTAGGAGTGCTATGCAAGGCCTTATCTAACCCATATTCCTCTTTAAAGAAGAAGTCATAAGCACTTCCCTTCCTAATTCCTTCCACAACAGACACAACGTCTCCACCGGCACAAAAACCCTTAGGACCCGCCCCCATAAGTATAAAAGGCAGATGCTTATGATTATCATTATAATCAATAAGTGCAGTATTTAGAGAATCCACAATATCCAAATCTAAGACATTGAGCTTGCGTGGATTATTTAATTCAACTTTAAAAAATTCATCTGTTTTTTCTATAATTAATTTACTCATGAACCATTGCCTAAAAAAAAACCCTCTTACAAAAGAGGGTTCTCAAACGATATTTATAAAAGAAAATTATTTCTTCTTTTCTTCTTTAACAATTTCAAGAAGTTCAACCTCAAAAACGAGTGTTGCGCCACCAGGAATTTTTGGAGGAGCACCAGAGTCACCGTATGCTAATTCAGAAGGGATCACGAGTTTAATTTTCCCACCTTCTTTGACCTGTTGAACACCTTCAGTCCAACCTTTGATAACTCTATTAAGAGGAAAAGTTACTGGTTGTCCACGCTCTTTAGATGAATCAAAAACCGTACCATCTGTAAGAGTACCGTGGTAGTGAACTTTAACTGTTTCAGTGGCAGCAGGTTTTGCGCCCTTACCTTCTGAAAGAATTTTATAAGCAAGACCTGACTCAGTTGTAACAACATCTTTTTCTTTAGAGAATTTTTCTAAGAATGATTTTCCGCTATCTTTTTCAGTTTGAGCGGCTTTTGTCATTCTCTCTTTAAAAAGGGCTTGGATTTTCACACGATACTCATCAGGATTAACCTGCTCTTTAGTTCCTTTAGCAGCATCTGTTAAACCCATATTGACCGCAGCAATCTCGTCATCAGAGAGATTAAGATTTTTCATTCTCTGACCCATAGTATGGCCAACGGTGTAAAAAGTTTTTAGTTCGTCACTACTTAAGCTAACCTTGGCTTGCTTGTTGCAAGAAAAGAGCGCGCCAGCAATAAGAATTAAAGCTATCTTTTTCATAAACCTTCCTTTTTGGTTTTTAATTTTTTAATAGGTTACCTACAGAGAGGGTTATATTCAAGCCCTAACTATTAGAATTCATGTATTGTAGGAACAACGCGTGCCCAGTCCTGTGGATACAATTGACTAGTCCTGTCAATATTCGCCAATGATATCCACTCTGTTTTCCAATGGGTCCATTTGCTATTATCACTGAGGCCCTCAAAGTATTTAGCACTTGTTGCAAGGACCAGAAGTGGTCTTATCCTTCCCAATACCTTGTGATTATATTTTTTCAAAAATGTAACCCTCTTCAAATCCTTTCTTCCCATATTTTGCCGCAACAGATCACAAGAATGAAGAGACTCACAAATGACATAAAGAGGAATCTTTTTTTCACTAACCAAACTTAGTAACTGATAAAGCTCTGGGATCAACTGCTGATGAAGCCTTGCGAGGGACAAAGCTTTCCAATCGTAGAGAGGATTATCTAAGAAGGTCATCATCTCGGTGGTCATGATAATCGCTCCACCAGAGATCTCTCTCTTGGTCTTTAAACCAAGAGTCAAAATCGCAATTCTTAGAGAGTTCTTATTTTGTAAAAGTTGATGCCTTGCTGTTTTTATCGCTTCCGTTGCAGGAGTTGATGTCTTAGTAACATTGACAACACTAATCTCTCGGCCAAAATGGGAACAGGCACAAAGAGTTATTAACAATAGAAGGCCCGCTATTTTGATCATTAAAGTCCGGCCTCATCTAGCGCAGCATTTGCCATTTGGTCACAGTGCTCATTTTGAGGATGGCCTGAATGACCTTTAACCCATTTGAAAATCAGATTGCTAAATCGCTCTCCAAGAGCATCTAGCTCCTGCCATTGATCTACATTCTCTGGCGTTTTCTTATCCGCCTTCTTCCAACCACGCTTCTTCCAACCTTGAACCCATTGATTCATGCCATCTACTACATATTTGGAATCACTAACAAGAACGACTTTATTCTGATTTTTAAAACTTGGATATTCCGCAATAAATCTAAGGGCTTCAATAGCACCTTGGAGCTCCATTCTATTATTAGTGGTACTTAGTTCTACTCCACTGCCTTCATAGATAACCGTCTCATCCATTACTTGAACAAGAGAGCCCCAAGCACCAGGCCCAGGGTTCCCGCGACATGCTCCGTCACTAAAACCAATGAAATCGTATGATTTTAAATCCGATGTTAAGGAGAAGCCGCCACTTATATTGGTATTTTCTACGATAGGTTCTTTATCAAGATGTTTTTGCAGCGTTTCAATTGCGGGAGCGATTTCTTTACCAATTAAAAGCGTTTTTAATAGTCTTAACGCTTTATTGGCCTCATTTTTTTGTTTCTTTGTAACGCTCATTGTTAGCTTCTAGAGAAAGATTGCAGGTGGACTAAATGCTTGAGTATATTAGACGATCTCAAATGAAATGAATAGAATTTTGTCTTAAATGATTTTGCGCGAGGTAAGTTTAGTGAATCCAGAATATTCCATAAGAGTTTATAAACAATATTTTAATTTTGCTTCCTCACATTTTCTTGTTTTTAAGGATGGAACAAGAGAGCCGCTTCATGGCCATAATTATAGAGTTCAATTAAAGGGAGAGGCCTGTCAACTTGAGGGAGACATGGTTTTTGATTTCTTAGATATTAAACCTATTGTCAGAGAAGTTTGTGACAGTCTTGATCACCGCCTCCTTCTTCCAAAAGATAATCCTCAACTAAAGTGGGAAGAAAGAGAAAAGAGCATTTATCTTCAAACACCTGATGGAGATGAGTTTCTTTTTCCTAAACAAGATGTACTCATGCTTCCCATTCAAAATACAAGCGCAGAAAGGTTGGCCATTTATCTCACCCACGAAATCCATAGACTGGTACGAGAACGCTTTAACTTCACCTTTCCAAAATTGGAGTTAGAAGTAGAAGAAACTCCAGGCCAATGTGCTGTTTATCGCTTTGAAAGTTAATCTTTTGCAAGGTAGAATAGTGAGATGAACTTCCTCAAAATAAAATCAGGTATGAGCGTTGAAGGCGATGAAATTAAGGCCTTCAGAAGCGAAAAAAAAGCCTCTACATATACCTACCTAATGGCGGGCACTCACGGAGATGAAGTAGAGGGTGTTTTCTTATTACAAGAACTTTATAGTTGGTTAAAAAATGAGGTGGAAGAAGCACCTTGCTCTTTCATCGTTCTCCCCGTGCTCAATGTGGATGGTTACCGCGCGGGAACAAGAGTTAATGCCCATGGTGTTGACCTCAATCGAAACTATCCATCGGACGATTGGACGAGTGAGGCCAGAGAGGCCAAATACTTTCCAGGTAAAGCTCCTTTAAGTGAGCCAGAGAATATATTCCTCGATAAATTATTTTTAAAATATCCTCCTCATTTAATTGTCTCCTTTCATTCTTGGAAACCCTTCATCAATTTCAATGGTAATTGTGAGGAACTGGCTCATTTTATTTCAAAGTTTAATTCCTATGAGGTAATGGGTGATATTGAAGGCCATCCAACTCCTGGAAGCCTGGGTGAATATGGACCTCAAAAATACCATTCTCCTGTTTTAACTTTTGAGTGTCCTGTTTTATCAGATGACATTACCCTCAAGGATATTTGGGCCGAAAACGAAACGGCATTTAAAGAATTACTTCTATCGGAGCACGTGGCCGCCCCCTCAAAGTGACCCTCTCACGCGAAATTCTAGTTTATCATTCAGATCACTATGACCTTCCCCTACCTGAGGGCCATCGCTTTCCTATGGAAAAATACAAACGAGTAAGAAAGGCCCTAACTGAAGCAAACATAATAAGGTCAGAAAATATTCAAAGGGCACCACTGGCGAAAAAAGAAGACATACTGCTCGTTCACACAGAGACCTACTACCATGCCATTGAATTTGGAACCCTTGAGGCACGTGACCAGAGAAAGATAGGTTTTCCTTGGTCTGATGTTATGCTTAACAGATCAAGAGCTTCCGTTGGAGGATTTTTAGCCGCAGTAGATTCTGCTTTAATTAATGGGGTATCCGGAAATTTATCAGGAGGAACTCATCACAGTTTTCCTGACCGTGGTGAAGGCTTTTGCGTCTTTAACGATTTTGCAGTCGCTGCCAAGAAGCTCATAAAGGAGAAAAACTTTCAAAATATTTTAGTAATAGATCTAGATGTTCATCAAGGTAACGGAAATGCGGCAATCCTAACACCTCTTGAAGAAGTGTTTGTTGTTAGCATGCATGGCGCTTCCAATTATCCTTATATTAAACCCTCCTCAGATTGGGACATTCCACTAGAAGACAACACAAGTGATGAGGTTTACTTAGAGAATCTTGATTATATTTTACAAAAACTTTCTCTGAGGTCGTGGGATATTATTCTCTATCAAGCAGGAGTTGATCCACTTAAAGAAGATAAACTAGGCCGCTTATCACTTTCACACGTTGGACTCTACCAAAGAGATTACAGGGTTCTAAAGTTCGCAAAAGAGAGAAATATTCCTATCGCCCTAGGTTTAGGCGGCGGCTATTCCTTACCAATTGATCACACTGTCGAGGCCCACCTTAATACCTACAAGGCAGTCGCATCATTATATAATCTCTAAAGGTATCTTTCTTAAAGAGCTCCCAAACTGGCCTTCTAATTGCAAATAATAAAAGTAATTAAAGAATTAAACCCTTTAAAAAAGGTCAATATGAGACACAAGTATCTGTATTTATTACTTTTTGTATTAGGACTGAGTACCCCCGTCAAGGTGTTGGCCCAGAATACACTTGTCGAATTAGAGAACACTTTGAGTACTCAGGACACTTATTCGATAGACGCCACTTACACTTCGTTTGTGTCTACAAATGCTTATCTTCCAAATAGATCTGAGCATCAGTCTGGACAGGATCACCTCCTCACAGGCCGATTGCATTTACCTGGAAAATACATGCTCTCAACAAGCCTTTGGTTTAATCAGGACTTTAATAATGAGAGAAAGCTACTTGCAAGAGACAGCGTTCTTACCCTTACAAAACCCTTAGGAAAACTAGGTGATAATGTAAATGTCATCGCTAGGGCCGGTGCAACTCTTCCCCTTAGCAAGGCCTCCAATGAAACAAATGGATTAATTACTGCTTTTAGAATTAATCCACTTTTTTCAATTAATGCTAGTGGCTTGATTGAGGGACTAAGTTTAATTTATAGACCGACATTTATTTATAACATTCATGAATATGAGACTTCTTTAACAGGGAATTCAAATCAACAATACACCATCAACCAAAGAATCACAGTTCTATATCCACTTTTAAAGAACCTCTATCTAAGTCTAGATAATACTTATGTGAGATCTTGGACTTATAAAGGCAACACAAACGACTTTTATAGTCTTGATCAATCACTTAGTACCAATTTCACGAAGAGCTTTAGTGGATTCATGGGTCACTCGATTGGTGGAAATGCCCTCAATGTAAATGGCCAAGAATCAGACATTAGAATTTTTGATACAAGAGTGTCTTCATACTACATAGGAATTAGTTACCAATTTTAATTTTATATAAATTGAACCTTAAGAAAAGGACAAAAAACATGAGTAAGTTACTAAGTATTTTTATTGGACTCCTCCTCATCATAGGATGCGCTAAGGAGAGAGAAACTCAATTGGTCCAATCTACACCAGATGGATTCACTGAGATTTCAACTTACCAAGACAAAGAGTTTGATTTACTTACCTTGGCAAACCAAAACGGCGCCTCACAGTTTAGTACGGCCAATAATGCTGAAGTAGAGGGAGAAAATATCGGAATTAGAGATTTTCGAAGAGTTTCATATACGACGAGTGCCCCATTGTTTGAGGATGTTCCCCTCATTGGAAAACAAAACACGAAATACAAATTAAAATATGAGGTTACTAATAATCTTTTAATCATTTCTAAAATCTCAGAAGAAAAAGATCTTCCTTATATCGAAAAAACGGTAGCTGAAAAACTACAAAACGGTACATATAAGATCCCTCTTATTTCATATAGTGTTACTCTCTACAAACTAAAGAGAGAGCTAAATGTAAATAACGAGGCGACTCATCAACTCTTTCCTGTCGTCGTGTCAAGTATCACGGATGCCACCCATATGGTCGTAAACCCAAATTCAAGAACGGACCTAGATGCCATATCAAAAAATAACGTTTTCTCATCAGACATATTTGCTGGTGAATGGTTTTATGCCGCGACAGTTGTGTCTGCCTCTCCTGAGAAAGCAAATTCAATCGGACGAGACGTAAGTATGGATTTTATGGCCCGATCCGTTTCTAGAATTAAGTTTGAAAAACGTCCAAAGGGACTTGTTGGTTATAACCTCAACACAGATGACAACATTAATACTGATGATGACATTAACCTTAAAGAAGCAATCAATATTCCGGCCGTCTATTTTGATATTAAAATTGATAAATATGGAAATACAGTAAGATTCCCAGAAGAAAAAGTTAATGATGAAGACAATAGAAAAGAGAGGGTTCCATACGACAAACGATCTTTAATGGAATTAGATTTCCGAAAAGTACTTTCCGCAATGACAAAGCCACAAGAAACAGTGGCCTGTGATTTTGGCATTGTTACAGAAGATGGTAGACAAAAGAGTATTGAAATTTGTCGTCAGGCCACTAAACCAGGTTTAGATACTGAGAAATCTACTCTTGATAGTATTGAAATTGGTGATGGTTTCATGGCGTTTGTTGTTTATCATGAGACTGATAAAGTAAAGATTCGTTATGCTTTTAGAAAGGCCCACAGCCCAATAGAAGGAAGAGTTTACTTTAAAGATGATAGAAAAACCTTTGGATTTTTTGGAACAACTAAGTTTGCTATCTTAAATGAAAGTCTATCAAGACAAGATGCGAGAGAAAAACTCACAAGCGTAAATCGTTTTTATCCAGAAAATGGTCGAATCGTTTATTACTTCTCTAAAACAACCCCAGATCATATGAAAGAAGCAGGACGTGCTTCAATTAAAGCTTGGGACGAGGCCTTCCAAAAAGCAGGCACAAATATTCGCGTCGTTCTTGACGAGAGCAAAACCGTAAACCTAGGTGATATTCGCTACAACATCATCAATATAGTTGATACAAAAGATGGAGCAAGGCTATTAGGCTATGGACCAAGTATTGTTGACTCTGAATCAGGTGAGATTATCTCGGCAACATCAAATATCTATGCCAATCCCTTTAGAGAGTCATGGATTAGAAACTTGAGAAATTACATCAGAAGTGAAACTGGTATTTTTGAAGCATCTGAAATTGGTGTGCCAATGCCAGAAAAAATGACTTATTACAAAGACTTCATTGATGGATTTTTAAATAATGAATCTCAAGACTTACCTCTTGAGCGCAGTAATTCGCTCCTTGATGAACTTGGTATCAAAACAACTTCCAATCTAGACATCATCAAGCAGATGAAGCAAGAATTGACGGCAGAAAATAAGCTTACCTTTGTAGACTACAATCAAAAAGAAGGAATTTTTCACAACAATAGCTTTGATAAGACCTATAAAGAGACAATCAAAGAAATTAAAGAGATGTGTGGCGAGGAAATGGATTCTTACATAAGCACTCTCAATGAGTTAAAGTTAACTCACACAGAAAATGAGATGGAAATTCTTAACGGTTGTGCAGATAAACTTTTAGAAAAATCCGTCATCGCAACTCTTATTCATGAGCTAGGCCATAACTTTGGACTAAGACACAATTTTATAGCCTCAACTGACACTAAGAATTTCTTCCATAATGAAGATGGAACTCATTCTTCAGCAACCTCCTCAGTCATGGACTATCAACCAGATACAGTTAAAGAGCTACTCATCCCAGGGCCTTATGATATTGCTGCCATCAGATTTGGTTATGCAAATAAGGTTTTGCTTGAAAATGGAGAAGCAGCACCTATCGACATTAAGACAAGTCTTGCAGAGCAAGTACAAAATAAGTCGATGAATGTCGTTAAATACAAATTCTGTACAGATGAAGATGTTCAAAGAACAGATCCACTATGTCAAAGACATGATGTTGGAACGAACCCTCTAGAGATCGTAAAGAATACGATGGAATCTTTCTACTCAAGTTATACCGTTTATGGCCATAGATATGACCGTGCTGTTGGACCAAGTGGAAATAGCTTTGGTATTTCACACTTATCAAGAACCTTTATCCCTCTTAAGCAGATCTATGATCAGTGGAGATTTCATTTAAAAGAATTTCTTGGTGAAAGAGATCAGTACCTTGAAAATTTAAATATTGAAGAATATAAAGAGGCCCTAAGTGAAATGAAGTCAAGTACTGGAAAGTATGCTGATCTTTACAACCTGTACTACGAAGCAAGTGAGCTCGCTTACAATTTCATTAAGAATATTGTCTTTAAGCCCGCGATGGTCTGTGTTGGTAAAGTAACAGCTGGACCGGACACAAACTTAGTCTTTGTTGACTTTGAAAAAGTAAAAGAAAATGTCTTCGCTAACACTGGATTAACGATTGATTCATGTGACCATGTTGCCGCAATTGAAGACTTAAAAGCAAAAAACCTCGACTACCAAGGAAACTTTGGTCTTTACTACGAAGACCAAAAAGAGACATTAGATATTGCTGACGTGGATCACAGATTGAATAATGTTGTAGGATTTGGACCAACGAGAAGAATGGCCTTAGCAGCACTGACAATGAGAGTCCCGATGATGGACCACCTGGCACGTAACAACTTTAGGCCAAATTTCCTTGATAACCCAATTTATCGAGAAGAAATCATTAAGATGACTTTTGACCGCATACTTCTTGGACTTGATGGAAAACCATTTGGTTTTGAAAATAGAAGTAGTCTTCACAAACTAGTTTTTACGAGAGAGAAGGGATTTTTAAAAGATCTTGCGATCTCAGTTGTTAAAGGAACTTTAATTCCTAATAACCTTGAGGAGTCTGATAGGAGAGAAAACCCATTTAGTCCAAATAAGACGACTAACCCAAATCAGGTGCCAAAAGAAGGGGTTTCCTTAACACAGTACCGCTACATTTACATTTTCGCTCAAAAATTTCCTGCAGGACAAGAAACTGCTGCACAGAAAATGATCGAAAAAAGACAGGAACTAAAAGCAACTCTCGCAACACTCGAGTCAGACATTCCTGAAATGAACGAAGGCATAGAACTTAAGACCTACTTTTCTTTGAAAAACGACGACAAGCTTAAGACTATTGCAGAATTGATGGGTGATGACTTTACCTTTAAAAGTTTTGTGCAATATTTGAGTGCAATGATAGAGTCGGCTGCCTTCCAAGAAGAAGCAGGTAATGAAGACGTCGCCGTCCTTATTAGAAACTTTATTCTACCTTTAAACCAGACCTTTCAAGGACTGGCAGCACAATTTAGTCAGGAGGCGAATGCTCAAGAAATATTCGACACTCCTATAAAGACATTTTTAACTGACAAGGTTCCTAACGTTGAAGAGTTCTTAAAAGAATACTCAAAAGAAGGAATAAGAGATGCACTTATGCCTGTAATTGAAAGACTAAAGGAAGTAGCGAAGGTTAAAAAGTCTCTACTTCCCTTTAGGGATGAAGCCGAAAGCCAGCTTGATCTTTTAACAGAAATTCTTTTGGCCATATAAAAAAAAAGCCCCGAAAGGGGCTTTTTTTTAACCAGCTTTGGTAAATTTAATAACTTCAACAGGGCAAGCTTCTGCCGCTTCCTGTATAAGTAGGCCATTATCAAGTGGCGCTTCAGGACGAATAAGACAAGTATCATCCGTCACTTCAAAGACTTCCGGGTAAATCGCCTCACAGGCATTACAAACAATACACCCTGGATCAATCCATACTTTACTGACAGAGTAATTCTCTTCTGCCGCTTTCGTTGTGCCTGCCGAAGCAAACTCTCCAGCAAACTCAGGATTTGTTGATAATTTTATCGTTTTACCACTCTCTGGCAAAGGCTCTGAAATAAAGCTTCTTTGAACTGTTTGAAAAAGTGGCTTTGAAGCAGCTGGAGGAAGTTCACCTTCAAATTTCTTAACGGTGCTTGTTGCTTCCCCAAGCATTTCTAAAAATTTAACCGCACGATAAGAGAAAGACTGATTTAACCCATCAGTAGAAGAGCTAACTTCAATTTCAATCGTGGCATTACCTAAACCATTAGCAGCTAAGAGTTTCTTCATTCCAATTCCCATATAGACGTCACGGGCAAAATTGGAATTGGCGCCATTGAAGGCCTTACTTACTTCAACTTGTGTAGGTGTTCCAAAGGGATTAAATAACCTCACCTTAACTTTATCAAACTTGGCAGGCTCACGAGCATTGTTCCAACTAAAAGAAAAAGCAAAACCATGATCACCAAACTCAGACTTTAGAATGTCCAACCGAGGACGAGCGAATAAAAAATGAAAACCACCAGAGAGTAGACTAATGACAGCTACATTTACGACCAAACCAATGGCCAAAAGAGCGGCAATTCCCATTGCAATAAGTGTTGTATTCACGAAGTTCCCTCGCTTTTAAGAATATTAGAAAACTAACTCTATTATTTATAGATTATGACCGCCAATTAGCCAAGTATTTCAAGATGTTAAACTGTTTTCTTTCTTTGATTTAATTTTTCTAGCGCTGCACATCATTTATCTAAAAAGAGACTTAAGAAAAGTTGACGTCTACCTTTAGCTTTTTTTCACGACCGATATAGACGGGTACTCCAAGACCAATAGATTTCCCGTGTTGATCAAAAACCCACTGATAGGGCGCAATTCTTTGTTCGAGTTCTAAATATTGCCCCTGAGCAAATAATTTAACTTGATCCTCACTCAAAATAACTTCTGGAATTTTCCAAATTTTCTCGGGCCTTAGGCAATCATCTAGAATTAGGGATTCTATTGGCATTTTCAGGCAAGAATCTATTTCAAACGGTCCCCAAGCGGTTCTTTTTAACTTTTTTAAATGTCCCCACTGGCCCAATTTCTGGGCCAAATCACTCCAAAGACCTCTGATATAGGTTCCACTAGTAACAACACACTCAAAGCTAAATTCATTGTTGCCTAAGGACTCAATAATTTTAAAATCTACAATCGTGCGCTCTACAGGATCTTTGGATATAAAGATCCCCTCTCTCGCCCACTCATAAAGGGGTCGACCTTCGTGTTTTACAGCACTAAAGAAAGGAGGCACCTGATGGTATTCACCAATAAAGCCTTGAGAAAGATTCTGAATTTCCTCTAAGGATATGACCGAGGGAGAATCACTAACTCTTAATTTTTGCCCATCACAATCTCCTGTATCAGTTGCAAAATCGAGAGTGCCAACGCCCCAATAGGTCTTTGTCATCAATGTTTGAAAGTATTGAACTAACTTTAAGGCCTTGCCCGTGCCTAGAAGAAGTACACCTTCTGCAAAGGGATCCAGCGTTCCAAAATGACCGATTTTTAGTTTCCTGCGTCCCTTCCCCTTTCCAAAGGCATCAAAGATATGGGGCTTAAGCTCTCTGATGACATCAAAAGATGTAACACCTGCGGGCTTATGGACTGGAATAATCCAAGGGGAATTATCAAAGGGAAGATTTTCAGACATAGATTATTAAAAGCTTTTACCGCTCTTAATTTCTGAGCCCAATAGATCGGTTATGTATTGTTCACTTTCAAATTGATTATCATACACAAGTTTTATTTCAGGGGTATGCCTCACTTTGATAACTTGAGAAAGCGAACTTCTTAGTTTTGACTCACAAGACTCTAAAGCAACTTTGATATCATCTCGCTTTTCTAAATTAAAAGTATCCCAATAAACAGTAGCAACACTATAGTCATTAGAGAGATCAACTTTAGTAAGGCTAGCAAACTGAAGTCTCGTATCGTTAAGATCCTTTCTAAGGATAAGATTCAATTCATTAAGAATCCTATCCTCAAACTTCGCTTTTTTGATACCTTTTTCAACTTTTGCCATAATCTCTCATATCTCTAGAGGTGATTCTCTGTAACCTCAGTGTTGGCCTTTTGGGCGTCCATTTTAGTGACATCCTCAAGCGAGCGCTTCTTTTCTTCCATGATATAGGCCTCAAATAGATCTCCAACTTTTACGTCGTTGAAACCATCTAGACCAACACCACATTCGTAGCCACTCTTCACTTCTTTTACATCATCTTTGAATCTCTTCAAACTAGACATTTTACCATCGAATACTATTTTCCCATCTCTGAGGAGCCTAACTTGGCAACCGACCTTTATTGAGCCATCAATAACGACAGAACCAGCAATTGTACCCACTTTTGGTACAACAAAAGTCTCTTTAACTTCGACTCGGCCGATATATTTCTCAATAAATTCTGGATCTAACATACCTTCTAGAGCAGCTTTAACATCATCGATCAGCTGATAAATGATCGAATATGTTCTTACTTCAACCCCTTTATCCTCTGCTAATCGTCTCGCAGAAGTTGAGGGACGCATATTAAAGCCCATAATAATGGCCCCTGATGCATCCGCAAGTTGGACATCAGAATCACTAATAGGACCTACACCACCACCAAGGACTCTAACTTCCACTTCTGAGTTAGAAAGGGTCTCAAGAGAACTCTTAATGGCCTCAAAACTACCCTGAACATCTGACCTGGTAATAATATTGAGAGTTTTAACCTCTCCAGCCTCACTTGGGGCCTGAGCGAAAAAGTCTTCAAGGCTAACGGTAGATTTCTTCGGCATAGATTCGATTTTCTTACGTTCATCGACTCTATTTTGAATGATCTTCTTAGCCTCTCTTTCATTTTTCACGATATTAAGATTGTCACCTGGACTTGGGGCCTCATTTAGGCCCAAGATCTGTACTGGCATACTTGGACCAGCTTCCTTAAGTTCATTCCCAAGGTGGTCCACAAGACTTCTGGCGCGGCCAAAACACTCTCCAACCACGACGCTATCACCTTTTTTCAGGGTACCAGTTTGAATCAGAACTGTTGCCACAGGTCCACGGCCTGGCTCAACTTTAGACTCAATCGTTACGCCTTCTGCCTTTCCTTTAGGATCGGCCCTAAGCTCCATCATTTCGGCTTGAAGAGCGACAGCTTCTAATAGGTCATCAACTCCATCACCCTTAAGAGCGGATATAGGAACCATCTGAGTCTCACCACCCCATTCTTCAGGACTAATGCCAAACTCAGTTAACTCATTTTTAACTCTATCTGGGTTTACACCCTCTTTATCCATTTTATTTATGGCCACAATAAGAGGAACATTCGCTTCTTGAACAAAACGAACAGATTCTCTTGTTTGAGGCATAACACCGTCATCAGCAGCAACAACAAGGATAACAATATCAGTTACCGTTGCCCCTCTTTGTCTCATTGAAGCAAAAGCCGCGTGACCAGGAGTATCTAAGAATGTGAGTTGCTTACCACTTTTGGTTTGTACCGAATAGGCGCCAATGTGCTGAGTAATACCACCAGCTTCACCTTGGGCAACTTTAGCATTACGAATATAATCAAGCAGAGTCGTCTTACCATGATCTACGTGACCCATAATCGTTATGATTGGGTTTCTTAAAGGAAGTTTCTCAATCGCCTCATCAGAAAGTGAAGTTTTTCCAAGTACTTCATCTTCGTTAAAGCTCACATCTTCAAGCTTATAGTCATACATAGTAGCGATTTCACTCGCTAGTTCATTTCCAAGAAAATCCTCTTGTTTTATAAGAAGATTTAATTTTAAACAATCGTTAACCATGTCTTTAAACTTAACTTTAAGTTTTTTAGCTAGATCTAAGGCAGTTGTACCGTTGTGAACTTTTACAACACGTTTAGATTCTTTAAGTTCAGTTATCTCTGTGCCTTTTGTGGGACCAGAAAAGGTCTTCTTTCTCTTAACTTGAGTATAAATGGGTCTACCAGTGCCACTTAAGGCAGCATAAGACTTTAATTCCGTGTCAGCTCTTACCTGATTTAAAACCTGACTTTTAGAGCCAACTTTTTTTCCAGACATCATCGTGGCAAGACCACCTAGTCGCTTTTTGGAATCCTTTTCTTTTTTATCAGAATCAGAGTCTTCATCACCTTCTGCGGTTGTTTCTGTAGACTTTGTTTCAGCAGTGGCTTCTTTCTTTTCAGGTATAAAAACTGGAGTGAAAGTGTGAATCTTTTCTTTATAAAGTTCTTCTTCTTCAGATTCTTCATCAACGTTTTCAGGAGGAGCAACTTCTTTTGCTTTAACTTCTGGTCTTGAAACAACCCTTAACCCAAATGCCTCTTCAAGCGTTTCAGATTTATTTCCTTCTGGATTTTCTCCTGAAACTTCTTCAGCACTTGCTGCGGCCTTTTTCTTAACAACTTTCTTTTTAATTACTTTTGTTTCAGAAACTTCTTCAGATGCGGCTATTTCTGTGGGAGCTTCTCCCTCATCGCCTTTTTTCCTAAGAACAGTTTTCTTAATTGTTGCCGTTTTCTTTTTGGAATCCCCTGCTTTAGTTGATTTTTTAACAACCTTTTTCTTAACGACCTTTTTCTTCGTTGCCTTTTTCTTGGGATCACTGACCGCCGACATTTCGGCAAAGGAGGCCATCGCCTTCTCAACCTCTTCATCGGTTAGAGAGTTCATATGGTTTCTGACATTGAAACCCTGGTCTTTAAGTTTCTCAACCAAGTCCAAAGCACCCATGTCTAATTCTTTGGCAAGTTCAAAAATTTTCTTAGGCATTAATAACCTCGTATTTAATCATTATAAAATTATTTTAATTTAAATGCAGCCAACTCTTCTCTAAGTCTTCTCTCCGCATCACTAAACTTATCGGGATCATTATCATCAAGACCTTCATCTTGTGCCAAGATACCAACATACTGAGGTGTTGCAGAAGCAGAAATGATTTCTTCTTCTTCCTCAGGCTGAAGATTAATTTCATCAGAATCAATGGCCTTCAGAGTATTATCAATAATAACCTGTGCCTCAGATTCCTCAATTTCAATCAAATCTGCGAGCTGAGAAGCTTCCATAACACTAAGATCACCTACAGCAGTAACACCTGTTTGAACAAGTACTTGTGCTCTAGCATCTGTAATACCATCGATTTGAAGAAGGTTCTCTACAGTCTTGTGAATTTTCTCTTGTAGTTTGGCCTTAGAGATAATGTTTACTTTATAACCAGAAAGCATTGCGGCCAAACGAACATTTTGTCCTCTACGCCCAATGGCCAAAGAAAGTTGATCCTCTTCGACAACAACATCAAGCTGCTTCTCGTCATGATCAATCATAATATTACCTATATCTGCGGGAGCGAGGGCAGAGCGGGCGAATGTATCAAGATCATCAGACCATTTAACGATATCGATTTTCTCACCCTGAAGTTCGTTTACAACATTTTGTACACGACTTCCTTTCATACCAACACAAGCACCAACAGGATCAATATCCTTATCTACAGAGATAACAGCGATTTTTGCTCTCTGACCTGGCTCTCTGGCTGCAGACTTAATAACAATCGTTCCATCCTGAATTTCAGGTACTTCAATTTCAAAGAGTTTAACTAAGAACATAGGAGAAGTTCGTGATAAACGAATTTCTGGCCCTCTATTGGTCATAACAACGTCTGATAAGTAAGCTTGAATTCTATCACCAGTCTTAAAAGCCTCTCCAGGAATGACTTCCCTTCTAGATAAGACAGCATCAGCTTTACCAAGATCAACGATTATATTACCTCTTTCATATCGTCTTGCGATACCAGTGATAAGCTCCCCAACCTTGTCCTTGTATTCTGAAAAGAGAATCTCTCTTTCAGCATCACGAACTTTTTGAAAGATAATCTGACGAGCGGTTTGCACATCAACTCTTGTAAAGTTTGGATTTTCAATACGAATACCTAATTGATCACCAACCTCAACGTCTTCATCAAGTTGTCTGGCATCATTAAGGTTTATCTCAACGATATTATCTCTAACGTCTTCGACAACATTCTTATACTGATAAATTTCGATTTCATCTTCTTCAGCGTTGTAACGAGTTTCGTACTCTCCCTGAATGCCATATTTCTTTCTTGCCGTTACAAGAAAAGCCTGTTCGATTGCTTTTACAACAATATCTTTTTCAATACCACGGTCCTTACCTAAGGCCTCAATCACTCTACCTATTTCAGAAAAGTTCATTTTCCCTTCCTTTTAATTCTCTTTAATGTCTTCCCAAAGGGGTTCAACATTAGCTTTTTTAATATTTTCAATATTTATCTTAAATTTCGTTTCGTCATTCATTTCCGGAGACACGAGAAGGTGCTCTCCAGTAAACTCTTTTAAATACGCTACAATTTTCTTTTCTTTTAATAACTTCTTGGCGTTTTTTGAGATCTCAGTACTCACAACGTCACTCTCAGCGACCTTTTCAGAAAGGCTAAACGCGATACGCTCACCAATCAGATTTTCAAAATAGCAGGCCTCTTTAATCTCTCTATAAACACCTGGGCTTGATACCTCTAAGGTCAACTCGGCCGGCATCCAGTCATATTCTTCAACAAAGGGTGTAAGTGCTCGGTCGACTTTGGCACAATCATCAAGCTGAGCTGTCTTTGATTCGGGGTCTTGGACGAAGAGTCTAAGGAGACATTGCCCTTTTAGATAATCGAGAGCGTAGAGCTCAAGCCCCTCTTTCTTTACAATCTCTTCACAAAGATTAAAAAATTTTTCTTCCAAACCATTACGGTCAAGTTTAAGGTCCACGTACTAAAAAACCCCTATAAATAAAAAAAAAGGGCGGAACCAAAAATCCACCCTAACCTACATTCGAGTATTTATGTCATTAAAGACGTGCTATTTTTATCAAAAATTGCAATGTTATGCAACTCCCAAAATAGACTCTACTTATAAAGAAGACAGAATCATCTTAAAACAGTGACGCCCAGCGCCATAATAATTTTCCTGATAATGAACATTTTCAAACCCAAGGTCCTTATAAATAGCGATCGCTGGAAAATTTTCAAAATCCACCTCTAGGAAGACTTTTTCAAGACCCAAGACCGAGAGCCTTTCCAGCAAACCTTTCAAAAAGGCCTTGCCCCTACCTTCTCCCCTATATTGAGGAAGTACACAAATTTTCAACAAGTGCGCTAGAGTATCGCCCTCTAAGGTATGGAATAAAGCAAATCCGATAAGATTCTTGTCATTAAATAGATAAAATAAGGAATAACTATCTAAATCCAAGGACCTCCAACTCTCAATTGACCAAGGAAGAGGAAAATAGTCATTATCCATCTCAAAGAGTTTAATTCTTTCCTGATTTTCTAGAGATTCTACTCTATGGATTTTCGTCATTAGGAACTTCCTCACGAGAATGAGTTGAACCCTCCTCTACTTTGATAAAAGTTTCTAATTTCTCAGAAAGGCCAGGAGACATCTTAAAAGATAGTAGTTCGTGTTTTTCTTTAACACTTAGTCCCTTTTTAAGATCACTTAAAGAACTATTAAGCTGTTCATTTCTTTTAAATCTATCCCGCAGGTAAACCTCTGTTAAAAGCAATGCCTTTTCTGAAATTTCTAACTTATTCCATAAAATTTTGGCGCACCCTTTTCCTAGACCTTGCAACTCCTGCTTTTGTAATTCATCTTTACCTCGTCCGAGGGAGGATAATTTAAGCTTCTCTAAATCTATATAGGGAGCAAGGTTGCCCTTACTAAAGGTTCCAAAACCTTCTATATCTTGTGGAATAGCTATTTTCTTTAAGTCTTCAATCGTTTTACCAAGATAAATACTTAGATAGGAAGATTCATCAAGACAATCTAAGACTTTTAAAGAGTTGTGTACTTTATTGATATCAGTTAGGAAGAAAACCTGGCCTGAAAGACGAAATAGGGCCTGATCCAAATCCATCGGCCCTTCTTTTGGTCCGGCCCAAGTCAAGGCCAGACTAAATAATAAATTATACAGGAGAGCTAAGCTCAATATTCCCAATTGTTCTTTGACTTTCACCCTTACTTTCCATGTGAAACCTGATTTTTGCTTGAGGATTAAAAGTATAACCATCTTTTCCACGAATGATATACTTTCTCTTATCCCCTCTATCGTTCTTTGGCTCAATTAGCTTTCTCAAACGACTAACCGAAGTATAGATAAGCTTATCGTGAATCAAAGGATTGTATTCATCCTTCCAAATCTGCTTTGCCAGTTCTTCCTTGTCGTAATAACTACCAGGGTTTCTAGCGAGAAGAAATAGAATCTCTAAAAGAACAAACCTATGCTTAAAGTCAATTGTACCAAGATGTCTTTCTTTAATTTTTCTATTGGTCTTATCAAGATAAAGATCAACAGAGTTATCATTAACATCCTCTACTTCTCTTTCAATCAATTCACTAAGTCTTCTAAAAGTGACTTTATCTATAGATTCTCTGGCCAATAAGAAGTAATCAAGAGCTTTATCGTAATTACCAGAACGCTTATAAACGATACCTTTTCCAAGAAGTACGTAACCGTATAGATTCCAACACTTCTTATCCTGTAGAACCTGATTAGCTAAACTGAAATGCTCAAGTGCTTTATCGTACATTTCCATTTCAGTAAGAACTTTTGCTGAAAACAAAAACATTGCACCTGAGAGATAGTTTTTCTTAATTATTTTAAGTAATTGATTTAATTGATTTAAGTAATCTAAAGATTTTTCAAAATTCTTAAGATTATAGCCATTAACGGCCAATGCTAACAATGTCTTTGAAAGTAATTCTGGCTCATTCTCTTCCTTGGACTTCTTATAAGCCAATTCGTAGTTGATGCGGGCATCCTCAAAGTCACCTTTATAAGTCTTAAGAGTAGCAACGTTGTAAAAGTACTCTGCATTAAGACTTCCAAGAACAGAAGTAAGTTCTTCAACAATAACTTCGGCCTCACTAATATATGTATTAGCTTTGTCGTCTTCTAATTTTTCTGAAGCAATTCTAATGAGAAAACCTAAAATTTTAAGAATGCTAAAAGTATCTCTCGGTCTTTCTGTGCATTGATAAGCCTTGATAAACTTCTTTTCAGCTTTTACTAAATCTGCTTTGTCATAATGGAGTTTTGCTAACTGATAGAAAGCTCGGCCAATTTCATATTGATTAATTTTATCAGGAGGAATACTAAGGTCTTCACTGGCCAGGTAGCCCAACGCAGTCCACGGTTTATCACTCGATGAACTTAAACCTGTTAAGGCCTCATAATTTTCATTCATATGATCATCTCCAAATTGCCAAAGAAGGTCCTCTCCCAAACAATTAAATTCTGGACCAACGTAAACGTCATACCATGTCAAAAGTGATTTGGTCAAAAATTTGCCTATATAGTGTAAAATTTAGCCCATAAGACATTGATTTCGCTCGGTTTAATTGATATGTTTAGAGGTCAAGTTAACGTAATTTCACTAGTTTGGAGCCAAAATGGCCGCATTTGACTTAGACACTATACGTCACTCTAGCGCACACCTAATGGCCCAGGCCATATCCCGGCTGTGGCCAGATCTAAATATCCAGTTTGGCGTAGGACCAGTTATAGAAAGCGGCTTCTACTACGATGTGGAAATGGATCATAAACTTTCTGAAGATGACCTTAAATCCATCGAAGATGAGATGAAGAAGATCATTAAAGAAAAACTTCCCATTGAGAGAAAGGTTCTCGAAAAGGAAGAGGCCTTAACTTTTTTTAAAAAGGAAGGACAAGATTTAAAAGTAGAGCTGATTAACTCTCTTCCTGAAAGCGAAGAAATATCTTGCTACCAGCAGGGCGAGTTTATAGACCTCTGTCGCGGCCCTCACGTTGAAAAAACGTCAGATTTACCAATGGCGTTTAAACTCCTTCATGTGGCAGGTGCTTATTGGAGAGGTGATGAAAAAAGACAAATGCTTCAAAGAGTATATGCCGCCTGTTTTAAGGACAGAAAAGAATTAAAAGAGCATCTTCACTTTCTAGAAGAAGCCAAAAAAAGAGACCATAGAAAACTTGGTAAAGAACTAGAGCTTTTTCACTTTGAAAAAGTAGCACCTGCATCACCATTTTTTATGCCAAAAGGGGCAAGAATCTATAATGAGTTAGTAGACTTTATGAGAAGGGTTTACAGAGAGTATGGTTATGATGAGGTTATTACACCTCAAATATTAGACTCTGATCTTTGGCAAACTTCTGGTCACTATGATCACTACAAAGAGAATATGTACTTTTCAAATATTGACGAGAAGGAATACGCAGTAAAACCAATGAACTGCCCTTGTCACATGTTAATGTTTGCCCACTATAAATACTCATACCGAGATCTTCCTCTTAGATATGCTGACTTTGGTCGACTTCACCGCTATGAGAAAGCGGGGGCAGTCGCCGGTCTGACAAGAGTGAGAACATTTTGCCAAGATGATGCTCATATATTTATCGAAATGGAGGGTATTCAAAAAGAAATCCAAAAACTAATGGAAATGTTCTTTATCTGTTACAAGCACTTTGGCTTTAAAAACATTAAAGTTAACCTCTCCACAAGACCAGAAAAGAAGGCCGGAGATGATGCCACTTGGGATAAGGCAGAAGAAGCTTTAAAACAAGCACTAGACGCCAGCGGCCATGAGTACTCGATAAAAGAAGGTGACGGGGCATTTTACGGACCGAAAATCGATGTTGAAATTTCTGATGCTCTCAATCGCTACCATCAGCTTGGAACGATACAATTAGACTTTCAATTACCTGAAAGATTTAATCTGAAATATACAACTTCCGAAGGCACTGAATCTAGGCCTGTTGTTATCCATAGAGCGCTTTTAGGTTCACTAGAGAGGTTTATTGGGGTTTATCTTGAGCACGTTGCAGGAGCTTTTCCCTTTTGGCTTGCACCAGAGCAGGCCATTATTGTGCCCGTAAACAATGCAACCCACTTAGAATATGCCCAAAAATTAAATACCGATCTCCATAATTTAGGCTATCGCGTAAGAGTTGATGATAGAAATGAATCAATGGGTTACAAAACCCGCCAAATTCAAAAATCAAAGGCTCCTTTCATGCTCGTCATCGGTGACAAAGAGATGGAAAACGACAGCGTTAGTATCCGCTCATATGGTGCAAAGTTTGCGACATCAATTAGTACTGCGGAGCTTAAAGAAAAATTTCTTGAATTAAATAAGGAAAGGATTCCTGTAGAACTTCAAAAAGCTTAATAATGCCTCACTTTAAGAGGATAAAAGTGGCAGATTGGCCTTAAATCTTGGTATTATCGTCTAAGTAATCAGTATGCTTATATGAGTTAAGGAAGATAACCATGGGCCAATCAAGAAATGTTCTTCTCATTTGCGGTGGTGGTGGAACGGAACACGATATTTCGCTTATTTCTGCCAAATATTTCGAAAGCAAGCTCGCTCTTATTCCAGATATTAATACCGTCTACTTATGTATTGAAAGAGATGGACGAAGAACAAATAAAATCGGTCAGCAGTGTGAGTTAAGAAAAGCCGGCGAGGTATTTAACAAAGAAACCCAAGAGACAATAGCCCTTGATTACGCCATTCCATGCATCCATGGTCCCCCAGGGGAAAATGGTCATATCCAAGCAGTATTTGAACTAATGGGACTTCCTTATCTAGGTGCAAATCCCGAAGCCAGTATCAGCTGCTTTAATAAAGTCATGACCAAGTTATGGCTTGATAAGTTAAGAGTCGAAAATAATCCCTATACTTTTGCGAGAGAGCTAAACCCCCAAACACTTCAAGATTTTGAAGAATTTTTCGAGAAAAATAATCAGGACATTTATATTAAGGCCACTCATCAAGGATCTTCCGTAGGTTGCTACCACATTTTAAAAAAAGAGTTGATCAAAGAAAAAATGAGTGAGGCCTTGAAATTAAGTCCAATAGTATTAGCAGAAAGAACAAGTAGAGGGCGAGAATTAGAAGTGGCCGCATTTGATTATCAGGGAGAACTCCATATAAGTTCACCAGGTGAAATCGTTTGCCCAGAAGGATTTTACACTTTTGAAGAAAAATACAATCCTGACAGCAAAACAGTCACTAACATTGAGGCAAAAGGAATTGACCAAGAGATACAAGATAAAATCAGGGAAATGGCAAGAGTCGCATTTATTGGTTTAGGTCTAAAAGATCTTGCGAGGATCGATTTTTTCTTAACAGAGGACAACGTCCCTTTAATTAATGAGATAAACACCTTTCCAGGCCATACCCCGATATCTATGTTTCCGATGATGATGGAAAATTTAGGTATCAAATATGAAGACTATTTAAAGAATAGAATATTTAAAAATTAAGGAATAACTATGGAAATTACACTTATAAATAATGAAGACCAAAAGTATGCTGAAGGAAAGCTCGCGAAGTACTATAAAGACGGATTGATCCCAGCAGAGAAAAAGAATTATCTTACTGAATTGAACAACAATCATGGCCCATACATGGGTGTTGAGACAGGTTTAAACCAAACCCACTACCTAATGGATGCTGCCAGCCAAATCGCAACACTAGGACTTGGCTTTAGCCCAAGCGTTTTTATGGGAACGGCCCATCACATGGCCAGCTGGACTAACGATCTAGCAGAAGAAAACTTTTTAAAGATAAAGAACTCTATGCATTCCTTCTTGATGAGGAAGGCCGGCTGGAAACACATGGATATGACTGTGTGTAATAGTGGCGCGGAAAGTAATGAAATCGCCCTTGGATATGCCTTCAAGAGAAGACAAAATAAAAAGGCAAAGAAAGTTTTGGCATTCGAAGGAAGTTTTCATGGCAGGATGCTTGTTAGTCTCTTTTCAACATGGAACAAATCAAAGAGAGAGCCATTTCAATGGAAAGGATTTGAAACGGAATATACGGATTTCCCAGAATTACCAGGAGCTGAAATTCATCAAGACTACCCAAATCTTTGGAGAGAAGTTTGGGACAATTCAACCAGTCTAAGTTTCAAAATACCTAATGATTGGCCAAAAGATGAGGTTCTACAAACAGAGATTGATTGTCTTTTAAAAATAAAAAATAAACTTCAAACAGGAGAAATTTTTTCCATTATAGTTGAACCGATGCAGTGTGAGGGAGGGGATCGCTACGCCTCGGACAGATTTCATACGGCACTCCTTATCATGGCAAAGTCTTTCAATGTATCTGTCATTCACGATGAGGTGCAAACAGGATTCCACCTTGGAAGAGACTTTTTTTGGCACAGACAATTTTGTTTGAGAGATCAATTCGACAATCAATTAAATCCAGATTTTCTAGTATGTGCCAAGAAAGCACAGGTTGGATTAGTGCTTAGTCCACATGATTTAAGACGCGATAAATTAGAAAGAAGGGAACAATACCAAGTCGCTTCTTTAATCAGAGGGTATTATCATGGTCTTGCTCTTGATCAATCAAAAGAGAGGATTTTAAAGATCGAGAAATATTCACAAAAGAAATTAAAAGAATTAGCTAACAACTTTGAAAAAAATATTACAAGAACAAGGGCCATGGGTCTAAGTTTCGCCTTTGATCTTGAAAATGCTGATACCGCGACAAAGTTTATAAATGAAAGATTTAACAATGGATTACTTTACTACCCAGCCGGAGAAAAAACCCTACGTTTCAGATTAAATACAAGTTACACCAATAAGGACATCGACTTTCTCTTTGAAAGATTGACAGCAATCGGTAATTTAATTTTTAACGCAAAAGAAGAGAGTTTTTCGGGGAAAGTCACGACTAGTGCTCGAAGCCTAAAGAAAACTGAATCATGGCAACACCTTCTGCTTCAATCTAGATTAGATCGCCTTAAAGGAAAAATGCTCAAAGAAGACGAAGTCCTATCGAATATTCAAAAACAATTCAATGACCACTACAAGAGTGATCAAAAACTTATCATCATAAATGCTAAAAACTTTGATCAATATTCTGTTGATATCGAAAAAATGCAAAAAGAGGTTTATGAGCCCACAAGACAGACCAGTATAGAAAGATTTCGAGTATGTGCTCATTCTGAGTACAGCATTTGCCTTGGAATGCTTGATGGAGAGAAACTCTCCGCCATCGCTTTTTCAAGTAGCCTTCAAGATCACCCGCTTGATCGAGGTTTGAGACAGGACAAGGACTTTCTAGACCCAAAATCCCTATACATGATTGACACTACTGTCAGAGATCAACATCAAAACTTAGGATTAGGCAGGTTCTTAAAGTACGCCCTGACTTATATTGCCATCAATCGAGATTACAATTCAATAAAAGGCCGAAATCGCGATAAACTGGCCGTCCAAATGCTTAACATCAATCTTTCTATCGGAAGTTATGAACAAATGTATTTAAGGGAAGATTATCCCGACTTTGAGCAATATAGGGACGTCATCTATTACGAAACTCCACTCGATTGGAAAAAGGATGAGCTAAACCTTGGTAACAGGATTAATTCATCCATAAATATCGATGACATCGATATGGAATATATCAAGGCCCAACTCCCCTACCTAACGAACAAAGTTTGCTTATCTAACTTTGTTAGCGAAAAGTTCCTCTCTCATGTTGAAAACATATTAAAGTTAGCTCCCAAGGAACTTCAGCATGGCTACACGGCCTCAGGCCAATCCGAGTGTGTTGATAAAGTTTTTAAGTCCATGATTTACAATGCAACCCAATTCAAGGAAGAAAGTAAACTTTTGACTTTTAAAGGGCACTATTTTGGATCAGGAAGTTTTCTCAGTCGGTCACTATCTGGTAGCGAGGAACATAATTACTTTCCTACCATTAAACTTGAAAACCCTACTCAAGAAAACTCTAAAGACATTTTAAAAGAAATCTCAACTTTAATTGAAAGAGGTGAAATCAATTCAATATGGCTTGAACCCGTACAACAGACGACTTACCAAAAATCCCCAATAGACTTTTTAAAGCAATTGAAAGCATTGGCAAATGATCAAAATATACCTGTGATTTATAATGAAACCGCTTCTCAGCAATTTACTTTCAGCAATGATCACTACTTCGCCTCAAATGATAGCAGCATTATGCCAAACGCAAGTTTTAGCTTCCTTGGGGGTCAAGCTGGTATTATCTTTATCGAAGAATCATTATTTGTATCAAAACCACTCATGATGATCTCAACATGGGATGGGGATGAACACGCATTCGCCACTTATCATAAGGCCTCAAGTAAGATCATATCCAACAAGGAAGATTTCTTAAAAACTCGAAATGATTTTCAACAAAAAATCACCACAGAGTTAAAGAATTATCCTGCCATATGCCACAACATCGAAAATGGTCGAGGTTTAATAAATGGGGCCATCCCTTTAAAGTTCAGGAAACTCTTTAGAGAAACAGAAGACGGTCTCCTACTAGATCCATGTTATAACTCTATGAAAAGTTACTTACGATGATTGACACTGGTTTTCCTCATATTATTTATAATCCTTCCCTCTCTCCGTTTGAAAATGGAGAGAAGCACGGAGAACTTTTCTCAAAGGCCATTAGGGAGTTGTGTGGGATCAGAAAGAACCTTATGCAGGAGCGCTCTCCTCACCTTTCAAAAAATATTGATCGACTGGCGAATGAACAAATCGAATTCACTAAAGAATTTGATGGGAAATTATTTGAAGAGCTCTCAGGCATTGCAATAGGATCAAATCGTCCACTTTCAGACATCATCATTTTAAATAACTACACAGACTTTAGAGATATCAGTCTCCCCGATGAAGGCTGTAGCAGCATTAGTCTAAATTCAACAGACAGAGTTTCAGGTCAAACTTGGGACATGCACTCAAGTGCAAAGAATTATGTTTGTGTCATTGAAAACCCAGGCCATTGGGTCGCATTTTCCTTGGTCGGTTGCTTAGGAATGATGGGAGCAAATAGGGAATCTCTCTTTGTCGGCGTTAATAACATCAACACAATTGACGCCAAGTCTGGAATCATTTGGTCTGCTTTTGTTAGAAAGTCTCTTTTACTAAAATCTAGATCAGAGGTTTTGGCACTTGCAGAAAAGACTTCTTTTACAGGAGCGCATAACTATCTCATAAGCGACATGCAGGGGGCACAACACCAAGAGATAAGCCCAACGAGAAATGCAATGGCGAGCATTTATGAAAATGAAGGCGCTATTTTTCATACTAATCATTGCGTAAATGATGAAATGAAAGAGATTGAAGAGAAACTTTCTCTTAACTCTACAAGTATGGAACGGTTCAACCTTTTAAAGGCTTCCATTTCTAATATACATACTCAAGATGAACTTAAGGCAATTCTCCAAAGTCACGAAGGTTACCCTAAATCTCTTTGTGGCCATTATCAATCTGGAGCACAAGACCCTTCTATCACTTGTGGTGGTGGAGTCTTTAATCATAAAACAACAGAATTCCTCTTCTGGAGAGGTTGCCCGATAGAAGATAGCAACTATGCTGAAATCAAAGTAAAAATAAAATGAAAGAAAATAAGAACCTACCCTATTTTATCACCTGGACATCACAAGAGAAGGCCCAAACGCTTCCCCTTGATAAAGTCGACAATGATTTCTTTTACGGGAAAGGAATTAAATGGTTAAATTTATCCTCGATTTCCTACCAAGCTTCTTTTGGGCTTAAAAACACCACAATTTTAAAAGCGATAAAAAGTCAGATGGATGAGTTTTCCCTTGCTTCTCCAAAACATACCTATCAATTAAAGGAAGAAGTTTCAAAGAGACTGATATCAAAGACTGGTTCAGGCTTTAAGTGTTTTTTTACCCTAAGCGGTAGCGAGGGAATTGAAAATGCCTTAAAGATCGCAAGGCAATTCACTAAAAAGAAAATAATTCTTTCTCAAAAGAACTCCTATCATGGCTCCACAATGGGTGCCTTGGCGATAACTGGTGACTGGCGCCAGGAAAACCATTTACTTCCGAGACAGTGGACGAAGTATTTCCCAGCACCTGCAACAGATCCAAGTGGAGAGAAATTAGAAGCCCTTATCTTAAAAATTGGTCCAGATAATATCGCTGGAATCTGTATTGAAACCATCACAGGAGGAAATGGCGTTTTCATTCCTCCATCAAGTTGGTATAAAGCCGTAGCTAAGATTCAAAAGAACTATAACATTCTCCTCATTCTTGATGAAGTCGTCTGTGCTGCTCATAGAACGGGACCTTTCTTTGGTTTTCAAAACTACAAAAATGTCCAACCAGATTTAATCGTAACGGCAAAGGCGATGACGGGAGGCTACTTCCCTCAGGGAGTTTTATTCGTCTCCCAAAAAATTTCAAAATATTATGATAAATCGACCCTCTCATGTGGGCTTACAAATTATGGCCACCCTTTAGGCTTGGCGGCAATGAAAGCAGTCTTAGACTTAACCGAAGAAGAGTCCTTTAAGAAAAAAGTTCAAAAGAATGTTGAGATATTCACAGACTTCTTTAATGCTTTAAAGTTATGTGAAATCGATTGCCGTCACATTGGGTTATTAGGTGCCATTGAGATGAACAATAAGATAAAGTTAAAAGACTTACTCGATAGCGGAATTTATGCTGGGATTCAAAATGGTAGAATCATTTTGGCCCCTAACCTTTTAATACCTTCTAAAGTCCTCACGAAAGGCCTTAACGATCTAGGAATGGTAATCCATGACAAACTCACCTAAAGTCTACAAAAACGCAACTGATGCAGTCGGAGACATTCTTTCAGGCTCAACGATTATGTCAGGTGGGTTTGGTCTCTGTGGAATACCAGAGAATTCAATTGAAGCTATTGCAAAGCTTAAAATAAGAGATTTAAAGGTCATTTCAAATAATATTGGAAATAGTGGACGAGGCCTCGTGCTGTGGTTGCAAAAAAATATGATCTCCCATGCTTTTTGTTCATATGTGGGTGGTAATCCTGATTTAGAAGAGCAGATCAACAAAAAGTTAGTAGAAGTTGAGCTTATTCCTCAAGGCACCTTCTCTGAGCGAATAAGAGCTGCAGGTTTGGGCATTAGGGCCTTTTATACACCTACGGGTTACGGAACCCTAATCGCAGAGGGAAAAGAGGAGAAGAGTTTCGATAGACCTTGCATACTGGAGCACGCCTTGCACGCAGATTTTGCGATCATTAAAGCACAAAAGGGTGACCCTTATGGAAATCTTTGGTTTAAAGAGACTGCAAGAAATTTTTCCCCTCTTATGGCCATGGCAGCAAAAACGACAATAGTGGAAGTTGAAGAAATGGTAGAATTAGGTGAAATTGAGCCAGAAAATATTCATCTACCAGGTCTTTTTGTTCAACGAATCTATCAAGGTGAAAATTACAAGAATGATATTGAGTTTTTAAAGCTTGAAGGTGAATTATAATGGGCTGGACAAATCAAGAAATGGCCAGATATGTGGCCTCTCTCTTTCCAAGTTACTCGAGCGTCAATCTTGGTATTGGTTTACCAAGTTTAGTTGCCGAAGAAATTCCTACTGAGAAATCGATTATGATTCATTCAGAAAATGGGGTCTTAGGTGTTATGGGAAGACCAACCAAAGAGGCAGTAAGTGCTACTTTAATAAACGCCGGCAAAGAGACGATTTCAATCAAAAAAGGCGCTAGCTTTTTTGATTCTTCCCTCTCTTTTGGAATGATTAGAGGCGGTCACATCGACTACTGTGTTCTTGGCGCTATGGAAGTAGATTCTGAAGGTAGCTTGGCCAACTGGATGATTCCGGGAAAGAAGTTAACAGGAATGGGAGGGGCGATGGATCTAGTCAATGGTGCAAAGTCCGTCATTATCATGATGTCCCACTTTACCAAAAATGGTGAGCGAAAGCTTCTTAAAGAGACCAAACTTCCCCTAACAGGAAAATCTGTCGTCCAAGAGGTCATCACAAATTTGGGTCACTTTCGCCCTATAAATGGTAAATTTCAAATAATTGAATTAGCACCTGGAGTTACAGAGGCAGATTGCCTTCTTCCTGACTAACTCCTTTTAAAAAATATTTAATTTCTGAATCATGATAATAAGGCGTCTCTAATTGGTCACCTTTATTTGTTCTCGGTACAATCTCAATAACACCAAAAGTTTTCTTTTTAATTAAGTCAAGATAGCTAAAGAGAAAGCTACTTGTTGCGACATGATAAAGTTTTTCCTTTCTTAAAGAATTAATTTTCAACTCCTTTATCCTGTTTATAAAAGGTATTCCCCAACTACGAACCTCAAAGCTCAAATTCGAACTATATGAAGGTGTTGCCTTTTTTTTGAACTTTGAATAAATATTCATAAATTCAACTAACTTTAACAAATCTCCATGGGACAAATAGAATGAAACTACCCGATGGCCTAAGTGATACCCATCATGAAATCCAATCGGATAGATATTGAATAGGTCAGATGAGCTGTACTCATAATTTTTATAGATAGGGTTTCTAATCAGTCCATTTGCCGTAAGGTACAGATTAATTGAGCTATCCTTCTTTTGAATTTCTTTTAAAATATTATCCGCTATAAAGTTTCCGATTGATGGTTGAGAAGTCTTTAAGTAGTCGTTTTCAAATTTTCTGATCCCTTTGGCACCTACTCCTAATTCTTCTAAAATATTATGAGTAAACCTATTATAAAAAGATATCCTTTGTGAGATTACTTCATTCTTTGAAGTATTTTCATTGATTTCAATATGATTCAGGCCATTTTGAGTAAGTTCAACACTTCCATTTTTTAATTTTAAGGGTAAACGGCCTAAGTACTTTCCATAATGACCGGCTTGAGAAATAACGACATTATTAACCCGTTTAAGATAGACCTCATGAGTATGACCAGCAATGATGGTATCAATAAACTTAACTTTCTTTGCCAACCGTTCATCTTCTTCACCACCACCGTGAAGTAAAAGAACATTTATTTCAGATCCTGATTTTTTCAAAGCTTTCGACTCTATTGATAGTATATCAATCAGCTCATTCCACCTTTCCTTCCTCGAAGAATCGTCAAACCCTATAAATTGATTGTCTTTTCTATTTCCTGAACTAACAGAGCAACCATCTGGCCCTAATGCGCCTAAGATACCAACCTTTAAAAGATCATTTCCTTTTTTTAGAGTAATCATTCTTGAAGTAACAACGGGAAATCTCTCGCCAGTTGGAACCTTAAAATTTGTGGAGACAATAGGGACTTTCGCCCCCAAAAGACTGACCTTTTTCATTAATAAAGAAAAGCCATTATCAAGACCATCAAATTCGTGGTTTCCGAGGGTAATTGCATCGTATTCAAGAGTATTAAAGAATTCGTATTCAGGAAATAAAGGTATCTCGGCCCGCATTGCAATGGAATGAAATATTGTTCCAGAAAAAAAGTCACCAGCATCGACAAGTAAAACAAAGCGGTCCGCTTTTCTTTCTTCATCTCTTATACGGATAATTTCGTTTGCCAAACGATCATACCCCCCTGCACGTTTTATCACCTCACCCTTTTTAGATAAAGAACCTGCAAAATAGCTGTGTAAATCATTTGTATGAAGGATAGTTAAGTCTTTGCTGAAGCTAGAAGATAGCAGGATAAAGAGAAGGAAAAACTTTTTCATGATTAGATTTCGCTAAAGAATAAAATATAAAAAAAGGGGCCCCCTGCAAAGGCCCCTTCTTTTCGGCTTCCTGCCTACTATGTAAGCTACATCCTGTTGCCTACATTTCTATTATAACCAATTTTTCTTTGGCTCAAAGCATAATTAAAAGAGGAAAACTTTTCCAGGAAATGTTTGCCTAAAGTGGCGCAACCTCTAAAATAGTATTCTGCCGAGTTAAAATGTTATTGTATTACAAAAGACAATTGAGGTGTAAATGGTGATCTTCAATGGATTAAAAAGGCTATTTAGTAAAGGCCCCTACAACTTACAAACATTTACCTACTTTATACCAGCTCCTCCGGCCAGAAAGTCAGGATATAGAGAGAAGAATTTCGATAACATGATCAATGAGTTATCTATTATTGGCTTTGATATTGTTGACATAAGAACTCAGTCAATTGCCACTACTGGACAGTCAGGGATGTGGATCATACTCACCCTTAGACCCTTAACGAAGGAAGCTAATCAGTTAAAACCAAGTGACTTCCCAGAAGAGTTTAACGGTATTTTGCAGAATTCTCCTGAAAGGCCAAATGCCCAAAACCTTCAAAGTAGTTCAAAATCCATCGAACTTCCTACTGAAGATGTTGGAGATGAAGAGCTTAAAGGCATCTATTACATTGATTAAAATAAATTACTTGCTCATTCTTTTAATCTTAATTGTTAGCAGTTGCTCTAGCTATATAAACTATATTGAAAATTTAACGATGCCAGAGATTGTCTACAAACAACCAAAAGCTAAAAAAACATTTTGTGAAAAAAATCCAACCCATAATATTGTTCATTCAAGTTCATTTACGATAGATGACTTAAACAAGGTATTTAAAAGCAACCCTCGCCTTAGTTTTGAAGAAAAGGCGATGCTTTTAACATTTTATCAATTTCATGCCAGACCTGAAGCTACCGACTGGACCTCCAGGACTCAAGTACATGTTAAGATAAATGAAAAAGAATATCATCATGACTTCGGCCCCCCCCACAAATTCCCTCTTTTTGACGCTTTAAAAACTTTAGAGAAAGAAAAAATCTTCACAAAAAAATTAGATTTCTTTTTAAAATTATCCAACCAGCTATTACCAAGAAAAATTGCCATTCAGGAAAATTTTCAAGTATTTCTAGATGAGAATAAAGAGAGCTATTCAGAAGATAAACGTATTTTAGAGTCTTACTTTAAGCTTGGAAAACCACTTCAAAAAGGTGAAACGTTCTATCGTCACAATCTCAAGCTTTTAAAAGGTTACGAATCAACCCTCCCCATCACACAAGAATATTCCCTTGGTAAAAATTTCACCTGTAGTTTTGATGCCAATCTTTATAAAAAGGGTATCTTTCTCATTAATAACAAAAAGGACTACGAAAACTATTTCGGACTTCTTGATAATAGTGGCAACTATATCTTTTTCATTACAAAAAAAATAAAAGCTAACACCAATTCATATATCGGCCAAGAATTTAACGGGACAACTTCCCCTTCAATAAGTCCCTTCTGCGTATCTAAAGACAGGAAAAAAGAAATGATCTTAATGTCCTTAAATTCCCGAGATCCAGGCCAATTACTTTATCATCTTTACAATTATAATATTCAAGAAATTGATAATATATCTGAAATTACAAATTTTATTAACTTTCCAAGACACCAATTTTTAACCAACCCGAGCAGGCTTCTTTATGAATCAAGCAAAGGGTCTGAAGAGCAGTTGAGATATTTTCTCTCCCTTGATTTCCCTGTTTATCATGTCGAAAACCTTGGAGCTATTTTTGGAATTTGGAATATTTCTAATCAAAACAACACTTTCATTAGCGATGAAAGAATGGATGTCAATCAGTCATGCCTCTTAAAATAACGGTTAAAGGAAGGGCTTCTGAGAAAGTTCTATTAGAAGAATATTTAACGTCTAAAGACAATATAAACCTTATGGAATATTTAAGGGCGAAAAATATTCCAATTGCCTCCGCCTGTTTTGGAGATGGTGTATGCCAGAAATGTAAAATTACATTAAATCAAAATACCGTCCTATCTTGTCAGCTCATGCTTTCAGATTTAACAAACAATGATATATTAATTGAAGTAGATTATTTATAAAGGAACTACAATGAAATATCTCTCTTTTGACTTAGAAGCTACGGGATTAGGTGAAAATGACCTCATCATAGAGTTTGCCTGTGTTCCTTTTTGTCCAACAACACAAAAAATTTATGATGAACACACATTTCACACTTTTATAAAGTGTCCAAGCTTTGAAGATTTAAAACCCAATTTAGACCCTTGGGTTGTCCAAAATAATGAAACCTTAATTAAAAAAGCACATAGTGAAGGCCTAGAAATAGAAGAATTTAAAAAAAGATTATCTACATACCTAGAATCACCAGAGATAAAGGAATTATTTAATCATCAGAAAATTACTCTTTTTGGAAAAAGTATGGCCGCAATAGATCTCCCTTTTCTCAATAGAGACCTTGGGTGGGACTGGATGAGAGAATATTTTGAACATCGCCAACTTGACCTTAGCTCCGTTGCCTATTCTTTAATTGATCTAGGATTACTACCTGAAAAGTGCAAGAGCGGATCAGAATTAATGAGAGAGCTTGGATATGGCGAAGTGGCCCACACGGCTCTAGAAGACGCAATAAACACTGCTAAAATGTATCAAAAGATCGTTTCTAGATTTCACTCTTCATAAGCTAAGAATTTTAAAGGATCAAGTGCCTTTGAATCATAGCGTACTTCGAAATGAAGGTGAGGCCCTGTTGTACGACCCGTTTCGCCTACTTCTGCGATTACTTGTCCCCTAACAACTTTGTCACCCTTTTTTGTGTAATTTTTCTTTGCATGAGCATAAATACTAAAGAGCCCATCTTTGTGAGAAATGACGGTTAAATTACCATAACCACCAAGGTCATTCCCCGAGTAGATAATCACACCACTTTCTACAGCAATAATTGAGGTACCATTCCTTGCCGCTATATCGATCCCTTCATGGGCCCTGCCCCATCTTTTTCCAAAACGAGATGTAAGCTTCTTTGAAGAAGGAACTGGCCAGGCCAATCTACCATGCTGAAAATAGTAATGGCTCTCTACATTTTTCGTCCCCGCCAAAAGTCCTCTTTTCAGAGGAACAAAGACCCAATTTCCAGTGGCCAATTTTCGCCCCTTATTATGGGCCTTAATTTTCCACTCAGGCACTTTAAATTCTTTTGCTAACGATTTAAAAGATTCACCCTTTTTAACTTTAACGTAATGACCACTTTCAATGGAGCTACATCCAGAGATAAAAAGTAATGAAATTATAAAAAATAAGTAAAATTTCAATTGGCCACCATAAGTGGCCAATCCTAGAGGACAAAATTATTTGCTAGGTCATGCCACTTATCTAACTTTTCGGCTTTTCCACCTAAAAGATTTAGTACAGTTAAGGAAATAAAACCATCTTCCACAGCGAAACAGTCGGTTTTATCATCTCCCTCAAAGCCCTTATATATCCCTCCAACCCAGTAATAACTTCGGCCTCGAAAATCTTCCCTTTCAGAGATTTCTTCGGAATATCTGCGAAATCCCAAATTGGTAATTTTAAGTCCTTTAACACTCTCAGGAGGAATGTCTGGAACATTAATATTTATGAGATGAAAGGGACTGATAAGATTTAGAAAATCCTTAGTTTTGACTATTTTTTTAAGAAATAAAGAGGCAGTATCAAAATTAACTGCATTTATGTCATGATTTTTAAAATCACAGACTGAAGATATAGCGATTCCAGGTATCCCGTGAAAAACCCCTTCCCTCGCTGCCGCAACCGTTCCAGAATAATAGATATCCTGACCTAAATTAGCCCCCCTATTAATACCACTAATAATTAAATCGGGTTTTGAGTCCATTAATTTGCCAAAGCCCATCAAGGTACAGTCAGCCGGAAAACCAGAACATCCGTAAATATTCTTTTCCTTATCCACTGTTACGACGCGAAGAGGATTGTCAAGAGAGAGTGTGTGCCCTGTTGTCGACCTCTCTTCAAGTGGTGCTACAGTAAAAACATCATGATCTTTCACTAGACCACTATGCAAACTCTTTATTCCAGGAGCGTACACTCCATCATCATTAGATATCAAAATTTTCATTTCGCTTCCGATTAAATTTAGATTGTTTTTAGATTAGTGCTTATCTTATTTAGGTCCACATTTCTATAGCAAACTTCGATTTTCCCATTTATGGGAAGATTCCTTAAATCAAAGTCAAAATACTCGTAAAGTGATGGAAAAATATCGCTATCCCAATCAATGTCTAAGATTTGAATATTATTTAAGCTACTTGCATTAAACTTCCTATAATAGGCAGAAACCCAAGCAACAAACTCTCCTCTTAAATGCAGCATTTGTAAAAAATCATAAGAAAAGGTGTGACCCACACACAATTCATCAACAGGAATTAATTCCAAGTCCTTCTCATTAACAACAAATAAAAAAGGGAACTTATTCTCTTTAATAAATCCAATATCAATATTACCTGATAACTCCAAAAGGACCCTACCGCCAAATGCCTTCAGGCAATTATTGTAGATTCTCTCAATGATATAAGACTGCTCGTTTTCAAAACGAAGATAAATGTTTCCTAATTGCATTTTCTCTAAAATTTCAATTAGCCTATACTCTTGAATAAAATTAAGGGAACGAGGCCTTAGATCAAACGAAAAATGATTGATTTTAAGCTCTTGAAGAAATTGAATAGTCCGGTAATCATAAATCCCAGATATGCGATGGGAGCAATTCATAACTTTTATTATACATTCTTTTTAAAAGCCATTCCATAACCTGCCTAGGGCAAGTTGTACCCACTGATTCAGGATGGAACTGAACACCTTGCCAGTTTAAGTGCTGAAAATAATAAAGCATTTCATCGAGGCAAAAATTGCCGAGATCACCCCCCGAAGCTTTCCCATCAAGATACCAACTATTATAAAATTGTGCCGAAAAACTCTCCCTTGAAAATGCTAAGGCCAACTCAGGTAAGTTCAAAGATTTTCCATGAATGGGTTTGGAAAGTTGTTTTAACGGAATGCCTAAAAAGCTACCTAAGAGTTGATGACCTAAACAAACGCCAAGAACACTTTTATCCGTTAATAGACTTAACAGATCAAAGAACAAAGCATAATCTTGAACATGACCAGGTCCTGGACCCAGTACAAAATACTCATGGTCGTAAATCATATTTTTATCTAATTTTGACCAATGGATAATATTTACTTCTAAGTCAAAAGATTCAAGTAAACCTTTTAAATTAAAAGTGAAGCTATCATCAAAGTCTATGAGAAGTATTCTTCTTATCATTGCTGTTGAAGACCCATAAAATTGTTATCATTAAAATTAATTAAGAAGTTAAAACTAAATCTCTTTTCAGCAATTGTTTTAAGAAAGTCCAGTTGCAATTGCCAACAGTTGTTATAGGGGGAGTAGAGAACACCATAACGACTCTGATTACTTCTTTTAGTTTCTAAATCATATTCCCACGCCGCTTGAACTGTAAAAAGATCAGATAACCTGATATTTCCATTCGTCGATAAAAACTTATCAACAGGCACCCGAAACGAATTGTAACGAAGAGCGGCCCCTAAGCTACCCCGATCAAAGCTTTGATTAACAGCTACTCTAGAAATATGCTCCCGAGAGTCATAGAAGTAATACTCTTGAAAACTTAAACTTGTGCGGTTTAGATTAAAACCAGTGTCAATAAAAAGGCGGGTAAGCTTTTCGTCCAAGCTTAACTCTCTCCCCAATGAATCAGTTTTTCGATAAAAGTCATAACCCTGGCTAACATTAAAGTAACCAATAGGACTATATGAGAAGTTATCTCTTAACGTGTTATTATCCGATAACAAATCTGAATTTCTTGACGACTTTTTAATGAGAGAATTATTCCACTGGAGTTCAAGAGTATTATTAAGGGGAAGGGTTGTTTTTGAAGTCTCATTATTCGCCAAAAATTCACGGGAACGAATCGTATCGGTTGGGTCAAACTGTCCATTATCATTTTGAATTTGGTTAAAAAAGCGAGAGTTTCCAGCGGTATTTTGATCAGACAAGAAAATATGCTTTAACTTAAAATTTTGTCTATGACGGTAACTATTATGGATGACTTTAAAGGTCTCTTTATTAACTCCTCCCACAGTGGGCAAGTCTCCGATTAAATCACCTTTTTTAAAATCTAACTTACGCTTTTTCTCTTCCTTTAAATCCTGCTTAATATATTCACTTGGAATATCTTTCTCATACGCCAGACCGAAAATCTTATCTAAGACAAGAGAAAACTCAGTTTCATATATTAGGCCACTCTTTCTAAACCAATTATTATTGTTCAAATAAGGGAAATCATAATACTGATAATCTAGTTTTGCTGTCGTCATGGCAGAAACAGGTCCCATTTGACCAAAATTCCACTGCAAAAAAGGTACAGCATTTAACCTGCGCGCATTTCGAATGAACTGACCTTCTTCAATATTATTTTGTTTAAAAACGGTGTAATCAAAATCTCCTCCCAGAGTAATTTTATTAAACCCTGGAATTTTAGACTGTATTAATTGGATAGGATTAAGCCCTATACTAAATTTTGGTAAAACCTGGACATAACGACCGTCAAAATCACGAGATTCCCTGAACAGTTGATTCTCTCTAAAACCGCCTTCTACTCCCAAATAGAAAAGATCCTTTCTTAATTCAAAGAAAGACTCAAGACCTGTATCAGGACCTAAAATTTTATCATTAGCAAAGAACTGATAATCACGAATGAAATCAAAGTCTCGATTATTGTTGTAAGTGAAGTGATGATTAAAGTCTAAACCACTAAAGTAATGATGCTCCCAAAGGCCTAGGTAACGAAATTCCTTAGAGCCACTAACTTCTCGGTCTTCTTTTCCGGGTAAATAGATGCCATCATTTGTAAAAAGACCATCGACCTGATACCACAAACCATCTCGGGGAGTGTGACGAAACTCGACCTGGCTACCATATCCTCTATTACCAAAATAACTGGGGGTGAATGTTAAATCTGCTTGTTGATTGATGGCCCAGAAAAAAGGCTGTTGAAAGCGCGCTCCCTCATCCAGGTTTAGACCAAAACTCGGAAAGAGTAGTCCTGTCTCCCTATTTTTTTTGATCGGAAGAATAATATAAGGAACGTACATCACAATAACGCCTTTAACTTTGATATAGGCGTGCTTGATACGCACATACTCACCAACGGTGATTCTCACTTCCTTACCAAAGACACTCCAGGATTCGGGGCAGTCTCTGCAAGTTGTATACTCGGCATCAACACCATAGATCTCTTTTGGACCTAGTCTTGAGAGTTGCTTTCCTAAGACGACATAGTTATCAGAGAGAATTCTAGCGTTATAAACATCAAGTTTTTGACTATTAAAATTATATAGGAGACGAGAGCCATACATCGTCATCTGATCCCCAACAAATCTAACATTGCCAACAACTTCGGTCTCACCCGTTTGAAAGGAAAGAGTCGCCTTCTCCCCATATATGGAATTACTTCCTTGGGTGATAATGACATTACCTACAGCTTCAAAACGATTTTCAATAGATTTTCGATAGGCCTTGTCTGATAAGACTTGAACATTTTCACCAGCGGTAAACTCAAAGCTTTGCCTGGCCTGTAAACTAAAATGAAAGAAAATGCAAAAGATCAGAATTCTTGAGGACATCTCCGATAAAAAAGTAACTTCCGCAGACAAGGATTCTTTGTTCATTGGAAATATTTTGTAAATAGACTCTCCAACTCTCTTCAAAGCGAACCTTTCTTCCTTGATCTAGCTTACTCCAACTCTCTTTTATTGCTTCTATTGGTGTTGCTCTTGTGTGATCAAAACCAGCAAAAGAAATCACATCACCAAGACAAGGACTTTGATGAATCAAAGACAAGCATTGATCAAGTTCCTTACCAGGTTTACGACTAAGGCCAATCCACAACTCATCGAACTTTCCACAAGTTCCATCATTTTTGTCATTGACCCACTTTGCCAAGTGCCGTAAACCATCTAAATTATGGGACCCTACTAAGATAAACTGACAGGATTTATATGTCACCTCAAAGGGTCGCGCCCAAAGTTTATTTGGTATTTTTAGACTATATGCAGAAATATTTTGATTCTTAAAAAATACTTTAACGGCTTCAATTGAAGTTAAAAGATTTACCTCTTTAAAAGTTGCCTCTTTTTTAGAAGTTACTTCATGGAGCTCAACTGAGTGCTCTAGGCAATAGTCTCTTGCAAGATCTTTAAGAAAACTTTGCTGAATAGCACAAATTAGAGGTTTATTAGGTCTTGAAATAGCAATTTTTTCTCTTAGAACATCGGCCAATGTAGGCCCCAGAATATCCATGTGATCACGACCAATTGAGGTCAAGATGGAAATATCAGCATCAAAGAAATTAGTGGCATCAAGACGCCCACCAAGCCCAACCTCAAGGATAAAAACCGCTTTTTCGGACGCTTTAATTTCCTCTAGTGAAAGTTGGCAGAAACAAAGAAATAAAAACTCATAATAACTCAACTCTAAAGCCGTTTTTTCAAGTTTTTTAAAGATATTAAATAGCCTTGAATTTTCAATAACTCGCCCAGAGAAGGAAAACCTTTCTCTCACTGTCAAAATATGAGGAGATGTCCAAAGAAGAGTTTGATATCCGTTTTCAAGCAATAGGCCTTCAATCAATTGCGCAACTTCGCCCTTCCCATTCGTTCCAGCAATAGTAAGAATGGGAACCCCTAATTTTTGAATTTCTTCTTTTATAGGTGAAAAGAATTTATCTAAGCTGTTTGGCCTAGGAGAAAAAACTTCCTTACCAAAATGATCTTCAAGCCATTTTTCTAAAGCAGGATCATATTCATCGTAGAAAAATTCATCTGGAATCATTTCTATTTATTCTAATGCTTTTGAAACATATTGATAAAAAAGGAAATTTCTTTTCTTAGCTCATGTCTATGAGCAATTCTATCAATAAAGCCGTGGTCCTTTAAAAATTCACTACGCTGAAAACCTTCTGGAAGAGTTTGGCGAATACTCTGTTCAATTACTCTAGGTCCAGCAAAACCAATAAGGGCCTTAGGTTCTGCAATATTCACGTCTCCTAGCATAGCAAAAGAAGCTGCGACTCCACCAGTCGTTGGGTCAGTAAGCACACTAATAAAAGGAATGCCTGCATTTTTAAGCCTCTGCCTGGAAGCAGAGGTCTTTCCCATTTGCATTAATGATAAAATTCCCTCTTGCATTCTGGCACCACCAGAGCAACAGACGACAATTGCGGGAATTTTCTTTTCATACGCTTGATCCATTACCCAAGCGATTTTTTCACCTGTAACTACACCCATCGAGCCTCCCATAAATTGGAAGTTCATAACTCCAAGTGAGACTTCTTTGCCTTCAATCTTACCAATGCCACAAAGAGTGCCATCGTTTAGCCCGGTCTTTTCTAAGGCCTGATCAAGACGATCTTTATAAGATTTCTTATCGTGAAAATTTAGAGGATCAGTTGTCGTTAAGTTTTGACCTGTTAACTCAAAGGTCCCTTTATCAATAAGTAAATCCACTCTTTCAACTGCAGACAGGCGAAAGTGGTGGTCACAATATGGGCATACTTGAAAAGTATCTTTTAATTTATTTGTCTGAAGAATTTCTCCACAACTATTACACTTTTTCCATAGACCGCTTGGAGTACTGGTCACTGCCTTCTTAGAACTTTTTAGTTTGGGACTTTTAACCCCTTCAAACCAACCCATAGGAATCTCCGTATCTTACTGTCTATAAACAAAACCATGATGCGAGATATATTTTGAGCTGACAACAGTTTTCTTAGGAGTATGAACTTATAAGTACCTAGAATTAGAACACAAAAGAAACATCGTCTGAGGATAAGAGGCTTATCCTATCATCCCCGATGGCATCAACTTCTTGAGACAGTTCCGCCTGATAATTTGGTTTTATATGACCTAAGAAAATAGGAACCTTTGGCGGCATTTTCTTAATTTCCGTAATCATTGTCTGGGGTGTGTGGTGAAAACTTGCATCCGCAACACCTTGCAGTTTATTTGGGAATGAGACTTCAGTAAAAATGGCCTTTAAGCACTTTAATTTCTTCGCCTCTTTCCAAATCTCCTCAGTAGGCCCGGTGTCTTGAGTAAATACTAAAGATGTTTCACCTTTTTTAATAATAAAGCCATGTCCACCTGCTGGATGATTCACGGGAATCATCTTCACGCTATAAGGACCTAGCTGAATGGTTTCAAAAGATTCTACGGTGTGAAACCTTAATGTTGGATTTTTACTATTAGGAAGCTTTGTAAAATCAGGCCAAATTTCGTCGTTAAGAAGGTGCTTCATAACATTCTCTTTTACGACAGAACTTGTATAAATCTCAAAGGGCACCTTCTTTAAACCAAAACAATTATCTGCAAGAAAGGCCAAATCTGAAATATGATCTAAATGACTATGTGAGATTAGAATATTATCAATAAGAGTCTGTTCATCAATTTGCATTCCAGAAGCTACAGAGCCTGCATCAATAAGCAGCTTACCGTCGATTAAATATGATGTGTTTTTAAATCCAGGAGAAACACCACCGTGGCCTCCAACAATTCGCACTATCATCCATTTACCCTTGGGCCCAATCCTTTCTAAGCCCCAAACTAAGAGATTCCAGAGAACCTCATGCTACCTATTCCCATCCCTTTTTAAAGGGCGCAAAAGTGTAATAGATAACCATTCTTTTTCTTCTTATCGGATAGACTGAAGATAACTATAGGAACTTAGGTAGATTTATAGAGAAAAGTAAAATTTATTTATTAAAGTTTGAGTAATTCATAGCATTCTTTAACTGATAGACCTTTTATCGGTGCTAAAAGCCTCGCTAAGGCCTTCGGCGTAGGTTTTGAGAGATAGGCATCTGCCAAGGCCTCTAGCTTTACAAGCCCTATATCCATCTCCTGTGCTTTATCTTTTAAACGATAGAGAACAACAAATTCACCCTTGGCTTTGATTTGATTCTTCACAGACGCCCAATTATCTCGATTAATTCGATTAGTCTCTTCAAACTTTTTTGTGAGCTCTCTAGCAAGAACAATATCAAAATCACCATTACACTCTAATAAATCGTCCACAAGCCCTATTACTCTATTGGGTGATTCAAAACCAACATATGTTACCCCTGGTGCCGCCTTAGAAAAGAGACTTAGCCTTGCTTCTTTTTTGCGAGGTAAAAAGCCCAAGAACATAAACGGAACTGGAGGCAATCCAGAGACCTCTAAAGCGCATATCACAGCACTAGGACCTGGCACTGAAATGACTTCAATATCAACTTCTCTGCATTTTTCGACTAAAGGAAATCCCGGATCACTTAACACTGGGCTTCCAGCATCACTCACAATAACAACCTTTTCAAAGGTCTGAATAAGAGAAACCAAATGTTCAACATTATCTTGATTATGTTCGTGAAAGGTAAGAAATTTCTTATTTGCGTAATCAATTCCTAAAAGCTGCATCAATGACTTAGTTGAACGCGTGTCTTCGGCGATAACTAACTCACACTCAACTAAGGATTCTCTTGCTCGCAAGCTAATATCTTTTAAATTACCAATTGGTGTGGAGACTAAAATTACCCGACTATTTGACAACACTAATCCTTCGGAAAATTTAACCCACCACAAACGCAGCGCGTAAAATTTGTTACAATTTACTTCGCCTGTAGTCATATTACTTTTAAAGGAGTCTGCCAATGACAATGAAAGCCAGAGTAAGAACAGATGCTCATGGAAATATAACCATTCATATGGAAGGTGATTTAAATTACGAAAACTCATCTCCCCTAAAAACTGAGCTTGAAACCCTTTCAAAGGAAAATCCAAGCTGCCAGATTACTTTAGACATGCATGGCCTAGATTTTGTGGGCTCAAGTGGAATTGGTATGTTTGTAGATACAATTAAGGCACTTAATGAAAATAGGGAAAGAATAAAGATAAGCAATGTTAAAACAGAGTTTATAAAAGTCTTTAAACTATATGATTTAGATTTAATGTCAGTAATAGAGAATCACTTTGATTCAGATGACACAGAAAATTTGTCACAGACTTTTGCGGGAAGAAAGAGAACATTTGAAAACTAATTAAAACTGCAAATTTACCAAAGGTAAAAAGACCTCTACCGGGGTCTTTTTATTTTTTAAGGTCCATTCAAACTTTGGTTTAAATTCCCTTAGGCTTTGCTCATAGAGCTCTTGTGCCGGTTGCCAAAGATAACCAGAATTTGGGTCATCGCCATAACCACCACTTCCTTGCTCATAGGGACTCTCTACTCCAGGATAATAGTTATCTTGAGGAACAGGGTTTTCACTGCGATGTTTTTTATAGGCGTGAGAAATAACAACGTAAGAACCAAAGATAATTCCTGTATACAAACCTAAACTTGCGCCCTTTGCAACAGAGCGTCCATCTGCACCAAAAGCGAGGGAAGCCGTCCCCAATAAGGTTCCACCGACAGTTCCATAAAGGGCCATAGCACCCAACGCTTTTACCCTTGGGTCCATTTCTGCATGAACCGGTCTAAAAGACAGTAAAAATAAAGTCAGAATGGTTATAACTTTTTTGAAAGTCACCTTAACTCCCCAATTTTCTTAATATTAAAAGGGTAAGCCGATGTAAGAGATTTGGCAAATCCATATACAACAATTAAAAGGCCTTCACACTCAAGTATCATACAAATTTGCTCTAAAGCATTGTGTAAACGAGTGAGCTGCCGTTTACTAACAAAAGGCCCACTAGACTTACACTCCGCAATAACAACTTTATTATTGAGTAGAAAGCAGACATCAACCTGTCCTAGATTTCTCTGCTTGAGATATTCTGGTGAAATAAGAAAAGGAATACCCAATGAATGAAAATGTTTCGAAACCTCCAATTCATAATCTGATCCTTTCTCTTTTAAATTAACTCGCTTACCCCTTTAAACGTTCTTCGATGAATTGGGCATGGCCCATTTTCTTTTAAAGCTTTTTTATGGCCTTTTGTAGGATATCCAGAATGTTTTTCAAATCCGTAACAAGGGTAAGTTACAGAGTAGGCATTCATAAGTTCATCCCTAGTTTCTTTTGCAATAATTGAGGCCATTGCAATTAGGTAAGAGCGACTATCACCCTTAATGTGGGCCTCAACATTTGGATAACCCTTTAAAGCTACTGGTACTTTATTGCCATCAATCCAAATATAGGACTCTTTTTTCACTTTCAGCGGAAAAAAAGATTTTTCCATTGAAAGTAGGGAAGCCTGTAAAATATTTATCTTATCAATAACCTTAGGATCAATTGAGCAGAGGGAGTAACTTAATTCAATATCTTCGAAACTAAAGCACTGAGCTCTTTCCCATCTTGGACGACTTACATTAATCTTAAAGTGATCGAGAATGAGCCTTCTCTTTTTTGAGTTTAGCTTTTTGCTATCAGTGATCCCAAGTTCTTCAAAGGCCTTACATAACTTTGCTAGGTCTTTTTTAGTCCCCTTAAAAAAGCAGGCACAGCTCACAACAGGGCCAGCAAGTGGACCTCTGCCAACTTCATCAATCCCTATTAACTCAAAACTCTTATCTTTTATTTTCTTTTCTAAAACTTCCATAAAAAAAGGCCCTCATCTGAGGGCCTAATATACTCTTTCTTTTTTTAAATTAATCTTTTTTATCGTAATCAATCGCGATACGAGCAGATTTACCTGAACGCTCACGTAGATAATAAAGTTTAGATCTTCTACTCTTACCTCTTTGAACAATTTCAATCTTTTCAACATTTGGACAATGAAAAGGAAATACCCTTTCAACTCCAATACCTGAAGAAGTTTTTCTTACACGAAAATGACCTTCAAGATCACCACGTTTCTTAATAGAGATAACAGTTCCCTTGAAAACCTGAATACGGCTCTTGTCACCTTCTTTAATTCTAGTGTGAACATTAACTGTATCACCTGATTTAAAGGTTGGGTGTGTTGAAGCATTTGGGTTTTGATGATCAGCTTTTACCACGTCCAAAATGTTCATAACTTTTACTCCTATCCTTATTTTAAGGATATTTTTTTGCCAATCAGAGGACTCCCGAAAAGGATTCTTAATCAACAAATGTTTACAGACCACAGAGGCGCAAATATGACATCAAGAGCGGTTAAACCGGTCCAAGTAAATAGCCACAGCAGACCTTACCGATAAATGATTATACCCATCTAGGCTTGCGCCAAAAATAGGTTCAACCAAGTGATCAGCAAGTTCAAGTGCTTGCGCGTGAAGTCCCCAGCCTGTACCAAATATCAAGAATATGGGCGCCTTGTCAATATGCGCCTTCTCTTTTACCTGCTCTGGAGACAATTCATATTGTTCAAAGTTGGCTCCCGTTGCACATACAAGTGGCCGGATTCCTTCTTTTTCTTTAATTACTTTAATACTTTCTTCTAAACTATGACTTAGCCTAGCAATACTTAACGCCTCTTGACGGTCTGGATTATAAGCTCCATTTTTATCCTGCTCCCAGTGACCTAAAATTCTTTGGATGAGGCCATGCTGCGCCTCAAGGGGTGTAATAATATGATATTCCACTACCCCAAAGGTTCGACAACTACGGCTGATATCGTGGATGTCCATATTTGTCACAGAAGTTGTTACAGTCTCGTCTCTCTTATTCTTAATAGGATAATGCACTAAGCCTAAATAGAGTTTCACTCAGTATCCCCTTTTTTAAGCAAGTCAGGACGATACTTTTGAGTCATTTTAACTCTTTCCTGCTTACGCCATGTCTTAATATTTTCATGATGGCCACTTAGTAAAATCTTTGGAACTTCCTTATCGCAAGCTATCTGAGGCTTTGTGTACTGAGGAAATTCTAGACCCACACCATCAAAGGATTCCTCGAGAGGACTATCTTCGTTATTTAGAACCCCTGGAAAGAGCCTAAAGATAGCATCTAAAATAGGAAGTAAGGCCAATTCCCCACCTGATAGGACAAAATCCCCTAAACTAAGATGTTCTTCTACATATTTTTCAATAAATCGTTCATCAATACCTTCATATCGACCACATATAAAAACGAGGTCTTTACTAGTGTCGTCCAATAAATAGCTCTGATACTTAAATGCAAGGGATTGATTAAAGCTTTTACCTCTAGGCCCTAGATAAATAACTTTAAGGTTTTCTTCTAAAGGGCCAAGGTATTCGCCTTTTATAAAAATACCATCTAAAAGTGCATTCTCTAAAATATCTGCCCTAATAACCTGACCAGCACCGCCACCATAAGGTCCTGCATCAACACCTTTAAAGCCTTTTTCACTATAGTCACTGGGGTTTATAAAGTTAACTTCTGGTAAGTCTGCCCTCTCACCTCTTAAAGCTGCGCCAACAACACCTGTCTCAAAAATAGGTTTAAAAAAATCCGGAAATAGAGTAATCACCCAAATTTTCTTCAAATATGCTCCGGTACGTTTATGATGATCTCTCTTTTTTCAAAATCGATGGATTGAACAAAAGCATCGATGAGTAGAACATCTAGTTCTTTTTCCCCAGAAATATGTAAAATGTCTTGAACGCCATTTGTCCCCAAAGATTCGACAACTCCCTGGAGCTCACCATCCTCACTTAGAACTTTCATACCCAACAGATCGTTGAGATAAAATTCACCATCTTTTAACTTTGGAAAATCTTCTCTCGGATAGAAAAGAGAAAATGGTATTAAAGCTTCCGCTAAATTTCGATCTTCAACAGAAGAAAACTCACAAATGGTTTTATTACCAAAGGAGATTGACTTTATTTTTTGCTTCAGTCCCTCAACAGGGACCTGACTTTCATTTGAAAGTGGAAAGATGAGGACTTCCGATCCCTTTTTCAACACGCTCTCATCGCGGTTAAATAGGCTTAATGTAAACGCCCCTTTAATTCCATGAGGCCTTCGACAATGTCCTAACTCAATAAAGTTTTTCTTATCCATTTCTCAAATTGCTCACAAAAGACAAAAAAAAAGCCACCCGAAGGTGGCTTTTATATAATTGGTGCATCTTGCTATTCTCACACTCAGTCTCCCGAGCACTACCTTCGCCGATGTTGGGCTTAACTGCCGAGTTCGGGATGGGATCGGGTGTTTCC
>JAIPEG010000017.1 GCA_021737405.1 Bacteriovoracaceae bacterium
AAAGTAAAGACTATCCATACTTACTTCGCTGAGAATAGTTACCCCTCGAGTAATTTTATTGGCCGAAATATTTTCACTTGATCTTTGAATAACTTTTAAAGGACCGCTTGGGTTAGCGACTGCTTTGAGAGCACTGTCTTTATTTGGTTCTTCACTTGAACTCTCATCGCCACCGCCCATTGCTGCGGCCATTGCTGCTTCAAGGTCTTCTTCCTCTGCCGAAGCTTCTGCACTTTCTTCTTCATCACCACCGCCCATCGCTGCGGCCATGGCAGCCTCGAGATCCTCTTCATCTTCGTCCGCGGCTTCAGATACAGGTTCGCCTCCACCTTGCACAAGTTGCAGGTTTGGTCTCTGATCAATTGGTCCTCGATAAGAGTATTCATTTTTGATTTTTTGGAGTTGTTCAGGGCTAAGTTTTTCAATTTCAGGGTTTTGCCTGAGGAGACTATTAACAACAGCTTCGACCTCGTCTCTGAGGCTCCAAATTTTTAGGCTAATTCTTTTAATTAAAACGGGGTCGTTCGAGTTACCGTGAATCAAAGGGCCCTCCTGGCGCTAAAACACATCTCTTTGACTATACCTTAGTGCGTTATTTGAATCATTATAGGTAAGCTATACCTCCGGGCAGGAATTACCCGTATAGGTGAGCAGCGCAGCAAATACCTACCCTTAGAGAGTGGTAAATGTAAATTTCCCGAATAGTTTAGTCTGTTAAATGACGGTAACAGCTCCTTTCTTGAGGGTCTGTGGTCAACCAAGGAGGGTTTAATGACCAAAATATTAAGCGTTTTTGCTGCTGGCATGATGGGTTTGCCTTTGACAGCTTTGGCCTCAGTTCATCCAAGTGTTCCTGGAGAATTAATCGTAAAGTTTAAGGAAGATTCTCACAAATCAACTCAACTGCGAATGAAAAGTCTTGGTGTTAACTCTTTTAAAAGAATTGAGCTGAGTTATGGCAATCTTTATATCGCAAAATTTGATCATACAACTAAGAGTGCTAATCAACTTGCTAAAACTCTCTCTGAAGATAGTAACGTTGAATATGCTGAACCAAATTATATATATTCGATTGTTGAGCCAAAATCATTTGTTGATTATTCAAAAATGGTTTCTCCACAAAGTTACGATAGTTTTAATTACACACCAAATGATCCTCAATTTACTAAACTTTGGGGTCTCGTAAACACAGGTTCAAATGAACCTGGAGGAAGATCCCCTGGTCTGTCGGGAAGTGATATCGCTGCTGCTCAGGCTTGGGCGTTAACGACTGGATCTAAGCAAGTTAAGATTGCGGTTATCGACACTGGGATCGACTATAATCACCCAGATCTCGTTGATAATATGTGGACAAATATGGCAGAAAAAAATGGTCAGCCAGGAATAGATGACGATGGCAATGGTTACGTTGATGATATTCACGGCTACGATTTTGCTAATGATGACGGTGATCCAATGGATGGTCATAGTCATGGAACTCATTGCGCGGGAACAATCGGTGCCGTTCATAATAACGGAGTTGGTGTTGCAGGGGTAATGGCCGACGTGTCGTTAGTTGGTCTAAAGTTCCTTACCGATAGTGGTTCAGGAGCAACGGACAATGCAATTAAAGCAATCGATTATGCCACTAAGTTAGGTGTTGATATCATGAGTAACTCTTGGGGAGGCGGTGGTCGTTCACAGGCACTTGAGGAAGCTATTCAAAGAGCGAGTGATGCGGGAATTATCTTTACCGCAGCTGCAGGAAACTCTGGGACAAATAATGATACAAGCCCTCATTATCCATCTAACTATGAAGTGGATAACGTGATCTCTGTTGCTGCTCATACAGCACAAGACGATCTTGCAAGCTTTTCATGTTACGGAAAGAGAACAGTACATATCGCTGCTCCAGGACATAATATTCTCTCAACCGTTAAGAACGGTGGTTATAGTGTTTATTCTGGTACTTCAATGGCGACTCCTCATGTCTCAGGCGCTCTTGGTCTATTGATTGCTCATGCAGGTCGCTTAAGTGTGACAGAAGTGAGAGAGCGACTTATGGCGACTTCAGTTCCCGTAAATACCTATAGAAGAAAAATTATTAAGGGTGGTCGTTTACATACTTATAATCTTTTGACCGATACAAGACCTGCTCGTAATGAGCCAGATCCAGGCAAGTGGCAAACGAAGAGACTCGCTACACCTTGGGAGTCACAGCATCCTTATAGAGTAAACCTTAATGAGCAAAAAGAATTTTCTGTGCCAGGAGCGCAGTATATTCGTCTAGTCATTAAGAAGCACGAACTTGAGGATCGTTATGATTATATTCAAGTGGCATCAGGAAGTAGGGCACTTATTGAAAAAATCTCTGGATCCGGTACCGATTATGTAACAGACTATGTTGAAGGCGATAAAATTATTGCGACTTTTGTCTCTGATAGATCAGTTACAAAGTGGGGTTTTATCGTAGAAGAGGTTCAGTACCAATAGTTTAAGATAATTTTAACCTTCCCTTAGAGAAGTATTTAAGGGAAGGTTTTTTTTAGGCAGCAGACTGACGTAGATTAAGAAAGGTTTCTAACTCTTCTACGAGTTCTCCACAAAGTACCTTCATTTCATTTAGGACATCTTCAGCCTCAGATGAGTCTGCCAGTTTACCCATTCTTTCTAGTTGAATAGATAAAGTAAGACCTTTTTTACAAAATAGAGAAGCAAAACTTCCCTTAAGGGAGTGAGCACGCAGTTCAATTGTTGCAAAATCATTATTTTCAATGGCCTCAAAAAGAATAGAGAGGTCTTCTCCATATTTTTCTGAGAATTGCTGAACGATTGTTTCAATAACAAAGATATCATCTGAAAAGTTATCTAGTAGCTCTATAGCATCGAAGGTCGTGTAGTGTTCACTTGAATCAATTCGAGTAACTTTACTTTCGTTACGAGGAACGACCGCCTCTTCATAATCCATAAAGGCATCTTTAAACTCTAGTACTTGCTTAGAATATCTTTCAAGGATTGAAATAAGAATATTATTATTAATAGGTTTCGCCATGAAATCATCCATGCCAGCCTCAAAACATTTATCTCTATCTTCTTGAAGTACATTTGCTGTGACCGCAACGATCTTTGGGCGATTCTCAGAATGTATTTCTAAAATCTCTTTTGTCGCCGTTATTCCGTCTTTTTCGGGCATTTGAAGATCCATAAAAATAAGATCATAAAATTTATCTTTGGCGAAGTTTACAGCCTCAACACCATTAACAGCAATATCAGGATCATGACCATTTTTATTTAAAAGACTAACAAGAAGCCTTCTGTTAACGGGATTGTCTTCAACGACTAAAATATTTAAGGCCACAGTCTTGGTTAGGTGAAGATCAGGACGATTAAAGAGAGTGTCATTCTCACGACCTTTAACTTGAACCGACATAACTTTTATAGAAAAAGAGAACGTTGACCCTTGGCCGACCTGACTCTCAAAATGTATTTTACCGCCAAGGATTTCTACAAGTTTCTTACATATGACCAGGCCGAGACCTGTACCCCCGTATTTTCGAGAGTTGCTATCATCAACTTGGGTGAAAGGTTTAAAGATCTTTTCAAGTTTGTTTTGAGGAATACCTATTCCCGTGTCTTCAATTGAAAATTTGATGACATCTTTTCGACTACCTCTTTCTAAGAGAATTTTTACAAATCCGTGGTCTGTAAATTTAATAGCATTGGCCACTAAGTTAATGATAATTTGTCTTAAACGATTTTCGTCAGTGAGTATGCCGTAGGGAACATCAGAATCAATACTGTAGGAGAGATCGATTCCTTTTTCATTGGCCATATGCTGGAAGAGTTGCACAATTTGATCAAGTGTTTTAACGAGCGAGAAAGGTTTCTTTTGAATCTCAATCTCATTAGTCTCAATTTTAGAATAATCGATAACATCAGAAAGTATTATATTAAGATTCTCTGCAGAATCTTTAATGATCTGTAGCAATTCACCCTGATCTTTATTGAGGCGAGAGTCGAGAAGTAAATTGGTCATCCCAAGAATACCATTGAGTGGGGTTCTAATTTCGTGAGAAATATTCGCCCAAAAAATATCTTTCGTTTTATTTGCCTGAAGGGCTTTTTGCTCACTTAGCTTTAAGCGAGTTTGATTCTCTAGGGTCGATTTTTCGTAATGCCATGTAAGGTAAGTGATAAACACAAATAGGCATATTAGACCAATTCCATTGTGAAGGTTCTTCGCTTGAAGATCGAGGTTTGTCGGAGGAAAAGGAAACTTTTGGGTATGTAAGTGTAGAAAGGCAATGAGAAGAACAAGGCCTAGAAGAGAATAAATAAGACCCTTCTTTGGTCCAACAAAGTAAAGACTCATGATGGGGATCGCAGCAAACCATAATCCAGGAGTGGTATTTAAGCCGCCTCTTAGATAGGTAATGATAGGTAGAACAATTAAGCTAAGAGTCGGTAATAGGTAAGCAACTAAATTGAAGTTACCGACTTTTTTTATGAAATAGGGAATAAGACAAAGTAGAAATGTCATTGCAATGACGGAGCTTGGAAAGTCATCTGTTAGAAAATAGCGATTAAGGCCACTTAGAATCATTAAAGTTGAGGCCAAGAAGCATGAGTTGATAAGCACTCGTGCCTTAATCATTTCAACTGAAGTAAGACCCAAAGATTTTGGGATAAAGTAGTCAGCAATTTTATCTAAAAGTGTTTTCATCTCAACAACTTATCGGAGATGGGGGAGGCCTTCATGAGTTTTAGGGGAGATTTATGAGGATTTAGGAAAAAAAAAGCCACTATTTAAAGTGGCTTTCTATCTATTTGAATTTATTTAATATTAAGCTTCGAAAAGGTGACGATACTTTCTCAAAAATTTAGATAATGAACCAACTTTATCAAGTGTTCTAATCGCTTTTGTTGAAAGTCTAAGTTTAATAGTTTGACCAGTTTCTGGATCAAAAACTCTCTTCGTTTGAAGATTAGGTTTTTGAGTCATTTTAGTCTTATTGTTTGCGTGAGAAACTTTGTTTCCTACGAGTCTTCTTTTGCCAGTTAAATCACATGTGCGGGACATAACATCATCCTTATCTCTAAATTTCCACAAGTTATGAAGGCGTAATATAAAACGCATGGGATTAAAGCGCAAGCAAGGATTACAAAATACCTAAAAAAATACCATTTTTTTTTTAGATCGGGCTTAGTGGCTGGAATGTCGGCTCAGCCACCCAACTAAAACCAAGCGATTTCCATGAGTTACACGACTCACCTTGTGATCCCAGCCATACCTTCCTGTCGCAAAGATAATGATATTGCCCCAGGGTTGTGTGGGGATATTAAAGTTTTTTTCAGGAAATTCTTTTGATCTTATGTGAAGATTTCCACCAATGATGTCTTCAGGCCTTGAGTTAAGGCTAAGACTAAAGGCCATATCCCGTGAGGCATCGTCGTGCCAGATGCCCTCATCGTCTAGCGTTTGAGGTCCCTCTCTTAAGGCCAACATCAGCTCATAGTCAAATTTCGTACCTGTTGTAAGATCAAGGAAGTGTGGTTTTAATACGTTAGAGAGTAGTTGCCCATCATTCATGGCACTTAAACAATGACTGTATAGCTGTTCGAAGTCCCGCTCATCCACCATCTTTCCCCAAGTTAGGGGTAAATCTAGTTGAAAAACTTTAAAACCACTTTCTCTTAAGCCCTCTTTTTCCATGATCAATTTATAATAGAAAAAACACAAGATGACTTGTACTGATGTGGGTGTTGAGATGAACAGAAACGTATTTGTTATAGCACTGGTCTTAAGTTGTGGAATCCATTTTTTAAAAACGACTGAGTTTTCCCTTAAAAAGAAGTCTGTTGCTGTTGAAACTCCAGCAGAAGAGACTGTAATAAAGCAATCACTGGGCGAGCAGGTTGACGATTACATCGTAGAAACTCCTGAAGAGGGCTTTAGCGAGAGTGGATTTTTTAAAAACTTCAAAGGTATTAAAGATAAGTATCATGAATTAACAGGTCGAAATAAGGGACTTGAGCAGGGACAAAGGTTTATTTCTAAGGGATTCGTTTTGAATAAGGAACTTTGTAACCTTCAGTCTGCTAAGTTTGAAAAGCACCCAGGGTATAATAACTATCATTCATTGGAGTTTTACAATAATCCCGCTAATGTTAGGAATATAAGCGAGCGATTATTAAATGATTACCAATTTATTTCAACAGAGCTATCAAAATTCAGTCTCATAAAAGGAGAGGAGCTCATTAAAACCTCCGGTTTTAATCCTCGGTTTATTCTAAACCTAGAAGAGGCCCAAGTTCCTTGTCATGAAAATCCAAAGGTTTTAACAAGTTTTGTGGAAAACCTCAGTAAGTATCTACAAAGAGAAAAGAGTGATCCAAACTGGGCCATCTACAAGACTGCAGAGATTAACCTCATGATTGTCAAAGAACTCGATTCATTTGAGGCCTTAAGCTTTGGGCTTAAAATGTTAGAGGCCCTAGCAAAAGATGGACACATGAAAGAGCAGGATTTATTCGCCATCAAAAAACTAAAAGGTAAAATCAAGAGTGTAAATACAGAGTACCAACAAGAGCTTTTAGAAAATGAATTGAATCCATTGGCCGCAAAAGCTACGGTTGCTCACTATAATGATCAGAAAGTTCTCTATAAGTTAAAAATTAGAACTTATTTAAGAGATATCACTCGTAGATATCCTTCATTCACTCCAGAGTACGATACGAGATTACCTGAGCTGATCTAGAGGGATATTTCTCTGGTCTATCGATTGGCTAAGCCTATAATGGTAAGTGTGCGAACGTTAAAAATTATCACCATTCTTTCGGCCCTGCTTTTGTTCGTAAGCGGCTATTTTTATTATTTCCATCCTGAAAGTCGTAGTTCCTTTCATCGATATCGACCACTTAAAACACTTTTAAAAGACCCAATTATTATAAGAAAGAGAATCATCGAAAAACAAAAAATAAAGAAGCTCCCAACAGTTGAAATGGGGCGAAATCTTGAAGATTTAATTCTTCAATCAAAGAGAATCATAGAGAATAACTGCCAAAAGCTAGAGAAGAAATTAGATAATGAGCCGGACTTAATTGATCCTAATAGTGACTATTATCGTGACCCCATAAAAGCTCAAGCTATGATAGATGTACATTTTAGCTCTTTTGTTGAGGTGCTTCAATATAGCCAACTTTCTTTTAGGGAACTCGAAGAGGCAATATTTTCAATACAGGGAGATATTAGTCTATCGAGTTATAAAGAACATTTGAAAAATTATGAGGGATTAATCATTGGGTGCAGTGTAAATGATCGATATGGCATGCTGATTCTAACGTTAGCTGAGAGTTTTAAGGCAAAGGGCACTGTTCCCAAATATAATCTCTCCATGATATCTCAAATGGCAAAATCCTACCTCTCTCTAAATTCATTGACCGCTCAAATGTTTGCGATCGGCGTCCTTAATAATTTGAATATAACAGGAATATTTTCTCCCTTAGAAGTTTATGATTTGGAGGAACTTACTTTTAGAGGGAAGGATATCTCAAGTCGTTATAAGTTTGATCTAAGTAATGCCCAATCCATTCGTGAAGTCCAAGAAGTTTTGCAGAATTACGAGATTGAAAAAGAAGTCTTAGCAGAATATATTTATGAATTTACCGAAAACATCGAAAACAAATATGAAGATTCGCAAGATTTTGAGTACTGAAACCTACTCCATACAAAGATAGATTTGCTCGTCACGAAGTCCGGCCTTAAGGCCCAAATCTTTAATCTTTCCAAGAAGCCACAGGCGAAAGGGACGCGGGTAGCGGACCTTTCCATCAAAACTAGAGTGAAATTCAGCCGCTAACAGTTCTGACTTAGGATAGTTCTTTTTTACTTGATGAAACACTTTACTGGTAAAGCGCACAACTCCCATGGAAACATAGGCTATTTGATTTAGGTCGAGATAAGTTTTTAATTCACTAAAGAGCTCTTCATAGGTTTCTAGAAATTGATCTTCATGGATAATCGGATCAAGATGAATGGCAATGGGATGACCAAGCTCTTGAAGTTTTTTCATGGCGATTAGACGGTGTTTGAGAGACGGAGTTTTTAAATCAGTCGCCTTAATCCTCTTTTCAGGAGAAAGGGAGAAACTCGTGATGATATTCTTAAGCGGGTCCATCTTTATCAAGTCTTTAATATTCGCGGACTTCGTTCTAAGTTCAAGCTTTGCCTTTGGGTATCTTTTAAAGAGGTCAAAGTAAAAGGGTAGCTCTCCTGAAAGATGAGTCAAGGCCAGTGAATCACTGAATTCGCCTGCATGAAACCAAACGGTCTTATTCTCATGGCGCGCGATAGTTGTCTCAATTTCTTTTGCGATGTCATCGTGATTAAGAAAGAGGACAATATCCGGAGATTGAAAGTATCCTTGAAGGTAGCAGTATTCACATTCATAAATACAGTTATAAGCATGAATGAAGTAGTAATGGGGCTCTCCGGCCAAGCCATAAGCCTCGGGTGCCTCTTTAACTAAAGTCCCTTTTTTCTTTCCAAGGAAAAGCTGTAAATTTTCTCTCTTTTGAAGGTAGGGTTTTTTTACTCGGCCAAAGATGTCTTCAATGGCGTCAATCTCAGTGACAGGCACTTTTGAAAAACGCTCTTTAATGACGGCCACCTGAGGAAAATTTGCAACAGATTTTTCAACAAAGATGCGACTAAACATCTTTACCTCTTAGAATCTCTTTAAACTTTAAGTATTCAAACTCTTCTAGGCCCGAGATGAGTTGGTTGATATTACATGATTGTTCTAATGACGTTGTTAAATGAATCACATCATTCTCATGACCCTGGTCATAGCGAACTTTAAAGCCTGCCCTTTGCAAAGGACTTGTTACTTCATTTAAACGCTCTCTCAATTGTTTTTCTAATGGATTAAGAAGATCACCCATTCTCTTTATGAGTTCTTTTGTTTTCTCTTTTGGTCTAACTTCAAGGGACAAGAGATCTTTATAGTCACATTGATTGAGAACTTCTGTTAGCGAGAAACCTTTGATCTCAAGTGCCTTAAATAAGTTATTTAAGCTTCTTTCTTGGGAAATCGTTATATGAAGATCTTTTAATTGATCTTTGAAAGAATGGGAGTCAATTGATTCGGAAGCTTCTAAAGTGAGAAAATGTCTTAAAAGGGCTTCGCTCCACTGCTCACTTTCTTCTTTTACACGGGCACAGATCTCCCCATCGGCAAAATCGCTTATGACTTTGGTGCATGTAAAAGGAATATTTTGTTTGTGACAGGTATAGGCCATTGCCCATGCTTCACGATCAACGAGAGGGGCGAAATTACTTAAGTAATCTGCGGCATCTGTTGACAAAATTCTATCGGAAGTTGAAATAAGGTCAGCTTCGCCAATCTTCTGACTTGAAAAGCTTTTGAACTCCATCTCTTCATGATTTTTTTGAGCATAAATCGTTTTTACTGATAGGACTTGGCCTCTCTCGAATTTAGAGGGAAAACTCTGTAAGTAACCACAGACTCCAAAGTTATGAACCTCAAACTCATCGTTTGCACTTCGCTCTTTTAAAATGGCGAGAGTAGAAGAGAGTTGCAGCATGGCATTTTCTCGCCCTTCGCCAGTAATAACTAAACTTAGGCGTTCTGAGTCTTTTTCAAGAGAGTAGCAGTCAGTTAGGCCTGGCAAGGGTCTGAAGGGAAGCTCATTTAAAAAGCTCTTGGCCTCTGCGCGATGGGCGAAGCTTAGAAGAATGTGCCTTTTATTAGAACTCAATGGGACTCCAATACCACGCTTCTTGATTGAGTGCGTAATTGATCTTATAGTAACGCCCTAAGAGTCCGTCAATATTGGGCCTTATAAACCTAATCGGAGTAAATTATGACACATCTGCTAAGTAAATGGAGTAACACGCCTTTTGCCTTCGGTGGAGCCGCTGTTAGTGGTGAAGGGGGAGGATATGGGTTTGGAAAGGTTAGTGACTCACAGGGCTTACTAGAACGCGCTCATGACTTGGGCATCACGGTTTTTGATACGGCACCTATTTATGGATTTGGAAAAAGTGAGCAGGTCTTTTCAGAATTTATAAAAGGAAAAAGAGATAAGGTAAGGGTCATAAGCAAGTCGGGAGTTTATTGGCAAAACTCTAAAAGAGTCGACATGACCAATGATCCAGCGATTACCCTAAAGATGCTTGAAGAATCTTTAAAGAGATTAAAGACTGACTATATTGACCTCTATATGATTCACTGGCCTGATCCTAAAGTTGATATTCGATACCCCTTAGAAGTATTGGCAAAGGCCCGTGAAGAAGGAAAAATTTTAGAGGTAGGACTTTGTAATACTAATATTGAGGATCTCTTGGCCTCTGAAGATGTTGTTCCCGTAAAAGTGATTCAATCTCAGCATAATATTTATGAGGAACCTCCAAAAGAAGTGATTGATTATATGCTTGAAAAAGAGATTTCTTTTATGGGCTGGGGTGCCTTTGATAAAGGGATTCTTACGGGGCGAGTAACAAAGAAGCGTGAGCAGGCCAAGAATTATGATGAAGAAGATTGCCGAAAGAGCGCACCTTGGTGGGTACAAAAGGATGTTATTGCAAAATGCGAGAAGCTCTCAATGTATCAAGCATTTGCTGAGGAATCTGAGTTGGAGCTTAGTGAACTAGCAATGTCTTATGTTTTAAGTCCTAAGTGGTCACATATCGCCCTTGTAGGCGCCAAGACAATCTCTGATCTTGAAAAAGTTCTCCTTGGAAAAAGAATGGTAGTGACTCAGGAGCAAAGAGAAGAGATTCAAAAAGAATGCCGCTTGTAAGTGTTCTCATCCCCACATTTAATAGAGCGTCAGTTGTTGAACGCGCCGTAAAATCAGTATTGGATCAAACGATTATTGATTTGGAGTGCTTAGTTATAGATGATGCTTCAACAGATCATACTCAAGAGATCCTCTCAAAGATTCAAGACTGTCGACTAAAGGTTATAACCCATAATGAGAATGGGGGTGTCAGCAAAAGCCGCAACACGGGTTTTCAACAATCGAGGGGCGCTTGGATAGCCCTTCTCGATAGTGATGATGAGTGGCTTCCTGAACGATTAGATCGTCAGCTGGAGGTTGCTAAAAATGATCCAGATCTACCGTTGATCCATGGCGAAGAAATCTGGATTCGAAATGGTAAACGCATTAAGCAGCCAAAGTCTCATAAGAAAAGTGGTGGCGCTATTTTTAGGCAATGCCTTCACCAATGTTTGATTGGTCCATCAGCAACTCTTATGAAGAGAGAGCTTTATGAGGAGATGAGCGGCTTTCGAGAAGACTACCCCGTGTGTGAAGATTACGAATTATGGTTAAGGGTGACGTCAAAATACAATGTGGGATTTGTCGAAGCGCCAATTATTATAAAATACGGGGGCCATGAAGATCAGCTCTCAAGCCGCTATAAAGCAATGGATTACTGGCGAGTGAGGGCGATGGATGAGATTTTTAAAGTGGGCAATCTTTCTTCTGAAGACGAGAAAGAACTTATAAGTGTTTTAATCAAAAAATCTGAAATATTAAAAATGGGCTATATAAAACATCAAAATGTAGAAAATCTTCCCTTTATTGAAGATCTTCTTTCTCACTACGGAAAGTTGGTCTAGGGAAATGGGAAGTGGATTTGAAGATTGTGAATGGAGCTAACCCAAACTTCATCTTGAGGGTTTCGGTAGGGGTTTTTAAAAGTATAGGAAAAGTGAAACCAGCTTGTTTTGAATTGTGGCATAACCGTTAAAAATTGATTCGACATTTTTAAGGTTAAAGAAAAAGGAACTTCTTGCTTCTTGAAGTTAAAGTGAGCGCCACCATAGATTCCTCTTTGAACGTTGTACCACTTTCGATAATGAACCCCTATAAAAGGTTGAGTGAGAATGTAAGCGCCTTCTGTGAGCCAAGTGTATTGGGCATTTAAAAGAGGCGAACTGCCGTAAAGACTTTCAACATCAGAGCTGCTCATGACAGTAAGTTCACGAATACCGAGTTCCAAATATCCGTTTTCTGAGCGTTTGTTATAAGTAAAGTCGAGGGAATATGAATTTTGATCTTTACTTAAATCATCCAGGTTAAAAAACTCACCACTTGTGGAAAGTTCTGTTGCCGTTCGGTTAACTGCGGTGTCGGCCCTTGTCATTTGATAGAGAGAAAGTTCATAGAAGAGATTTTTCTTCGGACGATAAATCGTGGAAAGGCCTTTTTTTATTTCTTTTCTTACATAGACCTGAGCTACGGGGTTTGTGGCATCAAGTCGATTATTAATTGAGAGCATGATGCCGGCATTAAATTGATAAAAGAGAGAGCTGTAGAATTTATGCCCTTTTACTTTAATGTCTGGCAGGGGAATTCCTGCTCCAACAAGAAGATCAATATACTTTTCGGTATTGACGTTCTTACTAAGTAGCTGAAAAGTTTCAAGCTGCTTTTGGATGGAAGTTGTACTGGAGTCAGAGGTATTAGAAAGGTCATTAATTAAAGTCTGAACCCCAGAAGAGATAACCAGGTCGATATCAAGGAAGTGGTTAAAAGGCCTCTCCCTTAAGTTTCGATCAATCATGACCCTGTCATGAAGTAGGGTAAAACGCTGAATTTCTCCTCTTGCTGTTTGAGCAGAACTAGATATTGAGAGCAGGGCTAATATTAGGTAAAAGATTTTCGACATGATGCCTTTATTATACTAAAAGACTTGAGGAGGCTGAATGATTCTTTACCATCCCCGGCTGGCCACAGAGCTAGCCCGCTTTGGAATTGATCTCCCTTTAAGGGATGACCGTTCTGATCAGGTCTTTGCCCTTTTAAAGGAGCAATTTCCTTCTTTATCTCCCTTTTCTTTAGAGAGTTTGATTTCTATTAGTAGGGAAGATATTGCCCGGGTCCATGATGAGAGTTTCCTTGAAAATTGGTTTAGCGAAAAGGGGTTTCTAGAAGAGACTCTTAAGGCCTATGACTGTCAGAAAAATCTATCCACCCAAGAAGCACCATTAGAGGAATTAAGAGAGAGTATATTACGCCAGGTCAGTGCGACTTACACATCTTTGGAGATGGCACTAGATTCAGGATTTTGTTTCTACCTCGGTGGAGGCATGCACCATGCAAGACGTTCTTTTGGTTCGGGCTTTTGTCCTTTAAACGATATTGTGATTGCCATAAGAAAAGCACAGGCCAGTGGGGCAATAAGAAAGGCGTTGGTGATTGATATCGATGCTCACCATGGAGATGGTACTGCAGAGGTGACTCTTAGAGATCATTCTATCACTACACTTAGTATACATATGGCAAAGGGTTGGCCTTTTGACAGTGAGCTTCCTTTGGTGAGTTCTGATATAGACCTTCCTATTGAAATTGGCCAAGAAGCAACTTATTTAAAGCGATTAGGAGACGCTCTAAGTTCTATTGAAAATTGTGACTTTGATTGCGTGGTGGTTGTAGCAGGTGCCGACCCACATGAACGAGATGAGTTAAAATCTTCTGAAGGATTACTACTCACAAAGGAGCAAATGCTGGCTCGAGACATGCTTGTTTATAAGTGGTGTCGTGATCAAAAAATTCCTCAGCTCTGGCTTATGGCCGGAGGATATGGAAAGGAAGCTCCAAGCATTTATGCTCAGTTTATTTTAAAGATTCTCCACCTCATGGGGTAAGATCCTTTTTGTGGGCCTAAAGTAAGTTCGCGGACTGTAACGCAAGAGATCCGGAACTTTCGTCATATAGAGACAAGCATACTTTTCCACTTGATCGGCCATGCGGGATTCTTCCTGACCCGCGCGCATGAGCTCTCCCCAGTAAGGGTTAAAGTGAGTGCGATAATCAGTAATCTCGTCAGAAATTTGGTTATTGAGTTGCTCTATTTTTGAATAGATCTTATTCACTTCGTCTTTTTCTGTTTTTTCACCTTTTTCAAAGCGGGCCACTTCAATTTGGTTAAGTTGAAATTCAAGTTCTTCCTTTTTTTCCATAAACTCATCAATCGCCTTTTGAATTTTGGCAGACTTTTGAATAGAGTCAATTTCTTCTCTCAATGGTTCTAAGACAAGTGCCGTTCTCCAGTTAAAAGTCTTTTTAATGGAAACCACGTCGCCATAGATATGATCCCCAAGATAGAGAATCTCCTCACCATCAAGGTCTAGATCACTTTGAAGTTTGCCTGCAAAGCCTCCCTGATAAATACCATTTTCAATAGGGCCAAAGTGATTGCTCATAAGCCCTGATGCGGGATCAATTTTCAAAAAGGCTGTGGGGCTAGTAAAGAAGCTAGGCTTTCTGGCCAGAGTGACAGTTATATCAAAGAGTTCACTCCAGTCTTTGTGATTTTTAAGAAAGGGATTAAGTGTGTAATCAAGAAGCAGACGAGTGTACTGATAGTCAGAATTGGTGATAACCACCATTTTCTTTCCATAGTGCTTATAGCGCTCAAGAAGTTTCGCCATTTCAGGATCTTTTATAATGTAAGTATCTAAATCTTTTGCTACTTGATCTTTTAAAGTTCCATCGGCGTGACAAATGTCGAGGGCGTATTTGACGTCTTCTGCTAGGATCGTAAAGTCGGGCAGCTCGAGCCCTTCTTTTTTAAGCTGAACGAGTTGTGAATAGATAACGCCATTTGAAATGGAAAAACTTGTATCAAGAGATTGAAACTGCTCAAGGCTTAAATCAATCACGCGGTTAGCATATATACTTTGCATCTCTTTAAACCCAAGGGGTTCAAGTCCATGATAGGCTTCTTTTACTTTTCCAAAGCGGCTGGCCTTTAAAAGGTGGCCTCTTTTTCGGTCTATAATGAGACCCTGAATGGAGCGCTCAAAGTCAAAAGTCAGTTCACCTATTTTTTTTGGGTATTTCTTTATCTCGATCAATTTTTTAAGAGTTTCTTTATGAGTTAGTTTCTCAAAGGCCTCGCTATTGTAGCGAACGATGGTGTAGTCCATGTCAAAGCCGATCATTTTTATTTTTTTCATGTTAATTGTGCGGTTAATAAAAACACTCATTGGGACCTCTCTTTTTTCACAGCTTATAAGCACCTAATTACAAAAGAATGGGGCTCTGCACAGTAAAGTCTAATATTTTTATACATGACTTAACTGGTGCACTGAGTAAGATTGCTTGATTGTCTCTCTCCTTATAGAGTGTGGGCACAATTTTGAGAGGAGAGAACTCGTGAAGATATTCAGGTTGAAGACATGGTTCTCTACCAAGGTGCAAGAGCATTTGGTGGTGTGGTTTTCGATATTTGTCTTAAACAATAATAAGGAAAAGTTATGAGAGGATTATTTCTATGTTTTTGTCTTGTATGGGTTGGGCTGTCATTTTCAGCAACTCCAGAAGAAAAAGGCCTTGAGATCGCCAAGAAAATGCAGGCCGCCAACAATGGCTTTATCGGTGAAGAGTCTCTTATGGAGATGGTCCTCATTGATGCCTATGGGGCCAAGACCACTCGTCTTATGAAAGGCATGGTCATGGAAGTTACTGATGATGGGGATAAGTCGATCTCCATTTTTCAAAATCCGAAAGACGTAAAGGGGACAAAGATGCTGACTCACACTCATAAGAGTGATGATGACGATCAGTGGCTCTATCTTCCAACAGTAAGAAGAGTGAAGAGGATTTCTTCTTCAAATAAGTCTTCTTCCTTTATGGGAAGTGAGTTTAGTTACGAAGACCTAGGTTCTCAAGAAATTGAAAAGTACAACTACAAGTGGCTAAGTGACATTAAAATTGGCGATGCTACTGGCTGGAAAATGGAGAGAGTCCCTAAGACGAAATCGGGCTACTCGAAAATGATCATGTACATAAGTTCAAAATATATGAATCCTGTAAAGGTTGAATACTTTGATAGAAAGGCAGAACTTTTAAAGGTTGCCGTTTTTTCAAACTTTAAAGGCTTTAAGGCCGGTGGTAAAAGTCTTTGGCGCTCTAACAAAATTCACATGAAAAATGTGCAGACAAAGAAAGAGTCCATTTTTGAGTGGAAAGAGCGCTCTCTTGGAGTAAAGCACAAAGATATCGACTTTAATAAAACGGCCTTACAAAGATAATGATGAAATTAGCCTTTATAACCTCTCTTATTTGCTTCTCCACTTTTGCACAAGAATGGGCCAATAAAGGTGAAATGTCTTTTCAGTGGCGCCGTTTTGAAGATGATAAAGTAGAGCGATCCGTTGACACGGGGATGTTGGTTTTTTCTCGGGTTGAAAGCGTTTATACGGATGATGAAAATCGCCATGTCTTTAGAGGCTTTGCGAGAGTGGATCAAAAAGATAGTGATCGCGACTTTATGGCGTTTGAAGATGTTTATTTTTCTCACTATCTGGATTCTGAGCAAAAATGGTTGGCGCTAGCTGGCTATAAGCTTTTTAATTGGACGGCAACAGAGGCCTTTCACCCAGCCGATGTGATTAATTCAAGAAACTTTGACTCTGATCTTGAGTACTTTGAAAAGTTAGGGGAGCCAACGGTTGAGCTCACTGGGGTTTTTGATTGGGGCAGTTTAAGCTTCTTTATTTGGCCGCGCTTTGAAAAGCCACAATTTCCTGGAAACCGCTCTCGTTTAGGTTTTGGTTTAGATCTTTCTAGGCCCCAAGCGATTCAAGGGACAAAGGTTGGGGAAGAGTGGGCCCTTCAAGGGGGGTTTCGTTTGGGTTACACCATGGATGATGGTGACTTAAGTTTTCATGTTATTCATCATGTGGACCGTAATTTTCCCATCGTTGGGACCACAGATTTTACCTACAACCCATTTGTTCAACGAAATGTTCCCAATAATCTAACGGCTTTTACGTCAAATCCGACGCCCTACTATTTTAGAAAGACCCAAATAGGGGGTACTCTTCAGTACGCCCTTTCAAACGTTCTTTTAAAATTTGAAGGTGCTTATCGTGTCTTTCAAGATGATTTGGAGGTCTTGACGGCAGAGGGTTTAAGAAAGCCCGTTGATCATGGTGAAGTTGCCTTTGGATTTGAGTATACGCTTCCCTTTAGCTTGGATGGGGCCGATACCTACCTCTTCTTTGAAGGGGGAACGATTCTTGGGACCACGAAAGAAGAGCGAGCGCGCTTAGGTGCTTTTCAAAGAGATGTTCTCTTAGGTCTGCGTCATAGTTTTAATGATGTCATGGGATCAGAACTTTTTGTCTCAATGATCCATGATGTAGAAAGAAAAAACGAAAGGTTATATAATCTCTCTTACAGTAGAAGATTAAGTGACCTCTGGAAGGCAAGTGTAGGTTTAAGAATCTATGATGCCAAACAAAAGGGAGCTGTTGCGAGAGGTCTAGAGTCTCTTGACGGTGCCCATCACGGTCTTATTACAGTTACACGTTTCTTTTAATCGATTGCCATTTTTAAGGATAGAAAATGAGCTACAAAATAGAACCGGGTTTTGTGACACGAATTTGTGACTTTATAAAAGATCACTCTAAGGCCTGCTTCGTTGTTTCCCTTATATTTATCGCCATCTTGGCCCCAGGCCTTCGCCATTTTCAGGAAAAATATGACGTTCGTATTTGGTTTCGTGAAACAGATCCTCTCATAAAGACTTTAAATTCCTTTGAGCGACAATTTGGAAATGACGAGAGTGTTGTCGTGGTATTGCATGCTCCAGAGGGAGTTTTTAGTCCAAGTCCTTCAACAGCGCTTAGAGAAATCACAGAGGAAATGTGGAAGATCCCTGAAGTGATAAGAGTCGAGAGTCTCTCAAATTACAACTATAGTTACGCTATTGAAGATGAAATTATTGTAGAGCCTTTTTTTCCTGAAATAGGAGAAGAGCTCACGGCAAAGTATTTACTGGAGAGAAGAGAGATCGCTCTTAAGCATAAGGTCATGCCTAATTACTTAATTAGTGAAGATGGCAAGGCCGCAATGATCTTCGCAAGGCTTATCCCAACTCTAGATGATTCTCCCGATTATGAAGTCATTGTGGGAAAAACGAAAGAGCTCGTTGAACGCTACAGAGACCGTAAAGATATAAAGTTGCATATTATCGGAGAAGCCGCTGTAAATGATGCCTTTAGAAGTGTCGCTAATGCAGATGCCGCGATATTTCTACCCAGCCTCTTTGCTCTCATCATCATTTTTCTTCTTTTTACCTTTCGCTCTTTTGTGGCCATGCTCTTTCCATTGGGTGTAACAGTCATCTCTTTAGTGACAACTTTTGGAACGGCTTTTTATATGGGCCACACCTATAATAATATCCTCTCTATTTTACCCGCGATCCTTATTGCCATCTCTATTGCTGATAGTGTGCACATCCTTGTTACTTATTTTAATTTTCGAGGGGGAGGTATGGGACAAAAAGATGCTGCCTACTACGCTCTTCACAAGAACTTGATTCCAACCTTTTTGACATCTGTCTCTACTATGATTGGCTTCTTTAGCTTGACGATGACAGAGCTCGTGCCAGTGCGCCAACTAGGGATTCTTGCGGGAATCGGCTGCTTCTATGCTTGGCTTACAACGATTTTCTTTATGTGCCCCATGCTCTTTTGGATTCCCTTTAATGTTCCCAAGCACTTTCAATCGTTAACGGGAAAAAGTGAAGATGGTGTCCACCCAAAGGCCGTATTACTGGTTGAATTTCTTGATCGGCATAAAGGTAAGATGCTTATCTTTATGGCGCTCTTTACGGTTGTTTCTTTAGGGCTCGCGACAAAAATTAATATTAACTCCAACCCCTATGAATACTTTAATGCTCGCCAAGATATTAGGAAGGCCAATGATTTTGTAAAAGAAGTCTTTGGCGGAAATACTGGACCTGAATTTATCATCGACAGTGGAAAGGAAGAGGGGATAAAAGATCCGGCCTTCCTAAGAAAGGTTGAAGCCTTTAAGAATAAAGTGGATGCCCTAACTTATGTGAATAAGACGGTGGATATTATCGATATTATAAAAGACATGAATAAGAATCTCTATGGTGGAAAGGAGAGTGAATACCGCTTACCTGATACACAGGAGCAAGTGGCAGAAGAGCTCTTTCTCTATTCCATGGGGCTACCTCAGGGGATGGATCTTAATAATCGCATGACGCTTAAAAAAGATAAAATGCGTATGTCTGTCCTTTGGTCGATCTATGACACTCGGGGGTGGTTAAAGCACATAGATGAGCTCGAGAAAATGGGCCGAGAGATGGGGCTTAATATTGAGGCCACTGGAAAATTTTATCTCTTTCAACGAATGATGGATTATGTGGTCTTAACATTTGTGAAGTCGATTACCATGGCCATGCTACTTGTTGCCCTTTTAATGATTCTAATTTTTAAGAGCTTTAAAATAGGTCTGATTTCTTTGGTTCCAAATGTCCTTCCTTTAGTTCTTGGGGGAGCTATAATGGTGATCGGAAAGGTAGATCTTAATATTGGATCAGCTCTGGTCTTTAGTGTGTGCTTGGGGATTGCCGTAGATGACACCATTCACTTTTTGAGTAATTACTACCGACTTAAAAAAGAAGGAATGCCCGAAAAAGACATCATGGGAACCATCTTTACTTATACAGGTTCTGCTCTTGTCGTTACAACTGTGATCTTAGCAAGTGGTTTTGGGATTTATTATTTTGGTGATTTTGTTCCAAATGAAAACTTCGGTATGCTCTGCGCTTTGGTCTTAACGGGAGCACTACTCATCGATATGTTCTTCTTGCCGGCCCTTTTAATGTGGTTAGCAGAGAGGCGAGTGAAGAGGCTTTAAAAAAAGGCCGGGGAGTGTTCAACCTTGAACGCCTAAATCCCCGGCGTTATTTTCCCGAGAGTCTGTGCCTTATGCGGCCCAGACTTCCTTGGTCCAAGTTGATTTAGTGTCTTCAACCCAATTTTTAGATCGAAGTTTTGTGCAAACAAACTTTTCAAGCTCCTCTGGTGTGGCAACATCAAGCCACAGAGTCATGTCCCAATCTCCCATCGTCGACCAGGCCCACTTGACTTCGCTCCACTCTTTGAGCCATTCCCAATTTTCACTGGCGGGCGCTTCTTTATTCCATTTTACTTGTACTTGGGCGGTCCATTTTCCTGACATGCTTTCTCCTGTGCACTTTAGTAACAAGACCCCATCGGCATTGGCCTTTATGCTCTTTTGAGATATTTGAAAGGAGGGTTTTATCGGAAAAATGTGCAGTGCGCGGTAAGCTTTTCACTTGCCTAAAGGGCTCAAGTTTCTTATTTTATTGATTCCCTTTTCTTAAGGGCCCTTAGCTCAGCTGGGAGAGCGCCTCGCTGGCAGTGAGGAGGTCAGCGGTTCGATCCCGCTAGGGTCCACCATTTTTCTCACCCCTATATCATAGTACATAATACTTTTTCATAGAGGCAGATTAAATATCAAATCTTACGGCAGAGGTCAGGTTTATCAGGAAAATCATTAATAATTAGAATGATGCAGAGACTCCAAGTGTTAAACCACTTAAATCAGGAGTGGGAGATAGGCTTAACCAGTAGGGCTTATTGTGATCTTTGTGGTTAAAGTATATTCCCCATCCATAGCTCATTCCAATGGTCATTCCTGCGATAACATCATGGAGGTAGTGCCAATCATCATTGAGCCTACTGAAACTAACAAATGTAGCAATGAGATGAGCACCTGCTCCCCAGGCCCAGCCATGCTGAGCAGTGACTACTGATGCGAAAGCAAAAGATGCACTTGAGTGACCTGAAGGAAATGAGTCTGGATCTTCTGGAACTCCCGGCCTAGATTCATGGATACTTTTCTTAAGACCGAGTGTCATACCAACAGTGTAGAAACTTGCCTCCAGCATATGCTCTGCCCTTTCATTTCCTTTATTTCCACCCAAAACGAGTTGACCTAAAAAGTAGGCTGCATTTAGGTATCCCTTTCCAAGTTCCCCTGCTTCTCTTCCTAAACCTTTAAGATGATTTTTATTCTTTGCTCTTTTTTGTATTTCATCCCTTCCCTGAATCTCTTTGAAAACCCTTAATCCTAGTGTGAGAGTCGCACCAGTCCAAAATATATATTTTGCTCTGGTGCAAACAGGAGAAGTGAAGTTTGTAAGCCAGGTACCGCATTCGTTAGCCGAGGAATCTTTAATAAAAAGTAAAAGAGCTAAAAGGATAACTATTTTTTTAAGCATGCTGTCCTAAAATAAAAATCAATACCTTTTACGTCAAAAGAATATGGAGTGTGGGTGTATTCCTCGAGCAAAATTTTTGTTAAGGATTGGTAAAAGTCCTTGGAAAATAGTATTCTACTAGGAATAGATTTTTTTTCAAGTTGACAGAGAAGTTTTATCTTTAATAATCCACATGTCGAAACTAAATGGATGAACTCATTTATCCGCTTTATAGTCCATGAAATTTTATTTTTTAGGTCTTAAATTACACCCTTATAATTTTATGGTGAGAGTCGAACTTTTATTTGCTATCGATGAATTCAGAGCGATATGATTTTTTGAGCGTGTGGAGTTTGATGTCTCCATAGATCTTCCCGTTATTATCTAATCTGTAACCTACATCTATAAGCTTAACTTCATTTAAAATCTTTTCAGCGTCTTTATTATTTAGTTCGTAGGTACACAGAGGTGTGCGGTTGGCAAAAATTGCTCCTCCCATGCCTCTGGTTTGTTGAGGTGCTGATATTCTCTTCACATAGAAAAAGCAGCTTCCCTGAGCTTCTCCTTCTGATGCTTTTAGTTCAATGGCCAAGTCTCCGGACTTTCCCACTAATTCAAATTCAAGATCAATAGTGATCTCAGGAACTTTAATTTGCCCCTGAATTTTTATATTTTTTGGTATCTCTTGAGCCGATAAGTTTAATGTTAGAAATATTAGGGATAATAATTTCATTGTCTACAAATCCTTGCTGTATTCGTTCCACAGTGCACCTGACCCCATAAGAGGTGGTAGCCCATATCATGAGCGAAGGTGCCCCTAACCCCTAAAGCGGCTAATTCATTTTCTACATAATCATCAAAAGGCTTAAAATATGTTCTGGGCATAATAATCGTGGAGGTGCCGCTATTGTTGGGATGAACAACACCATTTACCAAGTCTGGAGCATAAGATAGGCCCTTTCTAAAAAAGACAGGAACATCAATGACAGGGGGATTACTACAACCGGAGGTTTGAGCGAGTTCTGCTAATAATTCTCTTTTATTATTTTCCATGATCTGAGAAATAGAACTTGCACCTTCAGGACCTTCTTCTAAGTTAATTCTTTTGAGAATTTGATATTCATCGCTATTAACAAAAGTCTCAACACTTCGGTTATCGATACAATTTCTAGAATAGATATCATTAATTTCTGATTGATTTATTGCTCTGTCAGCGTACTCCATTTTCAAAGATCTATAGCTAACTTCTGCGCATCTACTATCAGCGGGACTGAGCTCTTCTCGTGGTATTGGGTTTAAGGCCATCGCCCCCGCATAGGCTTTTGATAAAAAGATATTTTCAAATAATGTCGGTTTTACTGAGCCTTGATTATTCCGTGGACGAGAAACCGGTCGGGGGCTTGTGCGTGGAGCAGATTCACTTCCAACTTCGCCTTCCATAAGTTCAAATGCTTTTTCTGGGCTTGCTAGCATAACGGCAAAATCACAGGGCGCTGGTCTATTCGTCTTTACGATATTGATGATTTCATCAACGTGCCCAACTTCCAGAAAGGATGTGTCCAAATCTAGCACCCTATTGCCGGCAGCTTCAAAAGCCGTTCTCTGTTTTATTTGAGCAGGAGATACAATAGGGTAAGTTCTATCGGGGCTAGCTTGATTAAAACGATAGCCAGATGTTTTTAACACTCCTCTATATATAGTTCCACCAGGTAAGGTTTCTAAATTCCCTCCACTATTAATACTATTAAAGTCTTTATTTAAAGGGTCTACCATATCAGGAGGAATGAAGTAGGGGATGTCGCAACTTTTTGCAATTTGACAGGCAAGCCGCTCCTCATAATTTGATCCATATTCTCTTTGGTGCTCTAGTTGATAAAGAGCTGGCTTTCCATCAAGAGTTAAAAACTCAAAAGAATCCTGCATCCAACGGTCTACATTTGGGGTGGTTTCTACATCGATAATATTAATTCTAGGGTTATTTAGTAGATTGATTAAAGCTTGATCCTGTTTAAGAGAATAAATTAAGTCTCTAGGAAGAACGACATTAAATTTTCCAATCGGGTTATCTGAAAAATAGTTTGTAATTAAATCGGTTAGAAAAGCCGAGTTGTTACCACTATAAAGTCCAAAGAGTGCGCCACTAGGAAAAGAATGATCGAGTCCCTTAATTCCGTCATCAGTATTGGGGCATTCGGGAACTTCTATACCACTATTTTGGTAGCTCTCAGTAGAGGCAATACATTGATTCATGGTGGTTAAGTTTAATAGGCCACTTAAGGAATCGTCTATCGCCGATAGACCACAGCTTGAAATATCCTGTTCGGTTTGTTCACATTCTTCAATATTACCAAATCCATTTTGGATACTATTCAAGGTACCAAGAGTGCTTTCTGCCCATACTAAATTTAACGAGGTGGACAATATAATAAAAATTAAAACGGTCTCTCTCACTAGAAAATAGCCTCATGTTATATAAAGAGATAAAATAGACTTTACTTATGTATTTTATCGTCTATTCAGGTGTAATTATTTAAATATTATTTTAGGAATTGTGATTTCAGTTGGTTACAGTTGTTTTTGCCTGATATATTGAAGGGGCATAAGTTTTTAATAGGCAAATTTTCGAGTCAGATTGAAGAGTTCTTATCGGCAGAATTGATTAAGACAATATCGTTGCCTATGTCCAAGGTTAATATTAGGCCTATGGTTTTTATGGGATAAAAATTCTTATATTAAATATAGAAGAAAATGGAAATAAAGTGGCTGATACTTCCAAGTAAGACAAAAATATGGAAGGTAGCATGATTTAAGGGGATTTTCTTTATTAAGTAAATCAGTGCTCCTAATGTATAGGAAACCCCTCCAATCAAAAGCCAATTAAATCCTTCCTTTGAAATGATGACGGAGAGTGGTTTGATATAGAAAACGATCATCCAACCCATGAAAACATACATAAGAGTTGAGACAAGTTTGTAACGACCAGTGAAAAAGACCTTTAAGGTTGTTCCGACTAGAGCTAGCCCCCAAGACACAGCAAATAGAATCCAACCATTAGTCCCTTTGATAACATTAAGAGCATAGGGAGTGTAGGTACCTGCTATTAAAACATAGATGGCACTATGATCAAGAATTTTTAATCGAAACCTTTTCTTTGTATCTGTTGCACTATGGTATTTAGTGGAAATTGAATAGAGAAAAATCATGCTCAAGCAGAAAATGAGATTACTTAATACTTCTAAGACTGACCCACCATTTGTTGCTTTTATTATGAATAAGAAAAGTGCAATAAAACCGAGAACAACACCAAAAAGATGTGAGTAGATATTCAGTTTTTCTTCTAAAGGCGAATAAGTATTCATCGTTTTTTTACCTATTGCTTAATCGCGCGGCAGTTAATCCCAGGGACCGAGAGGTAGGCCCTATCCATTCTAGCATCTTCATGTATTTTTTTAAAAATAGATTTGCCTCATCCTACGTTAAAGATTGCCACTACGCTTCAATAAAGAGGAGTAATGGAAATCTTTATTAAATATCCCTAAGACTTGGACAGTGTGGGGTAGTTTTTAATGGGCAATTGTTATAGGATTAATGGAGATTTTGTCCATCCATCCATCAAGAAATAGTTTATCCGTGAAAAAGAAAATATTTTGGCCTTCCGTTTTAATAATATTATTTGGTCTCTCGACGGCTAACTTATCACTCTATTTTATGCGAATTCAGGAAATGAGTGATATCAAATCTCAAGTTCTTTCAAGGACTTATGAACTTAAAGATTTAATTGAGAGAGAGTATTACAAAGCAGAGAGTGTCTTAAGAAGTATAGAGGGTTTTATTCTATCTAGTGAAGATGTTACTAGAAGTGAATTTGACATTTTTTGTCGTAGTATCATTGATAAAAGTACACCTCTTCACATTGTTGAGTGGCAACCAAAAGTACCAAGTGATGAAAGAGAGGCTTATGAGAAGCGTGCTGTTCGGGATGGATTAAAGGATTTTATTTTTTTTGAGATAGATGAGGATGGCAAAGAAATCCCTGCTAAAAAGCGTCCTTTTCATTTTCCTACTTATTATTCTTATTCTCCTATTTCTGAAAACCAAGCCGTTGGCTTAGACTTAGCTTTCTCTCCACTAAGAATGGAGTCCAAATACAGGTCGATGAAGTTAAGGCTACCTGTTGCAAGTAGTACATTTCCTATAATTTTAAAAGGAGAATCTCAAAGAGAAATAGGTTTTGCTATTACTTATCCTGTCTTCAATAATCAATTATCTTCTGCAGGTGATGAACTAAGTCAATTAAAAGGTTTTATTGCTATTGTTCTCTATGTTGATAAATTTTTCTCTCCTCTCAAAAAGTTAGATCATCAGGATTTTTTTGAATTCATTGTGATTGATCACGATGATTTAGGTAAGTCAATTTTTAGTACAATGAAAACTAAACAATTTGACACTGATTTTTCTCAAACAATTTCAATAGATATTGATAACAGGAACTTGGAACTAGTTGTCTTGCCTACCAAGAAACTAATAAAGAGAGAAACCACTTATCTTCCTTGGGTGATTTGGTTTCTGATTATTACCATTAGTTTTGGTCTTGCACTGTATATATTTATGAAGGCAATAAACCAAGAGAAGCTTACCCTCTATGAACGCCAACTTCAGCAAAAACAACGATTAGAATCTATTGGAGTTTTGGCCAGTGGAATTGCTCATGAATTTAATAACATTCTCCACTGTATCACTTTGGCCACAGAAGGACTTGCAACTACCGACCAAGGAGTTTCAAAAAAAGAACGGGTAGAAACGACCTTGGAATATTGTAAGAGAGGAAGAGAATTGGTGAATCAAATCTTAAGATTTGCGAGAAAGGATTCGGGAACGTACAAGGAGGTTCTGCTATCCAAAGAAGTGCTCAAAACAATGGACTTGATTCGATCCTCAAAAAAATTGCAAGTCGAATTTGAGTTAGATATTCAAGAAGAAGGAGATCGTCCTTTTTATATTAATATAAATCACATCTCTCAAATATTGATCAATCTCTGTAACAATTCGGCTCACGCCATGAATAATCATGGTGTGATAAAAGTTTCTTACTACTTAACAGATGAATCTCATATCATTTCAGTACAAGACCATGGCCATGGCATGAATGAGGATATTATCGAAAAGATTTTTGATCCTTTTTTCACCACAAAGGATATAGATGAAGGCACCGGTCTCGGTCTTTCCGTTATCTACGGTATTGTGAAGTCTTATGGTGGAGATATTGAGGTCACAAGCGAAGTTGGAATTGGCACCACGCTTATGGTCAAGCTTCCTCGATGAAAGGCTACAAAATATTTATGTCACAATTCTTTTCACCATTAATGATAAGCTTTGATAATGGTGAGCAATCAATTGTTCCCCAACCATATGGTTTGACGATAAATGAGTAATTAATAATTTCATGGATAGACCCTTGGTTAGGTGGCAAACTATCAAGGAAAATCTGGTTTAGGTAATCGTGATGGGAATAGGTCATATCCATTCAGCGGTGTTACTACTTTTGAGTTATAAAACCGCTGAATTGAAAGTGAGTGGGACCGTAAATAGATCTCCCTAGGGAATGGGTAGGTAGTCGCTGAAAACTTTTAGTGACTCTGTGAGTTTGATGTCTCTGGCGATGGAGTAGATATTTTCGTTGTTGGCCTCTGGTAGGAAACCTCCAAATGTAGGGTCAGGATAGGATACTGGTTTACCGTAATTATAGTTCCAGCCAAACTCACTACGACCAGATTTCCATTTCAACGTATGACCACGCTTCTCACTAGAGAAGTTACTTTCTTTTGGTAGAAAAACCTTTAGATCTGAATAGGGGGTAAAGAGTGAGATTAAATTTATCTTTGTTTGGCGACCAGTGATATGACTTGTTACCAGTTGAGTTTCTCCTTTTAATGCTTTTTCATAAAGACCAACCATTTCATTTAATCGGCGAACGGTACTTTCTTGACCAATAATTAAGAAATTAGGGTTAATGATGTAGCGGTCTCCATTATCTGAGTCAGAAAGAATAATTGTCTGTTCAAGGGCCTTAAGCTCATAAGCAGAAGCACTCTTAAAGTGAGTCATGGCAGACCTTAAGTTTTCTTTTGCAATTTGTGTGCTCTTTCTGAGAGTTAGGAATGGGGCAAAAGACTTTTTATTGGATAGAAGTTTTGATCCATTAAGAATCTCTGAAGCCTCTTTCGGAGTTGAAATTTGAGGAAGGCCTCGAGTAAACGTCTTCGAGAGGATAGTGTTATTAATGGCCGTCTTTGAAACCAATTTATCAACAAATAGGGGTAACTGAGAAATATTATAGTTAACACTATAATCGATAAAGCCTAGGGCCCTATGAAGGGATGAGATTCCATAGTAGAGATGAGGTTTGATTACGGTTTTATAGCGTTTTTGCTCAGAGATGAAAGTCATATTATTTTTTGGGTCAAAACCCGAAACCAAATAACCATCAAAATTAAGAGTCCAAGTATCCTCTAAACTTTTTGTCAGGTTCTGTAATTCACTTAACGATGATTGTAGCTCTGGACGGATATCTTTCTCTAAAAAGTCTTGGGCCTCAGTTAGGTTTTCAAACATAGGATACGAATTAGCGGGCGTTGTTAGGTAATCTAAGGTCGCCTTAATATGGGGGCCATACATATAACTGCGGTGATAAGCTTTGGTAATAAGACCAAGGGCGGTGAGGTGAAGAGCACCCGAATTCTCTACGACTTTTCTAAAACGCCAAATGATACCCTCTAGCTTTAAAACAGGTTTAAGTGCCAATTTATAGAGTTGAAGTGAAGTGTTTTCCTTATTTTCTTCCCTATTAGCTAGAGTGATAAGTTCATTTATGAGAGGAACTATTTGGTATTGACTGTCGATCGCAACAATCTTCTTATTAATTCCCTCAATGAGTTCGCCTTCGGAGGCAATTCCTCTAAGGGCCGATAATTTACTTGTCTTTGAAGCAGTTGGAGAAATCTTATTAGGAGAGTCCGTTTGTTTTTGACATGAAATGAGAGGTAGGATTGCTAAAAAAAGAACACTAAATGTTTTCTGCCTAATTGCCATAATAAAAACTCCTTCCTTTTAAAACCCTGACCTATCTTCAATAAACAAGAGCTATTTTAAATTCCTTTGTTAGAATAACCCTCAGATATATTTTGATCAATATGGAGAAGAGAAGGCATTGAAACCGAAAATCATCATATTTTTACTTTTCACTCTGCTCTTCAGTATATCCAGCCAGTTAGCAAAGTTATCGGTTCCTTTTAAAATTGAATCCCTTCTTGATAAGAATAGTCCATTAAGAGAGGAGTATCTTGAACATCAGAAAAACTTTGATGATGAGAACATCGTTCTTTTTGCACTAGAAAGCTCAAGTATTGTGAGTGAAGAAAATATTGTCTTGATTGGCAAGATTGTTACCCAAAAATTAATGGGACTTAAGGGAGTAAGGTCATTTCAGTATTTATCGACGGCTGAATATATCACTTATAAAGATCGCTCCATAAAACTCAGACCATTCTTTATCAATGGTAAGCTCACCGATGATGGAAAATCAGAGCTAGAAAAAGACTTTTATCTCAACTCCTACTTAACAAAGAATGGTAAAAATTTAGTGGGCTCAATAACTCTGAATAAGAATTTAGAGGGAGCAAAAGAAAAGCAGCTGATGGCCGATCTTTTAAAACTTAGCGCTAGTATTGAGCAGGAGTTTTCAAATGTTAAAGTTCATTTACTAGGCCATAAAGTAGCAAAATACTACTTTCTCCAAGAAATGCTTAATAACCAACGCTTTATTTCTCCTTTAATTTTTCTTATACTGAGCCTTCTTATATTTTGGCTCTTTCGAAGTCTTGCCGTCGTCATTTGGGTCGATCTCATTATTGCCTTTTCATATTGTCTCGCAATGATCTTAATTTTCTTGCTAGAAGGAGGTTTAAATCCCTACAGTGGACTTGCCTTAACCTTTGTTATTATTGTCGCAACGGCCGACCTTATTCATTACTTCTCCATTTTTCTCTCTAAGAAAGGGAATCTTCAGTACAGACTGGAAAGCACGAAGAAGGAATTGTGGAAGCCTTGTTTACTTACAACTTTGACGACTTCAATTAGTTTCTTATCTCTTATTGTTAACGATATGCAGCCTGTTCGTTTCTTTGGTCTCTATTGTAGTTTTGGGGCCTTTGTGGCATTTATTTTAACTTTCTATTTCCTTCCGAAATGCCTCAGTAGTTTTCCAAGAGAGTATCCTACTCAACGAGATACCTATTTGTGGCTAGGAGAATGGCTGCTTCCAAAACTTCAAAAGTGGAGCTATACCATTATGGCCTTCTTTTTCATAAGCTTCATAGGTATGATTTTTCTTTCAACTCGAGTTATTGTGGATGATGATTTCTACGATAAGTTCACCTCAGATCATCCAATGGCGCGCTCCTTTGTCTTCTTTAATGACAACTTCCATTATGTAAGCTCAGTTGATTTGGTCTACTCACAAAAGACTCTGCCGTTAAGTAAAGGGGAGTATCAAGAGATAAAAGAATTTGAAGAGAAAGTTCTAAAAATAAAAGATGTTAGTAAGCTTTCATCATTTATTTCCTTAAGAGAGTATTTGCGAGGGGTAGCCCCTGAATTTGCCCACGATGGTTTAGAGTATCAAGCGTCAGAAAGGTTTTTAAAATCTATGGGTGTTCTAAAAGACTTTACTGGACTTAAAGAAACAGGTCTTAAGACAACTGTCTTTTTAAAAACGGCTAGTATCAAAGACGTTAGAACAGTAGTGACCAAATTATTAGAATTTGCTCCAGCTAGTTTTAATGTAAAGGTACGAGGATTTATTAATATTAGAAGTTTCCTCTATGATCAGATTATTAATAACTTTCTCTTCTCCTTTGCTCTTAGCTTCATCTTTATTTTTATCATTTTCTTGCTTATCTTTAGATCTTTCTCCTGGGCCGCCTTAGCGTTGATCCCCAATATTTTTCCGATTGTGGTGATCTCGGCGATGATGGGGCTTCTAGATATAAAAGTTGAAGGAAATGTTGTGATGTTGATCTGTGTTGTCATGGGAGTTGCCGTAGATGATACGATTCACTTTCTTTACACTTTAAGGGCCTTTAAGAAGCAAGGCCTAGAACTAATGGAGAGCATAAGAAAGAGTTATGAGCACAACTCCAAGGCGCTTATTGGAACGACTTTGGTTTTCATTGTCTCATTCCCGTGCTTTTTACTCAGTGATTTGAAGCTTATGGTGCAAATGGGTGCCTTTATTATACTGGCCTTGGGTTTCGCTCTGATTGCTGATTTTGTTCTCTTACCTGTCATTTTTCTCTGCAACTCATCTAGTAAAAAGGCTTAGGTGACTTTTTTGCGCGGATTTTGTCCTTACGTTTTTATGATAAGATATATTTTGTTTGAAAAGCCCTGAAGCACTTCCGGGCCGGTGGAGAATCAATGTCTGCATTGAGTGATGTGAAAATTTTTGGGCAAAGAGATACGGTAGTTGAAGGTTGGTATTGGGCCTTTAAATCCCGAGATCTTAAAAAGGGCGAAACCCGACCTCTAAATTTTCTCGGAAAAGAGCTCGCCGTTTATCGGGGACAAGATAGTAAAGTATATGCAGTAGATGCCTATTGCCCTCATATGGGAGCTCATCTTGCTGAAGGTAAGGTCGAGGGAAAAGGTCTTCGCTGTTTCTTTCATCATTGGAAGTTTGATGAGTCTGGTGAGCTTGTAGATATACCTTGCCGAAAGACTCCTGGAATAAGTGTCTCTATTAAACACTATGCTGTGGAGGAAAAATACCAAACGATTTGGATTTACACTGGAGATACTCCTCGCTACGGAGTTCACAGTATTGAGGAACTTGATGGTATTGAGCTAGATTCTTCTTTTGGTAATCAATTTGTTAAAGAATGTCACCCAAATATAATGATGATCAATGCTATTGATGCTCATCATTTTGCCTCGGTTCATGACCTTCCAGTGGATGTGAAGTTTGAAACCAGAAAAATCTCTGAACACACGATCCAATTTAACAATATTACAAAGATTCCTGTTGAGAAGTGGTATTTGCGCTTTATTGGTCGCTTTTATGCAAATGCTCTGACTTACTCGATGTCTTATACTGCAGGTTCTACTGGGTCTGTGACAGTTGGTCCTGACTTTCTTCACTGTCATATCATTTTTGCACTAAGGCCTACTGGTGAGGGAAGAGCAGAGGGACTGACAATATTGGTCACCAAAAAGCGAAAAGGTCTAAAGGGTCTTTTGCTTAACCCAATCATTCTCTTTGCCACGAAATGTGTCGGTAATTATTTTGCAAAAGGTGATACGGAAGTATTCAAATCAATTCGCTTTAATTTTTCAAACCCCATAAAAGAAGACGAAGCGGTTATAAAGTTTATTCAACATTTAGAAAAGCAAAACTGCGTTGAATGGGGTTTTGGTAAAGTGAGAGTTAATCATTAATTTTAGGGAAAGAGATGCAGAATAAGAAAAAACTCTATGCAAAAACTTTGTCCATTCAAAAACTCAGTGTGGATCAAATTGATGATATGTTTTCTGTTTTTTCAAAATATTATAGTAATACAAATAAAGAAATCTTTTTAAAAGATCTTTCTAATAAGGACAGTGTTTTTCTGCTTCTCGATAAGGCAAGTCATTCTATAAAAGGTTTTTCAACTATTAAGAATATTATGATTGATTTTGAAGGAAGAATGGTTCGAGGAGTCTTTAGTGGCGACACTATTATTGAAAAAGATTATTGGGGCCAAGGAACGTTAGGAGTATCATTTTTAAAATATCTATTTTGGCAAAAGATAAAAAAACCATTTGAGCCACTTTACTGGTTTCTTATTTCTAAGGGCTATAAGACTTATCTTCTTATGGCGAATAATTTTCCCGATCATTACCCGCGCTTTGAAAGGATCACCCCTGTTAAGGAAAAGCACCTCATCGACGGCTTTTCAAAAAGCTTGTATGGAGATTACTATTGTGAAAACACGGGGGTCATAAGTTTTTCAAAAGTAACTGTCTCTACAAAAGACTGCTTAAAAGAAGAAGTGAGTCCCATCAGCAATGAACTGATGGCCAGTAATAAGAGAATTGAATTTTTTGCGAAACTAAATCCGAATTGGCACCAAGGAGATGAACTCTCTTGTGTCGCACAAATGACTTTCTTTATGCCATTATTTTATCAATTAAAGTTTATGAAAAAATCAATCATTCGAATATGCCACAGTTTTTTTTCTAAAATAAAAGTCTTAATGCTCTCTTTGGGGCTTGGTAAGGGTTCTCTTTGAAAACTATTTTAATAACAGGCTGCTCCTCTGGTTTTGGCCTACAGATGGTTGAAGATCTCTTGGGGGCGGGGCATAAGGTTATCGCGACTCTTAGAAATGCTTCAGAGAGGAGTCATATCTTTAACGATCTTATTAAAAGTTACTCCGATAATTTGACTATCATAAACCTTGATGTCACAAACTCAACGGATAGGGTCTTTATTGGAAAGATCATTAAGGAAAAGTTTGATTCAAAGCTTGATGTTCTTATAAATAATGCAGGAGTTGGCTTTTTTGGTGCTCTTGAAGACATAAGTGAAAATCAAGTCATTGAGCAGATGCAGGTGAATTTTTTTGGACCTACGTTTCTAATAAAAGAGCTTCTTCCCTTCCTTCGGGATTCAAAGGGAAGGGTTATCAATATCACTTCTATCATGGGGCAGTATTCGACTCCGCTTGGTAGTGTCTACTCTGCTTCAAAATATGCACTTGAAGGCCTTACAGAAGGGCTTTGCTATGAGATGTCTTTTCATGGAGTAAGTGTATCAAGTGTCGTTCCTGGAGGACATCGCACAAACTTTTTGAAGGCGATTACTTGGGGTGAAGAATCTCAAAATTCTAATTCAGTATATTTTCCTATTACACAAGCGTTCTCAGCGTTCATGCAAAAACTAGCAGCAAGATCAAAGGCTCCACGCTCTGATGCTGTGTCAAAAGCTGTGGTCCAACTTGTTGATTGTGTAAAGATGCCAAGAGAAGTCATTGTTGGCAAAGATGCTTGGAGCGTTGTTATTTTAAGGCGGCTTTTACCAATGAGCTTTTATCATGGGGTTATGAGTAAAACTTATAAGGGAATGTTAAAGGAATAGAGATGTTAAATGAAATGCTTCACGCGCTTTCAAAACTTGATAATGGCAATCTTGAAAATAGTGAGATCAAGGCTCTAATTACTAAGAAAGTCGGTACTGGAGTTTCAAGGCCCTCTGAAGCCCGCTCTTACTGGCAGGCTAAAAGTTTTGATTTAGAAAATGTAACAGTCTTTAAGAATTTATCACTTGAAGATCAAAAAGAAGTGCTCATTTTGTGTTCACAAATGAGGTTAGAAGAAGCTTACTATATCGAGTATGCAGGAATGTCCTATGCTGCGAAGATGAGTCTCTTAGCAAAAACAGTTGAAGAGCAAAAGCTTTATTCAATGTTTGCCGCTGAAGAGGCCAGGCATTTTAACTATATCAATCAATTCTTTACTCCGGTTGAAGGAGCTCCTGTAAAACCCTTCATAAGGCTTCTTAATGATGCCATTGCAAAAGGGGAGCGGATGCCCCTGATTTTTATCATTCAGGTATTACTTGAAGGTTGGGGAATTGACCATTATCAAAAGATGAGCGCTCTTTGTCTTGATGACACACTTAAGACTTATTTAAGTGAAATCGTAAATGACGAAGCTGCCCATCACGGAAGTGGAGTGATTCTCTTTAATGAAGATGAACTCTCTGCTCTGGAGTTTGAATTTATCATCAATATTGTCACTCACTTTTTAGAGGACGTACGAATTGGTCCAGATTCTCTAGTTTCTTTACTAACCACGGTTTCAGGGACTTTGAGCCCCGCTGACAAGAAAACCCTTTATCTTGAGCTAGATGCCCATGATGAAACCCAAAGGAAACTTACTCTTCTTAAAAAGATGATGGAAAAAGTGGGAGCAAAAAGAATCGTGAAGGAATTAGAATCAAAAAACCTTTTTACTCCTGCATTTACTTAAATCCTTTAAAAGGTCAATCAACAAATGACTCCCAATAATTTTCAAAATACTAAAACTCAACCTTTAAAGAAGCATAGAATCTTTAACAACTGGCAAGTTGTGACTGATGGTTGGTATATTGCGGCGAAGGTTAGTGAAGTAAAGAAAATGGCTATCTTATCTACCATTGTTTGCGGTCAAAAAGTCGTTCTCTTTCGAGACTCTACAGGTATTGTTCATTGTATGGATGGATTTTGTCCCCATATGGGAGTTGACCTAGGAATTGGTAAAATTATTGATGATAAAATTCAATGCTTCTTTCATCACTGGCAATTTGATATCAATGGAAATTGCGTAAATATACCCGCCCAAGAAGATATTCCCAAAAAAGCTTGCTTACAAACCTATGCAACAAAGGAAAAGTACGGCTTTATTTGGGTTTATCCATTGGCAGAGGCGCCTGAGGATCTTTTAGAAATCCCTAGTCTTGAAGGTCAAGAAATTACATTCTCTATTGGTAAATCCTTTTATAGACGCTGTCATTATCATGTCACTATGATCAATGGGATCGATCCTCAGCACTTAAAAACAGTTCATTCGCTCGATATTGATATGGATCTCTCAATTGATGAGAAAAATGGCTCAACCATAGAAATTGAGCTCTGTGGTGAAATGCCAGAAAAAAATTTAGCAGAAAGAATGATGAAGAAAATGATTGGACCACGCTACGCTTATGCCATGAAGTATGCTCACGGTTGTCTTGGTGCCTTGACTCTTATGAAGGACGTCAATCTCTTTGGAAGACCAAATCTAATACCACGAATGCATATGCTCTTTGCTTATCAACCTATTGATGGAAATAAGACTTTTGTGCAGCCTATTTATGTAACGAAAAAGCGTAAAGGGCCGCTTGGTTTTATAATTTCGACATTTCTACTTTGGGCCACAAAAAGAGGATTCTATTTTCTTCAAGGAGAAGATGGGGAGGTCTATAATAATATTCGCTTCAATACATCTAATCTCTTACCAATAGATGCGCCTGTTGCACGCTACATTGGATATATCAATAAGCTTAGACCCTCACTTTGGAGTTCAGGGGATATAGATTCCACGGAGAAATAGAGTGACTTTATCTTTGGGGATTTCTACCAAGTCATAGGCTTCTTTTACAAAAGGATATTTCTTTATAAATTCTCTTAGTTCACGGTCATAATACCCAAAGCTTGTCGCCAAATTTATCTTAATGACAGGAATAAATGTCGCAAGAAGATATTTTGGGTGCGATCTACCGGTTCCATTGTCATAAAACTGATGAGAGATAATACCAGAGACATAGTAAAAGAAGGCTCCGAGAGTATAATATAGGAAAGTCAGAATTCCAGGCGAGCTGATGACACTATAAAAGCATACACAAAAAAAGAGCAAACCTAACACCATGCCTATCGCATGAATAAGCCTTTGAACCGGGTCAATATGAGTGTAGAAGAACCAGTCTTCTAGAGAGTTAAAGTGCTCTCTCCTATAGTAAGAATTGCGCTTTACTCCCTCCTGCCTGTGTGAGGCATTTGGAATAAATCGTGAAGCTCGAGGAAGCAGCAAACTATTTTTGACTTCCCCACTCATGAGATGACCTTACTTTTAAAGGAGAATATTCTAAATAGGACTAAATAACTTAAGGCGACACCTACAGAGAGAGCCCCATAAACCAAGGGGATCCATCCGACTTCTTCAACAATTGCTTTGGGGAAACTCAGACTAATGATAGCGAAGGCGAGTGGGGCATTTTGAATGCCATTTTCAAAACCAATGGTTTTTATATCGGGATTATCAATCTTTAACAATTTTGTGACTACAAGACCTATTAAAATGCCTATGGCACTTGTGGCACCGATTGCCATAAAGAGAGTGGTATCTTGTTGTTTAAGAATGGTAAAAAGTTTGGGTGTCCAAATGAAAATCATAACGATGATAGAAAGAGTACCTAAGATGGAGCCGTAGCGCTCAACCTTTATTGCCATTGATTTAGACTTTAACTTAATACCAAAACCCATGAATATGGGAATTAAAATCGAAGCGAGAATCAACATCATCTGCTTTACTGGTATAAAGATAGGGGACTCTAAAGTCTGGCCAAAAAGTTTGAGAAGAACCGGTGTCATAACAAAGGCCAACGTTGTGGTGATGGTCGTGAGTAGAATACTGAGCTCAACATTTGCACGAGCGAAATAGCTAAACATATTTGAGGTTGTGCCACCAGGGCAACAGGTGATTAACAACATGACTAACGTTATCGAGGGAGAAAAATTAAAGAAATGACTTAGAGCTAAGGCCAAAAAAGGCATTGATATATACTGAAGAGCGAGTCCTGTTAAAAGAGACTTTCTTGTCTTTGAAAAGTTTGTAAATTTTTCTCCCTCAAGAGAGCAGCCAATACCAATCATCAAAAAGAAGATCATAGAAATGAGAAGTGTCTGTTCAGGAATTGAGAGAATCAATTGTTACCTCGTTAAAATATCAAAATGCTCTGAACTCTTAGCACTTAAAATATGGCAAAGAGTCGTTGAGGCCTTCATGGCGACATCACCATGACAAATCATATGATCAAAGCCAATACCTAGTCTTAGGTAAGTCTTTTCTTCTTCCTTTTTCATGGATGAGCTAAATAACGTTACTCCAGTCATACCAAATGACATGCCTTGAATAGGAGAATCTGGGTCATATTGATGGGGGATAGAACTAACGGAAATACCGCCTGCTTGATTTCTTAAATATAAGATAGGGAAATTCATCATCAGAAAATGGATTAGCTTTAGTTTTGAGCGATTAAAGATATTATTTTTCTTTGTATGGATGATTTTATTAATAGGTAATTCATCAAGAGATTTTTTAGTCGCTTTCTTTAATTCCTTTCTGATTTCAAGATTAGTTAAGTTGTAGGCATCAATGACCTTTGTGGCACTGACTACTTTCTTATTTTCTCTTATCATCGTAATCGGGACATTAACGCTATTATAGGGGAATTCGACTACTCTTAAACCGTAAAATGTATGAAATACCGCTTTGTTAACAAGAGGTTCTTCATGAATAAGGAGAGACGCAGCTTTAATAAGTAATAAGGTGTATGGCGCCGGTACCCCTAGCTCTTGATAGTGATTGGCAAGTCTCGTGACATCCACATCAACATAAATAGGGATATGAAATTGCTGTTTAATTTTTTTTAATTGATAGATTAAAAACCATTCATCTAATGAAGGTCTTCGTATGGAGTTTTTAAAAGTGCTATTGGCCATTATTTGTCCAAAGAGAAGTTTCTAGTTGATTCGTGAGTTGGATGAACTTTGCCAGTGAGGCGTCTTCTGGCGTTAGATTGCCAACATTGTAACGCATATGAGGGAAGGCCTTAATGTCGTCATCTTTTAAAATCGCCAGGACAATAAAAGTGAACAGATGCATGGCCAACTTTTTAAATGGTCCAAGAAGACCTGGATAATTCTTAGTTATGAAGAAAATATCAACGGCACTTACGCCTTCTTTTAAAGGACTTGCGCCCCAAAGGATATGGATGGGGGGAAGTGTGAAGCCTCTTCCTCTAAATTTCTGATTTATGCCGTAAGTGATGCTCGTGATGGATCCCCCTGCAAAGAGGACTTCATAATTAAATGTTCCACCTAAAATATAATGGGCTATCTTTAGAAGGAGACTCGTGCGTGGAATTTCTCCAGAGAGAACCCAAGTAAAAACACTTGGCTCTTTTTCAATAACATTAAAGTCAAACTTTATATCGAGATTGTGAACACTTTGAAAGTGTTGAAGATCAATACCATTGGTCATCATGACATGGTGGTGAGCAAAGAGTACAACCTTCTTTAAATGTACTGAGCTAACTTCTCCCTCAAACGAAGGGGGATGGGGAACTTCATGATCAGCGACTTCATCACTAAAGACCCAAATGAATCCATACTTTTCAACCACAGGGTAGTTTCTTATTTTTATAGGTCTTTGAGATTTTGTGTATTTTTGGCAGGGAATTTCAAAAAGGTTACCTGATTGATCAAAGGTCCAATGGTGATAAAAACAGCGCAGTTTATTGCCGATGACCTCGCCATTGCCTAAATCGGCTCCCATGTGGGGACAAAAACTATCAAGGGCACTTAAAGTCCCGTCTTTTGTTCTAAAAATTACGATTCGCTGGGATAAAAGGGTAAATGATTTCGCCTGGGTCTTTTGAATGTCGGTCTTTTTACAAAAAGGATACCAGCCCTTCGTAATGATGTGGGGTTCATTGAAGACTTTTTGTCTGTTAAGAGGCTGAGAGGATACATTCTCATGGCGAGGATGATCGTCTCTTGGACACTCTTTAATTTCTTTTGGCGTAAGCATACTTTAGAATACCTTTTTAATTATTATCATCAATTATGGCCTAAATTGAAAGTAGTTGAGCTTTTTGCTTTAAATCGCTACTCGCTCTTTGATCTCTTTTAGGAGCTCTCCATTATATTCATGCTGGTGCAACACTCGTACTTTTTGATCTCCAAAAGAGATGTTCCTCTTTGAAAAATAGAATTCTCTAATGAATTGATCCATGTCTTTATGAGCGATCAGATTCAAAGGGCCTAATTGATTGAGGGCCCGAGCATTTTTATAGTGAGGGTTTTCTTTTAGAAGTTCTTCGGTCTTTAAAATATCAAGGTCCTTATCACTTAAGAGGGTGTAGAAAGGCCTTTCTCCATCGATCTTACTTGGAAGTAAGCTAAGGGATATTTTTGAATAGTATTTAGTAAATTGGGCATTTAGAAATGAGGCATTAAATTTTTCACCTACTAAATCACAATAATCATTTGTTCTACCTAAAAATTTAAATGTTGGGGTCTTTTGAAAAATTCCATCCACATAAATAAGGTCATTCATTCTGTAGCGGATGAGACCAGACTTTTGGGTGATCACGAGCTCATAGCTGACACCCACTTTTAGTTGGTGAAGGAGAAAAATTTTATTATCACTATCAATAAATTCATAGAAGACTTCATTGAGGAGAGGAGCATTGGAATGTGCTTTTATAAGGGGAATACTTAAGGGGGCCTCTGTCGCAAGGAGCCCTTTTTCTTGTATATACGCCTGAGGGCAATAATGTTGAATTTTTTCAATCAGCGAAGCCGCATGGGCACTTCCCCAGCAAGAGATCATCTTAAGGTTTGGAAAAAGGGCGGTTACTTTGAGGTTTTTTGAGATTAAATCTTTATGAAAATCCCGATTCATTTTTGGTAGAATGAACTCAACATCACCATAGTGATAAGTAGACTTATTTAAATCTGTAGTCAATTCTTCTACATGTTCCTCAATATACTTAAAAAGCTCAATGAGAAAGCTTGGGCTCCAAACGGAAATAACTTCAAGCTTATGACTTCTTATAAGGTAGAGGGCCAAGACATGTTGATAGATCTTAGGGTTTTTAATCTTCTTTATTTTATGAGGGACCACACTTAGGTAGGTTAGGATAAATTTTAGTGGTCCTGTGAGGTAATCACTATCGTCATTAATAGGACTTTGATGATCTTTTGAAAATTGAGGAGTAATACTGAAGAAGAGCTTAGCACTTTGAAATCTTGGGCCACTCTTTAGGACATCATAAAGCCATAGAGAAAACATTTTGGTAAAAGATTTTAAAAGAGCACGGTTGTAAGGTATTTGTTTTTTATGACCAGAGCTTCCTGAAGTCGTTTCGTAAAAAAGAACATTCTCTTTTGGAATCCTTAAGGGAGAGTGTTCAAAGTCCTCATATGTTTGTAGAGGAAAGTCCTTTTGAAAACTAGTGATGTCATGAAGATCATAGCGAGGCTCTAGTTGGTTTAGAATGTCTCTTAGTACCTCAACTTGTGATTCTCTAGGTATTGAGAGCTCTTTCATATAAGAGTGGTACCGAGGGAAACAGAATAATTTTATGAGGAAGAGAAGGAGCCTCAAACTTTTTTCTCTTGCGGAGGTTGAGGGGCGATATGTCGACCGGTTTTAAAGACTTGCCTCGGCATGCCTATGGTAAGAAGACCGATAAGAGTATTACTCTCAACTTCAACACCTGGCCCAAAGCGGCTAGCAGCTCCGATAAAGGAATTATTTCCTATTTTGATTTTCTTGATAAATAGAACCATTTTGTCTTCTTTAGGGCTAATGACATGGCAAATGAATTGACTTTGATGACCAAAAACCACGTTGTCGCCAATTTCCATTAAACTTCGATCACTAATTTCAACACTTGGAGTCCATACAATATTCTTTCCAATGGAACTCCCCCAAAGTCTTAGCCATAAACTATATAGACCTGGGACTGTTTGAAGGAGAGATTCTATAAATGGTAAGTGATAGTAGATTTGTTGAATCTTAAATGATCCCCACCAAGGGGTGTATTTTTTGAGGGCTAAATCATAATAGCCTTCATTTAAAGGAAAGATTAAGTTGTGAAGGCGAAAAGATAATAATGGGTATAGGTAAAGAAATACCGGAATCAAGAGAAAGTTAATAAGAAGAGGTTCTTTTACAAAATGTATAAAAGAAAGTGCTGTAAAGAGAACAACGCTTAGGGGAAAGAGGCCAATAATTAAAGCTGCTAGAGACATTCTAATTACCTATAGGGATAAATGAGTTTTTGCCAAATGGAGAGATTCTCAGAAACACCAAGACGTTTAGGATAATCCTCATGATCTTGAAAGGTTCCGTGAAGCTTATCAAAAATATTGAGATTGGCACCAAAGTTAGAATTAATCTCTTGAGAGTGGTGCCAGGCGTGATCTATCGGTGTAATCAGAAAAAGTCGCCGAGAAAAAAAGGACTGTAGTTTTTTGGGAAAGACAACACTGTGGCGCCAACAATCAAGTGCTGCTGTTAAGGCCATACCGACGAAATATCCACGAGGGTCCTTTAAGAGAAAAATAAAGAGTCCATTAATCCAGAGATAGACAATAAAAAAGGAAGTCCATAGCGTGTTTCTAGAAGTCACAAAGACGTCCATTTTTTTTGCCGTATGATGCACCAAGTGAATGGGAAAGAGTGACTTCTTATGAAAGAGGCGATGATTCCAGTAATAGAGGTAATCAATGAAAATAAAGTTTAAAAAGAGGGCCGAAAAAAAGGTGAGGTCAACGGATTGATGATACGTTGGAAGGAGATAAATAAGTAGCTTGTAAAAGACAAGGGTCTGAATGAGGGGGATGAGAGTGCCTTGGATAAAAAGATTGCTGCAGTCAATGAACCAGTCTTCACGACTTTTCTCTGTATAATAAGATCTAGTCGAGGGATTATAAAAAGTATAAGTGATTAAACCGAAAAATATGAAGCCTATAAAGTAAGTCATATCCAAAACTCAAAATGTTGCTTCTTATACGGAAGAGCCTTAGGGTCTCTTCCTTCTTTTATTTCGTCTCTGACAGATTCGATCAAGACATGAACGATATCAGCTTTTGAGTTTTGAAAATGAGTTCCATACTTCTTAATGACCTCCATTTGGGTATTAAGAACTTCAATGTCTTGGTCAATAACGGCTTGACCTTGGTAGCGAACAATTGGGGCCGCAAACGCATTAAAGACGCCAAAATTAAAGGTCAGGTCTGTATAGACGTGAGTTTCATCGTCACTTACTGGCGTACAGTGGGAGCTGATATAGAACTCCCTCTTTGGGCCAAAGATATATTCTACACTTGTAATATTTGGGGCATGAAAATGATCGGTATGTTTAATAGGCGTCTTTTTAGGGTTTAAAAACCAAGAAAACCAGCCTAGGTTATCGGTTTCCTTTTGATAATCAATAATAACACTGCCATTTACTCGTTCAACAGTGGCCTCTACTTTCTCTTGCCGACTGACTCTGAAAATTTTGTCATGAACAAAGACAGTGTGAGGGACATCAACATAGTTTTCTGCGCAATTTAGAACATTATTTTTAAAGACATTGAATAGTCTGACAGTCTTATATCCGGGCTCTTTATACTTGGGCATTCGAAAGGGAGTCTGCACTTTAGTTATATCACTCGCTAAGGAGACATAGATAAAATCATCAATTTCTAAACACTCATATTTCTTAGTGCTCCGTGCTTTTACTGTTCTTTGGTGTGGACCTTCTGCGGGAACGTCTATGACAACGGATTGTGAATTAATTTTCCATCCGTGATAAGGACATCGAAGGCAGTCATCTTCAACTCGCCCCTTTGAGAGTTTAAAGTTACGGTGAGGACACCTGTCTTGCATGGCAATAGGCTTGCCTTTAGAGTCTCTAAAGAGAACAAGGGTTTCATTCAAAATAGTACGAGCAAGAGGCTTAGTCGTCTTTAAATCTTTAGATTCGCAGGCAATATACCAGTACTCTGAAAAAGGATTATTATTTTCCGAGATATTCAAGTTCAATATCTCCTTTCACTCTGAATTGACAGGCCAGTCTTGCGTTTGGTTGATCGACTGCAATGATGGAGAGCAGTTCTAACTCATCTTCACAGGCTTTAGTAATATTTTCACTTCCCGACGTTACGAGAACTAAGCAAGTCCCACAAATCCCCGTACGGCAACCAAAGAGCACGGGACATGTGGTTATGTCGGCGCTTTCACTAAGGTTTGCATCTGGTTTTACCTCAAGGGTTTTGCCGTTGCTGAACTTAATTATTGAGGTCATGCCACCTGCCTATTGGAAAAATGACTTAGCTTTCTTTTGTTTTCGAGCAAATAACTTAAAACATCGACATTTTCCATCACACTCATCTTTAGATTTGTCTGATTAAGAAACTCTAGCCCTTGCACATATTCTATATAAGACTTCCTGGCCACAATATGGGTTTGCATGGCCTCATGCACTCCCTGATTTTCTTGACAAAAGCAGCGCCTCATCATTTCTAAGGCATCTCTTGTTGTCATAGAAAAATGAGTTGATTTTAGCACCTTAAAAATGGAACTAAAGATAGCGGGCTCATACCAAAAAATACCATTAACACTAACATTGAATTGAGCATGATCTTTTTGACAACCTGTTACGGCAAGGTTTGCGATCATCTTTTCAAAAGATGTAGGTGGCCTTAGAGATTTTACAACATCGTGACCAATAATTGTCGAACTATTAAAGTGATAGGATTCGTCTAGAAAGTGGTGATGACTAACTTTAGAGGGAATTGGTGCCTCTTCTAATCCTGTATAAAATTGACTCAATTGATGCTGGACAATTTTTCCGTTGAGGGTTCTGAGACCCCTGACAGTTAGATACTGACTAGCAATAAAAGCATTGGAAGATGAGAGGTAGGAGAAAAAGTGCAGTTGAATTTTTTTCCAATAGCTCTTTATTAAATTCGTATTTTGAAAAATCATTGTTTCACTAGCAAAGTTTTTCATGGGATAAGTGAAGATTCTTTGACCAAAAAGACTTTTTTCCGTTTGCTCAGCAATGACTTTAAACGCTTGAATATGAGTGCGCTCTTGAGCCGATTCTAGATCTAGTGTATCGCAGACAACCTTAAAGTCCTCCATGCCATAAAGGCCTGCTGCAGCCGTTTGATTGAGGAAGATAGTCGCAATTTCAGCAGAGATAATTTGAGAATAATAGGCCACCCAATAAAGTTGGTTAAGGATAATTTTTTGAGAAGGAGAACTTTCATCCCAAAGAGGTGTTCCATAAAGAAGGGAGAATTTTGGCGGATTCCAGTAGCTATTCTTTGCCGACTCAAACTCAAAGGAATCGGTCAGATGAGTAAGCTCATCTGTATTGTCTTGTTCTTTGTTTTTTTTGAGATTAAAGAGAATCTTTCCATAAGTCTTTTTGTCATCTTTTAGTGAATTAGCTGGTTTTGAAAAGAATAATGGGTCATTAGGGGAGTTATTCATCAGGCTTCTATTATAGTGAAGTTCCATTTTTGACGCCATTGATGAATGCACAAAAGATGAAACTATTGTGGAAAAAGGTTGATGCTCGGACTCGGTTATTCCCGTTTTAAATACTTAACCTATTTGGTGAGGGTGCCCATGATGACAATAATAGTTACGAGGAAAAGGATAAGCTACCTCAGGTTAGTAGTAAATGGTGACGAGAGCAGGCATGCTTGTTGCTTGGATTGTTAAAGTATTTCCGACCGCGGCAGAAGTTTTTACTTTCATTTGGTAGGCGCCCTTTATCCTGAGGAAAGTATTCATATTACTACCTTATGTATTTACAACTTTAAATAGTCATAACCGATTTTTTAGTAATGACTTTTAAATCATTTTGATTCTTGATAGAGGTCATAGAATTCGTCCCTTATTAGAATTAAAACTTTTAGTTGATAAGGATAGAGATGAAAATATTATTGATAACATTTAGCTTGCTCATGACTTTAAACGCAAAGTGCGCTTGCCTAGTTCAGAAGTTACAAAAGAGATCGAAATAAAGATACTTGATTTAGGAAAACGTATTAAAGCTATCGACGAGAAGAAAGTCTTAACGAAACTTAGTGAACCGGATTCTACTCATTTCCAGCAAAGAATGAGGGAGCTTAAAGTAAGTTTCAATAGAACCTCATCACTTATAAAAGATAATTATAAAATGGGAGAAAAAAAAGAATTAGAACTTGAATATAGAAATACTTTGGCGATATGGGATTATATTATCTTCAATTTTCCCATCTAATTATGGACATGATTATGACAAATGGAATTGGAAAACCCAAAAAGCCTGAAACCGATTTACCGCCAAATGAGATTCCGACTGAACCAGGGAAGGAAACCCCATGGCAGGAACCAAGTGAAGAGCCCACAAATCCTAACCAAGATGAGCCATGGAAGCGGCCGGAAGATCCTGGGATTCCTTTAGAACCATCTAAGTCAACATTATTTTTATATCGTTTATGGATTAAAACATAATTTAATCTTTTTATGTGAGCTTCAGTATAAAAGGGTTTTGGAGTGAAGATATATTTAGTATTTTTTTTAAAGAGGTTAGCTGAGTAGACCAGTCGGGCTTCTGTAAGAAAAATTACCTTCTTTGCTTAGATAACCGATATGAGAACATGCTGAAACTGCTCTATGTTCTCACCATTTTCATGTATGCCAGTATTTCCCTTGCTGAAATGACTGTGGATCAGATCGTTCTTGAGCTAAATAATATGGCAGCGACGGCAACTGATGCCGTGACTAATTGTGACGGTAAAGATCGTCAGCACAATCTAAATATAGAACTCAGTGGCGACCCTTCTCTTTATCATAAGAAAATAAAACTTAGTCTAAATGGAGAGCGACAAAGTGAGACCTATAAAGGAGACAGCGTCTCTGTTTTGACCAAAGAAGAAGCGGATAAATTATTTCAAGAATTTTCTCAGATTTCTTATATGAAGTTTGATTATCTTCACGACGGCTGCTTTGCTCGTGCCCATGAGTTTGCTCTTATCGCCAAAGAAAATGGTATAGAAATGGGGAAGGTCTTCTTAACTGACTCTAATGATGATGCCTCGCTTTACCCAAAGGAGTGGCGCGATAATGATAAGGCACCTGTACCCAATGGTTTTTATGGCTGGCGCTATCATGTTACCCCTTATGTTTTAGTGCGAGAGGGAAATAAACTTGTACCCTATGTCTTTGATGTTGGTGTCTCAGAGGGGGCAAAACCAGTTGATCAATGGCGAAAGGATACTTCTTTTAGGACCAATCAAACGGAGCTAACCTATCGAGACCGTGGCATTATGTTTCCGGGCACGAATTATAGTTACGGTGATAGTAGTAATATTGAAGGCCAACTTCAAGACCAGGAGAATATGAGATCCCTTGGCATCAATGAATTTCTCTATCAACGAGAACAAGGTTGGCTTTAATTCTGATTTTTTATTGATAATAATCCATAAAAAGCAAAGTCATAAAAATAGAAAAGTCATGTTAAGAACGTTATCTGTAATCCTGATATAAAAGAAATTGTTTAGGCCGTTTCATAAAAAGGATTCCAGAAAATGTATAAGTTTAATATCGCTACTATCCTCATCTTTACTTCCTTAACTCTTTTTTCTTGTTCTAAGTCTGATAAAACCATAATGGAGAAGGTAGAGACGAAAAGTGAAGAGATCTCAGATAGTGTCAATGAAGCCTACAAAGATGCAAAGGATGAAATCTGTGAAATGATTGATGGGAAATTACAATGCACGAAGAAGAGAATAGAGAGTGACGTCAAAGACCTTGTTGATGAATAGGGGACTCAAGTGAATCTTGCACAGATACATTTGGCCTTAAATCATCTGCCATTAATGACTATTCCCGTGGCCTTAATATTCTATATATATTCGATCATAAAAAAAAATGAGGAATTTAAAAAGTTCTCGCTTTTGATGGTCTTGGTAACAGCATTTACGGTTATTCCTGTTTTTTTGACAGGAGAACCAGCAGAAGAAGTGGTGGAACATCTTCCTGGGGTCTCTGAAAAATTAATAGAGAGTCATGAGGAAACCGCTGAAGTTGCCTTTGTTTTAACTCTTGTTGCTGGGGCCTTTTCTTTATTGAATCTCTTGTTCACTGAAAAATTGGCGTTTTTTAAAAAGCATGGTCCAAACTTTGTTATTGGGATTTGTATTTTGGCACTAGGCCTTTTGCTCTATACTGCAAATAAGGGTGGCAAAATAAGGCATACCGAGCTTAGAGGTCAATACAATTGACGAATTACTTTAAAACGCCATCTAGAAATTGTAAGTGTAGCTTAATTGAGCACCAAGAATTGTGCTTGTTGTTTTGAGCTTTACTCCTGCTGCTAAAGTAGGAGGGAGCTCTTCACTCTCAACTGTTGAGTAGGTAACGGACCCACTAAAAGAGCTGCCTTTGTCACCACCAAGAGAAAAATTAAAGGTATTTTCTAATCTATTCTCTTTATTTGAAGAGAGAACCATTGTGTAATACATGAGATTTTTAAAATCAAAAAATCCATCCATATAATAATTGGAGCTAACCCCCAGCATTAGACCCCCTAAGCGAAACTCTAGAGCACTAAAAACCTTGGCTGGATTGTAGGTGGTCACATTAGTTCCGGCACCTGATCCACCACCTTGGTCTTCTCTAATTTCTTCAAGATCCATTACGTAGCCGAGCTCAAAGTGAAAATTCTTTCCACGCCCGCCAATTCCTAAACCAACTCTTGGCATATCAATATCCATATTAACAGCGCTTCCTGCAAATGAGCCAATTGATTCAAAAGTCGTGCTTTGGTAAAAAACTCCAATATCGACACCTAAATTAAAGCGAGCACCAAAATTCAGGGAAGTGACTGTCGTGTCATAGTTTCCATTACCAGTCACACTGGTTTGGGTCCTGTCTTCTGTAACTCTCATAACGCCTAGACCAAAGTGGTTAAATAGACCCATCGACGCATTTAGCATCATCATGTCAGCATTTGTTACTGGAGTTTCACTAGCCCCACTTGTTGTCACTGTGTCTTTTTTCTCCCCACTTGATATCTCCCCTGAGACTTCGGTGGTTATTCCTTTTCCACCTTTGCCGCCATAAAAGAAACTATAGTTGGTGATGTCTATCTCTGACTTAGACTCAGTATATAGAGCACTATTAGTAACATCCTGTTCTTTATCAACAGAGTCTCTTCTTAGTGCCATCGACAGTGTTGCCGCAGGCCTTTGTGATATAACGGCTGGATTTTGAGACATCATCTCCTTAAACAAAGAGGCTGAAGCAATTTGCGCAAAACTAGAACTAGAGATAAGTAGAGCTATAGTTGAAAAAATGACCTTCATCATAAGTAAGCCTTTTAGTTTTTTAACCATTATATTTGTTCTTAGTTATTAAAAATACTAGGTATTCTTTTTTAATTCTCACCCTTTTTTGTCGGATTTGGGGCAATGAAGAAGATTCCGCCGGAGTACTAGATCAAAAATTAAAAGAAAATCTTTAATTTAAATGCCAGAAAAACGAATTTCAAACCTTAAAAAAAGATATCTCTCTTAAATTCATGTCGAAGATCAGCTCATGATCTATTAAAAGATGATATTTCAAATAATGAAGTAGAGTCTTTTAAAATAAAGATGGGATGGCAAAATGGAGAAAAAGGAAAAGAGAAAATCTGAGAAAGACTTAGGGAGAAAATCATGTTAACCGCCGCACTTATATTTTTCACATTATCAATAGTGACAGGACTCTTTGGCTTTACAAACTTTGCTGTTGCTTCTGCTGGAATTGCCAAAATTTTATTCTTTTTATTTATCATTCTGTTTCTTGTCTCATTTTTAATTCACTACACAAGAAAAATTGATAATTCCTCAAAATCCCTTCGAGGAAAATAATTCTTTAATTTAGTACAAGCTGTGAAAAGGAAGTTTTATGGATAAAAATATTATTAAAGGCAACTGGAAGCAAGCAAAAGGTAAGATTAAACAGTTCTGGGGTGAGCTAACGGATAATGAAATCGATGAAGTCAAAGGCAATATCGATGATCTTGTTGGAATCCTACAAAAAAAATATGGATACACTCGGGACAAAGCAAAAAAAGAAGTTAGAGAAAAGTTATCAGACCTAAAAGATAAGATTCAATAATTCATTCGTCTTAAGACGAGCCTTTTCCTTTAATTTTTCTTTAAAAAGCCCCTCACTCTCTCTACAATAGTTAAGTTTTACATTTTTGAGGAGTTTAAAACCATGGGCTATTTTGAACGCTATCTGAGTATCTGGGTGGGTCTGTGTATACTTGGGGGCATCCTGTTAGGAAAGCTAATGGGAAGCTCAATTAGTGCCCTAAGTGAAATGAACATTGCAAACGTCAATATTCCTGTGGCCTCTCTCGTTTGGCTCATGATTTTTCCTATGATGGTTCAGATTGATTTTAGTTCTATTAAGGACGTTGGTCGAAACCCAAAAGGCCTAGTGCTAACTCTCTTAATTAACTGGCTGGTTAAGCCTTTTACGATGGCCTTTTTTGCATGGATATTCTTTGATAAATTGTTTTCTGCCTTTCTAACTCCTGCATTAGCTAGCGAATACATTGCGGGGGCAATTTTGTTAGGAGCAGCTCCTTGTACGGCGATGGTATTCGTTTGGTCCTATCTAACTAAAGGAGATCCTGAATATACTTTAGTTCAGGTTGCTATCAATGATTTAGTTTTACTAATTGCCTTCATTCCAATTGTTAAGTTTCTTCTTGGTGTGACGCAAATTTCTATTCCTTATGACACCCTTATTTCCTCCGTCGTCATCTTTATTGTCATTCCATTACTTGCCGGGCTTATGTGCAATCGACTTTTAATAAAGAATTTCGGACTAGAATGGTTTAAGAGTGTTTTTTTGGTTAAGCTTAAACCTATTTCCATATTGGCGCTTCTCTCAACATTAGTTTTGCTATTTGCCTTTCAAGGGGAAAAGATAATTGAATCTCCTTTTAATATCTTGCTGATTGCTATTCCCTTAACGATTCAAACCTATTTTATTTTCTTTGTTGCCTGGGGAATTGGGAGAAAACTTAAGCTCCCTCACAAAATTCTCTCTCCTGGGGCGATGATTGGCGCCAGTAATTTCTTTGAGCTCGCTGTTGCTGTGGCGATCACTTTATTTGGTCTTAATTCTGGTGCCGCTCTGGTGACCGTTGTTGGAGTTCTCATTGAAGTCCCTGTTATGTTGAGCTTAGTGAAATTGGCAAATAAGTGGCGATATTAGGGTAAACTTTGAATGATTTACTTATATCGTTTTCGATATTTGTCGCTAATAATAACCTTAATAGAAACTACCAATGACTGGAGTCATATAAAATGCCCACAAGGTCACTCGAAAGAAACACAACCCTCCTTCCCACAAACCTAAAGTCCCTTATCCGAATGGCATCGGATATTTATGGGGAAAGCATAAAAGACGTCTATGGAAAGAAAGTTTTTAATCGAATCGAAGCCATTCGCTTGAAAATGAAAGCGACCAGAAGACTTGATCACCTTGAAACTTATGAAGTTTTAAAAAAAGAGCATTTGGGCCTTAAAAAATTAACGGACGATGAACTCTTTATTACAGCCCATATTCTTTCTACTTACATGGAACTCATCAATAGGTGTGAAGCCGTCTATCGTAAACATCGTCTTGAAGAAAGGGAGGGGGATCGGATTGAGGATGATTCTCCTTATGCTATAATTTATGTGTTTACTGCCCATCCCACAGAAGCACGCTCTCCGAAATCTCTTGAGTTGTTTAAAGTTGTAGAGAAGATCCTCTTAAATATTTATATTGATCCTAAATCCAGAGAAAGAGAGCTAGAAAGACTTAAGCATCTTTATAAAATCTTACTTAAAACAAGTATGGCAAAATTCACGCAACCCCGTGTTCAAGATGAAGCCCATCAGATTTATTCAACGGTCTTAGACCCCAAAATTCTTCTTGAGCAAGTAAAACTTCATCAAAGAGGTGTCATTGTCCACTTTAGAACATGGGTCGGAGGAGATAAAGACGGCCATCCTTTCGTCGATGCTGTGGTAATGAAGAGTAGTTTGCAGGAAAGTCGTTTGAGACTTTTAACTTTTACAGAAAGTAATCTTCAGTCTTCCATGAATTTATTTAAAGACGCTAATATGGAAGGTAAAGCAAAGTCTTTAGTTGCAAAACATCTTGCCTTAATAAGTGACCTGAAGAGTTTAAGAAGTATCAAGATTGATGATGGTAAAAAGATAAAGAATTTTAGGGAACGCCTTACAGGACTCTTGAAGTCCTATAAAGAAGTTTGGGGTGATCTGAATTTTTATCTAAAAAATGTTGAAAGTATCGCTTGGCTCTACCCAGCTCTCGTACTGCCTTTAGAGTTTCGAGAAGACTCGGAAGTTATTGTCAGCAAGGGAGCTGAAGCAAAGAACATTAAAGGAATGCTAAAGGCCTTAAAAGATATCTCACATGGCTTTGAACCGCGATGGTATGTGCGGGGATTTGTTCTTAGTATGGTTCAAAGCGAGCAAGATATTATCAATGGAATTAATCTGGTGAAAGAATATTTCAAGGATCAAGTGATACCGGTGGTGCCACTTTTTGAAACCAAGCAAGCACTAGTTGATAGTGAAGATATTTTATCTCGTCTCTATCAAAAACTTCCAGAATTAACGTTACTCCATCAAAAAAGGTGGTTCGGTCGATTTGAAGTCATGCTAGGTTATTCTGACTCAGCTAAAGAAAATGGCACATTGACCAGTCGATTCTTAATTTCTAAGACCCTCATTGATTTGGATATATTTTTTAAAAAGCACGAACTAACGCCAGTTTTCTTTCATGGAAATGGTGGAAGTGTTGAAAGAGGTGGAGGCTCGATAAAAGAGCAGATTAACTGGTGGCCTAAATCCGCGGTTAATATTTTTAAGTCCACAATTCAAGGTGAAATGGTTGGAAGAAACTTTGGCTCTCCTGAAGTTATGAGAAGTCAGGTGGCAAAAATCTATCATGAATTTCATCAACGGGATAAACGACATATTGAACCTAGTTCTGACTCTTTTAAAAAATTGGTGGAGTACACAAATAAGGCTTATCAAGATTTTGTGACGGCCGATAGTTTCCCAGCATTCGTCTCTCGTTCGACTCCTTATAATTACCTAGATCAATTGAAAATTGGCTCTAGACCTAGTAGCCGCTCAAAAGGCCATAAGCAATTTAAGATTAGGGCGATACCTTGGGTACTCTGTTGGACGCAAACAAGAGTTCTTTTTCCGACATGGTGGGGAATAGGAAGTGCGTGGGAAGGTCTAAAAGTTGAAGACAAGTATGAGATCATGCAGTTTTATAGAGGCTCTTCTTTCTTCTCGAGCTTTATGAAAATTCTCGGCTTTACTCTTAAGAAAGTGGAGCTTGGGGTTTTTAGACTTTATCTTGAAGAAAACCTCCCAAAGGCCGAGGCGAAGGCCTACTATGAAGACTTCTATCAAGAGTATCAAAAAGCAAAATGCTTCTTTCATGAAATTACGCGCGAAGAGAGTTATCTTTGGTTTAGGCCTTGGCTTGGTGAGAGCATTGAGCTTCGGGCACCAATGATTCACCCCCTTAATCTTATTCAGCTTATTTCCCTTGAGAGGAAAAATTCAAAACTTCTTAGAGAGACTGTTACTGGAATTGCTTCGGGAATGATGACCACAGGTTAGTGGCTAATTAAGTTAATAAGACCATATGAATCAGAAAATTAGTGGTAATTATTAAAAATTCGGTTATAAGAGACAGATGATCCTAAAGACATTCTTAAGTGTTATTTGCTTACTCGTTGCATTAGACGCCAATGCCGTTGTCATTGAAGCTGTTCAGCTAATAGGTGCGACTAAGACAAAGAAGTCAGCCATTATTCGCTGGGCGAGCATTCCTATTGGAGAAGAAATCTCACAAGAAGACTTTGATTTTGTTGTTGAGAAATTAAGAAGAATCTCACAGTTTAATTTAGAAAAAGTTGAATTTGAAAATAATATTTTAAGAATCACCATTGAAGACAAGTGGAGTTTATTCCCAGTTCCTCTCATCACTCAAAATGGTCAGTATTTCTCTCGCGGTCTTCTTCTTTATG
>JAIPEG010000018.1 GCA_021737405.1 Bacteriovoracaceae bacterium
CTCAAGTAGATTGCCGTACTCCAGAAGAAATAGAGGCCGAAAGAATCGCCCTTCAAAGACCAAGAAATCTTACACCGATTGATAGACCTAGAGATGGTGAATCGGCTGAAAGCACTTATAGAAAATGTCTTAATTGGGCACGCACATCGGCGCAAAAGAGTCCTCCCGTAAGAACCCTGACTGTGGGTTATGAAGGACTTATGAGCTACTCAAGTAGCTATGCTAATAAAATGTATAAGTACTATGATGATTTAGCCGCTGGAATAAATGCAGCTATGCCAGGAAAGGCCACCATGAGCTATGTTGCCTCAAATATTATTCGACCCAACTTAAGAGAGAGCGTCAATAAGTCAGACTTTCTTTTACTGCCCCATACAGACACAACAATGAAGCCCTATGTAGCAGAGTCTTGTATAAAAGCTTGGAAAGAAGTGCATGGAAGTCAGTTTAAGCTCAATATTGTGGGACATAGTTTTGGAGGCAATTCTTCGCGAAAGCTCATGCAAAGTTTAAACGAAAATCATCCTAACGTTACAAATATTGAAATGATTTTAGTTGATGCGAGAAGTTCAAATCCACTCAACTATGTGACAAACTTTACTACAGAAAATAATGTCAGCAGAAATTCAGTCTTTTATCAAAAGGGACTTGTTATGCCCGGTTATCCCTTTAGTGGCCCAAATACCAGCAACACTCGTCTTAGGGGCAGTGATCTTCCTTTTATCAATTCAAGATGTGGTGGATTGAACAGTCACGCCAGAACGACATGTTCTCCTCAGGTACATTCAGCCTTTCAGAGAATGATGGCAAGATAAACTTAAAAACTCTCCACTCGCTTAAAGCAAACAAGTGGAGAGAAATAATTTCTTATCTTGCACCAGCAAATGGTTCTGAGTATGAGCGATCTTCTTCAACCTCAGTATCTACAGCTCGTTCTTCTACAACTTCAGCAAGTGAACGACTTAGATCTTCAGCAGTACTTCTGGATCTATGATAAACGCTTCCATCTGGACAGGAAATCACAAGTCCATCTGCTGACTTACTTCCACCTTCACAGCCCACAATAACACCAGCGGCTTCTTCAATTTCAGATGTCTGCTCTCCCTTTACGGTCACACACTTACCAATCTGAGAATTGTATTCCTGACTTTCAAGTGCACAACTACAACGAGAGGAATGACCCCAGCGATTTAGATCTTTAGTACAACGCGTGAACATCGGTTTATGAGCAAAGCGACTACCACTTGCAGAACTACCTTCACTTACAGAGCTCCCGCCACTTCCCTCTCCAACAATCTCTTTATTTGCATAGACAGATCCACACAACAAAAACAACACAACACTAACGGTTCTTAATAACAACTTCATCTTCTACTCCTCGACAATTTATGTTCACTTCAACTTCAACTTCAACTTCAACTTCAGCCGATGATTCGAGATCGGCTAAGTCTATTTTAAAGAACATCTGATAAAAGGAGTGAATGAAAAGAAAATAATTATGCAAATTCAACCATTTACGATCTAAACTTGTCAGAATTGACCAAAATAAATGCCCCAAAAGTTAGGCACTCGAGTTGAAAGTATTCGAAATAACATGAATTAAATGGTTTGATTAAATCTTTAGATAGGGTCTTCTAATGAACGTAAAATATATACCGCTAGAGAATCTTGCCATAAGCTTTATTCCCGTCCTTATTGTTCTTTTCATCTTTTTTAAATGGGAACTAGGTTGGAAGAGCTTCACCTATGCCACGGGAAGAATGCTTATCCAGTTGTTAACGATTGGTTATTTCCTAACCTTTATATTTAATCAAAACAATCCCTACTGGACCATTTTGATAGTGCTTCTTATGCTCTCAATCTCTTCATGGATTTCTCTGCATTCAATTAAAGAGAAGAGACAAGAAAAAATAAAGTATGCATTAACGGCAATCTTCTTAGGCGCTATTCCCGTTTTGTTACTAGTCACTCAAGTCGTTATACCAACTTCAAGCTGGTACACTCCTTCATTTTTAATTCCGCTCGCTGGAATGATTTTTTCAAACGCCATGAATACCATTGGGGTCGCTGCCGAAAGATTTGAGTCAGAAATTAAAAATTCTAATCCTCAAGTAGCAAAGAGAATATCTTTAAAGGCGGCACTCATTCCCCAAATCAATACTTTTCTAGCAGTGGGAATGGTCTCATTACCAGGTATGATGACAGGTCAAATATTATCAGGAGTAGACCCTCTTATTGCCGTACGTTACCAAATAGTGGTGATGACCATGCTAATGGGTGCCGGTGGTCTTTCTACGACAATTTTCCTACACTTAAGCTCAAGACAAATCAAAGGGAGTTTAATTTGATAAAAACATTCACTCTTATTTTTCTTTCATTTTTTGGGATAAACGTATCAAATGCTCAAACTGTTTTAATAGAAAGTGGTTTAGCTTGGCAGCATAGAAATGATGTGCAAATCCCGTCTAAGACGGGCACGGGGCTAAGTTTCGATGAGCCAGACTCTGGACCCTTCTTTCATTACCGAGCGGAAGTTCACGTTGATATTAACAGTGATCATGGACTTCGCTTTATTTACGCCCCCCTTTCAATTGAAGCAACAAGCACATCTCGCTCGATCACTAACTACAACGGTGTTGCCTTTGATGCAAACCAGCCTATCACCATTGATTACACTTTTAACTCTTACCGCCTTGGCTACACCTATAGTCTTTATAGAAGTGGTGATAACTATTTCAAAATCGGCTTAACGGGAAAAATAAGACAGGCCGAAATTAAATTCATTCAAGGAAGTAAAGTCTCGAGCTACGATAATGTTGGTTTTGTTCCCCTGCTCTATTACGGTTTTCTCTACAATTTCACAAAGGACTGGTCATTTTTTACCGACGCAGACTTTGCAGCGGCTCCACAAGGTCGGGCCATTGACATGACTTTAAAAATTCGAAGGAATCTCTCTAAGCAATCAGCAATTTCCATCGGAATAAGAGGGCTAGAAGGTGGTGCTGACAATGACAAGGTTAAGACCTTCTCATTTATCACCTATGCCGTCGTAGATGTTGCCTTTTCATTTTGAGGCATTAGTAAATCTTCTAGAAAGAAAGCAGATAACTGTGATCTGCCAGATAACCCAGATTTCCCGTAGATAGCAGTCGCCTGTGCACGGGTCGTTTTCTCTGCGGTTGATCTATATTCTGCGATTTCTTTTAAGCTAAAGCCCTTGATTAATAAGAACGCTACTTCTTTTTCTGACTTTGTAAGTTCCCACTTATCAAGCTGAACATCAATCGAACTACTTAAACCATCAAGAAACTTCTTTGAATTTTCTTTCCAGTGAGCCGATTCCTGCAGAAGTTTAGCAGAAAACTCTCTCTCTCTTGTTAAAGATTTTTGAAGCTTAAAAGTTCCCTTTACCAGAAAGTAAACACCAACCAACGCAATAAGGGCGACACTTCCCTCAACGGCGACATGCCACCATACAACACCTTCCCCAAGGTCTGTCATGAGGTCAAAAATTGTGATCAAACTAATCAATAATAAAATACTCGATATAATAATTCTCTCTCTCTTATTCATTTTCTTACCCTAATCGTCATCTTCTTCATGGTGCCCATTATGATCTTTTAGTTTTCTGTCTTTATGTTCCTTTTCTCCAAGTTGAACTTGGGTCCCAAAGGCCTTAAGTACACCTGTATTATTGTCGAAATTTTTAAATAAGTAATTTCCCATGTTTAAAAAGGATAATATTAAAAGCAAAGCAACTATCGGATGATTAGAATTAATATCACGCTCATCAACTATCTTAGTTTTCTTTCCATTTAACATACTCGTGATTAATCCATCACGATGTCTTAATTGATGAAGAATCACTCCTACAACATGAATTATAACTGTGATGAGAAGACCGTGAGCCAACAACTCATGGGCCTCTTCAAAAAAATGTTTATAAATCCTTAGGCTCATCATCAAACCGGAAAAACCGATCCCCAAGACGAAGGCCATCATTAATAAGGCGGCATAGCTTGATGCCGGATTATGACCCAAATACCTTTTTGATCTGCTCGAAATGACTGAATTAAAATAGGATATTAAATCGGTGGGATTTAACTTAAAGGAACTAAACCTTGCGGTTCTAGACCCAACAAACCCCCAAACAATCCGTAACAATACAATCGAGACCATCAAAATGCCGGAGAGCATGTGATAGGCATAGAGCACAGAGTCATCGTCAATAAACTTAGCTACTGAGAATGAAAAGACGAACAATAACGCAAACAGCCAGTGAAATATCCGGATGGGTAAGTCATATGCTTTTGAATGATCCATGAGATTCTCCTTTTTGAACTAAGATAAGAATCGAACATTTCATAACAAAATACATGGGGCGAATGACCTAATATATACAATTTCGGGGAATTAGGTCATTTGACCGTAATCATTAAATATTTGTTATGATTTATCTCTATTTTGGAGGCACACGAATGAAGTTAATTATGACAGGTGGTGGGGATTCTGAGCATTTCGAAGAAATTGACCATTTATTTATTGGATTGCTTGGATCAGATCCTTCATTACTCTTTATTCCACTAGCTGGAGACCCCAGAAACTTTGCAGATGGACTTTCAAGAATTCAAGAGACCTTTTCGACGATAGAATTTGAAAAAATAGAGATGTGCTTAGATTTATCAACGTTAAATTGGGAATATTTAAAGAATTTTGATGCTATTTATATTGATGGAGGTAATACCTTCACTTTGATGGAAGAAATTCGAAACACTCACTTTTACGAGCTTCTTCATCGCTTCCTTCATCACGGTGGTGTCGTCAACGGCGATAGCGCCGGTGCTATTATACTCGGAAGCCATCTTGAGACTGCCCACTTTGGCGAAACCCCTGATGAAAATGAAGCAGAAGTCATCTCCTACCAAGGCTTAAATCTATTGGGGCAATACGCCATTCATTGCCATTACCAGGAATCGGAGAAAGAGGAAGTGCAAGAGTTTGTTTCAGAGTTTGGCTTTCCAGTGATTGCTCTTCATGAAAATACAGCAGTTGCTATCATTGATCACGAGCTTCGTGTAATTGGCGAGGCACCAGCAACGATCTTTACAGTGGGCAAGACGAGTGTCCTGCCTCCTGGAACTATCCATAGTATTTACTCTTATTATGATTGAAGCTATTCGCCCTATAATCCTAGAACAAACAGGGGCCTCTGAGATTTTAGATGTTCAACTCATTCAGGAACTCTGGAGTGGTTATGGAGAATTAAACAGAGTTCTTCTAGATAATGGCCCAGTCATATTAAAACTCATTAATTTATTTAATCCCCCTCAAAGCACAAATATTGGTCATAGCAGGAAGAAAAATTCTTATAAGGTTGAAACTACTTGGTATCAAAACTATAACTCTTCTATCGAAGGCGCCATTCTTCCAAAACACATTGGAAGCGGCCATACAGAAAAACACCAATATTTAATTCTTGAAGACCTTAAAAGTAAAAGTTTCTATCCTCGATCAAAGGTCAACTGGAGTGAAGTCAAAAATTGTTTAAATTGGTTAGCACACTTTCACAGAACCTTTTTAGGAACAAGGCCTCAGGGTCTTTGGCCCATCGGCACATACTGGCATTTAGAAACTCGCCCAGAAGAGCTCGAAGTTCTCACCGATTTTGAGCTAAAAGAGGCGGCTCCTCTAATTGATGCTAAATTAAATCAGGCCAAGTTTAAAACTATCGTTCACGGTGACGCCAAACTCGCAAATTTCCTTTTCACAAAAGATACGGCCGCTGCAGTAGACTTTCAATATGTTGGAGGCGGAGTTGGCGTAAAGGATGTGGCCTACTTTCTTAGTAGCGTTTATAGAGAAGAAGAGCTAGAAAAACTAGAATCCCAATGCCTTGATTATTACTTTGATGTCTTAGACCATCCTGAAGTAGAGATTGAGTGGAGAGAGCTTTATTCCTATGCCTGGTGTGACTTCTATCGTTTTCTCCAGGGATGGTCGCCAGGCCATTGGAAATTAAATTCATATTCAGAAAAAATGAAAAACAAGGTTCTTAAATGTCTTTAACAAAATTACAGCTAAATGAATTACTTGAAATAGCGAAAAAAGCAGCACTAAAGGCTGCAGAAATTTTAAAAAGCTATCAAGGCCGCGTGATAGAAACTCAATCAAAAGTGGCCGGGGAAAACATCGCCTCCCAAGTTGTGACCGAAGTAGACCTAAAGGCGGAGGCCGCGATTCTCGCGATCCTTATTCCCAGTTTAAAAGAATACAACATAGGCCTTTTAACTGAGGAGACAACAGATGACAGCTCTCGCTTTGATCACGATTTCTTTTGGTGTATTGATCCTATAGATGGAACTCTGGCCTTTAGTCGAAACGAAGATGGCTATAGTATCTCGATAGCCCTCGTTTCTAAAGAGGGAGTTCCGGTCATTGGAGTGGTTAATAACCCAAGAAGTGAGTCCCTCTATTACGCCATTAAGGGAGAAGGAGCTTTCAAAAATGACTCTCCTTTAAAAGTCAGCGTGCCCTCAAAAAATCTCACTCTCTTATTTGATCAAAGCTATTTAAAATATCCTGGTTACCAAACACAAATTGAAGAACTCAAAGAAAAGCTCAAGTCCAATGGGTATGAAAATCTCATTCACCATCATCTTGGCGGGGCCGTCATGAATGGAATCACCACCATTGAGATGTCTCCTGCTCTATATTATAAGTTCCCTAAAAAAGCCGCTGGTGGTGGAAGTCTTTGGGACTTTGCAGCGAGTTCTGTCATTCAATCAGAGGCAGGGGGGTTTAATAGCGATTATTATAGAAATCCCTTAGACCTCAATAGAGCTGACTCTACATTTATGAATCACTGTGGAATAATCTATGCAAGTGATAAAGCATTGCTTGATTTGGTACCAAAAATTTAGGAAAGGAAGAGAAATGAAATCAACAGTCTTATGCCTCTTAATGTTATCTATTCCCTCTATTTTGGGGAACACATTGGACGGGGTAGTCACTTACAAAGAAAAGCAGGCAAATGGCGTTTTATTTATTTTTGCCAAAAAGTTTGACGGCTCCATGCCAATGCCTCTTGCCGTTAAAAGAATCCCCAACCCAAAATTCCCCCTAACGTTTAGCCTCTCAGTAGAGGATGCCATGATTAAGTCGATTCCTTTTGAAGGTCCTTTTAAAGTTATTGCTCGTTTAACCAAATCAGGGGACGCCATGGATAAGTCTGGACCAGAGGGAGAAACTACGAAATCTTTAAATCTTGGGGCCAAAGGAATTCAGATCAATTTGAAGTAACATCCTTAATTAATAAAAAATTTTAACAATTTGTTAAAAGCATCTCCCAAAAAGCAGCTGTTTAAGGGATTTCCTTTAGTTTTTTTGACAGGCCTCCTTATATAAATCTATTTTGATATTAAATCCCACAATTCTCAGGAGAATTATATGTCAAAAATTTTAATTTCTGTCCTATTCATCCTTTTATCATCAGCTGCCATCCAAGCGAATCAAAATGATTACCTAGAATCTGATAGCTATTCAGATGAATTATCCTATGACAATACGGAAGAGACTCTAAACAAAAAGAATCCTCCAGGAAGTAAGTGGGTTCGTGTTAATTGTTCTAGAAATAGCACTTGTTATCCTCCAGCTGGTTTCAAATACAGAAACTTCAATGTCGACGTTCGAGGATCTGGTTGCAAAGGTAGTAGTCGCAGAGGCGTAAAAATGACAAAAGACTACATCATTACATCTAGAGACTGCAGTGTACGAGGTAGTATCTATGTTATACCTGCCGCTTACTGTAGAGGCGATTATAGGTTTTGTAAGTCTTAACAACTATCGGGGTCTTTAAGAAATGTCAGCGCAGAATTTCTCAAAGACCTCTATATGCCTTTTTAAATCAAAATCAGCTGCCACTGAAACTCTCACAATATAATCTTTATCGCTCTCTTTAGTTGTTCCTTGGGTTGAGGTAGCAGGAATTGTCCAATAACATCCTTTGAGCTGACCATAACTCACGCAATGCTTACTCTCTTCTGGGATTGCTTCAATCATCATCCTAATCAGCTTATGATTAAGCTCTCGCTTATAATTTTCACGCTCCTCATGAGTGTCTCCAATCGTTGGAAGATCAAGAGAGAATACAGAAGGAGTGAAAGTTGCATCGGCCAACTCTTGAGTCACAAAGTTTATTTTTACGCCCGGAAGGTTTTCTTCCATAGCGTCGACAAAACTTCGCGTATTTTTATAGGCACTTGCAATCCTTTCATTCATCGATGGCATGTTCTTAGTTAAGATATCGATTTGCAATTCGGTGGCCCTATTATCACAGAGCTTTAAGTGATTTTCCACATAACTCATGTATTGCTCTGCACTTTCGTTGGCCACACAGTAGCCAGCGGTACAAAGCCCACCACTTGGAAATTTAGATCCACTCACATAGGAAATAGTGCTCGCATCTCGAAGGAAGCCAGTCGCTCCAAAGAATTTCACATTAGGACAGAACGTTTGATCTAATATAAATACTGGATTTATGGCCTCTAATCCACTCTTCGTTTTTCTTGAACTTTTTAAAGTTGCCCTCAATTTTTCAAGATCTGGTATTTCAACGCGAGGATTAGTCGGAATTTCAGCAATGATATAAGGGACTGCATCTTCAAGCGCCACTTCACTTAAAATTCTTTCAAGCTCTTGAACCATGTCCTTTCCGCTATCGACAGGAAGGTCCACAATTTCTACATTCTTAATACAAGCGGCAACTCTTCGCGCCTGATCATTGGTGCCACCGTAGCAATTGGGAGGAACGATAAATTTAATATCCTTTCCTGAATGCTTGTCACTAGCAAAGTGAATCAGACCCATCATGATGGCGTATTGTACAGAGAGACCACAAGAGCCGATTGAAACAAGACCATTGGTACTCGTGATCTCATGAATTGTTTTCTTTAATTCACTAGAGTCAGCGAGACGAGTTTCAGCTTCTGGACTTCCGATCATGGCCTTTAAAACTTTCAAGCAATTTTGAGGAGTCATGGCAATAGACTCACGTCTTCTCACATGCTGAATTTCTTTAATATATTCAGAGTCATTTTTCATGACTTGAATGACACTACCAAGCAATGGATAGAGGTTTATGATAAAGTCTGCCCCTAGGATATTCGCCTCATCAGTAATGGCAATCGTGCTCCCTTCAAATATTGGAATATTGTCAAAGCTTTCAACCTTTAAGAGGTCAAACTCATAGGCGTAAATTGCCCTAATAACTTTAGGGTCAAAGTTATTAGGAAGAGAATTTTTATAAAGAATTTGAGTTTTCTTACTTAAAAGTTTGTTCTTTCTAAGGACTGCAAGAATTGGCATCGTCTGAGAGGAAAAAGAGATCACACTTTCAACCTCTAGATCAGATTCCTTGGAAATTGCCCACTCTAGAACACAAGAAAGTGGGTGACCCAAGCGAATATAATCAAATGCCGTTGGCAATTCACTTAATTCTTTCTTACTGGTCTTATCAGCGGCTTCAAGTTTTTCGAGAAACTCAACCTTTGCCAATTTTTCGTTATAAGTATCAAGCCTATGCGTTGTTAAGCGTAACCAATCAGTTGGCATATTTTCAATAATATCTTTTATCAGCTCTTTTTCACTCATAACACTTCCTTATCATTCACTCTTCCTAAGAGCGCAATTTAGCTCCTAAGAGTTTACAAGCAAACTGGGCACTCTTTGGGTTTTTAATTAAATGGTGCCAAGCATCTCCATCTTCATTAACCATTTCGAGAAGTTCGGTGAAAGAGAAGACCGGCTCATTTAATTCTTTTAGGGTCTCTCCTGAGAGATTTTCATACAAAAAGCCTTTTAATAAGCTTGCCACTTCTTTTTCTTTTACTGTTCCACTGCAGTATATGGCACCAGCCGTTTTGTCAGAAATGTCATAATGCTTTACAACGATACTTTTTATATTTTTTTCAATTTGTTTTAGTTCTCGCTCAATGTCAGCCGTTTTGGTTTTAGTGGTAGGAATATAGAACGTGTTATTACGGGCCTTATTATAAGCGGACGCCATCATCGCAATACCAGATTTTGCATGTTCAAGGTCAGTTACTTCACCGGTAAGCGCCGCCTCACTATGACGAGTTGACCTCTCAACAGCGATCAAAAATTCTTGATTGGTAACAATGTAAACATAACTCTCAAGCTCGCCCCTTCTATTTGTAAGAGTAGGATATTCTTTTCTTATTTTATCTATTAAATCTTGCATCTTTCCATTACTCATACTGGGGCTCCTTAAAGCAGTGTTCTTTATAGCTAGAGAGTATTAAATATTAGCGGCTTTGCCAATTTATGATGAATAAGGCCTTAAAAACACAAGAACAGCGGCCTTATGGAAATAATTTCAATAAAAAGGAGAAGTTTCCGGATTTGGGTTAGTCTGATCCTTCAACCTATACGGAGTATTAAATGTTTATTATTACATTGAGGCATACTCTTATCGTCTTGCTTGTGGCCCTCTTCTTTGGTGAAGTCATGGCCGAAAAGCACCAAATTAGCGATTCAAGTGATCCCGTATTAAGACATTTTGTTGAAAGTGCGACTGAAGGTAATCATTCCTACGAACTCGAATTAATAGAGTTAAAAGAAAAGCAAATCATTCTTTTTAAGGGGGGGTTTGGTTATCCAAGCTTTAAACCAGCTAAGAAATTTCTAACTTATATTAAAGAAGGAAAAGACATCCACTTTTATATTGGCAGAGGCCTCGGTGGATCAGTGAGAGAGCATAAAAAATTCATTCTCTCGGTTATGGAAAAGTGCAAGGATGGAAAAACTAAAACCTGCCAAGTGACAACTTATCTTGATGGTCAATGCTCTTCCATGTGCACGACACTCTTTCTCTATGGCGACAAAAGAATTGCGCGAGATGATCTATCGGCAAACCTTGGCTTTCACAGAACAACGATGGTCATAAGGGGTCGACACTTTCCGATCCAGAGTCCTTCACGCATGGCCCGCTACTTCTCTCGTTTTGATATTAATCAGGACTATCTAAAAGAAAATAAGGACATCATCTTTGGTGTACCTAATAACGGTTTTCACCGCATGAGCGGTATAGAACTTATTGAAAGTGGTTTCACTCAAGAATTAAGTCCTCTCTTAGAGGGTTCAGTGTATTCTTTTTTAAGAAGCTTTCATGGTATTCAAATAGACTAAAGTGACTAAGGCCCATACACCCTTGTAAAAGTTATATAAATTCAGCAACTTAAAGTTCTTTCAAGTTAATATGCCCTATGAAATTGTTAGCAATTTTCTTATTCATTCTTACGAGTGGCCTCATAAGTGCGCGAGAGTTTTATGTTGGCTACAGTGAAGCCAATCAAGGACTTCTCAGCACCTATAAAGTTGTTAAGAACTACCCTCTCCTACAAATCGCGATCGTGACTTCAGACAATGAAGAGGACCTCTTCGGCTTTGATTTCGTAAGCCGCCCCCCCATGCGCATTAACCTTGATACTAAAAAGAGTGAGCGATCACTTCCACTAATGGTCTCCCCTCAAGAGCTTCAATGGAATTATAAAAATATCGATTTATTGGGTGCTTGGAAATACACCAAAGGAAAAGGCGCAAAAGTCCTTATCCTTGATTCTGGAATTGACAAAAACCATCCTTCCCTCAAACAAAAAATCGCGGAAATTGTCGACTTTACAAAAAGTAAGGTAACTCCCTACGTACCCTATCCCGGTTATGATATTACAGGTCACGGAAGTCATATAGCAGGTGTCATTGCTGGAAATGGTAATGGTTTTACTGGCATCGCACCAGAAGCGAAGCTCTACATTGGCAAGGTTTGTATCTTTATTTGTCGCGATCAAACCATCCTTGTGGATGCCTTTGAGTGGGCGATTCATAAGAGAGTGGATGTTATTAGTATGTCTTTTAGCAACACGACTTTTCCAGAAGAAATTGCCCAAAGGATTTTTGAAAAGCTTGAAGAGCATAATATCGTAGCAGTGGCCGCAAGTGGAAACGAGGGGAAAACCAAAAATGTTATAGGCTTTCCGGCCAAATATCCCACGGTACTCTCAGTTGGTGCCATCAACTCTGATGGCCTTGTTGCTGACTTCTCTAACTACGGAAAAGAATTATCTCTGGTCGCTCCTGGCGTAGACATAAGATCGACTTCCCTAACAAAAGGGATCAATTCTAAAGACGAATTACTAACCTTTATGAGTGGAACATCAATGGCAACACCACACGTAAGTGCTGTGGCCGCTTTGATCAGATCTTTAGACCCTAGTCTTACTCCTAAAGAGGTCCGCCAGTTTATTCTTGATGGTGCTGTTAAGAATGAACACTATCAACTTGATATTTTTGGTTCTGGTATTCTAAATGCGAAGAGATCTTTGGACCTTGTAAAAGAACCTTAAACTCTATTAATTTTTCAATTAACAAAGAATATTTTGTTCATTAATAGGTAAATTCTCATTAAAGTTTTTAATATTCTCGCAAGAGATCCTAGCGATATTATCTAAAGCTTCACTAGTAAAGAATGCTTGATGAGAAGTAATTAACACATTTGGAAAGCTCATAAGTCTCAACAATTTTTCATCAGAAATACCTTCGAGGGAATGATCATGAGAAAAAATATTTTCTTCATACTCATAAACATCGAGACCAACTCCTCTTATGTCCTTTCTTTTGAGCTTATCGATCAATGCTTGTGTTTCTATTAATGCACCTCTTCCGGTGTTTATTAAAAACGCATCTTTTTTCAAGTATTCGATTGTTTCTTTATTAATTAGATACTTTGTTTTTTCATTCAATGGGCAATGTAGACTAACAACATCTGAAATCTTTAATAACGTTTTTAAATCCACAAATTGAGCTTCTAACTCTCTAGCCAGTAACTCATCAACATTCGGATCACATAGATAAATATGACAGCCCATGCCTTTCATAATTCGCGCGAAGGCTTCACCTATTTTTCCAACACCTACAATGCCTACGTTCTTCCCATGAAGTGTCACTCCCTCAAGGCCGTCTAAACTGAAGTTAAAATCCTTTACTCTTTGATAGGCCCTTGGAAACTTTCTATTTAGGCACATAAGGAGGCCTAATGTATGCTCCGCGATTGCCTCAGGAGAATAAGAAGGAACTCTTGCCACTGAAAAGTTATTATCTTTTGCAAAGTCCAAATCTAGATGAGAAAACCCTGCAGATCGTAGTGAAATAAACTTAATTCCAAGTCTATTTAAAGATTGAAGTACACCTTTACTAAGATCATCACTGGCCCAACAACTAATGCTATCCGCATCTTTAACCAACCCAAGTGTTTCTTCGCTAAGTCTAGTTTCCAAAAAAACAGAGTTTATTCCTAATTTGTCAGTCCAGTAGTTTAAGTACTTTCTTTCAAAATTATGAGTGCTAAAAAAGTAAGTTTTCATGGTTTATTAGATAAATTGGAAAACACTTAACGACAACGCGCGTCGCGGTGGTGGCTAGTTATTTACTCGATGGTCTATCTCATCAATCGAGATTTTCTAAATCAGCCTTTTTAATTTCATTGTTTTTTGAACAGCAATCACTCATGAACTTACCGAAACATGTCATCAATAGTTGAGCAGAACTGTTTCATTGGACAGAGTAAATAAAGTGATTACGCCAAGATCTAATCCTTTGACTTAAGCTCAATCTATTGTGTGCAAGTCTTTGTTAGTAACTCCTGGCCTTAAAATCCCTTAAAATAACACCCTAACAAAGGATTCGTTATGACACGTGCACTAGGATTTGTGCTTCTTTTACTCATCACTTCTCAGTCAACCCAAGGCTTCTCAAAAGAAAACCACACAGATAAAGTCGATGGCCCTGGCATCTTTAGTAATTCAGGTATTCGAGGACCAAAGTATCGTGATCAAATTAAAACAATGAGAGCGATCGCACGCCTTAGACCTGAGATTGTAAAAACCGTCGAATATGGAGTGAGTATAAAGGGTAATCCTCTAACGGCCCTTATTTTAGAGTCCCAAAATATGCCCATAACAAAGCTCGCGCTTGTAACTGGTGCCACTCATGGAAATGAATATCTTAATATTGCTGACCGACTAACAGAGGCCTTACTCGATTCAGAGGCGAACGTCTTAGAAAATTATCTGGCCTCTGGTGGCGCTCTTATTGTTGTGCCTATCGTGAATCCTGACGGCTATGAAAGAAGGCGTAGAGGAAATGCCAGAAACGCTGATGTTAATCGCGATTGGCCTAATTCAAAAAACCCCCAGCCATCGGAATTCAAGCAACCCGAATCACAGGCCCTCGCCAACTTAGTTAATAACTACCTATCAGCCCATCCTTTTACTGGACTTAACTTTGCCCTTGATTATCACTGCTGTGTCGATGGAATGCTTCTTAAGCCATGGGGGTATGAGAAGGGCAAGTACATGACTCAATCAGAGTCTGATCGCTACGACTACTTCATTGATCCCATGAACAAGTATTTCCCAAAACCTGGAAAAGTGGGGACACCACCGGACCTCCTCTACACGGCCGATGGTACGACATTAGATTACTGGTATGATAAATATGGCGCTGTTTCTTTAACGTACGAAGGAACTCAGAGGCGTGAGCGAAACAATCTTCAGTACCATGTTCTTTGGTGGGAAGATATTCTTAGGAACTTATAAAGAGGCCGAATGAAAATAGTGCCGAGTAGTAAATGAATAGATAAGAGGATTTTCACTCATGACGACTCCCAATATAAATGACTTTAAAGATTTTGCTAAGCTCGTGGACTACTCTTTAATGAATAATTTAAATGCCGACCCAGATGCCACTGCGGATGGTATTGACCATGACCCTCGTCAGGTCTTCTCTGGTCACTTTGTACCAGTGGCACCGACTCCAATAGAAAATCCCGAGTACATTATTCATAGTAAGACTTTCTTTAAGGAGTTGGGCCTTAGTGATGAACTGGCCTTTGATCCAGCTTTTCAAAAAGTATTTTCTGCAGACCTATCAGTTGCCCCACTCCCGATGCATAAGTTTGGCTGGGCCACAGGCTACGCCCTTTCCATTTATGGCACCGAATATACCGCCCAATGCCCCTTTCGTACGGGGAATGGATATGGTGATGGTAGAGCTATCTCAATCTTTGAAGGGAAATTTAATAACCAACGCTTTGAGATGCAGCTAAAAGGTGGCGGGCCTACCCCCTACTGCCGGGGAGCCGACGGGCGAGCTGTCCTTCGCTCTAGTATTCGTGAATTTCTAGCTCAGGAGTATATGCATGCCTTAGGTGTGCCAACGTCCCGATCGCTATGCCTTTACGCTTCAAAGACTGAAACTGTGGCGAGACCTTGGTACTCAGATGGATCTAAATCCAATGACCCCGACATTATGGTTGATAACCCCGTGGCGATCACCACCCGCGTGGCGCCTTCTTTTCTCCGTGTCGGCCAACTAGAACTCTTTGCTCGCCGTACTCGCGACAACGCTCACCCTAAAGCTATTGAAGAGCTCAAGATGATCGTCACCCATTTAATTGAACGGGAATATAGCGAAGTTGACCGAAGCCTCCCCTTTGAAGAGCAGATCATCGAACTAGCTCTCGCCTTTCAAGGAAGGCTCACAGGCCTCATCGCCAATTGGCTACGGGTAGGTTACTGCCAAGGAAATTTTAATAGCGACAATTGTGCGGCCGGAGGCTTCACCCTCGATTACGGTCCCTTTGGCTTTTGTGAGACTTTTGATCCGGCCTTTCAGCCATGGACTGGTGGCGGCAGACATTTTTCCTTCTTCAACCAACCAAAGGCGGCGGAGTTAAATTTTGAGAAGTTCATCAGTGCTCTTGCTCCCTTACTTAAAGAAGGATCAAGCGCGCGAGCTGAATTGGAACAAGTATGCCTTGGATTTGAGACGGCCATGCACGCTGAATTTGAAAAAGTGTGGAGGGCCAAGCTTGGATTAATTTCAAATGAACCGGAGCTTTTTCAATCACTCATCTTATTGATGATTGAAACTAAGGTGGATTACACCATCTTCTTTCGAGAATTATCAAATATACCTGAAAACATATTGCCACTGAAAAAGAGCTTCTACTCCGAAGTCTCACAGGAGTCAGATAATAAGTGGCAGGCTTGGTTAGAACAATGGCGTGCACTTGTCTTATCTGAAAATAGCGCTGAAAAGAGTGAAGAAGTTTCCAAAAGAATGAAGAAAGTTAATCCAAAATATGCATGGCGTGAGTGGCTCATTGTTCCCGCCTACCAACAGGCAGCTCGTGGGGACTATTCTTTGATTCACGAGTTGCAAGAAGTTTTAAGTCATCCCTTTGATGAGCAATCAAAAGACATAGAGGAAAAGTACTATCGCCTGAAGCCTAAAGAATTCTTTAAGGCCGGAGGGGTTTCTCATTATAGCTGTTCTTCTTAACTTCGGAATTGAATGGTATCTACATTTACCAAAGATGATCAGGACAATTTGTGAGTGATAAATCGCAGACACTGAAGCACTGCGGGTGCACAACGGTAAAGCAACCGTCAAAATAATAAGAGCAGCTTATTTTTCAACGCTATTCTGACTATTAAACGCCTCAAGAATTCTCTTATTTTCAGCCTCATCAAAAGTATATTCACAATCTAACTGAACGTTCTTTTTTCCTAATAAAACCTGAGTTTTTGAAATATTAAACTTCTTAGGTCCCAGGTTTAATCTAGTATCTATCTCCATCCACTGCTTGAATTTTTTCATATAAGTTTTTCTATTTGAAATTAACTGAAACTTTTGGAACTTAGTGATAGTTTTTTCAACTTCCTTTCCGTTAATACTTGTTATCATTTCACCTTCATTGACTCCTTTAAAATTTATGAAATCAAAGTCAAAATCCTTAGTATGCTTTAAATCCAGTTGCCCCAATGTACACATGGCCATCAAAGTAAGTTTCCTTGGGCAATTTTTAGAATTGTTTTTGCTTATTTTATAAGGGCCTAAAAATGGCTCAATTGTTTTATCATCAAAGAGAGCAAAAGAGTCGAATGAAGCTATAACTAAAAATATCATTGTAATTGTTTTCATTAACTAAGAGTAAATACTCTCTAATATGGTGACTATATGCACCGCTGTGTCGGAGGTAGTGGGAACTTAACCCTGGTCCGAAGAAATAGGGATGTCTCCTAGAATTCTTTAAAGTAAACCATGAGGGCCAAGATACTTAGGGCGCTCACTATTATGCTGAAGCCCCGGTATTGGATGACTAAGCTGGAGCGGGCGTGAATTTCTTTTCGAGAAGGGATTCTGGCAAATTCGTTTTTTAAAATTCTTGCTACGTCATTCTCAATTTTTCTTCGAAATACTTTTTCGCGGTAGAAGACATATTGGGAAACAAATAAAGTCGCCAAGATTACATACTGAACCTTGGGTAATTTATAAGTTGAAAACTGAAGAAATAATCCTAAGGGCAGCACAAATAGCGCCATCAGAAAAATCAAGTAGGTTGATTGATGCTTAATATAGAGCGCGATTGTTTTTCTCATACTTTTTGTTGGCCTAGATAATTCATAATGCCTACTCCCTCAATCGATAGTTCCATAATTTATCAGGAAATGAATCCGAAAAGCCACTAAAACCACTGGTACTAATGAAACGCCTATTTTTGTCGACATGATCGATAGAGTGAACATATTCAGCATGAGTATCTAGAAGCTCAATTTCCTCGCCTATATCTTGTGGCGAAATAAACATGGCGTCTTCTCTTATAATAAGGGCCGGATTACCATCATAATCTTTACCTAAGCGCTTCCCTGATTCATTCCAAACATTTCTAATCAAAAATGAGATGGCAACTCCTTCAGGACCAACAACTAGATCCATACGGTTATGATTGCTATAGCCTTCATTTTTTAAATAAATTCGAGGGCCGGCCTTAAATTGATGGGCAGTATGTTTTTTAGAAATCCCCCTAACGCCTGGAAAAGTTGCTCTCCACCAATCATGGGCCTTGTCTCCTGCTGAACCGTAGTAAAGCTCGAGATTGGAAAGTACAAACTTCTTACCCTTATAAACAATTGTGCATCCAAGAGTGCGATAAAGGGCTTTTTCGGCCTCTGCGAAACAGTGCTCCTGCAAGGTCTTGCTTGTGATTTCCCCTTCGTTGTTTAAAATATGCTTCAAATCAAAATTATTCCAAATCATGCGATAAACCTTTTTTTAAAATAATATGATCATTGTATTATGACCTAGTTACTTTTGCATCCATCTACGTAGGAGCACCACACTTTTGACAAATCCACTCGCAAGGAGATCCTTCTTTTAAGTCTCTTCTTGGGCCTTTAGCTTTTCGACCTGCTCTCTCTCTTTTAAGCGCTCTTCCCTTTCTTTGTCACCTTCCGCCTTAAGTTCCTTGGCCCTTCGATCCATTTCTCTGAGTATCGGTGTAAAAGTTTTCTGCATTCGTTCATACTTATTATTATCTTCATAATAGTTTATCAATTTGTTCCATTCCTCCTCGCTAAGAGTAGCACCCTCTGGTTCTTTGTAGTTAGGGTCTGCTTTCATCTTTTTTTCTTGCTCTTTTTTGTAACGGTTCATCAAACCTCCTTTTTTGTTCACTGGAGTTGTAGGAACTGAGGTCTGCCAGTTTGAGAGTCAAGACCACCAAAGAAGACAAAACCATTTCTTGTGTCAATGAATCGTATTCCTTGAAGAGGAAGTCGATTTGTATTTACCTCACCCATTCGCTCCCAACTATAGATTTCTAGATCAGTTGAGTATGCTTGGTTTAAGTCGTAGCGGACAAAGGGAATTTGAGAGTAGCTACTAACAAAACAGTGCAGTGGATAATTATTATTTCTGCTATACTCAGCCTTTTTAGAATTGGTAGAAAGATGATCAATATTGATCGTTACTTCAAAGCGCTCGTTAAGCACATTTCGGTAACAGCTTTTTAATTCAAACCCATCCCAGTAAGTGCTAAATACTCCTGATGGATTTACTCCATTTGCGATGATGTATCCCTGGCGATCTTTGATCATCAAGAAGCGTCCCGTTCGTAAACTAGAGTCATAATATTTTGTTAAAATGATTGGCCTATTGTAATAGAGATTTATGGTCAGGTGGTTTTCACTCGATCCAGGAGAAATCGATCCAGAGTACACAAAAGAGTCAACGAGAGAGTTGTCGACAAAAGCAAAATATCTCACTTCACGAGTATTGTAGTAACGGGCGGTCGTCGCCACATGTAGTTTATTATCTGTGAGACTTAGTGCTGAAGCAAAAGAGCCCACTTGATTTGTCACTAAAACTTTTTCGAAAAATTGATTATTCTCTTTATACAAAGACACTAACTGATTATTGCTATCAATATAGAGAATATAAGGTTTACCTTCTCTGGTTCTATGAATTCTAATGGCATTTGATGAATGATTACCAGTACGGAAAAAGTAAAAAAGAGTTGTGCTACTTTTTAGATACCACAGTCTCCAGGAACCAGTTTCGTTATTTCCATAATAGAGTCTGTAAAATTCAGTCCCCATCTCCACATCAAGAACCTTCATCATGAAGGCGACATGGATATTTCCATCAACATAAATGATATCAAGACCCCCAAGATATCCACGTGGATGTGCGAGGGGAATTTGATGAGTGATAAAGCTAAGATTAGGGATCGTAGGTGTACCGCCTTCTCCAGGGTTTGGTTTCCAAGGTGTGCCACCCTTTGATGGAATGGAGGGCTCAGCCTCCACTCCATCATCAGGGGCCCGACATCCAGTCAGAACCAACAACATAAACAAGGAAGAAATAAAGATTACAAGGGTCTCTTTCATGCTTATATATAACCATTTAAGTGTCTCAATTTTTGAGAATTAGCTTATAGAACTCTTCATTAAGCCCATAACTAATAGAGGTCCCCTCTTCAAACTTCACCAAAATCGCTGGACGATAGTCCTTTTGACTCAACAGCTCAGCAATAAGCTTATACTTTTGGGCACGGCTCGGGTTATCGAGAAGCTCACAAAGAGCGTCTTCGCTTATGCGGTCTTCAGGGAATTTACAGACCCCAATGAGTGCTCTTAAAACCTTATCCGTCTTGGTAAGTGCTAACTGATTTTTTTCCATAAGAACCTCCGCTTTAAAACTCACTAGAATTCCCAATAGAGCCCGATGCTCCATGAACCTAGGTCAGAGTTTTTAAAGTCATACTTTCGATAATCGATATTAAGACCAAATTGATGGCCATTATTTCTCTCTGTAAGTCCAATCTGCATGATTGCCTTATAACCAAGCGCTTCTTTTTGGGCCTCAAAGCTTGCAACACGGGTTTCTGTACTAGGTTTTAAATAACGCACTTGATTTTTTCGCCAAGTATATTCAGGTCCAAACCCTAGGGAGAACTTTTTGTTACGAACAAGATAAAGAGTACTATTAACAGACCAAACTTGAGAGACTGTCTCTTTTTCATAATTCTCGCCAGAGAGAGTCACATCTTCATTTTCAAGATGATAGCGATAATCAAATCCAAGAGCGAGATGACGATAAAAAAAGTACTGATACTGAACAGGGACCAAGACAAACGTTGTTTTTTCATTATCGCCAACCACTGGGTTATAAATCCAGTTATGGTGAGATGTGTTGTTACTAAGAAAACCTAAGCTAAAGTCTTTCTCTTTTGTTTCTTTTGACTGTTGATTGGTTACTTTTTTAGGAGTGCTCTTTTTAAGAGTAAAGACCAAAGGAGCATGGTCTTCATTGGCCCTTAAATTTATCGTTTTAATTTGAGAGTCAAAACCTGCCTTTGAAACCTCGACTCTGAGATCCTCATTAGGGTAATAAGAAAAATCTTTTAGAGGACTTTTTCCTACCGGGTGACCTTCAATAGAAACCCTAGCACCTGCGGGTTGAGTGATAATAGTAAAGCGCCCATTTTTTGGTGTAAGATTTATATCAATCGTTATTGTTTGATCAATCCAAGGACTAATCGATTGAACATGAGTTTGGTAATCACCGTGTTCAATTCTAACGGTATAATCCCTTCCTACTTTGAGGGGTATTGTTGTTTGATTCTCTGCTTTTTGATTATCAATATAGATTTTTGCATCTCTTGGTTCTAAATCTAGCTTTAAATACCCAAGGCTCTCTTTAAGATGATAATTGAGAACCGTCTCCTTTCCAGAGACAATAATTTTATCTTTGTGCGGATGGTGTCCCTCCTTTATCAGAGTCACATGGTACTCTCCAAGAGGAACACGAAATCGCGCATCTCCCGTTCCAATAACACTTCCCTTTCCATCAACTCTTGTTAAAAGAATTTGCGCATTGGAGGGCACTGTTCTTATGAGTACCTCCCCTAGAGACTTACCTTGAAGCCCATACTCATTTGGAGTAGCAGCTTCTTCATTCTTAAGTGCCCTTAGACGAGCCTTTTCTTTTGTTATCGCTTCTATGGGATAGATGACTTGACGATAGACAAGATAAGTACCTTTATGCGTTTTCTCTACTTTTTGAAGACCAGGTCTCACATCTTTTAGAGTAACTGTTTGTGTCTTAATAAAGGAGCGCTCATCTATAGATGTTTTTAAGAGAGAGGCCTGAATACTTTTTTGGCCCTGCTTACTGAAACCATAGTTATGTCTAAGGGCCTCATCAATAGCGTGTTGGTAGGACTCTTCCATGGCCTCATTTAGATTCTCCTTTCCTTCACTTACCCCTACGTAATAGTGATTCTGACTATCTTTAGAAAAAGATTGAGAGAACCAGTCCCCCGAGGCAAGAAGCCTCGGGGAAGTAGCGGTCATGATGACGATCAAACTTAGAAGGTAATACAGGCCGAGCTTCATGCTTAAGACCCCTGAAGCTTACGAATTTCGGATTGAAGGTGATCAGTAATCTCTTTTTTAAGCTCAGGACTAATCTCACTTTGCTTAGCATTGGCGCGCGCAATTGCTTTTCTTAAAGACGATTCTTTGATGGAAACCAACGAGTAGAGACGAAGCTTGTAAATTTTCTCACCGTAAGAATCAAAAGTTTCCACTTTTTCCCAGTAACGCTTTTCCGTTACAGTGTCCGATGAAAGAGTTTTAGAAATTTCCATCCCATAAAAGCGAGAGAGATCCCCTCCATCTAAAACCCCTTCTTTAAGGTTTTGAAAGATAAAGCCCATATCATTTGTGATGCGCCTTGAAATCTCAAAGCGAGCATTATTGTCCGAGAGCTTCATTGCTGCTCCGATTTGAGCATCAGCTTGTACTTCAGCGTAACCGACGACCATGATTTTGCCCTCTTTAGTAAAGGTAGTTTTAGAAAGACTTGCCCATTCAGGCCTATCAGAAATTCCGTCCATGCGAGCAAGGACCTTTTCTCCTAAACTTGAACAAGAAGGCATAAATGCCATTAAAAAAATTAGTGATAAGAGGAAGATTACTTTTTTCATGTGTGTCTCCTTTTTGAGAATTATTTCTCATTTTCCTGTGTGAGTTTACTTGCCGTGGTTTTGGCAAATTTAATTATCTTTTCTCGTGTTTCCACAATGGGCTGAGCGTATTCGTCTTTTAGAACAAGTGGTCCTCCAATAAGAATCACAGCGGCCCAAAATAAATAACGGCGTGGGCGCCCTCTTAAGAAGGTACTTGGTCGCGGTCTTAGAAATGATAGTAGCCATGGTCCCATTTATTACTCCTTTCGCTTTGTTGCTATTAGCTTGGCCAGAAGGTGTCTCAATTTATGAGACTAGGCATAGCCTTGTATGACCTGTTACAGATTTTTTTCCATAAAAGCTGGAGGCATTCCTCATGCGAATAACGTTTAAGAGCTTGCTCATGAGCTTATATATAGGTTTGGGATTAAAAACGAGGTCCGCGGCCTGCACCAAAAATTTTAGGGCCGACTCAACACGTCCTAAAAGGGCCTCAATAATGCCAATAAAAGTAATGGCCGTAGATTGCTGCTTTCCCTTCTTTAAAAGGTCTTTGAAGTGAGACTTTGCTGATCTTAATAATTCATTGGATTTTTTCCGGTCATAACTTCGACAGGACCTCGCTTCATCAAATTCTTTGATGCCTTGATAAAGCTTGATCGTATCTTCTAGCCCTGGGTCTTCGTAGAGGTGATCATAAGTGGCCTTAAAGTACTTAGCAATTCTACGAAGCTTTGCGCTCTCAGCTGATACGGGAGAGCAACTTAGGCCAATTTTCTGTGCTCTTTTGGCATAGATTGAAGCTAGACGATCGTAATAGGAAATACATTCTCGATAGTGATAGGCCAGGTTTATGGCGATCACAAAGTTTTCCTTAGGTCCCATAAAGTAAGTGGGGCTCTTCCAATAGCTTTGAGTTTGCTTAAAGGTAAGAAGGAGCTCTTTATTGGGAGTGTTAGCAGGTCCATGAATGTCATCAAGAAGATCTTGAGTGCGCCCTTCAACTCCTCCGAGCATAAGAAAGCCTCTCAGACTATCTACGTCTACAGTGAGTGTGCCTAACTCTTTTTTTAATGGACTTTGAGTTGATGTTTCTTGGTGCTGACCTTTGATCTCACCAAAAAGGCCCTGAAGCCTAGTTCCTCGCAATTTCATAATGTCCCCTCCGAATAGGGAACATCATCTCTTGGGGCCGTCTCAAATTTTGAGAATTACGAAACTAGGAAGCTTTTTTCTTTGTGATATTTCTAAACTTACTTAGAACCTCTCCTCCATAATTGAGAGAAAGAGCGCGCTCGGCCTTTGCAATGAACTGCTCCCGAAGGGATTTTGGTTCTAGTATTTCTACACATTCTGCATAGGTAAAGAGTTGGCCTATGAACTCATTGGCCTCAGTATAGGTAAAGATATACTCGTGCTCTTCTTCTTCTGTGCTACTCATAAGGCGTGCATTACAAAAGTTCTTCTCAAGAAGAAGCTGCTTAAAGTGGCCATGAACAAGAACTCGCGCCTCTTTAGGGGTTGAGTTTATAAGCCCACTGGTGAGTTTAAACTGCTCATTGGGATTCCACTTATTCTGACTTGGATAAGTAAATTTCTCTGCACTTTCAAAGAGATCTTTTATCCGCGACACTTTAAAGTTCTTTTGAATCCAGGAGCCATCCTTTTGTTCTTCTTCACCAAGAAGATAAAGATCGTCTCGATATTGGCATAAGGTATAAGGCTTGATTGAACGGCCCTTTTTGGCCTTTATAGGGTCATTGATAGGGTAATTCAGTAAGATTTGGGTTTCATTCAAGAGTGCCTTAACGAGCTTTTCAAAAATTACTCGTTGATTCTTGTTATAGGCCTTGGCCTGAACCTTCGCGAGGTAAAAGAATTTTCTCTTGAGCTTATTTAACTGATTGCTTGTAATATCTAGATCATCTTCAAATTGCGCTCGGCTATAATCGCTATCAAGAAGATAACCCACGTGCTTATAGCATTCTAAGAAAAACTTTCCTTCAAGGGAGATATTATTCGCGTCCTCCCATGAGTTAGATTTTAACTTATAAGAGACTTTATCATCATTTGCAATACTTCCAAGATCGCCAGAGTCTCCAGCGACAACTCCCCCACGCTCTCTAATTTCCACAAGAATAGCATCAGTTGTGGCGGTGCCGTTTAAGAGATTATTAAGAATCTTATAATTTTGAGATCGACTTTTTCCAATAATATCAAAGAGCTTCTTTTGAGAGAGCTCAAGGCGGGATGACTTTAAAATAGCGGAGAGGACATTTAAATAGTCTTCCCACGGCTTGGTTCTGTCCTTCTTTGTGTCTTTTGGCATACCTCACTTATCGGACAATTTTAGTCAAACATAAGGCCTTTTTGCCTCGTAAGTACTTGAATCTCGATTCTTGAGACAGCTAATTGTTTATATAGGTCTGTAATCCCAATATCTAAGGAGAGGTCAATGACACAGAAAACGGCAGAACAACTACTAAGAGACTTTGAAGTTATGTTTGGCAATCAAAAGGGAGGGATTGATCCTCAACAAAATACACTGGAGAGCGATTTCTACCTACAGCTCTACGTCTACAAAACACTAGGGACCACTTTAAAGCTCACACGTAAAAGATGTAGTGACCGAATTTTGGAGTCTGCAATTAAATCTTTGGGACTTGATGATTGCGACCTACTCTTTGAAACGCTCCTCAAAAAACTTCATCAGTATAAAGAAAGCATCAAAGGAATAAGCGAGAGAAAAGAGCGCATCCTCAAAGATTTTATCAATGAATTTGAAGACGGTCTTAAAAACCCTTATGAATATGGAAACTGGATGGCCCGTTTACATCAGATTCATAGACCTTCTTACTTTTTTGCCTGCGAACAATTAGAGAAGGTTATCTTAATAAAAGTGGAATCACTTGTAGATTGCATTATGGGACTTCCAGAACCAACTTTTTTTCATAATAAAATTTTAGAACTTGCAGAAACTTTTGAGTTTGGTCAAATCGAGATGGATATTATTACAATCTTTTTTCTTAAAAATAGTAATGATATTATTTATGAGCTATTGATTGAAGATCGCGATATAAATGAACTTGAAAAAAGTAAAAATTTTCTAGCCCATTATCTAAATCTATCTGTTTCAGAGATGCGCCAACACTTCTCAAAAAACAGTATTTTAAGCCGATCGGGTATTCTCGAAAAAAACTCTAAGCGCTCAGATATTAATCTCAACGATGCTATTTCAGACTACCTCGTCGGGCTCTCTGAAGAGTGTCTTACTGACCGCTTTTTCATAGAAGATAAGTTTAAAGATAATCCCCTAGAACTAGATGACCATCTCATCAAACAAGAAGATATCGAACTCTTAAAAAATTTAATGAAAAGAATCGGTGGTGCCAATGTTCTTCTTCACGGCGAACCAGGTACAGGAAAGACGGAGTTTGCAAAATCCTTAGCGAAAAAGCTTGGAAAACGTCTTTATATTCTAGCAAGTGGTGACAATGAAGAGAGGCGTCATCAAGAAACCTTTAGACGAATTGCTTTGGTGGCCGCGGAGAATATTATCAATCATGAAAATAGCATTATCTTGATTGATGAAGCTGATGCTCTTCTTAACTTAGAGGAGACGACTTTCTTTACCAGTCAAAATGGAGACAAGGCGTGGATCAATGATTTTCTTGATAACACCCAATCTAAAATCATTTGGATTTCAAACAAGTCTCGCCGCATTGAGCGGTCTACCAGAAGGCGCTTTAACTTCACACTTCATTTTGATGACTTTAACGTGCAAAAAAGAAAGAAAATCTGGCAAACCCAGATAGAGATTAATGAAGTCGACTTCCTTGACCAAAACCAAGTTCAAAAGCTTGCTAGTAAATTTTCCCTAAATGCTGGTCAAATAGCTCTGACCCTAAAGGATGCAAAGAGCTTTATCAAAGAGGAGCTCATGGAAAAAGAGAATGCCTTTGACACTATTGAAAATATTCTCTCTCATCACGAAGACTTTAGTGGCAGTAAAAAAGAGGATTTTCTCGCTATTCCAAAAGCCTATAATGCCAATATCTTAAATACTTCAATTCCCGCCAATCAAATCGTGAAATCCCTGCGAGGGTTTCATAAGCGCCTTATTGAAGACGAACTCCCAGAAGACATTAAAAACTTTAACCTTCTTTTCTATGGAGCACCTGGTACGGGAAAAACAGAATTTGCCAAATACCTGGCCCAAGAACTTGGGATGGGTCTTGTTACGAAAAGGGCCAGTGATCTTCTCTCAATGTGGGTTGGGGGAAGTGAGAAGAATATTGCAACCTCATTTCGACAAGCAGAGAGAGAAAACGCCATTCTCTTCTTAGATGAAGCCGATAGTCTCTTTACCAACAGACAAAACGCCGTGCGCTCCTATGAAACATCTAGGACGAATCAGCTTCTTGTAGAGATGGAAAACTTCAAAGGCATACTCATCTGCTCAACGAACTTTAAAAAAGATCTTGATGAAGCCGCCGCTCGTCGCTTTTCTCAAAAAATCTATTTTGATACCATGTTGGCCGATTCTAAAGTTTCCTTCTTTCAAAGCTACCTAGATCTAAGCCTTGAATCTGATACCCATATCGAAAGAGTACGCAAAATCCCCAATATAACCCCAGGGGACTTTAAGACTGTTCGTAACCGCATGATCTTTGAAGGGCTAGAGTCCCATGAAGAGATCATCGAGGCCCTCGAACAAGAGGTCGCCCACAAAGAGCAAAATGCTAAACGAATAGGCCTTGGAGGGAAAGCTTGAAAAGACCTCTTATCCTAACCATCTTTATGTTTATCATGGCGTATGAGGGCATGGAGGCCCTCGCGATTTCAGTAGTGGTCATGGGTTACACTCGCCTCATCCATGACATGATCTTAGGGCTTCCAAAGGTAAGAGAACTTATCAAGAAAATACCCGGTCCACAATTCGTGAAGGACAGAACTCCATGGCTTGTGGCCGGGTATACGGTGGATGGATTTGCGTTGTTTTTGATTTACCTACTCTATTAGGCTGCTTTTATAGGATGTGACTTAAATGGATCCGGTTGAGACTCCTCTTCCTCTGTGAAGATCAAGACAAAGGTAAAAGCAAAAGAGTCTTCATAAGCAGGATCGTCGTCAAAAGCTCGCGGACGTACAGAAACATAATCATCAAGGGCCTGAGAAAGTAACTCCAGGTTTCTTTTAAATTTAGGGTCTTTTTTAGGCATAAAAGCTCCAAGTTCAGGTAAAATGAGAATTCAATATATCTATAGGCAATCTCAATTTTTGAGAATCAAGAAGAGAGAACACATTTATGCATCTTAAAAATGACAATAAACTAGCCATGCTTTTAGGACTCCACTGCGGAGACTCTTTGGGTGCAACTTTAGAATTTTGTGACCCACGTCCCGAAGACGACCTCCACACCGAAATCATTGGTGGTGGTCCCCTCAATTGGGAGCCAGGTGCTCCAACAGACGACACGGATTTGATGCTTATTCTCCTTGAGAGCCTTGTACTAAAAAAGGGTGTGCTCAACCATCATCATATTGCCAAAGGACTTATTAAGTGGCTTAGTCGAGAACCCCTAGATGTAGGCAATACCACTAGAAGTGCCATAAACCGCATGAAAGAGGGTCTTCCTATAGAACAATGGCCTGATATCGGGGAATGGACTCAAGGAAATGGCTCACTCATGCGCACGGCTCCCCTCGCCCTTTTTAAGGTAAGTGACGAAACCATCCGCGAACAATGCGAGCTCACTCATGGCCACCCCACTTGCGCTGACACTGATATTATTTTCATCAGAACCCTAGAGTCGGCATTGGCCGGCAACACAAAACAAGATGTTTATGAAACGGCACTTAAAGAAGCAAGGCGCTTGCATAACCCAGTTCTCATTGAATCTCTCGAGGATATCCCCAATCAAACCTATGAGAGCACAAAAACTTCTGGCTTTTGTGTCCATACCCTAAACGCCGCGCTATTCGCTTTTATTATGGAAGACTCTTTTGAGGAATCTCTTATCAAGATCGTCAACCGCGGTGATGACGCCGATACAGTGGGAGCCGTCACCGGTGCCCTCTGCGGTGCCTTTTATGGTTTTGATGCAATTCCAAAGAGATGGCTTAACACTATTCAAGAAAAAGAAAATATTGAGAGGCTCCTCTCCTTGTAATCTCAAATTTTGAGACACTAATTTGGCATTTTTAACCTATTGAGACTCAACAACCCCACAGGGAGGATAGGTTTTTCTAATAGACCTATCCGCCAAACATGACATCTAAGTCATCGAAAACTCACTGAAATTAAAGGACAGAAAAAAAATAAAATACCTACACTTTAAGACCTAAATAACCGACTAGGATACTACACAAAGCCTAAGTTTATTCGATTATCAAAATGTAGGAGAACTAGATTGGAAAAGAAATTTGAACCTACTCATTTCTACGTAATATTTGACCCTTACCTAAATAATGATGAATTTTCGGCCATTGGTGAAGAGTATAGCCAAGCGCATGCATTTGCTAATCTACTAAAACAAAGACTTCAAAATGACAGTGACTCTTACTTGTACTGGGGAAAACTCTCTCTCTCTAAGAAGAAAGAAAAGATTCCACAAAGTCATTACAAAGAAACCATAAGAGTAAATCAGAAAAAAGGATACCCAACTTATCTCTATATAAGTGATTTTCGAAACTTCTGGGTGGCAAAGATCGAATCCATAGAGTTTGGAAATGACAATGAATATTATGAGAATGCTCTTCCCTTTTTTAGAAAATGGGAAAAAGACAATGCTGTAGAAGCGTGGTTTAAAGTTACTGATATTGATCTATTATCAAAAGTTAGTAATGAAACACATCAGTATATAAAATGCTTACAAAGTGAAAGTGGTCATACAAGATTTACGGTTACTCCCTTTTTATCAAACCTTCGTTATCCTCTAGAAGTAAAAGACGAAGACCTTCTAGGTATAAACTATTTCGATGGAGTTTCACCAAAAGTGTTTGAATTAAACTTTGACCATAAGTCATTTGAAAATAAAATTAAAAATATTATTACAAAGTACTCTATACATGAAGAAGATTTTTCTCTTCTCACAAACTCAGTAAAGAGATTGATCATTACTGCAGAAATGGATTATTTTGATGATCGCCTTCATAACTGGCCGGCTTTATACTTCAATTACTATAAAGCACTTGAGCTTCAACTTAATGATGTTATTCTCGGATATTTAAAAAAATCACACCCAGATTCTGATATTACGATTTATGCAAAAGGGCCAAAAGAGAAAGGGACTATTCATTGCTATCATGGTGGAAGAAATACTAGAGGAGAAAGGCCATATCCTCTCATCGAATTCCATGGTGGTTTCTCAATAGACACTCTATTAAAACACTTTCTAGGGAATGCTACAAAACTCTCAAACAATAAACCTAATAGTTATTTTTTCGATAAGGATAGTAACCTCGTTAGGTTTGCCAATAATGAACTAAGTAGTTTTTTAAGTAGAAATAAATTCATACAAACCCGCAACATCTACTCCCATGATGATATCGAAGAATTTGATGTTACAGAATTCCATTTTAAGAAAGTTAGAAATGAACTTCTTGGACTTGGAAGAGAGAGTCTACTAATACAACTTAGTAAGGCATCTCCTCTCTACGACTCATACTACTTAGAAAACAAAAAGGCATCTTAAAACATAGTGAATATATATAATACCACCTATTACCATAAGTTTTTAGATGACGTCGTTCCGACGGCCTATAGTTTTTTTACAAAAATACACCCTCATATGATTGAATACTCCGAGACTATAAAATTCTCATTAAACATAAATAAATTAGATAACGCCTTAATTCCAGATTATCTTTTTCAAGAGGTAATCAAACTATACACCCTTCAATATGAGTATATTTCAAATTTTGAAAAATACTTAACTAATAGCGAATTAAAGTTTGAAATTAAAAAAAATCTTAAGAATGGTCAACACGACTATTTTATTGAAGATCTAGTCTCTGAAAAGATAGATCAACTCAATAGTCTTAAAGAAAAAGAAGATTTTCTTGTTAATTTATATATTAAAGAACAAACAAGACTAAGTTTTTGTAAATTTTTATTAGAATCAATAAGAGTAGAAGGCATTTTCAAACTTTATATAGCGAAGTTATCTTCTAAGTTTAGAGTTATTACAGACAAGCACGACATCCAGCTAACCACAAATGAATCTAGTGAAATCAAGAGTCTGATCTTTCTTTTTGCGGATTATCTTGCAGAAACATATCTTAGTGGCCGAAAACTTTTTGAAGCCCCTTATGGGGACATCATATTAAGGAAAAAGGCATAAGTATGGGCAAAGCTAATTTTAAAATTAAATTTAGCCAGGATTCTATAGAAATAGCAAATAGGTGGTTCAATCCCAATTTTTCTCTCAATAAAGAATTCCAAAATAAGAAACTAAAAGAAAATGAGAGATATTTTGACGAGGTGGAAAAGTTCCCTCTTAACGACAGTCAAAGAAAGGCAGTTATTCTTGATGAGCAACGAAATTTAGTCATAGCAGGGGCTGGCACAGGAAAGACTTCTACATTGGTTGCGAAAATCGGTTATATCCTAAAAAATAATTTAGCTTTGCCTCATGAAATTCTTGTTTTAGCATTTAATAGTGACGCAAAAAATGAAATAAATAAAAGAATTGGCAAGTACCTCACAAAAGATGAAGAGGACCCTGAGATAGAGGCCAAGACATTTCATGGTTTTGGTCTAGAGGTTATAGGAACTGTCGAGAAAAAGAAACCTATTACCAACAGATGGTCAGATAAAGATAAGAAGAATGAGTATACGGATTTTCTTAAAAATGAATTAGATCATTTATTCAAGAATTCACCGTTAAAGTCGAATATCATAAAGCTTCTAACCTGGGAGCTTACCCCTTATCCGATTAATAAAGAATTAGATTTTAACACCATGAGTGAATACAGAAGCTTCATTAAGGAGTTTGACTTAATTGCACTCAATGGAAATCAGGTTAAGAGTTATGGTGAACTTTTAATTGCCAATTACCTTTTCACGCAGGGGATTCCTTTTACATATGAAGATAAATATCAAAGCGCAACTCAGAAGTGGCCAAGCTTTCAATACTACCCCGACTTTCATATAAAAAATACAAATCTATATATCGAGTATTTTGGTACCGATCGGCTTGGAAAAACTCTGAAATTTATCGATGCAGAAAAATATAACAAAGAGATCCGTAGTAAAAAGGCTTGTCATGCTAACTATGGTACAGAATTAATAGACCTTTATTATTACAATTTACAAGAAAAAAACCTTCTTTCTAAACTTGAGGAGGAATTGGATAAACATAAAGTAACTCGTTCCCCATTATCTGATGAAGAAATACTTAAGGCCTTTAAAGAACAAAATTATACGACTCGACTGATTGAGTTGTTTAAAAGATTTAGAACGTTATTTAAAAGTGATAATCACAACTTCAATGAGCTCAAAAACATTGCCACAAATGACAATCGGAGCCAAATACTTTTAACTATATTTCATCGACTATTTGAATCTTACGAGAAAGAATTGCAAAAGGACAAAGCTATAGATTTTATCGATATGGTTAATGGGGGTATTAAATACATTTCTTTAGGCAAATATCAGTCTCATTTTAAGTACATTCTTGTTGATGAATATCAAGATCTCTCGCCTCAACGCTATCGTTTAATAAATGAATTACTTAAGAAAAACCCAAAGACGAAGCTCTATGCTGTTGGCGATGATTGGCAATGTATATATGGCTTCACAGGAAGTGATATAAAGTTCACTACCCAATTTAGTAAATATTATGGGTCCCTGGCAAGATTTTCACTAAGTCACACCTATCGATTCAACCAATCACTCTGTGACTTAGCATCTGAAGTAATTTCTAAGAATGAAAACCAAATTAAAAAAAACGTGAACGCTACAAACCAAAGCTTTGAAAAGGCTTGTTTTATTCATCGGTATCAATTCAATGGCAGAAATGCTCTCTTAGATCTGGTTAAAGAACTATCCAAGAAAAAGAAAAGTGAACAGAGTTTATTAATTCTAGGCCGAAACAATTCTGATATCCCCAAGGAGAAAGATAAGTCTCATATAAAAGAGATGTGGAAAAATGACCAGGTAACCTTTAGAACTTGTCATTCAGCAAAAGGACTAGAAGCAGATTATGTAATTTTACATAAACTACAAGAACAATTTCCATCAAAAAGAGAAGAGGACCCTATTATTAAACTCATTTTGAATGAAAATAGTTCCTCAAAGGTTGAGGAAGAAAGAAGACTTTTGTATGTCAGTATTACCAGAGCAAAACAGGAAATTCATATAACGACTGATATAAAGTCACAATCACAGTTTATAAACGAAATTCTCGAAAGTGACAATCACGTTAAGATAATTGACTACATGAATAAAGATCCAAAAAAATGTGGAAGATGTAACGACTCTGAACTCTTTCAATATGATTATTATAATTACCAAGACAAACGAAAGTACACTTACTCATGTAACACTTGCGACTATGAATCCTTTCAATGCCCGGAATGCAAAAAAGGACAATCCCTCATCACTAAAGAAAATGATCAACTTTTCTTCGAATGTGAGCAAAAATGTGGATTCAAGCATCAAGTCTGCGATTCTTGTCATACAGGCTACTTAAGGCAACTCCCTGGTAAAGATTTTATTTCTTGCACGGGCTATTTTGACTTCGGCTGTAGAAATACAATCTCTTTAAAAAAATAAACAAAAATGAATATAGAAGGGTGAAATAATTAATCCCTTAGTAAGTTAAGAAAATCAATTTACTAACCTATCCATTATATGGTGGAAGTGGTGACAACTCCATAACTAGATGTTTTTGTTAATGTGAAATTCGAAACTACTACGGATTACTACAAAACGTTATTTTTTCAACCCTATTTTATCTGCCTCGTAAAGTCTGGTTCAGGGTCAATTTCAAACCTTACTGCTGGAATTTTTTTTCTTCCTTCTAAGTGCGCTCGACAAATACGATGAACTCCATCTAAGACAATATTTTCTTGGCTCAAGATAATTGGGAAGTTCAAATCAGCATTTTCAATTTTTTTCATATGCTCAAGAACTTTGTTAACAGTCGGTTCTTGATTTGGACCAAACCAAACGTTCTTATCGAATCCATTAAATGATGAAACTTCAAATTCAAACACTGAAAGAGTCTTTGTTAGTTCCCAAAGTCTTTCTGTGTACCACAAATACACAACACCATCTTTTTCAAATCCAGTGTGCGCCTTAGAATTAATTTCTTGTTCACTTGTCATAAGTAAATGAAAAACTAAACTGAGGTGCATGACAATATGCACCATGGTGGTGGAAACAGCCTCTAATACAGGGTTTCTTTATATACTTAGATTATTTTTCCGCATTACAACAGATTGCAACCTGTCTATCAAACCATTTTAATGGCGTGGCGACAGCCTATTAATTAGTGACTTTATTTAGCATTTCAACCAGCTTCTGTCTCTCGCTACTGCCGTCTGTCCTAAAGCGAAGCAGTGGTATGCTATATTTAGAGAAAATATGATTTTTTAATTCATCTCGCTCTGCCTGCTTAGATCCTTCTTTATGATAAGCTACACCATCGACCTCAATCGCAAGCACAGGAGCTTTCCCCATCTTGTCATAGATGAGAAAATCTACATGTGATAAAAAGTTTGAAGCATATTGAGCCTCTCTTTCCGTAAGAAGATCTTTATCCTTGATAATCATCCTTAGAGGAATATGATTAGATACGCTTAATTTCCCAAATCTCTCCTCTTTCAATACGTCACGAATCAAGACGTTCATTAGGTTTTCACTATCGAACTCAGAAATACGCTTAGACTTTGAAAGAAACTCCTGCCTCTTCTTAGAGTAGGATTTATATAGATAATCAAATACAGAGTGCACCTTGCTCTCAATGATAGTGAGGTTATTGTACTCGATATACCTAACCAGCTCCCCAATATTGGTATCTTTCAAGCTATCCTTATCATTTACTACTACAATTAATTGATCAATAGCACGAGAGATAGCAACGTTGAGTCTATTGGCATTGTCCGTAAACTTTGAAATATCATCATTGACTGTTGAAAGAATGATTACACTATTCTCTCTTCCCTGAAACTTATCAACAGTATCTGCTTTGACATCCATCCCATCAAAAGCTTTTTGAAGCTGATTTGTTTGATTTCTAAAGGGAGTTACAATTCCAAGTGAACCATCATCTAGTTTCAGTGATTGCTGAGGGATAATTTCCTCTTTAATCATATCTATCTGCCTTTGGTTCATGCGATTTCTCTCATGATTTCCTTCAGCGGTCTTATATACGATCATAGGCTCTCTATCGTCTTTCGCTTCAGTCATAATGATTAGCTGATCGTCATAAAATTTCTTATTGCAAAATTCGATAATTTTAGGACTGCACCTATAATGTTCTCTTAAAACTACCCGCGGAGCTTCTGGAAACATAGATACCAGTGACGAAAGCAAGCTTTGGCCTTTATATCTATAATATTCAGGAAGGTCATGCTTGTTAAAAATTTCATCAGTGAGCTTGGCCATTTTTGAATCTACGACATGTGGCAACTGTTTTAAATCGCCAACAACGACTATATTTTCAGCACATGATAGAGCAAGTGCACCCGTACACAGGTCCACCTGAGACGACTCATCAATAATCAGATAATCATAATGAACTTTGCTCGAAACTGTTGTTCTTAATGAATAAGCGGTGCTCAGTATAATAGGATAATCTTTTATGAATTCATTAGAATTCTTCCAAAGATCATCTAATTTGTATTCCGTTCTTTCTCCTGAACCATATCGATATGCCAATTCTGCCTTAAATACCTTCATGGAGTCTTTAGAATATTTACTCATTTGCTCATCAAATCTATACGAAGCTAGGTCTTTAGTGATTTTTGAAATCGCCTTATTCAATTCAGATTTTTTTAGATGATAGAACTGATACTGGAATGCTTGGACTAAGTATTCTTGGGAATACTCTTTAAGCTTTTTATAAACAAACAGCTCTTTGCTTTTTCTACCAGTGAGAATTGCAAATATATATTTTATAAATGCAACAAGCCAGCTTCCACTCCTGTAATTTTCACACGTCAGCCATGCATCCAGAGCATCTGATGAAGATTTCAAACTATTAATTGGACTTGAATCTAAACTAACTTTTTGACTATCAAGAAACTTCTGAAAATGCTTATTTTCAATTTCTACTTGAGCCAATTCTTGCCTTAAGTTCGATAACTCAATTTTTGATTGGAGTTTTACTTTAAGTTCTTCGTGCCTATCTCTAAGACTTTTTTTAAGTTCATCAACTTTATCTTTGGATAATTCCCAATCACTCATCGAAGGCAGTGCTTCTTGAGATTTGATAAAGCCCTTTTTATTTTCTCTACTGCCAAGAGATGCCACGATAAAATCAACATTGTCCTTTTCAAGTTTATCAAATACGTTTTTTATCGCTGAATTATTGCTAGAGACGACAGCGACACTCTCTCCTCTCAATATTATATTTCCCAGCATATTAAGGATCGTTTGAGTTTTTCCTGTCCCTGGAGGTCCCTCCACAATACTTAATCTATTGTTTAGAGCATTATCTACAGCTGCCTTCTGACTTAAATTGAATCCAAATGGATATATCACATCTTGAAAAGAGTAATTATCTCTTCGAATATCAGTTAAAAGCTTTCCGTTAAGAAACTCCGAAAAAATGCTATCTGGATCAACAAAATCAATTTTTGAATAATTTTGTTTCAAGAAATTAATTTCAGTGCCTTCATCTACTATTGTAGTTAATCCTACTTCGCCTGCGAGATCTTTCAGGTATTCAAAACAATCACTTGCACTTTGGCCATTAAGCGAGGATTCAACAATTTCGACATTGTTTGCATTATAGTTAAAACTCTTTCCACTAGAAAAAGTGACCCTGCATTTAGATCCAACAAACTCGTATTTCTGAACGCTACTTGTTTTGTCTTCACCTTTTAAAAATATTTTGATATTTTTATCCAAAACTTCATCCCAGCTTTCCGGTTCGATGCATAGCTATTAAATACATCTCACGAATCCTTTCCTGCGTTCCTTTTAAATCCAACTTTCCTTCACTACTAATCGGCATAAAACCAAGATAGCAGCTATTTTTAAGCTCTTCACCATTCAAAGCATAATTTTGGAAATCACCGGGGAGAATCAGATCTTCTATGGCTTTTCCATCATCAGTCGAAGGATAAAGCAGATAAGATACTGGAGAGCTGTAGTAATGATTATAAACAAATATTTGCTTGAGATCAGCATCGCTTGGTCTTAGATCTTTGGGAATTTTCCATTTGGTATCAAAAATAACAGTATATCCACATTTTGCATTTTCAATAACTATGTCTGGTTTTATCAGTTTCTTTTCCCAAAAACGCTTACCACTTCGGTGAACCTGGTACTCATCTTCTTTGAATTCTTTTTTGCAAATTTTATACATAAACTCTTCGAAAAGTTGGTTCATATCAAAAAGAAAGGAGACGACATTTTCGGAACCAGAACTTAAATCTAGTCCTGTATCGTGGATTATTAATTTCGCTAAGGAAATCGCACTTTTATAATAACTATTATTCCGATTGAATGTGATTTTATTAAATACTTTGCTGTTAACAACATGGTTCCCGACATCTGGGAAAACTGAAAGCAAGTTTTTCCCTGTCTCGATCAGGGACATGTTACTAGTCATATTCAAACTCACTTTCAAAGCGAGATGGAGAATATAATTTAGGATATTATCTGGCTTATAAACCTGATAGCGGCAAAATGTCTTTGATTTATCTGAAGAGTTCACGATAACATCTCTAGTGAATAATATCTTCCCTTTTACTCCTGATATATTTCCATCCTTAAAAGAATATGATCTCCTTAGACCTTGCCTAAGTACTTCCTCAATTTCTTTATAAAATTCGTAAATATATAAATCTAAAATAGAACTATCTGTAACCTTGAGTAGAGAAATCGTGGATCTCTTGTACCTAAAGCTTTTCGTAAACATTATCATCTGAATTAGGATGTTGTGCCATTTTCGAGTATCTGTCTCAGATTTATCAATTTTTGGTAAAATGTTGATATTCAGTTTTCCTACACGAAGAAGGCCCACGTAATGTTTGAGAATAATTTTCTTATGAGACAATGAATAAAAATTTGACGAAATGCGATAATGAAACCGTTGTAGAGAGATAAACTCATCAGAGGTTATCTTAACTCTCTTTCCATCATCACTGAATAAATCTTCATTTGAACTTGCAACATGTAATGTCTCATGTTCAAAAATATCTATGCTATTTCTTTTCATATATATTTACAAAATCTGATTCTTTGATATTTTCAATATTTTCAATATAATAAACTTCATATTCATCCAGGTCGTCTTTAAAATCCGAATCAAAATCAGCAAAAAACTTTTTAGTGTTCTTGTGTTTATCATTCTTCTTCACGAAGGAGCTGCCTAGCACAAGCCCAATTTTCTCAAAATCGTTATAAAAGTATTCCTCTAACAATGGAATAATCCTGTTTGTAAAACAGCGTTTAAGGCCATCAAAGTCATTCACTTTCAAAAAATAACTGTGTCCTATTGTATGATCTCTGTCTTTAAGAAAATCTATTCTATCATTCATAGTTTCAAGCAAAGTCTGCAGGTTAATATTCGCTATCATTTTCCCTTTAAGGACTTCTGGCTCTGGATATTTGGGGATAAATGAGAATCGCCTGCGTAATGCTATATCTAGTGATTCAACAGACCTGTCGGCAGTATTCATCGTCCCATAAATCCATAGATTATCAGGCACACTAAATTTCTCATCTGAGTTTGGAATATCTACAGGGATATTTCGCTTATCCTCTTCAATTAAAGTAATCAGCTCTCCGAAAATAGCGGGGATATTTCCCCTGTTAATCTCATCGATAAATATGGCAAACTCTTTGTCCTTATGCTTTCTTGCCATGTCACATATTTCTTTAAACTTACCCGGAACCTTTTCATAGCGAATCCCTTCAGCATCGTCCGTGTCAGGTCTAATACCCAAGATGAAATCTTCGTAAGTAAAATTAGGATGAAATGTTACAAATTTATACCTTTCTTCATCTTCTCTTCCAGATTGACCATTGGAAATTTTTTCAACAATTTCCAAAACATCTGGAACCATTTCTTTCCATTCGTCGACGAGCTTCCATTTAGAGTTTTCATCTTTTTCAAAGATAAAAGGTTCCATCCTCTTGTCTTCTCTTGTATTAACATACTTATTTCCTGGAGCAGTATGATTTTGCAGCTGCCCCCAAAGAGTATTATTGACTGACTTATTGTTTTGCATCTCAATTTTTGCCTTAATAATTGGATGTTCTTTTATATCTACAACTTTTGTCCATCCACCTAGGTCAGCGAGGGCACACGCTATACACTCCCACCAGCTAAGTGACTTGACCATTTTGACAATGAAATCATCTTTGCTATCAGCTTGTCCTTTCGAAGTATATTTATCTCTCAGATTGAGTATGGTCATTGTCTTGCCTGTTCCCGGGGGACCATAAAAAATTTGATTTTTCATAACATTGTCACCTTTTGAAATATTAAGTGCAGTTTCATTTTCTAATCCATATACAGTTCTTAATTTTTTTACAAAATCAGGATATCTATCAATATTTGTAAGAGATTTTAGAGCAACTCCTCCATCATCAAGCTCATGGTCCTGTATCTTCAGCCATTCAACATTATGATACATCTGATGATCGGTCTTCTTGCTATCATATCCAACACTATCTGAAGTAATCCTGGCCGCTGCTAAAAACTGTGTTCGTCCCTTCTTTACAAAAACGATATCCCCTTTTCTAATTTCATTTGAGAATTCCCAAATACATAAAGTATTGTTAGTGGGTCTTTTCTCTGGGCTGTATACATTCAAATATTCAGGCTCAATTTCATCTCTTGACTTAAACTTTCGATGATCTCCAAATTTCGCCCAGCCAATAGAAATTTTACTCAAAGACTGAAACTCGTTCCAAAATTCACCACCCTGACCGCAAGCAATCATCCAGTGCTTTGGTTTGTTACTTGCTTCGGTCATACCTTTAAATCCTTCATACTCTTGCTTTGTCATTTTAAAAGTTGTTCCCTGATTTCCGCCTTTGAATTCCTGAAACCAATCCAAATCTTTTATTGATTCTTTAAGGATTGGTGTATTTGAAATATTTTTTTCAATTTTAATTCCAACTTTAGTGCCTACTTCCCATTTCATCTCTTGCAGATAGTATTGCTTTTGATCATCATCCTCGCCTTTTTCATAAAGTTCTGAGATAACCTCAAAAAAAGCATAGCAACCTGTATTTGAACCAGTGACCCAGATAATGCCCTTGTCCCCAATAGCAATTTTATCCTTATGAGATTTTACCCACCACTCACGTATTGCGTTCTCATTTAATGCTCTAGGGACATCATAGATTTGGGGGCTACCTTGGAATATCCAATATGATTCATCTGTAAAACAGCCCCAACGCTCAAGCCCTGGTATTTCAGCACCAGCTTTTTCTTTATGTATTGTGTTTAGCATTTGGATCAGTTTCTCAGGAGCCTCTGTTAAGTATGCTCCTTGATTCAACTCTAGCTTCTTGTTGTAAAATATTTTATGAGAAGAATCTAAAAGCTCAATCAAGCTTTTTTTAAATTCTGTACGTTCAAACAAATCGGCTCTGTTAATTCTTGCCTCAAGCTCTTGATAATTCCCAAGCTCGATAGAATAACAATCCTTCCCATAGTATTCTGAATCAGGATTTGTTTCTGCATAATCATCATCCAAATCACCTATGACCTTAGAGACTCCAATAAAATCCTGATTATCAACAAAATGAAGCACAATGTCGCCTATCTGAATATCTCGCATTAATGAATAGGTATCTCTGCCATCTTTTCCTGCCTGGGGAGAGAACAGTGTTGTAGAAAACTGCTTATCACCATCTTGACGTTCAGGTTTATTTTTTAATATTGTTTTCTCAATCCATACATTTGGAATACGCTTGCTGTTAAAGATTTCATTGCTAAGATTTATTCCTTCCTCAACTCCAATAATGTAATGACTTAAAGCATCTAGCTTATACAGGTTATCAAATTCGGGCATCTCTTCTATTATCTTTTTTTGGATCTCAAGAATCTCTGGATAAACATCTTCAAGTTTGCCTGAGCCAACATTGAAGCCCATTTTTCTCAAAGCATCTCTTGTTTTGTTGTTATAAGTAGAGAATCTCTTATTATCAATCCGGTTTAAATAAGCAGTCGCGGCACCTTTTCCAAAATTTTTGTGATCCCTTAGTCGCTTTATCCAACTAACAACATCAAAGTTTTCATTAAAAGGTTCAAGGACGAAACTTTTAAATTGTTCGAAATTACTTTCAATATATGCTTTGAATAAATTCTTACCTCGATGGCCGCCACTCTGAATTCCTCCTCCGGACGCTTTAAAATCATAAAAAAACTTAACAAGCTCTTCTTTAGGCATACTGTTAAGCTTTTTATGAGTTAAATCATCTTGGTAGCTATTCTCTCTCTTGGAATGTTCGTCGGATTGATACCACTTATCAAAACTATCGAAAATATTTCTAATCTTTTTTGTATCCATAATTATCCTAATGAAACCCACTCCTGCCACGCCTCAAAAATCATCACCATCGCCATCGTATCAAGCTCACAGTAACGAAGAAGAGCACTCGAGAGTTCTTTTCTTTCTATTTCATTCATTTCACTAAATTGCATTCGTCCATAAGCAGTCAAAGCCGCTCCACCATTTGCCAACTCATCATCTTCCGTTAATATTTCAAAGTTTTTGTCACTCACGTCCTGAAACATCTTTGGAAGCTTTTTGTATGGGTCAACGATCTTGCCAGCTTTTTCTTCTAACCAAGTCCAGTCCTTGAAATTTAAACTTTTGATTCCATCCTTCGCTCCATAAATTGGTTTGGAATATTTCTTTTTAAGGTAATCGCTGGAGTTTAAAACTGCAGGAAGAACGTACTTGATTGAATTTGATCCATGAGTATGTGGGTCATAATAGTATCTCTTCACGAGATGCCATAAATCCACCATGTTTCTTTTACCTTCCCACTGCTCAGCACTAGAACTAGTTGAACTGGTAATTGTTTTTATGAACTTACAAAGGTCATCTCTGTCATCAATATCAGACTCATCTTCCTTAAGCTGGCGGTAGATGTGGTTCAAGAAAGTATTTTCATGAGGTGAATATCTAAAGATTGTTCCATCATCATTTTCAAGCTGACGCTTAAACTCCCTTAGAAATTCATAATTAGGAAATTCTCCAACGTTGGTGTTTAAAAATTCACCTGTATGCTCAACTTTTCCATCCTCATAAACCGTGTGATGAGAAAATTGAAAAGCAATGGCTTCATAAGGACGTCTCCCCTTATTGAAAGGAATCGCCACCATAGATGTTTCAAAATCGATGAAGTGCAGTGGGTAAGTCCACTTATCCATCTCAAGCTTCATGCCCTCTTTATCAAAGTACGGAGTAGTATCTCCATTTTGTACTTTCTCAACTTGTAACCACTTTCTCTCTTTTGCAGAAATCCCAGGCTTCCCATCAGTATCAGGTTCGAAATCATCAACATCTAAGTCAGTTAGCTTTATCTTGCCATCAGCGATTAACTGATTTTTTCTACTAAACGACCAAATCTCTAATACATTGGGATCTTTAAAATCTGAGTCGTTCCACTTGAGTGCTTTTTTCCAACACTCCTTGAATCCACTCTTGTACCCCTGGGCCTCATCATCTTCGGAGCACTTAAATTCACAACCACCACAATGAGATCCAATTTCAGAAACAATTTTTTTATCTTTCTCATAAGCTGCTGCGAGACAGTCAATACTCTTAAGGAAAGTCCCATCTTCCATAATCTTGTCAATCATGTCATCAACTGGAACCTTTACTAAGATTTGCTTTTTCAGATCAGAGTCTTTAAGCGTATTTGATACTTTGATCCCGGTTCTATTGGATTCATCTCTAACGATTCGAAACTTCTGATTTAACCCATCTACTGGGCATTCAGCATTCTTATCGGCCATCATCAAAAAACTATCAACTTGTGCTTTTGGAAATTTTCCTGACAATACATATTTTTGAAAAGCAACATCATGAAGATATGGTTTCCATCCAGCAGAGATTGTTCCATTCTTGTTTAAAAAGGCATCCTCATCTTCATTGTCAAATGACTTTGCCTTGACCTCGATTAGATCAAAGTGATTACCATTTTTAACTAGCACATCAATTCTAATAAAAAGATTATTAAATCTTATGGCAGGTTCATAGATTATTACCTTATCTTGCTTCAACAGCTCATTTGTCTGTCTCTCAGCTTCTTCGTAATCGAGAGTAGTGATATCATGACCGCCGGGATGATAGCATTTTGCAAGTTCACCAACTTGAAATCCACCCTCCGCAAGAGCGGCCAAAAATGAATCATCCATTTTAGAATCGAGGTACTCTTTCTTTTTTGTATAAAAAAGTTTCGTGGGACATTCCATCCCAAGTTTGAATCTTGATTTTGTTAAATATCTTGGTCCACTCATAATAATTTCTCCATCGATTTACGATGGACACATACCTCTTAAATTGCATGAATAATTAACAGCTAACTTATCGGAAATATATGACCATCTTTGATTAATTTGTTTAGAAATATTCGAATTGGAAAACTGTTCCATGGAAACAGTTAAGGAAAATTAAACGACAAAAAAGGGGTATTACTCCCCCTAGGATTTACTCATCATCCTCATTCTTATCATCTTCCAAACAGCTGAGTACTTTAGTCGCCCCTTTGATCTCAATCCCCGCTTTACGGACATAGATTTGAAAGGTTTTCATATCCTGCCATCCACTGGTGGAGGTGGTGGGAATCGGACCCATGTCCGATGAAATTTCGCCCTTCATTCCGATGGGAGTATACGTGACCTACAAAAGATATAGTGATCAAGTTAAGTACTTAATTTCAAAGACCAGGGATCCGGACTTATTTCCAAATTTAGAGATTCCGAGAAATACAGCGAAGTATTGGATCAAAGAAGAATTTCACAAAAAGCTGCCTTTTAAACCTAAGGATGCGAGAAAGTCGGAGCTGGATTTATTGAGACAAAAGGTATCAAAGTTAAAAGAAGAAAATCGAAACCTTAAGTCACAGATAACCTGCTTACAAGGATATGTGAGTATTTTAAAAAGGAAAGGCTTGATTAAAAGGATTACTGAAACAAAAACAAAGAAGACGCTGGCCATCTTAATTCAAACAAGCAAAGGGAGAAACTCAGTTCGTAAAATTTTAAACTCTCTTGATATTTCATTTTCCCAATATCAGCGTTGGAGAAGTTCAGTTTATAAAAGTCATAAGAACATGGATCAAGCGAGACCAACTTCTTTAATGTTTATGGAAGTTCAAAAAATCAAAGATATTTATTCATCAAAAGACTTTTTCTTTTTTCCTATCCATGCTTTATCGACAAAAGCCAAAAGAGATGGCCTTATTTATGCGTGTCCTAAGACTTGGTCTCATTACATTAAAACTTTTAATTTAAAAAGAGCACACCTAAAGCCTTTTAAACAAAAAGAATACAAGATAGGAATTCAGGCGGACTTCCCTGGTCAGCTTTGGCATATGGATGTTACCGAAGTGCGAATACGCGGGAAAAAGCTATACCTTCAACTTATACTAGATAATTATTCAAGAATGGTTATAGCTTTCCAATTTATCAACAAAATCGGGGGTATTAAGTCCAAGGATTTACTTCTTAGATCTCTTCATAATTATGAGACACCTAAAAAGCTTATGACTGATGCAGGAAAAGAGAATCTTAATCATAATGTAAGTGAACTACTGACGAATAACCAAATTAAGCACTATGTTGCAAAGAAGAATACTCTTTTTTCAAATTCTAGAGTTGAAACATTTTTTAGAATGCTTAAGAGCAACTATCTCTCCTATCTTAGTATTAATAATCCCTACACACTCAAGCAAGAAATAACCTTTTATATTAAACAATATAATTATGAAATTCCCCACTCTGCCTTGAGTTTTAGAACTCCTAATGAATCTTATACGGGGATGGATGAAAGGTATTATGTGGAAAAATTTAAAGAAATGAGAAAAGAGGTTTTTCTAAGAAGAAGACTTGCATTTAAAGATCAATAAGAAGGTTTTAAAAAAAAATCCGAAGGAGAGATATTCTATTTTTTATCAAAGGGTATTTGCACCACCACCCCAATGATTAAACCTTGGCTTAATCACTCGGGTGGAGGTGGCGAGAATCGAACTCGCGTCCGGAACAACCTCGGAACCCGGCCTACGTGCGTAGTCGACGATTATCGTCTGTCGACAGGACTGTCCGTCTTACGTGCTTACGGCAAACCCCGGTGAGTTTTTAACGAGATGGCCCGGCAGGCTCGAAACACAGTTAGGCTGGGTGTTTAACAGCTTTGTTAGATTCTGTTTCTTGGCACTAACGCCTCATGCTTGGTTGTTGCCTAATTAGGCAGCCATTGCAACTGGCTCATAAGAGTCAGCATTCATAGTTTGGTCGGATTTTTACTGGGCCTTCCGACCAACCCAGGCACGCCCGAAAGCTCTTTGGTACTGCCCCGTCGAAACCAGGACACCCCCATTGCTTTAAGAGAGGCCATCGTAGCATGAATTGGCAAATTAGCGAAGTTCTTCTTTAAAGGAGGTAGCCAAGGGAGACGATCGCTCGTGCCTGACCTAAGTTGTCACTTATATTTAAAGGAAGTGAGACTTCCGGGACACCGTCTTGTCTTACGAAAAAGCGATTTTGCTCATAAGCAAATGATCCCGATAGAACGTACTTTCCAGCGATAAGAATATTTCCTGTAATAAAAGGACCGAAGGCAGTGCTTCTATACTGAGAAGCTGGTGAATTAGCTCTTCCAGAATCAGAGTCAAGACTTCCTCTAACATGAGTTACCATGACACCAACATCGAAGCCATAGTTTTTTACCAACGTCATAGGTTGTGACCACTTTAAAGAGAAGCGCCCTCCATGAGCATAGCCGCTAGCACTATCCGACCAATAATCATAGCTTAAGCTTGTACCATAATTATCTGTTATGACTTCTTCTCTGATAACGTGGCCAGAGAGAAAGAAGTTATTGCCTAAAAGGACATCAATTCCTAAGCCCATTGAAGAAGTGGCCAGAAAACCCGAATTGCCAAAATATTCAGAATTAGAAGTTCTTTGTATCGAGATCATTTTAATTCGATCTAAAAAACTAGTCTCTTCTTCTCTCACAAGGCTTTCTAAGAGAAGATCTGAAACACTGTCACTTTCTTTAACTTGTTTATCTTCAAGACCAATCTTTTCAGAAGCTACACTGTCTCCGAATTGAATAAAGGACAGGGTTATTAAAAAAACTGCTAAAAATGATTTCATCTTTGTTCTCCTATTAAATTTAATTCGTTGTAAATTGTATGAGAGAACTCAATACAAATCTATAGGTGTAAGAAAAACTTAAGCTTAAGTGTACATAAGTTTGAAACGACTAGTTTCAGCTAAACTGATTCAGTACCCGCCCCCTCAATTAAAATGTAATTACGAATACTTACTGTCTAATTTATCAAATAAGGCGTGTAATAATTGTAAGTGTTTCAGAAAAAGAAACACTGTTTCAAAAAGTTAATGACGGCCGTCCCTTTAACCTCTAAAACGTCTTCATGAACGATATGGGACACATTTTAAAAACAGAACTTGAGGCGCGCCAAGAACTTAATAGCGCTTATTCGCTGCGTTCATTTGCGCGCTTCTTAGAGACTTCTCCGGCCACGGTGTCTCAGGTTATCTCTGGTAAGCGGCACCTTGGGCGAAAGTCTCAGGAGAAGATGCTTGAGAAACTTGGGTTTCAGTATTCAAGTACTCCTAATAAACGGGTTCAAAAGGATCAGATAAAGCTAGAAGAAGATCTCTTTGAGCTCATAGGCCACTGGTACTACTTTGCTATTTTAAGCCTTGCTAACCTTAAAGGTTCAAAGGCCGATCCTCGATGGATTGCGAGTCAATTAAATATATCTCCTGAAGAGAGCAATCAGGCCATCAATCGCTTAGAGCGTCTAGGCATTATTGAAATTAATAAAGATAAGTCCTACAGACAAATTAGCCCTCCGCTAAAGACCACAGATGAAGTGCCTTCAATGGCGATTAGAAATTATCATAAGAGTGTTCTCAAGATGGCCCAATTGAAAATTGATGAAGTACCTGTTGAAAAGAGAGAATACCGCGCTCTCACAATCTCGGGTAATTCAAAAAAATTAAAGAGAGCGAAAGAAATTATTAGAGAATTAAAAGATCTTGTTTCTGATACCTTGGAAACAGGGCCTTCTGATACAGTTTATCAATTATCCATTCAGCTTTTTCCTTTAGTAGAAAAAGAAAATATTTAGGAGCTATAAATGAAATTTTTACTTTTGACCATGTTACTTCTCACCTCCTGTGCTTCTTATAATCCAGGAAATTATGCCCACGTTAAATCTGGTAAGCATCCAAAAGATCTTCCAATTAATGCTGAATACTATCGAGACTATTCAAACTTTCCCCTGCACTTTGTTAATGTCACCTTTGGCAATAAATCGGAAGATTGGCGCCGAGTAAAATCCGTTAAGGTCACAAATGTTGGGGGGATTGATAAATCCCGCATTATCGTTGGACCTGATCTTGTCTATTGGTCTAAAGGCATCACAAGAAAATTAAAGATCGACTCTCATAATACTCGTATGGTTCTAGGAGCAATTGCAGGGGCCTTTGCTGTTGGGGCCGGAGTCTCGGCAAGTAATGGCAATTATGACTTAGGAATTGGGCTAGCAGCAGGTGCTTTGGCGACAGCGACAGTTGCCGACCTTAACGTCATTTTTGATAAGATTGACTCGCTTGAGATTGCAAAGCTTGTTCCTCCGGATCACCTCTATTCTCCCTTTTCCATTCCCCCCAATCTTTTCATTACAAAATGGGTGGTTTTTCAAACCCCAAAGGGAGAGATTCCAAAGTATATCGACTTTGAAGTAAAATACCTCTCTGGCGAAACAGCAAGTTATAGAACGAAACTAAGTATCTAAGGACAATATGAAAACAATTCTTTTTTTAATATTTCTCTCTAGTCCCTTCTCCTTTGCCGGTAACGAAGTTGGTAATGGTGGAGACTTACTCAAGTGCCCCAATAAACCTTTGGTCCTCTTTGACTTTGCGGAAGACTCTTTTAAGAAAATGGACGCCCTCAAGAAAAACGCTGAGCTTAATGAGTACAAAATAGTAGAGTCCTTAATTGCGAAGATTAAGGATCTCTCCCCCGCTATTTTTAAAAAGTACTCCAATGATCTGGCAAGCTTTCCAAAGAGAATTAAGTTTATCAAAGGGGAAGTTTTTAGAGACATAGAAGACAGTAAGCATGTCTCTTTGCCAAAAGACTGTGAGCTTTTACAAGTGGCGATCCAGCAGATTGACCCCCTAACAAAGGACACGGTGATTGCCATTAATAAAGATCTTTATGACCAGCTTGATCCTGTTAATAAGGCAGGGCTCATCCTTCATGAAATTATCTACGAACATTTTAAATTTTACGGGGTCACAAATTCTGTAGAGGTGCGTATTTTTAATCGATACCTTCACTCTTTAGAAGTGAAGAGTGGAACAAATAAAGAGTTTAACGATTTTTTAGAGAGGATCGCAATTCCAAGTTACTAATAGATATTTTTGCCCTTTAATACCCACTGAAACATGCGAAAGAAAAGAGTCTTTGATTCTTCGATTCCCCTTAGAACGTCTTCTTCTTCAGATGGCGTCAACTCGGCGCCTGCTAAGGCCTCAAGAATCTGCTCACCATGGTTGAGGGTCTCGTGCTTATGAAGAATTAGAAAGGTGGTATTTTTTTGATTAAGAAAGTCACTCTTTGAAATAGCAGCATCAATTAAATCGCCAACTGCAGATCCAACATTTTCTAAGACACAAGTACCACCAAGCCTTAAGAATGGTCTTTCTGTAATCATTTGAGAAAAGTAGGCCCACCAGAGCTTTACATCAAAGGGAGATTCACCCACTTCTGTCTCTAAGGCGCGAAGATCTCGTTCGGCCATTTTAAAGTGAGGGCCCTCTTCGGTACCAAATTCCAACAGAAATGCCGAGAACTTCCTTCTGTTAAATATCTCTGGTCTTCCTGCAATTTCATAGAACTGCTTTTGGACGTCTTTTACTAAGTGATATTGCATCTGTAGGTAGCGAGTATACTGATCCTTCTCTAGGCCTGTGGTCGCTATATCGCTAGCAAGAATAAATTCTCTAAATTCTTCTTTCGCCTTTTCTACACTTTTATTGATTTTTTCCATTACATTTCCTTTAGGATAAAAACGTCTTCGTCCTTATCAAAGCCCCGAATAGAAACGGTTTCCTTTTTAAATCTAGCTCTATCGTTCTCATTTAATGAATCAAAGAATCCATGACTCACGATAAGAGTCGACTGAAATTCTTTATTGAGGCTTTGAAGACGGGCGGCCTTATTGACGCTGCTTCCGATACTTGTGTAATCCATTCGCATTTCGGTCCCAATATTTCCGCGAATGACTTGTCCAACGTCTAGACCGATACCAACCTTGATTGCTGGAAAGTTCTTTTTCTTTGCCTCTTCATTAAAGCTATCTAAGGCATTGTTGATTTTAAGGACCGTCTTATAAGCAGAATTAATTAATACTTCTGGTTCCTGATTCTCCCAAGTAAAGAAGAACTCATCCCCAATAAATTTATCAATATGACCACATTCTGGATCAAGGGCCTCTTCACATAGTAGTGCTAGATTATTAATAAGTTCAATGATGACTTCAGGTGGATAGATATCAGAAATATTCGTAAAACCCCTCACATCGAGGAAACCGCTCACTACGGTCTTACGACTTCCGGCGAGAGAGACCTTTTCCTTGTCGATTTTATTGTTTTCAAAAACCTTTGGGTTATAGCGTTTAAGAACGGTTAACGTCTCATTAAGATCATCAAAGCGCATCTGCTTTGAGATAGCGACGGCCAGAGTCGTTGAAATTTCTTCAAGAGTTTGTACTTCTAGAGGCGTGATTTCGTGAACAGTATCACGTCCCTTATCGGCAATCACGACACCATGGGTTTCATCTTCTGTACCGATAGGACAGATAACATAAGATTTCGCGTTTAGCTTTTCGATAAGCTCTTTTGAAAAGTCTGTTAGGTCTTGAATAGTGTCATTAACATCGTGAATAAGTACCGTTTGACGAGAATGATAGGCAGTACTGACGACCTTCTTATCAGTTTTTCTCGTCGATAAATCAATTTCAAAACCCCAAAGAAGATTGAGATAAGTTACCTCTTCTAAACTATAGACAGAATGAGTTCGAAGATAGTTATCACTGTCTTTTAACATGATCATGCAACGAGAGAAGTTAAATTGCTCACAGATCAATTTAGATGTGGTTTCAATAATTGAGGAGATACTCTTCGAGTAGTGAATCTCACTAGAGATTCCATTTAAGAGCTCTAAGCGATTATGGTGTTTTTCAAGAGTCTGCTTGGTTTTAAAAAGAACATCATATTGCTTCTTACTATTTTCCTCTACGTCTGAATAGAAAGAGTCAATTTCACGAAAGGCCTTTTTAAAGCTGAAGTGATTTAAAATATTTTTAAATAGTAACAAAAAGGAATTCGTCGCTAAAATCTCAATTCTAAAGGCAGGATACTGATAATAAAGACCCGCATTAAGACCAAGAAAAGATAATATCCCAAAGTATTTTAGTAAATTTGAATTTTGCTTCCAAATAACCTTAAAACGTGAGGCACCGTTCGTGTCATACGCGCTTGAGATTTGATCAACAACAACATCAGATCTCTTAAGGTTTTGAACCAGACAAATTCCATGATGAAGAAGGGTCTGAAAATTCAAGTCAGAAGAGCGGTGTTTGGGAAGGTAGTGGCCTTCTTTAAGATGGAAGCTCACAATAATTGAATTACTTGAAATTGACTCTACCGATACATAGCGATTGGTATTTAACTTTGAAGTGGTTTTCTTTATTTGATTAATAAAGAAAGAAATACTCCCGAACCACTTTAAAACGTAATAGCCAGGCCCCACCAATTCTTTACGCATGGCCATTTCACCGGCCAAAATGGCCAGATCATTAAGGTCTAGCTTTCTTCCTAACGCGTCTAAAAAGTTATCAAAAAATTCTAGAGATACCCAATTGTTAGGATTTTCAAAATAAGAGCGGCTAAGACCAAATTGATCAATCACTTTATCAACGAATAAATCATCAGAAAGTAAGATGGCCGCCTTTAAATATGGATAAATAACTTGTGTAGAAAAATCAGATTTTGTATAGGCCAGAATCGACTCTTCTTTCAGTTTATCTGGGCCTTCTGTCTTCTTCTTTGTCTTTCTCTTATATAGATACTCACTGGCCTTTAATACCACCTTATCCCACAAACCAAACTTTACCTCTTGGACAAGGCCTAGTGAATTTGCAAAGACATGGGTGTCACCATAGACAATTTTCCATAAAAGAGGATTAAGGGTCTTAGCCTCTAGATACGCTAAGGTATCGAGAGTTAAAAGGTGAAGTTCTTTATTCTGCAAAGTCGGGTGAGCGTAGGACTTTCCAGTATCCTTGGCCCCGAGTCTTAAATAAATCGTTCTAAGCTCTTCAGTTGAAGAGAGCAGGACATTTTTACAATTATTATTTAATGAGAAGAGATGAATTTTCTTAAAAAGCGTTAAAAGGACATCACTTCTTTGGGCCAGCGGGTGGATACAGAGCCTATTGATCTCCATAAGGCTTTCCCACTCATAACCAAATTCTTTCAAATCGTAGTATTTCTCTACAAGGAAAGTGTGGTTTTTACTTTTCACTTTTAATTCGACAGAGCACATTAACTCGCCATTAATGTAACCACCAATGATGATGCCTTCATTTTCAAGTCCAGGTGCTAGGGAGACTTTGGCGTTATCATTAAGTTTGTCTTTACTCGCATAAGAATCATAGCGAAGTTGAACGACTCTTTTGTATTCCTCTTCATCTTCTACTCTAAAAAAAGAAATGGCATCCCCAATATTTTTAGACATTTTGGTATTATCGAGTGGAAATTCGAAACAAAATGTCGCCAAATATTTTTTAAAGGCACTCTTATATTCATCTGTATTTTTAACAGCGAAACCGATTCGTACTTTTTCTCCTTCTAAAGAGAGGTTTTGAATCCTGACATCAATATTAAAGGCCTTCTCAATTGTATTTAGAGTCCCTCTACTTTTCATCCCAACAAAGAGATGTTTATTTGACATGGAAGTAAGGAAAGAAAACCCATCTAGAGAAATATCAATGAGGTTTCCATAAATATTTCTTGATGGTTCAAGCGGGTCTTTAAAAATAAAGGTTGGTTGAAAATTAGGATCAGTTAGATAGCGGTCACTTTTACGGCTATAGGGAAGATCAGACTTCGTGAACTCAATCCCAATAATATGGCCAAAATTACGATCTTCCCAAGCAATGCGAAAACCGATGTCGTGGGAGAATACTTTCTCACCTTGCTTAATATTAAGCCTTAATTGGTTTTCCTTACTCTTTAATGGAGGAAGCTCTGATTTGATAACAAGACAGGCTCCGGAGAAATTGATGTTTTTAAATTCACATAGAATAAGGCGATCGTTAAAGAAGAGCTGTGGCCTTAAAGAATAGCTCGCTGAATAAACGGTTCTTCTTTTAAGTTTACGATCACTAATACTTCTTAATTTTGGTGAATTATCATCAGATATAAAAGTGTCGAGATTGTTTTCATCAACCTCTACCGCTT
>JAIPEG010000053.1 GCA_021737405.1 Bacteriovoracaceae bacterium
ATTCCCGAATACAACAGGAAGACCCTACTAACACCTGTCATATCGGCTTTTATCCTTCCCCTATTTCAAATATTTCGCTTTGGAGTATTACCCTTGGTTCTGCCCCTTATGCCCGAGAAGTATCAACTATATGTTTACGAACGAATGTCCACTTTGGTCTTTGATGTGAATTTCAAAAGAAAGATCAAAAATAAGAAAGAAGAGCTCAAAATCATGAAATTCAATGATCTTATGTGCTCAATTTATAAAGTTTTGACCGTCATCCTCATTATGGCAAACGTCCTTCCCTTAAGATTTATAACCTACTTTTACCTGGGGTTTGTCTTTTGCTCGATATTAAATATGTATAGGGCACTTTTTAATCACCTCTACACTAATGAATCTCTCGCTCCTCTTAAGCGGGATGAGCATATTCTTGATACAACGACTGTTGAAAGCGGCCTCTTGACGATAATTATCTTTGTTAACGGCCTCAACTATCATACCCTTCATCACCTATTTCCAGAAATTCCCTACTACCGCCTAGGTAGTGCCCACAGACTGTTAATGAAAGAGCTACCAGTGGATCATCTGTATAGAAAATCGGTATATTCCAGCTTATTTAGCCTATTAAAATTTTGCCAAAAAGAGAGAAAGAACAATGTCCTCTTTGCAAGTTAATGACCCAAGATTTTTTGATTATCAAGGTTATCTTAAATATAAGCGTAATATTTGGGATCCAATTTATAAAGAAGGCCTTTATTTTTCGGCAATGGAAGAACTGGGCCAAGAGCTTATTATTAACATTGGGATCAGGAAGACAGGTGAAGAACAGACCAGTTGGTTTCAGACTCCCCATGCTCTCCACGATGGATATTCGGCGCTAAAAACATTAGCGAAGGAACAAAGATTTTCACTGAACCTCCCTCCATTTAATTTTAGACCACCAATAAGTATAAATAGATCAATATTGTCAGCAATTCGCTCAACACCTAAAGAAAATCATCAGTTTAAAAATCAAAGCGAAAAAACTAATTCTACAGATTTTCATTTTATCAAAATGGCTTTTCCATTAAAAACTCAAAAATATTCAGATACGGCCTACTTTTCAAAGATAGTTTGCCAAACCTTAATGAAATTTCTCACCAATAATACATCATCCCGATGGATGGTGCCTGTTAGACTAAGAGATGCCGATGGACTCCAGGCCAGTTACTTTGGATTAGAAATAAAACAGAATGATACAGTTCTCGATTTACATAAACGGATAGTCTTAAAACTAAGAACAGGAGAGCACTGGGGCTTTTATTATCTCTCAAAGATTGGACTCGTTCTAGGAAAGAGAGCAATTATTTATCTCACGAAGAAAAATGTCCTTAAAGATAACACTATATGGATGGGGGTCATTTCAAACCTTGGAAACTTAGGTGATTCTGTTGAATTGAACGAACTAACAGTATTGGTCCCTGTTAGGTGGCACCGACCTGTCGGAGTTGTTATCTATAAACATAATGGTAAACAGATTCTAACCGTAACCTTTCATAAAAGCCTCAAAGGGGTAGATACAGATGAAATTCTCAGAGAAATTCATAAATCATACCTCTAAAATAGAAGGTCATCTTGCCAATGACGAAGACTTTCATCTTGCAACAGAGGAGCAATACAATTCACTTCACAACGTTATTGAAGAAGAGCTCATGGAGCTTAAGCAATTTGTTAATATTAAATACTCGAGAAGACCAGACCTCATTGAGTCCTTTAGAGAATCTCAACAAATACCGGCAATCATTACGGACCAAAAAGCACAATTTCTAGCGGTCATAAGTGAAATGGCCGTGACCTCAATGGGTGAGACAAAGAGTATTTATTATAACAGTGACTTAAGAATTTCAAAAAAGGCCGGAATAAAGATTCGAATGAAGTTTCGAAAAACATATGTGGATCTTTTAAGACAGATTGACCGTGAATGCTATACGGTAGTACTAAAAGACAATCAAAAGGCCATCAATGCTTTAACAAAGAACAATTCAGATCTTTTCTATCATGCGATTTACGAATACACATCCCGGTCAATCCTAGTACTACCAAGCCTTCTTCTCCTCACTCATAAGCTAAAGGATTTAAAGATCATTGAAGGTCGAGACCTTGAATATGAGAGAAGCAAGAGAAATTCTTCTAGCTTTTCTCACAATACCTCTGAAAGTGATCAGTATTTTCTTATTCAAAAGCATAAAAAAACAGTGGGAAGCTTTTCCCTGGCAAGACCTATTGGAAGAAACCTTAAAGTCGAGGCAAAAAGTAAATATGTCCGTCTCTGGATAAGTTTCGCGAATATGGTTTTTTCCCACCGTTATGAAGAAAAACTCCCATGGACCTATATCACTTCCCTTTATCTAGATGAAGAAATTGACCTGTCAGAATGCCTTAAAATGATGATGAAGTATCTCTTTAGGAAAAAGAAGATTGTATCCGGAGAGATCCTTTTATTTTGTCACCATCCAAGAGAATTATTAAAACTAGAATTAATCGCTCCGATAATTAAAACCAATGGTATCCTCTACCGAGTATCTACGGACAAGACTCCACCGAATCCCCTAACAGGCCCCATATATTTAAACCCATTAAATCTATAAATTACGGATTCATTAGCGGTAGAAAAAGCTAGCTATTTAAATATTTTAAATATATGTTTTTCTAAATCGGGAGAATAACCCGTTTTTTGTTTTATGAAGATGCCCGAAGAATTAAGGAAGAACATAGAAGGAATAGCAGAAACCATATATTTATCCCTAAAAGCTCCATCATCTAAGAGGATATCAAACTCAATCTTTCCCTCTGCTAATATCTTCTTAACTTTTCTCTTTTGGGAAATACCATCTGTACAAACTCCAATAATTTTTAGGTTTTTTAACTTACCCTCTTTTTGGATTTTATTTAAAACGGCCATTTCCTGAAAGCAGGGAGTGCACCATGTGGCCCAAAAACTGAGAATTACGTTCTGACCTTCTAACTTAGACCAATCGTAGTCTCCACCCAAGAAGTCGGCCAACACTCCCTTGACGATAGGTTTTCCCACGAAGGGATGAACCTTTTCTTCACTTTTCTCTTCTTTTGAAAGGCTTAAAATAACTTCTTCGTTCCATTTACCCCCATAGAACGTCGAGTGGATTTTTTCAATGAGACTCTTTCGTTTATTAACCAATTCTTCTTTTAAAGGCTCGCTTTCATTCTTTTGCTTCAGGCTCTTTGTAAGAAACTCCAGCGCCAATATAGGGTTTTTCTCAGAATAAACCTCTCCCAAAAAATAGGCCGTCTTTTCATTTTCTTTATAAAGATAGCTATTTAAAAAAGAAAGACGAGCTTTTTCGACATCATTCTTAAGAAGATAGAGTCTTCCTTGGTAATAGTAAAAATCAGAAAGATTATCTTTAAAGCTCTCTAAGAAATTCGCTGGTGTTGTCCCTGACCTCTCTGACTGCTCTTCCGTTTTCTTAGGACTTGATTTTAAAATATCATCAACGATCTTGAGACCCATGTCGGGGTCTTTCTTAAGTTCTATAAAAAGATCGAGTAAATTTAGGACAATATATTCATTCCCTTCTTCAAGTTCATTACTAAGCAAAAAGTACTCAAAGGCCTTACTCTTATCTACATTCGCAGGATTTAGATAAGCATAACCTAAATTTGCGTAGGCCTTTGCCTTTATTGACTTACTGATGGAGGGATCTTTTAAAAGATTTTCAAATTCTCTTACCCTCTCTTTAAAATCAATCAGCTTATTAAGTTTTCCCATTTTAGAAATTCCCAAATATTCATCATAGGAAATATTTCCAAAATAAAGGCGATAATAATCTTTTGGTATCCACAGAGGGTCTCGCTCAAGAACTTTTGCGACAAACTCCTCAAACGTTTTTTTAAGTTTCACATTCCCCTCGTCAACCAAAGACTCTAATTGGGAATAGGCATAACCCAAGTCCTTTTTATTCTTTGATTTAAGGGCAATTTTAACCATAAGTTCTAAAAGTTCGTCTCTCTTTTGAAGAAAGTCTAACGCATTCCCTTCGTTTAAATCAGATAAATTCGAACAAAGATCAAAGACTACTTCTTTCCCGTTAAGGCCTTCATCACATAACTCTATTATCTTAGACGCCTCATCATTTGCTTTTAATTGTCTGGCCAGCAGAATTTTATAAGGCAGGTAATTAGGTTTCTTCTTAAGAAGCTCATCTGTATAGGATCGTGCCTTTACTTTATCTCTTAAAAGAAAATAGGATAAATCATATATCCCCTCTTCTCTTAATGATTCATTCTTAAGAACCAGATCCTCCAATTTTTTAATGATTTCATTTCGCTTAACGGGCTCATCATACTTAACTGCCGTAAGAGTCGCTCTAAGATAGAGATATTCATAGAAAGGCGCTTTATTTTTATCAAAGACCACTTTGTATTGTGCGATCATTGCACTAGAGGCAGCTCTAACATTAATATAAGAGACATGAGCATGAAGGGAGCTCATATTATCGGATCTTAATTTCTTGGTTTCTAAAATTAATTCCTTATCATACTTATAGAAAGTCCTCTTCGCCTTAAGCTCCCTTCTCTTTAGAAGAACATCTTCACTTCGAAGAGAACAGGCCATTAAAAAAACAAGAGGTAACCAAAGTAAGATCTTTAGACTCAAAACAAACTCCAATAATAATTTTCAGCATTATTTCAGTTAGAGTCGGTCTTGAAAAGAGTTGATTTATACCTCTCGACTGCTCGCTCCCCAATAAGGTGACAGAGAGTATAACCATTTTTATAAAAACCATTTATGATGAGATGATTCTCATTTTGAAAAAACAGCGTGGGCCTTCTTTTAGACGCCTTTGACCTTACTCCAGAAAAGAGTGCTGCTTTCTTTAGGCAAAGAACGTCATCAAGATTTGGAAAGAGACTTACAAAGGCAGCTCTTTGCTGATGCAATTGATCTAATCTTGGTGCCGAAATATCATCTTTTTCCGTTGATCCACCTAAAACAAGTCTTTTAGTATCATGATGATAGATCAAATTATGGCCAAAAAGAGTAAGAACTGTGAATTCATTGAGTCCAACATCTAACACGTCTTCCCATACCCAGTAATGCCCCGGCACCTTTTGGATTTTCTCTATTGTCTCCAGTTGATCTGTGACAAATGCCCCTCTGGCATCAAAGACGAAATCAAAACTATAATCTTCTTTTAAACCTCGGGCCTCACTGGCCGTTAGCTCCACAATAAAATCATCCACCAATTTGACATGAGGGTGCTTCTCTAATCTGTCATACCACCACCTTAAAAAGACAGTGGGATCAAAGATAAAGGCCTCTTCGTAAACTCCTTCAAAATCTAGATTTAGAATTTTGTGAGATTCAAGAGACCCAAAACGAACCTTAAGTTTTTCTGTATCATCAGGAGAAAGGTGATAACGATCTGCCCTCTTAACTCCTGATGGGTTATTTACTTTAATAAACTCTTTTGTTTTATGAAAGGCCTCAACAAGATCATCCCCAAGAGGGGAAATATCCTCTTTGATTCCTTGAAGTGCTACCACAGCAGTAGAATTTCGAGAGCAATTGGCCCAGCCAAGATCCTCAATACGAGGACCAATCCACAAAATCTCTGCATCAATTTCTCTCTTGATCAGGGCCTCAATAACGCCCATTGCAGCGAGACCCTTACCAATCACGGCCAATTTCAAGATATTTCCTTTAAAAATCACGAGTTAGTAAAACGATTATCATTTAAAAACGAAGGAAGCAATGCGAAACTACTTGGCACGCTATGGATAATTTTTTAGAATCTCACTTCACTTCTAAACATAACGTCTGCGGAGAAATTAAATGACTGACTTTGTCATCGAGGCCGATGCCGCCAAATTTGCCACACTTAAAACCAATATCAGCGCTAAGCAAGTGGCAGCTACCCTCATCCTCCTCTTAAAGGAAGACTGTACCGTCCCTTTTATTACTCGCTATCGAAAAGAGATGACCGGAGGCCTTGATGAAGAACAGATCAGGGCCATTCAATCTGCCTATGAAGAATATATCGAAAGAGAAAAGAGAAGGGCCTATATTTTAGACACTCTAGAAAAGATGGAAGTCCTCACACCAGAACTTAAATTAAAAGTTCAAACCGCTGAAACTCTTAATCTCCTAGAAGATCTCTATGCTCCTTACAAATCCAAGAAGAAAACAAAAGGCCAGCTCGCAGAAGAGGCAGGCCTTGGAAATTTAGCGAATCTCATCATAACCGGCCAAAAGACAATCGAAGAATTAGAGGCCGACGCTAAAAGCTTTCTAAATCCCGACAAGAAGTTTCCAACATGGGATGACTGCATAAAAGGGGCTCAATCGATTTTAATGGAAACCTTTGCCCACGATACAGATATCAAAGAGACTTTGAGAAAAGACTATTGGCGAGAAGCAAAGCTTGTTTCAAGTAAAAGAAAAGATGCTGAAAAAATTAAAGATTGGGAAAAATTTAAAGATTACTTTGAATTTTCTCAACCCATTAGTGAACTGACCAACCCCAAGACCGCTCACCGCTTCCTCGCTGTAAGAAGAGGCATGACCCTTAAAGTCCTAAAGGTTGACGTAGAGTATGAAATAGAAAGTGTTGTTGGTCTTATTGAAAAGAGACACTTTAGTGCAAATTCAAAGAACTTAGACTTCCTCATAAAAACGGCCCAAAAAGTAGCGACGACGGCGATTCAACCTTCTCTTGATTTAGAGATCAAAACGGAACTCAAGAGAGTCTCTGATGAATCAGCGATTGAAGTCTTTAACGTGAATTTAAAAAACCTTTTACTTCAGCCCTACTTAGGCGCCAAGACGGTCTTGGCCCTTGATCCAGGTGTTCGAACAGGTTGTAAAACGGTGGTTGTTGATAATACGGGAAAACTTTTATTCGATGCCGTAATTTATCCCCATGAGCCACAAAGGGACATCAAAGGCTCACAAACCGTTATTGAAAGACTCGTTGACCATTTTAATGTGGAGTACATTGCTATTGGAAACGGTACCTATGGAAGAGAGACGCTCTACTTTATTGAAGAATACGTGGCCGCAGTTAAAGACGGCAAAGTTAAGGCAACTCTCGTTAACGAAAGTGGAGCAAGTATTTACTCGGCCTCAGAACTTGCGAAGAAGGAAT
>JAIPEG010000019.1 GCA_021737405.1 Bacteriovoracaceae bacterium
TATACACTTGCAGATCTTATTTCTAATAAATCAAAACTATCAAGTGCACTTGCACTTAGTTGAAAATCTTAAAGAATTTGTTGTGAATCTTAAAGAATTTGTTGTGAATCTTCCTTAAATTGGAAAAACAAATGGTCGGAACGACTGGATTCGAACCAGCGACCCCTAAGCCCCCAGCTTAATGCGCTACCAAGCTGCGCTACGTTCCGATTAATACCATTTGTAAGGTTTCTGGTTATAGCGAAAGGTGGTAAGTTTGTCTAACGAATAGGAGAAACTGTGGCAGAACCACTTAAGAATGTTTATACCAGAACCTATATAGAGAGGCTGGAAGTCGAGTTAATCGCCTCTGGGGCAGACTTTGCTATTGGAGACTTTTGCGGTGCAGCCATGGCGAAGGGCTGGCACGAGTTGGAGCTTCGAGAGAGGACAACTCGTCTTCGAGAGTGCTTAAATGAATTTCTTCCAGATGATTATCTTCAGGCACTTCCAATTATTTTAAAGGCGGCTAAAACTTTTGGTGGTTTTGAAGGTCTTTTTTTTCCTGAATATGTTGAAGCTTATGGCCAAGACTTTTGGGAAGAATCGATGGAAGCCCTTGAGATTTTAACAACCTATTCAAGTGCAGAGTTTGCCATTCGTCCCTTCTTAGAAAAAGATCCCGAAGGTGGAGTGGAACAAATGCTTTCATGGAGTCTTCACAGTAATGAACATGTGAGAAGGCTTGCTAGTGAAGGCATTAGGCCTCGTCTTCCTTGGGCCAGTCAGCTTAAGTACTTTAAAGAAAATCCTCACCCAATTCTTACAATTTTAGAAAATTTAAAAGAGGATGAAAGTCTCTATGTGAGAAAATCAGTTGCCAATAACTTAAATGATATCTCTAAGGATCATCCTCTACTGGCCTTAAAGAAGGCCAAAGAATGGCTTAAAGGTGATCACCCTCACACTCGTTGGATAATAAAGCATGGCCTTCGTACTCTGCTAAAGGCGGGGAAGCCTGAGGCCTTAAAAATTTTCGGTTATGGAGAGAGAAATTCTTTTGAAGCTGAGCCCTTTGATCTTTTGCAAAAGCATTTGAGTGTAGGAGAAGAGCTATCTTTTGATTTTACTCTCGATGTTGCAAAGGAAGGCCTTTTTCGCTTTGAGTATGCCATCCACTTTTTAAAAAAGAATGGATGTTTCACAAAGAAGGTCTTTAAAATTACAGAGAGAGAGTTAGAAATTGGAACTTATGAAATTGATAAGACGCACTCTTTTAAAAAAATAAACACACGTGTCTTTTATGAAGGGCTTCACTTTGTGGAGCCTATCGTAAATGGAGTCAGTCTTGGTCGCAGGCCTTTCTTTCTTTGGCTTAATAAACCTGAATATATGATCTATATGCTCTTGACCGTTAAAAATACCATTTACACGGGAATGACCACGGATATAAATCGGCGCTTTCAAGAACATCTTGGTGGGGGAAAGGGTGCGAAGTACACGTCGGCCAATGCTCCTAAGGAATTGGTTTTTTTAGAGGGAGCTAAGAATCGTTCTGAAGCCCTTAAAAAAGAAGCAGCGTTAAAGAAGCTCAGTCGATCTAAAAAAGAGGCGATATCCTTTCTTAAGTACCTGGAATAATTACGAAAAATAGTGGATCTTTCTGCTCAAGAAAGGGTAGAGGAATTCCGATACCTTCTTATGGAAAAAAAGAAGGACCTCCAAAGCTGGGGGGATAACGCTGAAATTAAAAGTTTTATCATTATAAAGAGAATGATGAACCGTCTTTTAGATGGCTTCTTTCACTTTAAAAAGCGAAAGGGAGAGATCGTTGCGGGCTCTGCTACTTTCTTTTCTCTCTTAAGTTTTGGTCCAATCCTTTTAACTCTGATTACGCTTTCAGGCTTCTTTTTTCCAACGACTCATCAAGCTCGCGATTTTGTCCTTGGGGCCATCAATCATAACTTTCCTAATTTAGCGCCTTGGATTTTAAAATCCATTTCTCAGATTGTTTCAACTCAGCTTGAAGGAAATACGGGCTTTAGCTTCATTAACTTCTTCGTCCTCGTTTATGCGTCTCTTGGTGTGATTAGCTCGCTTCATTTTGGATTAAAAACAATTTCAAAAGAAGAATCTCGCGGTGGTTTTCTCTTAGATGATATGCGCTCTCTTATTGCGGGTGTAAGTGTCGCCATCTTTATGGGAGGCTTTCTCATGCTAAGCTCTCCCAATATTATTAAAGGCTGGTTATATACTTCAAACGCCTCATTAAATGACTTTAGTGACTTTCTTATTACCTACAATATTCTACCTGCAATATGCTCTTTGGCCTTTTTTACTTTCTACTATCAGTGGTCAACACCTAAGAGTATTTCCTTAAAAGAGAGTTTCTATGGGGCCTCCACTTTTGTAGGGACATTCATGGTAGGGAAGTCATTTTATTGGGTCTATCATCTCTATACTAAAGATACTTTGAGTCAGAGTTATGGAAATTTCTATACTTTAGTGGTTGCTGTTCTTTGGGTTTACTATCTGATGTGTGCTTTCTTTTATGGAGCGAGTGTTGCTTGCGTGAGAGAGCGTGAGATTTATCAAGGTCAAATTATGGTGGGAACACCAGTGAGAATGTCGAATGCTCAGATGCCACCGCCTCCAAGCTTTGAAGAAGTCGACGACGAAGAAGCGGCTTAGTCGAAATCACCTTCTAGATATTTTAAATAATCGTCATCTTCTGTGTCTAATTGAAGTTCAACGGGAATATTAGGATCGATTGATTTTGAATATTCAAATGGGCAGTTTTGACATCCGCTGTGACAGCAGTGACCTCTTTTGAGATGAAACTCTTTTGTCAGAACCATTAAACCCGAGTCATTTATCTCATAATCAATTCCCTCGACGAGAGCGCCATGAGTGTTTGATCTTGGAGTTAATTGGTCGGTTTTTTCCTTCTTCATATCCAGCTTAGAATAGTCAATTTTAGGGGGTTAGGGAATTTATCGGCCCTTAATTCTAAGGGCCAATAAAAAAAGGATTTGTGTGTAAAGCCCTTATATCCACAAGGGCCATCCCAAAGGTGGCATATGAGTAACATGGCATTTTTGGAATGAATAGGAAAAGTTTTGAACCATGGCGTTAGTTTGCTCTAACCGACCAGAAAGATTAGACCTATCAGTCTTTTACTTGAGGAAAACCGGGGTCAACTTTAATATATAAGAACGAAAAAATTTATTTAAACTTCAGGATTATATCAAAGGAAAAATGATGGAACATGTTTGGACGAGTGCCTATGAAAGTGGTGTGCCCAGTGAGATTAACCCAAGAGAATATTCTTCCCTCATTGAAGTTTTAGAGGAGTCATTTAAAAAGTTTGATGACAAGGAATCTTTCTATTGTATGGGTAAGTGTTTTACTTGGGGCGAGATCGAACTTCTTTCGAGAAAATTTGCGAGCTACCTTCAAAATGATTTAGGGCTAAAAAAGGGCGATCGAGTTGCCTTAATGATGCCAAATATCCTTCAGTATCCAATAGCCCTATTTGGTATTTTAAGAGCAGGTATGGTTGCCGTAAATGTTAACCCTCTTTATACAGCGAGAGAGTTAGAGCATCAATTAAATGACGCTGAGGTTGGAACGATTATTATTTTTGAAAACTCGTGCAAGACACTTCAAGAGATCGTTAAAAATACGCCAGTAAAAAATATTTTAGTTACAGGGATTGGCGATCTTTTAGGGTTTCCAAAAAGTATGATTGTAAACTTTGTGATAAAGCACGTGAAGAAGATGATTCCAGACTGGAGTTTACCACAGGCAAAAGATTTTAAAACAGAACTCTTTGATGCCAATGGTGATCGCTATACCAAGCCAGAGATCGATTTAGAAGATATCTCATTTCTTCAATATACTGGTGGGACAACAGGAGTTTCAAAGGGTGCTGTGCTTACTCATGGAAATATTGTTGCCAATATTCTTCAAGCAAGAGCATGGATCAGTAAATATTTAAAAGAAGGGGAAGAGACGATTATTACTCCTCTTCCGCTTTATCACATCTTTAGTTTGACAGCGAACTGTATGATCTTTGCGACTATGGGCGCGAAGAATATTCTTATCACTAACCCAAGAGATATGCCGGGGTTTATAAAAGAACTTAAGAAACATAAGTTTACGGCCTTTACGGGAGTCAATACTCTCTTTAACGGTCTTCTTAATAATCCTGAATTTAAAGAAGTGGATTTTAGTTCTTTGAAATTAACTCTTGGTGGAGGAATGGCCGTTCAAAAGACCGTGGCAGATAAATGGAAGGAGGTCACTGGTGTGCCCCTCATTGAAGCTTATGGTCTTACTGAAACTAGCCCCGCGGCCTGTATCAATCCCATGAATCTAAAGGCCTATAACGGAAAAATTGGTCTTCCTATTTCCTCGACGGAGATGATTATTCTAAATGATGATGGCGAAAAACTTCCAACAGGTGAAATCGGTGAAATTGCCATAAAAGGCCCTCAGGTTATGAAAGGTTATTACAAAAGACCTGAAGAGACGGCCAATGTGATGACTGCTGACGGCTTCTTCAAAACTGGTGATATTGGGTTCATGGATGAAGCTGGTTTTTTTCAAATTGTGGATCGTAAGAAAGATATGATTCTCGTCTCAGGCTTTAACGTCTATCCTAATGAAGTTGAGGAGGTTGTTGTGAGCCACCCAAAAGTTTTTGAAGCGGCGGCCATTGGGGTTCCTGATGATAAGTCTGGTGAAATCGTGAAAATCTTTGTCGTTAAAAAGGATCCAGATTTAACGGAAGAAGAACTTAAGAGTTACTGTAAAGAAAACTTAACGGGTTATAAAATTCCTCGCCTCGTTGAATTTAGAGATGAACTTCCAAAAACAAATGTTGGTAAAATTCTTAGAAAAGATTTAAGAAATGAAGAGCTAGCTAAAATTAAAAAATAATTCAAAGTTAAAGAGTGCCCTGTTCAAAAGGGCACTCTTATCAAAAAAGTGTGAAAGAATGATCTGATTAGAGTTTCTTCACTGTCTAAAATTTAAACACTTTCCTCACCTCAAAATGCTCATTTCAAGTACTTGAAGACCTATCTTTTGGCATAAGGATTGCTCCTTAATAGGGAAACTATAAAGGCCATAAAAAGATGTTAAAAAGTGTATTCAAGTCTTCTCTTATTCACTTTCTTTGTTTTCAGCTCCTCTATTTGGGAGTCTTCGGAGAATTAAGTCTTCGCCAAGGCCAGCGTTCACCTGCTTCTTTTGAGCATCAATACAATATTGAAGAGCTAACTACCAAGCTATCTGAATTTAAAACCGAAATTAAAGGTAAAGACCTAGAGCCTGATTGTGGCAACAAAGAAGAGACAACGTTAACTGAAGAAGAGTTGATGCTCCAAAGCCTCTTTGGTGATAATGCCACCATTTATACGAGAGAAGATCGTGCATTCTATCAATATGTGGATTCTTTAAAAGGAAACTCCTGCGGGGGAGCCGCTGATAGCGTTGCACCAGCAGTCAATCAAAATGAATGTAAGGTAGAGAAAGTATCTGGCTATATAGATCAAGTCGTAGAAGAAATCATGGCGAGAGAAAAGAAAGAGCAAGAGCCAAAACCTTTTAAACTAGATGATCCAAAGGTGAGAGACTTTCATCAAAGGGCCCAGGGTTTAATGCAAGAAGTGCGAAAGTACATCGCCGATACGAATGTAGAAAATGAAATACGTTTAGGCCTACTTGTCGAATATCTCGGAAGCGTTGCTTTACCAATGAGAGATCTTATCGTCGTGTTAAGAGGATATATTCCTAGAGAATATGATGGCGTTTATTTCTATGAGAGTCTGCTTCCTGAGATTTCAAGTGAACTAATCGGAGATGACGAATTCGCACGAGATGCTATTACCTCAGGCCCAAATAAATTAGTTGAAAACTTTCATTTAGAAATTGAAGAAGGTCGTTGGGGACGCATAAAGCTTAAATATAATCAAAACGAAGTTCTGGCTCGAGATATTGTGCAAATCCTTAGAGCTCCCACAGCTAAAAATTATGTTAGAGCTACCAAGTGGATGACACTACAAATGATGCTGGCCCAGGTCTTTAGTTACGATGCTATGCTTGGCGAAACAAAACCACTCGACATTCCTAAGTCTTGTCAAAATCACTTTTCTGGAAGCCTTCCAGAAAAAATGGAAATGCAATATACCGGAGCCCAAGGTGATGCTTTTCTTGATCGAATACTGGCTGAGCATGGTCTGATCATGTCAGAGGGAAATACCCAGTATGCGGAATTTTACTTGGATAATGTTAATAAGAATCCTCTTGTTGAGGGATATTCTGGATTAATGCCATTTGAAAACTACAAGGCTGCAATGATTGGGTTAAGTGGAGAAAAAGAAAAGCACTTAAAACCGGAAATCGACGATTACACAGGATTTGAAGACATTAAAAATATCCTCATGAATAAAGGAATGACACCTTTTTATGACAGCAATAGCTACCTCTTTGGTCTTATAGACTTTAAAGACGACAACTACTTTGGCTCTTCTCTTATTGAGAAAATCTTTACTCAACCAGAGACCAGTGAAATCTTTGAATACGATGATGATTCTGGTGAGGTCGTAGAGATTTCTCATGTTCGCCAAAACCTAAGCCGTTTTATGACGGAACTTATGCAAAGGCATCGCGTAGAGTATTGGGAAGATCTTATTGGCGGCGACTTAGAGGCCCGCTTAAAGAGAACTCCTGTTAAAATCCGCTTTCCTAGCATTTATGGCGCTACTGTTTGGCGTATGTGGGCCCTTGGAGAGCTTGAGAAATTTACTGACAAATATGCTGAAACTGATATGCCCATTAAGGTTCAATCAAATTTTATGCGCGCTCTTCAGAGAAGTTCTCACCCAGCTGCCCAAGGAAGGACGGCCAAAGATAAGTTATTAAATATTAGTAAGTATTTAAAAGAACTCAAGGTTGCAGATGAATTTATTCCTACACGTAGGCTTACAACTGGTGATCATCTTGAAGGTTATCAGCTACTAGGTAAGTTATGGGATATTTTATCAAGTTATACAGATGAATTACCCGCTTCAAGAACGAATGAATGGGAATACCTGAGAAGTCAGATGGAAAACGGTAATCCATGGGCAAGAGTAAGGCTTTCTTACTTACTCCTTAATGATGAGCTCGAATCGATTCGAAAGGGTGAAATGCCTGGCTATTCAAAAGCAAGTTTTACTGAATTTAATGGTGAGAAAATCAATAGCTGCAAAAAGAGAGACGTTACTACGGTTATCAGTAAAATTAGACAAGCGGCACAAAAGATGGGAATCGATCGCAAACTGACTCCTGGCTATGGAACAAATCTTCTTAACGATGATGAAAAGAAATATGTTTGGGATGACCTCGTTGAAAAATCTAGCCCTCTTTTCAAGCAAAATAATGAAATAGGCCGTCCTTTCTATGAAAGCATGGAAGAGACGACTTATAATACTTTTCTTTCTAAAGATAATATCGAGAAATTTGTACAGTCTCATATTCATTCAGGGCTTCGTGATAAGGCCTGGGAAGAACTTGATGAGTATTTTGAAAGTAGTGAAGGAAAGACCGCTAGCTTTTATGCAGAATTATACAGATTAAAAGGAAAGCCAGAAGAGCAGTTAGAATACTTTGAAGCCCATTCATTAGAAAATGGCATTGATAATCAATATAAAGCTAAAATTGGCTTTCTCATGATGGACAATAATATTAAGAGAAGTGTGCTGAAGAGTCTACTTCGTGGTTCTGCCCAGCTTAGAAAAAATGAAGTTCTTGGCAATTTAGAAAACTTTTGTAATCTTGAGCCAAGTGACCATGAATCTTTTAAAACGCTCTACTTTGCTACTTCAAAGGCACAAAATCAGCTTAATCAACTAACAGGTGCTCCAACCATTCCAGAAGACGTCATGAATAGTATTCAAGAAAAAGTGAATGCCATGTCTGATGAAGAGTGGACGGATATGTGGTTAGGAATAGGAGCAGGTGTTCTGGGCGTGGGCGCAATGCTTATAGGTGGAGCATGTACTGGTTTAACAGGAGGGTTATGTGCTCCTCTTGGTATGGCGATGGTCGCTGCTGGTGCGAGTGCCATGACCATGCAAGTGGCACTGGTTACTCGAGAATTTGATCGTAAAATTGATGCTGATAGAAACTCTGGCTTTGTCAGTGAAATGGAAAAACTAGGTTTTTCTAATAGTGGCTCAGCCGATAATATTAGTCGCGGTTGGTTTTGGACCATCTTTGAGGCCGTCACCATTATTCCTTTGATTGGTGTGACAGCTCGCTCTTTAAAAGTAGGTTCTAAATTAACGGCCGTGTCCGCCGGTATGATGGCCAGAAATATTGGAAAAGTAGGATTTCGACAAGCATGGAGCATGACAGGCCAGGCTGGGCGTACCGTTGTGTCTGAAGCTGATGTTCGTTTTGCAAGATTAGTCTTAGGATTTGATAGTTTTTCGAATCAGAGCAAAGAGGCCTTAGGTGTTTTTAAATCTCTTGGCGCCCCTGTTAAAGACGCGGTTGAAACTCTGACTACCAGAGGAATTGATAAGTCTATTGTTCAACGGGCGTTCGATCGTGTTAATAGTCTTAAACAGTTGCATGCAGCAGGACAATTGTCTCCGTATGCTTTTGCAAAGAGAGTCGGGCAAATAGTCGCCAATATTCAAAAAGCGGCAAGAGCAAGTGCTGCAAAAGGCATGGCGTATACTTCTAAAGTAGTCGTAGAGGAGGCGCCAAAGGCCATAGATGAGGCCACAGCAAAAGTTGTCTCCGATTATTTTGCAGGTAATGCGAAAGGATTGAAGTACTTAATGAGCTCATACGCTAAGAGAATTCCTAATGCAATAAAGCAAATGGAGCGTTACGACCAAGGTAGCTCTCTTTTAGGAAAAGTGACTCTCTTGCCATGGATCAGAAATGGCATTAGAAGCCTAAGAAGCGCTCAGCTTTCCAAACATAGCGAGCAGATATTAAGGCTAGAGGCTGAATTGGCTGAGCTTGTCGCAAGCAAAGGAAATCTAGAAGAGTTTATCCTAAAGAATGTAGATGATTTAACGGACATCTTTATTAAAATTCCTGTTAGAAAAAGAGAAATTCCTTATATGTTCTTTGTCCAGGGTGGTCCCCATCTAGGAAAAAGTATCAGCTCTGTTGGTGGAAAGGTAAGTCGGTTTGGAGGTCATGTTTTTTCAAACGGTCTCGTCATGAGAAAATTCTTCAATGCTCGCAGTCGGCTGATCTATGAATCAATGAAGGGGCAAGCGCGAAATGTACTAGGCCTTCAGACTTTTGTTGCTTCAGAGACGGCTTTTGAAGCGTATAAAGCGTTTCAAGAGAGTTTGGCCCATGCTTCTGAAAAGCTTACTGGTGAAGCGAAAGAGAGTCTCCTTCTCAAATATGCTAAGTTAGAAGATGAATTAAGTGAAAAAATCTTTACCCATGTTTCTGCTAAAATTGAGTCGACTAATCCTTGGGAGAGTTTAAAAAGAAGCATGTTTAAAGGTGACCAGCGTCTGCGAGTAGACTTTACCCAAATGGATAAAGATTCTTTAAAGCGAGTGCTCTTTCAACCGGCCACAGAGCAGGAAGAGGCCATCGGTACGGTTATCTGGTCTTCTGTTCCTGTAGAGGACTTGTTCTCCTTAAAAGAAATTGGCGAAGTTGCTCACCGAGTAATTAGAGAGTTATCCGAATACAAAAATGTTGATGAATTTCAGGCCCTCTTAAATGCCCTTAAAGTTATCGTCATTAAGAGGGACCCAGGTGTAGTTGAAATTATGTAGGACTATCTGCCAAAGAAGCAGTTTTTCATTCTAATAGCATTAACACTTAAAGTAGCTTCTTCTGAATCACCAGCACTTCGCTGTAGGACATCATAAAAAGCTTCTTTCTTGTTAACACTTGTTTTTGCTTCTTCTGCTGTTTCTTTTAAAATAGTCGCGTATCCAGCAAGAACGTTGTCCGTATTTTCACTATCATCAAAAAGCTTCCAAAATTTGTGAGGATTTTCAGGATTAAGAAGTTTTACCTCTCCTCCTGGAACAGTTGATACAGCAACTACTGAATCGATAAACTCCCTTTGTGCTGCTGTGGCCGGAGAGCCTTTGTCAGCAAGTGCCAAAAAGATCGCCAAAGCTTTTTCTTCTTCTGGAGCAACAAGGTCTGCTGAAGCCCTATTAAAGCTACCCATTCCAAGGCGAGTCATCTTATTTGAGATGAATTGGCTAAGTGCACGAGGCTCACGAGGGATAACATTACTCTCTAAAAGTTGTCTTACTGAACTCTGCGTGACTTCTTCTAAAGTAAAACGAAAGCCGTGAGAAAAGAGAGCATTGTTTACGCACTCTGAACAGGCCAGTACCAGTGAACCTCTGACACCATGTCTGTTGGCAAGAAAAATCAAATCATTAACGGCATCTACGATATCGGCTTTTTTCAATTCGTCCGCATTCTTATCAAGGACTTTTAATAAATTCGCCTTAACTCTTCTATCTGCAGGGGTATTTTCTAGTCCCTTAATAATCGTAAGTAAGGCTTCTCCACTAGGCATATTACTTCCAACGCTTAGAGAGAGAATCGAATTTTTAACATAACTTTTAACTTGAGCCGCTGCCGCGCCTTCTATCCCATTCTTTGTAAGAAGTTCTACAAGTCCGGATTCATTTAGAAGAAGATCTAAAAGTTTCCCGCCACCTACTGCATGTAGGTTAAACGTTAGAAGGAGGGTCATTAAAATTACACTAAATTTTTTCATATTTTAGTCCTGTCTTATAAATTCAACTGCTTCCTATTCGGCACAATTCTTGGGAGGCCTTAGTTAGATATTTTAAATTTACTATAAAGAGATTTAAAGTGGACTCCTTTGCCTACCGATAAACAGAAGTGTTGATTTTTGTATAAGGGGAGAGGCCTTGTTGCCTAAGTTCTTAAAATTATTACGACTACTAGGGCTGAGTATTCTACTCAGTTTTAAAGTCAATGCTTGGGAGCAGCTTCTTGACTATCAAGGTGCTCAATTTCAAGGGTTTCTTGAGTATGACTCCTCTCTACAAGAAGTTCGTTTAAATTATAAGCGCAAAGGAAACCTCGGTCGTTTTAAAATAGAAGGACCCTTCAAAATAAATTCTCCGACCTCTGTTGATCACACTGTAAATCACTTTAAATTATTTCTCGAGAGACAAGTTTTTGGCGAAGAAGAGAAACAAATTATTTTAACTAGAATTGAAGAATTTAAATACCTAAGTTCACTTGAATGTCAGGCACTTCATTTCTCTCTTCAAAGTACGTCTTCCCAAAATGCCATCAGCGCACTCATGCAAGAAGTGGAGAAAATTCGCTTAGCACAAAACCCCGGAGCAGAGGCCTTTCGTTCATTGCTCGTGAGAGAGTTTGGTACAGAGGAAGGAAAGATTCAGTTGCGTATGGTTTTGGATAGAGAGGGGGATTTTTTAAAGTTTAGTTTTGCCAAAGAGCAGGGAGACCTCTCTAAACTTAACTGGTCTCAGCAAGAAGGAATCATTATTCTTTTAAATAACAAAGGGAAAACAATTTTAGAACTAGATTTGCGCTCTTTTAATAAAGACGGCGGTCTTGTGATTGTTCGTCATCCAAAGAGTATTGGATTAGAAAATAATGAAAGAAGTTATTTTCGCTTTTCTAAAGACAATAAAAATTGGAGTATCCATCCCTACACAACCCAACATTTCACGGAAACGGTGATAAGAGATGGGGTCGCCCTAACAAGTGGTACCGCTGACCACACTCCCGTTATTCAACTTAATGGAAGTGAAATAGCTTTTGCTCGGGTAGATCTTCAAAAGATAAAAGAAAATAAACTTTTTTCTGATATGGAAACGCCTAGACTCAGACAGATCGAAAATTATTACAATCATTGTATGGGCGAAAGGTTGAGTTTTATCTTCGAAGAAGAAAAACTGGGCTTTAATGACGAGACTTACTCTGATGTTGATCAAAGTCAAACTTGTACTCGCTTGGCCGAGACAGAAGCTCTTTATATCTTACTTGAAAAAGAAGTTGAAATTCGTGACTTACCAAGTAGCTCTTTAGATGACTTAAGAGACAGTCTTAAGAGTTGTCTTGTTGCGAATGGCTTAGCAACAATTGAGGGCGACTTCTTTAGCTTTAATTATTTAGCTTACCTCTCTGCAACAGACGAGGATTTTATAGAAAAAAGAGACAACTGCTTCTATGCCGCCAAAAGGGAACTCGTTTTACAACAAATTAAAGATGGTATTTTTAGTGGAAAGGAAATTAAAGAGCAAATAAATAATGAGCGCACCTTAATTCTTTTGTGGGAAACAGTAAAAAGAAGCGTAGAGAATAATTGTTTGGATATTGTTCAGCAGGAATCTCTGGATATTTGCTTAAGTCACAGTAATATCCTGATAAATGAAAACCTTTTTCTCACTCAAATCTCTACCCATCTTTCGAATCTTTATGAGGGAGATAATGGTCTTTATAGTCAGAAAAGAACCGAGCTTGTTGATTCCTTTCAAAATTGTCGAAAAAATAGTGAGCCTAAAATAACCGAGGCGATTAGGACAGGGACTCTTGTTGATGAAGTTTTACGAGAGGTTCGTGATGAAGAGCTAAAATGTGCTCAAAGGGCAACACTATATTTATCCTCCATGAATGCAGATAGAACTTTCAAAAACGCATTGACAAGAATGGGGCTTACTCTTTCTGATAATAGTGGTTCTGTAGAACTTTATGAGAGCTGTATTCAAGAGAGAATGCAAGACGAGAATAGTGTCACTAATTTAATTTCCCGTATATCTTATTATCAAGAGACTTGTATTACACAGGCTTTAAGACCTAGTGTTTCGATTGCTCTTCAAAATCAATTTAAAAGCCTTCTTGATAAGTATTCATTTCTGATGAATGACCAAAATGTTGAGGATGTTCTGCAGGACAGTCAACGTATTATTGATCGAGAACTAGAACTGTGGACCGAGGTTGACACTCTATCAGAGAGGATGAGTGCTCTCCAATTACCTTATTTTGGACTTGTTCTTGAAAGTCATCTATTGACCCTGAAGGATGGACTAAATAGTGATGAAAGTAAGAATACCTTTGAGAGAGGCCTTAATGTTCTCTTTAGTGATAGCTCCTCAAGACCACTTTCTTTAAAGATAAAGAAATACTTACGAGACATTTTAAAAATGAGTGAACATAGTCATAGAAGTGCCAAAGACTATCTAAATGTTGCTCTTAATGATTTTCTAAAAGAAGCACATAAATTAGCGTATCCTTTAAAGACGACTGACGATATCACTGCTGAAGTGTTGCTTGTAGAAGACGCTGAGGATATGAGAGTGAGAGTGAATGAAGCCGTCACCAATTGTATCGAGGAATATTCTCCCAATAAAAGTGAACCATTGTCTAAAAAGTTTGTAGAATGTGAAAAAATGCGACTTGCCAACGTGGCCATCGAATTGACGAGAAGACGGTTAGAACGTTCAGTCTCGCAGCACTTCCCCTTATCCTCCTCGAAGGCAAATCATATTCTCTCGCCAATCCAGTATCTTGAGACTTGCTTTGAAAAAATGGATAGTCATCATAATAGTGGAATTAGTGAGTATAAGACACTGATCGCTGGATGCGTTAGGGTCGCTGAGCTTGATGTTAGCTACAATATTTCCAACGCTAAAGTTGATAATTATGGACCTCTTCTTAGTCGCCGAGGGTTTCAAAATTCAGTGACAAGTTATTGTTATAATATTTTATTTAACAACCTCTCGGGTGAGGGGTCGCTTATTCCGCGCAGAGGAGAAGTCTCCGGTGCTTATCGAGACCTTAGAAAGATGCAGCAAGGCCAAAGGGAAAGGGCTCCTTTTGAGGGAAGTCTCCTTCGTTATTTTCTAGAGGAAAATTCGATTGATCCCGATTTCGCTGAGAGTGATCTTCGAAATGTTGAGGGTTTGGTGAAAACATTTGCCAGTAACAGTCAATATAGTCGAGATTGGTGGGGAGAAAAACTCGCTGCCTGTGAAAAAGGAACAGATGATTTTATCAATGTGAGCTTTAGGGACTATGTGATTGAATCCATTCCTTCGCTGGCTTTTGGTGAGGGAAGTGATACTAATACACAATTGATGCGAGACTTCTTTGATTTTGAACTTATTGAAGGACTTTTGGCCTACAAGAAAAGCTTTGAAGATAAAGTAAGTCTTGCTCGTCTAGGAGCAGCTAACCCAGTTCCAAGTGAAAGAGTTATTAATCCAGAGCTCGGTGTTACTGCAATGACAAACTTTATTCAGATTCTTGGCAGTTTTATCAGTAAAGGTTTTGTTTACGATGAAGAGGCGATGAAAACTGAACTCATCATCTTTCAATCAGAATTAAAGGCCTTCTTACAATGGTCGGCATCAAATCCCGACAATATTTCAATTAGAGAGGCGATGGATTTCTTTAAGGAATCAAAACTTGCGGAACACTTGGCCCTTGCCGTGATTTCAGAAAATACTTACAAGAAATTTCAGCTAGGTTTGAATAAAGCAAAAAGTGAAGAACTTGATAAACTATTTCAAAGTGCGAGCTGTCCTTTTATCTCTTGTCTAGATGATGACCAAAAACTAGAGCATCAAAGAATTCTCAATAAGTATATTGAACTTGAGTCCATCACAAAAGAGATGACGGCGTCTTATGACTTTAGGCGCATCATTAGTCCTGAAAGTAGATCGGGGGCCAATATTATTAGTAAGATCAAAGAGAATATTTTAATGCCCGAGATACTGGGCCTTGGCGTAACGGCAACGGCCGATAGAGAAGTCATGGACATGATCGGGGAAGCAATCTTAAAAGATAATACTGATGGTGGTTTTGCTGAAAGGTTCGTAGAGGTTGCGGCCCAGTTTTCTTTAAATAAAGAAAGGGGTCAACGATGGGGGATTACTAAATTTTTCTTCTTTGATAGTAAAGATTTTGATTGGGATACGTTGAAGCAAACCGAAGCTGGCTCCCGCGCGATTGATTACTATGCCCGTTTTATTTTGTTACCGCGCTTTCTTGGTGAAAGACAGTCTGAATATATAGTTCAGACACGTCTTGAACAATTTCGGAGACTTTTGACTTCCGCTCAGGGTCAAAATAGTAATTAGTGATTTGTTAGGATCTGTTTGGCCGTTTAGTTTCAAGCACTTAGCTTGTCCCAATTTGTTGCAGAGATGAAATGCCCAAGGTAGAGTTTTTCCTTCAAGAATTTGGGAGACTCAACGAATGACTCAACATTTTAAGGCCCTCATATCTTTATTTATTCTTCACTCTACATGCACAATTGCGCTCGGTTTTGTTGAAACTGAAAAGAGTCGTCAATTAGGTTTAGAAGACTTCAGAAGAACTGAAGAATACTACCAAGAGTGTTTGAGCATTAAGTCTCTCGTTATCTTGGGTGCGTATAAAGCAGATTGCTATACGAACTATCATCACTTTAATAGTGACGCTTCAAGATATTATGAGGGTAAAGGTGGTAAGTCTTGGATTGAGATGTCGGCCTTCAACCTGTGGCACCCTGGAGCAAAGTCCACCACTTATAAAGACTATGAACTTGTTGCAAAGATGATGAATAGCTACGATCTGGTAGCGGCATTAGAACTCCTTCCTTCAGTCGGAAGGGATTACGAGCATAATCAAAGAGTGAGAAAGTTCGTTGATGAGACTCCTGCCGTTATCGCAGAACTTGAAGAGCGCTACTCTCAATCACCACGAGAAAATATTGCTGAAAGATTAGAGCGTTTACGAAGTGACTTAAAGGTGGCGCCTACGCTATATCGACTTCCAGATTACTTAGTCCTTCTAAATGAATTAAGAAAGCTTGATCCAAGTTGGGCCCTTATTCTTGCCCCTTCTGGAGAGGCCGCAGATGAAGGCTTTGTTCAAGAGATCGTTGGTTTCTTCTACCGAGGGCGATCGGTTCGGCCTAAGGTTAATGAGCATTGTGAGCGCTTCAAAAAGAAAAGACACGGCATTTCGTTTGCTTGTTATCCAAAATTAACAAACTCATGGTTAGGAAAAAGTGCGAGAGAAGTTTTTTCAAGAAGACCTTTTCTTGGCTCTTTTGAATCTGGGGACTTTGATTTTACCTTGATCACTTCTCATATCGTCTTTAGAGCGCCCGCTGATGAAGGTGGAATGGAGCGCGTCCTAATGCCGAGCTTTGGCGTAAAGGATTACCTCGAGCTTGGTCCTGGTGCCAATAGTCGCAATTACGCTAGACTTGCCGAGATGAAAATTATCACAGAGATAATGGAAAGGCTGAGAGCGGAGTCTAATGAAAAGGATGTTATTTTTCTTGGAGATACAAATTTAGAATATAATAATGAGCAGTGGTCAAAAATTCTTGAGAGCTTTCCTGGCGGAGAGCTCTTTGTTGATGGTCCTACAACTTTGACGATGCCACTTCAGTTATCCGATGGAAGTTTCACTAACGGTGTTGCCAGTGATTATGATCACATCATTATGGATACAACAGAGACGAATGAGTGCCTAAAGAGTAATGGCCAACTTTCTCCTCGTATTGGTAACTTTTTACAGGGTAATCTAAAGAAGCTTATTCATAAGCGTTACCTTTATAGAAAGCCTGGAGTGCTTGAAGCCGATCCTTTGGCCGAGCAAAAAAGAGCAAACCTTCTTTCAAAGTTTAGAGAGAAATTAGAAAAGCGCTTAACGATAAAGCGCAATAAAGTCGTTGTTGATGACCTTGAAATAGAGGATACGATGAGAGAGTTTGATGAGAGAGTTTTTCTTAGTCAGCTGACATCTGATAACTACTATCGCTTTTATAAAGAAGTGATCTCAGATCACTTCCCCATCTACTTTTCTTGTAAGAGATAATTTTTTAAGAGAGCGCAGCCTTAACGAGGTCACTTGCAAGCTTTCCGTCAAAGCGACCTTTGATTTGAGTTTGAAGTTCCTTCATGATCATGCCCATATTTGGTCTATCAAGAGAGCTTGCAATATTTTTAATGATCTCTTTTACTTCTTCTTCGCTAAGTTGCTTTGGCATGTATGAGGCAACGATTTCTAATTCAACAACTGTCTGAATGGCCATCGGATGATCCACTGGATAGTTCTCTAAACTCTCTTTAAGTTTTTTGTAATGCTTAACGATAACGTCCATCTCTTCTGTGGGCTTCTTAGATGTCGCATTTTCCATGAGCATGGACTTCATATAACGCAATGCCTGAAGTTTTTCTTTTTCTTTGGCCTTCATAGCGTCTTTTATATCGTTATTAAATGTCTCAATAAGTGTTTTACTCATGGTCTCTCCCTTTGCAAATGCGATGATCTTTTCTAGCATAGGGAGAACTGCCTCTAAAAGGAATAATTTATGACCAAAAATATATTCACTATGATCTTTATCATTGCCTCATTATCAAGTAATTATGCTGAAGAAATCGGTCGTGTGGATACGGCCTTTAAGCTTTTAGGGGCCAATCACAGCATCGTTATTGAAGCCTTTGATGATCCGAAAATAAAAGGCGTCTCATGTCACCTGAGTAGGGCAAAGACCGGAGGCATTAAGGGAACACTTGGGCTTGCAGAGGATCTCTCTGATGCTTCCATTGCTTGTCGTCAGGTTGGACCAATCTCTTTTACTGAAAAATTAGTACAAGGAGAAAGAGTATTTACTAAGAAGACCTCTCTTGTTTTTAAAAGTATGCAAGTGGTACGATTTTACGATTCAAAGAGAAACACTCTTATCTATCTGGTGTACAGTGACCGCGTGATTGAAGGCTCTCCTAAGAACTCGATTTCCACCGTTCCTATCATGCCTTGGAAGTAATTCGCTGATTTGTTGACTAGACTTTTGTCATTTTAATTTTTGACACTCCTATTATTGCCAACTTTTTTAGGCACCCCCTAAAGCTATAAGACACTGAAAACTCTTTCGTTACCTCTATAGTTATCCTCTTTTACATCCTTCTTTTAAAATTGACTGAATCACTCAAGTTGTAGCGATCGTGATCCGATAAAGTTAGAGAATTGTTGCGTTGAAGAGGAATATGACGAAGTTTTTACTGAGAACAATATTCACTTATTTCCTGGTTGTACTACTCGTTGATGGTACGAATCCTTTTGTTGCTCCGTTCGTTATTAAAAGTGCCTTTGCAGCAGAAGGTGATGCCCCTTCCTTTGAACACTTGAACTCTCAATACTTAGGGTTAAGAACGCGAACAAATCAAGGTGTTCCTGACCATGAGGGAATTGCCAATGAACTGGCGGGCGCTAATGGCGAGACCATGTTAAATCAAGGCCAAGCTTTTATTGCGAATCCTCAAAATAGAACTCAACTAGCAACACCTGAAGGTCAAAATTTCCTCAACATGCATAACAAGTTTGCAAGATTGAGAAAATTAAAACTTAAGTTAGATAGTTGTTTTGCTAGTGAGGAATATAAAGAACTCAATAACCCTCAATACACACAAGCGATACCTGAGAGAATCTTTGCAGCAGCAATGACAATGCCTGATGACAGTATTCCTTGTGATCCAGGTTTTTTTAACGCTCAGTCTTTGAATGAACTCTTTGGAGGCGTCTCTGATGTCATTGATGAGGCGACTACAGTTGAAAGAGTGGATACCCTAAATCAACTTCAAGAAGTGATCAGTGAAAAAAATCTCGATAACGCTGTGGAAAGTATTGTCGGACTCGATTTTACTTACTCAGGAGCCAATCTTTCTGATGGCGCTCCTCTTGATCAGGCAAAGTTAGATGCTATCGTTCATAATATTTGTGTTTTAAATGCTCCTAATAATCGTGGAACCATCATTAATAACAGAGATCGTTGTACAGACGCTCAAAAAACTCGTTTAAAAAGAGTGGCCAAGAAAAAGCAAGAGCGAATGATTGCAGAAGGGGTGATTCCAATGTCTCTTACTTCTGCTGCTAATGACTTAAAGAATAAGTTTACAGAACTGAATGTTAAAATCGTTTCAGATCCATCATTTCAATTAGATGTAACAGATGGAATTATAAGTGATTCAGTAAATCTTGAGTCAGAAAAATCTCAAACAGCTTACAGTAACTACGTTAATTCTTATATGAATATCATTCGCACCCATCCTGGAATGCTCGCTTTAACAGAAACTATTGGCGACGATCTTGGAGGAAGGCGCGATCAAGATGGAAGATTCCTTGGGATCTTCGGCTCAGGTGGCATTGATTATGAGGAGAGGCGTTTTCAAACCCATAATGTCGCCCATTTGGATACTAGTCGTGATGATAGTACAGGTGTTGAAACTGTCGAGAGAGCAATTAGAGAATCTAAGCAAAAAGTGATGGCCCAAGCAAATAGAGTGTTCAACGGCGAAGCTTATCGTCGAGGAGATATGAGTTCCTACGATCCAAATGCTTGGGCAATAAGTCTTTCTAATAATCCTGATGATATTGTCGAAAACAGAGAGGCTTCTTTAAAAGAGATTATTAAATCAAATCCAGTTTCTGTTGGACAGGCGTTAATGGAAAAACCAGGTCTTGCTTCAGAAGCTTGCCGTATCATGCGAGATATTGCCAAAGAACAAAAGGAAAACGCTGATTCAGCAGGTGATTGGGTAACTTGGAGAAACGTCCTCCTCGTTGGCGGACTCGCCCTTGGTGGGATTGCCGTTGTTGGTTTGGGTGCACTTATCATTGGAGGTGGACTTGCCTTGGCAACAGGTGGCGTTGGCGCTGGTGTTGCTGCTTGGGGTGGAGCTACTTTATCTTCAATTGCTCTTCCAGGCTTAGTTTACGGAGTGGTCGAAACAACAGATGCAACTTACCGATGGAGGCAAGCGGCTCAAGAACGTGATGCTCTTATTGAGTCTTATATGGCCGGTGCAGGGGATGATGCAACCGTGACTGAGTTCTTTAGGGCACAAGAAGCCGCTTATAATGCCGCCTGGGAGGCGGGTCTTGCTGCAGGATTCACTCTTCTCGATGCTCCTGCCATTATGAGGGTAGCTAGTCTAATGGATGGCGCTCAAAGCTTAAGATACTTTAAGAGAGTAAAAGATATTTTTAAACAAATTGAAGCCGATCCTAAATTAATTCGCACTTTAAGAAATCTTAGAAGAAGCTTAGGCGCCGATAAAGTCTCTCAAGTGATGAAAGAAATCACTAAACTAGATGAAGGACTTGATTACATAAAAGAAATACAGAAACTAAATTTTGAAGAAGCTGAAAACCTTTTTACCAATGCCCATAGGATTTGTCAGAGATCATGTTTAGGAAACTGATAAAACATATTCTTTTGATTTCTCTTTGTCTTTTTGGAGCAAGTATCCAAGCGGCAGGGTGTGATAGTTTAAAAACCTATCTTGATTTGGCCTTTAAGAGATCTCAAGGTATTTCAAAAGCCGCTGAAATCGAAAACCGCATCAATACTCTTGTCGATTCAGCAAGTGACGTCAGAGTTATGCAGGGGAGCGAATACGTCTCCGCTACAGATCTTAGATATGTTGACGGCGCTCTCCTATACCGCGTTGGTGATCAAGAGTTATCTCAAGTCATTGATGATGACTTTAACAACTTCTTCAGGTTAGCAGGAGAATTAGAAACGCCATCTCCAGGAACAGGATTTGTTCTAGTTGGTGAAGCTTATTCACCACCGACAGGCACAGGCTTTATCACACGAGGGGCTCCTTATGTGCCTGATGGTGACGTTAACTTACCAGCGATTCGTCCAGGTACTGATGTTGCGGTATCGAGAAGAGGGGCACCTGAACTGCCTGAGCCGGTTACAGGAAGAGATATTGTGCCAGTGGTAAGAGCGAACAATTTACCGGCCCTAAGAGCAGGAACGGACGTTGCACCGGTGGCACCTCCACTGCCAAGAGTTGAAAATTTACCAGCGATTCGTCCAGGTACTGATGTTGCGGTAACGAGAAGAGGGGCACCTGAACTGCCTGAGCCGGTTACAGGAAGAGATATTGTGCCAGTGGTAAGAGCGAATAATTTACCGGCCCTAAGAGCAGGAACGGACGTTGCACCGGTGGCACCTCCACTACCAAGAGTTGAAAATTTACCAGCGATTCGTCCAGGTACTGATGTGGCAGTAACGAGAAGAGGGGCACCTGCGCTACCTGAACCTGGAACAACAACGGATGCCCTACCCGATGCTTCTGTTACAAGATCTGCTGAGTTGACACTTGAATCTGCTCCTGTGCCTAGTGGAACAAGAGCTGTTGATGATGGTCTTCGCGGTGGCGAAAATCTACCTGTTGTGCGAAATGAGTCACTTATTGTAAGGGAGGATACACTTCCTGCAGTAGCAAGAGGAGATTTGACCGTTAGTGGAAATAGAGACATCGCGCGCTTTGATGCGGATAATGTTGTCCCTCCTCGCGATGTTCCTCGGATAGAGAGTCCAGTAGAAGATTTTATTAAAGGCAGTGATGGGACTTGGCGATCTCCAAGCGATCATGAAGCGTGGATGAGGGCAAACCCTAATATGACTCCTACACTTCGGGCAGAGCAGTTTGTAGCGAATCATTCTAATTCATTAGTGTCGGTGGAGCTTCCTGATAATTCTGTACTTGTTGCAAGGGCCAGAGCTGTTGATGGTGATCAAATTGAATTAGAGCTTCCTGGTGGTGGTACACGAACAATAGGTGTTAATGATATTGATCCTGTAAAGGTAGATGATTTAGCAGTATCTCGTTTTACTACCGATGATGTGAATGCCAACTTACTCACTCAAGACAATGAAATTTTCCCGGGACCCTTTAATGGTAAAGGGCCAAATGGTACCGCTATTCCTGATGATGAAGTCCTCGAAGCGATTCGTGGCGGTAGCCGTATTGTTAGGGTTTCCAATGGAGTTATTGAATTGCTGACAAGTGGAGGGAGGAGAATTTTTCTCAACGCTCGCAAGCTTGCTGAAAATGGAGTTGTTCTGGCAAATAGAACTGGAATTCCTCGTATTAATCTTGCAAGACTACTTCGGAGAGTGGGACGAACAACTGATCTTTCTGATGTTGGAGAAGCATGGTTTGGTGATGAAGAAGCTCCTGTAACAGTAGTGGAGCCCGGTGCTGGTGATACAACAACGCCACCCACAGTAGAGGATCCACCTGCCGAAGAGCCTCCTGCCGCCTTTAATGAGGATGCGCCAGGAGATCCTGATCGGACAGGAAATGATGGTGACCCAGTTGAAGAAGAAGTGAGAGCTCCTCTTCCTGCGGCTCCAAGAGGTCGCCCTGTCGCTCCTCAGATGAGAGGAATTAATAAACTGCAGATTATTCGCACTCGCGGGGTTCAATAAAAGACTGTTTCTTCTTGATTAAATATTTTTGGCGATATCAAAAAATTGGATATTGATTTGAGAGAGATGATGGGGACTAACGTCCTCTTCATTATAGTGGTGATACTTTGAAACGAAGTATTCGAGGAAATTGTCGAGCTCTCTTTGTGCTTTCTGTTTCTCACTTTCTCTTATGAGGAGCTGTTCGTGACCAAAGAAATTATTCATGACATTTTCAATCCTTTGCTCACTTAGGGCCATATCTATAAAATGTTTTTGCTGTTTTAGCGCTTTTAAAGAACCCTTGGTCTTTTCAAAAGAAAAAAGGGTGCCTTTCTTTCTTAAAAAACCACGAATTGAAAAAATTGTTCTTAACTTTTTAATTTTGTCTTCTTCAATTGAAAGATTGAGCTTCTTTACTAAAACCTCAATGGGATATTCAATGGAAGAGAGACTTAATAAATTCAATAGACTTAGGAACTCGACTCTCTCTTCTAGATCTTCACCTGTAAACTCAATTCTGTGGGGTTTGTTTTTTTTTGGAGAGGGGAGTTTTCTACCGAGATAAGAGATTAACTTCTCTCTCTCAAAAGTATCTAATTCAAACTCTTCACAAAAACGCTGAATGAAATCTAGTGAAGGTTTCCTCTTGCCCCTGAGGACCATTGAGATCAGGCTTGGTGAGGCGTAGCCCATTTTCTTTGCAATTTGAGAGAGGTTTTTGCCTTCTTTCATTTTCTCTTGAAACGAATGATTCAAGTAGATAATGATGCTCTTTTCTGGACCCATCTTCTCTATGCTTTGCATTGCTTTTCTCTTAAAAAACCAAAAGGAGCTGACTTTCGTCAGCTCCCTCTGTAGGAAGACTTTATTTAAAATCTCTTCTTATAGCGCGCTACAAGCTGGGATAGTGTAATCAACTTCGTCAACAAGTGCTCCACCATAACGTCTCTCATCTGCTTCAGAAGCGTAACCACGGTTACTGATGATTAGGAAATCGTAGTTTGTAACAATTGTTGCCATAAATGTCTTAAATACAGAACAGTTAGGGAAATCTGTCTTGAATTTCTTGTCTGTGTGACTATATTTCATTCTCCACTCACGTGATTCTTTGTCTGAAATTCTAGCACAAGTCTTCTTAGGAGCAGTTATTGCAGAAGATCCGTGTACTTTAGAGTAAGCCTTACACTCTCTCTCATCACGGTCAAAACATTTCTTCTGACCTTCATTTGGTCCATTCTTACATGTCTTAAGTTTATATCCCCACTTAGAACAAACTCTTACTGGCTGTACAGTCTTAATGGTATTTCCTTCCTGACAAACGTTTGTAAGGTTTGTGTAAACTGTTCCGTATTTTGTGAATACGCCTTTATTAGGAATACCTTCGTTTAATGTTCCTTTTGAAAGGATGGTGTATTTTGGATTTCTGTACTGGTTAAGATCACTTGGATCTGAGCTACCAACACTTGCAGAGGCAGTAAGACTAATAAGTCCAATTAGAATTGACAGTGATAATGCTTTCATAAAAACTCCTTAAATAAATTAAATCCGCCGTTGTTGGCGGTTTGTTGTTTTGTTGAGAGAGTTATAGACAAAGTTTTGTGAAATCCGTTTAGAAAAACTGTGAAAGATAATCTTTTTGATAACTAGAAGTAAACATATAAAAACAGTGACTTATGTCTTGGACAGGGTATGACCGAGTGAATGGGCCTGAGTAATTTGTGAGAAATTAACCTTAAGTAAAAGCATCAATCGCTATTCTTTTATTCATTTAAGAAGAGGCGAGAGTATCTCCGAGAATAATTCATGATCGTAGATACCTATCAACATGAATACATCACCAACTCTATTGAGAAAATCGATGAGATTGAAAAGTTAGTATTAGAGATGGAAAAAGGATCGGGAAGCTTTATTGAAGTCAGTCGTGAGCTTCTCGGTATTTTGCATTCCTTGAATTGTGGTTATCTTTTATTGATGTCTTAAAAGAGGTTAGGCAGGGGTTCTTAGATAATAAATCCTTAGTTGAAATAAAGAGAAACTTTTCTAATATGCTCGATCTTCAAAAGAAAGAGAGCTCAGGTAGAGTGCTTCTCGTTGAAAACTCAAGTGTCTTGATAAAGCATTTCTTGAAAATTTTTGAAAAAACTGGGTACACTCCAAGTATTACTGATAATGGAATTCATGCTTTTGAAAGATTAATGACTGAGAAGTTTGAAGTGCTGGTTACCAATCAATTTAACAGGAATAACAAAGCCTAAAGAAATTGAAGGGATCAAAGGTCTTGGAGCTCTAGGTTTAATTTAAAAGCCTTTTAATCTAAAGACCGTTCATGAGCAAATCTTAAAGGTCTGGAATAAACTCTAGGGAATCGTCCAAGGGTCCAAAACCTTTACGAGATCATTTTGGCCATAACTTTGCCTAAGACCACCAACACTGATTCCCAAGGATTGTGCGGTTAACACAAAGTCATTTTGCTGATTAACAGCACTTTTTTCAGCATGATTCTTATAGCGCTTATCAAATTGGGTCGCCATTTCTGTGAAGTAAAAAGAAGAGAGCAGGCTGTCTTTTGCGTGACTAAATTCATGATAGATAATGACGGCCGGTGCTACCTTACTGTCAACTTTCTTTGGTCCGGAAGAAAGATAACCTTCACGGTAATACATAATGGCGCCTTCATTAGGGTCGGCTATCAGGATTCCAGCGATTTGATCTTTCGTAAGGATCAAGCCTGTCTGCTGTTCAAAGATCTTTTGAAGTTGCTGAGAGTTTTGATCTGAAATCATTGTAAAGCTAGGAAGCTTTGTTTCTTTATAAACATTTTCCCTAGAATCAAAAAGAACCGCAGCTTTATTAGTCCACAGCAGATACTTTTCGTGATTAGCAACATAACTCACAGAACCGTTTTTACCCATAATAGCGATGAGGTCGTTTAAGAGTTCTTCTTTTTGAAGTTGATTGTCATCATTTTGAGAATAGACAACTTCAGCGAGGGCAGAGAAATTTATGATGCTAAGTAAGACAAGGAGGATGGTTTTTTTCATGAGTCAGAACCTACTAAACTTTCGCGTTAAAAAGGAGCCCCCGTGTAGAAAAGTCCTCTTTTTAAAGGAGAGATAGGCCAATTTTTCTTATTGACACTTACGCAAAACTTACGCACAATGAAATCTATGCAGGAACGTACCATTAGTTATCTCAACATTCCTAGCTTTCCCGTGGCCTTAGAGCGTATTCAGGATCCTCGCTTAAAAGAACGTGAGGTAGCGATCGCTCCACGCTCGAGTGATCGCGCAAAAATCTGGTCTGTCTCACCTGAGGCGAGGGAAGCAGGTATCTATAAAGGTATGCCTGTTGGTCAGGCGAAGAGAATCGCCCCTGGTTTGATGATCGTTGATCCTAACCCTGACCTTTATAAGCAAGTGAACCGGAAGCTTGAAACGGCCATCAAAAACTGGCTTCCGATTTATGAGTTTGAGCGTGAAGGGAAAATTTATCTCGACTACACAGGGTTTCGCCGCCTTTATGGAGTGCCAGAGGATTTTTCCCTTCAGCTCAAGCGTCTTTTGAAAAATGACTTCTCCCTTGATTGCTCCCTTGGCCATGCTGCAAATAAATTGGTGGCCAAAGCTGCTGCCAAGGAAGTGATCAGGGAGAGTCCTTTTCAGTATTCAAAGAATGCCATTTTAAGAATAAAGAACGGTCAAGAGGAGCCTTTTCTACAACCTCTTGAAGCAGACGTCCTGCCCATTGTTCGTACCTTAAAGAGCCGGCGCTCCACACGCACACAAAATATTTTTGCCGACTTAAATTTACGTACGGTTGCAGATCTTGCTCAACTTGATCGTCTTTATCTAACGGTGGCCTTTGGGCCATTTCACGCAGAGACCATTTATAAAATGGCCCGGGGAGTAGATCCCCGGCCAGTGGTCCCTCCAAAGTTAGAACCCATTGTTTTCTGTGAAGAGCATCTTGAGAATGAGAGCAATAATATTTTTGATCTCAACTATAAAGTTGAAAACCTATTAGATGACTTATGCACCCGCTTAAGGGCCATGGGCCAGTACGCAGAGTCTCTCACCATCGGTCTTCGTTATAGTGATTATAAGTATGTTGAAAAGAAGAAGACTTTTAAAGATGCCTTTCAGTATCAGCATCAAGTCGCTAAAGATTTAAGAAAAGTTTTTACCCATATCTTAAATCGTCGTGTGGCAGTTCGTTACATAAGTTTAGAAGCATCGGGGCTTAAGAGAAGTGAGATTCAACTGTCATTATTTGAAGAGTGTAAGCAGTTAAGTCTTGATTCAACACTAGACTCCTTAAACGAAAGATTTCAAGGGAAGGTCATATTAGGGCGCAAGCTATTGGCTTAATCATGTATGAACCACTGTCAGCTCCATGTTCATTCAGTCTATTCTCCCATGAGGGGGCTGTCCTCTCTTGAGTCACTTTGTGAAAAGGCCTTCAAACTTGGTCATGATCATCTTGCCTTAACAGATACGAATGGTCTTTATGGCATCCCTCATTTTGTAAACCTCGCGCGAGAGTATGGTCTGATACCGATTATAGGGTGTGAGCTCGTCTTAGAAGATCTTCGTTTGGTCATCTTATGTCGCAATCTTGATGGCTTCAAGCAACTGACACGTCTCCTCACTAAATATCACCAGCATGGCCTTGGTAGAGTTGCTTGCTTGAAGTTTGTCAAAGAGATGAGTGAAAATGTGATTGTCTTTACCGATGATAAAGAAGCTCTTCTCTTTTTACAAAAAATCTTTAAAAAGGAGGTACTCTTCTTTGAAGTCACCAAGGGCATGACAACTCATCGAGATATTCTGTGGTTTAAAGAGCAGCAGATAAAACCTTTGGCCACAAGTCGCGTTCATATGCCTAAAAAAGGAGAGGACTTTTATTATCGTCTTTTAAGGGCCATTGATGAAAATAGTACTCTTGAAGAAATTGATACTTCCGGTGAGCATAGTTCTTACTGCTATTTCCCAACCAATAGCGAGTTTAAAAAATGGTTTGAACTGATACCAGAGGCGCTTGAAAGCACGTTGACTGTCGCACGACTTTGTCGCAGTGATTGGTTTGGAAATAAACTCATTTTTCCAAGTTTTAAGGGTATGACCTTAGAAGAGGCCTCACTGGCGTTAAGGCAAAAGTGTCTTGATCAATTAGATTGGCGCTATGGAGAGGTCGACTGCGAGACATTAGAAAAAGTTCAAGAGCGCCTTAGTTATGAACTCTCTATCATTGAAGGGAAAGGCTTTAGTAACTACTTTCTTGTGGTTGATGAATTTGTCTCTCAATCAGGAATCAACTGTGGCCGCGGCTCTGGTGCCGCGAGTATTGTTTGTTATTTATTAGGAATCACTCATGTGGATCCTATTAAACACAATCTCTTCTTTGAAAGGTTTTTAAATGAATTTCGCGTTGATCCCCCAGATATTGATGTGGATTTTCCGTGGGATGAAAGAGATGACATTCTTGATTATGTTTTTGAAAAATACGCTGGAAGAGCGGCCATGGTGGCCAATCATAATTTTCTAAGAGACCGTTCGGCCATTAGGGAAGTGGCCAAAGTTTATGGCATTAAAGAAGACGAAATTTCCTATATAACCAATCGTCTTCCTCGCGTTGAAATTGATAGTACTTGGCGCCAAATTATTACTCATGCCCTAAAAATTGAAGGTTGCTTAAGGCATTTATCGGTTCACTGCGGAGGTGTCGTAGTCACGCCGGGACCGATTGAAGATTATGCTCCTGTGGAATGGGCCGCAAAAGGAGTTCCCGTCATTCAATGGGAAAAAGATCAAACAGAAATTGCGGGCCTCGTAAAAATTGATCTTCTCGGTAATCGCTCCCTCGCCGTTGTTCGTGACGCCCTTAATATGGCCAATCGCAATTATCAAAAGAATTATGATTACCGCTTATTTAACCCCGTTGATGACCCTAAAACGAAAGAGATGATGAAGCTTGGGACAACGATGGGAGTTTTCTATGTGGAATCTCCTGGCACTCGCCTTTATCTACAAAAGCAGCGCTCAGGAGAATTTGAACACAACACAATAGCAGGCTCGGTGATAAGACCTGCGGCCAGGCGCTTCGCTAATATCATAGCAGAGAGAATCAATGGTAAACCTTTTGAACATTTTCATCCGATCCTTAAGCCAATTCTAGATGAAACTTTTGGCGTTCTTATTTATCAAGAGCAGGTCACTCAAGTGGCGATGGTCATGGCGGACTTTGATGTTATCGAAGGAAATGATCTTCGAAAGGTTTTAGGCAAGAAGCATAAGGAGAAGAAACTTAAAGACTATAAAGATAAGTTCTTCCAAGGGGCCTTTGATAAAGGCATAGATAAAAAGGTTGTTGATGACGTTTGGGCGATGATCTTAAGCTTTGCGGGTTACTCCTTTTGTAAGCCCCATTCAGCCTCTTATTGTTTGGTTTCCTACAAAGCGGCCTACTTAAAGACCCATTATCCAGCGGAATTTATGGCCGCAGTCATTTCTAACCAAGGAGGATTTTATAATTCCACTGCTTACTTAGAAGAGGCGCGACGTTTTGGCGTTGAGATTTTACCTCCCGATATAAATCACAGTGAAAATCATTATGTAGGTTTTAAGAACTATATTCGTACAGGACTCATGCAGGTAAAGGGAATCCGGACAAAGACCATAGAGAAAATTATTTTTGAAAGAAGAGAGAATGGTCTCTTTTTGGATGTAGCCGATTTTCTAAAAAGAGTTGAACCAACCTTTGAAGAGGCGCGCACTCTTGCTAAGGCCCGCGCCTATACCAGTCTAAGGGGGGAAAATAAGGAGACGGCACTGGTGGAGTTGATGTGGGAGGTTTACTTTCACTTTGCTGAGAAGAAAGGCTTTCTTCAACATCTTCCAGAATCTGACCACCAATTAGAAAAGGTAAAACCCAAGATGCGAGAGTATGACTCTCTTCAGCTTGTTGATTGGGAGTTTGAACATATGGGAGGCTTTGTGAGTTTTTCCTCTTGGCAGCTTTATCGCCATATTCTTGAGAGGGATGATGTGGTCAGAGGAATCGATTTTCCTGTGCTCAAAGATAAGCATGTCCGTTTATTTGGAGATTTTATTACCTCAAAGGCCACTCGAACTAAGAAGGGCGACACCATGCTCTTTGTCTCTTTTTCTGATGACTCGGCCGTTTATGAAACAGTCTTCTTTCCAGAGGCCTACTACGCTTTTCGTGATCTGCTTTTCTTAGGGGGAGCTTTCTTAGTGGAGGGCCAGGTTCAAGAAGACTTTGGCTCCTTTGTTTTGCAAGTGACTAACCTGCAAAGGTTTGCTCAAAATTGGGCATAGAGGAGTATTGACTCCTCGCTGCCCATTAGAGATTCTTGTTACTTAATGGCGATAAAAGCACATGAAGCAATAAACTGACCATTTTTAGAAATTTCATAAACTGGTAATTGGTAAGCTGGAGCTTTAATTGTGATTTTATCCCCTGCTTCAAGGTTTCTTCTTTGAATAGTCATGCCACCATTTTCTAATTGCTTACAAACGATAAAATCCCATTCAGCAGGAAGTGACATTTCTCTGCTAACTTCAGAGGCAAGAGTTGTAAGTGAAGCTAAAACTAAGAAACTAGCGATTATTGATTTCATAAATTTCTCCGATTAAATGATTTCTTACTAGGTAACATTTAAAATAGAGGGAGGATCGAGTCTAGGCATTTTTTTCAGACTTATAAAGAGTTCTTTTCAACTTTGTGAAACCTTTGAAAATATTATGAATTCAAGTAATTATTTCGCACTGTATTAGTTTCACTCTTTCACAATGCCCCTCCCTTTTCTGATAAATAAGACAAAACCAACAATTTACGAGGAGTAAATAATGAAAAATTTAATCGTTCTTCTTTCTGTATTAGGTAGCTTTAGTGCATTTTCTTGGTCAAATAGTGACTTTGATCGCATCAATGAAACTGTTGAAAACAAAGTTATGGAAGCAGCAGAGGATTACCTCGCAGGTACAGATATTGAGGCCACATCTTTAACATTTATGGGACAAGGAATCGTTAAATCAACTTACAGTGTTTCTACTAGCACTGATTGTAAATTGATTGTTACTTCTGGTTTGGCCTTTAAAACAAAAGTTGAATCAGCATCTAACTGTCAGTAATTAGCTTTTTTAGAGGGAAGTTTCTTACTTCCCTCTAACAACTTCTTACAATTTGCTAATTATTACCTCCATTTTTTCATTTTTACCTCAATATTCTTGGCCAAAAATTTTTAAATAAGAGAAAAGATCTTCATACAAATATGGAGAATTTATGAAGATTTTTGCTGCTGTTTTTTCGATGCTTTTTTTAACGAGCGCTTTTGCTACAACCGAGTTTTCAGGTCTCGTTAATTACGTCCAGACAACTTATGCCGAAAAATTTAAGGACTATCCCATTATGGTCTTTGATATTGATGAGCTTGAGTATCGATATGCACAGGAAAAGGCCTTTGGAAAAGAGAAAGTGCAGGAAAAAAAGCGGGCTCAAATATTAAAGCAATATGTATTTGAAACCGTTGGGGTGGAGCTTTCTGATAATGAGGCCATCGGTTATGAGCCTTATACGACAATTTTAAAAACGGGAGCCTATGCTCTTCCGATCTTAATGGACGGTCCCAATCGCAGGAAAGTTTATAAAATGTGTGCCGTCTTTCCGGCCTCAGCGAATAGTAACCAGAGACTAGAGACAGAGAGAATCACGGGTTTAAAAACTCCAGGCGCATATGAAAATGTGACTTACACAGGTCTTCAAGAAAGATTAGAACTTAATGAGATGCAACTGTTTTCTCTCTATCACGAGCTAGGTCACTGCATGGACCGTGTGTTCATGCCAAATAATTACAATACTTATGAAGTAGATGCTCACGATGTTCATGAAAGTGAGTCTTATGCTGAGGTCTTTGCCCTTTTGATGCTTGAAAGAGAAGGATTTGGTGGCACGGCAAAAACTCGCGCCCTTTTAAGAAATATGTACACTCAAGAAATGGGAAAGTGGTTTATTGATAACCCTCGAAATGGTTTTGGAAATCCCCTTTACTTAAAAGGTGGGATTATCTATTACCTCGCGCCAAGTCTATTGGCCGCTGGAGAGTTTGTGTCTCGAAACCGTAATTTCGTAAAAGGTGACATCGATAACCTTCTCTTAAAGGCCAAAGAAATTGTTGAAACCTACTCACTAGATGGAAGAAGTTTTAACGCCATCTTTCAAGCAATGAGTAAGGGATCGGTTGATATGATCAATCAGTACCATGAGTGGAGTACTGACAATCCAAGTTTCTTTACCCAGGCCTATAAAGACCTTCTTCACTTTCTTGATTACTCACCCTACTTATTAGGGCTTATCGTCGGAGATACTCCTGATAGTAATGAGGGCGTTGTGTTAAGTAAGTTAGCAGAAAAAGAATTTTGTGGGCTTAGTAAGGAAGATTTATTCTCTTTTCTTGAAGAAAAGCGAGAGGAGCTAAAAACAGAGGGACTTAATTATGACTCTCAAGTAGAGCGCCAAGAGGAGTTAAATGCTTTTTTTGAAGCTTTTGCTCAATGTAATTAAGATTTTTTTAGATTCGAACGGGCTTTGGCAAAAACTTTAGCAACTGGATCACAGCCCGTATATTCACCGGTATTCACAAAGGCTGAACCACTACTTCGAGAGCAAGACTCTATCAGAGGGCAGCTAACACATTCTTTAAAATCCTTAAAATCTAAATTTCTAATATTAATTAAAGTCTCAGAATTTTTCCAGATTGACTCCAAAGTGTTTTCTCGAATATTCCCACAGGGGATGGGAGCTCCAATACAAGGAAACACATCACCAAAGGCGTTAATGCCTATTACTGTTTTTGCGCAACCACACTGTAAGCTCTTTTCAGTATTTTCATGATTAAAAAAGTAGTGATAAGGACCTTGTAGGAGTTCAGTATAGTCACTTTGGTTGAGACCTAACTCATTAGAAGCATTGGTTTTATCATAACGATCAGTGATTTCATCACTGACTTGATAGAAGACTCCTAATTCTTCTACTTGATTGATCATCTTATCTAAGTCTCTAAAATTTAATTTATGTAAGATTATGGAGACATTTACTTTTAAGTCTGACTCTTTTGCAATCCTGATTGCCTCGATTGTCTTAGTGTGACCTTCTTTTTTACAGAATTTTTGGTAAGTCATTTCATCAGCACCATATAAGCTAATATCCACTTCTCTAACTCCAAGAGTAAAAAGTTTTTTTGCCTTATTATGGTCTAATAAAATGCCATTGGTTTTTAATCGTATATGAAAATTAAATGACTTTGCTTCGGAAATTATGTTCTCAAGGTCTGGATGAGTTAAGGGTTCGCCGCCCGTTATATTTAGGCTTAGAGCACCTAAATTATTTAAACTGGTCAGTATGTGTTTAATTTCTTTAAAGCTTAGTAGATCTTTTTGGACGGGGTTGGCCCCAGCGCTCCTGTCAAAATTATAGCAATGCTTACATCTGAGATTACAACTCTGGGTGATTTCTAATGTGGAAAAGAGTGGTTGAGATAAATCCTTTGCTCTAGAGATCTGCTTTGATAGGACATTCATTACTTTTTAGGAACCAATAATTTCATTTTAATCAAATCTTCAATGTATTGCTGAAAATCTTTTTCAATTTGCTCACGATCAAACTGATCTCGATAAGTGTCTACGAGGGTCTCTCTTATTTGAAGTAACTTTGCCCCCTGAGATATTTCTAGAAAGATGAAGCTACCAATTTCATTTAATTCATGGGCGCTTTCATTAATACTGGTATCAAGAATAAGAATTTCACCATCTATATTTCTCCAGGAAATAAGGTCGGTAATTTCAAAGTCTGTGTTTAGTAAATCGTTTTTGTCCATGGTAACACTTTAAACTAAGAGTCTAGAAAATGCCAAATACTTACGTCTTTCTTAAATTCCAGAAGCTGGATTTCTTTTAACTTAAGAACATGATCAACTAGATCTAATATTTGCTCTTGAAAAGATGGCTTAAAGCTCTTCCAGTTTAAGTTAGCCAGGCTAGCAATTAAAAAACGTTGTTGAGTAATCTTGCTGAGATTTTCTGCTTTATCCTGATCAGATTGTTTGAGCCAATAAATATTAGCAATGGAGAAGGATTGATTTATTGGGACTTGAGGTTTATAAAGTCCGCCAACTCCTCCAGGGTAAACAACCAATTGGTTATCTTCAATAGCAATTAAATTCATGTCATCAGAAAGTGTGATTCGCTCTTCGCTCAAGGAGGTAATCGTTGTCTTGCCGGCTCCGGAGGGACCAAGGAAAAGATTAGCTTTACCAAATCTATCAAGAACAGCAGAGCAGTGAAGCATTGCTTTTTTATGAGGAATTAATTTAGGGGATAGATACCATCGAAAAAAATTGTGAAATCCATCATCTATTTCAGGGGGGAAAATAGTCTTTACGCTTCCATCGGTTTTACTGTTGCTCGCTACAAAGTCTCTTTGGGCAATGACGTTAATATTTTCTTCCGTGAATTCCTCTGATACTAGCGAGGAAGCTTCATCATCAAATATTTGTTTTAACTTTATAGATGGAGGGGAGTGAAAAATTTCATTAGTTTCTCTAAGAGAAGTGCTTTGCCACTTTTTTGGAATGTAATTCTTTACTAAGTCTAAAAAAGTAGATGAATTAGAATATAATTTAATTGGAAGGGAATGAAAGGAAAAACTGCAATGTTGGTCTTTAGAAAAAAAAGTTTCACTTAGATCTTTTGCTTTTAATAATTTAAGTTTTTGATTTTGGATGGGACCTAATGGGTTTTCCATAGTTACGAATTAAGTCTGTTCGCCCGACAAAAATTTACAGGTCCAGCAACAGTTGCTTTTCGCCCACCTGTATTATTTCCATTACAAGAGGCTGCAAAGGCCAAGAGTTTTTCACTTTTTATCTCTGGCTTCTTGTATTTCTTTGGCATATTTGATTTTTTCTTATCTTTCATAATTATCCCTAGCTAAATTATATCATGTTAAATCGATTTCATGAATTTGGGCGTATAGTCCCTAGTTGGCCTAAATATGTGGCAAACTCGATAATTCAACAATAAGTTAATAGTATTTGTTGTATATTGATTGAAATATGATCAAATCTTTAAATATTGTCGCTAAGTTAAGTCGCCGAAATTATTAATAAATCTTCCTTGATTTTGGTAAAATGGCATGATTTTCCGCCAAAACTAGAAACTACTTGTAAGTACTGGTTTTTATGCGATTTACCGAAAAGCAGTAATGGCGCTTCGGGTTAAAATATGGGCATGATTCGCTTTTCATCATGTCGAACTCTATTTAAGTCAAAAGCATTGAGAAATTTTCTATTTCTCTTGGGGCATATGCTAGTTACAACTGGTCTGTCAGTTCATGCGGCAATTGATGGTTATGGCTCTTTTCTTGGCAGCACAACTACGGCTCCTAGTAATATAACCAATTTGAATCAAGACACTCCCTATTCAATCCGTTGGACTGCAGAAAGATTTGACTCTACTTATTTTACTCACAGTACTACTTCTTTTAATCAAGAGATCACTTTTGTGATGGGGGGGAAGTATAACCTTAGCTTATCAATTCCACTTGATGAGGTTAGTGGCAGTAACCGAAGGTCTGTTAGAGCGGAAGTTTTTCTTAATGGGAGTCCAGTTGATATAGCTAGAGCAGAATCTGGATATATTAGAGATACCTCAAATCACTTAAAATCTTCTTTACACCTCAATATTCTTTTAAGCAATATTTCGGCGAATGATGTTTTAGAGGTAAAGGTAAGTAAGCAAACTAATCAAGCTGGTGATGTCACCACTCCGGGGGCTCAACTCTTTCTTCGCTATGTCGATAATGCCTCAAAAGTTATCTCACTAAAAGCTTCTCAAACAACTTCAGGAACAAATCTAAATACAACTAGTCAGACTGACATTGCTTGGGATGAAAGACCAGCTTCTTCAAGTGCTTTCACCCACTCGACGGCCAGTAATAGTAACGAATTAACATTTGCAGAGGCTGGAAGTTATAGAGTTGCTTTGAATATTCCTTTGCAAGATCCATCTGCTTGCCCAGGAAATAATAGGACTTCTGTGCAGGCTAGGGTGAAACTTAATGGAACCACCGTTAAGTCTGGTATTGCCTCTCAGGGATACATTCGCTGTAGTGATGATCATAAATTTTCAAGTATTCATTGGTTTGGCTTTCTTCATAACGTAACAGTGGGGCAAAAGTTAACGGTTTCCGTTGTAGCAGGAACAACTGTAACGTCTGCCACTGTCTTGATTCCAAGTGCAAAGAGAGCAAGTTTATTTCTTGAAAAGATAGAGGACACGACGAAAATTCTTTCGCTTTTTGGAAATTCTTTAACCAGTGGGAACGATTGGAACCCAACATCAGGGGGCTCAATTAGATGGTCAGGGCAAACACTGAAAGATGCCAGTGTCTATAATCATTCTACCGCCACTAACTCTCATCAAATTACATTTAATGAAAGTGGTGACTACTATATTATGTATGCCGATTCAATATCAACGGCAACGGCCAGAGTGAGTCCCTCTGTACAACTACGCTTAAATAATTCTTTACCAAATGGAGCGGAATGTCGTTCCCACTATATAAGAGACACAAATTCCCATACTCAAAGTTCGTGTACGTTAAGCTTTCTTCTTGAAAACGTATCAGCAGGAGATGTTTTAGATATTTCTCTTGCAGCTTCTGCTGCCACAGGAGTCGCTAATGATTTAACAGATGCTGAAATTCATATCTTTCAAATCGCTTCACAGGAACCAATTCTTGATCTTAACAGTATACCGAATAAGGCCATTCATTATGATATGTCCAATCCCAGCAATATTTTAGATAGCTCCAATAGAACGGCTAATGACACCTCTTTTTCTGGAACTGTGCAAAAGGCCCTCGATATTAGTGGAGTTGAGTTCCCACATGATGGAGAGCAGACTAATGCTAGTGCCCAGCCGACTTATGACAAAGTAACAAAACTTTTAACTTTCGACGGCGTAAACGACTATTTTGATATTGCCAATGCAACGGATATTAATACCGGGGTTACCTCAGAGAGAACATTTGCGATGGTCTTTCGAACTGGTCCAGATGTCACTTCTCGCCAATTAATTTATGAAGAAGGGGGAACTGCTCGAGGAATAAATGTCTATATTCAAGGAGGTCTACTCTATTTGGGCTTCTGGAATATTCCAAACGATGGCGATGGTGGGCAGGCTTTTGTTTCGACCAATACCTCTATCGCGGCGAGTACGAATTATTATGTGACATTAGTTTTTGATTACTCTAATTATACAGGACCGAGCGGACCAAATGGTGCTTTAAGAGGAACGATTAATGGGGCGCCCTTTTCTTTCTCAGGTTCTTCGACTTCGCGATTATATGCTCACGCAGGCAGTATCGGACTAGGCGCCAAGAATGGTGATACCTGTTACCACGATGGATGTTTCGGTGGAAATGGCGATTATTTTGGTGGTGATATTTTTGAGTTCATTATGTATAACTCAGCGATCTCTCCAGCACTAGAAATAGAATATTACAATTATTTTGCCGAAAAATGGCCAGATCCTCTACCTATCACAGGTCTTAATCTTACCAGTCAGTATACTGATGATTCTTCTGTGTCTCCTCAAATTAACTGGACGGCTTCTGTGTCCACTGATATTGATCACTACGAAATCGGAATTGGCACAAGCCCAGGTGCCACTGACTCAACAGCTTTTCAAAATGTTGGAAATGTAACAACAGCAACCCTATCGGGACTCGCCTTATCAGAATGTATTAATTATTATGCCACTATTAAAGCCGTTGACTCTGAACCTAAAGAGTCGACAGTCGTCAATTCAAACTTCTTTAAATTTGATGGCACAAATCCAACCCCTCCAGGTGCCATCGTTTTAAGTGGAGCTGCTTCTAGTAGTGCTTCTCGTAATTTTTCATGGAGTGCTTCTACTGATAATTGTGCCTTTGAATCTTATGAGGTTGCCCTAGGAACTACCAGTGGAGGATCTGAGGTTGTTTCTTGGCTGAATGTTGGTGCCGTTTTAGCTTACCAATTTAATGGATTGGCTTTAAGTTCTGCAACAGATTACTTTGTCTCTGTTAGAGGTGTTGATAGTGCTGGCAATATTTCAACTGTTGTCAGTAGTTCGGCATGGCAGATTGATAGTTGTGTTGCTAGTGACGTAATCTCCCCAACAGACCCAAGTGGCTTGAATGTATCGGGTCTCTCTGGACCTGTATCATCGCCAAATTTAACATGGGCAGGAAGTTCTGATTCATGTGGTTTGAGTCATTATGAGCTTGCTATCGGCACGAGTGCCGGAGCTAGTAATGTTAAGTCTTTTACAAATGTCGGGCAAGTTCTTACTCATAAATTCTTTTCTTTATCACCGGCCCTAAATACGAATACGAATTACTTCTTCAGTTTAAAAGCCGTTGATTTGGCCGGTAATGAATCAGCCATCGTCAGCTCTAGTAGTTGGCAGTTACCTGCTCCAGGAAATGTTTCTAGTGGGCTTGTATTATGGTTGGATGCAGAGGATACCAGTACGTTATTTCAAACAAATGATTGTGTTACGACACCTGTCACAAGTGATGGCGATGGAGTCGGCTGTTGGAAGGATAAATCCCAATCTGGGTTTAACGCAACTGCATCTGCTGGTACAAGGGAGCCAATCTATGAAACAAACGAGTTTAATGGCAAGGCCGTTATTCGTTTTGATGGAAATAATGATGCTCTCGATTTTACAAATATAAGTACGATAAGAACTGTATTTGTTGTTAATAAATCATCGGGTACTACTTATCAGCCTCTTCTTGGAGATGCTACTTCGAATAATTGGTTCACAAATGATAACTCTCTTCTCACAAGTGGAGCGAGTAATTTCCTAACCGCTGGCTCTTGGCGAGTAAATAAAACGGATGTCCCTAGTCCTCTCACCACCACTCAAAACGGTCAGTATTCTCTCTACAGTGTTGTATCAACAGGAAATGTCGAAGCGGATCACATAAGTTCTGATCGGAAAAACAACGGACGCTACTTTGGCGGAGATTATGTAGAATTGATTATTTACAATAGAGCGCTATCAACTTCAGAAGTTACTCAAGTAGAGAATTATCTTTATAGTAAGTGGTTTAGTGCTGCACCTGGACCACTTAGTAATTTGGTCTTAAGTTCAAACTTTACTTCTAATCAAATACTAACGCCTTCGTTGTCTTGGGATCACTCAAACGCGATAGATTTTTCTTATTATGAAATTGCTCTAGGTAAAACGGCTGGTATTAATGATGCAGCAGGGTTCTTTAATATTGGAAGCACAAATAGCTATCAGTTCTCTGGGACGACTCTTGATGAATGTGTCGATTATTTCTTTAGTGTGCGTGCAGTAGACACTGATGGATTTAAAGGAGAACTCTCTTCTCCTTCTGCCTTTAAGTATGATGGGACTGCACCAAGTGCTCCAGCATCATTAGCACTAAGTGGAAGTGCTTCGGCAAGTAATTCGAAGAGTTTATCTTGGGCCGCTTCTACGGATAATTGTGACTTAGGCTCTTATGAAGTGGCCCTAGGAACAACCTCTGGTGGTTCAGAAGTTGTCTCTTGGACTGATGTTGGTCTTGTAAACACTCATTTTTTTACAGGTCTTAGTCTACTTCAGGCTACTAACTACTTCTTGAGTGTAAGGTCCGTCGATAAGGCGGGAAATAAAAGCTCTAGTTTAAGTTCAACTGCTTGGCAGATTGCCACTTGCGTACCTAGTGATGTGACCCCACCGATTGCTCCTAGTTCCCTGAATTTGTCGGGACTTCCTGAATTACGTTCTTCACCAACGGCTTCATGGGCCACTGGAAGTGATGCATGTGCTTTTTCCCATCATGAAATCGCCATAGGTTCCAGTTCTTCTACAGATGATGTTGTCGCATGGGCGAATATTGGTAGTAGTACATTTTATCAGTTTAGCTCACTGGCCAGTAATTTAGCATATGACACAAATTACTTTATAAACGTAAGAAGTGTTGACCAGGCAGGTAATTTTTCTACTATTGCATCAAGTTCCTCTTGGCAATTAAATGGCCCGGGTGCAGTTTCAGCATCTGGCCTTTCAATGTGGATTGATGTTGATAAAGGAGAAACTTTATTTACTGATGATGCTTGCTCTTCTTCAGCCTCCGGAAACAATACTCAAGTTGGTTGTGTTAAAGATTTAAGTGGGAATGATAACAATATTACGACGAATCTTTCCTCAAATAAGCCAATTATAAGAACAAATAGTTTCAATGGGAAAAATGCTCTCTATTTTGATGGCGCAACTAATGAGTTTCTGGACTTCAATAGTCCAATTACAAATATTAGGACTGTTTTTTGGGTATTGAAGGAAGATTCTTCTAATCCAGGGGATACTGCTTTTTTACTTGGTGACCCAAATGGCTCTACTTTTGATTTTCATCGTGGCAGCACTAGTGGTGCTATCTTTAGTAGCACAAATTCATCTGCTCTTGTGAGGGGGGGAACATTACAAATTAATAAAGTTGCCAATAATGGTACGGCCACAAATATGCCAACTTCTCCTGCTGTCCTATCTCTTGTGACTACTGGGAATGTTCGAGCAGGTTCTTTTTCTCGTGACCGATTGAGTTGCTGTGGAAGCCGTACTTTTGGTGGTAATCTCGCTGAACTTATTATCTATAATCGTGCACTTTCTCCAACAGAAATTACTAATGTCGAAAACTATTTAATGACCAAATGGAACCTTATAAGTACCGAAACAGAATGGACCGGGGCTGTGAGCTCTGACTGGTTCAATTCTTCAAATTGGAGTGCAGGAGTACCTACATCAGGTTTAGATTGTATTATTCCCGACAAAATAAATGACCCCGTTATTTCAGGTACTGGTGCGGTTTGTAAATCGCTAAAAATTACTACGGGTAATTTAGAATTTCAAAATGCTACTGGTGCTGAACTTTCCATTTTTGATGATATTTTAAATACTAGCGGAACTATAACAGTTAATGATGGATTAATCATACTTTCTGATAATGGTTCTAATCCAGTTTATCAAACCATAGATGTAAATGGTCAAACTATTAATCTTAACTTCAATAAAACAGCTGGTAGTCAAGCCGTTGTATTATCGGATGCGACATTTAATTCCCTATCAATACCAACAGGTTCTAACTTTGAGTTGGAAGTGATTGCAGGAAAAACAATTACTGCACCAAATGGATTAAGTATAAATGGTGGAAAATTGACAATCAGGCAAGGAGCGACCTTAGCGATTGGTGATGGACAAACATTTCTTCTAAATGGTGGGATCTTAAAACTCGCAGGTGTTAATGATTCTTTAGGAGCTTCAGGCCAAAATCTATCACTTAAGGCAAAGCTTAAGTCAACTGGAGCGGGTCGTTGGACCTTTAATTCTATTTCAGGAGTTATTGATTTCGTTGGTTTCATTATTGAGTCAATTGATAGTAATGGTCTCTATGTAGGTGGTAGTACAAATTTGATAAATTTTGATGGAGGTCAATTTACCTATTTGGATAAAGATTATTCATCTCCAGTAAAGGCCTTACATTTGGATACGACGGCTACAATTACAGAGTCGATTGCTGTGAATATTGGTTTTAATTGGGGAGCTCCTAATACTGGTTACGCTGGTGATCCTTTGCCCAGTGACAATTATTTTACTGTTTACGCGAATAATTGTGGTGGCGGTACCTTAATCTTTGATCAGTGGTTTGGTGACTTCTGGGGCGCTCCTACTCAATTTAATACGGAAGATAAAATTTACGATAATGAAGATGGTGGTAATTGTAATGTCACAATGGATATTGCCGTCTCTCCAGTTACTATAACGGAATTTAAAGCGACAGGTTATCATGAATCGGTTCTAGTGGAGTGGGTTACTGGATCTGAACTTGATCATTTAGGTTTTAACATCTATCGCTCAAATGATCCTCAAAGTGGGTTTGTGCAAATTAATAATGAGTTAATTCGAAATTACTTAACTTCTGGTGAGTTTAGGGGCCGTTATCGATTTTTAGACCCAGGACTTACGAATAATCAAATCTATTATTATATGATCGAAGACGTAGCTATTAATGGAGATAAGGAACTTCATGGCCCTGTTTTTGCTTTACCCAATACTTTAGCGGGTGCCGCTCCCGCTGCAGGATCTAGTACTAATGAGCCGATCAATGACCCTGGAAGCTTAGACTTAGGAAGTGGTATATCCCTTTTGACTCAGACAAATAGCAGTTTTAGAATTTCAATCAACCCAAGCACCATTTCAATGACCACTTCAACTTGGAGTAACTCTTATGTTGATGTATCCATACCAGGGTATACGAAATTGTCCACACAGGGGGCACCTGAACTTCTCTCCAGAAGAGTGTTAGTTCCAGTAAATGATGCTTACACAAATGTACAGGGAACCATTTATTCTCAAACGTTGTCTGATATAAGCGGGACACTGGGGGGTAAAAAAGTAACACCAGCACCTTCTTTTATCCCAAATGGTAGTGGCGAGCTTATCCCTCAATATTCAGAAGACAGTAATTACTATTCTTCTGCAGTAGATTTTCCAGGCAGCTACTACACAATCAGTTCTAATACTGTTGAGATTCTTGGTAAGCATTATGTAGAAATTTTTGTTTTTCCCTTGCAATATGAGGTGGCAAATAATGATCTTGAAAGATTGGATCAATTGGTACTCGATATTGGTCTTGGAGCTCCTGCATGGGATTATACGCCACCAAGTGATATCTACGAATTGAGTCCAAGCATTGCTGAAGGTACAATTCGCCTAAAATATTCCACAGAGGGAATGTATAAAGTCTCCTATAATGACCTTCTAAGCCTTAATATGGAGGGGCCACTTGATGGTGTAGATGTTGACACTATTCGTGGCTACTATCATGGAAAGGAAATTCCTCTTGAAATTGTCTCAGGGGATAACGTCTTTTCTAGCGGAGATGAAATCATTTTCTATGGTGCTTATGAGAAGTCTATTGATGATGATGAAGAAGAGGTTGTAATCAGTTCTTATGATTTTAATGTTGAAGATGGTTTTAGTGAAGATCCTCTCAGAATCCTCACATTGAGCCCTGATATTAATGGATTTAATCAAATCGAAGAAAATCATGAAAAAGAGATAATCATTGATGATGATAATTATGCCGTTTTTGACGTGCCAGTCGGTTTTGGAATTGATCACTTATTTCTAAAGAGAATTCAGACGCAAGGAGGAAGTGTTCCTAATTCCGCGAGCCGATATTCATTTACACAAAATATTTCTGATATTGATCCCTACTCAAGTGTCGTAAGGGTAACTATTAGTGTATCAAATCGGGGAGTCTTGTCAGAAAACCCGAATCATCATTTAGAACTGAAAGTTAATAATGTAACTTTTGAAAGCAAAATATTTCAGACAGATGTTCCTGTTGCCATCATTTATGATGTTCCGATCTCTTACTTTGTTTCAGGAAACAATACATTTACCTTTAGTGTGCTTGGTGATCAGGTAAGTGTAGGTGATTTTGACATGCTTGATATTCAAAGCGTAAATATTCAATATGATGCTCTTAATTATAGAAAGGCTGCACAAAGTATCTTTTCTGGTGGTATAGCTGGAAACAAGTTTGTTTCAACTGGTTATACAACGAGTGATATTTCAGCCTATGATATTTCAACTAATAGAAATGTTTTTAAAGTTAACGACTTATTTGTTGATAGTTTTGATGGAGGCTCAACCTATCAAGTAAGTTTGGTTAATTTGTTTGGTACCTTCGGAGAGGGGGGCAAGAGGCGTGCCTTAGTTGAAGATGATCAGTTCTTATCTGTAGATGAAATTATACTAAGTAAAGGAGTAACAAACCTCATTAAGAATTCGGAAAATGAATTTGATCATATCATCATTGCTGAAAGGCATTTGATTGCTGCTGCTAATCGCCTAGCGGAATATAGAACAACAAATGGATTAAATAGTGCGGCATTTTCGGTCGATCAAGTTTATGGCGAATTTAGTCATGGGAGAAAAAGCTCCTTGGCCATTAATAAGTTCATAAATTTTGCCAAAGATAATTGGTCTAAAGCTCCACGCTTTGTCTTGATAATGGGTGATGCTTCCTATGATCCTAAAAACAATCTAGGTTGGTCCAGTGACAAGATGGAGCCAGTCTTACTATATAAAGGTCAACAAAATGACTTCGCCAGTGATTTGGCTCACGGTCTAACTGATCTTGGTGGGGACGAAGAATCCGCGATACCTTCTCTTTCTATAGGTAGGCTTCCTACAAGTAATCTCTACCTTATTGAAAAGTACATTGATAAAGTTATCGCCTATGAAGAGGGAAGTCGGGCCCCCTCCTTAAAGGCAAAGCATGGTACTTTCATTATCGGTGAGGGTGATGAGAACGAAGACTTTAAGGCCCCGGTAAATAGCTTAGCCGGAACACTTATTGCGAGCAATAGTGATTTCCAAATAAATCTTTTGGATCGCGGAGATATGATTGATGATGAGGAAACTCGACAAGCTGTAAGCGAAGCCTTCGATCAAGGACCATTATTTATGACTTATATGGGCCATGGTGCTGAAGACCTTTGGGGTCTGGGCGGGTTTTTTGATACTGATGATGCAGATGGTTTACTAAATAATGAATTACCTATTGTTATGGGACTAGGTTGCCTAAATAGTTATTTCTATGATGCTGATACCTCTTGGTATTCTTTGGCGGAAAGACTGGTTTTAAATCCTGATGGGGGAGCCATCGCATTCTGGGGCTCAACAACTCTGACATCTCCTCAGTCTCAATTAAAATTGGCCACAAATGCCTTTAATGAATTTGGCCAAAGATCTAATACTTATCAAATAGATTCACGCCTCGGTGAAGTCATGCTCGCGGCACAGTCTTCCATGGCAAAAAGTGGCGTTGAAAGGGATATGTCTATGAGTTGGGTTCTTTTTGGAGACCCTGCTCTGAAGCTCCCGCTAGACTCTTTTAGTGAGCCTGCTCCAGCTCCAGCAGAAGCGGCTCCTCGTCCTACTGCTGATCCTCCAGCAGATAAAGGGGGAGCTTTTGGTTGCTCTCTTGGTGCGGCAGATGGAAAGACTCAGAATGGTCCAATGGATGCCCTTGAATTTATTCTAGAATTATTAATATATTCATTTGCCTATAGATTTAGAAAGAAAATCTTTTTGATAAGAAGTAGATCATGAATAATCTAAAAGAATTCTCTTTGAGTATTGAAGGGATAAGTATGTATCCCTATCTAAAGTCTGGTGATCGTATTTGGGTTGATCCGACAAGAATACCCAAGAAGGGAGATTTGATTTTATTTAAGTGTGAGAAAGAGTTGGTTGTTCATCGTTTTTTCGATGAGAATTTATTTAAAGGTGATTATCAAAAAAACTATGATCAAGAATTTGGGGATCATTACTCTCTACTAGGCACAGTCACTCATCATCATTATGAAAATAAAAAAATACTTATTTATGAGGGCTTTTTAAGAAGATTTCTTGTCGTTCTCTCTCAGCGAAATCATTATACAAAAAAAGCTACTCATCGTTTTTATTCAGCCGGGATTCGACTAGTAGGCCATTTGATAAGAGTTATCGAAGGCCGCAGCTTCATTTAGCCTTTTTCCTCTCATGACGCCACCACTTTAGGTCATAAATGAATGCTTGGATTAAGGAATCTTTACAGAAATGTTTAATAAAAAAATATCGATATTTAGTTTGCTGAGCCCTACAAAGGAATTTCTTATTAATTAAAACTTTAGTCATTAATTTTGTGTAAATTGAAGGTTTGAATGGAAGATCGATATTAAGTTTGAAATGATTTCTCACAAGTTCTATGGCAATTTCACAAGATCGCCAAACATGAGCATCAATAGCTTTTTTCTTAACACTTGACCAATCGAAATCGACTTTTTTAAGAAGAAGATAGATATCTAGTAGCCAATGAAGGCTAATAAATGAATGTTGATAGCCTAGGTGCCCACATAGATGAACAAATAAATCTTCATCCTTCAAATAATCAAATTTTTCAATTGCACTAGGTTGAGTTTCCCATTTATGACCACTCATCTCTTGATAAAATAGTCTTGTGTGTAACTCTACGACAAGTTCTAGGCCATAGTGATTTTTAAGAAATAGACTTTTAAATTGATTGGCACTCCATGTCTCACCAGTTATGTCAATGAATCCAATATTTAAAAAAAATTGTTTCCATTCATCTATTGATTCTTTTGAAACAAGAAGATCCAAGTCACCCATGAAGCGCTGGCCTTCAGAGGGATAAATGTGAGTAATTAGATGAGCTCCTTTGAGGATTGTGGCGTTTAAGCTCTGTGGGATTTTAAGTTCGTTTAAAAGTTCAAGATAGGCTAAATTTAGGACCCATTGACTCTTAAAACTCTCTGGAAATGTATTTTTAAAATAACCTAATAATTTATTTTGCTCTAATATTTCATAAACATCTTTGTCGTATTCGTTAATCGTCTCATATACGAGAGAATCAAAGACAATTTTCTCTGGATTTCTCATATTATGTACCCAAAATGATTTGTTGGCCTTTTTCTTTATATCGATTGATTGAATAATTGAAGGCATAGAAAGAAGCCAATAGTAAAATAAGACCAGTAATAATGGCCACAAAACAAATGAGAAGAAGAGTGTACTCAGTGGTCTGTCCCTTTAAGATTTTCCTGGATTCTGATAGTAAAATAAAAAGGGGATTAGAGTAACTTAAAATTATCTTCAACCACAAAGGGAAAGCCTCAATAGGGAAATAAGCACCAGAAGCTATTGAAAGAGTCCCAACAACAGAGCCAAGAAAAGTACCGCCCCTTTTAAATAGAATGAGAAAAGCTGAGGCAAGCATGCCAATACCAATAAAAATGAAGAGAAAGGATAGATTTAGGAAAATTATCTTTGAAACAGCGAAAATAGGATAATGAAAATCAAAGAAGAAATACAAAATGCCTATATCAAAGATGATGGTTAAACTAGAGAGAAGGTAAGAAGAGAATCCCATCAAGATAATAGACTGATATAAAGGGGTTCTAGTGTTTAAAAGTGGGTCTAATATATTTTGCTGGATAATAGTTCTTGTCTGCTGTGTATATATGACCAGAGAGTCTGTAACGAAAAAAAGTACAAGTTCTCCCACCATGACGAATTCAAATAATGACCATGTAGAGTCTTTTTCAAAAATCATCTCATTAGGTAAAAATGCGTTAGCAGCATAATAATAGAAAAGAATATTTAAAAGACTTGAAAATAATCGACTAGGTAAAACGAATTTGTTGATAAAAATATTTCTCTTTTCTCTTAAGAAAAAGAAGATGATTGCTTTAAGCACTTAGTTTATCTCCCGGATCTCTCCATTGCTTAGTAAGAGCTTTTTAGTGAAAGATATATCTAATTCTTCATGAGAAGACATAATGACAAGATGATTCTTTTTCAGTTCATCCAGGACTTCATAGAATATTTTTTTTCCGGCCTTATCAATACTATTGAGTGGTTCATCTAATATATAGACTTCAGCTTTCTTCGATAAGGTTCTTAAAAAATTAATGATTTGTTTCATTCCAGTAGAGGACTTAAAAAATCTGGTATTAAGAGCTTCTTGGAAAATTGGGTGTTTCTGTAAAATTGTCTCAAAGGGAATTTCGTTTGTTTTTTCAAAATTTAATCTATTGAAAAGCAAAAGGGTCTCTTCCCCAGTAAGGTTTAGAAATGAACTGTTCGCTTCTGCTGGCATATAGCTCACCATTTTATCGGTAAAAGGGATATGGTTAAAGTTTATGTTACCCTCTTTAATTGTGATGAGATGGCTTAATATCCTAAAAAGAGTTGTCTTACCGCTTCCATTTGATCCCTGTAGATGGACCAAACCAGTCATAGGTAATGAAAGAGAAAGGCCTTTAAATATTTCATGACCATTTGGGTATGAGAATGATATTTTTTCTAAGGATAACATCTCTATAGTATAAAAGATTTTGGTAATGTGTGCAGATAATGCTAATGATTAATCGGAGTCGATTTTATGAAAAGTGAGTTAATTGGTAAGGATATTCAAATTACAACACCTATAAACTCAAATATCGGCCATTTTTCCTCTTTTTATGACCGAAAAGCCTATGCCTATTATCCCCAGTCAGATGAAACCTTCACTTATGGCACAAATCTGGGAGCAAATCTTGCTCTTGAGAGAATCGCTTTTCACCATGAACTACTTGCACCCGGCAAAAGAAGTTCTTGGCCACATGCTCACTCCCACGAAGAGGAATTGGTCTATATCTTTAAGGGGAAACCAAAAGTCATCGTTAATGGTGAATCTCGTGCTTTAAGTCCTGGAGACTTTCTCTTCTTTAAAGCAGGCACAGGCTGGGCCCATACCCTTCAAAATGATACCTTGGATTCTTGTGAGATTTTTGTTCTAGGAGAGCAGAAGAACTCCTTAGATAAAGTATTCTATCCCGAGCATCCTGAAAGAAACGAGCAGTGCCAAAAAGAGGGATCTCTTTGGGAAAACTATGCTACTAGTCCTGTTATTTGGGATCAGATCCTCTGCTCTTATGAAGAAGTCCCTTGGGAAGAATTTTCTGGAAACAAGGAAGAGGATCGCGTTTTTGGGCGAATCAAAGATTTTGCCAGGCATATGGGTGCCTTGAAGGTTGCCTTTAAAATCGTAGAGCTTCCCGCAAAGATGCGCTCAAGTTATCCACATGCTGAACTACTTGAAGAGGAATTTGTTTATATCTTAGAGGGGGCGCCTAATTGCCTTTACCACGACAAGGAAATTCCCCTAAAGGAGCTTTCGGCCGTGGCCTTTCCTTCAGGGACTGGCCTGGTTCACACTATCGACAATCAAACTTCAGAAAAATCTGTCATGATTTTCTCCGGAGAGCTAAGTAAGCCTGGAAATAAATACTTCTATCCTCAAAATCCAGAACTCTTAGAAGAACATAAGGATTATTGGTGGGAGAATCCACCTAATCCAGCTCACAAGTAAGTTGTTTACCCATCCAATCACCTAAAATAATGAGCTGATTATCCTCACTTCTCATCCAAGCCTTCATGGTTGGTGAAAGTGCTATGGCAAAGCTGTTAAGTTTTAAAATGGGAAGGAAAGAAGTGACCTTATTAAGAGCACTGTGCTTCTCTTTTGAAGTCATCGTGGCAAAAGGATTTTCTTTAGGGCCTTGAGTGAGTTTTTGGCGCATACCAATTCCTTCTGGAAACTTATCAAGTCGAATCAGTAAGTGAGCCATCTGGCCAAAGCTATCTCCTCCTCGTCCTGAGTTTAGTTGACAGCTTCCCGTCAGCGCTTTTCCGACGAACTTTTCTAGGTCTACGCTATTAAGTTCATGGTACGCCTTCATCGTATCGATTGCCTTTGGAGCACAACGATACGCAAAATCACAAAAATCTTCACCAAAGGATACGGGGATTCCCTCTTCAGAAGGCGTCTCTTTTCTCTCACTATTTTTTTTCATCAGGCAGTGATAGGATTCACTTCCTTTTTTCCCAACAACGGCCAATTGATCATTATCCAGATCACTAACGTAGATATGATGAAAGGAGTCGGGTTGTTCAACTCTCAGCTTATTAAATGAATAGTTTTTGGCGCTGAATAATTCTTGCTCAGGTTCTAAATGAAAGCCCCCACTAGATTTTTGCATGGCCTCAATTGTAGTGTAGCGGTAGGGGTTCCAACCACTTTCCATCTCTGGTAAGTAGTTCACAAAATTTGTCCCAAAGTGAAGAGCCCCCCCGAGATTATCAAGGAGAAGAAGGCCCATGCTCTTTTTAATCGTCCCTTCTAGATATGATTCACAAGCTCCGTGGTAAACCGTGCTCTTTGTCTCGCTCTTGAGAGCACTGCCCTTTTTGAAGCTTTGAGTGACTTGGTCTATATAGGGGGAGCATGTTTTTGAAAAACACTCATTTATTGGACTAGCATTAAGACCGATTTGGCCCAAAATAAAAAGAGAGAGAGCGGCTTTCTTACTAATCATAAATAGATCCTTAAAACTAATTCAAAATGAGTTGGCATTTTGTCATACGTTGTCCATTTGAAGGCCTAAAGCGTAAAGTTTACAAAGTGTTACGAACTTAACACCTGCTGTATATTTTTCAAATAAATGATCTATTAAGTCCTTTAGAGCTATTCTAGGGCATCTCTGACCATGGATTATATGAACTTTACGATACTTTTCATAATCAGTACTCTGTCTTTCTCGAGCGTTCTCGCCCAAGATCATTCTTGCTTTACACGCTATGAAGAGAGTCAATACAGCTACAAGGTGAATGTTTGCGACGACGCCGGTGAGCTTCTCTCTATAAGAGAATTCTTCGCTGATAGCGAAAAGCTTTCAAATGAGTCTTTCTATAATAAGTCCGGTCTCGTCATTAAGAAGATTGGCCACTCAACAGCAGGTGACTTCTATGTGAAATTTTTTGAACATCTAGGAGATTCAGTTGTTGAAACCCTTTATGAGAAAAATAGTCTAACAAAAATTAAGCAGAAGACTGAATCCAATAAGTTAGCTAATAAGAAGACAAGGTTTTGGAAATATGAAGAGGGAAAACTTCAGTGGATTGACTCTTTTAAAATTCCTAATGAGAAGCAGATCATTTCGCGCGAATTTATTGAAGAAAAAGTGACTTATATCTTTAAATACAAAGACCAATCTCGCTATGGCGATGAGGTCGAGAGTTTTGAAATTAGAGATGTAAACAATGATTTGATCGGGAATTATAGTTACGAATTCGATGGTGATATTGAATCGATTCTCTTCTCTCAGTTTAAAGGTCATGAATTATCAAAAAAGCTGGCACAGTTTGGAGATCAAGATAGGGTCCCTTTTGCGATTATTGATTCGGGCTTTGATCTCTCTCACCCCACCATTACGCCTTTTCTAATGAATCATAAGGAAGAGAGATGGGGAGAAGTTGACGAGGACGGAAATGGTCTGGCAGGTGATATTTTTGGCTGGAGTTATAACAACCTAGGAACACAAAGTGCCAACATAAATGAGCCCGTTATTATTGGTGGTTTTAAACCCTTTCCTATTTCTCACGGAACTCATGTGGCCTCAATTGCCATGAAGGGGAATATTAAAGCTTCTATGATAGGCTTTTCTGGTGATGTTTCTCAGCCAAAGTATCTCGATATTGTCTCTCGTGAACTTTATGAAAAAGGCATTCGCGCCGCTAATATGAGCTGGGGCTTTAAAGAGCTTGGTGCGCCGTTTACACCACCAGCAGCTTCTTACGAAGCCTTAAAGCGTTTAATTACCAATAACCCGGAGACTCTCTTTCATGTAGCCGCTGGAAATAATGCCTGGGACTTAGAAGGTAAATACAAAGATTACCCGGCCTCTTATGCTTACAGCAATCTCTTTGTGATCGGCTCTTTAAATGAGGACGACTATAATTGGAGTGACGCCAATAATTTAAAACCTGCTCTTTATAAAAATAACCTTGGAAGTAATATTGGCGTGGTTTCAGTCGATGCCTTCGCTCCTGGAAAAGACGTTGACGGCGCTCGCCTAGGTGGAGGGATGATTAGAAAAAGTGGAACCTCTATGGCCTCCCCCTATGCTATGAATTCAACGATTGCCGTTATGCTTGAGCTTCCAAATTATTCCGCCTTAAAAATTAAAGAGCTCATGTTAAAGACCGTAGGTTTTGGTCCTAAAGACTTGCCATGTGTCAGCAAGGGCTTTATTCATCCCGTAAGATCCTTGGCGGTGGCCAAAATCTTAAAAGAAATTGGAACTCTCACTATTGAAGAGGCCATTACGCGTTATAATTTATCAAATAAGTTTCTCTATAAGGGAGAAGTCACCAAGACTAAATCACAACTTCAAACAATCTGGTCAGCTATAGATATGTCCCTCGCCATAAATCGCGATTAGTCCTTTTTAATTGTTATTCATTGATTTTGGCGCCCTTAGTGCTAATCTACTCCCGTTCATCATTTAACAGGAGTACAAATGAGCACTGAAGCACTTTTTAGAGAATTAAAAATCGGAAATATGACCCTAAAAAATCGTATCGTTCTAGCCCCTTTGACAAGAGGAAGGGCTGGTGAGACGCGCGTGCCAAATGATCTAATGGGTGAATACTATCATCAAAGATCTGGTGCCGGTCTAATGATTACTGAAGCCACCGTTATCTCGGCCCAAGGTAATGGCTGGATTGATTCACCTGGTATTTATACAGATGAAATGCAGGCGGGCTGGAAAAAGATCAATGACCGCATAAAAGACACTGAGTCTTATCTCTTTCTTCAGCTTTGGCATATGGGCCGCGCTTCTCATAGTGATTTTCATAATGGAGAGTTACCGGTGTCAGCAAGTGCCGTGAAACTCATTGGTGACCAAATTCACACCCCAAAAGGGAAGAAAGATTACGAGATTCCTCGTGCCCTAGAGACCGCCGAAGTGAAGGCCGTTGTTCAAGACTATAAAAGAGCAGCAG
>JAIPEG010000054.1 GCA_021737405.1 Bacteriovoracaceae bacterium
TCTTGGTTCCGATAGAAAGTTATACCCAATAAAAGAGAGACTTTTCTATGACTACCCTAGTGACCACTAATCAAATCACTACAAAGTTTGGCAAAAAATCAAGCGAGCTTGAATTTGAGTTTTTAAACAACTTTGAATCGCCCCATACTAAAAAGGCGTACAAAAGAGACATCCTTTTTTTCCTTAGATTCTTTAAAGCAGAGTTAAAACTTAATTCAGTCAAAGACTGCGAGCGCTTTCATATAGTCGCCTATAAGACTTATCTAATAAATTCAGAATTTTCCCCAAAGACCATCAATAGAAAATTAAGTTCCCTATCAAGTTACTTTCAATTCTTGATGGAAGCAGGATTTTTAGATTTTAACCCCGCTGATGGCGTTAAGCGACCTAAGCAAGTCGCGAAGTCAGAGACACTTGATTTAACTGATGAAGAAGTAATACGGCTCTTTGAGGTTATCTCTGAAAAAGCGACTCCCCTTCACAGGGCAATTCTAATGACCTTTTTTACCACGGGAATAAGAAAGTCAGAATTAATTGAAATCAAACTCTCTGACCTCCAAGAGATCAATGGTGAAATGACCATCTCAATTAGAGCAAAGGGAGGCAAACAGCTTTTAAAGTTTTTGCTTCCAGAATGTTTTGAAGTAATCGTTGATTACTTAATCGACATGAAAAAACTCAACAGAGAAGTCGACCCAAATGACTGGCTCTTTCAGCCAAGTGCTAACCCAAGAAACCCCAAAAATCTCGATCGTCCTCTGGTTCCAAGCTCCATCGATTACATCTTTAAGAAATACTGTAAGCTCGCAGGAATCAATAAAAGAGTTTCCCCACACTCGGCAAGGGCAACTTACATAGGCTCTAGCCTTCAGGGTGGCGCTGATTTATTGAAAGTTTCAAGGGACGTAGGACACTCTTCTGTTAAAACGACAGAGGCCTATAACAAAAGAAAAAACACCCTTAAAGACTCGCCTGCTAGAAATCTAGGCTTTATTAAAAAGGCCTCTTGACTCCTATCCCATTGGTCGGCCACACTAATTGAATCCCCAGTACTTCATTTGAGGGGCACCCCAAAAACTAGTCCACATAAATTGGTGGAGGTACCGCCAGAAGTATAACCTTATGTTATCATTCATAAAATTATTTTTCTGTAGCCAAAATAGCCACGGCCGTTCACCTTCTGAAACATCAGCACTATCTTTAAGTGTAGTGTATAAGAGCATTTTAATAATACACTGAACTTAGTAGCACGTCTACGTTCTATCAATCACTGTTAACATTCCGTTTAATAACTTTTAAAGCCTTATAAACTGTTGTGAAAAAATCTCCTTTAACAAGAGAATCTACTGCACCAGCCAACTCTTCTTTTGAGTCAACAGTTGTATTTTTTAGTACTTCAGCAATATCTTTGCTATTCGACTCAAGTAAGCTCACGAGATAAACTATATTTTCGAAGTTCTCATTGCTTAATGAGGAAAGCTCATTCTTCATTTCTTTTTGAATTACTAATAATTTGTTTGTATTTTCATGGACGGAAGCTAATAGCTCATCATTTTCTTCACCAACACCCGCACTAAGGATAAGGATCATTTCTGTTGTAATCTCTCTTACAGTGCCTATGCCCTCTTTCTCAATGAGGGAAGATTTTCTTTCTACATCATTCTCAAACAACGGATTGTAATATAGTGAGGTAACTACTTGATATGAACAATCCTCAAATTCACGAAGACAACCATTAAGCTCCTCAACGGTTATTTTAGCTGAAAAAATTTGATATATTGGGGTCAAGAAAAAACTTATTTTACGGACAAGAGGAACTATTCGTTTGTTAACATATTTGTCTACTTCCTGCTTTCCTGTCGAGTATTTTTGCAGCTCACTATCAAAGTTTCTTAACCTCACAGTTAGCTCTTTCAACTTATCTATATTTTGCGATAGTGTATCTTCGACTGGAACTATCGCTCCATATTCATTCTTAATAGTTATTTTAGACATTTTTTCTCCTACAGTCTTCTACCTAAATATTAGGTTACGTACTTGTTACTTTCTACCTAAATCCCCACTTTATATAAAGCTTTAGCAATATCCGATATCAAAGGATCATTCTCATAGCGAGAAACAACTGACACAATATTAGTAATATACTCTAAAGGAGCAATTATAAGTCAGTCTCAAGAAAGTTATCGTAAAAAAAACCTGCACCTTGAAAATGATCAGCCCCTGGAGCGTGATGCACTCCAACCTCTACGTTTAATAAAACTGCTTTTTCTCGATGGCTACTCCATACAATAGACTTTGATTCATCCGTTCTAATCCCAAAAAAATTTTTCAAGTTTTTTTTGTCGCTCTTATTAATTGGACCAAGTATTACACTCTCAAAGTTAAACTTAGACCTTATAAAGCTCGGAACATAATCGAGCATAGACTTAAGCTTAGCAAAGCTCATAGCAATTTTAAAATTAGATGGTATTATCATACCTTCTGGAAAATCTACTGTGCAAAAAGGCTTGTTCACTAGCAGTAACCGTAGCCCACCATACTTGACCTTTTCTTTAGCAATCTTTAGAGCATCTTTATATGTATTGTCGAACATCGGAACAACTAGAAGTTGAGTATCTCGAAAGTCACGATACCTGTGATGTGAGTGTCTAAAGTCGTAACATATCAGTAGGCCAACCTTTATTTTGTATCTATTCCCATCAGAGCCAAGAGAATTAATTGTAAAGTCACCTCCTGCAATATCACCTTCTGACACTGAAGAATTTGTCAGTAATCTGTCATAAGGAGACAGTTTCTTTTTTTGAAATTCAGAAACTCCCTCATCTCCAACAACTATTGAAACAATTTTACTTGTCTGTGAATCTTGTTTTGTTCCACAAACGGTCGTTACATTATAGTTCGAAAACCATAACATTGCTTTGCCGAATAGAAAGTCGGAGTATGATCCCTCTGGAAAAACCACTAAATCAGGTTTATGTTCAGTCACTACTTTTTCAATTTTTGAAATTTTATTTTTATACTCTTCGGTTACATCAGCAGAAAAATTTTTCAGAGTGTAGTCTAGGTGGCAAACTAAGACCTTGCTTTTCATTGAGCTAGGAACCGACAATGCGACCTTGTGTGATATGCTAATGTTATTGTTGAGCTTCGACATTTACCTTGAACCCTCTAATATAATGCCCTTCACTGTAATCAACGAGCCCTCCACCCAACTCCAGGAAAACACTAGACGAAGCTATCTCCTCACCAGTTTTATCTGCGTCAAGTGCTAAGTAAACGCCATTTCTCAAGCTATCTTTTTCAAGTGAAACTACATCACTGCCGATTTCAATGTTTCGTTTATTGAAAAGCCGATATCTCAGAAGAGGCTTGCTGTTCGATAAATAAAATGATGCAACTAATCCTTGTTCAAATGATACAAAAATGCTTTCAGTATCATTTCTCTTAACAATTCGATTTTGTTCAATTCTAATCAGGTCTTGTAGAAACCTAAAAATCACTAATGGTTTGATTTTCCTTAAAGCACATCGGCGGTATCCAAAAATTTTTTCTTCAATTTCAATACCGGTTTCATCACCACTTGGACCTTTATGACTTCCACTGATTTCACCATTGAACTCACTAGATGTCCCCATAAGATACCATGCAGGCCACTTATTTCTTGAGTCCAGCCAAAAGGCAAAGCCATCTCTTGGATTGGCAGGATATTGGCAAGTGTAAAATCTTTGAGATTTAATTAGTTCATACAGTTCATTTTCAACTACCTTTAGCCAATCAGAAAACTTTAATGACTCTTTGACTTCATGATAGCTATGGATGCTAGTTGATTTTGCAAATTTGACTGTCCCATTTGGAGTTGAAATAGCTTCTGTACTATTATGTTTTGGTATTGACTCACTTCCAAAATCAATTAAATATCTTAGAAGTTCAACACTTCCTTTTTCTTCACGAGTCAACTTCTCAATCTTTATCGTTGAGTATGGAAATTTAGCGTAATCTCGATAATACATAAAGAGGTCATCAATAGTTTGATCACCTGCGATCTCTAAATTGTTCTCTAATTTATTCATCAGTAATTCTCTCTAAAACTTAACAAATCCACTTAATTTTTAACATATAAACAACTATTATAGGGCTTTAATATTAAATAATAGAGAAATATTAGGATGTATTCAAATAGAGCATTACTGAAATAATTTAAAGAACCCTAAAATAATTTTGAATAGTTCTGTCATCACACAAAGACGAAGTATACTAGGGAGTAATTCCATATAAGATTAATCTTGGTTCACTCTTTAATTTAATCACCAATAAAGTTCTCACTATCTAGAGTATACAGACTTGGATCATTTAGCCCAATTCCCTTAGATACACTATCCAGACTGGGCTAGACAAGGAGCGCAATAAATGCTATTTAAGTTCATATCTAAATACTAGGAAATGCAATGAATGCCGAAATCGCAACCTTTAAAAACGAGGTTTCTCATATCTTTAACCCCATCCACAGTGCCAACATCAAAGACACCCTAATTACAGACTTAAATATTCAAGTTCATCAAAAGGACTTTATTCAGATATACCTTCAAGAGCAAAAACTTGATGCTTTAAAAGTTTTTTCCGTCATTAACAATCCTGAAATGAATCTTGAGGACCTTTTAAAGTCCCTTACTTCCGTTACATTTAGACAAGACTACTTAATCAATGATGGCTTAAAGGACTACTCTGCCTTCTTAGACACTACGGACTCTTCTGGCACTTCATTTTCAATCAATTTTGCAGGCTTCTCTCTGTATGAAAAGAAAATGATTGGTACCAACAATGAAACAGAGTGGTTTTCGAGGAAAGAATTTTCAATTTTTAGGCTAAAATTTTATACAAACCCAGGCAATGGAAAGCTATATGCGCAACTAAAGCTAAAGAATCGAAGAAGAACAAGAAACCAAATTAATTTTTTTAGAGAAGAGGTAGACTTTGTACGTGATTGGATCAAGGAACATCTGCCTAATCTTAGGTTAAGCCTTGTTGATGTTAGAGCCTTTTTTTATGAACATAGTTTTAATCAAACTCAATTTGAACATTTGGGATATTATGTGAGTGATATACTCGATGATTTTGATGAGAATTTACCTGTAGAGCTTAAATTTAAACCTACTAAAAAGCATTTAAAACCCAAAGAAATTTACTATGAAATAGACAAACATGTTCAAGCGCCCTTAACTAGCGAAATATTATCTTCTCTCTCTAACGTTTTGGACCCTAAAAACCTCAATGCTGTCGAATCGAGTCTCGCTAATATGCAATATTCCAAGTTTTTCTTTGAGTCTGCCTATAAAGCGTTTGAAAAAGGAGTGGGTCACCTCAGGAAAATAGATAAAGTTGACGATAAAGACATTGCATTTAGGTTCGACTTTCCGCAAAATGAGAGTGGAGTAATAAAGGTAGATAATCAAAACGGTGGAAAATATTTAAGATATATTGATAATGAACTTAATAAATACTTATCTAAAATTTAGTAGCTCTCAATTAAATGAAAGTGAATTACAGGAACTCCTACTTGCTATCAAAAGTAGCCGTGGCTTAATATTCCCAGAAAAAGTTTCTGATGACTTAGGTCTAGACTTAAAAGAAGTTAGTAGGTTTTTATTATTTCTATACAACGAAAACTATCTCACACATTGGATTGTACCATGTAATGAAGATAGGACAATGCCTGAAAGTGCCGTCGAAGGATTTGACTTCGATAAATTTCCAACTATTTTTAACGAATCAGATGGCTACTATGAAGAATCGATAAACGATACCTTTAGGCTCCTCTCAGCATACAAGCATAACTATGTCGAAAAAAGGTCTTAACCTCACCATTGAAAATGTGAAAGAGTTGTTTTCTGAAGATCCGGAACTCTTTTTATTCAGAGCGAGTCTCTTTGATCACGATAAGGAACTTAAAGCAGAGTGTGTTCAGGCTAAAAGAAATCTTTTTAACCTAGAAACGGAAACACCCAAAGAGCAAGGTGACTTATTAGAGTTTCTTGCGCAAAAACTAATTGAAGGTTCTGGATTTTTCATTAATGCTATACATAACGAAAAAGGGAAAACGCATGAGATAGATCATGAATGTGAAATAAACCCTGTAATTTATGAGATTCTGCCACAAGATAGCCTTCCCAATCGTAGAGTTCTCGGAGAATCAAAGAACTATAAAACAAAAAAAATAGACGTGAATATTGTGTATAAGGTTGGCTCTATAGCTAGGTTTCAAAACTTTTCTCTAATTCTGCTCTTTTCAAGAGTCGGCCTCACCGGAGATACTTCCAGTTTTGCTTGCAAAATAACGGGTAAGTTCAAAGATAACGATAATTCATGCTTTGTACTATTTAAAGATGAGGACTATGAACTAATTGAGCGAGAGCCATCCTTCTTTAATGTAATACTCTATAAAAAATTAAGTCGATGGCTATCCCATGAAGATTTCAATATCGACTACGATAAACTGGCGACTTTACTGATAGAACTTCAAGAAAAAGCATTACCGAAAACGCTTCGATAAATTTATATGGTATTTTTTAACTATAGTAACTTAACTCCAAGTACTATCTCCAATATGAAAATTGGGACTGTATCGGATTTTGTGCTTTGACCAGACTTCCTGAGATTCAAGTCGTTGGTTGAAATCCCTATTTATCGATCTTGACTAATCCTGTCAACCAGAAATTGAGTATTTACACATAGAGAATAAAAATACTTA
>JAIPEG010000055.1 GCA_021737405.1 Bacteriovoracaceae bacterium
GATAAGGAAGTTATATGTCACATGACCATAGTCACAACCAGTCGCTAAAAGGGGATAAAGATATACTATTAGCATTTTCTTTGAATGCAATATTTTCAGTTATTGAACTTGTTGGTGGGTACTTAACTAACAGTGTCGCTATTTATTCTGATGCACTTCACGACTTTGGAGATAGTCTTGCCTTGTTATTCTCGTACTTCGCTGAAAAGTTAAGTAATAAAGAAGAAGATAGTAAATTTACTTTTGGGTACCGTAGATTCTCAATGCTTTCAGCCCTTATTAATGGCTTGATACTTTTGAGTGGTAGCGTTTTTGTAATGTATGAAGCTTTTCAGCGCTTAGGCTCACCAGAGCCTGTAAAGCCAGAAGGTATGTTAGGGCTAGCCATTCTTGGTATAATTGTCAACTCGTTTGCGGCTTATCGACTGTCAAAAGGGAGTAGCTTAAATACTAAAATGATTATGTATCATTTACTTGAGGACTTGTTGGGTTGGGTGGCAGTTTTAGTTGTAAGTATTATTCTCTTGTTTAAGCCTTGGTATATTTTAGACTCAGTTCTTTCGATTGTGATCTCTATAGTAATCCTTAGGGGAGTTTATAAGAATCTCAAGAAGGTTGGGCTGATTTTTCTACAAAAATTCCCAGAAGAATTAGACCTTTCAAGAATTAAGAAAGAAATTAGGAGTTTTGATTTAGTTAATGATATTCATGCTGCTAAAGGCTGGTCTATTGACTCGGAAACCTTTTATTTAAGGTTTCACGTCAAGGTTCCTCAAGATACCATAATGAAGGAAGTAGATGCTCTAAAAGATGAAGTTAAAGGTATATTAGATAGTCACAATGTAAAATACTCCACGATTGAGTTTGAGTCTAGTGCTTGTAATGAAGGAGACTCTTAGGATGGTTATGAACAAAAAATTAAAAGACTTATTCTATAGTGAACTAGAAAAATCAAAAATATTATCTAGTAAAAAGAAGTACTCGGAGTCGTTTTCTCATTTAGAAAAAGCCCATGTCATTGGACAGAAAGACGTATTACTTCACACTATATCTCATTTACATATGTTAAAGGTTGCTCTGTTAAGTAGGGATATTAAAGAAGTTGTTGGACAATTATTTAGATTGCCACTAGGTATTGTGGGGTCACTGGTTGGCATCGTTCCAGTTGGCAATACTGGAGGTAGTAATATATCAGCCTTCAAGAGAATGAAACTACCTGAAGATATCAGAAAGTTGATGGATGATTCCCCTTAGAGAATGACTTTTTTTAGCTTATTTTTTCTATCGAAAAACTTCTATAAAATCTTGATATTTTAGAGTTAAATTTACAATGCAGCTCTAAATTTGAGTTAAGAAATCTTTACTATTGATAGTTAGTCTCTCTATTGCCATATGTCAGCAGCGTAGTCATAATTTATTTAAGTTTAACAATAATTAAAGTTCGAAACCTTTGAATTATCTTCAAAGTAATTCGATTTATTAGTTTTTTTAGAAATCTAAACCTGTGATCAAAAGGTTAGTTTTTCAATATAAGGACTCTGTTATGAGAATTTCAAAAGTAATTATAAGTAACTTTAGAGGTATCAAGGGTGGAGTTATAAACCTATCTCCAAATACTGTTATTGTCGGCGATAATAATACAGGAAAATCGACGGTCCTAGAAGCAATAGATCTTGTTTTAGGTCCAGATAGAATGAGGCGTAGGCCACCGATTAATGAACATGATTTCTACGCGGGAGACTACTTGGACTCTGATAAAAATCCAATAGAGATCGCAATTGAGGTTACTGTAGTAGATATAAATGATGAACAGCAAAGGCATTTTAAAGATAACATTGAATGGTGGGATGATGATTCAAATCAACTAGTTGAGAATGCAACTCCTGAGCTAGTTGATCGTGAAAATGTTCTACCTGCATTAAGACTTTGCTTTAAAGGAATTTATGACATCGATGAGGATGACTTTATTGGTGATACGTTTTTTAAATTACCAATAAAGGAAGACGGTAGTTTAGTACCGTTTAAAACTAAAGATAAGAGAGTGTGTGGCTTTCTGTATCTAAGAACTCTAAGAACCGGTTCAAGGGCACTTAGTCTTGAAAGAGGTTCACTTTTAGATATTATTCTTAACTTAAGTGAAATCAAGCTAGATATGTGGGAGGAAACTCTCGACCAAATACGAGATATCAGTGTCGCAGAAAACCCAGAGCTTGGAATTTCTAATATTTTATCAGGGATTCAAGACTCATTGAAGTCTTTAGTACCATCAGACTGGGGCACTAATCCACAGATGAAAGTTTCAGATTTTACTAGAGAGCACCTAAGAAAAACATTAAATGTCTTCATGTCAACGGGTGCGAGAAATCAAAATGGAGAAGCTCATATTGCACCATTTAGGAAACAAGGAACGGGAACTATAAACACCTTGGTTCTTTCGATGCTTTCGATTATAGCAGATCTCAAGCAAAATGTTATATTTGCGATGGAAGAGCCTGAGATTGCAATCCCTCCCCACACTCAAAAGAGAATCATTAATAGTGTAATTAGTAAATCATCACAGTCTATATTTACTTCTCATTCTCCATACGTTCTTGAAGAGTTTGATCCAAAGGAAATTGTAGTGCTGAGTAAGTTTGATGGTTTAGTAAGCTCAAGGTATGCATCTTTTACTTCAAACATAAAAAGAAAGCATTATCAAATTGAGTTTAGAAAAAGATACTGTGAAGCACTTTTATCTAGCAAAGTTTTAATTGCAGAAGGAAAAACAGAGTATGATGCGATTCCACTTGTTGCTAGACGGTTAAATAGATTAAAGCCTGATGATTACTCGAGTTTAGAGGCGCTTGGTATTGCAATAATTGATGCTGAAACGGATTCTCAAATTCAACCGATTGCTACTTTACTAAAGAGCCTAGGTAAAAAGACATATGCTATTTTCGATAAACAGGATCAAGAACAGGGGAGTAATATAAGGTCTATTGTCGATTATCCATATGAATCTCCAGAAACAAGTTTTGAAAAGTTATTAATGAACAGTATTCCAATTAGTAGATTCAGAATCTTTATAGCAGACTTAATCTCTGAAGGAGAATGGCCGAGACATTTACCATTTAGCACAACTTTACAAGAGTCAGATGATACCGAGGTAAAGACACTAATTGGCAAATATTTTAGCTGGTCCAAAGGTGCAGGATCGGCTGCCCTCTTGCTTGAAAGTTGTAACTATGAAGAAATACCACTTTTCATCAAGGAAAGCTTAAAAAGTATTAAAGACTCTATCGAGTCTCCTTCTCAAGAGAGTATGACTAATATTGATGACTTCTTGGATATTTAAATGAACTTAAAAATTTGCAGCGAAAGACAGAGGTTACTTGAGTCAGCGAGTAACTTGCTTGTTCTCGGTGGTCCTGGTTCGGGGAAGACCACAATTGCGATACTCAAATGTTCAAAAGAAACAGCGAACCTACTTAGTGGTCAAAAAACTCTTTTTTTAAGTTTTGCTAGAGCAACTGTTGCTAGGGTAATTGAGAGTGCGAATGATATTATACCAAAAGAAAGTTTGGAAAAGATTGAAGTAAATACTTATCATGGTTTTTTTTGGAATATTTTAAGAAGCCACTCTTATCTAATTAATCCTATTTATCCTCTTAGTCTGATAACACCTTCTGAGGCTGCTGTAAGGTTATCGCATGTACCATCGGCTGAACGACATGACGAATTCAAGAAAATGTTTCGAAACGAAGGTGTTCTAGGTTTTGACTTATTTGCAACTTATACAAAAGATTTATTAAAACGATCTAAGAAGATGAGATCGTTGATTTCGGGAGCTTTTCCAATAATTTTCGTAGATGAGTTTCAAGATACTAATAAAGAGGAGTGGGAAGTAATAAAACTCTTAAGCGAAAGCTCAACGATTATAGCTTTGGCAGACGCTGATCAACGCATATATGAATTCAGAGGTGCTGACCCAGCCAGAATTGGTCAGCTGATCACTACACTTAACCCATTAACGTTCGATTTTGGGATTGAAAATAACAGAAGTAACGGAACAGATATTGCAAAGTTTGGAAATGACCTTCTTACTGGAGCAACGAGGTCTAATTTATACAATAATGTCGAAATTTATAAATATCCTTATTATAAGAAATTGAATGAGATGTATTCTTTGAAAACAAAGCTTCTTTCAGGAATAAATAGAGTCAAAGGGTCTTCAAATTGGTCGATAGCTTTGCTTGTGCCCACTAAGAAACAAATGTTACAAGCATCAAATTACCTTCTTTCTAGTAAAGATAACCTTCCAAGTATAGATCATGATGTTTCTGTTGATAGTGAAGGACCGTCTCTCGCAGGGGCGCTATTTTCTCTTATGCTAGAAAATTATACTCAATTTGATGTATTAAAAACCCAAATTTTAGAGTCATTAATAAGCCACATGAGAGGTAGAAAAGGGTCGTCTCCTCCAACTATTGCAGATATGAAACTATCCATTGCACTTGAAGAATATCTAAAAACGGGGAAAATTAGAGGCTCAAGACGTCTAGCTCTTGTTAAAGAAGTTGATGAAATTGTCCAAAACAGACTCTCGATAAAAATGACTGGAAATCCATGGGATGACTGGTTTTCTAATTTAAAACTTTTTTTCGACTTTGCTAATGAGAGTGCTCTAGAGAATCTAAGGGAAGACGCTCGATACGTTAGAATATTACATAAAGGCTCTTCTCTAAGGGAGTCTCTTTCTGCTCAGTGGCGGAGTTATGGTGAATATAGGGATGCCTCACTTATCTTCTCAGAACACATTAAGCAAGAAAACTTCTCAATGACTACTAGAAAGCATGTTGGAATTCATGTTATGACCATTCATAAAGCAAAAGGAAAGCAGTTTGATGAGGTTTTTCTATATGAGGGTTTTATGAGAGGCCGTTTCGTTAGAAACCCGTTGGACTTAAAAGCGATTGAACAGTCAAAGTTACTTATGAGGGTTGGAGTTACGAGAGCTATTAGTAAAGCTACTGTTCTAACTCCTTCTGGTAAGCCCTGCGAAATCATATAATATAATTTTTTGATTTAATGTAAAATGAGAGCAGCTCCACCACCACCCATATCACCACCCCTTGTTACAGTAGCGTGGTTAAGAATTGCTTGGTTGAGGTTAGTGTTGGAACCATCTTGAAGAATGATAGTGCCAATTTCTGAGTTAATTACATTTATAAATAGATTATTATCTTTAGTTTCTACACCTTTAAATTTAACAAAACCTTCAGCAATATCTGCAAATCTTGCATAGGTTCCGTCCTGAGCTTCTAATGCTTCTATCTGAGTGTTTTGTAGCTTTATAAAGTCAAAGCTTTGTGCATTGATTGAAAAAGTGATTAATGCGGTTAGGCTTATAAGTAGTTTCATTGTAGCACCCCCGTATTTTGATCACTTTTCTTAGTTAATGTGTCCATTACCATGCCGGCCCAAATGATATCAGTTCCTTTTGAGTTTGGTGAGTTTAATATCTCTCTAATATCACTGTTTGCTTTTTTATAAACTTCCATCATTTTAGGTAAAACATAGCTAGAGTTTACTGACTTATATTGAAGAGAGAGCCAGTTCTCCTTGCTACCAAAGGCATCTACATCGTAGTTCATTTGAACTAAGTTAGTGAATAATTTGTGAACAGTCTCTTGATTGGCATTGATTGGGCCATCCATAGAAACTATACCGTTTTTTTCTATAAGAATATTTTCCGTTACTAGTTTTTCTAAGATTGCTAACCCTTTTCTACCGAACTCTTCTTTTGCAACAGTTCTTGATAGGCCCAACTCTGTGGTGGCCATAAGCATAATTTCATAGGTCGCGGGGTCTCTAAAATATGACTCTGCTTCAGGTGATACAAAGGGAACGTCTTGGTTGCCAGAATAAACTTTGGTGAAATCTTCGTACATATTTGGATAGTATTGCCTAATGAAGCTTTGTACACTGGCCTCTTCACATACCTCTTGAACTATTTTTAAGGCATAATTAAAAGAAGGCTTCTGGACTTCTTTTTTAGATATTTGAAGTGCGGGCGTTTTACTGGACACCTACCAGCTAAAGTTTGAATACCGGTCGGCCCTCTGTTTGATTCATATAAATATCTTCAAACTCACTCGGTGGCAAGTAGCCTAGTGAAGAGTGAAGCCTTCTCTCGTTGTA